>CAVWVV010000001.1:0-33898 GCA_963758425.1 uncultured Verrucomicrobiae bacterium
CGTAAGGCCAGGTTGGGCGTTTACAGTGCCGCGTAACCCTCGCAACGCATGCGCTGACAGAGGCGGTCAACATCGTGTCTCGTTACTGACTGCATGTTATCGTGAAATTCTACAGTCAACTGGCAGCAAGCAGCCAGATCAGATGGTCCCGCGGTTTGTAGGACTTCGACTTCGGCGGCCTCTATATCAAGCTTTACCAAATCCACGTGTCCACCCAAGAGTCGAAGTGCCTCTGCGAAATCCACGGTTGGAACTTTTACCTGATTTGCTATGTCAAAAACTGCGCCTGGCCCACTGAAAATACTCGACGACTCGGGATTGGTTGAGCGCGTAAATATGATCGGCCCTTTGTTATTTCCGCCTACCAAGGCAGCGTGAAGGACATCCGCCTCGTTACCGAACGTTGCTTTCAACGATTCCGCCTACTGGGGGTCCGCCTCGAGGAGAAGCGCCCAAGAAAATGGGTATTCCGCTTCTACGGCGGCAAGAAGTCTCCACGATGCGTGCCAAAGTCGGCCTCTACTGGGCTGGTTTCGCGGAGCATCGCGAAGAATCTATGCCCTATCAAGCGTCGGACGCCCAAACGAGCCAGGAGGAAATAAAAGATCGTCTTGAAGACGGACCTCTTATCCATGCTAGCGTCAATAGCCTTTTGCATCAGCATTATTTTTTGACCTAAGCAAAAATAAATTGAGCTCGGGCTCACGCAATTCTCCAGTTGCAACAGGCTGGCCAACTGCTTACAGATCTGCGCCATCATGGGGAGTAGATCGCGCGCCTAAGAGCATCCATGAATTGCCCCTGGATGCGTTCAGGGGTTGAACTCACCTGCCGCGGCATCGCGCGCTGATTTGGCAAGGCGCTTTTGTTCTGCAGGCGAAGCAGCAAGTTCCTCCAGAGCTCGGCGAAATACTGAAGGATTTGGGTCTGTCACACACAACGTTCGGTCGGCCTGGCGCGCCCATTGCGCCGCCGAGCATATTCCGGTCCCCATATGACAACTGGCAATCCAAGCTGCATTGCATCAATGAGTTGGAGGAAAAGCTGGTTGTCATTCGCCGGCGAAGCGCTGGAGCAAAGCTCATGACAACTAAGGCGGCTTGGAAGTGTTGAAGTGCTTTCACAAATTGATCCGACGGAGGAAATCCGTGATAAAGGTTCCGGGACCGAAAGTAATCCTCCGTCCCGGGTGTCCAAAGCGGGTTTGGCCCAAAAACCTCCAAACGCACCCGGTCGGATCCGTCTAAAGCGCGCAAAGCGTTTTCGATCAACGGACCGTATTCACGAAGATTTCCAAAATAGACGAGCCGCAGCGGGAGCTCGAAATCCGACGTCCAGGGTTGGGCCGTCGTAAAAGAAGGCACAGGATGAATTACGAAGCTATTTGTGCGCTCACCTAATTCCGCCCGCATTTGTTCGCTTACGCAGATCGCCACATCACTCTCCATATACGTTCGGTGAAATTGCCGTTCGATACGTGGCCGGAACGCGACCGGAATCTCCGGAAAGTCCGGCCACCAGTCGTGGAACAAACACACCAGTGGGAGATTCAACTCCCTCGCGACTCTTCTCGCGCCAATATGCCACCAGCCATGAGCAACAGTAAGAAGAACGTGCCGGTCGGAAACGCTCGAATGAGACTCATGAACCAATTTCGCGGAAGGAAAACAGGAAACAGGCACTCCCACGCATTGAGGGAACGGACTGAAAACCAAGTTGTCTCAGTTTGCCGATCAGTTTTAAGCGAAACGGAAACTGCTGCCAAGGCACAATCTCGCATCGAATTCCCGGAGTTGACTCGAGGTGGCGGTGCAAAACCAGTTCTCCACCCGAACCTCGCGCGTTTGGAATCGACAGAAGAAACGATCAAGACCTTTATCTCGCCCATCAAAAGGAAAGCAGAATACTACTCTGTCATCTACGTGGATGCGTGTGGACAAGTTTCTCGATCTCAGAAACGAAGATTGCCTGCAATCGGTCGGGATTAAACAGTGTCTGATGCAGCTGCAGCGCTTTTTTGAGAGCTTCTGGTTCAACGCTGTATCTGCGGCGATTTCACGGCAAAGAGAGACCACTGCTCCGGGATCGTCAGTGGTAACAACCGCAGCACCGCCGTGTTCGCGAGCCACACGCACCGGCGTGCAATACTCTGGTCCCCACAGAATCACCGGTTTTCCAAATGCAACATAATCCAGGAACTTTGTGGTGAAACTGGTGCGCATGAAAAGTTCATGCTCTTTCTCGAAGCTCATCACTGATAGCAGCGCGTCGGCAGTGGCCAACACCTGAGCGGCTTCTTCGGGTGGTTTGAAGCCCAGATAGGTGCCATTTGCTCGCGCGCGCTCAACCAGCGGCTTTGGCCAGTCTGCATTTGGTCCCACCACGATGATTTCCAAATCGTTTGTCGCCTCGATTTTTTCGATGAGCGAGCACAGCATGCGTCCGTAAAAATTTTCCACCGAGCCGACGTAGGCCAGACGGAATTTTGCGTTGGACGGCCGCCAGAACTTTTCCGGCACGTGATGTCTGCCCGGCATGGGATAAATGACATGGCTGTTCGGATGCGGCCCAAGGATGTCCTGCATCCCATCGCTCGTGCAAAAGGCCAGATCACACGCGGCGTAGAGCTCCCGATAGCGGCGGCTCAAGAGGCCTTGCGTCCGTTTGTGACCATAGTGACCTTCATGACAGGAAACCAGTCGAGAAAGAGTCCTGCCAGCGGCAGCCTGTGCCGTTGCGCCGTCTTGCGAGCAATGTGACACAATCCGCATTCGGCGAGCGTAAGTATCACTTCGGGTTGGAATTTCTCCACCGCCTCCTCCAACGCTTCATTGGCTGTCAAAGGCCAGATCAAATTCTCGTAGTCGGTGATCCATGGGGCCAGCCGTGGACCGAACCGGCTCTTTCTCAACCGATAAATGAGATACGGCAGTCGCAGCGTTGTATGTACGAGAAGGCCGTTATCAAAGTCCGCGTTGCTGGCAACGTGCAATTCAAATGGATTACGCTCGACCAATTGCCGGTGCATGACGATGCGCACACCGCAATCATTTCTTGGCGGCACAATGCTAACCAGCAGTAATCGTGTACGTTCGCTACTCGAATCTGGGAATGCCGTCACAGTTTAATTTGACCCGGCTATTGAGCCTGACGTGGCGCACTGGTCGCTTCATCGAGAATCAGAAGCTCTGGATGATAATAACGGGCGCCCGCGAGGCCACAGGTGCTTCAACTCGGCGGCGTGTCTAATAACCCAATCGCTTATGTCCTGAACCATATGGCGCATGTCGCGCCTGGGCTTCCAAGCTGTCCGCCCAAGTAACCGGGAGCAGTCGGCCACAAAAATGCGCAGGTCGTTGGGCCGGTTGGCAGGGACGGATTCAATCGGGATTTTTTTTTCGGTGATTTCCATGCACAACGCCGTGAGTTCGCAAAGTGAAGCGGTATTGCTGGGTCCGCCCGAGACATTGCCCAGCCAGCCCTCCCACAGGTCGAATTGATTGATTTGCTCGACAATCAGGTCGCACAAGTCCTCCACATGAAGAAAGTCGCGTACTTGTTTCCCTGTCCCGCCGTAACCGATGTAACTCAATGGCCGGCCAAAATGATGCGCCATTACCCACAGCGAGGCGATGCCCTGGTCCACTTTTCCAAACTGCCACGGCCCGGCGATTACGCCGCAGCGATTAATGGCGGCTTTCAAAGCGTAGGCGGCGCGGTACTCCTCGATCAGTTGTTCCGCAGCAAATTTGGTGAAGCCGTAGAGTGACCGCGCGCCGCTCATATCCACTTGCTCGGTGACTCCGCGCGAGGTGATGCCATTCGTGCCGTGGTCTTCCCATACAAAGCGCGTTTTCTCCTCATGCCATGGATGGGCTTCCAGCCGCGCAATAGGATAAGCGCGGCTGGTCGACAGGAAAATAAAGTTGCTGCTCCACGCCCGGGCTTTCTCTAGGCAATTGTAGGCGCCGACCAGGTTAGTTTGGAATGAATAATCCGGTGAACCGCCGTGGCCTGCGAGCACAGAGGGTTCGGCTGAACATTCAATCAGAAAATCAAACGGACCAGGTGGAAAGCTGTTTGCGTCGCGAACATCTCCGCGATGGAATTGCACGCCGGCCTTTTCCAGTCGCGGAGGGTTTAGCTCCGAGCCGCGCCGGTAGAGGTTGTCCATGCAAACGACGTCTGCATCTGGAAATGTCTGGCGCACGCGCAGGGCAAGATTTGACCCGATAAAACCGGCGCCGCCGGGGATAAGCAATCTCATGAGGGCAGCCTAAAACCTGAAACACTGAAAACCAAAAAAACCTGAAATGCTGAAATCGGGAAACAACTGAAACGCCGCTTATCTGTCATTCCGCCTCCTCTTGCTCGCCATCGTGGCAAAAATCACAATCAGTCCGTTTTCATCCAGAAGGAAAGTAGTTTCGACTTAAAACTGACTGCCAGCGCAATCTCAAAGCATCACGGTAAAGCAAATGCCGCATCCAGTTCACATAATGCCGGGAATAATATCCCTCCCTTTTCATGTTTCGATGACAGAATCTGTGGATGTCATCGAACTCTACCAAATTAATTTTGCCTGGCAGTAGCCCGGCTCCCATGTGCACAGCCGAAGCAATAATGGTCTGTTCGAATGCGCCATCCTTGGGGTCGGCAAGCGCCTCACGCACCATCGCGCGTAAGATCTCCGCTGGTAGAAACTCGCCGTGCAGAGCTAGTATGCCACCGTTGACAAATGGCGGCTCCAATACCTTGGGACAGAAGCGCAGAGCCAAATCGCGGTGTTGATAGCAGTTACTTTCCCGCACACCGCGGGGCTTGGCCCAAAGATCAGTGGGGCCGAACAGCTCGACCGGGTCCGCAAACCAAAGGATGTCTGCATCTACAAACAGCACAGGTTCCCGGCGCGCTAAAAGGACAATCGATGCAAGCTTCAACCCATAAGCGCTGGCCTCGGCATACTGCGCGAGCTCGCGCTCTCCGGCAGCGTGCGCTTGAGCAATAATGTGCTCACGGGAAAGAACATTGATTTTGCCTGGCCACCAGGAAAACACGGGGTAAAAATCCGCTGCCGACCAACTCCCGTCCGAAACTACAGTGATCGTGGGCAGTTTTTTCCACGACCGGTAAAGTGAAAACATGCTTTCTCGCAGCATCAACCAATGAGTGCGGCTGCCAATGGTCAAATAACACAAGCCGGATTCGGGTTTTGGCGGCAAAGGCTTGATGGACCAGCGAGACGAGGATATTCAAAGCCAGTTGGCCTAGCCGGACCGATACGTTCATTCTGCTGAAGGGATTCAGAAGACCGGCAGCGAACTTAAGTTTGAAGGCTTCCCTTTGAGCGTTCGACGTGCTGTTCAATGCCGTTTCCACAAATACTTGTTAAACCATCCGGTATCTGCGGCTCGTAAGCTCACGTAGAGTCTTCCAGTCAGCGATCCGACAAGACGAAATCCAAGCCTCGATGCTGGCAGTCTGATGTGTCATCGTGCCGAGCCAATAATGGGGACGACCTGAAGGAATGTGCAGCGCAGAAACGCCAGCACTCGATTATATGGTCGGCATCACATTTCCGCCCGAAACCGAGATATACTGCCCGGAAATAAACCCCGCCAGGTCCGAGGCGAGGAATGCGACCAGGTTGGCCACATCCTGGTCGGTGCCGCGCCGCTTGAGCGGCACCTGCTGGATGTACGCTTCATCGTTGCCGTGTGATGAAGCTGCCTCGCTCATCATCCAGCCCGGAGCAACCTGGTTGACCGTCACCTGGTGCTGACCCACTTCCCTGGCCAGTACACGCAGCACGCCATCCATACCGCGCTTGCCCGCGACATAAGCCGACTGGTTGGGGAAGTTCTGCATAGCGCACTCGGTGTTGATCGCGATCACCCGGCCCCAGTTTTTCGCAAGCATCGCCGGGACAAAAGCCTGCGCCATCAATACATTGTGCAGCACGCACGAGCGGAACTGGCCTTCATAATCGGCCTGAGGCTGCTCGAGCACATTCGCCCAGGCATACTGGATCACCGCGTTATTGATGATGATGTCCGGCGCGCCGAGCGTCTTGTCAATCTCGGCCTTCATGCTCTGCACATCCTGCTCCACGGTCACATCAGCCTGTACAACCATCCCCGGCAAGCCGGCTGCCCGTACCTCGCTCAGCAGTTGGCGCGCCATCTCAACATTCTGGTGATAATGGATCACGACGCCCGCTCCGCAGGCAGCCATAGTGCGCACCATTACCCGCCCTAGCTGGCCAGTTCCACCGGTAACCACGGCCAGATGGCCAGATAAGTTAATTGATAACATGAATATCCTCTTTAATCGTTACATTTTTCCATTGTAGGGAGGAGAGCTACGCTGTTACCTCATATCACGACCTGTTCCTCTTCTGCCGCGGCAACGACTTTCTAACCAGAGCGAATTCGTCTGCGAAGTTCACGCACCGCAGATATAGCACGTCGCCCCAACGCGCGGTAAAGAATTACTTTCGCTTTCAACCGTAACCGACGCGAACGATGCTGACCGCGGTTCCATAAAGTTTTAGCAGCGCGCAACTGACTTGTACATGCCTCGAGATCATCATTGGAGAAAAACTGCTGCGCAACCATAAGTGACACGCCCGCCCAATACCGACGGCTCTGCTGTTCCAGCTGTGCTCTGGAAGTCGCGGGCAAATGATCTTTCCAGATCTCAATCGCCCTGGCCATATCTCGCATATTTTCACCCCTGCGATCTGCATCGCAGATTCATTGCCACCATGGCGGCGAAAGCCAGCAAAGATTTGAGGTTCATAGTAGACAGGCGCATTAGCGGCAATCCTCACCCACATTTCCACATCGAGCGCGGACGTGAGGTCCGGCCTGAAACCGCCCAGTCGCTCGTACGTCGCGCGCTTAACAACCACGGCTGGACATTCAACGTGATAGCCTGTCGCCACGCGTTCTAACCAGTTGTCTAACACGCCTGCGGTCGCGCTCTCTAGCGGCCCAAGCTCCTTCCAGTGCCCGTTCGCATCGATAATTACGAATCGACAAAAGGCCATTCCGACATCCGCATTATATGTGATGCCGTAATAAAGACCATCATAGAACCCGGGCAACACGATGTCATCCTGGTGCAAGATGTGCACCCATTCCCCGCGGGCGCGCTCAATGCACCGATTCCAAATACGTCCCAAACCATTGTTCTTTGGTTCGCGATGAACTGTCACTCGATCGCCAGCGATGTCACGAACCAGCTGTACAGGCGCACCATCGGGCGAACAATCATCCACCACCTCGATCTGCATCTGTGCCGGTCCTGGATCTTGCTGTAACACGCTTCTCAGCGCCTCCGCCAAATAATCTGCTCGCGGTTTGTAGGTCGGAATCATTACCGAACAGAGAGGGCGGTAGTCGTCGACCGGCAATACGCTGATTGTTGGAGCTTTGAGACTACTTGCGGGATGCAGTCTTTTTGACGACATTTTGCAACCGAATTATACGCGAGCTGCAGTGCTTCACCAAGCGAGGAAAAACATACGGCTACGATTGATAGCTCAGGAAAGGTTCAATCGTCACCTGAGCGTCTGGGAAATCGGCGTAGAACAAGGCACCGGTGGAAATGGCTGATGCTGTTGCGTTCCGATGCACAGCCTTAACGTGGAACACGCAAATCTGGAGCGGAATTGGGACGCTGAGACCTAGGTAATGAAGAACGTCATCAGAATATTGGTGCCCAAACCGTTGCGGCCTGGTTTTCGTAGGGCCTACAACTACGTTCGCCACAAGCTTTTCCTTACGAAGTTATTCGGTCACTACGCCTCACTGATCCCGCCATTGGAGTTGATGCACGACGGCCCAGTTGGATTCGAAGAATTCAAAACAAACGGGGAAGAATTTTTTCGCTACTACACGGAGATCTGCGATCTCAAACCTTATGAGAGGATGATTGATGTTGGTTGCGGCATTGGAAGAAAGACATTTTTATTGACGGACTATCTAAATGACGAAGGCAGCTATGAAGGCCTGGATATTGTTAAGACCGGTATTGACTGGTGCACCGAACGAATTACGCGCAAGTATCCCCACTTCAAATTTCAGCGTATTGATGTCTGCAACCATCACTACAATCCAACCGGCAAGTTCAAAGCCTCTGAATATACATTTCCTTTCGCCGCCGAGTCTTTCGATTTTGTCGTGCTCTGCTCAGTGTTTACTCATATGGTAACCGAAGACATGGAGCACTATCTTTGCGAAGTGGCGCGAGTCTTGAAGACGGGCGGGCGCTGCCTGATCAGTTTTTTCTTGCTGAATGAAGAGGCAGTTGCGCTGATGCGCTCCAATAAAAGCGCCATGAATCTAAACATCAACCGCGGCTCCTGTTGGGTGGCCGATGCAAGCGATCCCGAAGCAGTTACCGGCTATGGAGAAGATTTTGTCCGGGCACTTTATGACAAATATAATCTGGAAATTAAGGAACCTGTTGATTACGGTGCTTGGTGTGGGAGAGAGAAATTTCTAAGTTATCAGGACCTGATCCTTGCGTTCAAACAACCAAGGCAATACCAAAATTCGAGATCAACCTAAGGATGGGTTAAGCGTCAACTCGAAGAGCCGTATTCGGACCTTTGTGGCAACGCAGTTTCAGTTAGGTAAAAAGTCTGCGGCGGCGGGCGCTAAGATGAGGATTGCGGTATGGCACAATCTACCTAGTGGCGGCGGCAAGCGAGCACTTTATTATCATGTCCGTGGTCTGGTAGAGAGAGGGCACTCGGTTGAAGCGTGGTGTCCATCAACCAGCGATCGAAGTTATCTGCCCTTAAGCGAGTTGATCACGGAGCATGTCGTGCCGATCGACATTCATCATCGGGACAATTTTGTGGCGCGCAGATTCGTCGGAGAACTGCACGGCGATCAGCTGCGCCAAGCGAAGGCGCTCGATAAACACTGCCAGAGCTGTGCGGATGAGATTAACCGCGGCGGCTTCGACATTCTGTTTGCTAACTCTTCAATCATTCAGGCCGTTTCTTCAATTGGCCGGTACGTTAACACAAAGAAGGTGCTTTATTTGCAGGAGCCCAGCCGCGGACTGTACGAAGCGACAGGAGGTGGATTGCCATGGGTTGCAATTCCTGCGCAGAGTCGACCTTGGATGCACCCCAGCTACATGCGCTGGTTTGTTTTCGATCTCATACGCACCCAACAACTGCGCATCTTAGCTAGAGACGAGGGGCTCAATGCCAGCGCGTTTGATTTGATTCTCGTAAATTGGTCCTTCAGCCGTGAGAGCCTGTTGCGCGCGTACGGGTTGGATTCCACGGTGTGCTATCTCGGTGTGGATACGCAGTTATTTGTAAATCACCACTATCCAAGAGAGAATTTTGTCGTCAGCGTGGGCGAGCTGAGTCCACATAAGAATGTGGAGTTTATCATCAAGGCAGTCGCACAAATCGCGGTTCCTCGACCGCGCCTGGTATGGATCGCTAACAGGAGGCCGGAGTGGTATTATGGAGAAATGCGCAGTTTGCAGAATCACACGAAGTGACCTTTGACGCTCGAACGAGTATCGATGATAGCGAACTGGTAGAGACTCTTAATCGTGCCGCCGCGATGGTGTATGCCCCTCGCCTGGAGCCGTTCGGACTCGCGCCCCTGGAAGCCAATGCATGCGGCTTACCTGTAGTAGCGGTCGCTGAAGGCGGCGTAAGAGAAACCATCATCGATGGCGTAAACGGTTTTCTCGTGCAACATCAGCCGCAAACGATGGCGCACGCAATCCAACGGCTCGCTCACGATAAAGATTTGGCAGCCCAACTTAGCAAGAATGGATCGAAGATCGTCCAGGAAAAATGGTCTGTTAACTCGGCGGTTGAGCGTCTGGAGAGGCAACTGACTCAAGCGGTGACACCTGAGACTTCTCCGAGTTTCGAGTAGACTACCGCGGAGAAATGTGTGATGTGGGCGTCTAAGATCGGGCTAATTGTTCAGCCGCTACCTTCGCTTGTCGCATAGCAACAGCGAAATATTCGTCCAATAAAGACTTCCGGCGGTAAAAACAGTTGATCAATGCGCGTACGCAGGGGTGTAACACAAGCCGAAACATCTTTTCCGACGCCGTGATGATCTTTGCGCGGTCTGACTCCATAAGCGTGCGTTAACGGCATCGCCCGGTAGTGTTAGCCAGGACCTGTTCGATCCAGAATACTCGGAGGATGACACCGACGATGGCACATCGAATAACGTGGCGGTTCATAATGATTCTCCGAAGTGAATGGCTCGGCGAACTTGCCTGCGAGCAAGTCATCACGAACAAAGAACGCATTGACACCACAGAATTCACAGCCTACGAGGCCATATCCGAACTGGCGACCTAGAATTTCAAAAGCCTTCAGACTAGCACCAAAGTTCTGTGTGCCATTCCATGTGCGATTCGAGCCGTAACGGACCTTCCAATCAACGTCCGGTGGTATAGCGGCGTTATACTCGACTACGACAACACGAGGCCGGAAAGTATGAAGGCCTTCCCATGCGTAATAGGTGTTCTGGTCAATATCGAGTGAAAGCAGGTCAAATTCCTTTGGCACACCGAGTTGCTCGAATAGCCCGGAAATGTTCTCCTTTGATGCAAAAGCAACGAGATACTTCAGGCAATCCTTCTGGAGGTCATCCCTATTTTCCAAAGCTCCCAAAAAAGCGCTCTCTCCGTCGATCCAGAATCCGGTCCAGCCTTGAGAAAGGAGAAATGCGGTGTTGTTTTCACAGCCATCCCCAACCCCCACTTCCGCGAAGATCTTAGTCGTAGTCCCAATGCGGCGAAATATCTCATGGATAATTCCGTCCTCCCCGTTTTGTGAGCACACCTGGGACTGGTAGCAGAGCAATCTTTGTGGATCTCCATAACGAGGGTGATCGCGTAAATCGATATCAAGCAGGCGAATCGTTTGGCTAGGTCGCAGGTAATTGTCAAACAGGTAATTCTCAACGCGCGAGACGTAATTCTCAACGTGCAAGAGCGAAGCCGTTATTTTCTGATGCTCACGCACGACCGCCTGAAGTTCACGAACGACCGGCAGGCGGCGGTAAAAGTTTGAGACGATTCTTCTCAGCATACGGGACCCCCGGCTAACGAGGATACGATGGTTTGTTATTTCTCTCCTGGCGCTCAATCTCGAGGAATTCCGCCGCTAAATCACTGTCACTCCGGTGAAACGTGGTAAAGTCGTAGTGCGAAATTCCGCCGTGAACGCCGTCTGCATAATCATGCAAGTCTTTGATGAAATTGCTTTCCGAAAGAGTAGTGGAGCAGAAGAATCGCCCCTTAGGATCGTGAACGACGAGGTGCGAATAGCCCAGATCGGAGAGCATCAATAGGGTGTCAATTCCCGGTTCGCCAATCGCATCCATGGCTGGCCGGATGTATTCAAAATGAATTACCGGGTGAAGTTCGCGGAGGAAATTCGTCCCGCCGCGAATAATAGAACAGTCGAAACCTTCCGCGTCAATTTTTACCAACTTGAAGGTTTGCCACCCTGGTTCGCTGAAGATGAAATCGTCGAGCCTTGTCAGATTCACAGCCTGAGTGGAAGTTTCGTTCGGCTTGAGCGTAAGGTTCCAGCCGCTCTTTCCAAAACTTGCCCTGATTTTTTTTGTTGTTTCGCCAAGAAAAAGTTTGCGCGCCGTGACATTTTGAAATTGCGCGATGTTCTTTTGCAGAAAACCAAAAATGTATTCGTCGCCTTCTATGCAAAGGATGGGAACCTCTTCGGCGGTTTTGATAATGCACGCGGTGTCTCCAACATTTGCTCCGATGTCAACCACTGCGAGGAATGAAAACTTCTTTTTCACCAACGAGGTCAACCTGCCGAGCTCCGAAGCTTGACCGCTGTACCACAGTGAAAGGGGGCTTTGACTTGGTATCTGAATAGAATAGCGGCCAATCTGAATGGTTAGAGCGGCTTCGAGCTTGCGGATTTTTTCGCGCGTTTCTTTCTCCGCCCGCTGGCGAGGTCGGAAGCATTTCCAAGGCTGTTTTCTTGCTCGGTTGATCGCGAAGCCAAACGGCGACAACAAGTCGTTTACAAACAGCCGCGTCCGGTGCAGAAAAGACATAAAAATCGAAGAACTTCAATTTACATGAAAGGCGGCAACCGCAGGGATTTCATTAGCCAGGTCAACCAGTTGAGCGCTGATGTGAATCGCGCTTTCAGCGCTGGGTTTTTTCGGATTTCTATGAATCCATGGGGCGTTGCCCCAGGCTGCTAGTGAAACGGCACCTTTGGCGCTAAAAGACACACGCGGATTGCGGAGGTGATTAGCTGCGACGTAACTCTCAACCCTGAGCGGTTTTGGCTCCGCCCAAGAGTGAAGAACTAGACGACTAACGGTCGCGAACGCGAGGGCGCGAAGCGCGCTCTCTCTTCCCCGCCTGCTACGCTGGCGCGCCGCCGAGGGCGCCGGGAAGCGGTGGCGTGACGTCGGGCGCGGCTACGACCTGCTTGGGCGGTTTTTCTGGAGGTATTTTTTTGCCTGGCGGCGGCGATGCGCCGGGTGGCGGGTTAATCAGGCGGCCGTGCTCGACGATTTCTTTGATCTGCGAGCCGTCCAAGGTTTCGAACTCGAGCAAAGCTTTGGCGATTACCTCCAGCTTGTCGCGATTGGCGATGAGCGTTTCCTTCGCCAATCGATAGGCGTCGTCGAGGAGCTTTCGAACTTCCTGATCGATTTGCTCGGCAGTCGCTTCGCTGTAGTCGCGCGCACGAGAAATATCGCGCCCGAGGAAAACGTAATCCTCGTGCTCACCGTATTCGACCATGCCCATTTTTTCGCTCATGCCCCATTCGCAAACCATCCGACGTGCAATCGCCGTGGCGGTCTTGATGTCGCCGCGCGCGCCGTTTGTGATGTCGCCGAAAACTATTTCTTCTGCTACACGGCCGCCCATGCTTACTGCGAGCCCAGCGAGCAACTCGTTCTTGCGATTAGTGTATTTGTCTTCCTCGGGCAACCACATGGTGGATCCAAGCGATGGACCGCGCGGAATGATCGTTACTTTATGCAGCGGCTCGGTGTGCGGAAGAAGTTCGAGCAACAACGCGTGACCAGCTTCGTGGTACGCGGTGTTCTGCTTTTCCTTTTCGCTGAGTGCGAGGCTTCGGCGCTCTTTGCCCCAGCGAACTTTATCGCGCGCTTCTTCGAGTTCGGCGAGTGTGATTCCCTTTAATCCACGGCGCGCCGCGAGCAGCGCGGCTTCGTTGATCACGTTGGCGAGTTCCGCGCCGGAATAGCCGGGCGTGCCCCGCGCGACCACTGCAAGATCGACGCCCTCGGCCAGTTTCACTTTCTTGGCGTGAACGCGCAGAATTTCTTCGCGTCCTTTCACGTCAGGCAGGTTGACCGTGATCTGGCGATCGAAACGTCCGGGTCGCAGCAATGCCGGGTCGAGAACATCGGGCCGGTTGGTTGCGGCGATGATGATCACGCCTTCCTGCGTATCGAACCCGTCCATCTCCACGAGCAGCGCATTTAGCGTTTGTTCCCGTTCGTCGTGACCGCCACCCACGCCGTGGCCGCGATGACGCCCCACGGCGTCAATTTCGTCGATAAATATGATGCAAGGCGCGGATTTTTTACCCTGCTCAAACATGTCACGCACGCGCGAAGCGCCGACGCCGACAAACATCTCAACAAAGTCCGAGCCGCTAATCGAAAAGAACGGGACGTCTGCCTCGCCCGCAATAGCGCGCGCGAGAAGCGTTTTACCAGTGCCCGGGGGACCAACCATCAAGACGCCTTTTGGGATGCGTCCGCCGAGTTTTTGAAATTTTTTCGGATCGCGCAAAAACTCGACGAGCTCCTGTACTTCATCCTTTGCTTCCTCGACCCCGGCGACGTCGCGGAAAGTGATCTTGTTTTTGTCGCGGGCGAGCATGCGCGCTTTCGATTTCCCAAAATTAAGAGCGCCTTTCCCAGCCATGCGGATTTGCTGGCGGAACAGGAAATAAAGCACCAGCAAGAAAAGAGCGATCGGCAGAAAACCGATCACGGTTTGCGCGAGCATGTTTGATTCGGTCTTGATGGCAGGCTGAATGCCGGATGCAGCCAGTTTTTCCTGCAAATTATTTGTGAAACTCAAATAGATCGTGGTTCGAAACGGCACTTGCTGGGACGGCGCCGAACCGATTCCCTGGCGTATATAAGCGCCGCGCAGCGTCTGGGTTGGCCGGCCATCTTCTACCACCAGCACGAGCGGATAGGTTTTGTCGTTAACGATCTGCTTATTCTCGAGCAACTCGATAAACCGGTTATACGGCACGTCTTCGACTGGCTGCATCCCCCCGCGATAAAAGAGCATCGCCATCGCGATCAGACTAAAAGCGATCACGATGAGGATGACGCCACGCCAATTAAAATTGGGTTCGCTCCCGCGGTTTTTATTCTCTTTTTGCGAGTTGCGATCGAACTGAGCCATAGGAAAAAACGGATTTTACCGGTTTAAAAGGTTACCATGAACAAATTGGCAATGCAAAATGGAGCAAGCCCACGTGATTCGTGATTTCGTTACAACGTTAAAATTGTCCATTAATACTAAACGATTTGACGCGGTAGAGGTATTCTTCGTTCGGATTTCGTCATTTTGTCCCCGCTTTTATCTTCGTCGCCGCGCATTGCGTCGTTCGCCCGTTTCAGGTAAGATTCGCCCCCGAATCTTTACATGACAGAGCTGGTCTCATCAGTCGCAGATAGAATCGATCGCGCCGTGCAGCGGGTAACTCCGCTGGCGTATCGGGTGCGTCGGACTGGACGCCGCTGGGTGCGTCGGGCGTTGCGCAAGCCTCGGAGCGTCTCGGAGGGGCCAAATATGCTGCCGGTATTGATCCAGGTACTGGCGAGCTTCACTAAGGCGGATGGTGTTCTGCTCGAGGAAGAAATCGACTCAAGCCTCGGTTTTCTCCGGTACGACTATCCAGAGGCGGTTTACTCCGAGCTGCGACAATTATTCCGGCAAGCACTTTACGAGCAGCAAGATCTCGCTGCCATGGCGCAAAAGCTCGGCGCGCAGCTTAGCGCGGATCGTAAGATCATGCTCGGAGTTCAGCTTTACGACCTGATCTCACAAGCCGGTTTGAAGCAGGAACAAGTCGTTGCGTTCTATTCGTTCATGTCGCAAATGGGCATGGCTGCCCAGGCGATCGACATCGTTTATCAACTCAATGCGTCGGAAGATTCCGACCCGTCGATCTATCAGCACGGCGCGTCCCCCCTGGAGTCGCTCTCCTTCGGTCCGGACGGGAAAGCCGATGTGACGCTTAAGAATCTGGACGAGACCGATCGCTTGATGGCTTTTCGTTATCACGAACTCATTTTGCTAAAAAATTATAGCGACCAAAACGTGTCGGTGCGTGGCAGGCCGTTGGTGCGTGGCGGTTTCTGCCGGATTTATCCGGGCCAGCGCATCCTGGTGGGCGATCAGGTGCTTAGCTATCAGGAGCTGGCGCAATATTTCAACGCAAAGAAGAACGTTTCGCTTCCGCAGATTTTCATTCGTGTAAATAGAGACTCGGACGAAGTGGGATTAGAGCGCTCGCGCACGCGTGAGAGCGCGCTTCGGGTCACTTTCGGATTGAAGGTTCGGGTGAAGGCGTTGCGTGATGTGGATGCCGAACTTAATGGCGTAAAGTTAAGAGCCGGTACGCAGGTCGATGCGGCTTTGGAAGATCGGATCGTTTTCCACAACAACAGCGAGATGGATTTGAGCGATCTGCGCCGGCGCGCGCGAGCTTTGGGCGGCCGCTTCCAACTAAAGGCCTCCAAGTCGGAATATCTCGTTTCGAATGACCCGAGCCGGCTGGAAGCTGACGATATTCTGCTTTCCCCTGGCACGAGCGGCGACGTGCTGCTGAAGATCTTCTGCGATTACGATCAGCGAGTTGGTCAGTTGGAAGTGATCGAGGCGGATCGCCCGATCATGGTGGGTGACACCGTGGTGCGCACGACAGCGCCGCTCAAAGACGGCGATACGATTCGAATCGACATTGGCCAATTTCTGCGATGCAGCTTTTCGGAACGAATCATCCAGGAAGAGCGCAATATCATTCGCACTCTCGAGGCAAACGAAATCACGCACCGCTTTGGAAAAGGCGAAATTGGTCTCGAGGGAATCTCCTTTAGCATCGTGCGTGGTGAGCTCGTTTGCGTGATGGGTGCGAGCGGCTCGGGAAAAAGCACGCTCATGAGAGTGCTGGCCGGCCAACTTCAACCCACCAGCGGTGAGGTCCTCCTCAACGGACAATCGCTCTATCAAAATCTCGACGCTTTGAAGCACTATGTCAGTTATATGCCTCAGCAGGACGCGTTCGACGAACATCTCACCATCGGCGAAAACCTGCTGTTTGCCGCGGCGATTCGCGCGCCGCACCTCTCAAGACGTGATCGCACCCGGCGTTTCGAGGCAAAATTAGTCGAGCTCGGACTGGGCGAACGGCGCGACGCCGTTGTGGGCAGTCCGGAGAAGAAAACGCTGAGCGGCGGCGAACGAAAACGCCTTAACATCGGACTCGATATGATTGGCATGTCGGACGTTTATTTGTTTGACGAACCCACTTCCGGTCTTTCCTCAAAAGATTCCGAGCACGTCATGGAAATTATCCGGAGCATGGCGCACAACAAAATCGTTATCGTCACGATTCACCAGCCTAGCTCGAAAATTTTCCAGATGTTTCATAAGGCGATCCTGCTCGACAAAGGCGGACGCCTTGTCTTTTTTGGCACGCCGTCCGACATGCTTCGCTATTTCGCTGAAGCAGAACATCAACATCAGTTCGGGGCGGAACTGGGCGCGTGCCCATCCTGCGGAACGACCCGTCCGGAATTCATTTTCGATGTGCTGGAAACGCCACTGCGCGATCTGAGTGGCGACATCATTTACGAAGAAAACAGCCGAGGCCATCTCGTCGCGGCGCGCCGTTATTCACCGGAATTCTGGCGCGATAAATACGAAGCGTTTCGCCTGATCCAGGACGTGAAACAAGTTTCCCTGCGCAAAGAAGCGCCATCCCAATTACCCGCGGCGCCAGTGCAGAAAAAGCGGTTGCCATTTCGGTGGCACGACGAGTGGACACAATTTCGTACCGTGCTGCGGCGCGCTTTTGTAAGCAAACTGCGCAACCGCGCCAACCTGGTCATCACGATCGGAGTTTCGCCTGTGCTGGCGCTGTTGATCGCGACCATTCTGCGTTATTCAGAGAGCGGAACATATGATTTTGCTTCTGCTTATCACATTCCGACATTCTTGTTTCTCGGCCTGATCGTCGCGATGTTCCTCGGCCTGACCAACAGCGCCGATGACATCATCAGGGACCGGCCCGTGCTGCAGCGAGAGCGGAATGTCAACGTTCGTTTGTCGTACTATGTCATCTCGAAGACGCTCACGCTCGGAGTGTTTGCCCTCGTTCAGTGCATCCTCTTTGTCCTGATCGGCAATTACATCCTGGAAATCCGCGGAATGTTTTGGATCGATCTCGCGATCATGTTCATGACCGCCATGGGTGGCGTCGCGCTGGGTCTGCTCATCTCTTCGCTCGTGGCCGACCCGAAGACAGCAGCAAACATCGTCCCGCTCGTTTTAATTCCGCAGATCATCATGGGTGGCGCGCTCATCAAATACGAGGACATGAATCGGAACCTTGGTCTGCTTTATTCCCTTTCGCATTGGTTCTCCGAACATCCGAGCGCGGACAAGAACAGAAAGACGGAAAGCAAGCTGCAGGTTCCGCTTGTCTGTCAATTCATCGCCATGCGCTGGTCGTACGAAGAGATGATTGTGGCACAGGCCAAGCTCAATCCGCTCACGCGGCGACAGGATCGCGCGCAACGCGAGATCGATCGGCTTGTGGCGCAACATCGGAAAGATCCTGAAGCAAATAAGCGCCTGGAGGACCTCAAGGAAACGCTCGCTCTGCTCTCTGGTCTCGAGGCAAAATCGGTCGGCGAATTGGATCACTATCTAGGGCTGGTCGATCAAATCCTGAATGGGAAGCGGCCATTCGATCGCGCGCTTTTCAAGAACGCCAACGGCCCGATCACAGCCGAGCAAATCTATCTGAACCAGAAGGTGTCCGACCTGATGTCCAACGCCGAGATGGATCAAAGCGATTATCGCCGCGGGAACAAGCCGAACGTGTTCTTCGGCGCGCAGAAACGTTATTTCGGGATCAAGTTTGGTGTATTTTTCTTCAATACGGCTGTCTTGATTCTATCCGCACTTGGATTGCTTGGGCTGTTGCATTGGATTTTGCGACGAGAACTCGAAGTGCGAAGAAGCTAGATCACCGCAGGTTTTGTCATCCTGAGCGGAGTCCATTCGACTCGCTTCGCTCGCTCAGGATAAATCCGCGGAGTCGAAGGATCTCTCGAAACGACCACACTCACTCTTCGTATCTGGCGCTTAATCGTTTGAACGTAGGCGAACTAATGTGAGGTCCCTCGCTTCGCTCGGGATGACATGCATCGCAATCGAGTGTAGAAAAAAGAACCTTCACAAATGAGCAAACGAAAAACAAAACCAGCCCGCCTCATCGTCGCTACCAGCGACACGGATGCCGACATGCTTTACGCGACGAAATTTTGGGCGCCCGATCCATTCATCTTTCTGGAACGCAATGGCAAACGCACGCTTGTCCTGAGCGATTTGGAAATCGATCGCGGTCGCAAGCAAGCCGACGCAGATGAATTCGTTATGTTCAGCGAGATCGAGCGCGAAGTGCAGGGAAAATCGAAAAAGGCGCCGCCTTACGAAAAAGTTCTGGCGCATTTTCTTAAAAAGCGAGGCGTAAGATCAGTAGTTGTTCCTGCAAATTTCGCACTCGGTTACGCGGAGGAACTCGCTGCCAGCAAAATCCGTGTCCGCGCGACGAACGGGTTTTTCTGGCCGGAGCGCGAGAAGAAATCGCAAAAGGAAGTGGAAATGATGGGTCGAGCGTTGCGAATCACTGAAAAAGGACTCAAGCGTGCGATCGAAATTTTGAAGGCGTCCAAACCGGGGGCCGGAAAACGATTGCGTTGGAGCGGCAAAACGCTGACTTCCGAAATCCTCCGCGCCGAAATTGATTCAACGATCTTGCGCGGGGGCGGCATTCCGACCGGTACAATTGTCGCCGGTGGCGACCAGGCGTGTGATCCGCATGAGCGGGGCTACGGGCCGCTTTACGCAGACTCACTTATTATCCTCGATGTTTTTCCACGCGACGCGAAGACGGGATATTTTGGCGATATGACCCGGACGGTGTTGCGCGGACGCGCGAGCGAAGGCCAGCGTAAGCTTTGGGAAACGGTAAAATCCGGTCAAGCGCTTGCTTTGAAGAGAATCAAGGCAGGAGTCGACGGGATGACGATTCACAAGGCGATCCAGGAATTTTTTGCTAACCGCGATTTTCCGACCGAAGTGCGCAGAGGGCGACGCGTCGGATTCTTTCACGGCACGGGGCACGGTCTTGGGCTGGAAATTCACGAGTATCCGCGTTTGCAGAAAGTTGTTTTAAAAGATCGACAGGTGGTAACCGTTGAGCCAGGCCTGTACTATCCCGGACTGGGGGAGCGCGGCTGGAAGACGTGGTCTTGGTCACCAAAACGGGTTGCAGAATTCTGTCTCGGTTTCCAAAGCAACTGGAGATTTGAGCGGAACTGTGAACGCGGAAAAACTTCGTGCGCTTGCGCTCGATCTGAACCGAACCGCTCCCCGAAGCCCGCGCGCTGCGCTCGCCAACTTTCCAGCCGTGGCTGCGCGCCTGGTGGATAAATGCCGCGCAGAACTCGTCGGCTGGAACGGTGCGTACCACTACAACTGTCCGATGGACCGCAAGTTCTTTGCTGCCTGCGGGCTGGATGCAGACGCATTGCGGGAATTCATCGCGACAGGGGCAAACGACGCGGAAGTGGCAGTTTGGATGAGCCAAAACGCTGCGTCTACGCAAAAGAAAATCACTGATTGGACCAGGCGTTTTCTGGCGAATCCGGTGTGGCGACTGCTTGATTTGGAAGATTGGCTGCACGTGCGGGCGTCTAGCCGCAAGCACAGCAGGTAGATTGTGTCCGGCGCCAGGGTCATCCCGGCGCGATGTCCTTACCTAAATGAACGAAGCAAGCATTTGAGCGTCTAATTTGTTCCAACCAGTAAAGTGACAATTGACTTCGATACATTAAATTAAGCTCGGTATGTTTTACGGTTTCGGTCTTGGATCTCACTGGCTGCTTTACATCGGCGTCCCGTTGATCATCGGGATTTGGGCACAGATTCGGGTCAAGAATGCGTTCCATAAATGGGGCGAAGTGCGGGCGAGTTCGAATATCACCGGTGCGGAATGCGCGCGTGAAATTCTGCAAGCGGCCCAGATTCAGGATGTCGATGTTGTGGAGACGAACGATTTTCTTGGGGACCATTACGATCCCAGAGACAAGAAGCTGCACCTCTCCAGCAGCGTCTACAATACGCCTTCAGTAGCGGCGCTGGGCATTGCTGCCCACGAGACCGGTCACGCGATTCAGCACGCGAAAGCGTATGCTCCGCTCAAGGCGCGGATGGCTATCGTGCCGGTGACAATGGTCGCGTCACAAATGCTGCCGTTCGTGATTTTGGGCGGAATCTTCTTTCATATCACCGGCCTGATTACGCTCGGCATCTATTGCTATTTGGTGCTGCTGGTTTTCCAATTGATCACGCTGCCGGTGGAATTCGACGCCTCGCGGCGGGCCAAAATTATTTTGCAGCAGATGGGCATCGTACGGTCCGGGGAGGAAGTTGCTGGTGTAAACAAGGTCCTAAATGCGGCTGCGCTCACGTACGTGGCGGCATTCATCGCTGCGCTGGGGAACTTGCTCTGGCTCATGTCGATCCGCGATCGGCGCTGATCGACTGCACTAGTGGAAATGGATCCTGCTCTCGCCTTACCTGCTCGACGGATTTCTGATTTGTTGTCGTCCGGTCTCGGGGCTCGTGCTAAGTCTAGACGCGAGACAATGGACCAGCCACGGGTGGATCCAGATCAGGAGTTGGTAACGCGTACACAATCGGGCGATGCCGGCGCTTTCGATGAACTGGTCATTAAATACACCCCGCGTCTTTACGGCCTGGTGTACAACATGACCTCGAACCACGAGGACACGAACGATCTTTTGCAGGATATTTTCGCCAAAGCGTACCGCGCAATCCGCGGGTTCCGCGGCAAATCGTCCTTTTACACATGGATTCATTCCATTGCTGTGAATATGACGCTCAATTTTCTGAAGAAACGCGGACGGCGTTTTCAACTGAGCCTCGATGACGTCGATGCCAGCATTCAAAACGACAAGGAGTTCTTGGAAAGCACGGCCACGAGCAGTCCGGTGCGCGAAGCAGACCTGTCCGAGCTGCAGCGAAGATTGAACGAGGCCATGATGAAATTGTCTGATGAACACAGAGCCGTGGTTACCATGTTCCATATTCAAGGGATGCCCCATGCAGAGATTAGTAAAATCTTGCGCGTCTCGGAAGGAACGGTACGTTCGAGGCTCTTCTACGCGAATCGGCAGCTACAGAATTATCTGGACGAATTTCGGAAAAATCCTGTTTCCTAATCCGCGCTGAAAAATGGACGAGTTTGACGATAACGAAATCGCAAGGTTGCTTCGATTGAAGCGGTACGAACAGCCGCCACCCGGCTACTTCGAGAATTTCCTGCATGAATTTCATCGCCGGCAGCGCGATGAAATGCTCCGCCAGCCGTTATGGCGCATCTGTCTCGAACGCGCTCACAGTTTCATGCTCCGCCTTGATGTTCGATCTCTCGCCTCGTATCCAGCTGCCGTCGCGGCAGTCCTGGTCTGCGCCGCAGTAATTTCATTAAAGATTTACCAGCAACCGGAGACGGCTCGCGTCGCTCTCCAGAGCCCGACGGCTTTATCATTGCCGGTCAATGCTGAAGAGGAATTGACGCTTGCGGCTCCGAGAACCGCCCCGATTCTGAGGACGCAGCCGCTTCGCAATCTTAATGAAAGCGCCCAGACTCACCGAGCCGCAGTCCCACCACACTACGTGCTCGATAGTGTCCCCGTGAGTTATGAGCCGACTTTCAGATTTTAGGAACGGTGTAGCCCGACGCGGCTTGCGCGTCCCCGTATCGCAGGTTAAGAATCCGCGCCTCACTATGCCTCGTAAAGCCGCGTTCACGCTGATTTTTTGCTTTAGTACCAGTTTGCTCTTTGCGGAGGAGCAGGCCGCCAAGAAAGGTAGCGATCGGGTTAAGGACACCTTTGAGCGCGCCATGGCGCAGGCGGCCTCGGCTGCAGCGATTAGCCACCAGGTGAGAGACCTCTTTGAGCGCGCCGCAAAAGCAGTGGTCAAGATTCACGGCGTCGATGAACACGGCCCAATCTGCGGCACCGGATTTTTCATCGATCCCACCGGGACCCTTTACACGGCATACGACGTCGGCGGCGAAGCCGGAGATTTCACGATTGAATTCGGCGGTAAAAAGTACCCGGCGCGCCAGCTTTTGGCAGATATCCGTAGCGGAACGGCGATGTTAAAAATAGATCAGGCGACTCCGGCTCTGCCGATTGGCAAATCTGAAGAACTGGAAGTGGCAACGCCTGTTGTGTCGGTTGGTTATCCGTTGGATCTGCCGGAGACGCCGAATTTCGGCATGATCGCGGGATTTGATCGCAAATATCGCGGCCGTCATTTTTCAACTACCCACGTGCGTCTTAATCTGCCGACACAGCGCGGGGAAGCTGGCGCGCCCCTTTTGAACCTGAAAGGGGAGGTCGTTGGCATCGTCGTTAGCAGTCTCGAGAATAACTCGGCGTGTTACGCCGTGCCGATCGAAGTGGCGGAGAAACTCCGGAGTGATTACATCCGCTTCGGCGAAGCCAGGCACGGCTGGATCGGGATCAATGTCTCCATGGCGCGCCAGCCGGTAGAGGGTTCGCTTGCGGAGATGACGCAAATCGAGCGAGGCAGCCCGGCGGCCAATTCGGGGATCAAACCGGGTGATATTCTAGTGCAAGTTGGAAAGAGAAAAGTGACCCAGCCTGAAGATGTGCCGGATGCCTCGTTTTTCATCACTGCCGGCGACCTCGTCCCGATCACGGTAGTGCGGGGCAATCAAAAGATGACTTTCAATGTGCAGGCGACGCTCCACCCCCGCCAGTTACTGGACAGCGCGCCAGCGGCCGCAGCGCTTCCGTCTTATCAGGCAATACCGCTCAAGCTCGGTTCCGAAGTGCCACCAACGCCGTAGGTTTGCGATTCGCAGAATTCTTTTCAACCGCGCGCCCGGATAGTGGCGGTCAGCTGATTCACAGCAACTTGCGAAACTGGGGTTCATCGATAATTCGCACGCCGAGTTCTTTCGCCTTGTCGAATTTGCTTCCAGGTTCGGCGCCCGCGAGAACGTAATCGGTTTTCTTGCTCACGCTGCCGGTGACGTGGCCGCCGAGCGTTTCGATTTTTTCTGTTGCGTCTTCCCGCGTCATCGACGGCAATGTTCCGGTAAGAACAAATGTTTTCCCAGCAAACGGCAACTCGGCCGCTTTTCTTGCTGAGACTTTTTCGCTCTTGGGGCGAATCCCGAGTTCTTTTATCCCGCGCAGAATTTTCTTCCCGGCTGCTGAGGCGAAGAAATCCAGAGACGCTTTGTGCAACGACAGGCCCCACTTCCGTCGTAATGCCACGGCCTTTTTCGGCTTTGCTTTTCGATGGATTCGCGAAACCGGAATGGATGAGCCGATCGGCAATTTCTTTCGCGTCCTCCTTCTCTTCCCGCTTTTCGTGGTAATGCAAAACATCACGAAGCAGCGGCGAATTGGCGACGTCTTCAATCGCCTCGTGGAAACGGGCAAGTTGCGTTGCTGTCGTTCTTCCCACATCCGGAATGGCAAGAGCAAAAAGCCACCGCGACAGCGGCAGGGTCCCAGCCCGCTCGATCGCGCGGATCGCTTTCGTCGCATTTTTTTCGCCGAAGACGCGCGGCTCTTCCTCCGTTCCGAGATTCAATTTGGCCAGCTGTTCCGTCTTTAACTCAAACAGATCGAGCGGCTCGCGTACAAGCCCACGTTCGACCAGCTTGTCCGCCACAATGCCGCCGACACTTTCGATGTCGAGCGCGGTGCGCGCCGCAAAAAATTCGACGCGACGCGTCGTTTGCGCTGGACACTGAAGATTTTCACAGCGCCAGGCAACGAATTGCGGGTCGCGGCGAATCGGGCCGCCACACACAGGGCACTTGCCGTGAATATGTTTGGCAAAATCAAACGGTTTCGCCTCGCGCCGGCGTTTTGATTTCACGACTTCAACGACGGCTGGGATAACTTCGCCCGCCTTTTCAATCACCACGGTGTCGCCGATGCGGATGTCTTTGCGTTTGATTTCATCCTCGTTATGCAACGTCGCGCGTCCAACAGTGCTTCCACTCACCAATACCGGCTCAAGCATTGCCACCGGCGTGAGAATTCCGGTGCGCCCCACTTGGATCACGATGTCGTTCAGGCGCGTTTGCACGCGTTCGGCTTCGTATTTGTAAGCGATGGCCCAGCGTGGCGATTTCGCGGTGAACCCGAGGCGCTCGCGTTGCGCAAATGAATTCACTTTCACCACCGCGCCGTCTGTCTGATAAGCAAACTTGTGACGGATGCCGTCCAGCTGGTGAATCGCATCCAAGATTTCTTCGACTGACTCAGCCACCCACCAGCGCTCGGTGGCAGGCAGGCCCAGCCTCTTTAGCAGCGGGAAAATTTCCGAGTGAACATCGACTTCTACTCCCTCGGTCTCACCAGTTCCGTACAATACAACACCGAGGGGACGGTTCGCCACGATCGCCGGATCCAGTTGCTTGAGTGAACCGGCCGCTGCGTTGCGCGGGTTTGCAAACAGCGGCAGACCGGCCTTGCGCCGTTCGTCGTTTAATTTTTCGAAGCCATGCTTGTCCATGTAAACTTCGCCGCGCACCTCCAAAAGTTTCGGCGCAGCGCCGCGCAGTCGCTCAGGCACCGAACGGATCGTTCGAATATTTTGAGTGATGTTGTCGCCCACGTTTCCGTCCCCCCGTGTTGCTGCCTGGCGCAACCTGCCGTTTTCGTAAATGAGCGAAACGGCAACGCCGTCCACTTTTGGTTCAATCACCACAGGGATCTTTTCGTTAGGCAAAAGCCGCTGGATACGGGCGTAAAAATTTTTCACTTCCTCTTCCGAGTAAGTGTTATCGAGACTGAGCATCGGGATCAGATGCGAAACCTGCTCGAACGCCTTTAGCGGTTTTCCGCCGACACGCTGAGTGGGTGAATCAGGTGTGACGAGATCGGGAAACTGCGTCTCGAGATCGACGAGTTCTTTGTAGAGCCGGTCGTATTCGCGGTCGCTAATGATTGGCGCAGCGTCTTCATAGTAGAGTCGGTCATGCTTGCGGATTTCGTCCTGCAGCTGCTCCATTCGCTTTGCCGCCTGCGTTTCGTCCTTTGGCATTCTTGCATCATACCGGCAGAGAAAATCTCGGCAAAGATGGAACGCGTTGGCGCGGCAAAGCGACAGTTCTGAAAAAACAAACTCGTAGCAAGCGAAGCGCTTGCCCTACAGTTCGGATGTGAGCGCAGGCGAGCGCATCCTCGGCGTCGAAGGAGGCGGAACAAAAACCGCCTGGGTGTTCGTCGAGGCGATAACGTCCGGCGGTGACGCCGGAATAGAATTCCGAATTCTCGATCAAGGAAAGCTGCCGCCGTCCAATTTGCGCCTGACGACCCCGGAACGTTTGCGCGAAATTTTTGCCGAGTTGCCAAGGCAGGTCGATCGCGCGGGAGTTTTTCTTGCCGGTTGTGGCACAGAGGAAGATCGCCAATCCCTCGCGCTCATTTGCAGAGACATTTGGCGAAATGCGAAAATTGTGACGGGCAGCGATCGTGATTCCGGCCTCGCGGCGGCCCTCGACCATGGAGACGGCATTGCCGTAAACGCGGGAAGTGGTTCTTCGGTCACTGGTCGGCGAGGTGACCGAATCGAGAGAGCGGGTGGGTGGGGACACATTCTGGGCGATACCGGCGGCGGTTATTTTTTGTCCATTGAGGCGCTCCGCCTGATCCTGCGCGAATACGATCTGCACCGCGGTGAAATGCAGTTCACTGCGAAAATCCTGCATGCGCTTTCATTGAATAATCTTGACGAGCTCGTTCGCTGGGCGCAAACGGCGGACAAGATGGAGATTGCGATGCTGGCCCCAGTAGTGTTTGAGGCCGCGGCCGGCGGCGATCCGTGCGTGATCGCGATCATCGAGGAAGGCGCGCGTGTCCTATGCGAATACACCGAGGCTGTCGCTTCTGGTCTGCATCTGCTTGCGCCCAAAGTCGTGCTGATGGGTGGTCTCTTTCACCGCGACTCGATGTATGCGCACGCGTTTCGGCGCAGATTAAAAAGGAATCTCCCCGACGCTCGCGTGACTACAGCAGAGCGACCTCCCGAACTAGGCGCGGCGTGGCTTGCAGCTGAGACGCGCGATCCTGTTACGGTTCGGCCAAAGCTTTCTGAAAAAGAAATCGAAGATCTGGCTGCTGCGCTTACCGAACAGCGCAATCCGCGCTCGGAGAATCTGGAAAAGATGAGAGTTCGTGAACTGGTCGAACTTTTTATCGAGGAAGAGAAATTCGTTGAGGATGCGTTGCGCGCAGCAACTGCGGATCTTGCCAGAGCCATTGAAATGGTGACTGGATCGCTCCGGAATGGTGGCCGCTTGTTTTACGTCGGCACTGGCAGCAGCGGGCGCATCGGTGTTCTCGATGCGAGCGAAATTCCGCCGACCTTTGGCGCGTCGCCCCATCTCGTACAGGGAGTAATCGCCGGCGGGGTCACCGCCCTTTATCGCAGCGTCGAAGGCGCGGAAGACGAGGAGAGCGCAGGCGCGTTGGCCATGCGGGAGAGGGGAATAAAAAATAGCGATGTTGTCATTGGGATCACCGCTAGCGGCCGGACGCCTTTTGTCCTCGGCGCGCTCGCCTGCGCAAAATCGTTAGGCGCAAAAACAATCCTGCTCACCTGCAATCCGTTTTGTAGCCACGGCGTGTGGCCGGTTGCAGCGACGGCCACAGGCTGCCGTGGCTACAGCGATCTCGACCTTGTGATTGCACTCGTCGTTGGCCCCGAGGTCCTGACCGGATCGACTAGGCTAAAGGCTGGAACTGCGACGAAGGTGGCGCTTAACATCGTCAGCACGGGCGCGATGGTCGCGCTTGGCAAAGTGCGCGGCAATCTGATGATTGATCTGCACACCACCAATGCCAAGCTGCGCGATCGCGCGGTGCGAGTCGTCGCCGATTTGGCGCAATGCGATTACGATTCTGCGCGTATACAACTCGAAACAGCGAACTGGAACCTGCGTGCCGTAGTCGAAAAACTGTAGCCGTGACCGTTCACCGAACACGCTACAAATGGGTGATCCGTGCAGAAATTTTGATTTCCATAAGCGCAGCGGAACCGCACCCCACGAAAGAACATGTGACCGAACCGAAAGGAATCTTATGCTGTGGACAATATTCGTGATCCTGCTGGTGCTCTGGCTGCTTGGACTAGTCAGCTCCTACACGCTGGGTGGATTCATTCACATCCTGCTCGTCATTGCGATTGTGGTGCTGATTATCAATTTGATCCAAGGGCGCCGATCATTGTAAGATCGCACCAATGAAACCGGCCGCCATTGTCGGCATCATCCTTATTATCGTCGGCATCATCGGATTCGCTTGGGGCGGTCTGGGCTGGACGACGGAAAAGAAAGACGCGCAACTCGGTCCCCTTGAGATCACTCACAAGGAAAGCCACGGGATCGCCTTTCCGCCCATTGCGAGCGGGATTTGTCTGATCGGCGGGATTGCGCTGGTAGTTCTCGGCAGCCGGAAGAGCTAATCGCCGGCTTTTAACACGGCGAAAGTTTTGCTGCCTTTGCGATCGAGGTAGAGAAGGACGCCCCGTTTCGGATCGGCTTTACTCAGCGCCTCGCGGAACGACTTCACGTTGGTGACCGGCTTGCCATCCACCTCGGTGATGACGTCTTCGCGCTGAATGTCCTGGGCCGCAGCGATGCTGTTGTCCTCGACATCGGTTACGACTACGCCTTGCTGGACAGGCAGACGAAGACGCTCCGCAACATCTTTCGTCAATTCTTGTACCTGCAATCCAAATTTGCCAACACTTTCCTGCGTCGGCGGCGCCGGTTGGATGGGCAACGCATTTGATGCTTGCGCAATCTCGTTTGGCAGTTCGCCAGTTTTGATGGGGACATTGATGGTCTGGCCTTTGCGCCAAACACTTAACTGGACACTTTGGCCGATTTTCTTTTTCAAAATCTCATGCTGCAGTTGTGAATCTGAGTCAATCGGCGTTCCATCCACATGGGTAATTACGTCGAACGGACGCAAATCACTTTTGGAAGCCGGCGCATCGGCTTCAATCGTACGCACCACGACACCTTTATCAGCGCCTTTAAACAAATCGCGAATCGTGGGGTCGTCGCCGAGCGTTTCGATGCGAATGCCTAACCACGGTCGCATGATTTTGTGACCGGCGATCAGTTCCGTACCGATTTCTTTGGCCATGTTAACGGGGATTGCGAAGCCCAGGCCGCGATTCATCCCATTGATCAACGTGTTCATGCCGATCACTTTGCCATCGATGTCGCACAGCGGTCCTCCGCTGTTGCCCGGATTAATCGATGCGTCGGTCTGCAGATAATCTGAAATGGAGTAGGCGCCAGTCTGAAGCAATTTGCTCCGGCCTTTGCCGCTGATCACGCCGTACGTGAAAGTGTAATCGAGCTTGAACGGCGCACCGATCGCAAATGCAAACTGGCCTACCCGCACCGCATCGCTGTCACCCAGCTGAACGACCGGCAAATCTTTCGCGTCGATCTTGACGACCGCAATATCGGTCTTCTCATCCGTACCTATGAGCCTTGCAGAGAAATTCCGGCCGTCCCTCAATTTCACGTCGATCTTGTCTGCGCCTTCGACCACGTGAAAATTCGTGAAGATGTAGCCGTCTGGCCGAACGATAAATCCAGAGCCTTCGCTTTGGATCGGCCGTGGCCCGCCCGGGTTGCGCCGTTGATTATTCTCATCGGGCGCTCCTTGGAAAAATAAGTCGTCGAGTGGCGAACTTTCGGTGATATCGTTCTTCTTGGAGACCTCGATAATGACAACGCTCGGCGCGACGGTTTCGAAGACTTTTGCAAATGCATTGTTCAATTGATGAACGACATCTTTGCCTGCCTCGGCCACAGCGGCAGGAACAGTCGGCATGGGGACAGCCTCAGGTTGCGCGGCAAACGATGTACTCAATGCAACGCACAGGGTAAAAATGGACAAACGCATGGGTTGGAATTTGGACAGCACAGAACATGCAACGTTCAACTGGATCCGTCCAATCCCTGCTTGTTCGAAGGTAGGCTCGCAGTTCAATCCAGCCCCTATGACAGTGCTGGACACAGCCCCTATAATATCTGGCCCAACCCTGCATATGCGCGTGTTCAAGAGGCGTTTCGTCTTTCGGATCGGCGTCGCACTTTTGATATTGTTCTGGGCGACAGCGCTTGCACCGGAACCTCCCGCGCGCATTTCCATTTCGCCGAGCGAACTTGTTCGCGCTGTCACAATTCAGCGGGACTCGCTCATCGAATTGTGCCTGATCGACCACGTCGATCCAAACGGGCATGATGCCCGGGGCCGAACGCCGTTGCTGATCGCAACGTCGCAACAAGATTGGAAAACGTCGCGGCGGCTGTTGGGCGCCGGCGCGCTTGTCGATCTTGCTGACAAAAATGGTTTCACGCCACTGATGGCCGCCGCTATGCACGGTAATCTCGAAATCTTTCGGGAGTTGCTGGCCCGCTCCACCAATCTTCACGTGGAAGCCCGCTGCAAGGATGGCAACGATTTGCTGGGAATGGCGCTCGATGGCGGCGATCCCGAGGTCGTGAAGTCTGTTCTGGAAGGTTGGCCTACACTGCCTCAATGGCGAACCAGTACCCGGCGCGCGCTCCAAGCAGCCTTGATGACTGGGAACAAGGGCGAAATCCAGCTGCTGCTCAGCAGGCACTCCGCGCCTCCGACGCCCGAGGGGAAGAATGTGCCGTTGCTGGCGTATGCCGTCGCTGGAAACGACTCCTCCCTTTTTGGCACGCTTTTGGCCTGTGGCGCCGATCCTAACACGATTCTGCCATCGCGCTGCGATAAGGATTTTCTGGCGCTGTTCCCGTCGAAATCGTTCAGCAGTTACGTTGAAGGAGACAAGGGTCTGACGGTTCTGATGTTGGCAGCGGGCCTCGACCGGGAAGATTACCTGCGCGCTCTGCTTGCGGCAGGTGCCACCCGGAACCAACTGACCAGGCGCGATAAAATGTCTGCGCTGGACATCGCCGCGGAGACTGGTCACTGGCGTTCGTCACAAATTCTTCTTGGCGGTGGGCCTTCTCCGGACCAATTGCGCGTCGAAATCTCTCTCGCTTTGCAACGGGTTGCTCTCGTTAAGAACGGCGTGCCGGTGTATCGCACGCAATGTTCCACTGGACGCCAGGGTTACTCGACGAAAACCGGCGACTTCGTAATTACGAATAAGGAACGAAACCATCGTTCTACCATCTACCATGTAGAGATGCCTTATTTCATGCGCCTGAGTTGTCTCGACTTCGGAATGCACGCCGGGATCGTGCCGAACTACCCAGCCTCGCACGGATGCATTCGATTACCTGCGGACGCGGCCCGCAAGTTCTTCTCCGAGATCCCAATTGGAACCTTGGTGACAGTGCAATAAGATGCGCTGTTGTAGCGGTGGTCTATGAACCGCCGATTGAGAGCGCATGAAACCCTTAATTTTACTTGCTCCTGGAGCAGGCGCGCCCTCGTCACATCCCTGGATCCAAAATTGGAAGCGTCGTTTGTCTGAGATCGGTAACGTCGAAACTTTCGATTACGCCTACATGCGTGAAGGCCGGAAACGTCCCGATCCATTGCCAAAGCTTATCGCGGCGCATCGAGAAGCGTTGAGCGACGCGAGAAAACGGCATCCGGCCGAATCAACGATCCTAATTGGCAAGAGCATGGGTGGCCGGATTGGATGTCATCTTTCGCTCGAAGAAAAAGTGGACGGCCTCATTTGCCTCGGATACCCGCTCTGCGCGATGGGAGATAGCACAAAACTACGCGATGAAGTTTTGCGAGCGCTAACGACCCCGATCCTGTTCGTGCAAGGCACGCGCGATTCTCTTTGCCCGCTGGATCTGCTTGAGCGCGTTCGCACGGAAATGAAAACACCAAACTTTTTGCACGTCGTTGAAGGCGGCGACCATTCGTTACGCCTGTCGAAACACCAGCTTCAAGCGATGAGTGGAACTCAGGAAGACATCGATCGACAGATCTTCAAGGCCATAGCTGGATTTGTTGACCAACTACGGATGACCGCAGATTAATGAGGATGCGAAGGAAGACGAAGACGAAACGAAAGAGGAAACCGACTCCCGTTTCCATTCGTTCCGGGCAAGTCGAGTTTGTCAAAGTCAATACGGACGCGTGGAGGTGGCGCGATGTCTATCGCTGGCTGCTCGGTTTGCGGTGGCCACAGTTTGCCGCGTTTGCCGCCAGTCTTTACGTCGGACTCAACCTTTTCTTCGCCGCGCTCTATAGTTTCCAGCAAGATAGTATTGCAGGCACCACTGGCGGGTATTGGTTTTATGATTGCTTCTTTTTCAGCGTGCAAACGCTGGCGACGGTGGGCTACGGCCATATGTACCCGCAAACGCTCTATGGTCACATCGTTACTACCATTGAAATCATGAGCGGCCTCTTTTTGCTCGCGGTCATGACTGGGCTGATCTTTGTCCGGTTCTCGCGACCCATTGCGCGCGTCGTCTTCAGCAACCCAATCGTGATCGCGCCACTAAATGGAAAGCCGACGTTGATGGTGCGCATAGGAAATGAAAATCACCACAGCATGGTCGAAGCGAAGTTTCGGATCATGTTTTCGCGCGACGAGCCATTGCTCGAAGGCGGCGATTTCAGGTATTTTTACATTTTGAAATTACAATTCGACCGGCTCACCGTTTTCCCAGCGGCCTTAACCTTACGACATACGATCGATGAAACGAGTCCGCTGTTTGGCGCAACTCTTGAGTCGCTCGAATCCAGCCGGGCCCTCTTTATTGTCTCGGTGGTCGGAATCGATCCAGTGATTGCGGCCGCCGTGCAAACGCAAAAAGATTACTCCTGGCGCGATATTCAATTCGGCCATCGCTTTGTCGAAATCTACACTGAGCACGGTGGCGGCCGGCTGACCGTAGATTACGGACGCCTTCACGACACTGAGCAAGTGGAGTTTGCAGTTCACGGTAACGGATATGATGAGTCTTCCAGTGACAAGTAAATGAGTGCGCGCTGGCTCCTGAAGTTGACTCGTTTATGTTTACTCTGCTCCGATACTTTCCCTTGGAAGATTGGCGCGCCTTCAATCTTTATTCGAAAAAATAACCGCAAACTCAAGGAGCATTAAAATTATGGGATTATTCGATTCAATACTCAGCGCGCCAAGTGGAGCTCAGAAGCCTTCTGGAGCCGGTGAAGCGAATCCGCTTCTAGGCATTCTCAGTGGCCCTCTCACTCAGAGTGGAGGCCTGCAAGGCTTGGCCGGTAAGCTTTCACAGAGCGGCCAGGGTGACGCGTTCTCGTCATGGGTCGGTATGGGTGAGAACCAACCGGTTTCAGGCGATCAAATTTAAAAAGCACTGGGTTCCGACCAGATCAGCGCGCTCGCGGCGAGAATAGGAGTGGATCCCGCGCTAGCCTCGAGCTTCCTGGCCGAGTATCTGCCGAAGATCATCGACAAACTTACGCCGTCCGGGAAAGTGGATCCCACCGCGGACCATCAGCAAGGGCTGGCTGCTTTGTTGCCATCACTCTTGCAAAGCTTCGGTGGAAAACCTGGCGGCGATCAACCTGCGCAAGCTTAGAACGTTTCGCCCTAAGGCTTCGCCGGTTGGCTATAGCTAAGGTAGCATCGATGACTAACCACCTGTTAGTCTGGATTGCTGTTACGCCTCAGATGGCAGTAGAATAACTCGTGCAAACTGAAACATAGCGGCTAGCAGGTGCACGACGATGCCGGTGAAGAACGGCCAGAACGCGTTAAGTATTGCGATGTTGAAAAACTGGAGCAGCATCGCGCCGGTTCCCACGATGGCGAATAAGTAAAAGGCGAACCCGGTAGCAAGCGCGCCTTGTAACTGCTGCGGATCAAACCCTCGAAAGGTCCTGGATGTCGTAATCGCGAACGGCAAAACAATTACCACCGCGGCGCCGCACCAACGCCAAATTCCTGCTGGCGCTGGCTTAACTGTCAGCAACACAGTCCAATCACGCAAAGGGCGAGTGGTAAGATTGAATTAGCCAGCAGCAACCGGAGGCGAAACTTATCAATCGCCGACCAATCATGAACGGAGTCGCACCGGAAAACCACCACAACACCTGGAAAATCGGCAAGCGCAACCGATCTGCGCCGCCGTGCTGAGAGCTTCACTCGGTTCGATCGTATTTATGTCAGGCAGACATGTCATGCCATGCCATGGTAGTCCATCGGGTTTCATAGAGTTGGCTGATCCGAATTAACAAATTGTCGTCTGCACTAGAAGCCAGTTTACATTTTACATCTGGCACCTCAACCCAGCTTTCCTAAGCCGGTAAGGCTGGCTAACGCGGGGCGTGTCTCGCATCGAACTCACCACTTGCGAGCCGCGATCGCGAGGAGGTAAAGCCGTGCCCTTATCGATCGAGATCCCCAAAGGATCGCTTGCCCAAACCCTCGTTTCTTTGGCCTAGGGAAAAAACTTCTTTCCGCGTTATACCCGATTCACACATCACAC
>CAVWVV010000002.1:0-27159 GCA_963758425.1 uncultured Verrucomicrobiae bacterium
CACTGCGTGAGATGTCGCCCGCTGGCCAGCAGGCCTTCCCGCTGGTGGTCGATCCGTTTTCTTCCCAGACTGAGTCGCAGGTCGAGGAACGCATTGCCGGAAATCCCTTCCGGCACCCGGAAACTGCCTATGAATGGACTTACGGAGCGGTGTACAGCCCGAAATGGATCAAGGGCCTGACAGTGAGCGCTGATTGGTGGCACATTGACTTGCGCGACATCGTGGCCACGCTGGGTGCGCAGTTTATTATCCAAAGTACTCGGCCGCCAAACGGCGCGTCAACCATTACAAACCCCAACGGGTCGCAGGTAACCCGTAGTGCTGGTAGCGACCCGACTGGGGAGCCGGGGCCAGTCACACTGGTGCTCGATCCCAACCAAAACATATCCGGCGCGATATTCGAAGGTCTGGACTACGAAGCGATATATATCCTGGATTCAACGATCTTCGGCGGCTCAAATTGGGGTAGATTGACCACGACGATCAACGGCACCTGGCTATCACGTGCTGAACTTCAGCCTGCTCCCGGTACCAAGCGTTTTGGTATCGCGGGTGAGTTCCTGCCTACGTCATTCACACTGACCAGTTCGCTGCCGAGAAATCGGGCCAATATCAGTATCTTCTACGATGGCCCGGCTGACACATGGATGGGTGGCCTGGATGTTGGAGCAGTTGTTCACTGGATCGACCAGTATGAAGATGACAATGTCTCTCTGGTCGGAACTTACGACGGCGGAACACCCAAGCAGCAAACGCCGAGAACGGACCCTACCACTGGTTTGGACGGTGCACATGCGCGGAAAGTCGAGGATTGGACGACGCTCGACCTGATCCTGAATTATACGTTTAACTACGCGCCGCCCGCGCCGGCGGAGGTGCCTGGCTATGCCAAGGATGGCGGCAAAAACGTGAAGATGAAGGATGGCAAGGACAAGAATGTTATCCCGGTGTCCACAGCTGAGTACGGTTGCCACAACTGGCAATGGTGGCTTAACAACACCACTGTCACGCTCGGAATGCAGAACGTGTTAGACCAGGATCCGCCGTTCGTGGCTGGCAACTTTGAGAATGGCTACGATGAGTCGCTGACCACGATCAAAGGCCGGTTCTGGTACGTCGGACTAAAGAAGAGATTCTAAACTTTCTCCGTTAGTTAGGTTACAGAAGAGGCAGCCCACTTGGGCTGCCTCTTTGTCATCCCGAGCCGTGCAGCCCGCGCGGGATCTATGAACACCAATGAAGCTAGAACGGAACGGATCTTTTAATGTTGTAGCCGCCTCGCTGTGTCGAGACGCTCCGCCGGCATTGCTATGTCCGGCAGCATGGCGACCCCCGCCACGGCGGGCCGGCGTTGCCGGGGCTACACCGCTGCCAACTTATGACAAGTCTCTATGCAGCGCGCAATACAGTCGATCTTGCGCGCGCAGTAGTAGATCTGTGAGGCTCCGCGTTCGACGAACCATTGCTTTTGGGAGCTCGCCTCAGAGCACGGTAAATCCGCGGTCGAATGCCCGTGGACCGCTCGAAAGCAAGACTGAAAACGTCTGCGCTTCGGAATCCAAGAGACTGCGCAATGCTCTCAATGCTATTACGAGGAACTAATAATCGTTGCTGCGCTTCCGCAATACGCGCTTCCACGACAAACTGCGCGGGGGATTTGCCAAATGCTTCATGGAATAAGCGAGTGAAGTTACGGCGGGACATGGCCGCTCTTTGGGCGAGAGCGTCTATGGAGAGATCGGCGCTGAGATGAGAAAAGATCCACGCGGGAAGGTCAGCAAAACGGTCAGACGATTGGATCTGAAACTTTAGGGCTTCAGAGTGACTGTTCGTGTTCACCGGACCTCTTAACGTGAACAACCAATTCACGCGCTAAAGCCAGTGCGACATGACGACCGTAATCATCCTCAACCAAGCCAAGCGCGAAATCGACGGCTGAGGTCCCACCCGCACATGTGTAGAAAGGGCCGTCTTTAGCAAAGAGATTGTCAGGATTAACACGGAGCTTGGGAAATCGCGAAGCAACATCTTTCGCGAACCGCCAATGGATCACCGCCTGGCGCCCATCCAGGAGCCCGGTTGCTGCAAGCGCGTAGATACCTCTACCAAGAGCTGCGATGCGTCGCGTGTTCGGTGCCCGCTGCTTTAGCCATTTTATGAGCCTCCTACTGAGTTTTTCTCCGTGACATCCGCTACCGCTGCAAACAAACACAGTATCAAGTGGCGGCGCCCCATCGAGGTCGACATCTGGCCTGATCACGATACCGCATTCTGTGACGCATGGTTCTGCGTTGACACCAATCGTCATCACTCGGTAACAACGGGATTCACGCGGTCCCGGCTGGTCACTTCTTCGAATTGTCGCCCGTGAAAAAACTTCGGCGATACCCATCAGATCAGTCGCAGCGATCTCTTCAGCTATAATCAAACCAACTGTTTTAGGATTCATGGCTGCAGCGAATGCTTCAGCCAAGTTCTCGGTCACGGCTTTGTTTACAATGTCCAGTCGGCGCGATTCGACAAGGCCACTTTTGCTTTGCGGGGTTGAAACGGTAGGACGTTGAAACGTTAAAACGGACGGAGGCGACCTTTGCAAGCGTTAACGCTGTGCCGCTTCAATCCTTTAACGATTACCGTCGGTGAAGCGATGAGTATTGACGCATCACCAGCGCAATGGGCAGGCCTACGCAGAACAGGTGAATGACCAATTGCGACCAGCCCATTGGGGGCTTGAATAAGATAGGCGTGTGCAGATAGAGACTGCGAACCCACGACAGGAACGGCGCCGTAGCGAAGTTGTTGACCACAAAAACCGACGCTCCATAAAGCAGTCCCACAGCCACGACTCCCGAAAGTTTCTTGGGCAGGGAAAACCGCCGACTTAGTGCGTAGAAAATCGCTGCCACGGTCAGCGCCATCGTAAAATGCATCGCGAGGCCGAGGGCACCTGCTGCGAATCCGCCATTATAAGTGCCACGTCCCAGCAGACCGCCGGCCACGCTTTGCAACACGTGCGTTGGCGGAAAGCCATACGCAACGCGTGCGTTGATGCAGGCCGCCGTAATGTCGAGCACGCCAACAAGCGCGCCTGCGTACAGAATAGGTTTGAGGATTTTCATAACAGCGAGGATGGGGCTGAATCGTGCAAACGCCTGCCCCTTTTCACAAGACCCAGTTAGCTAAGTTCAATAAGGCCACTTTGTAGGATGTCACGCGAGCCATTTCAACGAGCAGCTGGTGCACTTTTGCTATTTCGTTCTATGCATGATGAAAGCCCTATGCTCTCTCACAAACCCTACCTTTGGGTAGTAATCCATCGCCGTCGGAACTGAGAGTAGTAAAAGCATTGATTGTTCTCCGATTTTCTCTCTGGCGAGCTCGATAAGCTTTTTGCCGATCCCTGACTTTTTATAGCTGGGATTGACAGCCAGATCGGCAAGATAACTACACCAGACCCAATCCGTAATTGTGCGAGAAACACCCACTAGCTTGTTCTCGTCCCAGGCGGTTACAATCAGATCTGAATTTTCGAACATTGCTCTTATTCTTCGAGGATCGTGCGTGGGCCTTGGAAGGTCTGCATCGTTGTAGAGCTTAATAACTTGTTGTGCGGTCGGTACAACGTCCAACTTATAGATTATTTTGTTACTGCCGTGCTTCTTTGCGGTCATGCAAATTGACGCGTGGTTCACTTGGGTGGCTTTAAAGCTGGCACGGCGGAGACATCGGTCAGATAAATGTCACCGATTCCATTGCCAGGTGCGCGCAGCTCCTGCAACACCTGATCAGTTGTGCGTTTGGGTGGTTTGGCAGCGAGCGGTGGCAAACGGCAACTCGTCCAGATCAGGTATTTGCCATCCGGCGTCAGTTTGGGCGATAGCTCGCGTTCCGGCGAATTGATTTCCGCCCCGAGATTGGCCGGCTCACTCCATTTGCCGTCGGCTAGCTTGTGCGAGACGTAAAGATCGTAACCACCGAGAGAGTCGGGTCGCTTTGTGGCTGCGAGCAGCAGCATCCGCTCATCTTCCGTAACGAAAGCTTCGTACTCACCCGCTCCAGTATTAACAGGGGCCCCGAGATTCTCGACTGTATAGTTCCCGTCTTTCTGCGGGACAGCGCGATAGATGTCGCCCAGGCCGTTGGAGTCCTTGCGTTCCGAGCCAAAGTATAGAGTCCCATTCTTTAAGGTGATCGGATAAAAATTATCCGTATCGCTGTTAACCGGCGTTGGCAGATGGCGCGGCGCGCTCCAGCCCGACTCCGTCTTGTCCATGACCCAGATGTCGTGATGCGACTGGCGTTGGCCGCCAGTCTCCACGGGGCGATCGGAGATAAAGTAAAAGTGTTTTCCATCAGCGGTGATGTATGGATCAGCGTCCTGAAATTGACCGGAGAACGGCGCGGCCTCCGGTTGCGACCAGTTGCCGTCCTTGTAGCGCGAAACGAAGATGGTCCACCGCGAGAAATTGGGCGCCATCTTGAGAAAGTATATCTCGCGGCCATCGGGCGTGAACGTCGGGTGCGATTCATAGTCGCCAGTGGAGATAATGCCGGGCGCAAAAAGGGTCGCGCGCGCGAGCGGTTTCGCCGAATCGTAAGGCGCTATCTGCGCAACCAACGACGCGCTCACGATCGTCAGGGTTATTGCGCAGGTGCGTGCGAAAGGAAGTCCGGTGATTGCCTGGTATGTATTAGCCATGGGTTTACCTGTCCTCAATAGATAACCAACGCATCAACGTATTAGTCCGCTAACAGACTAGCACGCCTGTTCGAATCAAGTGCCAAGCTATGAAAGAAAACTTTGCTGCGCTCTCATCCCGATGGATGTGTTAATCTGGAATCTCGGCTTCGACGAGCTTCGCCAACAGCGCGAGCGACTCCTGCCAGCCGAGGTAGCACGCCTCCGCCGGTATGACGCCCGGCACGCCTTCTTGCACAATGTTCAACTCCGTCCCGCAGGATACTTTGTTGAGCGTTATCGTCGTCTGCATTTCTCCGGGCAGATTCGGGTCATCGAATTTGTCTGTGTAGCGAATGTGCTCGTGTGGCTTCAGCTCGACATAGGCTCCGCCGAAGGAATGGCTCTTGCCGGTAGTGAAATTCGTAAACGACATCTTGTACGTGCCGCCGACCTTTGCATCCATCTCGTGAACCTTTCCCGTGAATCCATTCGGCGGAAGCCATTTGGCCATTGCATCCGCATCAAGGAACGCGCGATAGATTTTCTCAGGCGCGGCACGGAGCACGCGGTGAAGCCGGATCGTATTTGTGGTGCTGGTTGACATGATTGTTGTTCTTTCAGTTTGGTTGGTTCTTTTGCTGGTGATTTTTTAGTTGATGCTTGGAACGAGTGAAGAACGACCTTCTGGGCTCGGAGCCTCGGCTCACAAGGCGCGTCGAAATTCCATGGTCCAGTTCGTTTCCCACGTCTTTCCTGCGTCTGGCGAATAGGCTTGTTCCCAGCGCGCGGAGGTGCCTGTGATCTGAGGCCACACGAACCGCACGCGCATCGGTTCTCCGTTGGTTGTTGTGTGGCCGTAGAAAATGCCGACGCCTTTCTCGAAACGGCCCTGAACAGGCGGATCTAGTTCACTGTGCGGCGTGCGCTCGTCGAGCCACCAGATTGACCATTGAGAGGTTTTCGGATCGGTACGAACGCAGCGCGACAGCTCGATGAGCGCCGCTGGGTCCGTTAGTGTTGTACTCTTCCAGATTCGCCCCGCCGTCCATGAGCTTGCGATTGCCGCACGTTCCCTCGAAGTCCACCCAGTCCTGACTGTTCGGCTTCAAGCGATGATGATGCACCCGCCATTCGCCGACGAGAAAATCGAAATCGTGCGCTCCCGTGTGGCCGGCGGCAGCTGGCGTTGGGCTGAATCCATCCTGGGAGTGCAGGCCAGAAGCTGAACCCGTTAGGACCAATGTGCCGGCAATGAACCCGACGCAGAAGTTTTTCATACTGTTGGTGCTGATACGGACTCATGGCGCCGGGATCGCAAGATGTACTCTGTACCTTGATACCATCTGTAAGTCGAGAATCGCGTATAGGCGGTTTCGCCTCCAGGCTCAGAGGAAGGATGCCGGCCCAGACTGACAGACCATAGTCCTCTTCATCGTCGAGAGGCGGGCCGGTCCGAGTCTTTGCAGAAGCTTCCTCGATGGAGAACTCCAGCACCGCGGTTGCCTTCAACTCCTTTTCGCTCGGGTTGCGCACGTCATCCCAACGGCCCGCCATTAAGTGTTCAGAAATTACGCGCAAAGCGCGCGTTTTCTCAGCCGGGTCATGGATTTCATGCGCAGTGCCGAACGCTACAACCGACCGGTAGTTCATGGAATGATGGAACGCGGACCGCGCCAGAACCAGGCCATCCACAAGAGTCATGGTTATGCAGCCAGGGATACCGGTTTCGAGCTTCCCGAGCATGCGACTCGCGGCCGAGCCGTGCAGGTAAAGTTTTTCTCCATCTCTGCCATACAAGGTCGGAATAACATACGGCTGGCCATCGACACAGAATCCGACGTGGGCGAGAAAGCCCGCATCCAAAATTGCGTTAATCGTGTCCATGTCGTGCGAGCCTCTGCCTGGCAGACGACGAAATTCAGTGCGCTTTGTCCGCTTCATCTTTCACGCGTGTGTCTATGGCGATCCAGTTCACTTCCCAAGTCTTGCCCCCATCGTCCGAGAATGCCTGTTCAAAACGGCACGAATCTGGAGTGATGTCCGATATAACGAATCGAACGAGGATGGCTCGATCGTTCAGAGTTTCCTGTGAGAAAAACGCGCCGCGGCCATTCTTGAACCCGCCGAGCGTGGGTGGACTCAGAGTGCCGTCTCTGTTATTGGCGAAATTCAGGCTCCACTGGCGGGATTGCGGATTGAAAAGGCGCAGGTTCAAACCCTCGATATGACCGGTTGGCCCATCGACTTCAAGCTCCACCAGATTAGCGCGACCATTCCAAATTTTTCGGACGACGCTAGTGCCTTCATATTCGACCCACTTCGTAGAGCCGGTTAAGGGATCCACGAGGCGCCATAAATGAGTTTTCCAAGTGCCTATCTCGAAATCAAAATCGTGTTGTCCATCATGTTCGGTGGGAGCATTTTTATGAGCGGGTTTGGGTGCGTCGGAATTCTGCTCTGGAGATTCATCATTCACCCGTGTGTCCATGGCGATCCCTTTACTTTCCAACTCTTACTTCCATCGTCTGAGAATGCGTCTTCGAAACGACACGAACCCGGGATGATATCCGAAATGACGGATCGAAAAAACATGGCACGGCCATTCAGCTTTTCTTGAAAGAAGAATTCCCCGCGGCCATTCTTAAACTCGCCGATCATGGGCTTGATGAAGGTGCCGTCCTTGTTGGTGGCAAAATAATCGCTCCACTGGTGAGTTTGGGAATTGTAAAGACGCAGGTTTAGAAATTCGAAGGGACCTGCTGGGCCCTCGGCTACCAGTTCCACTAGATTGGCGCGGCCACTCCAAACCTTCCGGATAACCACAATCCCCGTAGACTCGATCCATTCGGTGGAGTCAGTTAAAGGATGCCGGAGGCTCCATAGGTGAGTTTTCCAAGTGCCTATCTCGAAATCAAAATCGTGTTGTTCATCATGTTCGGTGGGAGTTTGTCGAGGGGTTGAACTGACTACTGGCGCCGAAGACTTCTTGTCATTCGCCGGTTGTTCCTCCGCGAGGGCCATAACTTTGATGACAAGAAACGGCACGGTGAAGAAAGGCCCACACCGAAGATAGCTCTTGTTCATTTAGCGTTATCCTTTGCTTGCCTTATGCCTCAACGCCCTGTCGTGCTGTTACGAATTTGAGCGCCAATGAGTTCAGGCAGTAACGAAGATGGGTTGGAGCCGGACCATCATTGAACACATGTCCGAGGTGTGATCCGCAGCGCGCGCACCTTACCTCGTCCCGTGTCATACCAATGCTAGTATCCGTTGTTTCAGTGATTTTGTCTTTGGCAAGCGGTGCATAGAAACTGGGCCAACCGGTGCGGGACTCAAATTTTGTCTCCGAGCTAAAGAGCTCATTTCCGCACGCGGCACAGAGATAAATTCCTTTTTCGTGATTGTTCCAATATTGATTCTTGTATGGCGCCTCGGTTTTGGCTTCGCGGAGGACCTGAAATTGACCGGGAGCCAGGACCTTTCGCCATTGGTCATTACTCAGCGTCACCTTATGCGTCATCGGGGTAGACTCGATTTGGCGTCGGATTCGCGTGGCGTCTGCGTCTTCCGCCTGGCTGACGCGAACAGATAAGATGCACAGCAGGAATAAGGTCAGACGTTGCATTCTTTGTCTGCTATTAGCTTAAGGTTTCTTCAGGCCGAGTTTTTGAAGCTTCGGTTCTATGATTTGCCGGACGTACGGATTGTTTGGGTTTTTCCGGCAAAAGTTCTGATGATTTTCTGGCGCCGGCCGAAACGATGCTGCGCGTGTGATTTCAGTCGCTATCGGCTTTAAGTACGATTTTTGCGCCTGTCCCTTCGATTTCTCGGCTACTGCGCGTTGCTGTTCATCGACATAAAAGATGGCGGAGCGATATTGCTTTCCAGTGTCTGGTCCCTGGCTATCGACCTCAGTCGGATTATGCGCTCGCCAGAACAGATTGAGCAGTTTGTCGTAGCTTGTCTTGCTGGGATCAAACGTGATCTGTATTGTCTCGGCGCGCTGCATATAGCCCGAGACCACCGAGGTTACGCCTGCCGCGCGTTGGAAAACTGCCTCCGTGCACCAAAAACAACCCCCGGCGAAATAGGCCACGTTTGCCTGGCCACTGTGCGCTTGCGGGCAGATTGCGGCGAACAGGATGAAGATCAGATACCGCGGCAAAGATGGAAAAATGGAACTTGATTTGCGTTTGACCAGTGGCGACCGAGAAACCTTCGACATAGTCCATCAACCTTTCGGCATCGGTTGACGTCGCAATGACCACTTGCAAGAAGATGATAATGCCAGTTGCGCTTTGAAATACGCATGCAAATTGAAAGGAATTGCAGGAACCGGGGGAAAATCGGTATGTCCAGGAGCGAATCGCCTCTGAAGAAACGGCGGCGACGTTCAATCATCGCGTTCGAAATGATTCGGCTCGACCGAACGGCAACCGAACCATTGCACGAGCAACTCTATCGCCAAATTCGCGATGAGTTGAAATCAGGCGCCTTCACCGACGGCGCGTCGCGGCTTCCTTCCTCTCGGGCCTTGGCCGTTGACCTGGGGATCTCAAGATTGACCGTTTACCTCGCATTCTCGAAGCTTCACGCAGAAGGCTATCTGCGTTCGAAGCCCGGGTCGGGAACGTTTGTGGCGAATCCGCTCCCTGAGAGTTTTTTGACTGCCGACAAATTCGCCACGGAACAAATCCGCCGTGGCGGACAGAAAGCATATCGGCTGGTCGAGCGTCGAGCTCGTATCTCTGCCCGGGTAAGAGCTATACCAGATCAACGTGCAGGGACGCAGTTTGATCTCGGAGCGCTGGGTGCCGGGGCGGGCATTTCCCTGGTTCCCGGGCTCCCCGCAGTCGATGAATTTCCCATCGATATTTGGGAACGGCTGAGATCCCGGGTGCTCGCACAAAAGGGCACTCATCTGCTGCGGCATGCATCAAGCCGTGGCGACGCGGACCTGCGCAAAGCAATTGCCACGTACCTGTGCGATTTTAGAGGCGCACGCTGTCATCCAGATCAAGTCCTTATCGTCGGGGGAATGCAGCAGGCGATGCTAATCAGTGCCATGGCGCTGCTGGACTCGGGCGAGCCTGTGTGGATGGAAGATCCCGGTTTTCACCAGGCGCGCAGAGTTTTTACTTTGGCAGGCGCTAAAGTAGTTCCGAAGCCGTTGGACCACGAAGGAATTGTGATCGCGCGATCGCCAAAAGAAAAGCAGCCCAAAATCATCCATATAACGCCTTCGCATCAATATCCGCTCGGCATGACAATGAGTTTCGAGCGCAGGACAAGCCTGCTCGATTTTGCGCGGACTCACGATGCATTTGTTTTTGAAGACGACTTTTACGCGGAGTTCCGCTTTACCGGACCGCCGCTCCCTTGCTTGCAGGGGATCGACGATTTCGGGCGCGTCATTTATGCCGGGACGATGAGCAAAATTCTTTTTCCTTCGTTGCGACTGGGCTACGTCGTTGCGCCAGAGGCGTTGATCGATCCCTTTGTGAAAATCCGCAGCACAATGGACCAACACTCGTCGGCGATTGATCAGGCAACGCTAGCGCGTTTCATCACCGAGGGATTTTTCCTCAGTCATATCAAACGAATGAGAAAAATCTACGCCGAGCGACGAGAAGTCTTTATCAAACAATTCAATGAGTTGCTTGGTGATCGTTTCACTTTGCAGGTCCCCGCGGGTGGATTGAATATGGTCGCGTGGCTGAAACGCGAGGAAGACTTCCTGGCGATTAGCCGCATTACTCTCCAGATTGGAGTCAAGCCCTCCCCGTTGTCATTTTACTGCATTCGAGCCACGCCTAAGCCGGCGTTCGTCTTCGGGTTTGCCGGTTGGACACCGGCACAGATTCGAGAAAGTCTGCTCAAACTCGCGTCGTCACTCCGAAGAGCGGGAATTCCTCAGGCAGTGCGATGAGTAGGCATGTCTAACAAGAAATCTCTCCTAAAGCAAAGGCGCCGGCGTTCGATCATCGCGTTCGAGATGATTCGACTTGATCGTACATCCCCCGAACCGCTCCACCAGCAGCTTTATCGCCAGATTCGTGATGAGCTAAGATCGGGCAGCTTTAGCGATGGAGCTTCCCGGCTTCCTTCCTCACGCGCGCTGGCTGCCGACTTGGGCATCTCCAGACTAACAGTCAATCTTGCGTTCTCAAAGCTTCACGCAGAAGGCTATCTTCGTTCAAAGGCCAAATCAGGGACATTTGCAGCATACCCTCTTCCTGAGAGCTTCCTGAGCGCAGATAAATTCGCCCGAGGACGAATCCGCCGTGGCGGACCGGAAGCCCATCCGGCGACTGAGTCTCCCCTTCGCATTTCCAATCGGGTGAGAGCAATTCCAGACCAGCGTGTAGGAAAACAGTTTGATCTCGGGGCAACAGGCGCTGGCGCGGGCGTCTCGCTTGTCCCGAGTATTCCGGCGGTCGATGAATTTCCGATAGGAGTATGGGAACGGCTTAGAGCACAGGTTCTCGCGAAGAAGGGAGTCCACCTCTTGCGTTATGCGTCCAATCGGGGCGACCTCGACCTGCGCAACGCACTTGCGGCTTACTTGTGCGATTTCAGGGCAGCGCGCTGTCATCGGGACCAGATCGTGATTGTAGGGGGAATGCAGCAAGCCATGTTGATTACCGCAACGGCCTTGCTGAATCCGGGCGAGACCGCGTGGATTGAAGATCCTTGTTATCAGCAGACCCGAAGAGTTCTTACTTTGGCCGGCGCCAGGATCGCTCCAAGACCGCTCGACGACCAGGGAATCGTGATTGCGCGATCGCGAAAAGAGCCCTTTCCAAGACTCATCTACGTCACTCCTTCACATCAATTTCCTCTCGGGGTAACAATGAGTTTTGCGAGAAGGACGGCCTTACTCGATTTCGCGCGCACGCATAACGCGTTCGTCTTCGAAGACGATTATGACGCCGAGTTCCGTTTCACCGGGCCGCCGCTCCCTTCCTTGCAGGGGATGGATAACTCCGGCCGGGTGATTTACGCGGGAACGATGAGCAAGATTCTCTGTCCCTCTTTGCGTCTGGGCTACATCGTTGCGCCGGAGCCGCTGGTCGATTCGTTGGTCAAGATCCGCAGCGCGATGGATCAACACTCGTCTCCTATCGACCAGGCGACGCTCGCGCGATTTATCACCGAGGGTTTTTTTCTCAGTCACATCAAACGAATGCGAAAAATATATTCCGAGCGACGAGATTTTTTCATCGAAGAGTTCAACAAGTTACTGGGGGATCGTTTTATCTTGCAGGTCCCAGAAGCTGGCTTGAACATCGTCGCCTGGCTGAAGCGCGAGGAAGACTTTCCGATAATCAGGCGTATCACAACCGATATCGGAGTAAGGCCGTCAACGCTCTCATTTTTTTGCATTCAGGCAAGGCTAAAGCCAGCGTTCGTATTCGGTTTCGCGGCCTGGACGCCAGCTCAGATCCGAGAAAGCCTTGTTAAACTCGCGTCGTCACTGGGAAGGGCCGGGATTCTTTAGGCAGTGCAATTGGTGGGGATGTCTAACAAGAAATCACTTCCAAACAAAAGACGCCGGCGTTCGATCATTGCGTTCGAGATGATTCGACTCGATCGCACATCCACGGAACCGCTCCAACAGCAACTTTATCGCCAGATTCGCGATGAGCTGAGATCGGGCAGCTTTAGCGACGGTGCTTCCCGGCTTCCTTCCTCGCGCGCGCTGGCTGTCGAGTTGGGAATCTCGCGACTTACGGTCAACTTCGCATTCTCGAAACTTCACGCTGAAGGTTATCTCCGCTCCAAGGCCAAATCCGGAACCTTTGTCGCACATCCTCTGCCGGAAACATTTTTGAGTCCCATCAAGTTCGCCACAGCGCGAATCGGTCGTGGTGGACCCGAAATATGTCCGGCGGCAAAGCAACCGCCTCGAATTGCCGACCGGGTGGTTGAGCTTCGGGATCAGCGCGTCGGGAACCAGTTCGATCTCGGGCGGACCGCTGCCGGTCCAGGCATTTCACTAGTGCCCAGTATTCCTGCGGTCGACGAATTCCCGGTGGCTGTATGGGAACGGCTCAGAGCGCAGGTTCTCGCAAGAAAGGGGACGCATTTATTGCGCTACGCTTCACACCTGGGTGATCCCGATCTTCGCAAAGCAATCGCAGCGTACCTGTGCGATTTCAGGGCCGTGCGCTGCGATCCTGAGCAAATCGTGATAGCTGCAGGAATGCAACAGGCCATGCTGATCACCGCAATGGCAGTGATGAATCCGGGAGAAATCGCTTGGGTCGAAGACCCAGGTTATCTCCAGGCCCGAAGAGCCTTCATCTTGGCTGGCGCTAAAGTCGTCCCCAAACCACTCGACAACGAGGGATTGATGATCACGCGCACCCGCAGAGAGCCGCTACCGAAACTCATCTACATCGCTCCTTCACATCAATTCCCGCTTGGGATAACAATGAGCTTCCAGCGGAGGCAAACCCTGCTCAATTTCGCCCGCGCTCACGACGCCTTGATTTTCGAAGATGATTATGACTCGGAGTTCCGTTTTGTCGGGCCTCCGTTGCCTTCCTTGCAGGGGCTGGATAACTCAGGCCGCGTCATTTATGCGGGGACAATGAGTAAGATTCTGTTTCCTTCTTTGCGTTTGGGATACATCGTTGCGCCCGAGGGACTGGTCGATGCCATGGCCAAGATCCGCAACGCGATTGATCAGCATTCCTCTCCAATTGATCAAGCCACGCTTGCCCGATTCATCACCGAGGGTTTCTTCCTCAGTCACATCAAACGGATGCGAACAATCTATGCCCAGCGGCGCGACTTCTTTGTCGAACAATTCAACGCGTTGCTGCGGGATCGGTTCACTTTGCAAGTCCCTGACGCTGGATTGAACATTGTCGCCTGGCTCAAGCGTGAGGAAGATTTTCCGACGGTTAGGCGCATTACTCTGGAGATCGGAGTACGACCAGTCCCACTCCGGCTCGTTTGCATCCAGGCAAAGTTGAAGCCTGCCTTCATCTTCGGTTTCGCGGCCTGGACGCCAGCTCAGATCCGAGAAAGCCTTGTTAAACTCGCCTCTGCACTCAAAACAAAGGGAATTTGACGTTGAGTTCAGATAATTAGCGCTTGTGCTGCACGAGGCTTCGCTTGAAAGCGATAAGGAGGCGCATTGCACTCCAAAGCGTGTCGTAGCGCAACGCAAAGAGGCAGCCGCGAACTGGATCGAGGCTGCCTCCTTGTTACCTAACTTAACCAGAGAAAACTAGAATCTCTTCTTTAGTCCGACGTACCAGAACCGGCCTTTGATCGTGGTCAGCGACTCGTCATAGCCGTTCTCAAAGTTGCCAGCCACGAACGGTGGATCCTGGTCCAACACGTTCTGCATACCGAGCGTGACAGTGGTGTTGTTAAGCCACCATTGCCAGTTGTGGCAGCCGTACTCAGCTGTGGACACCGGGATAACATTCTTGTCCTTGCCATCCTTCATCTTCACGTTTTTGCCGCCATCCTTCGCATAGCCAGGCACCTCCGCCGGCGCGGGCGGCGCGTAGTTAAACGTATAATTCAGGATCAGGTCGAGCGTCGTCCAATCCGTAACTTTCCGCGCATGTGCACCGTCCAAACCAGTGGTAGGGTCCGTTCTCGGCGTTTGGGGCTTGGGCGTTCCGCCGTCGTAAGTTCCCACCAGGTCGATGTTGTCATCTTCATACTGGGCGATCCAGTGAACAACTGCTCCAACATCCAGGCCACCCATCCATGTGTCAGCCGGGCCATCGTAGAAGATACTGATATTGGCCCGATTTCTCGGCAGCGAACTGGTCAGTGTGAATGACGTGGACAAGAATTCGCCAGCGATACCGAAACGCTTCTGACCGGGACTAGGCTGAAGCTCAGCACGGGAGAGGTAGGTGCCGTTGATTGTAGTGGTCAGTCTACCCCAATTTGCACCGCCAAAGATCGTCGAATCCAGGATATAGATCGCTTCGTAGTCGAGACCTTCGAAAATCGCACCCGAAATATTTTGGTTCGGGTCGATCACGAGTGTGACTGGCCCCGGCTCCCCAGTCGGGTCGCTACCAGCACTACGGATTACCTCCGACCCGTTGGGGTTTGTAATGGTTGACGCGCCGTTTGGCGGCCGAGTAGTTGAGATAATTTCCTGTGCACCCAGCGTGGCCACGATGTCGCGCAAGTCAATGTGCCAATAATCAGCGCTTACTGTCAGGCCCTTGATCCATTTCGGACTGTACACGATCCCGTAAGTCCATTCATACGCAGTTTCCGGATGCAGGAGGGGGTTCCCGCTGATGCGTTCCTCAACCTGGTTCTCGGTCTGGGAAGAGAATGGATCGACCACCAGCGGGAAGTTCTGCGATCCCGCAGGATTGAGCTCAAGCAATGTCGGCGCGTGGAACGCTTCAGTGTAACTGCCACGCAGCGTCACTGCTCCGATATATTTCGGATCAACCGGCTGCCAGCGCACTGATACCTTTGGCTTCTGCGCGTTGTACGTAGTATGCGCCGCTGCGATCGAAGGAGTTAACACCGCAGAAGTATTCTGGCTGAACCACTGCTCGCGCTCGGCAAAGTCAACTTCCAAGCTATAGAAACCCCAGAAGTTCCACGTCGGGCTCGTAAAGGGTACCCGCACTTCCTCGTAAATCGACCAAACATCCCGGTTCACCTTCGCGCCTTGACGATCAGTTGAACCGATTGATTGGAACGTCGTATTGAGTGAGTCAGGCTCGCGGTCCCATCTCTCACCGTAATACTCGCCGCCGAGCGCAAACGACACCGGCCCGGCAGGAAGATTAAACAGATCACCATTAAACGTGGCGTAATAAATTGGCATCTCAAAGGTGGCCGTGTTATGCAGGTTGACATAAACCTGGCTTATCGCCGCATTCGAGTTGCGACCCAAGCTGCCCAAGAAAGGATTAAAGGCCGTAGCCGGGTTCGTATCCAGCAACGCCTGTCGCAGACCAGGCTGGCTGGCCTCACCTACGGACAAATCCGTCCCCTCGTTGCGATTGTAGCGGAAGCCCGTTTCCCAGTTCCACGTCTTGAAATAATCGCCAAACTCTCCCATCTCACCTTTCAGTCCAAAATCGAACATGTAATCCCAATAGGTGAACTTTTCATGTCTGGGACCAGTGTCTTGAGTGCCACGAAACCGGACGCCAGTAGTCACGGGAATCGGAACCCCGTTAAGAATCACAGTGTTATCTGCTACTGTGAACGGATTAAACGCATTAATAATTGGCACACTGATCCCGGCGGGGCTAAACCCTACGGTACTCCCTTCCTGCTTAAATGGATCCGGCGTAAACGGAACAGCCGCCAGGGATGCATCGAAAAAGGACCGCGCAATTTTGAAATCCATGAACACCGTCAGGTATTTGTCGCACAGATCCCGGTCGAATGAGCCGTAGTACACTTGACGGTCTGCCGGCGGCAGCGCTGGCGTGAAAGCCGCGAAGTTAAAGGCAAGGTAGTTCCCATCCCCGGGCGTACCGTTTGCAATGCCGGGTACATTACCTGGACTAGTATAAAATGGAGAGCTCGCGACGTTGGCAGCCGAATGCGGCGTCGGGGTGTTCGCGCTGAAAAACAAACTGGGAATCAAACGCTCGCCTTGCACTCGGCCCTGTTCGTTCCCGCTGCGAACGTCGAATCCTCCAAACGGAACAAAATTCCCGTTGGCGGAAATGTCTTTGTCACGACTGAATATGCCACCGGTGCGCTCATAGAAATCGGCGACCACCACGATGTCGGTCTTGTCATCGCCCGTGCCGGCTTTCAACCATGCTTCCCATTCACCCATCTCGTTGGACCCTCCCATGTTTGAGTTCCCGTACGTGCCACCGATCTCGAAGCCACGGTACTTGTGGATCAAGAAGAAGTTCACCACGCCAGCCACCGCATCCGCTCCGTACACGGCCGAGGCGCCGTCCTTCAAGATATCGATGTGATCGATCATCGAGAAGGGAATCAACTGGATGTCGTAGCCAAAGAATAAGGAAGCCTGGGCGATGCGTTTGCCATCTACCAGGATCAGGGTCTCCTTCGGCAGCAAGCCGCGCAGATTGAGTTGCACGGTACCGTCACCGCCATTGGCGATGTTCTGGTTCACGGTGCCGCCCGCCTCTTGCGGGATAAATGTGGTCAGGTCGGTTGCGTTACGGATACCCAGCTTCTCGATGTCTTGCGGCCGATAGGTGTCCACCGGGTTCGGGCCGGTCTCTTCCGCCGTGGGAATATTCGAACCGGTCACGACGACGCGCTCCACCTCAGCCGAAGGCGCCGCCGCCGGCTCTGTCGGAACGGCCGGAGCCGGCAACTGAGCCGATGCGCTTGATGCAAAAAATAGAGGAAGTCCCACGGCCGCCACAGAGACGGCACCAAGGAATCCGAGTTTATTTAGCACGTTTTTAGTCATTAGTTTCTCCTTTAGGTTTTACTTGCTTTTGCAAAAATCGAATGACTGTTACGTCATTCGTACGGAGCCAGAGTATCAATGGCGCGAGCTATCGTGTTAGGCCATAAATCCGGCAGTTTCGGACAAGATTACGAGAGCTCGGGCCAGTGCCCATTTGTTCCACTGTGAGAACGATCGCGATGACAATTAAGTGTTGAGAACGTTCAAATCGCAGACGCGATCTCGAAGCTTTGAGACTTTCTCAACACAGTGGCTATGTTCTGCCTAGTGTTGCTCTCATACCCCAACGGCCGCACCGAAGAGTTTAAGTGGAAAGGACAAGAGTAAGATGGACACCAGGGTCTTTCGATTGCCCGTTCACGCGTGAACCAAGGGCCGTGACATTCCGAAAGCCTTTTCGGGCTTCTGAAAATTCGCCCGGACAACCCCTGAGCGCTCGCGATAAGTGCTTGGCCGCATCCCGACGAGTCTTTCAAATTTTCGGCTAAAAGCATCCGCGCTCTTGAAACCAACGGAGGCGGCAACACTTTCAATACTGTTCCGGGGAATCAGCAACCGTCGCCGCGCTTCAGTGATACGGACGCTAGCGATAAACTCCGCAGGTGCCCTTCCAAACTCTGCTTTAAATAAGCGGGTGAAGTTGCGGAGTGACATGCATGTCCTCTGCGCGAGCGACTCGATAGAAAGATCCTGGTTAAGGTTGCACAAGATCCAAGAGGATATGTCGGCGAAGCGATCGCAGGATTGAACCTGAAACTGCAACGCCTCAGAATATTGCTCTTGTTCGCCCGATCGTTTAACGTGAAGAACAAGTTCGCGCGCTAGCTTCAAGGCAATCTGGCGACTATAATCCTCTTCAATCAAAGAGAGAGACAAATCAACCGCCGACGTGCCACCGGCACATGTGTAGAACCGGCCGTCCTTTACGAATAAGCGGTCGGAAATGACGCGGAGCTTGGGAAATGTTTGAGCAACATCCTTGGCGAAACGCCAATGAACGGCAACTTGGCGGCCATCTAGTAACCCCGTCTGGGCCAGTGCATAGACGCTATCACCGAGGGCTACGATGCGCCTGGTAACTGGGGCTCGTCGACTTAGCCACTTCGCGACCTTCCTGCTCAATCTCGGATCGCGAATCCCACAACCGCCGGGAACGATGATGGTGTCGAGTTGCGGCGCGTCGCTGACATCGAGCTGGGGTTTTACGATGACGCCACACTCCGTCAGGCAGCGCGTGGTGCCGATCCCAAGCGTCAATACCTGATAACACCGGAATTCGCGATCGTCGCTGGTTGCAATTCTCGCTTGAAAAAAAGCCTGGCTTGGTCCGCTCAACTCGTCGGCAGCGATCCGCTCGAATAGAATCAACCCTACCGGTTTTGGCTTCATGTGCTAATGGCAACGTTCCGCAGCAATGGTGGAGTCCCATTGGTACTGTTTGGCTTTTCGCCGGAGCGGTTGTCGACGTGCAATGATCGGCCGTACCCGACCAGCAATGCGCGAGGAGCTTCACAGATCTTAGGAGCCTCCTGCACCGGTCGACGTGACACCAGCTTCACAACGCAGATGTTCGCCCTGGGTTGTGGATTGTGACAGACGGATGCTGCCTAGTTTTTTCGTAGGATGGAGTCTGTATTCGGAGATACGCGCGCCCGTAACGTGATCGAGCGATCACCTAAGCTCTGTTGCCAATGTGGAAAGTATATTTGTAACGACGAGATGCCAATTTAATAAGGCGATCTCGCGAGGGTCGCACGCGCCTGCGCCGAGATCGGAGTCAAACTATCACCGCTCTCCTCTTTCTGCATTCGCGCAAAGCTCTAGCCTGCGTTCGTATTCCGTTTCGCTACCTGGATGCTAGCGCAGATTCAGTAAAGTCTTGCTAGATTCGTATCTGCACTCAAGAGAATGGGAGTTTAATCTTGAGTTGAATGCGTTAGCGACTCTCGTGTATCAGAGACTTTTTCTATGGAGGCTGAAGCCGTTTTTCCTTTATAAGCCACTATAGGAGTTGCAGTGAGGTTCTTCAGGTAGCTGCGCGGCTTTGCCCCAAATCTCCGTTCGAATGCGCGCCGGAATTTTTGTGCATCTGAAAAACCAACAGAGGCGGCGATGGTATCGAGAGTTCGCTTCGGAACAGAAAGGCGACGCTTTGCCTCGTTGAAGCGCAGGGTTTCCACGAACTCGGCCGATGTGTTGCCAAATAAACTTTTGAAGGCCCGATTAAAATGGCTCGGAGACATGCACGCCCTTCGCGCCAGCGTATTGACTGAAAGGTCTTTGTTCAAATTTCGCATGATCCAGGGAATGAGTTCCGCAAACCGATCAGCCGGTTGACTCTCAAACACCAGCGGTCTGGTCAATTTGTGTTGGCCGTTGCCGTTCATCGACCGCGCTCACAAACTCCTGCGCAACCCCCGATGCTACATGGCGGCCATAGTCCTCTTCGATCAGAGCAAGCGAAAGATCGATAGCCGCGTTGGGACCGGAAGACGTGTAAAAGGCGCCATCTTTAACGAGATGTCTCCTATGATCGATACGCAAGTTTGGGAAACACCGTGCTACGTCGCTCACGTAACGATAATGCGTGGTGACTTCGCGGCCATCGAGTAACCCGGTCGGCGCCACACCATAAATTCCGCCGCCGACTGCAACAACGCGACGGGTCTCGTTTACGCGCGCCAGGAGCCAGTCGGCAATTGTTTCACTAACTAAAGATCGCCGGAGTCCGTCGCCGCCTGGAATGACAATCGTGTCTAATCCGGACGCCGTTTCGAGCGTGTTGTCTGGCCAGAATGCGATTCCCGCTTCAGCGCGAAAACATTCGGAAGTGAAGCCAATCACGCTGATCTGGTAACATGAAATCCGATTTCCATAACCGCCATCGAGGGTCGCAGCCGCAAGAACATCGGCAGCGCGCGTCAGCTCCGATGCAGCGACGCCCTCAAAACCGAGAAAGCCAATCCGCTTTGGATTCATTGCTCGTCTGGGACCAGAATACTTATCCTTCAAAGTCCCTGGTAGGACATAGAACCGACATTACGAGCCACTACCGTGTTACTTGTCATTCTGAGCGAAGCGAAGAATCTCAGATTTGTTACGTTTGGTGATCGCCGACGAAAGTAGACCGAGATGTTTCGCTTCGCTTAACATGACACCGCCGTGGATGGAAAGGGGCTGAAGCAGGTTTACTAGCCGCCGGATCCAGCCTCAACTTCGAATAAGGAAGAAACGAAAGGAGAAAATCATGGCTACTTATGTCGGTTTGATTCAGTTTGCTGATCAGGGCATCCGCAATATCAAGGATACGGTCAAAAGGGGCGATGCCGCGATGGCGGAGGCCGAGAAACTGGGGATGAAGGTCGTAGACGAATTCTGGACAATGGGTGCGTACGACGCTGTTGTCGTCTTCGATGCACCTGATGACGAGACCATGAGCGCGTTCATGCTTAAGATCGGCTCACTTGGTAACGTCAAAAGCCATACCATGCGCGCCTTCCGCCGGAGCGAGATGGAAAAGATTCTTGCGAAGATCAAATAGCTCTCTGGTAAAAACGCTTCAGAGTTTCAAGCGCCCGTTAAAGGCGCTTTTGCCGAGTCCGTTACTTGTGCGGCGCCAAAATTGGCGTCGATCAATGCCGATCGTTGACGTGACGCCGATCGATTCTAATTTGCTTATGCGGTGTCCGGGCATATGACGAACAAAATGCATCTCAGCCGGTGGTTGGCTGCCTTCTTTCTCCTGCATGCTGGCTTTGTTTTTGCGGGCGGATTCAGGAGCAAGGTCATTACAACTTCGCCGCTCACAATCACAGTCCCTGAAGATCGCTTCCTTAAGATCACAAATTTTACTCAGGAAGGAGGTACCGACCGCGGCGTCGTCGGTGTCACCCTGAGCGGTGATGCCGGCGGGACCGCGAATGTTCTTACCGCGACTCGAATCGATTTTAGCACGGGCATTAATTCGCAAAATTTCCCGGAAATCGGTAACCAAGTGATCATCGCAGGTCCGGCCGAAGTGAGGGTCACCCCGGTGCCGGGCGCGACGCTTGTTATCACGTATAAAAAGGAACCGAACGAAGGAGGAGGCGAGCAAACAACCCCCATACCCATTATTAGTCCTACTCCATCCGGTACCGCTACTCCCAGTCCTACACCAACTGTGTTTCCCTAGCGCGCGCCGTTTCGTGCCGTGACACTGCCGCCAGCGCAGCTCGCAAGGCTCAAGTATCGCTCAAATCAGTCACGGTTATCCCGGAGGAAGCGCCGAAGGGATGAGGACAACGCGATTCGATCCATCCCATGATCCCGTGAATACGTACGTATGCCCGGGTCGGACATTCAGCAGAGTCGATGTCGGTTCAGATTAGTATCAGTTGGGCGCGGCCGAGACCGTCAACACATGACGGCCCGCCGGCACAAAGTGATCGTAGCGGCGCCGCTGCACAATGTTGGCGACCGTCCTGCCATCGATCTTAAGACCATCCGAAGTTCGGGACCCTGATAACGATCAAACGCCCACCCGATTGAGCGGCGGTGCTCCCGTTCGAGATTACGCAAACGAAAACAAAAATCAGACAGAGTGTATTGGCGGAGGAGTATCTTAACTTCACCGCCTGATGCTCGCTCCGGACTCGCTTTTGGCGAGCGCGGCGTTCATCGATCTGTCAATTTCTCGGAGGTTGTCCCGGTGCAGAAAGGCCTTCCCGGCCACCCAAATTGCCAGAGCTCCCCAGGGGTCAGGCACACCCCAGATGGGCGGAGAAAAACGTAACTCGAATCCCACATCGCAGCATATACATAGGTCATCCCTGGCTGGACGTTCACTGTCGTCGAAGTGGGCCCGGAATAGCCTGTGTATGGTACCTTGGACACGGTTAAGACATGCTCCCCGGCTGGCAACCATGTGTGATAGAGACGACCCTGGACAACGTTCGCAACTTGCCTGCCGTCAATCTCAAGATTGAAAGCCACATTCCATCCGAAGTTCGGCGTTCTGACAACGACCAAATGCCCACCCGGTCGAGCGCCCCAATGCCCAGCCGCTCCAGCGACAGCGGTTCCAATCGAAACCGCGCAGATGAAAGTAAAAATCAGGAAGGACCTGCCAGCGGAGTTGTATTTTGATTTCATGGCTTATGTTAACTCGGGATTTGGCTTTAGCTAGCCCGGTCTGGTCAATGTTCGAAGCGAAATATCCCTGGCCATTGCTTGAGGACCGGATTTCGCAAGTAATCAGAGATTCTTCGCTAAGCCTGTCCTGAGCGAAGCCGAAGGGCTCAGAATGACATTCGAGGTGTGTGATCTCACGCGACCAATTCATTTGGCGCCGGTGGCTGTTTCACTTGCGCTCCATTATTCGACAGCAATTCAAGCTGGGTCAGAGTGCGATCGAGTTCCTGCACTAGCGGCTGAATGCGTTTACCGCTAAAAGCGTTTACTAGCGCGCGATAGTACCAAAGAGCGCCCTGTTTACCGCCGTTGAATCGAGACCAGAGTCTTTCTCCTTCCATGCGATAATCCATCAGAATCGCCCGGACATTGTGCAGTTTGTCTGAAGCTGACACGAGTTTCGTCGGCATCGGCGCGTGCCGAACGTGAGCCACATAGGCCTTCTTTCGTTCCAGCCATGGAGGTTTTGGCGTTTGATCTGTGTCAGTGCAGCCCTCCACGATTCTCGCGACCTTTTTACCAAACTTTCGCTCGATATCGCGCAATCGTTTCGCGCCGCCACAATCCTCCACGGCGTCGTGCAGTAACGCGGCGATCGCTTCCGTTTCGTTCGCGCCGTATTCCATCGCGATCGCAGAGACGCCGAGGATATGAGCGATGTAGGGAACCCTTGTTTTTTTCCGGAGTTGTCCGCCGTGGATCCGGGTGGCGTAAATCAACGCTTTTTCGAACTGACGCGAGAGCCGCATATTTGTCTTTCGATTTGGAGACCAGTTACGACGGCATCAGTTGCAGGTCACTCTCGCTCTTTTGAACCGAGGCCGCGGCAAAGGCAGACGCGCGCGATCCCAATTATACTTCGGCTTTAACTAGCCAGGGCGTCAATCGCTTTCCACTCTTCGGGGGTCAGCTTGAGCTTCTCGGCAGCAACATTTTCTTCGAGGTGCGGCACCGATGACGTTCCGGGAATCGGCAGCATGATAGGCGAGCGGTGCAGAAGCCAGGCCAGGGCAAGCTGCACGACCGTTACGCCATGATTTTTAGCGGCCGCTTCCAATGCATCGCCAGCTTTCAATCCTCTGCTTCCCCCAATCGGAGACCACGGCATAAAGCCAAGACCCTCCTTTTCGCAATAGGTCAGTGTGTTCTCCCATTTCCGGTTCCCAATATTGTATTGGTTCTGGACACTCACGATCGGAACAATTTTGCGCGCCCGATTGACTTCGTCCGGCGACACTTCCGACAACCCCACGTGGCGAATCTTGCCTCCATCCTGCATTTCCTTAAGCGCGCCGAGTGAATCTTCCATCGGCACCTTCGGATCGATGCGGTGCAATTGGTACAAATCGATGCGTTCGAGCCGTAGCCGTTTCAGACTCTTGTCGACACATTGCTTGAGATATTCAGGCCGACCATCCGGCACCCATTGGTCGGGACCGGGCCGTGTGTTACCGCCTTTGGTCGCAATGACGAGATCTTTGGGATACGGGTAAAGTGCCTCAGCAATGAGCAGCTCGTCGACTTCAGGTCCATAAGCGTCGGCCGTATCAATTAAATTCACGCCAAGTTCCACCGCGCGCTTCAGAACTTTCAGCGCGTTAGCGCGATCAGGCGGCCAACCCCAAATGCCTTCACCGGTGAGCCGCATCGCGCCGAAGCCGAGTCGGTTCACAGGAAGATCCCCGCCAATGCGAAACACCGAATTACTATCGGCACTCGCGGGTGATGTAGCTCCGAAGATTGCTTCCGATCCTCCCGCAAAAAATGCCGCGCCAGTTAATAGCGTTGTGCCGAGAAATGTTCGGCGAGTAACACCCGCGTCCTGATTCGGCTCTAAAGATTTTTTGTTCATTTGTGTTCAGCGTACGGCTACCCAAATCACTGTCAACGGAGCACCACAGTTGATTGGTACGGCGCGACCGCCGGGCCGAGAATGGAGCCGGCGCGCCCCCGCGCCGAAGGGCAAGCGCTGTGCGGCCCGAGGGCGGGCCGTCTCCACTGCTGTGATTCAGGAGTAATGTCTTTCTTTCTCGTGCATGAGGACGGCGAACGCCTCCTCAAGATCCTTGCCGAAAGTTAGAATGCCTGCTTCGTGACCAGCCATAACAACAATCTTTCTGCTTTGCACGTCGGTGCGCGTGAAGAGTTGCATTATCTCATTCGCCATCTCGGAGGTTCCATACGCAGCTGCCTTTGAAGTTGTCGGCGCTTCATTCAAAACTGCTGCCCACAACTTGGAGCAATGACAATGCATAACCGCTCCTGTGGTTGCATCCGACTTGTAAATTGCAGCGTGCGCCAGCGATTCCGATGAGGGCAATCGTAGAGCCTTCGTATCGGATGCAGTTCGTCTCAAAATCGCACGCCACTACTTTTGCGCAGTCTGCCAGGGTCAGTTCGTGTATGCCTCCAGTCGCAGAACCGGTGATGTAAAAACTGTTGGTGGCGCCGTCTCTTACGCTCAGGTTGCCAACCCCAATACCATTTGGATCCACACCGATCAGATGGAGATCGAGAAGTTTCCTCCTGTATGCATTTAATTCAGCAAGCCCGCCAAATGAAGTAATCTCGGCTACCACGCGTTCGCACGAAAACTTTATGTATTTACTCACAGCGCCTGCTCCGGGAAAAGCGCGCGGATGCTTTTCTCGTTCGCTTCACACACGCCCCGCTCGGTAATCAATCCGGTTACCAGATGTGCCGGCGTAACATCGAATCCATAATTTGCAGCGGGACTTCCCTCCGGCGCGATGCGGACCTCGACCTGTTGTCCCTCAAACCAACCGTCCGCTTGTTTCACTTCGTCCGCGCTACGCTCCTCGATCGGGATTTCTTTCAATCCATCGCGCAACGTCCAATCGAATGAAGATGAAGGCAGCGCCACATAGAACGGAATGTCGTTATCTTTCGCCGCTAACGCCTTCAGATATGTCCCGATTTTGTTCGCAACATCTCCCGTAAAAGTGGTGCGATCGGTTCCAACAATCACCAAATCTACCGCGCCGCGTTGCATCAAGTGTCCCGAGGCACTGTCTGCGATGATCGTGTGCGGCACTTTGTGCTCGCCCAGTTCCCAGGCGGTGAGTTTGGAACCCTGATTTCTCGGTCGCGTCTCAGCGACCCACACGTGAACCGGTAATCCGATATCGTGCGCCGCATAAATCGGGGCGGTAGCAGAACCATAGTCGACAAACGCCAACCATCCCGCGTTGCAATGCGTGAGCACATTGATCGGCTTTCCTGCTTTCTTGCTTGCGATCTGCCGGATGAGTTCCAATCCGTGTTGCCCGATCATCCGACAATGCTCGGCATCTTCGTCCGCGATCGATCTGGCTGTGCGCAGAGCAAGCGCGACCTTTTCGGTCGCGCTTTTCCCTCCGGCAATATTCTTCAGTTGGCGCTCAACGGCCCAGGAAAGATTTACCGCTGTCGGCCTAGTCGCTCTGAGTTGTGCAGCGACGTCAAACAGTTGCTTATCGACTCCCGCTGCTGGCGGACGCGCCGCGGCCTCAATCGCCGCAAGATACATTCCGTCTCCCGCGCTCGCGCCGATCAATCCGGCCCCGCGAACATGCATTTCACGGATCGCCGTCGCCATCTGCTCGACGGTGCGGACTTCTTCGATCACGAAGCGATGCGGCAAAAAACGCTGGTCGATAAGTTGCACGACGGCTTCGTCGTCCGGCTTAGGCCAGATTGTTCGAAAATGTTGGCCGTTTACTTTCACGCAACGTGGTTATGATCCAGGAGCTATTGTCGAAACAGCCTGAGGGCAGGCTGTCTCCAAGGTTTCTCGTCTATGCGCGTCGATGGAGCGGGGCCGCGCCCGGCCCGCAAAGTCTCGCTTTGCGAAAATCCATTGCAGCCGTTCACGGCAGGCCGGGGGCAGGCTGACCAAATAGAGCAATCAGAATATTCTGCAGTGAAAAGTTGTCGTCCGTGTCGATCCACTGGCTTCCTGCGCGCGGGCGATCGGTTGCGGTCAAAATTGCCGTCACACGCCCGCTCTCTTTATGCAGATAGATTTTCGCGCCCGGCGCGAGATCAATCCAACCGCGGAACGGATCACCGCGAAATCGCGCCACAGGGATCGTCTGACCCCCGCGGCCATTCACGAAAAACGTCCGTCGTGTTGGGTCAAATTTGGTACCGGGGAAACGAAAATCGAAGGATTCGTCCCTACGCGGTTCGTCGTCACTGACATAAGGCAAATTGCTGAACGTGATCCTTGCGGCCAGTCCACCGGACGCACGTTCGAGATAAAGCTGGCGCCATATCACCTCGCCATAGGCGAATGTCTGAGGATGATCAGGACTAACGACGCCCGTTCCACTCGCGATCGCCGAAACGCTTGCAGCAAACAGGGTCGCCAGAAAAATCGCGACTCGCATGCTACGAATCTAGAACGACGTGCACGATCGTCCAGTATGCGGAGGCGTCTCACCGGTGGCCGCCACCACCCTGGTCCTCGAATGGGTTATAAACCGGCAGGGCATAATACCACATGAAACCATCCGGGCGATCTGCGCGACTGTGGGCGTTGCCAAAAAGAGCTTCCACGTCATGCGTAGTCGCGTGGCCCCAAGTTAGCGAGCCGATTCGGCGCGTATAGAAATCGTATGGCAATCCCTGTACGATGTAGGCCGGAGGCGTAATCAATACGCCGTTCCGATTGAACCGAAACGCGAGCGCATCCGCGCCGTAGCCGTGTCGCATCGGGTCAGCCGTATCGATCACGGGGGCTTCGTAAAGACCGAGTTGACGAATCAAATGCGAATCGGGTTGCACGATGTAGTAGCCGTTGCGCGGGCCCAACGACACGTAATGCGAATCGTCGTCCCAGGAGAAAGCAGAAGCTGAGAGTGTGATTGTTAAGAAAACAAGAGCA
>CAVWVV010000003.1:0-118920 GCA_963758425.1 uncultured Verrucomicrobiae bacterium
CCTGTGCGAAGGCGCTTACTTTAATTGCGGGGTAATGTTGATGAATCTGGATGAACTAAGGAAACAACATTTTTTTGAGCGCGCTGTCGAATTTCTCAATAGGAAGTCGGCTTACCGATTTTGGGACCAATCGGCTATCAATTTTCTTCTCCACGGACGGATCGACGAGTTACCCGAATATTGGAATCGAGCATCCTGGCAGTTTTGACGCGCAGCAGAATAACGATCTGGACTGCGTGCTTCACTACACGACTTCAGCGCCGTGGATTGTCGAAACCGCAGGCCCGGCCCAAGTATTATTCGAACGCTTTGCAGCCGAGGCGGGATTGCCTGTCAACCGACGATCGCCGCTGTTCCGGAAATCAATGCGCCAAAGATTTTGGCGAAATGCAATCGCCCCATTGCGAGCGTTTGCTTTTCCGATCATGTCGCTGTGCTACCGGCTGATTGGGAAAACGGACAAATCGACTGCTTACGAGAAAGTCGGCCGTTACTGGCTGGATTACATTTGCAATACCCCAAGTAGCCGACGACTTCATCGGGATCGCGGCCAAGAAATTAGTAGAATGAAATTTGGCTTTCACCCTTCGTCGATTCTTTCATGAGGCGTATCGCATTTCATCGCTGCTAGACGGAGTTATATCACGGCTGGTGCCGTTGGAGAACAGCCTTTGGTCGGGGCTTGCTACTCCTTTTACAACCATTTCTTGTTAGAGCTTATGCATAGCTTTCTAGAACGAATTCGATCAAATTTGCGGCCCCGCATGATGCTTTTGCTGACTGCGCTCTCGCAACGCTACATTTGGTCAAATATTAGTGCGATGGCACGTGAGCATTGCACTTATAGCGATGTGGCTGGAGACGTTGACCCATTGAGTTTTGCGCGTGCTGTATTTGGAACTAACGAAGCGCTTATTCCTGCGCCGCCGGACTTTTCCAAAAAATTGGGACCAGCAAGTTCATTTACACCTCCGGGTGCCCCTGAGTCTTTTACGTCTGAACCGAGCGTGGGACGCTTTCTAAGCCAACTCGTTTTCTATCGAAAACCTGCGGTGGTTGTGGAGCTCGGTTGCTTCGTCGGGTGGGCATCTGCCCACCTCGCCATGGCGCTTCAAGCCAATGGCCACGGGAAACTATATTGTGTGGATTGTGACCAAAAAAATCTGGACGCCACCGTGACAAACCTAAAACGACTGGGCCTCGACGCGGTGACTAATACATTGCTTGGAAAATCCACGGAGCCAACCGTTGTTGCAGGCCTGCCGAACAAAATTGATATTCTCTTTATTGATACTTCCCATACGTATCGGGACACACTTGACGAAATATTATTGTATTCCTCTCGAATAGAGGAGGCAGGTTGCATGGTTTTGCATGACTCCATCAGCTTTCCGGGCGTCCGCCGTGCCATAGCGGAGATGTCAGGCAAGTTCGCATTTTAACTTTCGCCACAGAAGGCGGCAATGGTATCTCTGTGCTCCTAAATTCAAATGCCGGCTTTGGGTCCGCAGCATGAGAGTATTGCATCTCAACACTCATCGCTCGGGCGGCAGCTATCAATACGCGGCGCTCCTTTCCACCGCATTGATGGAGCACGGGATCGAAAGTCGCGTGCTCTGTAAAAATTCGCAGTTACTACAAACCGGCAGGGGCCTGTTAGATCGTGTTATTCGCCGATTGTATGTTTCCTTGTCCACTGAGCCGTGGCACGGGACGCGGCGACTGTTGCCTCCGCCATCCCGAGGATCTGAAAGGAGTGGATGTGGTGCACCTGCACACGGTAGCCGACTGGTTCGATGTTCCCCGTTGGTTGGAGACGTTGCCGCGCAGAATCGGCGTCGTGATCGGGGTCCACGGTATGTGGCATTTACAGGAGGGTGCTTCCTCTATCGTGGATGCGATCGTTAGCGCAACAGTTGCACGCCCTGCCCGATTTTGAAGACGCCGTTCAATCGAGTTCTGGCCAAAGATGAGCACTGGTGCAAGTTACAGGCATATCGGAACTGTCGTGCCGAGTTTGTTGCAAATAGCCAGTGGCTGGCGGAATTGGCCAGGCGAAGTCCAATAGCCAAAGCTCGGGCGGCGTGCGAGTAATTCCGCCTGGTGTCGACACAACGGTTTTTAAACCGCAGGACAAGGAGCTGTGTCGAAAAGATCTCGACTTACCTACAGACGCGTTTGTGATCATTACAGGTGGCGCGTCGCTGACCGATACAAACAAAAATGTGCCATGGTTGCTTGAGCAACTGTCGCGTTTGCCAGATCTTGCTGGCGTAATCGTTTTGGTATTCGGCGAAGGCGCTGTGCCGGTTCCGGTGGTTCGAACGTGCGGTTTACAGGTGGCATTCGCGAGCGACGCGATTTGGCGCGGCTATTTGCAGCCGCGGATGTTTTTGTCAGCGCTTCGTTAATGGAGACCTACGGACTCACACTAGTGGAATCGATGGCGTGCGGGACGCCCGTTGTGGGGTTTCGAGTGGGCGGAATTCCTGAAGCTGCGCCTGACGGGCAAGTTGGTTTCTTATGCGAGCCACTGGATGGAACTGCGTTCGTGGCTGCGATTCAACGGCTGCGGAGTTCGCCGCGGCTTCGAAACGACCTCGGGACAGCAGCCAGCAACCTCGCGCTTACTCGCAACGACAAGACTCAATTTGCCGCAGCATTTGCGCAGTTGTATCGCGACAGCGTGAAGATGGCAGGAACCAAGCAGCGATTGGCAACAGTCAATCCAGTGGGATACAACAAAAGCTGTTTGGAGTCGTGAGGGCTCTTTGAAGTGTGTTCGTGAGGCTCGACTTGCAATAGATACGCCCAAGCTAGACAGAAAAAAGTCAATATGAAGGAGGACGCGTCCTGAAAACTGAATACAGGTGCAGAGTTGTTTCGCAGCAGTTCAAGGCGGATTCATGGAATGATTTTCGGTTAGGGGCCATCCTGTATTCGCCACGCGTGCCGCTCGAGGAAGCGGATGCTTTGCTGGTGCTATACGATCCCAGTGACGAACTGCTCAGGTTCGATGGTCCGAAGCTCTGGTTCACGATTGAACCTTCCTGGCATCACCACTTCCACTCGCATCCAGTCGGCAAGAGACTTGTCCAACATCTCGATGCTACGGAACGAGCTTTTTACGGGCATCCGGACGCGAGGTATCGCGTTCCGCATCCTACATATAGGGGCACATTGTCGCGGCCACAAGTAGCTTCAGTAAGGCGCGCTGTAGTCGCCAACGTTACGAATTTCGGTGGACGCCTTTGGTTCCTCAAGTCTCACTTCTGGACCCGGAATCGGATGATATTAGATCGCCGCGTCGAGCTGTTCGGCAAGCCCGAGGCATGGGCGCAGTTCCGCCATTTTCCGAAGCTTTGGATCCGACGGCCGCCGGATAATTACATGGGGCAAGCGTCTCCCGGTGCCGATATTTTCGACGATGAGCAGGTCCGGTTTTTGTCGGCCTATAAGGTTGCTGTGTGTCTGGAGAACTGCACCGAAGCTAATTATTTCACTGAAAAATTTGTCAATGCCGTGCGAGCGGGATGTGTACCAGTCTATCATGCTCACGCGACGGTGAAGACCAGCTTTCTTTCTGGTGCTAGATGGATCGATCCTGCTGATTTTGGGTTTTCACCACGCCGGACCATTGAATTCGCGTTGAATCAGGATCAAGCGGAATTTCGCTCCATTAACGATGCATGGCTCGAATCCGGAATTTTGGCGGATACTGACGACCTAAAAGTGGTGCCGAAGCTTCACGAGATAATCAGTGGCAAATTAAAAGCACGGAATTGCAAATCCAGCCAAGGTGCGAAGTTGGACCTTTCGTTCGACAGTGCAGAAGCTTTCAGAGAGAACGGTGAACAAACTAGAAAGTAATCGGATCGAGTCAGCCGCCTCCTGCCGAGATGCAGATGAAATTCCAAAAATACAAGACGCAGGAATGGTTTTTTATAATGCTACCGGCGAAGCGATTCAACTGATGCATAACGGCGTCAAGGTCATTGCTGATGGCTACTACGGACACTTCAATTCCGAAATTGTGAAAAAGTTAAGAGGACATCATGAACCTCAACAAGAAAGAGTCTTTTATGAAGTTTTAAAACTGGTCACTGCTGGTGTGGTAATGATAGAGCTAGGCGCTTATTGGAGCTACTACTCACTATGGTTTCATCAAAGCATTCCAGGTGCGATCAATTATGTGGTGGAACCAGTTGCTGAAAACTTGGAGCTCGGGAAAAGGAATTTTGCATTGAATGGTTTCCAAGGCCACTTCGTGCATGCGTCAGTGGGCGATACTCAATCACGCGAAAGCCAACCACCAACGATTACAGTTGATCAGTTAGCGAAAAAGGAAGGCTTAACGAAAATTGAAATTCTACATGCGGACATCCAAGGGCATGAATATGCGATGCTCCTCGGAGCAAAAGATTTACTGAAAAGCAAGTTAGTACGCTTTGTGTTTCTATCGACCCATGGTTTCAAAGTTCACGCCAAATGTCTTGGATTTCTCCGCAAACGTCGTTACAAAATTATCGCCGAGCATACGCCTGGCGAGAGTTATTCAGTTGATGGTTTAATTGTTGGCTTGTGCTAATTGGAACGTTGACAAGATAAAAGTGACAAAAAAACCTCAAGGTATAAGAGACCGAACGAAATCTCTGGCTTGTCGATATCTTTCCTTCTTTGTAGGATGATTATCCCGAAGGTTCGAACCTCGTTGACAATGACCGTCTCGGTCATGGTCACAACGAAGAGCCGTGCGACGGATTTGAAGCGGACGTGTCGGATTCTACGACAGTTGGATCCATCACCGCTGGAATTGCTCATCACGGCCGACGGTTGCACTGATGGCACGGTTGAATTCGTCAGATCGGCTTTGCCGGAAGCGAAATTGATCGTAAACGATCCGCCGGTCGGCTCGGTCGCTTCGCGCGATCGGATGATGCGCGAGGCGCGGGTGATTTGGTCCTGGCCCTCGATGACGACAGTTATCCGGAGCAGTTAGATTGTATCGCGCGCATCGTCCCGGTGTTTGAAGAGCGGCCCAAACTGGCGGTCCTCCATTTTCCCCAGCGCACGGATGAGTATCCGGAAACACTCGCGCAATATAGACTTTGGCTCGGAACATTTGACGCGTTCGTTTGCTAACTCCGGCGCGGTCCTGCGCCGATCCACTTATCTCCAATTGCCCGGGTTTGAGCCGCGGTTCTTCCACATGTATGAAGAGCCTGACTATGCGTCTGCAATGTGTGGCAGCGGGTTATGACGTGCTTTTCTCTCCGGTTGTTACGATCCGCCACCATTATTCCGCGCAGGCACGCGATGAAATCCGCATCCACCATCGTCATGCGCGCAATGAATTGTGGAGCGCTATAATGCGATGTCCTTTCCCGTTCGCAGTCGGAATAGCTGGCTGGCGCATTTTCTCGCAGTTTCGTTATGCCTGCAAACGCGGCTGGTCCTGGGTAGTTCGCGAACCCGTCTGGTGGGGCCAGGCGCTGGCTGGAATTCCGTATTGTGTTCGAAAGCGCAGGCCCGTTTCATGGAAAGGTTATAAACGCTGGCTCACGTTGCCATAAACTCAGCTCATTATCGCGCTGTCATGTCCGCCACGGCGGATTCGTCTTGTGGCGAATTGAGCCCTTCGACTTCGCTCAGGACAGGCTCCGCGAAACATCGCTGGCTATTCCGTTACGCAGAACCGGTCGAAAGTTGCTCCGAGATTCTTCTCCCGCGTCTGCGGGATCAGAATGACAGTTGAAATGACTACTAGGACGATGAAGTGGATTTGTTGCCAGCTTGGCGCACGCGAACACTATGCCATCCCCCGGGCGTTATTTCGTCTTGAGATGCTTGATTACCTGCTGACGGATGCGTGGGCCCGGCCTTCGTCTTTCCTTGCAAAACGGGCGCCAAAGCTTGGAGAGAGGTTTCACAATGAGCTGCGCGACGGGCCAGTGAAAGCGTTTAACTCGTCCTTGATCCTGTTCGAGATACTTGCGCGCGCGCGCAGTCTGAAGGGATGGACAAAAATAATTGCGCGCAACCGCTGGTTTCAACAAAAAGTTGTTTCCTTTCTCAGCTCTCAACTCTCAACTATCAACTATCAACCAATTCTCCTGAGCTATAGCTACACCGCCCTTGAGCCGTTTCGGTACGCAAAAGCCTGCGGATGGAAGACGCTGCTCGTTCAGATCGATCCTGGGCCCGAGGAAGAGAGGATTGTAGCAGAAGAGGCGGCGCGCGTGCCTCAACTGGCGGCTGACTGGCAAGCCGCGCCACCTGAATATTGGGCTTCCTGGCGTGAGGAATGCAAGCTTGCCGATCGAATTGTTGTTAACTCCGAATGGTCGCGCGAAGGGTTGATTTGCGGAGGAGTTCCAAGCGAGAAGATATCAGTTATTCCCCTGGCGTACGAGCCGGAAGTAGGCAGTGGGCGGCTCACAGAGCCGCGGTTACAGCGGAAGTATCCAGATCGTTTCACGTCGGAACGCCCGATGCGGGTGCTGTTTCTTGGTCTGATTAATCTGCGCAAGGGCATCGCCAGGTTGTTGGAGGCCGCTCGAATATTGCGTAATGAGCCGGTTGAATTTTGGATGGTCGGACCGGTGGAAATCGCAAACGCCAGCATAATCAAGGGCGCCGGACGGGTGAAATGGTTTGGCGCTGTAACACGCAAGCAAGCAGCTGAGTTTTACAGAGACGCCGACGTATTCATTCTTCCGACGTTGTCGGACGGATTTGCCATTACGCAACTGGAAGCGCAGGCGCATGGTTTGCCAATTATCGCCTCGAAATTTTGTGGCAAAGTCGTGGAGAACGGCGTCAACGGAATCATTCTTGATGAACCGAGTGCAGAGTGCATCGCACACGCGGTCCGCGACTGCATCGCGGGTCCGGACCGGCTGAAAAAGCTCGCGTCCGCGTCAGGTGTGCGTGACAAGTTCACAATCGAAGCGCTTGCCAACCAGCTGCAGCGCCTGGGCGCAACTCTGTAGGAATTCCGTCCTGATGATAATTCTTTCAACTTCTACTTCTTTTGAAGTATTCTTTCGGTTCGATGGTGGCCCATGAATTAACTTTCTATCTCGCTGCCGTCGTGTTGGTGGTGTTGACGGTGGAGAGCTGCATTAAGCTGTTGAACCGGGATAGCTTTGGCATCACGGTCGGAGTGTACGTAACGGTATTCGCATGGTATTTCGTCGATCCGTTTCTTAACCCGGAGCAGTATGATTATCTGCCTTCCTCCTTGTTAGGCCAAAGTTATGGGCAGGTACTATTCTTCTTGCTCGGCTTTCGCGTCTTCGCACCCGTTGCAATACGTTGGATTGTCCGTCGGCGCAGTTCGGGAGTTTTTGATACGCGTCTTACTCCCGAGCAAATTTTAATTGCTGCCGGAACGAGTTGGTTTGTGCTCTTTCTGATCGGCATTTATCGAATGGACGGTGATGTCATCGGTGCGCTGTTTCCGATCGATTCCCGAGCAGGGATGACGATGTGGGCGCGTGAGGCAGTCTCAAGCTCCGGGAGCGGTTTCCTCGTGGCTTCCGGAGCTTATTTGTTTAACGCGGTAACAGCGTTTTTAGGCGTCCTGGTATTTTTCCAGCGCACTACTGTCTGGCGTTGTGTCGCAGGCGCAATGTTTGCCATTACGCTCCCGTATTTCTTTTTGGCGGGAGCGCGTAACCAATTTCTTGCGGCGGTGCTGCCTTTTATCCTGACATATCTGTTTTATGGGCGTCATCTGCTGATCCTAAAACTGGCCATTCTGGCGGTTGCGTTCTTCTGCTTAAATGAGGGTTTCAAGTTTGTGACTGCATTTCGCGGCACTGGCTTCAGAGAGGTACTGGCCAGTGAGAATCCGTATGAGCTCATGGATGAAGATTCGACACAAAGCGGGCTCAACATGATTCAGGAACTTTGCTTCGTGAATGTTTACTTGGGAACTGGCGGTGGGTCTCCGGCGTATGGCGCAAGATATTTGAATGAGCTGCTTAACTTTATTCCGCGTGTGATCTGGCCTTCAAAGCCGTTGCTTGGGATTGACTACGCGCAGTGGCGCGGCTTCGGGAGTGAGGACGGGGAACTTGGTGTGAACACCACTGTTTCCAGCGGAATGATCGGCGGCGGTGTCTTGAACTTTGGCCAAATCTTTGGTCCGGTCGCAGCCGGCATACTGATGGCGCTTTGGACCGGTCTGCTCATCCGTTGGTGGGAACAAAGAAAATCGCTCCTGCGCCTGGTGTTGTTCATGCTTGGCGCCGGTCTTACCTTCAACCTCGGCCGGGACATTAGCATGCTGGTGCTCTGGCCCGTCATATTTGCATACTTTTTTGTCCGACTTGCTGAGATGTGGGCCACGAGGCGGGTTCCGCATTTGCCGCAGCTGGCAACTGGCGTGCCCGCTAATCTCGGGCGAATGCAGGTGGTAGCTGGTCGGCTGAACGAGTGAACGCCGCGGGCTCGCGTTGCCGCTCGGGGAGGCGAACGCGTCTTTGGGACACCGGCGTAAATCAATCTGCGATAAATTTGATGCTGCAACAATGTGTAAAGATGATCGAAAAGGGCCAGTCAGCAGATTAAAGTTCCCGGTTATCGTTACGACTCACATGCGATCGGGAAACATTCTGGTTATTTGCACTTTATCGCCGTTCATTATTGCCGCCGAAATTGAGGCGATCGGCACACGCGATTCAACGGTATATTCCCGATAGTGTCCGCTTCGACAGAGATCGTGACTGTCAGGATTCCCGCTCAATTAAAGTGCGACAAATCGCAACTGGATCTGACGCGAGAATACTGTGGACGGCAACTCACCGGGCTCGGCTATGATTTGATCACAAGCAGTGCTCGCGCAATTCGTCCAGAGATTGTGAGGGGTTGGTGAAAGTCGCCGTCATTTTTCATCGGTTCGGTCCGTATCATTGCGCGCGACTGGAAGCGACAGCGCGCCGTTGTGAGACGATTGGCATTGAAGTCGCCGCCGAGACACTGGAATACGCATGGTCGCCGGTTCAAAGCGCGGGCAATTATTCGCGTCTGACTTTGTTTCCCAACGGGGAGCGGGAGCCGGTAAAGAAGGTCTCCAGACGGATGGAAGATGCGCTACGGACTTCTCATTTGGATGCAGTGGCGATCCCCGGATGGTCGGGCAAGGCCGCGATTGCCGCGCTGCGGTGGTGCGCCGAAAGCGGGACCCTGGCAATTTTGATGTCGGAAAGCGCCGCGCTGGATCAGCCCCGTATGCGGTGGCGTGAATGGATCAAGCAGCGGATCGTTAGTCTTTATTCCAGCGCGCTTGTTGGCGGTCAGCGCCACATTGATTACCTGGTGGCGCTGGGAATGCCTCGCGACCGGATCTTCACCGGATACGATGTGGTGGACAATGAGTATTTCCGCCAGAAGGCGCAAGAGGTCAGAAGTCAGAGGTCAGAGGTCAGACAAAAGCATGGGCTGCCAGAGAATTATTTTCTCGCCTCGGCGCGATTCATCGAGAAAAAGAATCTCCCGACGCTCATCAGGGCTTACGCGGAATATCGACAGGTTGCTAGCAATTTAGACAACCGACAACGGACAACGGACAATGGACCTTGGGATTTGGTCCTTCTCGGCGATGGCCCGCTTAAGACTGATCTCTGTCGTCTGATTTCTGATCTCCGATTGCACCACCACGTTCATCTTCCCGGCTTTAAACAATACGACGAGTTGCCGGTTTACTACGCGTTGGCGAACGCGTTCGTTCATGTCAGCACAACTGAGCAATGGGGGCTTGTGGTAAACGAAGCCATTGCGTCGGGGCTGCCGGTGATCGTGTCGGACCGATGCGGATGCGTGCCGGAGCTGGTGCGAGACAATGGATTCACTTTTGACCCAATGAACGAGGATGAGTTGGCTGCGCGATTACTGGAGATGGCAGCGCTGTCAGACCACGATCTGGAACGTTTTGGGGAAGCGAGTCGCAGAATTGCGGCGCGTTTTGGACCAGATCGTTTTGGCGAGGGTCTGGAGCATGCAGCTACTATGGCGATCAAGCTCACGCCAAAGAGACTTGGAATAATCGATCGGGCGCTGTTACTCGCCGCTGCAACATTTGGACGATGAAATGAACGACCCTGTCGCTGCCTACTTCGAAAAGCTCCCCCAGATTCACAAACGCCAGTTCGTACAAAGCGCGTCCGGCGCGAGCTTCTATTTTCAAACGCGCCTGAAACTGGCGTGCGAATTCGCCGGCGGGTCGGCGGGACGATTGCTCGATTGCGCAGCGGGCACCGGCGAAATAACCTGCGCGTTGCTAAAGTCGGGCAGGTTTTCTCATGCGACGATAGTCGACATTTCACCGGCGATGTTGCGTAGCGCAAAGGAACTTCTCAGCTCACAAATTACCAACGTAGAGCTCGAACTCATTAATTCGGACGCATTCAACTTCAAGCCGTCTGATTCCCGTTTTGATCTCATTCTTTGCCTGGGGTTAATTGCCCACGTTGGGCGGCTGGATGTCCTGCTGACGCATTTGAAATCGATGCTGACGCCGAGCGGGCGCATCATTTTGCAGACAACACTTATCGATCATGTTGGAGCGCGAATCGTGCGCGCGCTCACCGCGCGGCGTGAGCTCGCGCAGCGCGGATATCGCATTTCCTGGTTTTCCCAACGAGATATCGCCGACGCGTGCGATGGTGCCGGCCTGGGGATCGTGGAGACGCGACGGCATAGCCTGGGCCTTCCGTTTGGAGACCGGCTTTGGCCGTGGGCGAATTTTCAGCTGGAAACCCGCCTGCAAAAGTGGTCGAGCCGGCACGGAGCGGATGCGATTTACCTACTGTCACCAAACTGAGCAGGCGAGAAATGCCGAATCTAGCAACCTCGGTAGTACTGGCCAATTGTCATTGGACGTTCAGGCGAACGATACGCAGCTGCGTTCGATTGGGTCGCCTCTCCCTTCGAAAGGGAGAGGGGAGGGTGAGGGTCGTGATTTATTGAGGCAAATGACACGTGTTGCACTCGAACCCCTCACCTTAGTCCTCTCCCCTTCTCCAAGGGGAGAGGCGACAGAATGCGTATCAGGAATCAAGTTCGAGATGGATCTTATTACATGAAAGTCGGTTTTCTGGTCAGCAGTATTTCGCGCGAAGCAGGCGGATTGTTTCAAAGCGTGCGTGGCCTTGCCAAAGCGGTGGCGTCCGCGAATGCGACGGCGAGCGTGTTCGGCATCAGCGACAAAAAAAGCGCTGTCGATTCACTCGAGTGGCAGCCGCTTTCTGTTCATGCGTTTCGACCGCAGTTCCGCGCCTGGGGCTACTCAGATCAACTTATCCCTGCTTTGGTTCACGCTGATCTCGACATTCTGTCTACCCACGGACTATGGAAATATTCCTCAGTTGCCTCGCATGCATGGCATCGCCGGGCCGGTCGGCCCTACATCGTTCATCCGCACGGCATGCTGGAATCGTGGGCGTTGCGAAATGCCAGGTCGAAAAAACGAATCGCCGCGCTGCTTTATGAAAACGGACATTTACGCGGTGCAGCGTCCCTGCGCGCGTTGTGCGAAGCGGAAGCACAATCCATCCGCGCCTACGGAATGCGCAACCCGATTTGCATAATTCCCAATGGCGTTGATTTGCCAGAACTGGTCGAGACTTCACCGTTGGGAGCTGAGAGTCAATTGTTCCAAACAGTTGCCCAAGACCGAAAAACTCTGCTTTACCTGGGCAGACTTCACCCAAAGAAAAACGTGGCGAATCTGATCCGGGCTTGGAAACAAAGCCTCAATTCGCATCCTTCAGCCCGGGAGAACTGGGTGCTGGCCATTGCTGGTTGGGATCAAGTAGGATATGAACGCGAACTCAAGACATTGACCAATGACTACGGATTGATGGCGGGCGTCAGATTTTTGGGTCCTTTGTTCGGCCAGGAAAAAGATGCAACGTATCGCGCCTGTGACGCTTTTATTCTGCCTTCGCTGAGCGAAGGTCTGCCTATGACGGTGCTGGAAGCATGGGCTTATGCAAAACCTGTTTTGATGACTGCCGAATGCAATCTGCCGGAAGGTTTCGCTACGGGCGCGGCGGTACAAATTCGGACGACTCCCGCAGAAATTGCCGCCGGTCTAAAAAAACTGACCGAAATGAGTGATTCCGATCGAACAGCAATGGGTGGTCGCGGGCGCACACTTGTGGCGACAAAATTTTCATGGCCTCGTATTGGTGAACAGATGCGCTCGGTTTACGAGTGGGTGCTCGGCGGCGGTACGCCGCCGGAAGCAGTACGGGTTGACTGATTTGGCCGGTCATAGGCCGGGCGTTAGAAGTTAGAGATGAGACCGTGTCCTGACCTCCAAGCGGCAGTCATTCCATTCGCAATCTTGGTCTGTGAAAATCCGCGTGTTCCGCGTAATCTCCGGTTGACCCGTGTGCCCCCAACACAGCGCCTGCTACAAACATGCTGGACATTGAACAAAATCGTCGCGCCAGAAAATACTCATCCGGCGAAATGATTCGCCGGGTGCTTTGGACCCTCATGCAACCTCTTTTTCGGTTTAGTCCAAGACCCTGTTTCGCGTGGCGGCGATTTCTTCTGCGCTGTTTCGGAGCAAAGCTCGGTCGCAATGTCCACGTTTATCCGTCGGCAATGATTTATTTTCCGTGGAACCTGGAAGCAGGAGACGAAAGTGCAATCGGCGAATACGCCTACATTTATACCCTGGGGCGCGTAACCATCGGCGCGCGCGCAACCATTTCACATCGCGCGCACCTTTGCGCGGGCACCCACGATCATACGAAGTCAGACTTTCCGTTGCTGCGTCCTCCGATTTTCATCGGGGATCAATCCTGGGTTTGCGCTGACGCCTTTGTCGGCCCGGGGGTAACAATCGGGGAAGGTGCGATTGTCGGCGCCGGCGCGGTGGTGACAAAGGATATCGCTCCATGGATGATTGCACTCGGAAACCCGGCGCGTGCAATTAAGCGGCGCGAGATCGCTGAATGATGGCGGACGAATTCAAATTCGCTTCTGCTGATGCTGAGCACACTGCTCAATATCTATTGCCTGCGGTACTACGCATTCTCGCGGGCGAAGGCGAGTCTGCTAAGACGAGTATTTTTGATCTCGGCTGCGGAAATGGAGCAACGGCCGAAATTCTTCAACGACACGGCTATGAAGCCGTTGGAGTCGATCCATCGACGAGTGGAATCAGAGAAGCGCATCGGGCCTATCCGAATCTGCAGTTCTTTGTGGGCTCGGCGTACGATAATCTCGCAGCGCGGTTCGGCAGATTTCAGGTCGTGCTCAGTCTCGAGGTAGTCGAACACGTTTATTATCCGCGCAAATTCGCGGCGACTCTTTTCTCCTTGGTCAGACCGGGCGGTTTGGCCATCGTGTCTACTCCTTATCACGGATATCTAAAAAACGTTGGGATGGCGCTCAGCGGAAAACTGGACAGCCATTTCACCGCTTTATGGGATGAGGGGCATATAAAATTTTGGTCGATTCTGACTCTAAAAGAGCTGCTAATAGAAGCTGGATTCAGTGGAATATCATTTCAGCGCGTCGGAAGGATTCCAGTGTTTGCCAAATCGATGATCGCAGTGGCGCGACGTCCACAAAATACATGATGCAGTGCGGCGTCAGCCAATCATGATCTCAGTTGTTATCCTGACATTGAATGAGGAGCTAAATCTTCCTCGTTGCCTCGAAGCAATCTCCTGGTGCGACGACGTGCTGATCGTGGATTCCTTTAGCTCAGACGCGACATTAAAAATTGCTGGCGAACATGGAGTGCGCGTCGTACAACGGGCCTTCGATAGCTTCGCCGGGCAGCGCAACTTTGCGGTCGACCATTGTGAGCTGACATACGAGTGGATTTTTCATTTAGACGCCGACGAAGTGATGACGCCCGATTTATCGGCGGAAATTCTCGGGTGTATTGCCGCGACGGACAAAGATGCCTACCGCGTCTCATCGAAGCTTATGTTCCATGGCAAATTTTTGCGCCATGCTGGTCTTTTCCCGTGGTATCAGGTCCGACTTGGTCGCCGAGGCAAGTTGCGGTTTACGCAAGTCGGGCATGGTCAACGTGAGCAGCTCGCATCGCATACGATCGGCACGTTAAAGAATTCCCTGCTCCACTTTCCATTTGAAAAAGGGTTTGACGATTGGATTGAGAAACACAACCGGTATTCGACGGCTGAAGCACGGCAAAACATTTACGGCTACGCTGATGACGATGTTCCCATCCTGGATCTTTTGAGTATTGCAACTGACCGCCGCCGACGAGCCGCCAAAAAAATCTTCAGGCGGTTACCCTGCAGAGCAACTATTCGATTCATCTATATGTACCTGTTTCGGGGCGGAATTCTGGACGGCAAGGCCGGCTTTACGTATTGTCGACTACTCGCCTGGTACGAATGGCTGATTGTCTTGAAAGAACGTGAGATAAGAGCGGGCGCACGAGATAAAACGTAGCGACAACATGGCATTTCGTAGAATGGAGCCAGTGGCGCCAGAGCGACATGGACGGGAAGTTCAAAGGGAACAAGCAAGGGCAAGCGATGGCCAAAAAATTTGCAATGCGCGCGCCATGCCCTTCGCATAAAGCTCCAGCTTGGCACGCGACACCGCTCGGAATGACAAAATGGACACAGGAAGTCTCGAATTCTAATGACAAATTATATGCAATCATCATAAGATGCTGATGTGGCGGCATCAGAAAATCGTACCTCCATGTTTGTTCGACCATCGCAAAATCCCACCAAGTCGGAATTGTTAGTGGAGGATGTAATTGAGCCGCCGGTTTGGGCGGAATCTGCGGGCGCTTTGGACCGCACCGATAAGAAATCGCGAAGGACTTTTCATACTGTTCGCGGTAACGATTGGATCGTGGGCCTGTTCTACCTGGGGTGCGACATCCTTTGCTGGGTCGTGCTTTATGGGATCGTGAGTTACATTCGTCGCGACGAGTTCTTTGCCAGTCCCTTCGAGTTCATGCTTGTTGACTGCGTTGCGCTTGCCGTCATTCTGCAAGCCCTTTACATCGTCGGCGGTTACAACCGGAACACCGAAATGCGGGGTCTGATTTACACGACCGAGCATATTCTCGCGATTGCAACTGCTGCTGCGATTAGCGCGATGCTGATCTATTCGGCGGCGACGTTCGATCAAACGATGAAACCGAGCCGCGGCATGCTGCTTTTGAGTTTCATGCTTTTCCTGCCCATGTCTTTACTTTATCGCCGCTGGATCCGAAACTACGTAGTCGCCAGCAGCGCCAGCCGGACGTTTCTCGTCATCGGCAGCGGCACAGCAGCTTCGTCCTTTTACGACGACTACAAGAACTCACCGAACGGGCAGCAGCTTGATTTTGTGGATCTGAGCGATGAGCGCCTAGGGCAACCGATCGCTGGCGAGGGGTCGCCGATTGTGCAGGGAAACCTTGCCGACAAGCTCAATCATTTGAGCGAGCGTTATAGCGGTATAATTCTGGCCGAGAAAGCCAACTCGCTCAGCACGCAGCTCCTGGAGCGCCTCGTCCGAGCGCAGTTCCATCAGACGCGCGTCTATACGCTGGAATCTTTTTACGAAACCCATTGGCGCTATGTCCCCCTCGACATTGTCGACCCGGTTTGGCCGCTCCAGACTGGCTTTCAGCTCGCCCGCACTTCGCCATATCATTATTTGAAGCGCCTGTTCGATCTCGTCGTATCAGCGGTTACGCTGATCATTTGCGCTCCGCTTTTGGCGCTGATCGCTCTACTCATCTGGATCAGAGAAGGACGTCCGATCTTTTTTCCACAAGAAAGAGTCGGCCGTGACCAAAAGCCTTTCACGCTTTTCAAATTTCGAACGATGCGCTCGCGCTTCGATCCGCAGGATGAAGATATTTACACGCGTGAGAGGGATCCGCGTGTTACTCCTGTCGGCCGTTGGCTGCGGAAACTGCGGCTCGACGAGCTTCCGCAACTTTGGAATGTCTTCAAGGGCGACATGAGCCTGATCGGTCCACGCGCTGAGTGGAACAAATGCGCCGAACGCTATGAGCGGTCAATTCCGTTTTATCATTTCCGGCACCTGGTAAAGCCGGGGATCACCGGTTGGGCCCAAGTCAATTATCCTTACGGCGAGAGCGACCGGGACGCAGTCGAGAAGTTCAAATACGATCTCTATTACATCCGGCATTACTCATTGAAGCTCGACGCGATGATCGTGCTCAAAACTGTGCACACCATGCTTTTTGGCAAAGGGCGTTAAGGGGGTGCAGCGGTTATCGGGACCAGGGTCAGAAATCAGATGTCAGAGATCGGAAATCAGAGGTCAGCGGGACTGGCGACGCAGCAGCTGAAAGAGCCTGGACGAATCGCACGAATAAACTCCGTCAAGGATTTAGCCGTGTATAAGGCGGCGAATGACCTGGTGATGAAGATTTTCGAGCGGTTCCCGATTGAGGAGAAGTTTGCCCTAACAAGTCAGATCCGCCGCTCATCGCGATCAGTTTGCCTCAATCTGCGAGAAGCCTGGGCAAAGCGCCGATATGAAGCGCACTTTGTCAGCAAACTGACAGACTCCGACGGAGAAAACAGCGAGACAGACTCATCACTCGATTTTGCGCGGGATTGTGGCTACATCTCAGGCGAGCAACACGAACAGCTCGCCGCTCAGTGTGCTGAGGTTGGTCGGATGCTTGGCGGCATGATCAGGAAACCTGAGTCGTTTCTTGCTGCCGGCCATCTGACCTCTGACGTCTGACCTGTGACTGCTGCGCTCTTCCGCCACCCATCACGGTGGATCTTCTTCGCCACTCTCGTTTACGCTCCATGGGCCTACGGGGGCACTACGCCAGCAAGCATCCAGACAATTAACTGGCTGCTGCTTGCTGCGTTTATACTTTGGATAGTCGAGCTGCTGATCAGCCGGCGGCGGCCAAGGTTTCCGCGCCTTTTGCTTTTTTTAACATGCGCTCTGATCGGCATCGGCGGCTGGATGGTCTTCAATGCGAAATCGACCTACGACTCGGATTTTTATGTTTTCGTGCCCCTGCGAAACTTCGCGCCGGTGCTGGCTGGCTCTGTGGATTACGCGATCAGCGGGGCATGGATGATGCGAGGCGCGTTGCTGCTCGGCGCGATCTTGTTCGTTGCCGATCTTTCCCAGAGCAATCGATGGCTGCTTGGGTTGTGGTACGTGATTGGTCTCGTGGCCGGTTCGATTGCGTTTCTTGGTTTGCTCCAAAAAGCGACCGGTGCACGGATGATCTTCTGGCAACCGCCCCCGCCCGAGGAGGTTCGAGTCACCACTTTTTTCGCGACATATTATTACCACGGCAATGCCGGAGCGTTCCTGAACCTCGTGTGGCCATTGACTGCCGGTCTTGCTGTCCGTGCTTTTACCACGCGATCTCATCCTGGAATGCGCGCAGTCTGGATAAGCGCTTTTATTCTGACGGTTGCCGGGGTGCTGGCTAATACCTCGCGCATGGCCCAGTTAGTCGCGCTCTTGTTGCTGGTGGCCATCTGCCTGCAATTTGGAACGACGCTTTTGCGAAAGCTTTCCCACACAGAAAAAAGCGTCGCTTTCGCGGGCGCTCTTGCCATTCTTTTAACGCTAATTGCGCTCGCCCGGACGACTCATCTGGAGCAACCGCTCAACCGGTGGCAATCGTTGGGCGAACAAATTCCAAACGATGCTCGCTGGCGCGCTTCACGTGTCGCGATAGGAGCGCTCCCTGATGCCGGATTTTTCGGGTTTGGGCCAGGGACCTTTCGCGTCGTATTTCCCACTTACAACAGCGTGTCGACGAATCGCGTTCCTGGAACCTGGAGATTCCTGCACGAGGATTATTTGCAGACCGTGCTGGAATGGGGCTGGCTCGGAAGCAGCTTCTGGGCGCTGCTGTTTTTCGGGGGAATAGTCGTCGGAATTCGCAGTTACAAAAAGTATGCGGGCTCAGAGTGGACGCCGCGGAGACGCGTGCTCCAGCCTTTGGTTATCATAGCACTTATAGGTGTGGCGTTGCACGCGCTGATCGATTTTCCACTTCAGATTGCCTCGATCCAATTGTATGTGGCAACTTATCTGGGTCTCTGCTGGGGAAGCAGCCTGTGGGGGCCACGGAAACCAGAAGGCAGGAGTCAGAGGTCAGACGTCAGAAATCAGAGTTCGCAGGCGAAGCTGAAAAGACGGCTCACGACCGATAAACCATTGTAGCTGCTTTTCCGGTAGAGGCAGCCGCGCCGACTGCAATTGCTCGATGTCCGCAGCCGACACGCCTGCCGCTACGGCTGACTACTGACCGCTCTACGACTCGCCGTTTTCCTGATGGTCCAGCGCGGATCGGCGGCTGTAGCTGCGAGAATACGATCCTTCGCCTGCGCCGTAGCCATGGGAACCGTAATGGTAATAATAGCCAACCCCGTGGCTCCGCCTCAGTCGGTTGAGAATCAGACAAGCCGGGCGAATTCCTGAGCTCATTAACAGGGAAATTGCGCGCTCGACCGCGTGGCCAGGGGTTTTTCCCGCTCGCAGAACAATGCACACAGTCTGGGCATACAGGGTCATGAGGAGAGTGTCACTGACCGAAAGGACCGGCGCGCTATCGATCACTACTCGATCAAAAAGCTTTGCACCCTCAGCAACTAACTGCCCGAAGAACGGACCGGCAAGAATTTCAGCCGGATTCGGTGCGCGTCGTCCCCCGGCAAGGACAGAAAGCTGCCCACCCCTCGCGGTGAGAATTTTTCCTGTGACCGCAATGTTATCGCTGACAATGTCAATTTCTCCGGCGGGAATCTGACGCGCTGCCGATGCGACGTCTGCTTTGCCTAACAGGCAATCGATTACTCCCGGCGCGCCGTCTTCGTCGGAATTATTTTTTGTGAAAGCTTCCGGGAAACGGAAAATCTTGTGCATGTTTGGCCGACGCAAGTCGCCATCGATCAGGAGAACACGATAGCCCTGCTGTGCTAGCGCGAGCGAATAATTTGCGCTCGTAAAACTCTTCCCTTCATTGGGGAGAGCACTTGTAAAAATTGAAATCCTGCGTTCGGCTTCAGGGCCCAAAAGCGAAAGCAAAGCGCGCAAATTGCGAAACGATTCCGCTGCCGGACTTTCGGGAGTCTCCACCACCACCCGGTAGTTCGAACTTCCGAAAACTCTGTTTCGCCGCGTTAACCGGGAAACGGCGCCTTCGTCGGTCGTTTCCGGAACTGCTGCAAAGACAGGCAGTCCAAGTGTCGCTTCTGCCTGGTCCACAGTTTTAATGGAACGATCCAGCGCATCGACTCCAAAAACGAAAGCCAAACCGACAGCGAGACCGCCAAGCAGGCCCAGCATGATCGTTTTCGTGGGTCGAGGACTAACAGGAAAGTTCGGAAACGGGGAATGCTCAATCACACTGACCGCATTCGCCTTGACGTCTTTTGATAGGTTCGTCTCTTTTATCTGGCGAAGGACGCTTTCGTACAACGCACGATCGGTTTCGGCTTGCCGCGCCAACTCCTGATAACCGATCGCGGTGCGGTTGAGATTGACCGCGACGCCCTGCTGGTTTTGCAAAGCTTGTTGCAAGCTGGCCTCTGTCGCTTTGATTTGCTCGATGGCACTGCGCAGAAGCGGAGGTTGCGCCAGCACGGCTTGACGGAGCTTGTCTTTTGCCTCGGCCAGCGCGGCTTTGGCCGCCATCATTCTGGGATGCTTCTCCTTGTATCGCAAGGCGTAGGTGGTGATCCCCGCTTCCACCTGAATAACACTGCGCCGCGCATCCATCACCATTGGGGCAGAAGAAATACTCGGAATCGCGAGCAACGCGTCGATATTATTGCCAATCTGATTGACTTGCTGGAGCTCGCCTTCGAGGCGAATCTGATCGGCCCTCGCTGCGGTCAATTTGTTGTTTATCTCTTGCAGGTTGTCCTCTACCAAGCCGCCCCGAGATCCGCCAGCGCCTGCGCCAGACCCCTGCTGTGAGCCCGTCGCGGCTGTGCCGCCGCCAAGTTGCAGAGCATCTGGATTCTTCGCCTTGTATTCGGCGACGGCCGCCTCACTTTTTTGCAGGTTCCTCTTCAATCGCTCTTCTTCTTCCAACAAATAACGCAATGCGTCCTCGCTGAACGACGCGCGGCGCTCGATTGAGTTGCGGATGTACCTCTCGACCGATGGCTTCGGCCAGGCGCTGTGCCATGGCTGGATCGTGGTGTGTCACGTACAAATCGATCAGGCGCGTGCCGCGACGGACGATTGGCTTCACCATACCTGCCATTGCGCGACCCAACGCTTCTTCGAGCGGCGTAAACGTCGTGACGCCAGTGGCGTTCTTCGTCTTGTTGGCGGCCTGCGACGGCTCCGTGCGTTCGGTCGCGCTGGAACTCTTGTCGGCGACGACACTCTGGCCCAGAAGAGCGTGTCCACCATCCTGCGCCAAGCCTTCGGAACGCACGACTCGCGCAAGAAGTGTTTGGTTAGTCAGATTTTGTTCGATCGTCCGCAGTGCATCCTGGCTGGCCAGAAACGTGGAGCGCATGCGGGTCGTGGGATCGTCCGCAGGGACGAAAGTCGGCTCCTGAAATTCCACCTCCAAGACTGTGTGGCCTTGGTAAAGCTTCGGCGTCCGCGCGAGGTTACCCAGCGCCAGGAAAAGGCCGGCCAAAACGCAAATCGCTACGATCCAAATACGTTCGAGGAAAGAATGCCAATACCGGCGAAAATCGAACCTGTGCCGTTGCTCGGCGTACTGCCCGGTGAAATGAGCCAGCGCCGGCTTATCGGAATTGGGCGGAACGGCCGTTCCTGTACCAGGGTGGGCAGGATCAATCACGGTGGAATATCGGGTCAAGCATACACGCAAGCAGTGCGCTCGGAAAGGCGAAGGCGCAAAATTTTTCGTTAGAAAATACTTTCGCCGACGGTGATGGTATCACCCGGCTCGACGAGAAAACCTCCGCCGCTTCCCTTGGTGAAGCGCTTCGCATTAACCTTGAAAATGTGATCGCCATTCGCGTTATGTCGCCGCACCGTAATTCTTTCCGGCGCGGCGATGCGCGTATATCCGCCGGCAAGCGCGATCGCCTCGAGTAAATCAATACCCCCCGGACTGCCTTCGGGCATTTCGAAACTACCGGGATGACCTACCTGACCCAAAATCGAAAAACGCCGCTTTGCGTAGCTAAGGAGCGAAACATTGACCCTTGGGTGTACCAGATAATCGCGGCCGTATAACTCTGTGAGTTTCGACGCTGCCTGCGTCAGGGTCAGTCCCGCCAGATGGACTGAGCCCAGCAACGGCACGCTCAAGTTACCCTCGGGGTTCAATCGTCCATTTGCGCGGAGATCCTCTTCACCAAAAACCTCGACGGACACCTGGTCGTTCGGACTTAAAATGTAGCCAGCCGGTGCGCTGGCTCCGCCGGTTGATGCAGAGGCCGAGGCGGCCGCTGGCGATGTAGATATGGCGGCGGGCTGTGATGCGGCGGTCCCCGGCATGATTTGGGCTAACAGGAACTCCGGAAGCAACGACAATGCGAGTGCAGTGGCCAACCAACGTCCCCTTATCCCAGCTCGCAATTGATTCAAACCCTGTTTAAAACCTGAGCGTAGCCCGAACGCCGACCTGATTATCATCGAAACTGAAAAAATCGATCGAGCTGCTGTCCTCGCGGTGCAGGTAATATACCCCGGCGCTCAGCCACCTGGTAATCAGCACGTCAACCGACGGTTCAATAAACCAGTAGTCGTCATTCCGTGTGGCACTGACGTCCCGGTCAGTGGCGAAGTAATCCGAGTTTTCATAGCCGAAGCCCAAGCCCAAATAAACGCGCTGAAATAAGCGCTGCTGAAACCGGGCCGCAACGTATGTGTTCGCAAAATCCTGGTTAGCAAGGAATCCGGAATTGTAAATCCGCCGCCCGGCCGACAGCGAGAGATTGGTACCTTCAAAGGGATGATAAGTTGCCCCGACTTCAAACACCGGTGTGTCGTACGTATTGCGGTTGCCGTCGAACTGGCGGAACTCAACGCCTCCCGAAGCATACAGACCTACTTTGGCTGTCACCTCATAATTAAGGCGCACGTTCACCTGCTCGAAGCTTTGATTGGTAGTTGGATCATCCACCCAATCGTACCCGAATGTGCCGCCAATACCGACCGATACCTTTGGCAGCCAATTGTAGTAAAGGTAAAGGCCGGCAGAAATAGTGTAGTCACTAATGTCAGTGGGATAGGCGTAGATCGGGGAATCAAACTCGCCCTGCAGGGATAATTTCCCGGTCAGTTCATAATTTGCCCTCAAACGCGTGTTGAAAACGTTCACTCGCGTGGGCGCGCTTGCGTCGGTGTTTGCCCACAGGCCTGTCGTATCGTAGAAGCTGTTGAGGTTGGCCGATTCGAGTAACGCCATGTCCGCGGAGAGGCTCAACGTCAACCGGCCGGAGTTATATCCCCCCTCGAGGTGAATCAGCTGGTTAAATGCGTCTTGATCCGAGTGATCGACGAACAGAATCGCGCTCGGCATGTAGTCCAATCGGAGATAGCCTCCGTGGCGCCCCTCCATGTCGCCGACTCCAATGGTGATCTCCGGCTCAATCGCGAAATAATAGTCCGAGACCTTGTTCGTATGACTGATAAAGATGTTGTCATCCTACACACCACGCACTGTCAGCCGCAGCTCGTAGTGAAAGCGACGCGGTTCACCTGAGGAAAGTTTGGGAATACGTTCTTGGTGTTGGAGCCGCCGTAAGGACCTGTTGCTGTCGGCGGCGGAATACCGTTTGTTTGCGCTGTGGTGTAGTTCGTTGAAGAAGACCACGGATCGGGTGAAGACGGAAACGCCTGCGCGGACGAAGGCAGCGGCTCGGCTGAAGAAGGCAACAGGCTCCGCTGCCGTGGAGGGCAATGATTGAGGTAAAGAAGGCAACGGCTCGGTCGAAGAAGGCGCCGGCTCCGCGGAGGAGGGTAAAGGTAACGGCTCCACTGAAAAGGATGATGGTTCCTCCTGAACAGACTCCTGCCCTTGTGCAGCAAGAGCAGCCGCAATAAAAATTCCTGAGACGAACACGAAGGGTGCCCGGCGGCTGGCCGCCCGGGGGGGCTTCCCAGTACGATTTGCCCTGGGGTATTGAAAGAGCATAGAACGGGAAATTATCGACGCGAAACCGACACGCACGCCAGCGAGATTACTAATCGGTTACGAACCCAGTCAACAAGAATTTCTCGGTCATCGACTGGCAATCCGGTCATGCCGATATACACACACGACTTCAACGGATCACGCCTCGGATTAGCGCGTGAAATCGGGTGTTTAGCAACAGCATTGTCATGCAGAACCACTACGGTCACGAGTGCGGAGAAGTGCACCTAATGCGATAAGGGTTTGCGCTTTTATCAGCTCCTCCAAATCGGTCACGAATTTCGCTTTCGAGCCATTCGCGGCCGATTTCGAACGTAAAGGAAGCCACCTGGTTTCATCACTGTCTGTTTGGCTCTTTTTAGAGCGTCTCATCCCGATCGGCATCAAGCGATGGATTGTCAATCCGTTACGGGCGGTAGCCGGCTCGCGCGCTGGATTTCACGCCGATCTGCTTACACTTAATCCGATCTTACCATCCTCGCGCGGCCACAGGATGTCGGAATGACGACGGCCAATAAGTTTCAGAGCGTCGTAAGCCCCAGTGCGACCAACATTGGCGAACGAAGGGCTACGGCGTGGTTAGGAGGCGAATGGACTATCTTGGGACAAGGGAATTAACAATTTTTTCGAAGCGCGGGTCGCCACGCAACGCGTCCCAGAACGGCAGGAGTTTCAATTGACCGTAGCTGATTGAACTAGGGTGGTTCGTCACAACGGCAAGCTGCTCAAAGGCGAGATTTTTATCGTCCACCCATGTGGCAACTACTGCGAGATATTTGACTAGTTCTGCGCCACCGACGGCATCCTTTTCGAGAGGAAGAAGCTCAACTGCTCGCCGCCCTTCGCGCAACGCCTGCTCTTTCTCTCCAAGACCGGCATGAATCAAACTAAGTACGCAAAGCGTGGGACCGTAATTTGGTTCGGTTGCGACGATTTTTTCCTGCTCCAGTCGTGCCGCTGTAAACGCCGACCGCGCTTTTGCGTCGTCGTTTGCAATGCGAGCGATAAGACCTTCTACAAAGGGACGATTGAACACGACATTTTCGTTGGCCAACGTGATCGGATTCTCGCCTGACGCGATCAAGGCTTGTTTTGCACCGGCAGCATCACGTTCGGCGAGTGCGCAAAAGAGCCAGTAGTTAGCGATGCTTTGCATTGTGCCTGGATTTGTTGTCCGGATTTTATCGATCAGTTGGTGCAAGGGACGAGTATCTGCTTTCCAATCCAGTTCGACGAACGCGCGCGCGGCTTGTATCTCGAGATTGTTCGGCTCAATGATCAATATGCGGTCCAACAGGGATTCTGCCTGGGCATAATGCCGGAGAAGCTGGTAACTCAATGCAAGCTGTTCCAGGATGAAAACGTTGCGCGGATCGAGATCGGCTGCTCGTTCGAGAGTTCGCATGGCGTTCTTCCCATCGCCCCTGACGCCTCTCAATGTAGCCTTCTAGCTCTAAAACCCTGGGATCATTCGGCAAGGTCTGGGCAGCATCTTTCAGTTCGGCCAGTGCGCGGTCGTAGTTGAGGTATCCTCGATAGAGATTTTCGGCACGCGCAAGGTGCGTTTCTCCTGCGTCTGGAAGAAGGCGAGACGCCGCCTCGATGGCTGCTTCGGCCATTCCCAGGCGTGCGGGGGTACGGTCGTTACCCAGGAAGTACAGAAGGTCGTGAGCAAATGCCAACTGACAATACGCCTGAAAAAATGACGGATCACGTGCAACGGCCTGATTCAACAGGTCGACTGCCTGCACCAAGTTCGCATCTCCAGTAGCGCTAAAGATCGGTGTCGAAAGAAGAGTCCTAGCCTGCGCGTAGAGTTCGAAGGCAGTCAGATCGGCAGTTGGCTTGCGCTCGATGGCTACTTTCTCAGCAGTTGAAATTTTCGCGTGAAGTTGCTCGGCAACTTTTTGCGCAATTGCGCTTGGAATCGCGAATCCCTCTTTGAGGTCCCGATCATATCCGTCCGCCCACACCTCCGTGTTGGTGCGAGTGTCCACTAACTGCGCATTTACATGCACTTTACCGCCAGAACGCCGCGCGGTTCCTTCCAGCACGTGTGAAACGCCAAGCGCGCGCCCGACCTGACGCAAGTCCCGTTTGCCGCGATAATGCATTACGCTGGTACGGCTGATCACTTTGAGATCGGCGATCTTCGCCAGCTTGGTCAAAATGTCGTCCTGCACGCCGTCGGCAAAGAAGGCGTCCTCTTTGTTGTCGCTCAGATTTTCAAATGGAAGCACAGCGATTCCTGCGGGTATCTGGCGCACTGATTCACGTTCCCAAATCATCAGGCTCAAACCGGCTGCCAGGACGAGCGACAGCAGGATCAGGGAGGCAATTATTCGATTCCGTTGTACCCATTTTTGGGCGCGTGTGAAAAATCCGCTGCGTTTCGCGCGGATTGGTTCGTGCCTTAGCCAACGTTCAAGGTCTTCGGCCAGCGCTAGAGCCGACGAGTAACGGTACCGCGGACCTTTCTCGAGACATTTCAGGCAAATAGCAGAAAGGTCGCGATCGACTTTCCGGTTCCACAGACGCGGTTGCCGCGGCTCCGAATCCAACAGCAGGTGGATCGTTTCGTAGGTTGTTCCCCCGGCAAAAGGCGGATGGCCAGTGAGCAGTTCGTACAGTACCGCGCCAAGTCCATAGACATCTGTGGCGCTGCTGACGGCCGCGTTGTTACCCACCGCCTGTTCCGGTGCCATATAACTTGGCGTGCCCATTACTTCCAGTGAGCCGGTGACCGTACTTCCGTGCTCGACTAATCGGGCCAGACCAAAATCGGTCAGGTGTGGTTCGCCGTTTGCGTCCAACAGAATGTTTCCCGGCTTGATGTCTCGGTGCAAAATACCGTGTTCGTGTGCGTAGTTCACAGTGCGCGCGACTTTCGCAATGAGCTCTGCCGCCTGTCGGACCGATATCGAACCGCGACTGACTACGTCGTCGAGACAATCTCCTTCGACGAACCGCATGCTGAAGTAGTACGTGCCGTCGCGCTCACCGACTTCGTAGACCGGAACGATCCCCGGGTGATTTAGTTTCGCTGCCGCTTCCGCTTCCCGGCGAAGGCGTTTCAAGTGCGTGCTAGTCGTCAGCTGACCAATGCCGATGACCTTTACCGCGACTGTGCGGTTGAGACTCTTTTGCCAGGCGCGAAATACTACGCCTTGACCACCGCGACCGACTTCCTCCAGCAATTCGTAATCGCCGAACTCTCTGGGCATCTGTGCCTGGGGCGGTCCTCGTTCACCACGTGACTTGGAATTCGCGTCCCCCGCTTCGACATTTTCAACCGACACACTACAATCAAAGTAAAAGTCGCCCCAACTCAAGTTTGACATCAAGGAACGACGGCTTCCCATCGCTCGACTCAAACTGGACGGCTGTCCACGCCGTCGCCCCTTGTGGACAACTGTTTTCAAAATTTCTCGTTTACGAACCACGTGCTGAGCGTTTCAATTACCGCGTGACGGAAAAGAAGAGAATTTTTGGAACGGATGGCGTACGCGGTGTCGCGAACGTCGAGCCGGTCACTGCTGAGACCGCGCTGAAATTGGGGCGCGCAGCCGCGTATGTTTTCACGCAGTTGAATCCGCGCAAGACTCCGGCAGGCGCGCGGCCCAAGATCGTGCTGGGCAAAGACACACGTCTTTCGGGTTATATGCTCGAAAACGCGTTGGTCGCCGGGATCACTTCACTCGGAGTCGATGTCCTTATCATCGGACCGTTGCCTACGCCGGGTGTGGCTTACATCACACGATCGCTGCGCGCCGATGCCGGGATCGTCCTTTCGGCTTCGCATAATCCTTATCAGGACAATGGCGTCAAATTTTTCCGGCATGACGGTTACAAACTGGATGATCAGGTTGAGGAAAAAATCGAGCAGCTCGTTTTTACCGGCGAGATCGATTCCACTCGGCCAACTGCCAACAAGATCGGACGCGCGACGCGAATCGATGACGCGCTGGGTCGCTACGTTGAATTCGCCAAGGCGAGTTTTCCGCGTGGAATGTCGCTGGAGGAAATGCGAGTGGCTGTGGACGTCGCGAACGGCGCCGCTTACAAATCGACGCCGTGCATTTTGCGCGAACTTGGCGCGGACGTTGCTGTGGCGCACAACCAACCAAACGGTATGAATATCAACGACGGCTGCGGCAGTATTCATCCCGAGGAAATCCAGCGAATGGTGAAGATGAGCGGGGCGGACGTTGGCATTACGCACGACGGCGATGCCGATCGCGTTCTGTTGTGCGACGAAAATGGCGATATTGTCGATGGCGATGAAATCCTTGCCATCGCCGCGCTGGATCTTTTGAACGCTGGCCGGCTGGAACAAAACACCGTTGTGGCCACCGTCATGAGCAACTTCGGCCTCGATGAAACGCTCTCGGCTCACGGCGGAAAAGTGGCGAGGACAAAGGTCGGCGATCGCTATGTGCTTGAAGAGATGACGCAGAAAAGACTCAATCTAGGTGGTGAACAAAGCGGGCACGTTATCTTCCGCGATTTCACTACCACGGGCGATGGCATCATCAGCGCGCTCCAGATTCTGCGCATCATGCACAAGAGCGGCCAGCCGTTAAGTAAATTGAAGGCGTGTTTGGAGAAATATCCACAGGCCCAGCGCAATTTGCTGGTGAAAGAAAAGCGGCCGGTGGCTGAGTTGAACACCGTGATGAAGCTGATAAGCGAAGCTGAGAAAGAGCTCTCCGGAAAAGGCAGGGTGCTCCTGCGTTATTCCGGTACCGAGCCAAAAATTCGTTTGCTTATCGAAGGTCGCGAGCTTGAGAAGATCAACAAGCAAGCGGACCGAATCGCTGATGCAATAAAAAGCGCGATCGGAGCATAGGAGATTGCGACACATGACTTTGTCCCGAGTAATTGAAGCCCTTCTATTTAGCGCGCAAAAACCGCTTTCGATTCGTGAACTGACGGAAGCTATCAGGGGAGCCGGCGGGGAAGATGAACTTTTGCCTAACGAATTCGCTCGGATAACTGAAGCAGAGGTTGCCGCCGCACTCGAACAATTGAAAATCGAGTGTAGCGAGCAACAGAGGGCATTTAAGCTTAACGAAAAGGCGGACGGCTGGCAGCTAGCTACCGATCCGAAATACGCCCAGTGGGTGCGCCAGCTTTTTCCCGTGCCAAAACCGGCGCGGTTGAGTGCGCCTGCGCTCGAGACGCTGGCGATTATTGCCTATCGCCAGCCTATCACGCGTGCGGATGTCGAAGCAGTTCGAGGCGTGAACATTGATGGCGTGCTTCAAACATTAATGGAGCGCGGCCTGGTTAAAATTGCGGGTCGCGCCGAAATCCCCGGGCGCCCGCTTCTCTACGAAACTACACAATTTTTCCTGGATCATTTCGGGCTTCGGAATCTGGACGAATTGCCGAATGTGGAAGAGTTGCGCATGCGCCATTTGCCAAAGGCGCGTCCCGTAGCCGGTGTCGGCGATGCCAGCTCACCGGAGTTGCCGACCCCGGCTACAAGGCCTGAAGACAGGGGCGATTGACCGCAATAGCCGCGATGCGCGTGGTCAAGTTTGCACCGGGCGGTTCAGGTGAACCGCCCCTACCGTTTTTGGGTCGGCTCATTGGCAACCGATGCGCGTCGCCGATTTTTGCACTGCTCCTGTTAACATCCGCATCTGCCGTTGCCGAAATCCTCCCCGCTGATTGTCTACGCGCTGCAAAGTACTCTGAGAGCAAACATGGCGTTTCGATGCTGGTCTTGCAAAATGGGCAAACTATTTTCGAGCATTATGCCAATGGCGGATCGGCGCGCGGGAGATGGCCGATTTTCAGCGGAACCAAGAGTTTCTGGGGGGTCGCGGCGCTGGCTGCGATGCGCGATGGTTTGTTCAAACTCGACGATCCTGTTTCCGATACAATCACGGAATGGAAGAGCGACCCGCGCAAGTCGCAGATCACCATCCGGCAGTTACTCAGCCAGACCGATGGTATCGAAGGCGCGTCGCGGCTGCAGCGCGCGTCTGTCCGAGATCGCAATGCAATGGCGATTCGATTGCCCGTGGTTGCTGAACCGGGCTCGGCTTTCATTTATGGGCCGAGCCATCTTCAGATTTTTTCGGAACTGCTGCGCCGAAAACTAAGGGGTCGGAGTACGACCGGCTATTTTGAAGGGCGTGTGTCCAATCGGCTTGGACTGGCTCGTCTCAACTTTAAAAAAGATGCCCGCGGCAATCCGCTGCCCGCAACAGGATTTGAATTGACTGCTCGGGAATGGGCGTGCCTTGGCGAGCTGGTCGTCGGGCAAGGTAGTTATCACGGGCGACAAATTGTTCCGGCAGCCCTGTTGCGAGAAGCGTTTGCCGGCTCAGCGGCGAACCCGTCATACGGCCTCACATTTTGGTTAAATCGACAGGCACCAGACGGGCACGAGGCAGACATGGAACGGATGATCGATCTACCATGGCGAAGTGCGGAGTGGACGGGTGTGTGCATCTGCAAGGACGCGCCGCCAGACATGATCGTAGCGCTTGGCTCGCATTATCAGCGGCTCTTTATTATTCCCTCGCTAAAGGCCATCATCGTGCGGCAAGGATCGGAAGCGAAATTTTCCGATGCGCATTTTCTGCGACTAATTTTGGGCCTGTAGGGGACGCCGTTGGCGTTCAACGGAGCGAAACGTTTCCGCGATGGGAGTTGACTTGCCTGTGCAATTACTGAACCATCGCGCTTATGAAGACACTCACGTCGAGATGCGCCGGGTTGATCATCGCGCTAGTGGCGCTGCACGGGCTGACTGGTTGCAGCACTTATAACCGGCTCGTCGCGCTCGAGCAGAATGTGAATAAGAAATGGGCCGATGTGCAGTCAGTCTATCAGCGGCGCGCCGATTTGATTCCGAACCTGGTCAATACGGTGCAGGGCGCGGCCAATTTCGAAAAATCGACGCTAACTGAGGTGACGAATGCACGCGCCAGTGTCGGCCGCGTCCAGCTCGATCCAAATAAGGCGCCGACAGACGCGAAGCAGCTGGAACAATTCCAACAGGCGCAGGGGCAATTGAGCAATGCGCTCTCACGGTTGCTGGTAGTGAGCGAAAATTATCCGCAACTCCGCGCGACGGAAGGTTTCCAGAATTTGCAGGCGCAGCTCGAGGGAACGGAGAATCGCATTTCGGTAGAGCGAAATAATTTCAACAGCGCCGTGCAGCAGTACAACACCGCGCTCAGCACATTCCCCACGAACATGCTGAACAAGATGTTTGGATTTCAACCGAAACCGTTCTTCACCGCGCAAGCCGGAGCGGAGAAAGCGCCGCCTGTGCAATTTAATTTTGGCCCTGCGCCGACGCCGGCTGCGAATTTGAATCAGGGCGCCGTGCCGACACCCGCGACCGCCGCGTCGCCATAAGGTGATTCTTAATCTTGCGGTAGCGGCGGGCGGGTTTCCCGCGCCGAAGCCTGGCGAAGGCGAGTCCCTCGCGATCCACCAGCGGACACGGCTGCCGCTACAAATCTGGCGCGCCAAACAAGTCGCTCTGTTGGTCGCAGCATTCCTTGCATCGCTGGCGATTGAATCCCAAGCCGCGGAAGTCCTTCCGCCGAAACCGGATCGGTATTTCAACGATTACGCTGGCGTTGTCTCCAAGGAAACCGCGCTGCGTTTTAACGAAGAGCTTGCCCAATTTGAACGCGAAACCTCGGATCAGGTCGTGGTCGCGATCTTCCCGAAGATGCAGAGCGAATCCGATATCGCAGATTACACACAGCGTGTCGCCCAGGCGTGGGGTGTTGGTCAAAAGGAACGTCGCAATGGCGTCGTTCTTTTCGTGTTCGTGCAAGACCGGAAGATGTTTATCCAGGTCGGCTACGGTTTGGAAGGCGCGCTGCCCGACATCACCGCGTTCGACATCACCGAATACAGAATCAAGCCGCATTTTCGCAATGGCGATTACGAAGGCGGGATCGCGGCCGGAATCGATTCGATCTTTAAGGCGATCCGCGGGGAGTACAAGGGATCGGGAAAGACTGTAGCGGAAGAACATCATGGGAGCGGCGCTTCGAGCATCTGGTTCTTCATCATTTTCGTGATCGTGCTAATCGTTATTTCGAGAATTGTGCGGCGCCTTGGCGGCTGGGGCTATTCGTCCCGCGGTGGCGGTCCCGTATTTTTCCCGGTAGGCGGCGGTGGTGGTGGGTGGTCTTCGGGGGACGGCGGCGGCGGCGGGTTCAGCGGTGGAGGGGGGAGTTTCGGCGGCGGCGGCGCGGGATCGAGTTGGTAGCCAGATGCGAACCAGAGAGTTTCTCAGCAAGCTCGAGCATGACCGGATCGTAAGCGCGATTCGTGAAGCCGAATCAAAGACGTCCGGCGAAATCCGCGTTTATGTTCAGCGCGGCAAGTTGAATGCTGACCCGTTGATCGTTGCGCAAAAAAAGTTTCAACGGCTTGGAATGCACAAGACCCGTGAGCGCAATGCCGTGCTGATTTTCGTAGCGCCGCGAGCGCACAAATTCGCTATTATCGGTGATAAAGCGATTCATGAAAAGTGCGGCGAGCAATTTTGGCAGCACATCGTGGAAGGAATGCGCGTCCATTTTCATAATGAAAAATTCAGCCAGGCGCTGACGACAGCGATTAGCGAAGTTGGCAAAGTGCTGGCTACGAATTTTCCAGGAACGTCGACACCGTCGAATGAATTGCCGGACGAAGTTGTGGAAAGCTGAAATGAGCCGGCTGTGAATTCAGCCGGAACTGGCGGGCTGCAGGGGTGGAATAATGTTGGCGTGGCGCACAATCTCTTGGCACCTTCCAGCTTGTTTCATCCACACTGCTGTAAAAGCGAAGGTGTTCGGTTTTCCCTGCATTCGGCATCTTCCCGCCCCACATGACAGTTTCGCTTCCCGCGACGATTACGATGTCCCCATACACACGGAGGTATTCAATTTCTCGATCAAAGAGACGATTACTAGAAAGGCGGACTCGACCATTCCCGGAACCTGTTGCCTGGTCACGAACTTGTTCAGTGGGTTTGTGACGAGAAAATCGTCGGACCAGAGCCGGGCCATTGCTTGTGGATCTTTATGAAGGAAGGCGTCAACTTCTTCGGTGTTAAGTCCGCGAATCTCTTCCTCCGCGTGCTTGTCCTCTTGCGCAGCCGTAGCTGCAGTTTGCACGAAATCGAGAGGCAACGTGAGAATTAGTAGCACCGCCAAAGTGACCGGGTTTTTCCAATGAAGCTACCGTGCTCGACGGTTGTTTCAGTGTCGAGGGCAAATCCCGCAATTGCACTTGCAAAATTGGCGATTCCGCCTTTATTGAAAGCTCCGCAGCGAGTTTTTGTAATTGCGCCGTTGGTCCCTGGGTTTCCGTTTCTGGACGTGGAACCGCACTCGCCAGGGGGAACCCGGCGAACTAAGGAACTTAGCGATTTGGCGATTTAATGGTCAGGAGATTTGTCTCCGGCAAAATCACTGAATCATTTATCGTTTAATTGCTAACTAAGAAACATGCCAATCCGTTACGGTCGTTTTGAGATGCCGAAAACTCTCGCCAAAGACGAGAGCACAGCCACAGATACTTACGCCAAATTTACCGCCGAGCCGTTTGAGGCCGGTTATGGGCACACCATAGGGAATTCGCTCCGGCGCGTCCTGCTTTCCTCTCTGGAAGGCGCTGCGATCACTGCAGCAAAAATCGCGGGCGCCCAACATGAATTCGCCACCCTTCCAAGCGTGGTCGAAGACGTGACCGACATCGTCCTCAACCTCAAAAAGGTAAAATTCAAGCTCGATGGTCAGGATCACGAGCCGAAGAAACTTTCCCTAATTGTAAACAAAGAAGGCGCAGTCACTGCCGGCGACATCCAAACCATTCAGGGTTTTGAAGTGCTCAACCCTAAGCAGATCATTTGCACTCTGGACAAGAAGCACAAGTTCGACGCCGAGCTCGATGTGCGCGTGGGTCGCGGTTTTGCCACTGCTGAGGAAAACAAGCGCGCAGACCAGCCGATCGGCCTGATTCCGATCGATTCCATCTTTTCTCCGGTCACGCGCGTCAAGTACGCGGTCGAAAACACCCGTGTCGGTCAGCGCACAGATTACGACAAGCTCATCCTTGAAATCTGGACCGACGGACGCTTGGCGCCGGACGAGGCGTTGCTCCAGTCCTCGGCGATTTTGCGACATCACCTCGACGTGTTCGTGAACTTCAACGAAGAAGTGATCGAATTCGATCAGACGCCGGCCGGCGTGAGCGAAGAAAACCTGAAGCTCAAGAAACTGCTCAACATGAGCGTCAACGAAATCGAGCTCAGCGTGCGCGCAGCCAATTGCTTGAATAATGCGAACATCACTTCAGTAGGCCAGCTTGCGCAAAAGACCGAAGCGGAAATGCTGAAGTATCGTAATTTCGGCAAGAAATCGTTGAACGAAATTAAGGACAAACTGCAACAGCTCGGTTTGGGCCTGGGCATGAAATTTGAGCCCGGCCTCCTGGACGTTCCGGTGAGCAGCGATGGCGCCGGCCCGAGCGGAGCGGCTGGCGAAGAGTAAGCGTCAGATCGAGGATCACGTTCGCCGCGTTATGAGACATCAGAAAAAGACGGTCAAATTGGGTCGCACGGCTGAGCATCGCAAGGCGCTGCTGGCTAATCAGGTTTGCTCCTTAATCGAGCATCAACGCATCAAGACCACGCTGGCCAAAGCGAAAGCAGTTCGTCCGCTCGCGGAACGGATGGTCACGCTCGGAAAAAATGGCTCGATTCACGCGCGTCGCACCGCTCTGGCGACGCTGCGCCAAAAGAGTGCGGTGAAGAAATTGTTCGATGACGTCGCGCCGAGATCGGCGGAACGCAATGGTGGATACACGCGGATCGTGAGGCTTGGCCAGCGTAAGAGTGATTCCGCCCCCATGGCATTCATCGAGTGGGTCGATATGGCAGAAGTGGTGGAGGAAAAGCCGGCGGAGGAGAAAAAGGCGAAGCGGAAGGAAGCTGAACCGAAGCCAAAGAAAACAGAACCAGAGGCCGCCGCGCCGAAAGAAGAGGAGCCGGCTGCGAAAGAAGAGATACCAGCCGAAGCGCCGGCCCCAGCGGAAGAACCGAAACCGAAGAAGCGACGCTGGTTCGGGCGAAAGTCCGACGCCGAGGAGTAATTCCCAGCCCGGGAAAGTCGGGGGGTTAGCTTTCCAACATATCGATGTCGGCCAGGTCCTGAGGCCGACCGACCGCGCGCTTGTTTCGAACCAAAGCGTCTTTCCCTAGAACAAAAACGGGAATCCCATCGAGTTCTGCCGAAACTTTGCTGCCAAATGCTTCTTCGTAGCTGACGCCGCTGATGCTGGTGAGCAGATCAATTCGAGTCGGAGCACATCCAAGCTGGATTAGCTGCTCGGGTTTCAAAAAATCCGGTTCTTGGAACCCAGACCCTGCAAATCCGAACTCATTCAAGATGTCAACGAGCAATCGCGCGTTTTCAGGTGTGGATCGCACCAAAACATCAAGATCGCCTGTGTAACGCGGCCGTCCATGCAAAGCGAGACTGTGTGCACCGACAATAACGTAATCAACGCCGCGGGAGTTTAATAATTCGAGAAATTCTCTCCAGTCTTTGCTCAGGCCCATGATTGAGGAGCTCCACCAAAATCTGCAGACGTTCGTTACCAGTGAGTTTTTTGTAAAAGTCGCGATCCGCTTTTTCAGCCTCAGCGAAACTGCGAAATTTCTTTGCCGTCTTCTCCACGATGAGAATATAAACTTGGTACCTGTGCTTTCCGAGCGAATTTGATCGAAGCTGAAATGACTCCCAATCCCTACTTGTTCATCGTCATTTTCATTGGCGTAGCGTTGGTTTTTCCATTGATCCCGCTCGCCCTGGCCTGGCTGTGGCGGCGAATTTTTCAACCGCCGAAACCAGGCCCTCAAAAAAACGCGATTTACGAATGCGGCGTCGAATCGATCGGTGAAGCACAAATCCAGTTTCGCTCGCAGTACTATTTGTACGCGATCATTTTCCTTATATTTGATGTGGAAGCGATCTTTCTAGTGCCATTCGCAGTGGCTTTCACCAGTTTGCCTGTCGGTGCGTTCATCGCGATATTGGTGTTCCTGTTGCTCCTGATTGAAGGGCTCGTTTGGGCTTGGAGTAAAGGGTGTTTGCAATGGGAACGATAACCCGTTGAACGGTCGAGACGCTAGAGTGGAGTAATGAACGAAGGAATCGACGAAGGCTTGCGCCGCCAACTGCAGCAACAGGGGGTCTGGGTGACTTCGATGCAGGAGCTTTACAACTGGGGACGCAAGAATTCGATCTGGCCCCTCCAGTTCGGACTCGCTTGTTGTGCGATTGAGATGATTGCGACCGCTGCGTCGCGCTATGACATCGCGCGTTTTGGCGGAGAAGTTTTTCGGCCGTCACCGCGTCAGGCCGACCTGATGATTGTCGCAGGCACGGTGACTAAAAAAATGGCGCCACAGATCGTGCGTCTTTACAATCAAATGGCCGATCCGAAATACGTGATCGCAATGGGAGCCTGCGCCATTTCCGGCGGCCCATTTAAGCAAGGCTACAATGTCCTCAAAGGAATCGACCGTTACATTCCAGTCGATGTTTATATTCCTGGTTGTCCGCCGCGTCCCGAAGCGCTTTTGCACGCATTCATGGAATTGCAACGTAAGATCGACGAGCAAAAGTTGAGCGGCGCGAACAAAGCGACTCATCTCGAACCAGAACAGCCCAGTGAGTTCCCCGTGCCCGCATTCGGCAAGCACGATCTCGAGCCACCGGCGAATCCAAACGTTTTTCGTCCACCGGCGATCGAACGCGCCTAACGAATGGAAGGTTTGGAGCAAATCAAAGCGCGGATCGAAGCCGCCATATCTGGCGCGAATATCCAAATCGTGCAGAATGCGAGCGCTTCACAGCAGCATTCGCTTAAGATCGACAGTGAACATGCGCGCGATGTAGCGAAGTTTCTGCACGATGATCCTGTGCTGCGCCTGGATTTTTGCTCAAACGTCACCGGCGTCGATTGGCTAGACCGCACCGTAAAGAAAACGGTGAAGGTGAAAAAAATCGTCGATGGAGAAGAAAAGGAAGTCGCTGAAACGACGGAGGAAAAAATCCCCGGCTACCTCGAAGCTGTTTATCACCTTTACTCGATTACTCACAAACACGGACCGGTTATCATTCGAATGCGGACGGCAGACCGTGCAGAGAATGCTTGCCTGACTTCACTCACACCTGTCTGGCGGAGTGCAGAATTTCAGGAGCGCGAGATTTTTGATCTGTACGGAGTCCGGTTCGAGGGCCATCCCGATTTGCGCCGTATCTTGATGTGGGACGAGTTCGAAGATCATCCGATGCGCAAAGATTATCGAGAACCGGACGATTACGAATACGAACCGACACCGCACGACGATGTGCTGGAGAAAGCGAAGGGACATTATGCGTCCCGACCCCAGAGCGACGGAGCTGAAGGCATCGTTGAAGGGTTGAAGCAGGTATGACTGCGACCGATTCAAACACTCGAAGCGATGGAGCGGCCACCTGTCAGCATGGGCTCGCGACTTGAGGGCGAGCTACTCGAAGTCTCGATGGGGCCGCAGCATCCGTCCACGCACGGCGTATTCCGGATGAACGTTGCGCTCGAGGGCGAGATCGTGCGCAAGCTCAAGCCGGTCTTCGGATATCTGCATCGCAATCACGAAAAGATTGGCGAGAACGCGAGCTATCTCGGCTCCATGCCGTACACTGATCGGCTCGATTATTTTTGCTCGATGACCAATAACTGGGCCTATGCGCTCAGCGTGGAAAAATTGGCAGGCATCGAAGTTCCCGAGCGCGCGGAATATTTGCGCGTGATTCTTGCAGAGCTGACGCGGCTCCAGAATCACGTGTCCCTGCTGGGATTTTTGCTTAGCGACATGGGCGCCTGGGGGACGCCGCTTATGTACGCGTTCCGCGAGCGTGAAAAGATTCTCGATCTGTTCGAATCGCTTTCGGGTTCGCGCATGATGTGTGATTACATGCGCTTCGGCGGCTGCCGGGTTGATGCCAGTCCCGAGTGGCTCGCGCGTGCGAAGAAAATTGTCGATCTTTTTCCGCGTTTCGTTGACGAGCTGGATCAATTGATCGTCGGCAATGAAATTGTGATCGCCCGGACGCAGAACGTTGGAAAACTTTCGTCCGAGCTTGCGATTAGTGCCGGTATCACCGGTCCGATGCTTCGCGCGTGTGGCGTCAATTATGATGTACGAAAAGTGGACGGTTATGGATTCTATCCGCGCTTCAGGTTCCGGATTCCATTAGGCGAACACGGTGACACTTACGATCGGCTAATGATGCGCGTGTTGGAGATTCGCGAGAGCGTCGGAATCTTAAAGCAGGCATTCGAACAAATTCCTGCCGGCCCGGTCATCAACCCGAAAGTGAAAATCCGCGCCTTTCGTCCGCCGGTTGGCGAAGCTTATGGCCGCATTGAAGCGCCCAAAGGCGAGCTCGGTTTTTACTTGATCAGTGACGGTGGACCGAACCCATACCGCTATCGGGTGCGTCCGCCGAGTTTCATCAATCTAACCGTGCTCGAAGACCTCTGCCTCGGCCATACCGTGGCCGATGTGATGGTAATTCTCGGCAGCGTCGATATTGTGATGGGAGAAGTCGATCGGTGATGCAGAATCCGCTTCAACGCTTTAACAGTTTAACGCTTTAACGAATACAATGATCGGCACAGGCATACTCAAAGGTATGGCGGTTACCGCCCGCAACTTTGTCGGGAGCTATTTTGACAAGGAGCGGCTGATTACGGTGCAGTATCCGGAGGAGCGAAATCCGCTTCCGGAGAATTACCGGAATTTTCCGTTTCTCGTTTATGACGGCGACGATCCGAACGCAGGCTTGCGTTGTGTCGCGTGCAAGATTTGTGAGAAGGAATGCCCACCGCAATGCATTTACATCGTAAAGAGCGAGGACAAGAAGCCCGATTACATGGGCAAACCACAATTTTACGCAAAAGTCTTCGACATAGACATCTCCGTTTGCATGAGCTGCCAGATTTGCGTCGAGGTTTGCCCGTTTGAGGCGATCAAGATGGACAAGGAATTCGAGCTTAGCCGTCGCGAACGCTTCGATGCGTTGTTGATGCGCAAGGGTGATCTGGTGAAGTCTAACGACTATTATCGTCGCATCTCGCCAACCGATGCGGCTGAAGTCGATGCGAAACTGACAGCTGCAGCTGAAGCTGCTGCAAAAAAGAAAGCTGCCGCCCCTGCTGCGGCGAAGCCTGCTACCCACGCCATGGCTCCCACTTCAACCAGGCCGGCGCCATCTGGCGCTTCATCGTAGGCGGGATCATCAACTCGCGCGGGGAGTTACCTTGGTAAAGGCCGCAGCTTTCCGATGGGTTCGGTCCCCTCCGAGATTGATTGGGAATTGTGGACGAGCACAGGCTTGCAATCCACCGACGAGCTGCGTAGTGGTGTTACGCGTCATGCGTAACGCATCTTGCGTATTTCAAGCGCAATCACCGGAGTTGAACACTTTGCACCCAGAGCCTGAAAAATCGGTCGCTGATTAAGAACGAGCCATTGTCCCTGTCGATGACGTCTCTTTCTGAGAGAGAATCAACGACTCTTTGCACATTGGAGGCGGAGCCAAGCCCGTACGTCCCAATAAACTCCGCACTGAATGGTTGCACCTTACCTGCTTCACTCGCTAAGCCCTTCAAGAACTTTCGCTGGTTAACGGCTAAAGACTCCCACAGAGTCGTGTATGCATAATCTTCACGCTTGAGAAGCAGTTGAGTAGCGGCATTGACCATTTCGGGAGTCACTTTTGCTTTGCGGTCGCAAAGCTCCCAAACAGCATGACACAAATGTTGCGTATAAAAGGGATGGCCTTGCGTGCAGGCGCAGATCGAATGGATCAGCTCGTCCGAAATGGCAGAGCCAGGCCGCGATGCGCGCGACGCTCGAATCGACGCTGCGCCTGTCGCAGGACGTGCTGATGTGCCTGTTCGTCGGCGTGATCCGCTGCGTGGACCTGCACCTGCCGCCCGAGGGGCTGCACTTCGTATTCGAGGGCGATGCGCTCGACCTGACGTCCGCCACAACGGCCTCCGGTCTCGTCGATGGGCGGATGGCGGACGTGCCGTCGGTGCGGTTCAGGCTGACGGGGTAGGACGCGGCGAAGCAGGCCCTGGACGGTGTGCGCGCGTCCCGGTGACGGAAATCGCAAACACACTGTCAAGTAAGGGAGCATTAGATAACTCCATGCGCGCGCGACTCTGGTACAGCAACACCCCCCAGGCTTTACCCTGTACCATGGCGGGGGATGCACGGCACCCGGCTATAGGGGGAGGGCCCTTTTCAAGAGAAAAACTGACCGAAGGTAAGCCAAATGTTAAAATTTATGGCCACAAAACACCAATTGAGCTTGGCATCCCGCGGTGTTTTCCGGCAATTGCCTATGTGCGGCAAGAAATTCATTGCAAGTTTCCTCCGACTTTACTATTTAGTCATAAGCTTCACACGATAAGATATTTGCCAGGGTGGCGAAATTGGCAGACGCGCCAGACTTAGGATCTGGTGGAGAAATCCTTAGGGGTTCGAGTCCCCTCCCTGGCATTTGAACTCGGCGTTGAAAGATCATCACAGGACAAGCCACTTCAGTTTGCGGGAATGTTTCTTGGTTTCCCATAGACGGATTCCACCTGGAAATGCATTCTCATTTTGTCCGCGTTCTGTTCCTTCGGGCAAGTGACTGAAACGGTGCACGAGACCGCCGCCAAGAACGACATAATCGGCAATGAATGATTTTCTTAACTGAGTGACCGCGTAAGCTACTTCGCGTTTCCATTTTTTTTCGCCCAACTGCGCCAAGCCTGGAATGCCAAGGTAATTTTCAATGATGTATCGCTCGCGATACGGCAGATCGCCAAGCTCAAGCGGCATCAAGATTTTGTCCCACACCAATGCAGATCCCAGGCCAGTGCCAAGGCCCAGAAAGAGCATGCGTCCACCGTGGTAACTGCCGAGCGCCTGCAGGGCAGCATCGTTGGCGACACGCACGGGGATTCCCAGCGCTGTGGCAAAATTGAAACCAACCCATCCCTTGCCCAAATGCTTCGGGTCTTTGGCGATTCGTCCCCTGCGCACCGGCGCGGGGAAACCGATGGAGGCGCAGTCGAACTTCCATCCGCGCACGGTTTCCTTAAGTTTGGCGACTAATTGTTGCGGTTTCAGTCGCGGACCGGAGGGAAATTCACGCTCGTCCTGAGACGATCTCAGCAGTTTTACGTATGTGCCGCCGACATCGACAACCAGAACTTTTCTCTTCATGACCCCCGACGCGTTCGGGAGTGTTAGCGGTCGCGTCGGACCTTTCGCCCAAAACGCTGGAAGACGCTCTGCTGTTCTGGTTTAGCCGCCGTGCTGGCTGGCCAGCATTCCACTATCTCAAGAGCGACAAAGCGGAAGAGCATCTGCCGCGCAGATTTCAAATCGAGTCGTAGATTCTTCGCAATTTGTTGGACCGAGCGGGTGCCATTGAATTGCGACGCAAACTGCGCCTCATCGGGAGTCAGCTTCAACTTTTGGACACGCTCGAAGCCGTCCTTTGTATAAGCCGGAATCGACGCTGGTTCGAAATGGGCCGTCTCATCGATTTGCTCAACAAGACGCAACGTTTCCAACGCCCAGTCGCGAACATTCGGCTCCCCGGGCACATCCCCAGCATCCGCTAACAGGTCGGCCTTCTTTTCAAACATGAACCATACCCTCGGCGCCACCCAAAGTTGTGAGAAAAGCTTCCGCCCAAATTGCTGCATCTGTTCCATCGCTGCCTCGCGGGCTATCGATTCCTCGCGGGCAAGGGTAAGAAAGAACGGCGTTCCAGTCTCTCTCTGTTGATCGCGCGCCCTGGCCAGCACAACGACATCGAAATCGCTAAGAAGCGCTGGCGTCTCCGGGCAATAAAGCTCCGGGTCCCTGGTGGTGACAAAGATGATCTCGCCATCACGCGCCAAAAGGTCGATTGGCTCCTGCTCCCAAAATGATCGCAGCAAGCCTGTGAGCTTCTCCTTTGAGATCGCTTGCAGGGCGCGGTTTAATGGAAAGAACGTCGTGTGACCGCAGAAATAAACATCGGCGGTGCGGGGTTCGTTTGAAGGGGGGACGTCTTCCGGTCGGATCGGTCGTGGCGGGTTCGGCCCAATCGGCAGTTTGTTGCGACATGCTCCACCAATCCTCGGACTGGGCAGCTTCCGCATTCGTAGCAGCGTCTTGGACTGGTGCATCCGCTTGCGGGACGTCTGAATCTTCCGTTTGGTCTCGTTCTTCGCTATTCGAAGATTCGATTTCAGCTTCTATTGATTTGGGTTCGCCGGATGATTGCCGCATAATACACCTCTCGTTCTAAGCAAATCCCATGTAAAGGCTTTATCAAGAACCCAATCATGGCAACGGTGGTCTCTCGCGGCTCGTTGAGAACCGTTGCGAGAGCTCGCGCCGGCTGATTTTCCATCGCTCATTCGCCGGGATTGAGTCCATGATGAAGATCCGCTTCGGCACCTGCCAGCTGCTCAGCGCGCCACGGCAAAACTTCAGGAGATCAGTCTCGCTTACGTCTGGTGGTGCCACTACGCAGGCCGCCACCTCTTCATTGCGCAACGCCGATTCTCGACCGAATACAACTGCCTGTCGTACGCCGGGGAAGCGCAGCAAATGCGCTTCCACTTCTGCGGGGTTCACCTTTTTACCTGCGACGTTGATTACGTCCGAGATCCTACCGACGATTTTGAACCCGGAACCGTCACGCACCAACAAATCGTCGGGTACAAAAATTCCATTGCCCAATTTCTCTTCATCTGGCTCCGGGAAATAGCCATCGCCCGCAGCATAGCTGCGCACTTGAATCTGGCTCGCTGACGGCTCTGGATTTAGGAGTTCAAGGTTGACGCCGTTCATCGCTTCGCCAACGAACCCTTCGTTCTGGTTTGCTGCTTCGCGGTCGTAGCAAATCCCGCCACATTCGGACGCACCGTAAAACGAGTGGATTGGCAGATTAAACTTTTCCTGGAATCTCTTCGCGGTCGCGACCGGGAGAGGGGCGCCGGCTGAAATAAAGAGCCTAAGCTTTGGCAGCACGGGAACATGTTCCATTTCACAAAATGCCTGGTAGAACACAGGCATCCCGGGAAAAACTGTCGCGTTGCTGCGGGCAAGATCCCCGAGGATAGCGCGCGGTGTTCTATCACGACTGATGACCATTGGCACGGCGCGCGCAATTAGCGGCGTGAGAAGATTGCTGAAACCGTAGGAGTGCGAGATTTGGATGACGCTGAAATTCAGATCAGTATCGGAAATCCCCATCGTGTCGCAAATTTGATTGCAATCGGCCAGTAGTTGCTCGCTACGAAAGCGGATTGCGCGGGGTGTGGCCGTTGTGCCGGAGGTAAGCTTTAGGAGATTTGGCGGATTCTCGCGCCAATCTGGTGTGGAATCGGTTGTCCCCAGCGGAATGACCTTGTGCGTACCTCCGTCGGAGACAGCAGACACTACAGCCTTTACCTTGCAAATTTCTAAGGCGTCGTCGCGCTGTTGTTCGCTGATCGACTGTTCGAGGGGAAGAACAACCAAATGCCTGCGCAAACAAGCGATCAAGACTGATGGCCAATCTTCATGGTTGCCGATCTGGACAGCGAGAACGCTGCCTTCGTGGAAAACGTCGATGCTTCGCAACAATTCGCGAGCGCGTTGTTCAACATCGCCGAATGTTCGGAGCACTTCGCCGCTGGTCGCAAAAATAGCTGGCGCATCACGCTTTCGCGCGAGCGTTTTCTCCCAGTCTTGCAGCAATGGATCTGAGGATTTCATCGCTTGCGCAGAGCTCGTTGCGCGAGTAGATTCCGCGTTCCTTTCCAAAAATGAAGACTGGTATTCATCCAGAGTATTACGAGACCGATATTGTGTGCGCATGCGGAGCGGTGTATCACACCCGTTCTACGCGCCGCGATATTAAGATCGGTATTTGCGCTGCTTGTCATCCCTTTTTCACCGGAGAACAGAAGTTCGTGGATACGGCCGGGCGCGTCGAGAAATTTGCCCGCCGTTACGGCAGCACCAGAGCCGCGCGGGCTGAAAAGAAAGCTTAGCTGAGCTGTAGCCGGGGACGGCGACCCCTGGCTGTACCAAACCGCGGTCAGCGCTCGCGGCTACAGATATGGACTTTAACTCCCTAATTCAACTCAAACGCGAACGCTTCGATCAACTTGAGCGCGATATTGCCGACCCGGCCCTTTTTTCCAACCGCCAGCGAGCCAAGGCGATCATGCGCGAGCACGCGAGCATCAAACAACTGCTGGCGAAATGGGACGAGCTCGAAGCGGCGCGTAAGCAATTGGACGACAATCAGGAGCTGGCAATGTCAGGCGACGTTGAAATCGCCGCGATCGCTGATGACGAGATTCCGGACCTCGAAAACCGGGTGGCCGATCTCGAAGGCGAAGTCCAGATCGCGTTGTTGCCGCCGGACGAAAATGAAGACCGCGACGCGATCGTGGAAATCCGAGCGGGAACTGGCGGAAGTGAAGCGGCCATTTTCGCGGCCGATCTTTACCGGATGTACCATCGCTATGCGGAATCTGCCGTCCTAAAAACCGAGGACCTCGAATCGAGTCCAGCGGAACTCGGTGGATTTAAGGAAGCGATCTTTCGCGTTTCGGGAGAATCTGTTTTTCGAAAACTGCGTTACGAAAGCGGCGTTCACCGGGTGCAGCGCGTACCTGCGACCGAGGCGCAGGGTCGCATTCATACATCGACAGCGACGGTTGCGGTGTTGCCCGAGGCGGAAGACGTCGATCTTGAATTGAAGCCGGAAGATTTGCGAATTGAAGTCTCGCGATCCGGCGGTCCGGGCGGGCAAGGCGTGAACACAACCGATTCGGCCGTGCAGGTGGTGCACATTCCCACAGGCACAATCGTGCGTTGTCAGGACGGTCGCAGTCAGATCAAAAACAAGGAAAGAGCGCTTTCGATCTTGCGGGCGCGCTTGCTGGAGCGAAAGCAGCGCGAGGAAGCCGAAAAATATAGCGCGCAGCGCCGCGGCCAGATCGGCACTGGCGGGCGAGAAGAAAAAATTCGCACCTACAATTTCCCGCAGAACCGCGTGACCGATCATCGCATCGGTCTGACGCTTCATAATCTTGATCGCGTGATTGACGGCGATCTCGACGAATTGATCAGCGCGTTGCAAGCCGCCGATGTAGCGGAACGGCTGAAGGAGTCAGCAGTCGTGTAAGCACCCTGCTTCTGTCATTTCGACCAAAGTAGAGAAATCTCTTACTGCTTTCCGCCAATCGCAGCTCGAGAAGATAACAGTGAGAAATTCCTCGGCCCATTCGACTTCGCCTCAGGACAAGACTGTCGCTCGGAATGACAACGAAAAACCCATGACTGTTCTGGACGTGCTGCAAGTGACGACTGGCTATTTCCAGAAGCACAATATCGAGAATCCGCGACTGAATGCGGAACACTTGTTGGCGCATGTTCTTGGGCGGAAACGAATCGAGCTTTATCTGGATTTCGAGCGGAAGTTGACTGAAACAGAACTCACGCCGTTGCGAGAATTGGTGAAGCGCCGCAGCGAAGGCGAGCCTCTCCAGCATCTTCTCGGCAGCGTAGAATTTTGCGGACACGTTTTTCTTTGTGACAAACGCGCCATGATCCCGCGGCCGGAAACGGAAGAACTCGTCGAGTTCTTAAAATCCGAAATCCAAAATCCAAAATCCGAGATTGTGGATGTTGGTACTGGCAGCGGCGTGATCGCGCTCAGTCTCGCTGCGGAATTCCCTGAAGTAAGAATTCTCGCGGTTGATGTTTCGGATGATGCGCTCGCGCTCGCGCAAGAAAATGCCATCAGGCTTAACTTGAGCACCCGGGTCCAGTTTCTGAAAAGTCGTCTGCTCGAAAATGTCGAGGGAGCTTTCGATCTAATTGTTGCGAATCTTCCTTACATCTCAATGCAGGACCGGCACACTCTTTCGCGCGAAGTGTTGCACGATCCGGAAATTGCGCTGTTCGCCGGTGCGCGAGGCGATGAGCTGGTGCGTGAGCTGATTGATCAAGCCCCAACGCGGCTCCGGCCCGGTGGAATGCTGGCCTTGGAAATAGGACTCGATCAGAGCGAGGCGCTTCTTTCGGCCTTGGCGGAAAAAAATTACCGAGACATTTGTTCGAAGAGCGATTATAACGGCGTGACACGGTTCCTTTTTGCCAGGTATGGATAAGATCCTCGTCCACGGCGGCCACTCGCTTTCCGGTTCTATCAAGGTCAGCGGCTCGAAAAATTCTTCGCTGCCGATACTGGCCGCGACGCTGCTCACCAGGGAGCCTTGCATTGTTCACGGCGTGCCCGACCTGAGCGACACACATTATATGCTGCAAATTCTAACCCATCTGGGCGCGCAGGTGGAACGCGCCAGCGGAACGGTTACCGTGACGGCAGAAAAGATCCACTCCGTCGCGCCGTACGACGTCGTCCGCAAAATGCGCGCTTCGGTTTGCGTGCTTGGACCGTCCCTGGGCCGATGCAAGGAAGCGACTGTTGCTTTGCCCGGTGGTTGCGTCATTGGCGACCGGCCAATTGACTTGCATCTCAAAGGTTTCGAAGCGCTCGGCGCAGCGGTGCGTGTGGAGGGCGGCGACATCAAGGTTTTTGCGCCGAAATTAAGCGGAACAGTCATCAACATGCGGAGTAAATTCGGCCCGACTGTCCTCGGCACCGACAACGTCATGATGGCGGCCGTGCTGGCCGATGGTGTGACGGTTATTGAAGGAGCTGCGCAGGAGCCCGAGGTAGTGGACCTGGCGACGTTCCTGAACAAGATGGGCGCGAAGATCGAAGGCGCAGGTACGCGCCGAATCATCATCGAAGGCGTGCCCGCGTTGCACGGAGCCGAACACAGGGTAATCCCGGACCGCATTGAAGCTGGAACATTTCTGGTTGCAGGTGCAATCGCGGGAAAAGGAGTAACCGTCAAGCGAGTGGAACCTGAGCATGTTGGCGCCGTCACCGATGCGCTGGCGAGCTGCGGCTTTCGCATTAATATCGGCGATCACGAGATTTCGATTCTGCCCAACGGAGCCGCGAGCGCGCTGGAGCTGACAACAGCACCATATCCCGGCTTCCCGACTGACATGCAGGCGCAGATGTGCGCGTTGCTCTCCATTAGCAAGGGCACCAGTTCCGTGACCGAAAATGTTTTTCCGCAGCGTTACATGCATGTGGCGGAGCTGAAACGCATGGGTGCGCGAGTGCGATTGGAGGGGGCCACCGCGATGATCGATGGCGTGGATTATCTCCTCGGAGCGCCAGTAATGGCCAGCGACCTACGCGCGTCGGCCGCGCTGGTGCTTGCAGGATTGAAGGCCGACGGAATTACTGAGGTCACCCGCGTCTATCACATCGATCGCGGCTACGAGCATCTCGATGAAAAATTGAGCGAACTCGGCGCACACATCGAGCGGGCAAAAGCAGCATAGTCCAATCTTTTTCCTTGCTCTGATGGCGGCCAGGGAGCAGTCGTTGTGATACGCAAACGAAAGGATAAATATGGATCAGACACCTCCACCACCTCCATCCACTTCATCCGATGTCCGAACGTGGTGTGTCCTCTGCCACGCCAGCGCATTAGCGGGCTTTTTCGTGCCGTGGGCTGGTCACATTCTCGGCCCGTTGATTATTTGGCTGGCCAAACGGGGCGATTCCACAGAAATCGACGCGAACGGAAAGGAGTCGCTCAATTTTCAAATATCGATGCTGATCTACAATTTGATCGCCGGCATTCTCTGTCTGGTGCTGATTGGATTTGTAATACTGGCGATACTGCACCTTCTGAACCTAGTGCTGGTGATTGTGGCATCTATTCAAGCAGGCGAAGGAAAGTTCTATCGCTATCCGCTTGCGATTCGGCTGATCAAGTAATTTGCTCGGTCATCCCGAGCGGAGCGAGGGACCTCACGCAGGGTAATGAAATCACGCTAACTGGCTTGTGTGACCGAGCGCGACGATGAGGGTTTCTTCGCTTCGCTCAGAATGACGCGCTGAGGTAGTGCGGCGCGGTTTTGATCAATCCGCGCAACATTTTCATATTTTCCACGTCCTCGGCGAGGTCTTTGCCCTTTGGAGTTTCGAGCACTTTCGGGATTTTGCGGAAGCGGCGATCGCCCATGATAAAGCGGAAGGCAGGGAGCCCGATTTTGCCCTTACCGATATGTTCATGTCGATCCACCCGCGAACCGCAGGCAGTTTTGGAATCGTTCAGATGGATTGCCACGAGACGATCCAGGCCAACCACGCGACCGAATTCGCGGAATGTTTTTCGAACCGAGGCCTCGCCGCCGATGTCATAACCCGAAGCGAAAACATGCGCGGTATCGAGGCAGACACACAATCGTTCTGGTTCACGCACGCGGCTGATAATGTACGCAAGGTGCTCGAATTTGTTCCCCAGGCATGAGCCCTGGCCAGCGGTCGTTTCGAGCGCGATCCGTGTTTTTATTTTCGGAAGACCAGAAAACACGCGATCAATCGATTCTACAATTTTTTCGAGTCCCGCTTCTTCACCCGCGCCGAGGTGCGCACCGGGATGCAACACCAGGAATGGGAGTTCCAGCTGATCGGCGCGAACCAATTCTTCGGACAGTGAACGGATCGAATTTGCGTGAAACTGCCCGTTCGTGGCGGCGAGATTGATAAGATAGTTCGCGTGGGCGAAGATCGATAATAACTCGCAGCGTTGCTGATGTTCGAGGAAGTTCCGGATTTCGTCGCGGGTAAGCGGGCGGACGAACCACTGCATGTTGTTCTTCACGAACATTTGCATGGCAGTGCAGTCGATCGAGCGTGCGCGCCCAATCGCCAGATTCACGCCACCGGCAATCGACATGTGCGCGCCAAGGAGAATTGGATGAACCGGCGAATCGGCGGATCGGCGAACCGGTGAAGGCGCCGTTTCTCCGTCTCGGCGTTTCTTCGTTTCGTTTCTCTTCACTATTGGCTCTTCAAAACGGCTGGGCGCCAATCCGGCTTCTTCAGACTCCCTGTGCCGGCGTATTCAAAAAGTTTATACATCGGTGTGAGCAGCACGCCGGGTCCCTTCATGTTCAACCGCAGATTGAAATCGAGCTTGTCATCGAGAAACTGGACGTCGCCATGACCCAGCATGCTAAAGAGCGTGCCGTCTGCCTCGAAATCGTCGGTATGAATAATTCCCTGATCGACCTTGAAGTCTGCGCTCGCTTTGTGCGCGATGCTGTATCCGCTGCCGGGAAGAATCCGGTTCAGAATTCCTGAGAGCGGCCCGAAAATAGGGATGGCGAAGACATCGCCATTGGTGACTTCCACTTTTCCACGGCCCCGCATGGTGCGCGCATCGCTGCCGAGGCCGGTGAAATCGTACGTGCCGTTTAACAGGCCGAGCGCCGTCTTGTAGTTGTAGTACAAGTCAGTCAGCAGCGGGAAATTGATCTGGCTTACCGAAATATTTGCCTGGTAACGCGGATCATTTCTGGCAATTGAGATGTCGGCGTTTCCACGCAACGTGCCTGAGAGAAGCGCGCCACGAAGATCAATGATTTGCAATCGGTCGTTGGTGAAGAGCAATCGCGTGGAGATGCGATCAAAGGGCAACGTTTTCCCAAGAAAGACGTAATCCATTCCGTTCGCGCCCTCTACCTTGACCTCCAGACGTGTATTATTGCCGCCGCGAAATTGATACAAACCGTTCGCCGTGACGGAGGGCGGACGCCGAAATTTATACGGCATCACCGTGTTCGAAATTTTTGGATCAATCCAAAAAATTACCTCGGCGGGATTCAGTGAGCTTTTGATATTGGAGATGCGTACCTCGTGTTTTTTAAAATCGTAGGTGAAACTGCCCGTGCCAGTGCCTTCATTGCGCGCGACGTGTAAATCCTCACAGGCAAGCGCACCGTCGGCGAAATGGATTTTAGTATCCGCGCTGTTCATCCATGTGCCGCGGAACCGACTTCGTCCCAAAATGACGGTCCCATCGCCTTTCCAAGTTCCCGGATTGTGATCCTGGCCCCGGATCGCGAGGCGAATGGCAGGTGGACGTTGCCATTCCCACTGCCGGAGAAATTCATTCAGTTCCGGGGGTGCGATCATACGCACCGCCTCCGGGACTATCGTGCTCTCAATGTTTAAGCGAAAATCCTCCGGCGCATCAAAAAGATCAGCCCGGATCTGGCCGGTTTGATGTCGCAGGCGCAGGTCCCTGACCAGTGTGCGCTCGCCGTCCCAGGAAAAATCAGCTGTGAGATCAGAGAACGGGACCTTTTTGTAGGTGAATCCGCCAAAAGCAACGTGTCCAATGATGCCTGGCCTGAAGCGATCCGGCCCAAAACGTACCGAGCCGGAAACCTCGACCGCAGGCGGCGCTTGAAATTCAATGCTGGCGAGTGGCTCGCCCAGTCCGAATGCGTCAAGAAAAGCTCTCAAATCCAGACTGCTGCGCGTTTGGAAACTCGCGCTGCTGCTTTGCACATTCCAATTGGCGCGGCCTGCAAAACTGCCCATGTCATCGCTCCATTCGCAATGTGCGACATTCAGCTGTTGGTTGTTCCATTCTGCGGCCACGGAGAGGTCTCTCATTACGTAGCTGCCCCGTTGCAGTCGATCGCCGCGGAGTGTCGCCTCGACGCGCGCCTTCTCGACCTCGGCGACGTCGCCGCTAAATTTTATCTGTAATGAGGGAGGCGTACCGGGGAACCTGAACTTTTGCAGTTCGGTCACCACGCGCTGTGCAATCAACAATCGTCTTTGCCATTCTTCGGCTGAAAGTGCAGGCGACGGTTGATAATTCTCGCGTTTGATTAGCTGCCCAGTGGCCGAAATCCGAATCCCGCAAAAGATTCCCTCCGCCTGACTGACGTAAATTTGTTCTGGCGGAAAATAAACATGGGCGCGCAAGTTGGTGAGCACGGCTCTGTCGCCTTTTTCATCCGCCGTCTTAAATGGAAGAATGATTTGCGCATCCCGCACGTCGAGTGCGTTGAGAAACGGCTCATGATGGATGAGCGCAGCGTAATTGATATCGAGCGAGACCTCGCTAATCAGGGCCAGAATGTTCTCGCGATTCTTGTAATCAAAAATCCGTACATTTTTTGCGACGAGACCGCGAAACGGGTCCAGCGTCAGGCGCCCGATGTTGGCTTCGACTCCGCGCTTGTGCAATTCCTCCACTACCCGGTAGCGCCATTGGCGGCCAAATCCTCTCTTGGCGAGGTAATACCCTCCGCCGCCAACCCCAAGAATTACGCCAAGAATCACGAGGCGCACGAAGGTCACGGCGATTCGATGTGCCCAGGTTGATTTTCGACGCTGTCGAGGCGGCCGAACCTGCGGTGGTTCGATGACGGGCGGCATGGTCTTGGCAATCGTTAAGTCGTTGCGTCGGAGCGATGGATCAATGTAGCGTTTTAACAGTTCAACGCTTCAACGTGATTTCAATCTCCGATCTCCCTGCTCTTAACGCGTCGCTTAATTTGATTAGCACAGTCTTCATTTCAATGGGCTGGTACTTCATCCGGCATGGCGCGTGGCGCCGGCACATGGCGTGCATGATCACGGCTGTGGTTTCCTCGGCTTGTTTTCTGACGGGCTACATCATTTATCACGCGAACGTCGGCGAAAAATCTTCGGGGTACACGGGATGGATTGCCGCTATTTATTTTCCGATACTGGCTTCGCATGTTTTGCTCGCCTTTGTGACGCTGCCTCTGGTGATTATCACCCTTATTCAGGTTTTTCGTCGCCGATGGGATCGCCACAAACGAATCGCGCGTTGGACGATCCCGATCTGGCTCTATGTCTCGGTCACAGGCGTGTTTGTGTATTTGATGCTCTACAAATGGTTTCCTCCCGGCGCCTGACACCAAATCTTGCACTCGGCCATTAGTTGATGTTTGATCACACGGTGTTAATGCCGCGCATGCGACAAGATTTATGGTGACGATTGCTACGTTCAATGATCCGGCCAAGGCGAGGCAGCTAAAACGGCGCTTCCAGGAGGCAGGGTTACGGGTCGACGTTCACAACGAAGCGCCATTGCAGCAAGTTGGCTTCATGTCGCGCCCGCAGGCTAATGCGAAAGTAATGGTGGAAGACACCGATTTCGAAAAGGCGCAAAACCTCATGGTCGAGTGGGAGGCGACTGATCCCGATATTTCCGCGGCCCTTGTCCGTTGCCCGCAGTGCAGTTCTTCGAATATCGAATATCCACAGATGACTCGAAAATTCATGACTCCTGCGCTGGTTGGTGTGCTTTGCGCGCTCAAAATTGTTCCCAAGGAGTTTTACTGCCAGGATTGCCATTTTACCTGGAGCAACCGGGAAGAGCCCACCATCGGACGGCTCTGGCATCGCTTCTTTCCAGGGAGCGAATCCGGCACCGGAGCCTCGTAGGCAAAACCGATTTCAGTGGCGGCGATTGATTGCTCGCACACGATTCTTCTTGTGATGGATCCCGGGTTGCCTTGGTGTTTTCTGGTTCAGCGCGACTCTCGGATTTCGCTCGAAGTCTCGACCACATTTTGCCAGCCATGAAGTGGCTTTTCGTCTTGCTGCTTGCGTTGATCATCTTCGGCGGCGCTGCCTGGTTTGGTTACAACACCTTTGTAAAAGAAGAAATCGCAGTAAAAAAAGAGCAGCGTGGGGAAGTTACGCCAGCGCCTGTGCCAGACATTAGTCTTCCGGAATTTCAGGCGGCGGCGCAACTGCGGCAGGAGGGAAAACTGACTGAAGCTCGCGATGCGCTTATCGCAGTTATCCAAAAATATCCCACCGGGAAACATCTCGAAGAAGCGAAGGATCTACTCGGGGAAACAAATGTTGCCATTCTTCTATCGCGTTATCCGTCTCCAGAAAAAACGGAATACATTGTGAAATCCGGAGACGTACTGGCCAAGATTGCACGGAAGTTGAAGACGACTCCCGAGTTAATCATGCGCATGAACAACATGAGCGGCACCATGCTACGCATTGGCGATCATCTGCTCATCACACACCCCGATTTCTCGATGGTTATTCAACGGAAGGCGAATGCGGTTGTGCTCTTGAATCACGGCGCATTTTTCAAGCAATATCATGTTCGTGAAGCAAAGTTACCGGGCAAACAGCCAGCTAAAATCTCGGCAAAAGTTGCCGAAACCATGGCCTGGAAGGACGGAAAACGCGTTGGCGTCGGCAGCAAGGAGTACCTCAGCAGCACGCGGTGGATCCGGCTGGCGGGCGCGGCAGGTTACACCCTGTTTTCGGTGCCGGATTCTGCACATCCCAATCTCGATCAGCCGCCGCCGCCAACGGGTCTTGGCCTCGCGGCTTCGGACCTTGAAGAACTCAGCAGCCTTGTAAACAATCGCACCGCTGTCACGATTACGGACTGAGTTACAATGAACGAAAATGAATACACGCAATCGTGAGAGAGTTGCCCGAGGTTGTAACCTTTTTAATCTTGTGACTTTTTGACGTTTCATGAACTGGCAACCGCTCGATTTTGAAAAGCCGATCTTTGAGCTGGAACGGCGCTTACAGGACTTAATGAATCACTCCGACGCGCATGATGTCGATCTTGATTCGGCTGTTAAGGCCGTTGAGGAAAAACTTCGTGAAACGCGACGGGAAATTTATGTCAATCTCACTGCGTGGCAGCGGGTGCAAATCGCGCGGCATACGCAGCGGCCGTTCGCCATGGACTACCTCGAGCGGTGCTTTACAAATTGGATTGAGCTGCATGGAGATCGCCGTTTTGCCGACGATCGAGCCATGCCTTGTGGTCTGGCCACACTTGGCGCGCAGCGCTGTGTCGTCATCACTCACCAAAAGGGTCGCAACACAAAAGAAAATGTGATGCGCAATTTCGGTTGCGCCCATCCTGAAGGTTATCGCAAGGCGCTGCGATTGATGCGACTGGCCGAAAAATTTCGCTTGCCGGTCATTTCATTGATCGATACGCCAGGCGCTTTTCCCGGGATCGGATCTGAGGAACGTCATATTTCAGAAGCAATTGCGGTAAATCTCTTCGAAATGATGAGGCTTCGCGTGCCGATCATTGCCGCGGTCATTGGCGAGGGCGGCTCAGGGGGCGCGCTTGGGATTGGCGTGGCGGACCACGTACTGATCCTGGAAAACGCGTATTATTCCGTAATCAGCCCGGAAGCGTGTTCCGCGATTTTGTGGAGAGACCGCCGGCATGCCGCTGAAGCAGCCGAGGCGCTTAAACTGACTGCACAGGATTTATTGAAGCTGGAGGTAGTGGACCAAATCATTTCTGAACCGGAAGGCGGCGCGCATCGGGACTATGACTCTGTTGCTGCCAATCTTGACGCAGCACTGCGCCGGGCGCTGGACGAGATTTCTAAGATTCCAACCGACGAACTATTGGAAAAACGATATCGAAAGTTTCGCCGCCTGGGTATCTTCTCCGAAAGCAAAACCGCCACCGCCTCGGCTCGCTCTTGATCTGATGTTTGGGGCTTGGGGTAAATCAGCGGGTGTGTGGTGGCTCAGCGCAGTCGTTGTGATCAGTGTGGCGCCTGCCAGCGCTGGCGAGCCGGAGTTTCGTTTCGATCGCGACACATTTGCGTTCGCAAACCAAACCGTGTTTGAATATCACGAAGGACACGCTTCTCTGCGGAAAAAGTCGGCGGTGAAGCGAGACGCATATAATCGCCACTGTTTCGTGCTGTGCCGCACGGCGATGCAATTTAAGAAATTCGCGCGCTTCGACCCCCACGGCGCTCCGTTAGATGATGTGTCGCTGGCTGTCCGCGTTCGCGCTGTGACACACCGGGCAGCTTGGGCCGAGCCATTGGCGGGGGATCAACGAATTGTTTTTCCAGGATATAAGGATCTCCGAGAAATGAGCGAGGCACATCGCGAACTTCTACAACGAACGATCGGCCATGGCTGGCCCAGCTACTTCCGAATCGGCAATGCGCGCATGCTGTTTCAGCCGGGCGCCGGATATCAGGAGAAGACTCACGCTCGTTTGAACGCAGCCTTGGCGCGCGGTCAGGTGTTCGTTGGTTTCCTTACTACTTATCCTAGCCTCAGCATCAATCACTCTGTTCTGATTTATAAACAAAAGCCTTTTTCTCCGAATCCTGGAGTTGAGCGCTATTTAGTTTACGATCCTAACCACTCGGAATCGCCGCGCGAGCTCATCTGGTCTCCGAGCACTCGTAGTTTTTCGTACCAGAAAGATTGGGATTTTATCGGGGGCTTGGTTCGCGTTTATCAAGTTTACAGCAAGTGGTTGCAGTAGTTTGTCATTCCGAGCGAAGCTGAAGAATCTAAATATTTATGTCTGTGCACCGAAAATATTATAAATGGCAGCAAGATATGTCTCGACTTCGCTCGACGTGACACGAAAGCGAACCAATGCCGGACCAACCATCACCACCCAAGACCGAATCCACCAACGCCCACCCCGCCTCCTGAACCATTGCCGCCGAATCCGCCGCCGGTTCCACCCGTGGGAAGGTGAGATTCTATTTTTCTGGCGGAAACAAGAACCGCAGCGCCGGTTCAACCCGCGCTGCCCAGGCCGCTTCGCTGTGATCGGCGCCGTTGACCTCGAGATAACTTAGATCGACATCGAGCTGCCAGCCTTTTTCGATTAAGTAATCGCGTAATTCGCGCGTCAGTTTCCAACCCGGTTCGGACGTGCCAGTGTCGAGCCAGATTTTCAGCGATGGCTTTTCACCGAGGATGCCCACCAGCCGGAAAATTGCGTAATCGTCCCACCAAATCGACGGAGACATCGCGATTAAACGTGTGAATACCTCTGAATAGAAAATTCCCATCGCCAGTGTGGCCAAACCGCCGAGCGACGATCCACCGAGCCCGGTAAATTCTGCTTCCCGCTTCGTTCGATACTTTTTGTCGATGAACGGCTTCAGTTCTTCGATCAAAAATTTTCCGTAAATGTGGGCCAGACCGCGGCTGCGCTTTCCGGGGTGGTCTTTCGGTTCGATCACACCCGGCGTTGGGGCATACTCATGGATTCGTTCTTCGCCGATGTTTGCCACCGCCACAATGATGAGCGGCTCGATCAGTTTTCGACGGATCAATCGCTGCGCCGTTTCATCGACTCCCCATTCGATTCCGGCAAACGAAGTGGCTGCGTCAAAAACATTCTGCCCGTCGTGCAGATATAAAACCGGGTAACGTCTTGGCGAGAAACGCCGGTAACCTGGCGGCAAATAAACGAGCACATCGCGCCGGTTTCCCAAGACCCTGGAGAAAAAAGCGCGATGTCGTTTGATATTGCCGGTCAGCGTATGTTTCGGCATCGAAAAATGAGATGTTTCGCCGAAGATCAAATCTAACGCAAGCCTCTCAAGTCCACCGGCTGGGCGGACTCGTCTGTTGGCGAGCTTGCGATTTAGCCGTCCCGCAACCAAGATGGTCGCGCTACTTTCAATGAATGAACGTTACATAAAATGGTACACGCCGTGGCTCAGCCGCGAATTTGAAATGCTCGTATTCGGAAATGGTGGCGGACTACCACTGATCCTCTTTCCGACCTCATTCGGCAGTTATTACCAAAACAAAGATTTTGGCATGGTTGGGTCTGTGAGCGGCTATGTCGATGCGGGCGGAGTGACGGTCTACTGCCCGGACGCCATCGACTTGGAAAGTTTTTACAATAAATCGATTCATCCAGCCGATCGGATGCGCACACATAACGCGTATGAAAATGTAATCGTGCACGACGTGTTCGATCTCGCGCGCCGCGAATGTAACTGTCATCGTGTGGCAGTCTGCGGAGCCAGTCTTGGTGCCTATCACGCTGCGAATATTGCTTTTCGTCATCCGGACGCCGTCAGTCATCTCATCAGCTTGAGCGGCTCGTTCGACATCAGCTCATTTTTCGACGGGTATCATGACGACAACATTTATTTCAACAGTCCCTACGAATACCTGCCGAACGTGCCCGACTCATGGAAATACAATCACATGGGCATCATCCTCGGCACTGGCGAATGGGACAACACACGCCACGAATCCTATCGCTTGTCTGAGATCTTGAATTCCAAGGGCGTCAAGCACTGGCTCGATGACGGAAAGTGGCGCGGCCACGACTGGAATCATTGGCGCGACATGCTGCCGCATTATTTGTCGGTCTTATGATCTCTTTGTTTCAATGAAACTTGTGATTGCCGCGACTGGGGCCAGCGGAACGATCTATCTGCAAAGGTTGCTGGCACAGATCGATTGTTCCGCTCACGAGGTTCATCTGGTCATGAGCGCGTCCGCAAGGGACGTTGCGAAGCAGGAGCTCGATGATTTCAAAGTCCCATCAAATGTTTCGCACCACTCTGAAAATGACATGAACGTGCCATTCGTGAGCGGCTCCGCGCGTTTTGACGCGATGGTGATTGTCCCGTGTTCGATGGCAACGCTGGGTCGAATCGCTTCGGGTTCCAGCGATAGCGCGCTGTTGCGGGGAGCCGACGTTTTTTTGAAGGAGCGGCGGAAATTAATCCTAGTTCCCAGGGAGACACCGTGGAATTTGGTTCACGCACGCAATGTGGTGACGCTGCTCGAAGCCGGCGCCATTGTAATGCCGGCGATTCCCTCGTTCTACAGCCGTCCCGATTCCGTAGCCGCAGTCGTGGACACGGTCGTTTGGCGTATTCTCGACCAAATTGGGCTGCCGAACCCCCATACATATCGTTGGGGACAGGAAAGCGCGTCGGCAAAACGCAAGAAACATTGAAAATCGAAGGTTGGCTGGCGCGGTGGTTGGTCGCGTTCGGATTTTATTTGCTCCAGGTTTGGGCGCGCACGTTGCGTTACGAAGTCGATGACCGGGCGGGCGTTGTCGGCAGACCGGTGACCGAAAATTATATCGGAGCCCTTTGGCACAATCGCTTGCTCATCCTTCCATTTGTTTTGCGGCGCTTTTTTTCCAACCGTCATGGTGCAGCCCTAATTAGCGCCAGCCGCGATGGAGACTTGCTCGCCGACGCGATTCAACGGTTTGGCTACGATGTAGTCCGCGGCTCGAGCTCGCGACTGGGGGCGAGCGCTGTTCGTCAGCTTAATGAGGTGCTGGCGACCGGTCGCGATGTGGTGATCACTCCGGATGGTCCGCGTGGTCCTGCTTACGAACTTGGTCCCGGCATTATTTTCCTCGCACAGAAAACGGGCGCTGCGGTGTTGCCGATGAATCTGGAATTCTCGCATTGCTGGCGACTGGGAAGTTGGGACCGGTTCATCGTGCCGCGACCATTTGCTAAAGTACGCGTTCTTGTTGGCCAACCGCATCGCGTCGGAACGACTAGTACGTCGGAGGAATTTGAAAGGGAGCGTCTTGCCTTGCAGAACACCATAATGGGGCTGGTTGAAATGCGTTGATGCCGCTACAGCAATGCACTTGCACGCCGGACCGTCGCAGGCAGGATTGCCTCCATCACTATGGCGAAATTGATCGATGGACGCGCTATCGCGGAGAAAGTTTATGTCGATCTTCGTCGTGAGATCGCGGAACTAAAAGCAAAGAACGTCACGCCGGGCCTTGCGGTGGTTCTCGTCGGCGACGACCCGGCATCGCGCGCTTACGTGCGCTCGAAAGACAAAATGTGTCGCGAACTTGGACTGCATTCACTGAAGTTGGAATTACCGGCGTCGACCACTCAGACTGAGCTTCTCAACCGCGTCGAAGAATTGAACGCCGATTCCAACATTCATGGGATCCTTGTTCAATCACCACCGCCGGCGCACATCGACGAAGCGGCCATCGTTAGTGCCCTCGATCCACGCAAAGACGTGGACGGATTTCATTCGGAAAACATCGCAAAGCTCGTGCTCGACGATCCCACCGGCTTTGTCCCGTGCACGCCACTGGGTGTCCAGCGTCTGCTAATAGAAAGCAAGATCAACATTAATGGCGCGCACGTTGTGGTTCTTGGCCGCAGCATGATCGTGGGGAAGCCGCTGGCCCTCCTTCTCATGCAGAAAAACGAGAAGGCTAACGCCACAGTTACTGTCGTGCATTCACGCAGTCGCAATCTCGCGGAGATTACACGCTCGGCCGACATCATCGTTGCGGCAATTGGTCGCGCCGGATTTGTCAAAGCCGATCACGTGCGCGAAGGCGCCGTCGTTGTTGATGTTGGAATTAATCGCGTCGAAGACTCAGCAAGTGAGCGTGGTTATCGCCTGGTGGGTGACGTCGCATTTGACGAAGTATCGGAAAAGACGGCGGCGATTACTCCGGTGCCTGGCGGCGTGGGGCCGATGACGATCGCGATGCTGATGTCCAACACGGTCAAAGCAGCTCGGCAATCGCTGTAGCCACGTGCTTGCGGCACGTCCATCCCAGACGTCCACAGAGCCGGTGGCTACAACTTCGGTGAAACAATTTTCGCAGTGAGCAATTTCAAGATTGAGGGGTTAATTTGCGCTGCACGGACAAAGAGCGAACCGATGCGAGGGGATAAAACTGCAGCGCGCGCCAGCCGATTGATCCAAAGTCTTCCCCGGTACATTTCGGCGCAGGCGTGCCCAAATTCGCGGAGAGCTACTTGTCGATCTTTGCCGCTGATGATTTTCCCAATTGCACTTGCAGCGAGCTCTCCTGAGCGAAGCGCGTAATAAATTCCTTCACCGGTAAACGGCTCCACAACGCGAGCAGCGTCGCCGATGAAAAGAAGATTTTCGTGGGCGCAGGGAACAGGCGTGCGGGTAAGCGGTGTGATGGTGCGCCAGGGTTGATCGGCGGGGATTTCGAAGTGTCGTTGTGCCCATTGCCGCAGTCTGGAAATAGTGGGTGGCCTGCCGACCAGGCAAAGATTGAGCTCGGTTTCGTTTACGGGAGCCTGACCTGAGTAACCTTCTCGAAGAAATTGCAGCACAATACGTCTGCCGAAATTTCGCGGACGTGGGATGTGCGCTTGCAATGCGACGCGTTCGCGTGTCGGGCGCGGCAGCAAATTGCGCAGGCGAGCAACTGTGGAGTTTCGTCCATCTGCGCCGACTAACACCTGCGCAAGGAAACTTTCTCCGCTAGTCGTCCCAATTTTCCATTCAGGCTGAAGCACGTTGTAGCCACGCCCCTGTGGGACGTTGCGAACCGGGCGGGCCACAGGTCCGCACACCGGACGGATTCGTCCTGCGGCGAACCCGTGGCTGCAGGTTCTCTCGGAATTGCTGTGCCTCAATGCGGTGACGGTTGTTTCCTCACGAACATGCACGCCAAGATCGCAAGCGCGTTTCAGCAGGAGATCATCGAAAAGGCTGCGTTTTATCGACAACTCACAATCGTCTCGCGTTGGAAGATCAACAATGACTTTGTGACCGTCGATGGCGATGAACTCGACTGAGGTGAGTCTGGAATGCGGCAAATCCCAAACCCGCTGCGTCAGGCTGAGACGCTCCAATACAGGCCAGCTCGATGGGTTCAAACAATCGCCACACACTTTTTCTCGCGGAAATCTTTCCCGCTCGAGAAGGAGCGTGCGCAACCCAGCCAGGGCACAAAATGCTGCACAGCTCGATCCGGCCGGGCCGCCGCCCACGATCGCCACGTCAAACGTTTCCATCGTATGTTTAACTTCGTTTGTCATGTCGAGCGCAGTCGAGACATCTCTGAGTCTCCAAACCAAATACAGAGATTCCTCGACTTCGCTCGGAATGACAGTAGGACGGTTGCAACCGCGAATCTGGTCTAGCGCGCGATATAATCTCGGAACACATTTAACTTAAATGAGCTGGTCTCTCCCAATTTTTCGCATCGCCGGCATCCAATTGCGGATTCACATTACGTTCTTACTGCTGATTGCGTGGCTGGCTTTCGGCTATTACGCGCAAGGCGGTTCCGCGGTGGCGGCCAGCCGCGTGATATTTGTTTTGCTTCTTTTCCTTTGCGTGGTGCTGCACGAATTCGGGCACGCGTTTGCTGCGAAGGCGTTCGGGATCAATACGCCCGACATCACATTGCTGCCGATCGGTGGAGTGGCGCGCCTTGAACGAATGCCGGAGGAACCGGTTCAGGAATTAATTATCGCAGTGGCCGGGCCCTTGGTGAATGTGGTGATCGCGCTCGGTTTGTTTGTGGCAGGCGGATCCCAAGCGTTGCTCAATCCCTCGACCGTCGAAGGCGGCGGTCTCGTTGCGCAGTTGCTCACGATTAACATCATGCTTGTGCTTTTTAATTTGTTGCCGGCATTTCCAATGGATGGTGGGCGCGTGTTGCGCGCCCTGCTTGCCACACGACTAAGTTATGCACGCGCTACACAGATCGCCGCGAACGTCGGCCAGGGTTTTGCGTTCGTCTTCGGATTCATTGGGTTGCTCTGGAATCCGTTCCTGCTCTTCATCGCGCTTTTCGTTTATATCGGTGCGTCTCAAGAAGCGGCCCTGGCGCAGATGAAAGATGTCTCGCGCCGATTCCCGGTCTCCAGCGCGATGGTACGCGAATTTCGCACTCTCTCGGAAGATGCCAGCCTGCAGGAAGCGGTGGATGCTTTGCTTGCGACTTCGCAACACGATTTTCCAGTCGTTGATGATACTGGCAACGTCGCCGGTTTGTTGACGCGTCAAGATCTGATCGCTGCGTTGCGTAAGAACGATCCCGCGCTTCGCGTGGGCGACGTGATGCGCCGAGATATTCCCACGGTGACTACTGGAACGCGCTTCGAAGAAGCGTTCCGCATCATGCAGGAGTGCAATTGTCCGGCGGTGCCGGTTCTGGATCGGATGAAGCGCTTGGTCGGTTTACTCACGCCGGAGAACGTCACCGAACTGATGATGGTGCAATCGGCCAGCCCGCAACGGCGGGTTTTGTAAACTGGAGCGAATCAATAAATCCCAGGCCCTGTAGCCACGGCGCCTGTGGGCCGTCGATGACTAAACCTGCGATATCGAACCTGACCGGCCGTAGGCCGGTGGCTACAAAATTTAGCAAATGGTTCTCACGAGCTGATGCGCATCGGCATCAGAACGTAGAGGAACGGCGTCTGAATTTTCAAAACGCCCGGGCTCATTTCGTCGATGAGATCGAGAAAGACTTCGTCTTCTGTTAGAGCGCGCAGGGGCGCCATGAGAAATTCCGGATTAAACGCGATGGAAAAATCGCGACCTTTGTATGCAACGGCGAGTGATTCCTTCGCTTCGCCCACCTCCGGAGTGGTGGCAGTAATGTCGATATTGTTCTTGCTAAAGTTCAGCTTAATCGAGTGCGATTTATCGCTGGCGAGAAGGGAAACGCGCCGAAGCGAATTTAGAAATGTTTCGCGCTCGAGTTTTATCCGCTCTTTTGCCTCTGATGGAATGACCTGGCGATAGTTTGGGTAATTGCCTTCGATCAATTTTGAGACGAGCAGCGTTTTATTGAGATCAAATGCGATCTGGCCGCTGCCCATGCTGACCTTGATTTCGCCATCATCGGTAAGCAGGCGTTGCAATTCGGTCACCGCTTTGGTCGGGATAATTAAGTCTGCTTCATGGCTGCGCGGGAATTCCAGCTCGATTTCGACCATGGCGAGCCGACGCCCGTCCGTCGCCACCAGCGTCAGCTTGTTGTCCTTAAAACTGAAAAGAACCCCGTTGAGGACGTAGCGAGTTTCGTCTGTCGATATCGCGTACGAAGTCTTGCGCAGTCCGTCGCGCAAATCTTTCTGCCGAATCGTGACAACTTTTGCATCCTCGAACTTTGGCAGCGGCGGAAATTCTTCCTCGGGCAGCCCGAGGATTTTGAAAAAGCTTTGGCCGCTCCGGATGGAAGCAGCATTTTTTCCATTAACATCCACCTGAATTTCGCTCGAAGGCAGTTCACGAACGATGTTGAAGAGGCGACGGGCAGGAAGCGTCGTCGCCCCTTCTTTTTCTACATCCGCCTCACAACTGCCCCGGACACCGACATCGAGATCGGTTGTCGTGAGATGGATTTCTTCGCCGTGCGCCTGAAGCAGGACGTTGGAAAGAATGGGAAGAGTGGTGCGGGTGCTGACCACGTTTTGGACCTGCTGCAGGCCTTCGAGCAGTTTTTCTTTCGCGACACTAAATTTCATTATGACGGTCTAAGATGTAAAGCTTTGGGTTTTGTTCGGCAACCGCAATCTCTCTAATGTCGGGCAAGGCCATCACGGCGGATTCGTCCGGCCGCAAGTCCGCCAGTCGGACGGACTCGTCCCGTGGCGAGTTTGTAGCCGCGGTAGCCGGGATCGCAAGCTGGAAACACACCACTTGAGGCTCAACGCTGAAGGGAACTGTCAATGAAGGATATGGTCTGGCGAATATTGTCTTGTTCGGCCATCCGTCTCTTTACCAGCTTGCAGGCATGCAATACCGTGCCGTGATCGCGTCCTCCAAATGCGTCGCCAATTTCATTCAAGGACGCCTTGGTAAGTTCACGCGCAAGAAACATCGCCACCTGCCGCGGAAAGGCGATGCTGGCCGGGCGCCGCTTGCTTGTCATATCGGCCAGGCGCACGTCAAAATGTTCAGCCACGCGTCGCTGAATTTGTTCGATCGTGATGGAATGGCGTGCTTCCTCCTGCAAAATATCCTTTAGCAAATGCTCCACGACCTCCTGGGTCAGTTCCTTGCCGCTGAGTGATGCAAACGAAGCCACACGCATGAGCGCGCCCTCCAGCCGGCGCACATTTGTGCGAATGCGGCTGGCAAGAAATTGAAAAACTTCGTCGCGCAACTGGATCTGCATGCCGCGCGCTTTTTTCCGCAAAATCGCCATACGAGTCTCGATGTCCGGCGGTTGAAGCTCAGCCGTGAGTCCCCATTCAAAGCGTGAGACCAGCCGGTGCTCCAGATTTGCAATCTCCGAAGCGGGCCGATCGCTGGAGAGGACGATCTGTTTATGTCCGTCGAAAAGCGTATTGAACGTGTGAAAGAATTCTTCCTGGGAACGCTCCTTGCCTCCGAGAAATTGGATGTCGTCTATCAGGAGGAGATCGACCTGGCGATAACGCTTTCGGAATTTGACCAGATTACTGTGCTGGATCGCGTCGATGAACTCGTTGATGAACAGTTCACTGGAGACATAAATCACCTTTACGTTTTTCTTCTTGGCCCAAACGTATTGGCCGATGGCCTGCATCAGGTGGGTCTTGCCAAGACCGACACCGCCATAAATGAACAGCGGGTTGTAGGTGCGCGCGGGCGCCTGCGCCACGGCGAGAGCGGCGGCATGCGCAATTTCATTGTTCGGACCGACCACGAAAGATTCGAAGGTATTCCGTGGGTTGAGCCCAGGAACGGTTGCGCCTGGTTTTGTGTTGGCGGTTGGGTCGGGTAAAATTTTTTCCAGCGGCGCGGCATCTTCGACGGGCATTTGCACGCTCGTTCCCGACGGAGAGGAGAATTTTACCGGACGCGGGCTGCCGAGCGTCGTCACAATGGCACTCTGCAACGCGGGCATATAATTACTTTCTATCCAAAACTGATAGATGTTGTTTGGAACGCGAAGAGTGAGCGATTTGTCTTTCGCCTCGACAAGTTCTACGGCCGAAAACCAGCGTTTAAAGCTATCAGCGCTGATCTGAGGTTTGAGCGCGGCTGATAATTGCTGCCACAGCTGTGCGCATTTCTTGTCCATAGCAGACTTGTTAACAGTGTTACGCAATCGCCACACTCGCTGATGCCGGGCAAAATCGCTGGGTAAAACACAAGCAACATCGAGCTGATCGGCAGCGTAACTCCTTGGATAGATTCTGAAGAAAATTGTCAAAAGTGCGTAAATACGAGGGAAAACGGGCTGCACTGAGCGTTCGCGATTGATTGGATTCCCTCTGGTGGCGTTGCATGTTCCGTCGTTGTTCCGGCGACCTCTGCGCCGCGTTCATTCTCGCTGCTAAAAGTTTCTCAGATATGTTCACAACTTATTCACATGCGCTGTTGTTTCTGCCTCGCCAGCGGGCTTGAGACTAGAAATCGCTTTCAAAATCGACAAGAAAAAAATGAACTTTATTTGAAATTTTATTTTCATCGCGGCCAAAAATTTTCTTGACTAGAAAAAGAAGCGAGCGCGTCCGAGAGAAAACAAAAAAAGAATCCCGCTGCTGATTTCGGCGCGAACTCGTCCGCGACAGGAGAGCGATCGCTGCGGCGAAGCGATCAATCCGATTTGCGTCGCCATGTGCCACTCCTGATTTGACCGAATTGACCCGTGCACGCAACTTTCCCGCCTCTCGGGTGTCACTGGGATGCCGATCAAAAAAATGCGTGCGACGCACACGAAGACAGAGAACTGGCAGGCGACCTGCACTTTTAATTGGAACGGTAGAGCAATACGCCGAGTTCTTTCGACTGGCGTCATTGCCCTTTTTCTTTCGGCTGCGCAGGCATATTCCGTCGATGAGCTGTTGCCACCGTTCGGCTTTCGTTGGAACGACTCGATGGCACATGTGGAAGCGGTGCTGCACGGCGCGAAAGCGAAGATCACTTCGCGAGACAAAAAGGAGAACCGGGACGTCTGGACAGTGGAAGGGCTGCTTCATCCAGGGTTAAAGCGCACACTGTTTACTTTTAAGCAGAGAGCGCTCATCGCGGTGGAATTGCAATATGAATACCCGGATTGGTCGATCGAGCGCTATAACCAGCGAATGGGAGAAATTCGCAAATACTTCGATGAGAAGTACGGGACGGGAAAACTGGTATCACGTTCCCGCGATACTGATACCGACGTCGTCCAGACGCTGGTTGGGTATCAATGGATGGTCGGCGCGACGATGCTCGAGCTTTTCTATTTCTCCGCGCAACACGGCCCGCTGCTTTATCGGACTATCACCGTTGATTATAAGGCGATGTAGACGGTTTCGTCGTCACGAACCGACGCACTTCGCCATTACTGCTGTTAGCTTTTTTCTAGTGTTCGAGGACCGGACCAGTTATCACGTCTTCCGCCAAATGAGCCGAGGAGATATTCATGTCAGCGTCTGACCTTGCCCGATCCGCTGGTCCCACCGTCGCGGAAATTCTGGCGAAGCTTGGGACCGAGCCCGAAGACCGATCTGAATTCTGTCCAAGCATCATTCACTAGAGAGAACCGCATCGCAAAGAATGGATGATCGGGATATAGTCACAGCGACGCGTGCCGCGCGGCGGTAACTATGGATCTGACTACCACTTATCTGGGATTCAAGCTGCGCACGCCTCTCGTCCCTTCGGCCTCGCCGCTCTCTGAGGATTTGGACAAGATCAAAAAGATGGAGCAAGCCGGGGCATCTGCCGTCGTCCTGTCTTCATTGTTCGAGGAGGAAATCGAAGCCGTGCCGCCAGAATGTCGCGTTGGTCCGACCACGTATCTTGAGCACATCGCCAACGTCAAGCGCACTGTCGGTGTTCCAATTATCGCCAGTCTTAATTGCACCACACTAGGTGGCTGGATCAGCTACGCCCGGCGAATTGCGGAAGCGGGTGCCGATGGCTTGGAATTGAATATTTACAAAATACCGACACGACCCGATGTCACCGGCAGCACGATCGAAGAAATGTACATCGATATTGTTCGAACCGTGCGAGCTGCCACAAAGATCCCGCTCGCGGTAAAGCTCAGCCCTTACTTCAGCAATTTCGCAAACATGGCGCAGTCTGGACGATCTGGACGTCGACGCCCTCGTGTTGTTCAACCGATTTTACCAGCCTGACATCGACCTGGAGAAAATGGAGGTCACGCCAAATCTCACTCTTAGCGTGCCCGCTGATATGCGCTTGCCGCTGCACTGGATCGGAATCCTTTACGGAAAAATTCGTGCCAGCCTCGCAGCTACGAGCGGTATTTATCAGGCGCACGACGTGATCAAGCTGGTGATGGCCGGCGCCGACGTGACGATGTTATGCAGCGCTCTGATGCGTCATGGCATCACGCATATCCAGCGCATCGAAATGGAGATGGTCGCATGGCTGGAGGGCCATCGGCCGCAAATCATTGCGCGAAATCAAAGGCGTCATGAGCCAGCAGAATTGCCCGGATCCCAGCGCATTCGAACGCGCGCAATACGTGCGCGGCCTTTCCAGTTACACTTCGCTATTTCCAATGCGGCGGTGACAATACATGTAGGGCGGGGCTCTGCGACGCCTAACGAGTATCACTCAAACTAGCTGGGTGAAGGCTCGCGGAGCTCGCCCCTCCATCTGCCTTGGCACGCGTCGTCGTGAGCTGCTTCATTGCTGGTTCTAGAGCGTGAGCCCTTCGTTTGTTTCCGCCACGATCTGATCCACCACCGCTTTCATGTCCTGTGTGCGTTCCCACACCATCAGTTGCCGGTCTGCGCCGGTGCCTTCTCGCATGATCCGCTCGATGTGCTCGATCTCGCGCTCGTTGCCCAGTTCCTCGACTTCATCGGAAACAAATTCGAGCATTTCCTCGAGCAACTCGCGCTCGTCCACTTCGCATTTCCGACCGAAATCGATCAGCTTGCCGTCCAATCCGTAACGGCCAGCGCGCCATCGGTTTTCGTCAAGCAAACGTTTTTGATAGCTGCGGAAGGTCACGTTATTACGGCGCAATTTTTGCAATTTGAAAACAATCGCCTGCATCAGAGCCGCCAGCGCGATGGTGTCGTCAACGCGCGATTGCGCATCGCAAATCCGAAATTCAATGGTGTCGAAAAACGGATGCAGCCGCACGTCCCACCAAATCTTCTTCGGATTATCGATGCAATTCGTGGCGACCAGCAATTTCCAATAGTCTTCGTATTCGCTGAGACTTTGGAACGCGTCGGGGATGCCGGTGCGTGGAAGACGTTCAAAGATCATCTGGCGATATGCTTTCAGCCCGGTGTTTTGTCCCAGCCAAAAAGGTGAGTTCACTGAGAGCGCATACAGATGCGGCAGGAAATAACGCGCCTGATTCATGATGTCGATCGCTTCTTCGCGATCCGGAATTCCGACATGAACGTGCAGGCCAAAGGTCAAACAGACTCGCGCAACCTGCTGCATGTCATTTACGACCGTGGTGTAGCGCTCGTTGACCGTGATCAATTGATCCATCCAATGAGAAAACGGATGCGTGCCGGCTGAAGCGATTACCAACCCGTGCTGCGCCGCAAGTCTTGCCAACTCAGTGCGAAGTGCAGTGATTTGCCGTCGCGCGTCTCGGGCATCGCTGCAAATCTCGGTGCCGATTTCCACAATCGACTGGTGCATCTCCGGTTTGATCTGCTCCTTCAAAATGATTTTACCGTCGGCGAGAATTTGCTGGATGTACGAACGCAGTTCGCGCGTCTCGGGATCGATGATCTGCAATTCTTCCTCGATGCCGAGAGTGAAAACATGATCGGGACTGCGAAACCTCTTCGGTGTTTTCTTCAAATCGCTTGAGGCATTTTGCGGAGGAGAGGCAACGTCCATGGTATCGACTGTTGAAAGCATAGTTGATCGTGAGGTTTCTCTTCGCAACAGACTCTGCGCGATTTGCGATTCACTGGCTCTTTTTTGTGCCATGCCTGACGGCAACGCTATTCATTTGCTCTCTGCCTGAATGGCTTGAGTAACTTCCGCTGGCGTCCAGGCGTTGCCCCGCCAAATCCTCTCGATCCTGCCATCGCGGTTGATCAGCGCAGTCGCCAGTCCATGTGAGATAGTGCCGCCTTCGGTCTGCCGGTAAACGGAAAACGCGCGAGTGAGCGAATCGATGTCTTTTTCGTCGCCGGTTGCGAAGGTCCAGATTTTGGGATCGGCGTGATGAAACGCGGCGTAATCACTCAAAACTTTCGGCGTATCGTAGTTGGGATCGAGAGTGACGCTGAGCAACCGCGTCTTCGCAAGCGAGCCGCTGCCTGTTTTGATCGATGTCTGCAATTCTTCGAAATTGTTCGACATACGCGGACAGAAATTCGGCACCGGACAGCGCGTGAAAACGAACGTGAGCAGGAAAGGTTGGCCACGAAATGTGTCGAGCGAAATCCGCTCACCATTTTGATTCGTAAGGCTGAAGGGCGGCATCTCATCGCCTTCTTTCAGACGCGCATCGTGCTCTGTAGAAACAGGTGCCGTTCGTTTCGGCTCCGCAACATTAACATCTTCGCGACGGATCTTTTTCACGTTTTCGATCCAGAAATCCTTCTGTGTAACTGCCATGCGAAACGAAATCGCGTCACCGGTCTTCAGATCGGCAATTTGTTTTGGATCGCGCGCCACGAACGGCATCGTCATGGACGGCATGAAGCCGGGAATATTTTCGTGCTGAATTTCAATCGTTGATCGGTCCGGCGAAAATCCGCGCACGACTCCGCGGGTATCGTAATGCTCGGCACCTTCGTCCGAGCTGGTTGAACGCCCACAAGCGAGCAAAGCGAGAGCTACACAGCCGGCCAGCACGATTTTTTGCATCGGCAGAATTGAAATCGAGGGCCGATTTCGCGCCAGAAAAAACCGGCAAAAAGCTTGATCTGCATCAAGGCGGGATCCTCCGGCGCTGCCTAATCTTGCGGCAAATGAAGGCCAAACTGACGACAAAAATCGCGCAGCACTCCGCAAGATTGGCGGAGCCTGCTGTCAGTAATTCGCGTCAAGTAGCCCGCAAAACGGAGAGAACAATATGAAAAAAAGATCTGCTCAATTAATCCCAGTCATCGCGCTCGCTTGCAGCGCGCTTCTCTATTTCGTCACCGGTTGCTCGCGTGCGCCGGAAGCACCGCCGAAAGAAGTAACCATTCAGGCCGACGACAAAATGCGTTACGACATGACCGCTTTTGACGCGTCGCCCGGCCAAAAAATCTCCGTCACGATCAAAAACATAGGGACGACACCGAAGTTTTCGATGGGGCATAACTTTGTTCTGCTCGATCGCACAATAAACACCGGCAACGTGCAGTCGGCGTTTCTCGACAAAGCCTCAACCGAGGCGTCGCACGATTACGTGCCGCCGGGCGCGAAGGAAGTGCTCGCCCACTCCAAACTGCTCGGACCCGGCGAAAGCGAGGTCGTCACGTTCAACGCGCCTTACATTCCGGGCGACTATCTCTATCTCTGCTCGTTTCCCGGCCACTACTCGCAGGGCACCAAGGGTTTCATGACAGTGAAATAAAATCGACAACCAGAAAGATCGAAATGAAAACCAAATCCACGATCGCGCTCGCGATCATCATCACGGCGGTCAGCCTTGTGGGCTGCGGAAAAAGCAGCAGCACAAACAAAGGCGATCGAACGGCGAACGCGCTCGCCAGTTACGTCGCCCCCGGCGAGAAGGATGAATACTATCTTTTTTATTCCGGAGGACACTCCGGCCAGGTCTTTGTGGCAGGCATTCCATCGCTGCGCCACATCTGCACCATTCCAGTGTTCGCGCCGTATCCGGGCACTGGTTACGGGTTCGACGAGGAATCGAAGAAAATGTTGGGCGATTTCACCTGGGGCGACATGCATCACCCGGCGCTTTCGCAGACCGATTCCAAATACGATGGTCGCTGGCTGTTCGTAAATGATAACGCCAATAACCGGATAGCGCGGATTGATCTGCGCGATTTTAAGACGCACCAGATCCTCGGCCCGATTCCAAATTCCATCGGCAATCACGGATCGTCATTCATCACGGAGAACTCGGAATACATTCTGTGTGCGACGCGTTTCTCGGTGCCGCTGCCGAAAGGTCGCGTGGCGGACCCGAAAGATTACGAAAAGGAATTCAATGGCATGGTCAGCGGGATCAAAGTCGATCCGCAGACGGGCGAGATGAAGGTGGGCTGGCAGATCCTGACGCCCCCGTTCGATTGGGACCTCGGTTCGACCGGCAAGGGTCCGAGCAGCGGTTGGGCGTTTTGGACGAGCTACAACACGGAAATGGCGCACGACGTTCTCGAAGTGAACTCGAGCCAGAAGGATCGCGATCTGTGCGCTGTGGTGAATTGGCGCGCCGCCGAAAAGGCGGTCGCCGATGGAAAATCGACCATGATGGATGGGGTGCCGATTATCGATCCGTCCAAAGTGCCGGGCGTTTTGTATTTCGTGCCGGTCGGGAAATCACCGCACGGCATGGATGTCGATCCAAGCGGCAAATGGATTGTGGCCGGCGGAAAACTGCAACCGGCGACCACGGTGTTGAATTTTGAGAAAGTGCAGGCCGCGATCAACAACAAAACATTCGAGGGAGATTTTCGCGGGATACCGATTTTGAAATACGAAGCGGTGGTGGAAGGCGAAGTCCCGGTCGGGCTCGGCCCGCTGCACACGCAGTTCGATGGCAAAGGCTTCGCTTACACGTCGATGTTCATCGATTCGAACATCACGAAATGGAAGCTGCCGCCCTGGACCGATGAGGAGAAAAAAGATCTGAACAAGGCCGTTCTCGATAAGGTCCCGGCGCATTTCAGCACCGGCCACCTCGTCGTGGCGGGCAGCGACACGAAAAATCCATACGGCAAATGGCTCGTCGCCATGAACAAGCTTTCGGCAGGCCGGCACATCAATGTCGGACCCGCGCAGCCGGAGTCGAGCCAGTTGATCGACATCAGTGGCGACAAAATGAAAATGATCGCTGAGGCCTACACCGAACCCGAGCCGCATTTCGCGCAGATTCTCAAGGTTAGCGAAATCCAGCCGGCTGAGGTCTATCCGAAAGCAGAAAACAAAGATCCGAACGCCGTTTGGGACAAAGATGCAACCGGTGTTACACGAAATGGCAATCAAGTGGTTGCCAAGCTGACCGCGATCCGCAGCCGATTCACTCCTGACCGGATCGACGCGCAGGTGGGCGACGATCTCACTGTGCACGTCACTAATATCGAACAGACCCGGGACATGATTCACGGCTTCGGGTTGATCGAACACAACATCAACATGGTGATGGACCCGGGCGAGACGAAAACGTTCCACATCAAGCTGACGAAGGCGGGAGTGTTCCCGTTCTACTGCACCAACTTTTGCTCGGCGCTCCATCAGGAAATGCAAGGCTATCTGGTTGTGTGGAAGCCGGGTGAAGGCCCAGCCAGCGCAGGCACGACTGGGGCGACGGCACAAAAGTGAAATTCAATCGCGGGGCTGAGGAAATTCTTCGGCCTCGCGCCCAATGTTAAATCGACATGGCCCAACGAGTTTCAGGATTTCTCCGAAGCGAATTTCGTTTTTTGCACAAACCACTCAATTTGTGGTCGCGTTTGCTCCTGCTCGCTGCCGCAGCCACGATCGCCGTGTCGATCTTTTTCCCGCTCTGGAAAATGCATTTGATCGCGCCGCAATATTCCGACGGACTCGATCTCTACATCTTCCCCTACAAAATCCAGGGCGGCGGCTTGAATGGCCAGCATCTGAAGGAAATCAACAATCTCAATCATTACATCGGCATGAAGCCGATCCAGGAAGCCGATTTCATGGAGATGCGCTGGATGCCGTTTGTTTTTGGTCTGATCATTTTGATGACGCTGCGCTCGATCGTGTTCGGCGAGATGAGCAACGTTGTCGATCTTTTCGCCGTTTATTCTTATTTCGGCGCGTTTTCGATCGCCTCGTTCTGGTATCGACTTTACCAATACGGTCACAACCTCGATCCGCACGCGCCGATGCACATCAAGCCGTTTACACCGCGGCTGATCGGCGTGGAACAGATCGCAAATTTCCGCGAACATAGTTTTCCACAGGCGGGCGCTTATCTGCTTTGCGTTTCGGTCTTGCTGATTGTACTCGCCGGCTGGTTTTCGAGAAAGGAGCCAGCATGAATGCGATGGGGAGCGCACGCATCTTGCGTGCTGGCGAAGGCCTTCGGCGTTCGCGAACTTTTCTTGGAACTGCGCGATTTCCGCAAGACGATGAAAGTCTTGGAAAAAGTTCGTTTCGGCAAGATGCCGAAACCAGCACGCTGCAAGCGTGCGCTCCCCGGATTATCGCGACCCTGCTTTTCGTGACGACCTACGCGGGAGCTGCAACGCTTCAGGAACACATCGATGCAGCTGCGCCTCGCGAGGCGATTCACGTGGAATCGGGCGTTCATGCTGGGCCGATCATCATCAAAAAACCGCTGACGCTAATCGGAGAACCCGGCGCGGAGATCCGCGGCAAAGGTTCGGGCAAAGTTGTAACAGTCGCAGCAAATGATGTGACGCTGCGAGGATTGCGCATCACCGGCTCCGGGTTGCAATTATCCGATGATGACGCCGCCATTTTCGTGACCGGCAACCGTGCAATCATCGAAAACTGTGTCATCGCCGATTCGCTGCACGGCATTTATCTCAAGAAAATTTCCGGCGCGCAGATTCTCAACAACCGCATCCAGGGTAAAACGACCCTGACCGCCTCAAGCGAGCCGGTCGAAAAAGGAATCGGAACCAGCACCGAGAACTGTGACACCACGCTGGTGTCCAATCGTCGCGGCAACGGAATTCACCAGTGGAATTGCGAAGGCAATTTGATCCGTGGTAACGAAATCAGCGATACGCGCGACGGAATTTATTTTTCGTTCACGAACAATTCCCGTGTCGAAAACAATCTCGTCCACCACGTCCGCTACGGCCTGCACTACATGTATTCGGACGGAAATGTTTTCGAGAACAACACCTTCTCGGAGAACGCCGCCGGCGCCGCGATCATGTTCTCGAAAGAATTGGTCGTGCGCGGCAATCGCTTCATCAACAACCGTGGCCACCGGGCTTACGGACTCATTTTTCAATCATCCGATCGGAGTCGGCTCGAAAAGAATGAAATTACCCAGAACGCCGTGGGTCTCTCGTTTAATCAGTGCAATGAAAACCAGATTGCCGGCAATCGCGTAATGCAAAATTACATCGGACTGCGTTTCGGCTCGAACTCCGACGGCAATCGGTTCACGGAAAATGTTTTCATGCAAAATCTGCACCCGGTAGAAACCGGCGCCTCCGATGTTTCCGGCAGTCGCTGGGCCGTCAACGGAGTTGGCAATTTCTGGGATGGCAGCTTCGAGCTGGATCTGGATCGCGATGGGGTGAACGATCTGCCGCATCGCGAGCTCGATCTGTTCGGCGTTTTGCGCCGTGATTTTCCGGCGGTCGCATTTCTTTCCGACAGTCCCGCGCTCAAGCTACTGCGCTTCGCGGAAGAGCGGGCGGCCTTGCCTGGGATCAGTTACATCGAAGATCCCGCGCCGCTCAATTCGCATTTCTGGAAAGTGCGCGCCCAACGGGCGGCCCGTGCCACACACAAGATCGCGGATTTGCCTAACGAACGATGATTACGACTGAAGAGATCACCAAAAGTTACAGACGCAATCTCGTCTTGCGCGGCATCACCTTCTGCGCGGCAGCCGACGAAATCACGTTGCTCGTCGGTCCGAACGGAGCGGGCAAAAGCACGACGATGAAAGTGCTGGCCGGGTTGATTCGTCCGAATAGCGGAAATGCGCGGATTAACAAGATCGACATTGTCGCTCAACGAATTGAGGCGCAGCGTTCGCTGGCGTATTTGCCGCAACGACCCAGTTTTCATCCGCGCATGACTTGTGCGGAAATTTTGCGTTTCTACGCGCGGTTGCGCGGTGTCGCGGCCTCGCGTTACGAAGCCGTGCTCGATCTTGCCGGACTGCGCGATTTCGAAAAGATTCGGACTAGCGAGCTTTCCGGGGGCACGCGTCAGCGGCTCGGCCTCGCCTTGCTGCTTTTGCCGGACGCGCCCGTGTTGTTGCTGGACGAACCGGGCCTGAGTCTTGATCCAGCCTGGCGCAAACGACTGCAAGAGACGCTTCGTTTTGAAGCGGAGCGCGGTAAGACAGTGCTTGTCACCACGCATTTGGTCCGGGAATGGAACAATGTTGCGCACCGCTGCCTCCTTTGTCGCGACGGGAAAATCGAACGCGAACTCGATCCAACAAATCTGCCGCACAATTTCGATGAAATGGAAACGGTCGCGCACGACGCGTCCACAAGATCGACAATCGATGAACCGCACTATTCCATTGTTCGCTAATGCCGCGCCGCTTCGCGCCGTTTTGTTGCGCGAGTTTCGTGACGCCCTCATTAATCGCTACTTTCAGGTCTTTTCTGTTTTGTCGCTACTGGGCGGAGCAGCGGCGTTTGTTATGAGCGAAGACGCGCACAGCATTGCGTTTTTGATTTTACAGGTCTCGCTTTATTTCGTTTCACTCTTCGCGCTGTTGGCCGGTGTGAGCAGCGCGCAAGCCGAGAGAGAAGAATGGCAAATGTTGTTTGCGCAACCGGTGCCACGTTTCGCTTATGTCATCGGCAAATTCATTGCCTACCTGGCGATCTTCGGCGCGGTCCTGCTGCTACTTTTTCTGCCGGGCTTTATGGCCGGCTCCGGTGGACAAAAAATCGCGATGCTCTACGTGCAGACTTTATTGCTCGCGGCCGCGTTTCTTGCGCTCGGACTGGCCGCGGGGTTTCTCGCACACGATCGCGCCCAGGCACTCATCGCTGGTGTAAGCGCGTGGCTGCTTCTGCTTTTCGGCATCGATCTCATCGCGCTCTTCGCCGCACGCTGGGAACTCATTCAGAAATTTCCCGATCTCTGGGTTTCGCTTTTGATGCTCAACCCGCTCGACTCTTTCCGAATTGAAGCGCTCTTTGCCCTCGAACAAATCCCGGCCGAAGCGGCTAACAAAACACCGTTGGCGAGCTGGTGGATCGCCCACGCCGCTCTTTGGTTCAGCGTGATTGCGGCGTTTTGGTCCACGACGCTCGTCGCGTTTGCTGGTCTCCGTTTGAATCGTTGGGAGGAATGAAACCAATGGCGCGCAAATTCAAGACACTCGACGTAAGACCGATTCTCGCGCGCGGCGTCGAGCCGTTTTCGAAAATTCGAGAAAGTGTCGATGCACTTCGCCCTAACGAGGGACTTTCCGTCATTGCGCCGTTTCTCCCATCGCCCCTCATCGAGAAACTTGGCAGTGAGGGTTTTCAATCTCGCGTCGAACGCCAGGTCGGCGGCGGTTGGGCCGTTTATTTTTGGCGTGAGAAGTGATTGTTCGATGGCTAGCGCTGCTGCTGCAGTAGATACTCGGAAATCTTCTGCGCTTTGGGTTGCGGAGCCGTTTCGGATTTTCTTCCCTCTAGGATTGTTGCTTGGCGCCATCGGCGTGGCGCTGTGGCCGTTGTTCGTATGGCACGCGATCGCGTTTTATCCCGCGCAGGCGCATGTCCGGTTGATGATCGAAGGACTAATAGGCTCGTTCATTATTGGATTCCTTGGGACTGCTGGTCCGCGCCTGTTGGATGCGTCACCGCTACTCGCTGTCGAAACTTGTGCGCTCGTTGTGCTCCAAATCGCGAGCGCTTTTCTGCATCTCACGCAAAGACAAACAGCAGGCGACACCGTCTTCCTCGTGTTGCTCTTGTTGTTTCTCGGGCTGATGGCGAGGCGAGCCCGAGCACGACACGATCTGCCGCCGCCGCAGTTCGTGCTGGTCCTGTTCGGGTTGCGTCAACGCAATCGCCGGAATCTTTCTGATTACGGCGGCGAAATCGATGACGAACGGCCTGTTCGCGAATCAGCTCGGCAGCCTCATGCTCAACGAAGGCTTTGTCCTGTTTCCAATTCTTGGTGTCGGCGCGTTTTTCTTTCCGAAACTTCTCGGCGGTGCAAAACCTGAGCCGTCTGATCTGCGAATCGCCGCCACGTTGTGGGTGAAACGCGCGGCGATTGCAGTGGTAACCGCAGTGGTGATCTGGAGTTCATTTGTGTTGGAAGCGCTGGGGTGGATCCGCACGGCAGCGGTGGTGCGCGGCCTAACGACTCTGACTTATTTCGTCACGCAAGGTCATTTGCTGGAAAAACCGAGCGGCCCGCCATTCCTCGCGCAGTGTTTTCGGCTAGGCGCTCTGCTGCTGGTTGCGGGTTTGTTTCTTCCGGCCGCACTCCCCGGATATCGGCTCGCGAATCTACACCTCACGTTCATCGGCGGTTTCAGCATCATTCTTTTCACGGTGAGCACACGGGTGATTCTCGGCCATGCCGGACAGAGCCATTTATTTCGAAAAAGACTTCGGTTCCTTATCGCGGCTCTCGCGCTGCTGGTAGTCGCCACAATCGCCCGGGTCGGCGCCGATTTCATTCCGCCCGCGCGCAACAGTCACCTTGTTTATGCCGCGCTGATCTGGCTTCTTGCGGCTACTGTCTGGTTAGTGGCGCTCGGGCCAAAATTGTCTCTGAGCGACGAGTAGACCGCGCTTTTTTGGCGCGACGATTCGCACGGGAGAGTTAAGATCCCCGCGTGGCGCTGGAACCGAGCCAGTTTAGACAGGCAATCATTGAAAATACGCTGCGCAGTTGTCAGCTCTTCATGGGTTTGCCCGCGGCAGACATTGTAGCGATCGCCTCGTTCATCGTTTCAAAGCACCTCGACAAGGGGGAATACCTGTTTCGCGAAGGCGATCGCAGCGAGGGATTTTATGTCGTACAAAAGGGCGCCATAAACGTGCATCGGGTCAATGCGGCGGGGAAAGAGCAGGTGATCCATTTGTTTCAGCCGATCGAATCGTTTGCCGAAGCGACGCTCGCAACCGAAGGAGGTTACCCAGCGGATGCACGGGCAACCGAGCAGACGACTGTTCTGCTTGTTCCAAAAAAAGATTTTCTCGATCTTTTGCGAAGGCGACCCGATCTCGCACTGCGCATGCTCGGCTCGATGAGTCAGCATCTCCGTGTGATCGTGGGATTGCTGGACGATCTCACTCTGAAAGACATGGAAACCCGGTTGGCCAATTGGTTGCTAAAACAATGCCCGCGGCCAGTCAGCGCAACACAAGTTGAAATTAAACTCGACCGAACCAAGCGCGTGCTTGCCGCTGAGATGGGAACAACGAGCGAAACGTTGTCGCGCACCCTGGCAAAATTTCGTGACCAGAAGCTTTTGCGCGTCAAAGGCAACACTGTTGTTGTGACCAGGCCGCGCGAGTTGCAAAAGCTGCTGCAACGAAATTTAGGCGAATTGTAGCCCTGGCGGACGAGCGAGTTCGCCTGTTGCGCTCCCTCAAAGACTCTAGCGTCGTTCCGCCTCTCCCCTTGGTCGAGGGGAGAGGATTGAGGTGAGGGGTTTTTCCAAGCCCATATCCGTCCGGGCTGCAAACCCTCACCCTGCCCTCTCCCTTCGAAAGGGAGAGGCGTTATCGCCTTTCACGTCTGCGGTCGCATTTGAAAACCTCTGAACGGCGTATTCACTGCAAAACAAAAAACCCGGTCTCGCCGCCGCCGGAAGCGACGTTAACGAGTGGCGTCGCGGAGAGACGAACCATCGCGCCGCAGACTTTCCCGCGAAACAGAAATGGGTTCGTATCAACGAACATCGGCTGCAACTTCCAGTCGGTCTCGCTGAAGATCGGAAACAGTTCCGGGTGCAAATCGAGCGCATCCTGCACGATGTAGTCGGCTGAAAGCGCAGTTTGGATCGCGTTGTCCCACTCGCGCTCGTCTAATTGCGCGCCGAAATGAACGCCGTGTCCGCCGTAATCATCGTTCGGTTTGAGAACAAGGCGTGATCGATTTCTGCGGATGAAGTCGAGCAGATCGATCTTTCGCCCTTCGCGCGTGGTCTTTCGGTCGGCGACGCGCCGGGTCCACGGCACCGATCGGCGAATTGCTTCCTGTTCGCTCCTGGTGAACCAATTCTGGCGTTGCTCGTCCGTAAGCATCTCAAACACTGCTTTCTTGTGCATGATTTTGCATCGGAACGGATTCACGAGACAAACATCGTGGTTCACGTATGCGCGGACGAGCGGGTGCGTATCGTCATAGCGCGCGAGGAATTCGTGAATGATGACCCGTTTATAAACGAGATCGATGCGAAACGCGCCGCATCGAAGTTGCCCTTGCTGATACTCGAGATCCTGCGGTGCACATATGATAGTGGGAACGCCGTGCGCGCTGAAATGCTCTTGCAGAAAAACGAACTCGCTCGACGTAGGCAGGTCCTTCCAATCCAAGATGGCGATGTTCGGCACGCCCGTGCCGCCCCATTCGTGATAAGTACTCAGCAGCGTTTCGAGCAGCATTTCAACCGGCGAAAACTGGCGTAAACGATAGCGTCGAGCAAAGCTCGCCATGGCAGGCAGCTCGAAGAGCAATCGATTCAGTTCCTCCTGGTCCGGCAGACTTGAAGGATTCTCCGCGTTTGATTCTACAAACTTGATTTCATCGCCGTGAACGAACGCATCGAGCCGGGTCGTCACGGCGGCTGTTGAAAATCCCGGATCAACCAGCGCCATTTTGCGTTCTGCCTCTGTCAGACCAAGCTTTGTCATCAACCCGGGGAACTGCACCGCCATGGATGCAATTTTCTCCAGCGCGCGTACGATCAGCTCCGCCACCACCCTGTGGGCCTCGAATTGTGAGCGTTCCAAAAGGTGTGGACGCAGCGCCACGCTGATGGGCCGGTCGCCGTAAAGCAGCCGGTTTTTTCGCATCGCATCGTGGAGTTTTTCGAACACGCGCGGAGTTAATGTCTCGTCGCACAAAAGCAATTCATGGTATTGCGCGATCGCTCTCTCGCGGAAACTGGCGGTATTTGTTGTAGCCATTTTCAAAAGCGAGCACCGTTATTTGTCATTTAGCTGATCCACTTTTCTCGGCGCATACACGAGATGCTTTGCGCGGTTTGCGATTCGCCGAGCATTTCTTGCAAATTCTTGAGAGCGGGCAGCGCAAAAAATGCACATGATTCAGCAAGAGCTGCCGAGCCTTGTTCGGCCCCAGCGCTGAAAATTCACTCAAATGAAAAGCTCAACTTGTTGAAGGTACAGAAACCGTCGAACTGATGCCACAGATCCTGCACCCGAAGAAGATTCTCGTGCCAGTTGATTTCTCGGCGACGTCACAACAAGCGTTTCAGTACGCGTCGCGATTTGCCGAACAATTCGGCTGCGAAATCGTTCTGCTGCACGTTGTCGAGCCAGAGAGCGTCATCGCCGGTGCGCCGACTGCGATCGATGTTTTTGCGCAGCCGGAGGAAGATACGATCGCAGCGAAAGCAGAGTTGGAAGCCCTCGTGGCAAGCTCCCGCAATCGTCCGAGCTCCATTACGTTAAAGGTGCGCACTGGGCATGCACCCAACGAGATCAACAAAGTGGCCAAGGACTTGGACGTCGATCTAATCGTCATCGCCACCCACGGCTATACCAGTTGGCGGCACTTCTGTATCGGCAGCACGGCCGAGCGAGTCGTGCACACTGCGCCATGTCCCGTTCTCGTCGTCCGCGAGAAGGAGCACGAGTTCATTTAAACGGGGAAGAGCAGATCATGAGCAAGTCTTCAGCAAAGCAACCGGCCTGCCATTCGTCGCTACAGTCTTCTCTTTTTCGCCGCAAAAAACGCATAGCGTTTAACAACCGCCGTGCAGCGCGTCTTTGCTGCGCGCACAAGATAACGTCATGAAATCACAGATTGCTACCCCGAAAGCTTTCGGGCCAAAAATACCGAGATCGGTGGCGGGATCGGCGGACGGACAAAAGCCAATCGCGATCAAGAAGATATTGGTACCAACTGATTTTTCTCCCGCGTCGAAGAAAGCCTTTTCATATGCGCTTCGCCTTGCCGAAGAACGAGGTGCTGAAATCGCACTACTCCACGTTCTTGAGCCCGAAACCCCACTGACATTGGCGGGGCGACCAGCGGCGACAGCATTCTCGGAAGAGGAACTGGCCGATGTGGAAAAGAGTTTGCGGGCTCTGACTGATGAAGCCCGAGGCGCCGGCGTTGCTGGCGCGAAATCAACAGTTCGCACCGGAGTTGCAACGCACGAAATCATTGAAGCGGCTAAAGAGCTCGATGTCGATCTTATCGTGATCGCCACGCATGGCTTCACGGGCTGGAAACACTTCGCGATCGGTAGCACGGCCGAACGCGTAGCGCGCGCTGCGCCTTGTCCGGTGCTGGTCGTTCGCGAAAAGGAACACGATTTCATTTGAGCAACCGGAAAGATGAAGACGAAATCATTGCCTAGAAAGCGCGCGAGAAAGGATTCGCTTCAAATGGCGAAACACGAAACCTATGCACGCGGGCTTCACGCCGTTTGCCAGCACCGCCGCGGTCCGTTTGAATTTTCCTGTGGTTTCATCGGTCCGCGCGCTCGGTTCGACGAGCAATCATTGGATGAAAAAGAAGGAGGACGTTGATGAAAATAGAGACACAAACCGGCACAAAGACAGAAAGAAAAATAGAACCCGAACGGATGGCCGAGCGTGTCGCGCTTCATCCTTTCCTGGCTGGGATGAGCCGGAACCACCTAGCACTACTGACCGATTGTGCGATCCCAGTGCGTTTCAAGAAGGGGCAGGTCGTTTTGCAAGAAGGCGACTTCGCGAACCGCTTCTACTTGATTGAGAGCGGTAAGGTTGTTCTGGAGTCCGGCGTAGAGTTGGGCCAGGCGGTTGTGATCGAGGAGATTGGGCCGGGAGATTTACTGGGTTGGTCGTGGATGTTTCCGCCTCATGTGTGGCATTTTACCGCCCGCGCCATCGAGCCTACAGAGGCGATCTTTTTCTACGGGACAATTTTGCGGGAATATTGTGAGCGAGACCACTCGTTAGGCTATGAGCTGTTCAAACGAATGAGTCCAATCATGCTGAGGCGCCTGCAGGCGGCGCGAGAGAAAATGTTGTCGCTGCATGCACGTATGGCGTCGCTGAAGCCCGTAATGTGAGGAGTTCATGGACCAGCAAGAAGATACGAATTGACGGCCAAATCGAGCTGGAAGAAGCTGATTAGGCTTTCATGCCCGAAATTGCTTCAGCGAGCGCGAATTCAAACAAGGAACTGATCGACATGTTGCGCCGGTCACGCTTGTTTCGCGATTACGAAACGGTTTTCACCAAAGCAACGGGACTGCCGTTGGCCCTACGTCCGCTGGAGTACTGGCAGCTTGCACATCATGGGAAAAAGCATGAGAACCCATTCTGCGCGTTTCTTGCGGAGCATCCGGCGACTCTGAGCGTCTGTTTGCAAGCCCACGAACAGATGATCCACCACACCGGTGATCTGCCGCACACCGTTACCTGTCCTTTCGGTTTAACCGAAACGGCGGTACCAATTAAGCTGGGCCAACAAACGATCGGCTACCTGCGCATCGGTCAGGTGCTGCGCCACATGCCGGCGAAGTCCGATACGACTAAAGTCAGCCGCGAGCTCGAGCGACGCGGCGTCCGGTTTACCGGCGAGATTCGCAAAGCATGGAAAAAAAATCCGCTGATCCCGCCTGAGAAATACAATTCAATCGTGCGGCTTCTTGCGTTTTTTGGCGATCAACTTTCAGCGTTGAGCAATCAACTGATGACGGAGAAAAACAACGCTGAACCACCTCTCGTTCTGAAGGCGCGGGAGTACATCGACAAACATAAAACCGAAGAATTATCGCTGGCCGATGCGGCGAAGGCGTCTGGAGCGAGCGTATTTCATTTCTGCAAAGTTTTTCACAAAGCCACTGGCGTAACGTTTACCGATTATGTCGCTCGCGTGCGAGTGGAAGATGCCCGGACCCGGCTTCTCAATCCAAACCTGCGCGTCAGCGAAATTGCTTACGACGTGGGATTCCAATCGCTCACGCAATTCAATCGCACATTTAAACGCGTCTTTGGTCAATCACCGAGCGAGTTCCGCGCGCGTTTATCGTCACACAAGCGCGCAGGCAAAACCGCGTAATTACAAAGAAGAGCGGTGGCTAATCCCCACAAGGTTGGCCTGGTGATCGGCGCATTGATCGGCGGGTGGCATTTCGTTTGGTCGGTTTTCGTTCTGCTTGGCTGGGCGCAACCTATCCTCGATTTCATTTTCTGGGCGCACATGATTCAGCAGGTTTACTTCGTTAAACCATTCGATCCAGTGGCCGCGGTTACCCTTGTCGTGATCACGGCCGTGATCGGATACGTCTTTGGTTTTGTCGGCGCGGTGATTTGGAACCGACTGCATCGTCGCTGAGCAGGGGCACAAAAAACGGATGGCTTTTGGCAAGCGACGCCAAGCCAAGCAGCCAAGGGGAGTTCATGCTATCGGCATGAAAAAGCTAAGCATCCAAAACATTGTCGTGCCGATTGATTTCTCGCAGATGTCGATCCAAGCCATCAAAACCGCCGGCGGTCTGGCTCGGCGTTTCGCCGCTTCAGTGCATCTCGCCCATGTTCATCACTTTGATTATGCAGCTGACTTTGTGGCACCAGCACCGCCAATCGTCCCTTTTTCGTTCATGCCATATGAGCAGGACGGAGAAAGAAGCGTTGCCAGGGAGCTCACTGCGTTGGCGCGCGAATACGGCGTCTCGTCGGCGAACTGCCATGTCCTAGGTGGCGCACCGCCGTTCGATGAAATCTGCCGTCTCGCGCAGCAAATTCCTGCCGATCTGATCGTCATGCCAACACACAGCTATACCGGTCTAAAGCACGTCTTCCTTGGAAGCACGGCAGAACGCGTTGTTCAGCACTCGCCTTGTCCGGTGTTTGTGGTGCGCCCAAGAAAAGGAAAATCGAAAACCGGGCGGACGCCTACTCCTCATACAATTCTTGTGCCGGTCGATTTTTCCGGTTGTTCACGGGGAGGTCTCCGATACGCAATTGACTTGGCCAATGAATTTGGAGCCAGGATGATTTTGGTGCACGCCACGTATCTCGGATACATTTATTCAAGCGAAGGCACTGCACTCTACGACATTCCCGCCTTGCAAAAGGTTGCTCGCAAAAATGCCGAGCGCCAAATGCGACAGCTGGTGCGGTCGGTAAACTTTGGGGGCGTAAAATTTGAGACGGCGTTTACGGATGGCTCGCCCGTCTTGGATATCTGCGCCTTTGCAAAAGACCACAATGTCGATCTGATCATTACATCGACTCATGGACTGACTGGTCTCGAACATATATTGATCGGGAGCATCGCGGAACACGTCGTGCGCCATGCGCCTTGTTCCGTTCTGGTCGTGCCATCTCATCCAAAAACCAGGTTGGCCAACCTCGCAAAATCACGCGCGCGCAAGGCGCGGACATTGGCTAGCCAGCAGCAACGACGAAAATCACCGAGAGGTAACGCGTTCACGAAAAGAGATCGAAAGCTCGTAATGCATGCGTTCCCCGAACGGCGAAAGACAAACAAGTTTCGCGAATCGCATCTCAGCCGATGACACACGTTGCTCACTGTCACATCTCCGACGTCCTCGACGCGGCACGTTGTTGAGCTGCGCAACGTCGGTATGCGCTTCGGCAACAAACCAGTGCTCGACGACGTGCCAGACGAAGGCTCGGAATTGCATTCCGTCAACACTCAGCCTGCTCGTGATTGCAACAGCATTCGACAAATCCAGACTGCGAATGGTCGTCTCGATCACTTTGCAGTGCTTCACCGCAGCCGTGAAAATGTTCTTTTCCGCTGCCGGGTTCTTTACTCCGCTTGATCTCGACCCGACATTCTGCGACGACGAAGCAAGCCTTTGTTTTCGCTCCAATCTTTTTGCTCGGCCCGGCGATAGTCGCCTGCTACGGAGCGTGGCTTGTCGCGCGGGCGAGTGACCGCTCGCAAGCAGACCGGCGCGCGCAACAACCACCGCGCACCGGTCAATTGCGTCCGCGATTACTGGACTTTCACTTCGATCGGTTTTGGCTTCGCCATCGGGCGTTTTGGCAGATGAACCTGCAATACGCCGTCATGGAATTCAGCCATGATCTTAGTTGGATCGACATCTTCGGGCACTGTAAACGTGCGCTCAAAATTGCCGAAGAAGCGTTCAAGCCGATGGAATTTTCTCTTCTTTTCTTCTTTCTCGGCTCTGCGCTCGCCGGAAATGTAAAGAATGCGGTTTTCGATTATTACCTTTACGTCATCCTTTTTCATTTCGGGCAGGTCCGCCTTGAACAGGTACTCGTGATCGTCTTCGGTGATATCCACCAAGGGCGACCAATCGGGTAGCTTCAACCTCTCGCCGTTCTTCGGGAAACGAAATGGGAAGGTCGGAAGGCCGCCAACCAACGTACTAAAGCGGTTCTGAAATTCCTCCATCTCCCGGAGTGGGTTCCATGTCATGAGTGTCTTCATAATTTCTTCCTTTCTACATTAAGTAGTGGCCGCCCCAATCGCGCATCGCGCTCACCATAATTTGCGAGAGTTTGTTCGGATTTTGCGATTCCGCCGTGGCCAATAGATGACAAGCGTTTAGCAATTAGCGCAGAGCACTGCGCTGTTGGCCGGCGCAATTTGACGGCATGAAAAGCCTACTCGACAGCCCAATTGCTAAACAGCTCAGGAGGAAACCGCGCAGGCGCACAACGGCATCTCGTCGTCGGCGATTTAGTCGCATTTTGGTCCCGATCGATTTCTCACGTCCTTCGCTAAAAGCAGTTCCGTACGCGCTTGCGATCGCGCGGCAGTTTGGATCAGACGTGCATCTTTTACATGTCGTTGATTCCAGTCAATACCCGCCGCCAACATTGCTGACGCTTCCGCTGATGCCACAGGCAGAATGGAACAGGCGATTGAGGAAACGGCTGGAGGCTGTTGTTTTGAAATACCGAGTCAATGGCAAAGTCTCTGCGCTAGAGCCGCGCAGTGGCACAGCTTACGAGGAGATTTGTGCGATCGCGCGAGAGCTAAAGGCGGGCCTCATCGTGATCGCGACGCACGGATACACAGCTTACAAACACATTTATCTTGGCAGCACTGCGGAACGCGTCGTCCAACATTCACGTTGTCCAGTCCTGGTCGTGCGCGTTCACGCCACACGTTGGGATGGAGCCACGGGTGTGCGGACCCACAAAGGGGTCCGACTGGCGAAGATTCTTGTCCCGATCGATTTCTCCGACTGCTCAAAGGCTGCGTTCACTTATGCAAGTGAACTCGCTTGCGATTTCAGAGCGGAACTGCGGCTCGTGCATGTGATCAGTCCGCATTGGTACCCCTTTGGAGACAAATACGCCGCGTTGGACGCTGCCCGCCTGATGCAGGAAGCACACGATTCTGCCGACAGACAGATGCGTCAGATGGCGGCGAGAGCCAACGTGCGGTACTCAGCTGAAGTGAGACGGGGTTCGCCGGCAATCGAAATTTGCAATGCCGCGAATCAACACGTCGGTCTTATCGTTACTTCGACGCATGGTCGCACCGGTCTGGGCCATGTTCTCATCGGCAGCGTGGCCGAACGCGTCGTGCGTCATGCGCGTTGCCCGGTGCTGGTTATCCCCGCGCGCGGCAAATTTAACAAAGCACGCAATTAATTTATGGCACACAAACAAGTTCATTTTCGTTCGGAAGCGCGGGAGAAAATCCTGCGCGGCGCCTCCGCACTGGCTGACGCGATCCGCATTACTCTTGGACCAAAATCGAAATCCGTTCTCATCGAGAAGAAATGGGGAAAACCCCTCGTCTGCAACGACGGTGTCACCATCGCGAAGGAATTCGACCTCGAAGATCCGGAGGAAAATCTCGGGGCGCAGATGATTCGCGAGGCGGCTGAAAAAACTGGCGAAGCAGTCGGCGACGGCACGAGTACATCCACAATCCTGGCGCACGCAATTCTTGCCGAGGGCATCCGCAACGTCACGGCCGGTGCCAGCGCGGTTGACCTCAAACGTGGGCTGGACCGCGGCCTTGCGGTGGCCGTGGAGGCAATCAAAAAAATCTCCCGTCCGGTCTCGAGTCGGAAAGAAAAGGAACAAGTCGCGGCGATCTCCGCGCACAATGACGCTGTGATCGGGAAACTGGTCGCCGACGCGATGGAAAAAGTCGGCCCGGAAGGCGCAATCACCGTCGAAGAAGCAAGGACCACCGAGACGACATTGGAAGTTGTCGAAGGAATGCAGTTCGACCGTGGTTATCTCTCGCCCTATTTCGTGACCAATCCGGAGAAGATGGAAGTGGTGCTGGATGATCCCCTCATTTTGTTGACCGAGAAAAAGATCGCGCACATGAACGATCTTTTGCCGCTGCTGGAGAAGATCGCGAAGAGTGGCCGTTCATTGTTGCTCGTGGCGGAGGATTTTGAAGGCGAACCGCTGGCGACTCTCGTCGTCAACAAACTGCGCGGCGTCCTCTCGTCCGTTGCGGTCAAGGCGCCGGGCTTTGGCGACCGGCGTAAAGCCATGCTTCAGGACATGGCGGTCCTGACGGGTGGTCAAGTCGTCTCGGAAGAGCTTGGTTTGAAACTGGACAAGGTTGAGCTGGATCAATTGGGCGCAGCCAAACGCGTCGTCGTGGATAAAGACAATACGACGATCGTCGGTGGCCGCGGCAAAAAGGCGGAAGTCGAAGGACGCTGCAACGAGCTGCGCCGCCAGATTAAAGAAACGACTTCGGATTACGATCGCGAGAAGCTGGAGGAGCGGCTGGCAAAGCTGGTCGGCGGCGTCGCAGTTGTTCACGTCGGTGCGCCGTCGGAAGCAGAAATGAAAAGTCGCAAGGAAGCTTTCGACGATGCGGTCAGCGCAACGAAAGCGGCCATCGCGGAAGGGATCGTGCCGGGCGGTGGTTTGGTTTTGCTTCGTGCGATGGACGCGATCGAAGCTGAAGTCAAAAAGTCTGAAGGCGACGAGCGCACTGGGTTGCTGATTTTTAAGCGCGCCCTCGAATCGCCGGCGCGCCAGATCGCGCATTAACTCAGCGGCAGACGACGGCGTGGTGGTGAACAAAATGCGCGAGGGCGCCGGGAACTACGGCTTCGATGCAGCGCGGGGCGTTTATGTCGATCTTGTTGAAGCTGGCATCATTGATCCGACCAAAGTTGTCCGCGTCGCGCTCGAAAACGCTGTGTCCGTTGCCAGTGTTCTCTTGTTGACCGAAGCCACACTGACTGAAGTGCCGGAAACAAAGGAGCATCGCGGCATTCCGGCTGAGGCCGGAATGGAGTAGCCGGCGGCGCAAGATTTGGACAGAGAAAAGCAATTCGTGGAGAGCGACGTTTGCGCTCACACGGTCATGTTTATTTTAGTGAAAGGAAGTATTATGAGGACAATTAAAAGAGATGACGGGAGCGTTGATGGCGCACGAGTAGCATTGCTGGTTGGTTTAAGCATCGGATTGGGAATTGTGGTGCACGAAGCTTTCTTCCTCGTGGGAGGAGCGATCACGGTCGCTGCGCTGACCGTTGCAACCGCGCATGCCCTTCAGGAGCATGCGGAACATGTACGACCGGCACATCAACATTGCTAACCACATGAAAATGTCGCATCACCCAAACGTCGCTTCCCCTCCGCGCGAGGATGAGATGGAGATGGCAGCGGAATCCGTGACACTGCACATACCGGCTGGCGAAGTCACGCTCACGGGCGATCTCGCGATTCCCGAAAATGCACAGGGCCTGGTTTTATTTGCGCACGGCAGCGGCAGCAGCCGACAGAGTCCGCGCAATCAGGCCGTGGCGGAAGTATTGCGCGATGCCGGTGTGGCGACGCTGCTGTTTGACCTGCTCACTCCACATGAGGAAGCGGAGGATGCCTACAGCGGCCATTTGCGATTCGATATCGGACTGCTGAGCCGGCGCCTTGCGATCGTCACTGAAGAAATCGCGGATGATCCGCGTTCGCGAAATTTGGGACTTGGATATTTCGGCGCGAGCACTGGCGGCGCGGCCGCATTACGTGCGGCGGCAGCGCTTGGATCGGCAATTGGTGCGGTCGTTTCCCGCGGCGGGCGGCCAGATTTGGCCGGTGAAGCCTTGGTGCACGTAAAAGCGCCTACGCTTTTAATCGTGGGCGAACGCGATGAGGACGTTCTGCGTTTAAATGAGGCTGCGTACGCCAAACTGCAATGTGAAAAGTCACTGGCTGTGGTACCGCACGCGACGCATTTATTTCAGGAGCCTGGCGCGCTCGAAGAAGTAGCGCGTCTGGCAGCAGATTGGTTTTGCAAACATCTGAGGTCACGCAAATGAAAACACAATTCTTTAACCGAACTGAAGCTGGCCAGTTTCTGGCTGGAAAATCTCAGCGCCTACGCGAATCGGGCCGACGTGCTGGTGCTCGCGCTGCCGCGCGGTGGCGTGCCGGTTGCGGCGGAAGTGGCCAGAAAACTGAACGCGCCACTCGACGTGTTTGTTGTTCGCAAACTCGGTTTGCCTGGTCACCCGGAATTGGCCATGGGTGCGATCGCTTCTGGTGGCGTGCGTGTATTCAACGGCGACGTCGTGAATTCGCTGCAGAATTCCAGACGAGGTGATCAATGCTGTCAGCGCGGAGGAACTGACCGAGCTCCAGCGTCGCGAAAAAGTTTATCGCGACGATCTGCCACCACCGGAAGTCGAAGGTAAAACCGTGATCCTGGTCGATGACGGCATCGCGACGGGTTCGACCATGCTCGCGGCAGTTGCGGCGCTGCGGCAATTGAACGCCAGCTCGTATCATAGTCGCCGCGCCCGTCATCGCAGGCATCAACCTATTACGAAATCCGCCGCGCAGCGGATGATGTCGCAGCTGTCATGGTTCCTGAAAACTTCTATGCGGTCGGCCAATGGTACGAAGATTTTTCACAAACAAGCGATGACGAAGTCCGAGCACTTCTCGCCGAGGCTACGCGCCGGCAGCCTGTGTCTGCTTAACTGCGTGATACAAAGGCGTGACACAGGCAGATGAAATCAGGCTCGTTGCGGATTGGCCGAAACGTGAATACGAGCCCGAACATCGACATCGCAGGCCGGCTCGATGAAGTCGCGAATATTTTTGCCGAGCAGGGAGCAAATCGGTTTCGGGTTCAGGCGTATCGCAAAGCCGCGAACGTGGTTCGCCGTTTGTCGCGTTCAGTAGCCGACATTTTCACGAGCGAAGGAATCGAGGGACTGGAAAAAATCCCGGGCGTCGGCGCAAGCATCGCCCGGTCGATTCGCGACATCCTGCTGCATGGCCGGCTTGCGATGCTCGATCGTCTCCGCGGCGAGAGCGAGGCGATTGCCGTTCTTGCGTCGGTGCCTGGCATTGGGAAAAAATTTGCGCGACGTTTCCATGACGATCTCGGAATCGAAACGCTGGAGGAGCTTGAAGTCGCAGCTCACGATGGACGCATCGAAAAATACCCCGGCATCGGTGCAAAACGACTAGCTGGCATCCGCGATTCGCTCGCGCAACGTCTTGGCCGGATTCGTCGCAGGACAACATCGACCCCGCCGCCGCGCGTTCCTTCCGTCTCTGAACTGCTCGATGTCGATCTCGAGTATCGGGAGAAAGCAAAAGCGGGGACGTTGGCGCAGATCGCACCGCGTCGTTTCAATCCGGAAGGCGAATCCTGGCTTCCCGTTCTTCACACCGTGCGAAGCGGGCGTCATTACACGGCGCTGTTTTCAAACACTGCGCGCGCCCATGAACTGGACAAAACGCGCGATTGGGTCGTGCTCTTTTGCGATAATGGCGACATGGAACATCGGTTCACCGTGATCACTTCAGAATTCGGACGATTGCAAGGCCAGCGCATCGTGGCCGGGCGTGAAGCCGAGTGCGAGAAATATTATGAGCGGGGGCTTTAACTTCGCTGCCCGATTGAACCAAAGTGCCGGTCTGCATGCTTTGTTCGTCGTTTGGAATTCACGGCACCTGCCTTGAAGTAGGACCGCGATTTTCAATATAGCGACCAAAGAGCTCGCAACATTCGCTCATAAAAAGCCAAGCGATGACATAGTATCATCCTTGTGGGCTTCCGTTCATGCTAGCGTGATCGGCCGCCGCGGGTAAAGATCGAATGCCCGGATCACGGCAAAAATGCGCGGCGAATCGCAATACAAGCAAAAAGGTCTGGAAACGATCTCCGATTACTCTCTAAGTCAATATCCGGCTGGAATGCCGAATCTGGTGAGGCGATGAAGAGCATCCTGAGTTTGACCATCAATCCTGCGATTGATGCCAGCTGTTCGGTAGAAACCGTTTTTTCCGATCACAAATTGCGTTGCGGCCCGGTTTGTCACGAACCAGGCGGCGGCGGGGTGAACGTTTCGCGAGCGATTCGAAACCTCGGCGGGGACTCGACAGTGTTTTATCTCGCCGGCGGACCCAGCGGTCAAATGCTCGGGCTGTTGCTGGACCGCGAAGGACTGAAACACGAGGCCGTGTCGATTGAAGACTGGACGCGCGAAAACTTCACCGTGACTGAACACACGAGCGGGCAACAATATCGTTTCGTTACGCCCGGTCCGGAGTTGCGCATGGAAGAATGGAAAAGTTGTTTGGAAAAAATCGATAGCCTCGATCCGATGCCGGATTTCGTTGTGGCTAGCGGCAGTCTTCCACCGGGTGCGCCCACGGATTTTTACGGACAGCTTGCGAAAGTGGTTTCCACTAAACAGAGCCGTTTTGTTCTTGATACTTCCGGTGCAGCGCTGGCCGAAGGTTTGCGCAGCAGCGGCGTTTATCTCGTGAAGCCAAGCATGCGCGAGCTGCGCGCGCTAGCCGGACGCGAACTCGTCCACGAAAAGGAACAGGAAGAAGCGGCCACGGAGATTGTGAAAAATGGCCAGGCCCAAATCGTTGTCGTATCGATGGGGGCGGCCGGAGCGCTTCTGGTCACGGCGAAATGGCGCGCAACGGATTCCGGCGCCGGCCGTTGCGGTGAAAAGTAAAGTGGGAGCTGGCGACAGCATGGTCGCGGGTATTGTGCTCGGCCTGGCGCGGGATATGCTCGTCCGCGTCGCCGTGCGTTTTGGGATCGCCTGCGGCGCTGCCGCAGTGATGATGCCCGGAACTCAGCTTTGCCAGCGTGAGGACGCGGAGCGGCTTTTCGCGCAGATGACTAGAGGATCATAAAATCAGCAACCATTCCCACGATGAAAACAGCAATGGCCGATAGGGCCAAAGATCTAACGGCACACCATAGGGCGCTGGTCCAGTTGGAAGACTACGAGCCGTACATCGGCGCAAAGATGATCGAACATCTGCGCGGTAAGGCCAAGCCCTGGCGCGATGCCAGGGTCGCTCACATCAATTCTACGTTTTACGGCGGCGGCGTTGCTGAGCTTTTGTCATCGCTCACGCTTTTGCTGAACAACATTGGCCTGGCGACCGAATGGCGAGCCATTCTGGGTCGTTCTGACTACTTCAACGTCACCAAAAAAATCCACAACGCGCTGCAGGGCGCCGACATTAACCTGACCGATCTGAAAATGGAGATTTACGAGCAGGTAGCTTATGAGAACTCTGTTCGAAACATTTTGGATCACGATTTTGTGGTGATTCATGATCCGCAGCCGCTCCCGCTCGTCTCGCATTACAAGAAACATGGGCCATGGATCTGGCGCTGCCATGTGGATCTCTCCAATCCAAACCGGAAGGTCTGGAACTATCTCAAGCCGTTTATCGAACGTTACGATGCAATCATCCTCAGCCTGCCGGAGTACGAACAACGGCTCAAAACGCCGCAACTCTTCTTCCCGCCAGCGATCGATCCTTTCACCACAAAGAATAAGGAACTCAGCGACTCGGAGATTGAGGACCGCATCGCTTATTACGAAATTCCCACCGACTGGCCGCTGGTGGTGCAGATTTCGCGATTCGATCGCTGGAAAGATCCGGAAGGCGTTATCAAGGCATTCAGGCTCGCAAGGCGGGAGATGGATTGCACACTTGTTCTGCTAGGCGACGTTGCCACGGACGACCCGGAAGGCGAGGAAGTCTATCACTCCCTGCTTGCTGCCCGAGAGGAGCGCATCATTATCTTGAGCGCGCAGGATTCCGCTCTGGTCAATGCGCTTCAGCGCCGCGCCGCGGTGGTGTTACAGAAATCGATACGCGAGGGATTTGGACTGACTGTCACTGAAGCCATGTGGAAAGGTGCGGCGGTAATCGGCGCCAACGTCGGCGGAATCCGGCATCAAGTTCAAGATGGAGTGAATGGATTTCTTGTTTCATCGGTCGAACAGGCAGCCGAAAGAATCGTTCAACTGCTCAAGGATGAGAAACTCCGGAGGAAACTTGGAGCGGCCGCCCGCGAGACCGTTCGTCAAAAGTTTCTTTTACCGTACTCACTTGCGCATTACCTCGATCTGTTTGGTTCGTTCAAGACCATTTACCGTTTCGAACCGGCCCAACGCTCATGAGCGAGATCCGGCAGAACAAACCGACCAAACAATGGTGGCCTACTCGACTGCGCGATCCAAACGTCCGAACGATCTCGTTAGACCAACGCCCCAAAAACCGGTGCTGCCAAAACACGATCCACAATGCCCATTTTGCCCGGCAATGAAGCGATGCCATGCGCACGCTGAACAGCCGGTTATCGAAGCGAGAAAGCCGCAAGGATTCAGGAGCTCTTGAAGCGATTCTCCAGCGCGGATACGTTTCGATCGGTTGCGATCACCAGGGAACTCAGGGAGATCGCAACTGAAAGCTTGCAGCAGGAGTATCGAGCCGGTCATCGGCTTGACACCATTCATGGATCAGGAACTTGACTCACTGGAGACGGTGAAATCGCGAAGACACATTCCACCAAGGCGAATCTAAAACAAGTTTTGCCTCGCTTTCCTGTGCTCCACCTTGACTCTGCTCGCTGCGCCAAGACGTATTCATTCACGAGGATTACTTTATTCGACATTGATCGGAGCACGCGCAGCTATTTTGCCGGGACCGGAGCGATGGCAGTCCGGTTAAACATTTGGTCGCATTCGCAAGAAACGCACAGCATTTAACAAAGCTGGCGGAGCGAACCGTGGCCGTGCGTCAAGGTTGGATCATGAAAACACAGGGCGTTACCCGAAAGCTTCCGGCGCATTTGAGCTATCGCTCGATGAAAAAGAAAGAAGAAGCTAAAATGACAAGAGATCCGATGGCAAAGCGCATACGCGAACATCCGTTCCTACGTGGACTGACTCACGATCAGCTCGCTCTTCTGACCGACTGTGCACTGCCCGCACAATTCAAAGCCGGTCAGATCATTTTTCGGGAAGGAGAAAAAGCGAAGCTCTTTTATCTGATAGAGAAAGGCAAAGTCGTTCTCGAATCCAAGGGCGAGTTTGGCGAGCCAGTCGTGATCGACACCATTGGTGCGGGTGATTTGTTAGGTTGGTCCTGGATGATGCCGCCTTACAAATGGCGGTTTACCGCGCGCGCTGTTGAGCCAACGGAGGCGATCTACTTTGCCGGAACGATTCTCCGTGACCATTGCGAGAGGGATCACTCGCTAGGCTTCGAACTGCACAAGCGGCTGAGTGCAGTGATGATGAAAAGGTTACAAGCTGCGCGCAGAAAGATGCTGGCGATGCATGTGCACGGCGAAAAGCTGGAACCCGTCGGTCTCCAATCGCCGTTCATGGACCAAGAGCTCGTCTCGTGGGAAACAGCGAGATGTTGAAGGCAAATTTCATCAACCCTACTCTCAAAGACGCGTTGGGGTGCGCCGGTTCGAAACTGGGTGCGTCAGGATTCTTCTGGGCGCAGCATCTCGGAAGGAATTGCTGGATTCGGTTATAGAAGCGGCGCTCCCTTCGATGCCCAATACTTGCCTGTCTCGCAACCTCGCTCGACCTCGTTCATTCCCACGCTGGAAACCGCTTGAATGTCGCCTGCGTTCTCGCGCACCAGCGCCGCTTCCTTAAAACCGCGAGCGGCGAATTGCTTCGGCGATGATTGGCGCTAACGAGACGACATACACGCGTCGCCAATGATGATGCGACACGGGAATCGAGTCGGTTACGATGATCTGCCGGATCGAGGGGTCATTAAGATGCTTCCTGGCTTCCGGCGTAAAGACAGGATGGGTCGCAGCCACAATAAACTGCTCGCGCGCGCCGGCTTGAACCAATGCATCGATTGCATTCTTGATCGTGCCGCCGGTTGAGATCATATCGTCGATAATCACGCAAGCTTTACCGCGCACGTCGCCGACGACTCTGTTCACGACGGTTTCGCTCCCATTTAATCGCTCTTTATGAAGAACCGCCACCGGGCAGCCCAAGCGGGAAGCGTACGCCGATGCCAGTTTTATTCCTCCCGTATCCGGAGAGACAATCACCGATCCAGGTTCCATATCTCGCTTCAATGCGTCGGAGATGACGGGCACTGCTGTCAGATTCTCCACTGGCACATGGAAAAATCCTTCTACTTGCGGCGAGTGCAGGTCCACGGTGATCACATGATCGACGCCTGCGTGCTCGGCGAAATCCGCTACCAGTCGTCCCATCAGGGCGGTGCGCCGTCCGCGCCGTTTGTCGCTCCGGGCATAGCCGAAATACGGCGCGATCCACGTGATGGATGATGCAGCGGCCCGGCGACATGCATCGGCAATGGCAAATGCTTCCATTGCGCGCTGGTCCACAGGCGGACAAGATGACTGGACGATGAAGACGTGAGAGTCGCGAACCGGTTCATCAAGTTGCACGTTCACTTCGGTGTCGGGAAAGCGCGCGACGCGGCATTTCCCGACCCCGACATTCATATGTTGAGCGATGGCCATCGCCAAATCGCGATTAACGCTTCCGTTCACGATCATGAAGTGCGATTTCATATCCCTTCACAGGTGCCGAGTCCTTTCTCGGTAGCAATTGCATAAGTCGACCACGTCATTTTCTCTGATGTCGCGAGACTCGGCAGTTTTGGGTTTTGAATTGTTTGGCAGGCGGAAAACGCCAGGAAAAACGGTACCACGAATTTCGGGATCGTTCCTTTCATGGTCGGTTTCATTATGATCATATTGCAGCATTGTGCGCCGCATAGCTTCCCAATCTTTGCTAATGCGGTCAAATCTTGCGAAAGGCCCGCGAAGTGACGCATGCAAAATCCTCCCTGCGAGCGCGCATATCGCGGCGGTCTCGAGCCATCGTTTGCTAAACGCCGCGCGATCTTCACGAGTCATCGAAAAAGCGACGCGAGGGGGACTTGGCTACAGCCTCCGCAAATTTGGATTAGCATTCCGCAAAATCAGCGCAGCAGGGTTGCTCGTTCTATTTTTAGTAAATAGGTATGAACGCTAATCATAACCGGAACGAAGTCATGCACAACTCGCCGTAATTGTTGTTGCCGTTCTTGCTGGTGAAAGGAGCCGTTAAGAAGAAGGAGACGCAGACTACCGAACCAAGGACAAATCACGTTTCGTAACATGCCACCATCCGAGGCGATCGCGGCGCGAGTGCAGGAGGAAGCCGAAAAACTCGATGAATTTTACAAACGCATCACAAGTTGCCGTGTGATCGTCGAGGTCCCGCACCGCCATCACACGTTGGGAGAACAGGTTCACGTCCGTATTGAGTTGGGCGTGCCAGGGGGTGAGATCGTCGTGCGGAACGAGCCGACTCTACACAGCGCCGTCCAACGCAGCAGCGAAGAAGAATGGAGAAGCACCTTGAAGCAAATCCACAACATAAGGACATCGGCGTTGCGATCCGCGATGCCTTTAAAGCGGCGCGACGGCGGTTGCAGGACTACGCGCGACGGCAGCGCGGGCAAGTGAAGGTTCACAATGCGATATCTCCGTTGCGGAAGGATAAACGCTCTTCCTGACGGCTCGGTGATCGCAACAGGGATCGACAATGCCACGGGAACACTGTCAGCACCAGGCCGACATCGGCGTGCGCGTTGGGATTTAGAAAAACATGCACTGCTACCACGGGGTTGGTCGCAACATTCGCTCATAAAAGGAAGCGAAGCAATGCTTAGCGGCCATCTACATGAGCCATCATGCTACAGTCGGGAGCAAGTACACGATAAGTATCTCTCGTCGGTAGCAATGGCAAGGCTGTGTCTCAGCGATTGATTTCAAGAGCAGAAGATCTGGATTGCAGACCGCAGTGCGACAAGGGTAAGCGTTCAGCGTGCGTGCGGATGAAAAGCTGGGGTGTTTACTTAGAACCTACGATAGCTCACGGAAAAAACCTTTCGATATGGGGCCAAAAGACGATCGCCCCGATGACCACGGCAGCTACAGAAGTCAGAAGGACAGCGCCGGCCGCTACATCCTTGGCGTCGCGAACGAGCGGGTGAAACTCCGGCGAGGCTACGTCTGCCAGAAACTCAAGGGCCGTGTTCAGCGCTTCCGCGGTCCACACGATCGCAATAGCCAAGACGATCCAGCACCAGTCCGATGGCGATATGCGAAGCAAGAACCCAGCGCTAAGCACGACCAGCGTCGCGGCTGCATGAATCCACGCATTATGCTGGCAGCGAACCATGTGCAAGATGCCACGCATCGCATGGTAGAAGCTGCGAATACGCCCGGTAAACTGGAAACGACGCGCTGCGGGAGTCTGGTCGGGAGGGTCGAGCATCGTAACGTGAGTAGGTCTAACGCTTTAGCAACACCGAAAACCGCTTCATAAAATTAAATCTAGATTACAACGGTCAGATTGCTCCAGCGAGAGAAATAAAAAAAAATTTGATTTTCGGGGCGAAGCTTCGTTAGGTTCGCTCGTCTGGAGACGCGATGATGATGATATAGGAGAACGGGACCGCCACCGGCGCGCTCGACTAACTGCATGCTCTTGGAATCCCTGTCTCTTGCCTTGGAGCGATCCAGGGGAACATTGAGATGTGAAAGCACGACTGGTCAAATTTGGTGAGATCGAGGTTGAGGGAAAGCGCTACACGCATGATGTGGTGATTGAAGGCGGCAAAGTGCGGAAACGGAAGAAAGGACCTTCCAAGCAATTCCGCGAAAAGTTCGGCCACACGCCGCTTTCGGTCGGGGAAGAAATTCCGTGGGGAGGCAAGCGGCTCATTGTGGGAACCGGCGCCCATGGCGCGCTTCCGGTCATGGACGAAGTCCTAGCGGAGGCGAAACGGCGCGGTATCGAGGTCATGGCCGCGCCCACATTGAAAGCCTGCGAGCTGTTGGAAGAAGTGAAGAAGGGCCAGGCGTACGCCATCCTGCATTGCACGTGCTGAGCGGAGTTGGAACACCAGTCGGGCTCTTTGAACTGGCTCGCCTGCTCGTGCTTTTCGATCACGTTGCGAGTTTCAATTACAGGGACTTCGCTTAATGCTCGTCTCAGCCCGAGAGTGCGAATTGCAGGAACTACTTGGTCGAAGAGTGCTCGAATCTCTGGTCGCTTGGCACTAAAATGATGTTCAAGCTCAGCGAGCCGGGCCCGAGGTCCGCGATGACGAAGTTCGCAACCTTCTAGCGCTGGCTGCTCACCGCCAGCCCGCCGAAACCTGAGCCGACAAGAATTGCGCAGTTGTTCGCAAAATTTGCGGAGCATGTCATCTGCGCATCGCGTTAAGTGTCGGCAGAAAGGCAAAAAAATATGAAAGTACAAGATGTAATGACTTATGAGGTTCAGACATGCAGCCCGGAAACCAACCTTGCTGCGGCTGCAATGCAGATGTGGAGAGGCGATTTTGGGGTAATGCCGGTCGTTGCCGGTGGGAAAGTCGTCGGCATGATAACCGACCGCGATATTTGCATCGCGGCCGCGACAAAACATCGCGACCCCGCTAATATCCGGGTGAAGGAAGTGATCTCAGGCCAAGTGTACGGCTGTTCGCCTGACACTGACATTCACGAAGCGCTCAAAATCATGCAGCAGAAGCAAGTGCGGCGGTTGCCGATCATAAGCGCTGAAGACGGAAGACTGGCCGGCATATTGTCGATGAACGACGTGGCGCTGAAAGAGCAAGGCGGCGCGAAGGCTGAATTATCGGCCGAGGATGTCGAGACCACGATGCGCGGCATCTGCGCACATCGCGAGCTCCCCCTGGCAAAACAAATGGAGTCCGCTCTGCAAATGGCGTCGGCTTAGCGCGAATTGCCGACTTGTAGCCACGCGCCTGGTGACACGTCACACAGCGACGTAGCTACAGCAAAACCCAACAACAAAACAGTAGAAAATTATGAGATCACATCAACCGGAAGTTTTCGGAACGACCCTGCAAAAGACAAATCTTTGGGTGAAGGAAATCAGCGATTTGTTGCATTGGGACGATCATCACAAGGCTTACCACGGTTTGCGCGCGGTCCTCCATGTGCTGCGGGACCGGTTGCCTGTGCCGGAAGCCGCACATCTGGGCGCGCAGCTTCCAATGCTCGTGCGCGGATTCTATTACGACAACTGGAAACCGGCGGCTATGCCGACAAAGATCAAGACGGCGCAGGAATTCTATGATGCCGTGCGAGAAAATTTTACCGCAGACCGTAATGTCAATCCCATGCGATTGACCGAGGCTGTGTTGAGGGTGCTCTCCGCGAACACCTCTCCGGGTGAGCTCGAGAAAGTCCTCGGAATTTTTCCGCCGGAATTGCGGGCGCTCTGGCCCCGGCTCGAGAGTGCCGACCTCTCCGACTTGGGATGACTGCGAGTTCACTGATCATCGTGGCCGATCGCGGCAGCGTGCGCGCGTATCGTGTGAAAGACACGGCGACGCGCGGGCCAAGTCTGAAACTGGTGCAGGCGTTCGACATTCCTGACGTGATGAATGCAACAACGATGCGGCATCGCACGCCACTGACCGATTGGCCGCAACTGGAAGCAGAAATGGATCGCCGAATTTGCAAGGAACTCGCCGCCGAGATCGCGAAAATCGTAGAGCGCAGCCCTGGTGAGGGTTGGTCGTTGGCCGCGCCCGCATCAATTTACGCGAAAGTCGTCGAGCATTTGCCGCCCAAAATGCAGGAGCGGATCGTCGAGCACGTAGAGTCCGACCTGGTGAAATTGCCGGCGGCAGCGCTGAAGTCGCACTTCCGCTCGCTTCAACCAGTTCAAACCTCGTGAGCAATCAAGCCGCACCTCGAGCAAGAGCTTTTACCGATTGAGCATGACACAGGATCCTTCCACAGTCCCGCAGGCGCGGGATAACCAGCTAGAATTCAAAATTGAAAGAATTCTAGTGCCACTGGATTTCTCCCCCGCATCGACGGAAGCGCTCGATTACGCCGTTTCGCTGGCAAAACAATTTCGCGCTGCCATTCATCTGGTCCACGTCTATCCGCCTGACGAGGCATCGTCGGTGCCGGGCGCAGGACATCTGCTGTTGCAATCAGCGGAGGCGATCGAACTCCTTAACGAGGAACTGACCGGTATTCATCGCAAACATGTGCCGACATTTCGTCCGGAGAATTGCCATGTGCGCACTGGCCAACCTTACCAGGAGATTGTCAGTTTGGCCCGCGAGATTGATGCCGATTTGATCGCCCTTTCGACGCGAGGACTATAGCGGACTGAAGCATCTTCTGCTCGGGAGCACGGCGGAACGAGTCGTCCGTAGCGCACCGTGCCCTGTTCTGGTTGTACGGAAGCGAAAACAGAAATCCAAAGCGGCGAGCAAAGAATTCGCGATTCGCACAATCCTGGTTCCGGTAGATTTCTCGACGTGTTCGCTCGCCGGGTTGGAGTACGCAGCGTTCCTGGCAAAGAGGCTTCATGCCACGCTCCGTCTCTTTCATGTGACGTACCCGTATACCAACTACGTGATCGCTGACCGCGCGGGCGCCCGTTTCTCCGGGCTGGCCGACGCGGTGGAAGAGACGGCCCGGATAGAGATGGACGCGCTTAAGCAGATGGATTTTTTGCGGGGCGTGCAGGTTCAAACCGAAATCCGCGTGCGGCCATGCGATCGAGGAAATCTGTAACGCAGCCAGCCAGCCCGAAATTGATCTCATCGTCACTTCGACGCATGGCCGCACGGGATTTAAACATGCCCTTATCGGCAGCGTCGCCGAACACGTGGCGCGTTATGCTGAGTGCCCTGTCATGGTCGTCCCCAGCCGTTATCAGCCGAATCCTGATGGAGAATTCTATGCCAAAATCCCTCGTCGATCTTGTTAGTGAAAAAGCGGAACCGCTGGTCGGTTCGCCTAACGACTTTGATTCGCTGATTGATATGATCGGCGACGCGCGCTTCGTTTTAATTGGCGAAGCGAGTCATGGCACCCATGAGTTTTATCGGATTCGGGCGCAGATCTCGAAAACCCTGATTGCGCAGCGCGGCTTCAGCGCTGTGGCGGTGGAAGCAGATTGGCCGGATGCATATCGCGTCAATCGCTTTGTGCGAGGCGCGAGCAAAGACAGCGATAGCGTAGAAGCGTTAGGTGGATTTCAACGGTTTCCCCAATGGATGTGGCGAAACGCTGACGTTCTCGATTTCGTCGGCTGGTTGCGCGAGCACAACGACCAGCAGCCATACGAAGACCGCAAATGCGGGTTTTATGGGCTCGATCTATACAGTCTGCACGCGTCGATTGAGGCCGTGCTCGCGTATCTAAGCAAAGTCGATCCCGAAGCGGCGAAACGTGCGCGGCATCATTACGGTTGCTTCGAACATTTTGGTAAGGACATCACAACTTATGGATACGCGACCGGGTTTCAGATGACGCCGAGCTGCGAGCAGGCCGTCGTGAAAAGCCTTGTAGAGCTTCGTCACAAAGCCATGGAATACGTTCAACGCGACGGCCAGGTGGCAGCCGATGCGTATTTTTGCGCAGAACAAAATGCGCTTGTGGTGCGGAACGCCGAAGAATATTACCGCAACATGTTTCGGCGCGAAGTGTCCTCCTGGAATTTGCGCGATGCTCACATGATGGAGTCGCTCCTCAGGCTGGCGATTCACTTACGTAACCAACGGCCGCCAGCAAAAATCATCGTTTGGGCGCACAACTCGCACTTGGGCGATGCCCGCGCGACTCAAATGGGTGAGCGCGGCGAGCTCAATCTTGGGCAGCTCGTGCGCGAACATTTTGGAAAGGAAGCTGTGTCGATCGGGTTCACCACGTACGACGGGACGGTCACGGCTGCTTCGGATTGGGACGGACCGGCCGAGCGTAAGAATGTGCGTCCGGCACATCCCGAAAGTTATGAAGCGCTGTTTCATGATGTCGATGTTCCGAATTTCTTTCTCAATCTCGCGCAACGATGTCGATCTTGCTCGCAGTTGCGCAGTGAACGGCTCGAGCGCGCTATCGGCGTGATTTATCGCCCGGAAACAGAATTGCTCAGTCACTATTTTCACGCGCGCCTACCCGACCAGTTCGACGCGATCCTTGCATTACGATCATACCCGCGCGGTCGAACCGCTTGAGCGCACCGCCGAATGGCAGGCTGGAGAAGTCGAAGAGACATTTCCAAGCGGACTTTAAACTCGTTGTGTCCGCACCAAAGCTTCCCTTTTTTGCCCTGACAGGTCTGGCGGTCTCTGTTTTCGCCCAAGCGCCTTCCGACCAAAGTGGGCAGCTTCCTTCTCAAGCAAGACAGGTGGAAGGCGTCGTGGTGCCTGTGCCAAGAGAGATATTCCGCTCTCTGGACCAATTCCGCGACGCGAAGTGGCGCGCGGTGCAGCAACCGGAGGTAGCGCGTTGGAAATCACATGGGGACCAAGTCCAGATTGCCATCCTGCTCGGCGTCGAGATTGCAGAAGGCTTCATTGCCATGGAAGCGGAAGATACCGCGGAAGTGAAGAATGTCGGCAACACTGTGTTAAACCTGGCGAGAGCGCTCGGCGTGGAGAAAAGCGCGCTCCGGCGCAGCCAGAGCATCATGGAGTATGCGGACAAGAACAAATGGACGATGGCACGCAAAGAATGGGACGGCGTTTTTTCCGATCTCCAGAGCGGAATGATTGAGATTAAGAGTAAAGAGTTGGCACAACTCGTGAGCCTTGGCGGGTGGTTGCGTGGCACCGAAGCGCTCAGTGCGCTCGTGCTTCAGAATTATTCCCCGGAGCACGCCGAACTAATTCGGCAACCGGTTCTGCTCGATTACCTGGAAAAAGAACTTGTCGGGTTGAACAGCGAAGTAAAGAAGCGTCCGATCGTTGCAAAGATGGTGGAAGGCATCCGGAGAATTCGCGTGCTCATTCAAAACGAAAACGGACCGCCGACAGAAAAAACTGTCAGAGAGATCGATGGCATTTGCGCACAGCTTGTCAGGCTTTCGTCCCAGCGCCCGGCGTGAACTCTTAAGTTCAAATTGCAAAAGAGACCGCAGCATCGAATCGAAGTTTTTGTCGATCGAATCGAGCAGCTTTTCAATTCGATGGATCCTTCGCCCTTTCATGAAAGGGACCTCGATGATGACGCGGAAGAATTTATCGTCGGTTGGGCACGGGAATTTCCGCGCCGCGATCCAGTCTCGCTGGTCGTCCACGTCGACCAGCTTCCCGGGCCGGGCGACGCGCGGCATCTGCTTGAAACTGCTGTGCATAATTATTTTGCCTATCGAGCAAAGCTGAACCGGCTCGAGTTCCGCTATCTCCTTAAACAGGGCCGGACCAGCCTAATGATCGGGCTGGCTTTTCTAGCCGCGTGTATACTCATGAGCCAGCTACTGCGTCAGCGAGCAGGAACATTACCGATCGTCCTTCGGGAAGGCCTGATCATCGCCGGTTGGGTGGCCATGTGGCGCCCTATGGAAATCTTCCTTTATGAATGGTGGCCCCTTCTGCGCAGGGGTCGCCTCTACGAAAAGCTGAGCCGGATGCGCGTGGAAGTGCGAAAACGGAAGGAATAGCGCTGACAGTCATGGCCACCGGTCTGACAAGCGCTGAGGCCCGCCTGGATGGATCGGAGACGGAGTTTGGCGAAAATCGCATCGGCCTTCTCTGCATAGCTTTCGTCACTCCGCAGAATGTGATCAACTGCCACTACAGAACGCAAGGAACTCGCGAGTTGCCTCGCGAGTTCCTGAATTGCTTAGCTATCAGCTATCCCTTATCCGCTATCAGCCTTTCCAGCTACGGCGTCGGCCGAGGGAAGGGCGTGGGCCGTGGTCTCGGCGTCGGCGTAGGTCTCGGCGTTGGTGCGCAATATCTGCCGCCGGTATTCATACCGTTCGAAAAATCAGTTGTGCCGCCCCAGACGATCATTTCGCTGCCTGTCCAGACGGTAGTCTGAGCGAAACGGGCGCTAGGCGTGTTTGTGGTACTGGTAGCGGTCCAAGTGTCCGTGCCGGGATTGTATCTGCCGCCGGTGTTGAAAGAGCTGGTATCGACTCCGCCCCAGACGATCATTTCGCTGCCGGTCCAGACGGCGGTGTGATAGAAACGGGCATCAGGCGCGTTTGTCGTGCTGGTAGCCGTCCAACTGTCGGTGCTGGGGCTGTATCTGCCGCCGGTGTTGAAAGAGCTGGTATCGACTCCGCCCCAGACGATCATTTCAGTGCCGATCCAGACGCCGGTGTGTAATGCACGGGCGCCAGGCGCGTTTGTGGTGCTGGTAGCCGTCCAAGTGTCTGTGCCGGGATTGTATCTGCCGCCCGTGTTCATTGTGTTAATATTATCAGGTGAGCCGCCCCAGACGATCATTTCAGTGCCGGTCCAGACGGGAGTGTGATAGATACGGGCGCTAGGCGCGTTTGTGGTACTGGTGGCGGTCCAACTGTCTGTGCTGGGATCGTATTTGCCGCCGGTGTTCGTACTGTTAGAACCATCAGTGCCGCCCCAGACGATCATTTCGCTGCCGGTCCAGACGGCGGTGTGAAAGAAACGTCCGCTGGGCGCGTTTGTGGTACTGGTAGCCGTCCAACTGTCCGTGCTGGGATTGTATCTGCCGCCGGTGTTAAATCCAACGTCGCTAGTTTCTCCGCCCCAGACGATCATTTCAGTGCCGGTCCAGACGGCGGCGTGTAATGCACGAATATCAGGCGCGTTTGTGGTACTGGTAGCCGTCCAACTGTCCGTGCTGGGGTTGTATCTGCCGCCGGTGTTAAATTTCACGTGGTTAAGTTCTCCGCCCCAGACGATCATTTCAGTGCCGGTCCAGACGGCGGTGTGGGCCCACCGAGCCATGGGGGCATTTATGATGCTGGTAGCCGTCCACGTATTACCTGTGCATAGAGGATCATCAACCCCGGCAATTGTCGGAAGAGTGTAGGCAACCTGGCCTGACGTTGTCGCCATCGACAGTGTACGGAGGCCGTTGGTCCGAGGAGACTCAGAGCGCCGAGTTTTGTCTTGCGCCGGCAAATCGCCGATCAAACGCTCTGTTAATACTGGTCTGGCCAAACACTGGGCGATGACAGCCGGATCGTTCCCAAGAGCCTCAAACAGTTCCCGCAGGACTGCCGGCTGTTTAGTGTCCCGGGCTATCCGGTCCATCTCCGCCTGTAATTGCTCAGCAGTGATGGGTCTTTGCCAGTAATCTTCCAGCGCCTGCGAGTCGCGCAGATAGTCTGCGACTTTGTTTTCCAGTTGCGTCTGAGACATCACCGCATCGAGCGAAGGCTTGGGATCAGGATTCTCTTTTGGCCAGATCCGGTGACGCCAGTAAACGTCTTCGATCGCGTGTTGAAACGCGAGGCGCTCAGCGAAGGTAAGCGCTCTTACCTGGCCCAGAGTGTTCGCCGTTATCTCATACGCGCCAGTCGCGCTGCCCCATCTGTTCGGCGAATTAAAGGCTGAACTAGCCGCGATAAAGGCAACCGAAAAGAACACAGCGTACAAAGCGCTGCGAACGATGTAACCACTGATTTTACTTTTCGTTTTCATTTTTCTCTCCATTGTTCTTTGGAAATTCCTCGGCAAAGTCTTCGAGAAACTAAAGCGGAGCCGGCTGCCGCCTGGCTCGGCATATTTTGGGAAAGGTTGCTCATTTGTTGCGAAACCAGGGCGGGGCTAGAGCCGGTTTAATAAATTCTGTAGCGGCACGCAGCTCCGGAGGCGCGGAAGAATGCAGTCCCCGGGGCGCAAGTATGCGTTTAGCGCAGCTGGCGCGGGTTTGTGTCGCGCGCATGCCAGGCCCGCAACATTTGAGCAGTAAAACGCAAGCGTCGGCTAGTGAGATCCCGCATTGACGGTGGAGATTCAGGCAAACGAAAGGCCGTTTTGCAGTGAATTCAGTCGAAGATCGCCGAAGTTATTATCGCAACCCCAATGTGCGCGCGCGTATCCATGAATTTCTCGGAGCGACGAAAGACCAGGAGCCAGCGTGCGAATTTGTGGCTGCCGGTGATGAGAATGCGTCCCCGCCATTCCCGCCGTATTCACCGCGCGCGCTAAACTCTCTTTTCGATCGTGGTCTCGAAATCTGCCGCTCGCTTTGGGACCGCGACGTATTGATTGCGGATTTCGACATTGAATACGTCAACTTCGATAATCCGGCGGAAGCGTTTGTAGATCCTGGGCGCGTCTTTGCGATTCAGCAGCCTGTCGTGGAAGCAATTGAGCAGCTTCTGCGAGAGTACGGCATCAAACCGCTGCACGTTCTAAGCGGACGGGGTCACCATTTCGTCTGGCGAATTGAACAAAATTCGGCCGTGTTCAAAGAACTGGCGGAGATCGGGCGCGGTCCCCCGAGTTTGTGGGAATGCGAAACCGAAGTTCATCCGCCGAACAATCGCGCCGTTCCACGCGAGCTGGGCCGCGCTTTCGCGGGCCTCGGTCTGGCGATGGAATTCCTTGCACACCGCGTAAAACAAATCGCCGCGCCGCGGACAAAAGTTCCGGTGGAGCTGACGGCGGTCGAGGTGGGGCCATCCCAACATGGTCGGGAAATGATTTCTATCGACATCTCCGAGTACGGCGATCCGCTTTACTCGCGCATGGTCCGCGTGCCGTTCAGCGTTTACTTGAAACCGTGGCAGCAACCGTGGGCGTTCGACACGGATATCCTAAGCAACTTGCAGCCGTTTTTCGTTGTTCCGTTGCAAGGAATCGACTGGCGCGAGGGAATTGCCGCGATGCGCGATCCGCAACTGACAGTGAAACTGGCAGCGCGCGCCTCGAGCGAAATTCCCGACGCTACGCCCGGAACGGGGAAATTGCTGCGTGCCTACGAGAAATCCAAGCTCGCAGAATTTCATGCGTTCTTCTATTCACAGGAGCAACATCCTTGGGAACTTTGGCCGGAAACTTACGATCAGCAGCCTTTGGAAATTCTGCCGGCCTGCGCGCGGGTCGCGCTCGAAATGCCAAATGATTTGCTGCTTCGGCCGGCATTTATCCGGCGGCTTGTTCGCGTGATGCTGGCGCTCGGCTGGCACCCGCGCCATATCGCGGGCTTGATTTGCTCGAAGTACCAGCGCGATTTCGGCTGGACGCAATTCGTTAATGTCGATCCGGCCACGCGCGCCGATTTTTACACGCGCGTGTTCAGCGGCCTGTTCGCGGTTGGCACGGACGATCTGGTCGATTTCAACTGCGTGTCGGCTCAGGAGCAAGGCACCTGCACATTGTCAAACTGCGGATTCAATCTGCTGAATTTTAAAGAATCGGCATTGGAAAGGAGAGCGCATGACAAGCTGGCCCATCGGCCTTTCAACCGGCTGCTTTTATCATCGAAGTATTCTTGATTGTCTCCCGTTGATTCGCGAAAGCGGTTTCAGCATGATCGAGGTCTGCTCCACGCCTGAGCATCTTAATTTCCACGACCTCAAATTGGTACATCGCGCGGCGGAGCGAATCAGAGAGCTTGGCATGGAAGCTTATTCGTTCCATGCGCCATTTGCGCCCGCCATCGATATCGCCTCTTCTGACGCCGCACAACGCACCGCGTCCGTTGCGGAGATCTTCACGGCGGCGGAAGCGGCTGCGCTTTTGCAGGTCCACTATTTCGTGCTTCATCCCGGGCCGGAAAATCCGGCGACCATCTCGGCTTCGGAACAACTGCCGCGCATGCAGCATGTAGTCGAGTCGTTGAACCGGGTGGCCCAACACTGCCAGCAGCTCGGCATCGTGTGCGTGCTCGAGAACAAGTTGCCGCATCTGCTTTTTGGAAACACGAGCGACATTTTGTGGATCCTGGATGGCATGAATACCGTTGCGGTCGGCGTGTGCCTCGACACCGGTCACGCGTTTCTCGGCGGCGACATACATAGCCTCGTCCATAAACTCTCCGGCCATCTCCGCATGATTCACGCGCACGATAACCGCGGGAGCGACGATGATCATTTGCCGCCTGGTGACGGCAAAATCGATTGGGAGAAATTCCTCCGCGATTTAATCGAAGTCCAATTTCGCGGCGCATTTATTCTCGAAATGGCCGGCAACAATGATCCGGCCGTTACGATGGCAAATGCGCGCCGAGGTCGAAGTTACTTGCGTGATGTGGCGAGACGTTTGGCGCTCGCTACCTGAGGGCGCGAGTTTCGCAATTTTTGCGCAGTTAAAGCCAAGCCGCGATTATCGCCGAATACGGAGCCAAACTACGCTTTGATCGACCAAAGGAGGCGTTATGAAAAAAGTGCTGCTCACAGTTCTCGAACCAGTGAGAGCGACATTGTTGATCGCTTTCGCAATCGGTCTCGGCATCGCGGTGCATCCAGTGTTCTTTCTCGCATCTTTGCTGGTAGCAATCGCTGCGCTTATTGAAGGCACGATCAACGCAGCCGCGGAACTGACGCATCGGCATCCGTGAAAACTGAGTTGAGGCGCGCAATGAATTGCATCCTCCGGAGCCGAAATCGTGTCGGTGTTGCGGTTTCGGCAGCGGCGATCGCGTTCATGTTCATCTTGTCGGGCTCGTCCCTGCTTTATGCCACTCGCGTTGCGCCTGGTAAGAGGCCTCAGCTCGCGCGTGCGGAAACTGCCGGACCATTCGGTGAAGTTATTCGTGGCCCGCGCGGCAAATCCGAAATCGCGCTTACTTTTGATGGCGGCGCCGACGCGGAGTGTTTCGAAGATTTAATCGCCGCTCTCGGGGACGCGCACGTCAACAGTACTTTCTTCATCACTGGAAGATTTGTGCACGATCATTCAGACTGCGCCGCCGAAATTACAAAGCATGGTCACGAAGTGGGAAATCACACATGGAGCCATCTTGATTTGACTCAGCAGCCGGATGACGTGGTGCGCGACGAGATCATGCGGGCCGAGCACACGATTGTTCAGGCCTCGGGGCAAAGTCCTCGTCCACGCTGGCGCGCACCGTACGGAGCACGGGATAAGCGAGTCCTGAAGGTCGCGGCCAACCTCGGTTATCGATCGATCTTTTGGACACTCGATAGTCAGGATGGAGTCGAACCAGTAAAAACTCCCCAGTTTCTGATCGATCGGATCACTAATAAAAGCGATGAAGAACTAGATGGCGCAATCATTCTAATGCACGTCGGGGTTCGCAGCACCGCGGATGCTTTGCCCGCGATCATCACGAATTTACAAGGCCGAGGTTTCCATCTGGTCACGATTTCGAGGCTGTTGGAATCTGCGTCCAAACCGCATTGAGAATCCGCAGGCAAGAAATGCGGAGCAATTCGCAATTGCTGCAAAGCCCAAATCCCCACATGCGAAAAAATTCTACCATGAAGATACGAGTCATGCTTCTGCTTACGAACGACGATGAGTTGGAGAATTCCGTCGCCGAAGCGCTCTTGGATCTCGGGGGCGTGAGCCACCTCACACGCGATCCCGGCGAGGCGTTAAAAACCGTCTGTGGTGTCCATGATCTCGATCTTGCCGTTATTGACTTCGAGCATGGACCTCACGGAATGACGCTGCTCAGCGCGATTACCATGCTGCGCGAACATCTTCCAATAATTGTGATCACTCGCGACGATGACAAACATGTCGAAGCGCTGGCCTATGCGAATGGGGCTACTGCTTGTTTTCCAAAACCGGTTTCGGCGACGTACCTGGCGAACGCAATTCGCGATTTACAGCGATTGAAACCAGAACCGGCTCCTGCCCGAAGAATGGAACGTCGATCAAGCCCCGACGCAGGCAAAGCATCATGCTAAAGACTGCAACTTCGGAAAGCGCAACAAAGTCGCCAACGAAAGTCGCGTACATCAAATGGTTCCGCGACATCGCAATTGAAGATGTGCCGCTAGTCGGCGGCAAGACCGCTTCGTTAGGTGAAATGTTTCGTGAACTCAAGCCTAAAGGCGTAAAGGTCCCTGACGGATTTGCTATCACTGCTGCCGGTTACTGGCATCTTCTCCGCGAGACTGGACTGGATCAATTCATCGGGGCGCAACTTGTCGATCTTGACACGAACGATGTAAAGCAGCTGCAAAAACGCAGTGCGTCCATTCGAGACGCAATTCTGGCCGCCACACTGCCGACCGATTTGCGCCAGGAGATTTTGGAGGCTTACGCTCAGTTATGCCGGGATTCAGACGAGCCCATTTCCGTCGCAGTGCGAAGCAGCGCGACGGCGGAAGATTTGCCCGAGGCCAGCTTCGCTGGCGCCCAGGAAACCTTCCTGAATGTGACGGGCCACGATCGCGTGATCGAGGCGTGCCGCCGCTGTTACGCCTCGCTTTTCACTGACCGCGCAATCTCGTACCGGACCGAGCGGGGGTTCGCTCATGACAAGGTCGGCTTGTCAATCGCCGTGCAAACCATGGTGCGTTCGGACGTCGGTAGTTCGGGCGTTATTTTTACAATCGATACCGAGACTGGATTTCGCGATGCGGTTTTGATCAACGCTTCCTACGGACTCGGCGAAAACGTTGTAAAGGGCTTCGTGAATCCAGATGAGTTCTGCGTGTTCAAACCGACGTTGAAGACCGGCTTTCGTCCGATCCTGCAAAAGGTTGCCGGCAGCAAAGAGTTAAAACTCGTCTATGACACAGCCGCTACCGGCGGCACGCGCAATATTCCAGTCCCACCGCAAGATCGGCGCCGTTTCTCGATTTCGGATGACGAAATCCTTCAGCTCGCGCGCTGGGCCTGCACCATTGAAGAACATTACAGCGCAAAGAAAGGTCGACTGACCCCAATGGACGTCGAGTTCGCCAAGGATGGCCGCACTGGTGAATTATTCATTCTTCAGGCGCGCCCCGAAACGGTCGAGTCCCGGAAGGACACAACCGTAATCGAACATTACCGCCTCAAATCGCGCGGCTCAATTTTGATCCAGGGAAGAAGTGTTGGAACAAAGATCGCGGGCGGCGCGGTGCGAGTGATAGCCGACCCAAAACACCTCGATGATTTTCAGCAAGGTGAGATTTTAGTCGCCGATAAAACCGATCCCGACTGGGAACCGATCATGAAGAAGGCTGCCGCGATCGTGACAAACCGCGGCGGCCGCACCTGTCACGCGGCGATTGTAAGCCGCGAGCTGGGACTTCCCGCAATCGTCGGCACCGAGCACGGAACAGAATTGCTCCGCAACGGACAGATCGTCACGGTTTCGTGCGCGGAAGGCGACATCGGTTTCGTTTACAATGGCAAACTGTCGTTCGAAGTGGAGAGGACAAACTTGAAAGACCTGCCGCGCCCGCGCACCAAAGTCATGATGAACGTGGCTAACCCGGAAGAGGCATTTCGCCTCTCCTTTATTCCAAACGACGGCGTGGGACTGGCGCGCGAGGAGTTCATTATCAGCAGTTACATCAAAGTGCATCCGCTCGCGCTCGTCGATTACGCGAAGATCGATAAACCGGAAGTCAAAGCGAACATCGATAAGCTGACCGCGGGCTATGACGACAAACCGCAATTTTTTGTCGACAAGCTCGCCCAAGGTGTGGCGATGATCGCCGCCGCATTTTATCCCAAGGATGTAATCGTCCGGCTGAGCGATTTTAAAACAAATGAGTATGCGAATTTGATCGGCGGTCGCGGCGTACGAACCGGTCGAAGAAAATCCTATGCTCGGATTCCGTGGCGCATCGCGCTACTACAACGAGAGATATCAAGCAGGATTTGCGCTCGAATGCCGGGCGATGAAGAAAGTACGCGACGAAATGGGTCTGACGAACGTGAAACTGATGATTCCTTTCTGCCGCACAGTCGACGAAGGCTGCAAAGTCATCGCGAAGCTGGAGAAACATGGCTTGAAGCGCGGCGAAGGCGGCCTTGAGATTTACGTGATGTGCGAGATTCCAAGCAACGTGATCCTGGCTGACGAGTTCGCAGAAATCTTTGACGGGTTCAGCATCGGCTCGAATGATCTGACGCAACTGATCCTCGGTGTTGATCGCGACAGCGAAATCGTGGCCGATATTTTCGACGAAAGAAACCCCGCCGTGAAAAAGATGATCGCTCAGGTGATCGCAGCCGCGCGCGCAAAAAATCGCAAGATTGGTATCTGCGGCCAGGCGCCGAGCGATTATCCCGAGTTCGCGCAGTTTCTGGTTGAGCAAGAGATCGACAGCATCTCGTTAAATCCCGATACCGTGCTCAAAACAACCATAGCGATTTCGGAGAAGGAAAACGCGCAGAAACAAAAGTCAGAGAGGCAAGAGAATAGAACGAAATGAGATTACCAAGGATCAAACAGTTTGGACGTGTCGTGAAATGGGCTGCCCTCGCATTCTGCGTGGCGTTCATCGCGATTCAGCTCGTGCCGCTAAATCGCACGAATCCGCCGGTGCAAGGCGACTTTCGCGGTTCGGCGGAAGTGGTCTCGGTATTGCGTCGCGCATGCTATGACTGTCATTCGAACGAGACCGTGTGGCCGTGGTATTCGCGCGTAGCGCCGCTGTCCTGGGTCATTGCCCATGACGTGAACGAGGGGCGGGCAGCGTTGAATTTTTCTACTTGGAACCAGCTTAGCGCGGAGAAGCAAGCTGAGGCCATGAACGAAAGTTGGGAGGAAGTCGCAGAGGGCAAGATGCCCACTTGGTACTACGTAGCACTCCACCCTGAAGCCCGATTGTCGCCAGCCGATCAATCAGTGCTGCGGGAATGGTCAGGTTCTGCCACCGCTAAGGAAGAACGCAAGGGTCACGACGACTAACAACCTGATCGGATGCTATGGCAGTTTGGGAGCATTGACGGCAGGCTCAGGCCCGGTCAGCGCTTTGAGGAAGGCGACCAGATCCTTCTTTTCCGTCTCCGTTAAACCCAGGGGTTTAATAAGGGGGTCAAGGTTTGGATTCGGAATCCCTCCCTTGTTGTGGAGCTCAACGACAGCTTCTAAGCTCGGCGTCTGCCCGTCGTGCATGTATGGGTACGTCTTCGCGACGTTGCGAAGCCCCGGTGTTTTGAACTTGCCCCGGTCTTCAGCATCCTTCGTAACGGCTTCGCGGCCAACGTCCGGTTTCACTGCGTTCATTCCAATCCCTAAGTTATGGAAACTCTGATCCGAAAATAATGACCCGCTATGGCAGGCAATACATGTTCCTTTGCCGTTGAAAATCTCCATTCCACGCTGTGCTTCAGCGCTGAGCGCTTTTTTGTCGCCTTGAAGGAACCGATCGTATGGGGAGGGTCCGGAAACGATCGTCCTCTCGAAAGAGGCGATTGCTTTCGCAATTCCATCCGTAGTGACGTCGGAGTGGAAGACCTCTTGAAACTGACGCTTGTAACCGGGAATCGCGTTGAGCTTGCGCACGACGTTCTCCAGCGTCTCGCCCATCTCCACTGGGTTGTGGATAGGGCCGAGTGCCTGTTCTTCCAGAGAAGCGGCGCGTCCGTCCCAAAATTGGTATTTCATGTAGCCCGAATTGACGACAGTTCCCGAATTGCGATTTCCGACACGTCCTCCAACCCCTGTGTCTGTCGCGTCATGTCCAGCCCATCCGGTTTTAGGATCGTGACAGGTCGCACAACTAATCTGGTTGTTAGATGAAAGCCGGCCATCAAAGTAAAGCTGATGCCCAAGTTTGATTTTCGCATCGTTCTGCGGGTTATCCGCAGGGATGGGCATCGGTGGAAGCGGGCTGCCGCCAGTGGGCGCGGGCTGCGCTAAAGCTTTAAGAAAAGCCACGCCACCGAAGAGAACGAACATAGCTACCCCCATCCAGTTAGGTCCCCGTCGCGCGCATCCGCTCAAACAGAGCTGACAGTCCATAAAGTTAAAGACAGGAGAAACAAACATCGCCCTCCGCCGAGTGCAAGGTCGCGCGAAGAAAGGTATCAACTTATGGATTGTTGGTGTAAAACCATTTCCCGCGCACACGCGCGTTACGTGTGCGTCGCCACCGAAGTGACGTTATACGTCAATGTCTCGAAGCTACTAATTCTGCCATGTTTGCGTCACATCGATTACTCTTGTAGGCATGTCACAAAACTCCGAGCGGCGCGCCGGCAGGCTATTTTTCTCGCTCGATTAAGCGAAACCGAGATATTTTCCTGCTACGCGAGCTATCGCAAAACGGAAAAGAACTCTAAATCTGTGAAAAAGAACGACGAACGACCGATCGTATGTGGAACGGACTTTTCTGCCACCGCGGCGGAAGCAGTTGACATTGCGGCGGCGATGGCGAGACGACTCCGCACCAAATTTGTTCTCGTTCACGTGGACGAATCTTACGGAATGGCAGCAGTGGATTCCAGATTGTTCGAGCCGGCTGTTGCACACCGACGTCCTGAGCTCAATCAGATGGCGGACCGATTGCGAGGATTGGGAACAGACGTAGTTGAAAAACTACTTTGCGGTTCTGCGTTTGATAAATTGGTAACAGTCGCAACTGAAGCCAGAGGCCGGCTCATCGTTGTTGGCGCAGTAGGACACGGTCTCGTGAAGCGATTGCTCGTGGGGAGCGTGGCAGAACGGACGGCTGAGGTTTCGCCTATTCCAACATTGGTTGTGCGCCCTGGCGGGAGGCTACCTTCCTGGATTCGGGGTGAGCACGTGCTCAAGATCCTTGTGGGATACGATTTTTCCGCCGCCAGCGATGCTGCTTTGGTTTGGGTAAATCAGCTCCGCGAAATCGGAAAATGCCAAACTACCACGCTCTACAGCAATTGGCCTCCGGATGAGGCACGCCGCTTGGGATATGAAGGACCGCTGCCCCTGGTGACTAACCCGGACGAGATTCAAAAGAAGCTTGAGGGCGATCTGAAGAAACGCATCGCGACACTCCTGCCGAAGCAAGAAGTAAGCGCCATCGTTGAGCCCGGCTGGGGAACTCCGGAGGGATACTTGTTTCAAATGGCGAGCCACCAACATGTGGACCTGATCGTCGTCGGAACTCACCAGCGGCATGGCCTGGGTCGCGTACTCTTGGGATCGGTTTCACGCGCTGTTTTGCATCATGCAAAGGTGGCAGTAGCCGTTGTTCCTCCGCGCTGAAAATGCCGTGCGAAAACAACGAAAATGAAAAACAAATCACCCAGGCAAAGTCGTCGCGCTCCGATCAAACCGCGGCGCATATTGGTGCCCGTGGACTTTTCTGATTCGTCCGCGCGTGCATTGCGCCATGCCGCAAAACGAGCCGTAGAATCTGGCGGCTCGTTGATCATTGTCTACGTTGTTCCGGCTGATTATGGGTGGTTGGGAATCGGACGCGACGAATTGCGGGATTTGGATCGCTCATTGCAACGGCAGGCGGCGGATCGGTTGCGCACTTTTGCCGATGAAAACGTGGGTCACAAGGTGCCTGCGGATCTGGAAGTCCGTGTCGGTCAGCCGGCAGAGGAAATTGTTATGGCGGCACGAAAATCAAAATGTGATTCAATCGTGCTCTCGACACGCGGCCTCACCGGCTTGGATCGATACTTGATTGGCAGCGTCGCCGATCGCGTCGCACGGCTCGCGCCCTGCCCAGTCGTTCTCGTGCGGCCGGGAAAACGTGCGCCCGGTCGAAAACAAAAGCCTCCAGCTGTATTGCGCCTCAAACACGAGGGCAAAACGTCTCGTTAACAATCGATTGCTGGCTGGAGAGTATGCAGACGGGGACTCACACTTCCTGGCACGAACTTCCCGTCAGTGAGGTTGCCGAACTGTTGGAGACGGATTTGGCAAGCGGTCTTTCCGCAGCTGAAGTCGAATCCAGACTAAAGCGATACGGTCCCAACAAAGTAACTGAGAAGCCCGGAACACGGGCGTGGAAGCGATTTCTTCTGCAGTTCCATCAGCCACTCATCTACATCTTGCTCGTCGCCAGCGGTGTCACGCTTGCTCTGGGCGAAGTTGTAGATGGTTCGGTAATTTTTGGCGTCGTCTTTATCCTCGGAGTCATCGGGTACATCCAGGAAACCAAGGCTGAAGATGCGATCCGGGCGCTAACGAAAATGCTCGTCACGGAAGCAACAGTGCGCCGCGACGGGCGTAAGCAACGAGTTCGATCCATTGAACTCGTTCCCGGCGATGTGGTGTTACTTCAATTGGGCGATCGCGTGCCGGCTGATCTACGCCTCGTTCGCCTGCGAAGTCTCGAGATCGACGAATCGATGTTGACGGGCGAGTCGCTGCCAGCGCGCAAACACGTCAATCCTCTCGCGCTGGAAACCGTGCTGGCCGATCGCAAGAATCTCGCGTTCGCCGGGACACTGGTAACCCGGGGAGAAGCCGAAGGAGTCGTTTGCGCCACCGGCGACCAAACTGAAACCGGCAGGATTGCGCGGCTGATTTCGGAAGCTGTCGAGTTGTCAACACCACTTACGCGCAGGGTTGCACAATTTAGCCGGATCTTGCTGTGGTTAATTTTGGGGCTTGCTGCGTTCGCGTTCGCCGTCGGCGTGTGGCGTGGCGAAAAGATCGTCGAGATGTTCGTGGCTGCCGTGGCATTGGCAGTCGGTGCGATTCCGGAGGGATTGCCTGCTGCCGTAACTATTACACTTGCCATCGGTGTGGCGACGTATGGCTCGTCGCCGCGCGATCATTCGCAAATTGCCAGCTGTGGAGACACTCGGCAGCACGACCGTTATTTGTTCGGACAAAACCGGAACGCTCACTGAAAATCAGATGACGGTGCAGCAAATTTTTGCCGGCGATCAATTCTATGAAGTCACTGGAACCGGTTACGATGCAAGCGGGGTAGTTCAAGCAGATGGCAAGCCTGTTGTGCCGGAAGCGCATCCAGCGTTGCTAGCGTGTCTTCGTGCCGGGCTGCTCTGCAACGACTCCGTGCTCATCCGCGACGATGGCAAAATTCGCGTGGAAGGCGATCCGACAGAAGCGGCGTTGATTGTTGCGGCTGAGAAGGCAGGACTCGCGCATGCCGATGTCCGTCGCGAGCTCGACCGGCTCGACGCGATTCCATTCGAATCCGAGCATCAATTCATGGCAACTCTCCATCGGGGAAAGGATGGCCACATCATTTACAAAAAAGGCGCGGTTGAACGCGTGGTTGGACGCTGTTCAACAATGGGCGACAACCATGGCAACGAGTTACCGATTGAGCCGAAAAAAATCTTCGCCGCCGCGGACCGGATGGCGGCGAATGGTCTTCGGGTCCTGGCGTTCGCCCAACGAAAAGCCATAACCAGACAGCGCGAGCTCGACCATCATCATGTGGCGCGCGACCTGACGTTTCTTGGTCTGCAAGGAATGATGGATCCGCCGCGGCCTGAAGCGATCGCTGCCGTGCGGCGCTGCCAAAATGCGGGCATCGCGGTGAAGATGATTACCGGTGACCACCTTGCTCACGGCACGAGCGATCGCGCAGCAAATCGGATTGCGTGGCGTATCCAACCACGAGACGCCGAATGCAATCAGTGGTCGCGAACTGGAAAGAGCCAGCGACGAAGAGTTGCCTACGATCGCGGAGAACTCGGCAGTTTTTGCCCGAGTGACTCCCGAACAAAAACTGCGTCTGGTTAAAGCGCTACAGAGTCGCGGGGAAATCGTGGCGATGACTGGCGATGGCGTAAACGACGCCCCGGCGTTGAAGCAAGCCGACATCGGGATCGCCATGGGAATCGCCGGCACGGACGTGGCTAAGAACGCCGCTGACATGATCCTGACCGACGACAACTTCGCTTCGATTGAGGCGGCTGTAGAAGAAGGCCGCGGCATCTTTGACAACCTCAAAAAATTCATTGTCTGGACACTCCCCACAAATGTCGGTGAATCGTTTGTGTTGCTTGCCGCCATTTTTTTGGGGACCGCCCTGCCAATGCTGCCGGTGCAGTTGCTTTGGATTAATATGACAGCCGTCACGTTACTCGGCACCATGCTCGTGTTCGAACCGAAGGAGGCTGATCTGATGGACCGTTCGCCCCGCGATCCGAATCAGCCAATCCTCACGTTTCCTCTGTTCATGCGCACTGGATTCGTATCGCTCTTAATGTTTGCCGGCGGCTTCGCTTTGTTTCTTTGGGAATTGCAGCAAGAAGGCGCATCCTTAGCTGAAGCCCGCACCGTTGTCGTTAACGCGATTGTGATGGTGGAGGCCTTCTACTTGCTGAACTGCCGCTCACTTACCCGATCAATTTTTGCATTGGGTATCTTTTCGAATGTTTGGGTGCTTCTCGGCATCGGCTCAATCATCGTGGTTCAACTTCTCTTCACCTACGCACCTGTTATGAACGGACTATTCCATTCGGCGCCAATAACTGGCCAGTCTTGGTCGCGCATCGTGGCGGTGGCCGCCATTGCCTTCACCGCCGTTGAATTGGAAAAATGGATCCGCTTTAGGCGGCCTAATATTTCATTCCGGCACGAAAATCATACTGCGAGAAGGCGAACCGGATCATGAAAGCAGCCGAAACGCGAGTTAAGACCTCTGCCGAGACAACGGTGTCGGAACGTCGTCCGATTCTGAGAACGATGCTTGCGCCGAAGTCTGTTGCCGTCATTGGCGCAAGCGAAAAACCCGGCAGCGTAGGACGCGCATTGATGGAAAATCTTCAGTCGTTTAGTGGCAGCGTTTTCCCCGTGAATCCAAATCATAAAACTATTCTTGGACAAAAATCGTTTCCGAAAATCCGTGAGGTAGGGGAAGATGTCGATCTTGCCGTCATTGCTACGCCGGCAGCGACAGTACCAGAAGTCGTTGGCGAATGCGCAGCTGCCGGAGTGAAAGGCGCAGTCATTGTCTCGGCCGGATTCAAAGAATTCGGGCCGGCGGGTGCTGAGTTGGAACAACAGATTCTCGCGCGGCGCGGGAAGATGCGAATCATCGGGCCGAATTGCGTAGGCGTGATGTTGCCGCACATCGGCTTGAACGCGACGTTCGCGAAGCCCTTGGCGCTGCCCGGCAATATCGGATTCATCAGTCAAAGCGGCGCGCTTTGCACGGCGATTCTCGATTGGAGCCGGTCAATCCAACTCGGTTTCAGCGCCTTCATTTCCATCGGCTCCATGGCCGACGTGAACTGGGGCGATTTGATTGATCATCTCGGCGACGATCCGCACACGCGCAGCATCTTGCTCTACATGGAATCGGTGGGCGACGCGCGTTCGTTTCTCTCCGCTGCACGTGAAGTCGCGCTCACGAAACCAATCATCGCGATTAAGGTCGGCCGCTCCGGAGCTGCGGCGAAAGCCGCCGCGTCGCACACTGGTGCGCTCACAGGCAGCGACGATGTACTTGACGCTGCTTTTCGGCGTGTGGGAGTTCTGCGCGTGGACACGATCGAAGATTTGTTTGGCCTCGCCGAGTTGCTCGGTAAACAACCGCGCCCGGCCGGACCGCGTCTGGCGATCGTGACTAACGGCGGCGGTCCGGGTGTCCTTGCGACGGACGCACTGGTCGAATGCGGCGGGAAACTGGCGGAGTTGTCTGCGAATGTTTTCGGAGAACTGAACAAGCTTTTGCCGCCGCACTGGAGCCGTGGCAATCCGGTTGATATTCTCGGTGACGCCAGTCCGGAGACGTACGCAAAGGCGGTCGAGATCGTTGCGCGCAGATGAAAACAATGATGGATTGCTCGTCATTCTTTCGCCGCAAGCAGTGACCCAACCTACGCGAAACCGCCGAGCGGTTGCGCCCATTTGCAAAGCTGAAAGGCAAACCGGTCCTGGCGAGTTGGATCGGCGGCGTCGGTGTGCGTGCGGGTGCGGAGATCCTGGATCGCGCGGGCATTCCAACGTTTGAATATCCAGACGCGGCCGCGCGCGCGTTTTGCGCGATGTGGCGCTACTCCCACAATCTCGATGCGCTTTACGAAACACCAGAGCTGACCGCGACTGCCGAGATCGACAGATCACGCGCCGAACAGATCATCAATCGCGCAAGGAAAGCGCAGCGCACACTGCTAACCGAAATAGAATCCAAGCAACTCCTGGCGGCCTACGGAATTCCCGCCGTGCAGAAACGAAGATCGCGACGACTGAAGAGGAAGCTGTCGAGCTTGCACAAAAAATCGGCGGCCCAGTCGTGCTCAAGATTTATTCTGAAATCATCACGCACAAAAGTGACGTGGGCGGCGTAAAACTGAATTTGCGCGGCGCGGCTGCTGTTCGCCGCGCGTATCGCGAGATCGAAGCGAGCTGTAGCGGTGTCTCTGTCCAGCCGCCGGGCATGGAAAGGCGTTTCGCAGAAGCGCCCTACAATTTCTCGGCGTCACGGTGCAACCGATGATCGCCAATAACGGCTACGAGCTCATACTC
>CAVWVV010000004.1:0-22645 GCA_963758425.1 uncultured Verrucomicrobiae bacterium
TTCCGGGCGCCAACGGAACTTTTCCAGAATCGGATTCGATTTCTGCTCGACAGCATCGGCAATCATTTCACCGAGCACCGGCGCAAATTTAAAGCCGTGTCCGCAATCACCTGCAGCGATCACGAGTCCTTCACGTTCCGGATCGCGCGCGATCCAAAAATTTCCATCGTGCGTTTCGCAATACATGCACATCCGCGCATAAACGATCGGCGCCTCGGCGAGTGTTGGGAATGCCCATGATAAAAACTTGCGCAGATTCTCTTCTTCTTCAGAAGTCACAGCGCGTTGAGGAGATTCGGGGACATCTCGCGTCCCGGCCCGTGGTTTGCGATCTTCACGATACCATCACGATTTAGCGGAAATCCGTAATATCCCGTCGTCGTAATGTCCGCGCCAAAGACAGGGAAACGCTCAGGTGCAAAGAGATCAGGTCGCTGAGGTTTCAAGTGGAACACAGGCTGGCCACTGGCGCGGAAGAACTTTTTCGTGAAAGGCAGCAGATAGGGAGTCCACGCGCCGACCGCCATCACAACGCGATCGCCAACGATGCGTTCTCCGTTGTCCAATACGATTCCTTTCGTACGACCGTCGCCTTCCTCTAAATGAGAAAACCTGGAGTTTTGGCAAGGCTCAACGCCGGCGGATTTCGCGCGCTCAATCAGCGCCGTTACGACGCGCCCGCTTTCTGCATAACCGGCTTCGATCTCAAGAACACCATCTTGGAACAATTCAGGATTCCAGGCTGGAAATCGCTTCCACAGTTGCGCTGAATTCATGCGCTCAACCTTGTGTCCGCGTTGTTGTAGTATTTTGAAAGTTTCGTGTTCGAAATCGCCCGGCTTCATCTCTCGACGGCGCACGAACATCACGCCAGTCTCATGATACAATTCAATTCCGAATTCTTCGTTCCATTTGCGCCACAGTTTGATCGATCGTTCGGCTAGCTCTGTGTAGTCTTCATCCGCGCCATAAGCTGCGCGAACCGCTTTGCTGATGTCGGTGGATGCCGCCAGCGGATGCGGCAACGGTCCCGGATCGATCAGAATCACTTCGTGCCCGCGCTTCTTTAATTCGATCGCAGCGGTGACACCATTAATTCCCGCCCCAACAACAGTGACTCTCATATTTTAGAAGCCTGTCATTCTGATCCCGCAGTCGCGGGAGAAGAATCTCAAATCATGTTATTCCCGCAACGTGCCATCGAATAGCCCAGAGATGTTTCGCTTCGCTCAACATGACAAGGAAATGTAACGTGTGGAATCTACAAGACATCCTTCCGCTTGCGCTAACCCGCTACTCGCAGAGCGCGTTCCCGTTCCAGTAGCGTCGGATGCGAGTAATAAAAGCTGCTGTACAGCGGATGGGGCGTGAGATTGCTCAGGTTGTTTTTGGTCAGTTTGCGCAGCGCTTGAGTCAGCGACTGCGTCTCTCCCATTGCGACACGGGCAAATGCGTCTGCGTCGTATTCGAAACGGCGCGACCAGATGTGAAGCAACGGCGAAAACCAAAAACTAATCGTCCCTGCCAGCAGCGCGAACAACAATATGGCGGGAACGAAATGTGCGGCGGCAAAGCCTTCCTGATATGCGAAACCAAACGCACGATAAAACCATTGCTGGCGCGCCAGCCAGGCGGTCGTCGCGAACGCCATGACAACGCCGGCGATGGAAAAGCTGAGCATCTTGATTACATGACGTTTTTTGTAATGGCCAATTTCATGCGCGAGTACGGATTCCAGCTCGGGCTCGGTGAGCTGTGCGGTCAGTGTGTCGAACAGCACGATTTTTCTAAAACGTCCAAGCCCGGTGAAGAAGGCGTTGGAGTGGCGCGAGCGTTTACTGCCGTCCATCACTTCGATGCTGCGCGTGGCGAAATGGGTGCGCTGCGCCAGTGCAAAGAGGCGTTGGCGTAACTCTCCTTCGGGCAGTGGCGTGAACTTGTTGAAAAGCGGCATGATGATCGCTGGCGCGATGAACAACAGAAGCAATTGAAATGCGATGACAACCACCGCCGACCAAAGCCACCAGTTTGTGCCAGTCCACTCGATCAGTTTCAACACCAGCACAGCAACGGATAGCCGAGCAGCAGTGCGAGGAGCAATGCTTTGATACGATCGGCGATCCACGTCTTCATGCTTGTGGTGTTGAAATCGAATCGCTCTTCGATTTTGAATTGCGCGTACCAGGCGAACGGCAATCCCGGGATGCTCAACGCGATGCCTGTAAGAAAGAGGAAACCAGCCATGGCCAGGGTCGACGTGCCGAGGCGCATGCTGAATCTTCCAAACACCCATGGTAACAGGCCGCTAAAAAGCACTGCGATGAGCACCACGGCATCGAACACGTTGACGATGTCTCCAAAGCGGCTCTTAGCCAGTGTGTAATCAACTGAACGGCGATACATCGCCGCGTCGATGATTCCGCGAAATACAGGCGGCACTTCATTCGCGCGCTCGCGCACGTGACGCTGGTTCAGTCCGCTTAGCCAGAGTTCAGTGACGACGCGCGCGAGAATCAGAACCAAGGCAATGATGGCGAACGGCGACACAAGAAGGATCTTACGATGTCATTCTGAGCGAAGTGAAGAATCTCAGTTGGTTGGTGAAAGCAAAGCAAATCAATCGGAATAGCCAGAGATGTTTCGCTCCGCTCAACATGACAACGAATTGCCCTTGCGCTGCGGCTCTGCGCTGTGTGGCGTTCGTGCCTTTCGTGTGACCTTAGCTCTATCGCCGAATTCGAAGGTAATTTTGACGCGCCGACCGTTTGCTACTCGCGAGCGCTGACGTTATTCGGATCCGCTCGCTTTAGCTTCGGCAGCGAGGAATTCGCGAACGTGATTCAATTCATCTCGCGAGCCGGTGGCGTTTGCAGTTTGTGCGGCGAGCTTCGCGTAATAGCGGGTTGCATTTTCCTTGTCCCCGTTTTGCTCGGCGGCGCGCGCGGCTCCATATAGACCTCTGAATCGTCCCGGATAGATTTTGAGCGCAGCTTCAAATTCCCGTTGCGCGTCCTTTGATTGACCCACTTCGAGCAGCAGACTGCCAAGTTGTTCGCGAATCGGAACAAATGCACCGGGCGAAACCGGATGCTTGCCCAGAATGTCCTCTGCATCCGCGGCGCGGCGCAGCATCTCAATCGCGTCGTTCTTTTTACCCTCGGTCGCTGCTACCCAAGCCGAAGCCGCCTGCATCTGCAGATCGAGATGGTTCTTAAAATAGTCGAACTTGGGATCCTTCGTCGCATCGCGTAGTTGCTGCATTCGGGCGATTGCTTTCCGCGCACCGTCGAGATCGCCGGTGTGTGCGCGTCCGAGGGCGTGACCATATTCGATCAAGGCTTCCATGAATGGGAACGAGGACCAGTGCGGGAGATTTGGAACAGTCAATGTTGCCGCCGACGCCCAATCGTTCCGCTCGAAAGCGTAACGTGTCGGAATGGCTGCCAGAGCATAAGCCGCGCTGAATTCCAACTCGGGATTTGTCTTCCGCACTTTGGCAGCAAGCTCGACAATTTTCTTCGCCTCAGCGTCCCGGGCCTCCTGCAAATAAGAATAGGCCATATAATCGAGCGCGTGTAACTCTTCCGCTTCGGTGGCATCGCGATGGCGCATGGCCGCATATGCGCGCGAAGCCTCGGCTGAAGCTCCGTTCGCAGCGATCGATTCATCCCACATACCCAAACGCGTGAAGATGTGCGACGGCATGTGCAACGCATGAGGTACCCACGGCGCGATGGCAGCATAACTCTGCGCGGCGGCTAATCCGCGTTGGGCGAGTGCGGGATAATCGTAGCAATGGATCAGGTAATGAACGACACCGGGATGATTTGGGTTTTGTTTCCACAGCTTTTCGAACAGGGCGGCTGCCTCGAGCTGTTTCGATAAAGTCGTGTCATTAGGCATGGCATAACCTGCAGCCAGGACCGCGAAAGCGTAGAAGGCTTGCACCTCAAAATCGTCCGGATACTTGTCGCGCAGCTGATGCATCGCTTTTTCGTAAGCGATCACACGGTCGCGTGGTCCGACTGGTCCATGACACGATTGTCCAACCGCGCTTGCGTTCGAATTGTCCGGCGTATTGTAATAAACAGCGAGTGCCGTGATGAATCCTCGCTCTCGATCCGTTCCGGCGTTCATTGCCATTGCTTTTTCAATGGCCGCTTTGCCGGCGCTCATCTCATCCGGAGTTGGCGGCGTCCAAATTGGATGCCACCATGTCATGGCGATTCCCCATTGAGCCATCGCGCATTTGGGGTCGCGCTCGGCGACAGAGGTGAAAACACGTCGCGCCTCTTCATAGAAAAATGAATGCAGCAACGCTACACCGCGGGAGAATTCAGATTGCACGGAAGGCGTGCACGATATCGGGAACTCCACTTTCCCGGCCGCGCGCAAATCACCCGGTTCGGGGACCGTTGCGCATTCGATGTGACGTATGGTGAGACTACTGGCTAGTCCAATGAGAAGAAATACGCGGGGGCAAAAGGAACGCACCATTTTCGAGGCTACACCCCTGTGGCTACGCCGCAAATTCGAAAATAACCTCGGTGGCTGGAAAGCGCCGTTCCTTGGATTTACATTTTCAGTCGAACTCCAAGAGATTTTCTAGTGCGTAGTTGAGAATCGCCTCTCCCTTTGCAAGGGAGAGGGTAGGGTGAGGGTCACGTCGCTGAAATGAAGACCCCTCACCTCAGTCCTCTCCCCTTCAGAAGGGGAGAGGCGGGGACCTAGAAGCCTTCGGGGTCGAATCACTGGGCAAACTCGAAAATGATTTAGCTGGCAACAACGCGCCTCAAAGCGCCTGCAGCGTTTGACTCACCGCGGCGAGTATCCGTAATCGAAGCTAACCGACCACGAAGCCTTCGCGGTCTGCCGCTTGGCGCAGGTGTTTATCTTCAGTGACAAAGCGGGCTGTGTGCGGCTCAAATCCACTAGCGATGATCGCAGCGCCAAGTTGGAGCGCATCACTCGTGCGCAGGACATGTGTCTTGAGAGTTCGCGCAGCAGCGCGGCGTAATTTTTCGCTTGACCCGATTTCCCGCCATTCTCCAGCAAGCAACTCCAACATTCGATATGACTCGGCCACTTGGGCCGGGGCACTTCCTCGTCGAGCGAGTCGCGCAATTGCAGATGTGCACTCGAGGTAGCTTCCCCACCACGTGACAATTTGCGTTTCTTCCGCGATCTTCGTGTAGAGTTTAGTCGTTGCTTCTCTGACCACGAGCGGAACCAGCGCGGAGGCGTCCCAATAGGTCACCATCGTGCTTCTTTTCGTTCTTGGAGCAGTGCATCAACGGCGCTTCCCTTGAGCTTTGGTCGGGGCCGCGTCCAAAAATCCTTTGGCAACTTGCCCTTGCCGCGCTTTAACAGGCCCTGCCGTTCCAGTTCCGCCAGCCGGGCTTCATCTGCTTCGCTGCTTCCCAGTGGCAATGGTTCTAGACGGGCAACCGGAATGCTCCGATCGAGAATGAGCACCGATTCGCCGTGCCGCACTTTTTTGATCAGCTTGCTCAGGTTATTTTTAGCCTCTGTGATGTTCGCCGCCCTCATTCGGGCTATGATGGCCTGATTGAAAGGACCTGTCAAGCTTCATTGACGTGTTGGGCGGAAGCGTACGTCACTGACCGAATTCAAAAATGATTTTGCCGCTACGCTGGCCGCGTGCTGCGTGCGCAACGGCCGATTTCGCCTCGCTCAGTGGATAAGCTTTCTCCACTTTCGTTTGTAGCAGACCGCGTTTCGCCATTTCGAATAAATGTTGAAATGCTTCCATTCGTTGAGCCGGCGTCGCGTTGTCGTACCATTTGTTAATCCAAATGCCCCGGAAACGGAGGTCTTTGAAAATGAGCAGGCCGTTCGGGATTTTCAGCGGCTGTAAACTCATCGCTCCGTAAGTCACCAGCGTTGATCCCGGCGCGAGACAATTTGCCAGACGCAACGCGCTTTCGCCGCCGACGGCGTTTAATCCCAGACGAACCGGCGGGCCGCCGATGGCGTCTTGCACTTCGTGGCGAAGATTTTCGCTATCGACCAGGACAACATCGCCGCCCTCTGCCCGGAGTTCGCCGATTAATTCCGAGCGCCGCACGACGTTTACAGTTTTGTAGCCCAGTTCGTGCGCGATTTGGATGACCGCGCGCCCTGCAGCCGAATTCGCGGCGTTCTGAATCAGCCAATCGCCGCGTGCAAGGTCCACATAATCGTGCAGCAAACGCCACGCCGTCATCGGATTGATTTTCAACATGGCTGCGTGCACAGGCTCAATTCCCGCAGGGACGACAACTAATTCATCGGCTTTTACTGCAACGGCGTCGCGCCATGTGCCGACGTTGTGCGGCAAAATCACTAATGCACCCGCATTGACGTTGGTGACGTCACGGTGCACCTCGGCAACGATTCCTGCGCCTTCGAACCCGGGCGTCGCCGGCAGTTCTGCTCGCACCGGATATTTTCCTTCGATCTGATTTAAGTCGGCCGGATTGATCGGCGCTGCGCGCATTTTCACTATAACTTCGCCAGCGCTTGGTGTCGGCCATGGTCGTGATTCGACATGTAACACGTCCGCTGGATTTCCGTGTGTTTCGTACACGGCTGCGTTTATAGTTTTCATGATGTCCTCGCCCCAGCATCCTCACGCCTCCACAAACAATCTGCAAACGCGCCGGGCGCCTGGCGGGATGACTTCGTCTGCGTGGCAGACGGGTGCGCGGGTTGCGCTCTTCGGCATGATCGTGAATTCGATTTTCGCGGTGGCGAAGATTCTCGGTGGCGTGTTCGGTCACGCCTATGTCCTCATTGCCGATGGCATTGAATCCGGGCTCGACATCGCGGGCTCGTTTGTCATCTGGAGCGGACTGAAAGTTGCAGCCCGTCCGCCTGATGCTTCCCATCCCTATGGGCACGGGAAAGCGGAGCCGATTGCGGCAGTGATTGTTGGAGCTGGAGTTCTGGCCGCCGCAGTTGGTCTTGCCATTCAAAGTATGCGCGAAATTTTCCTGCCGCATCACACGCCGGCGCCGTACACGCTCGGGATATTGATCGTGGTGATTGTGATAAAAGAAACTTTGTTTCGTTATGCGAACCGGATTGGACGCGACGTGGAGAGTACAGCCGTGCAAACCGATGCCTGGCACCATCGCAGCGACGCGCTCACGTCCGCCGCTGCATTCGTTGGGATTTCAGTAGCTTTGATCGGTGGTAAGCGTTGGCAGAGTGCCGACGATTGGGCTGCCATTTTCGCCTGCGTGGTCATCGCAGCGAATGGCGTCAGGCTTATGCGCCCCGCGTTTTACGAAATCATGGACACCGCGCCGCAAAAAATGGTCAAATCTGTTTGCTCAGTTGCCAGCACAGTCCCCGGTGTCATCGACGTTGAAAAATGCCGAGCCCGCAAAATGGGATTGGAGTTTTATGTCGATCTTCACGTCGGAGTGGATGGCAAGATCTCTGTGCAAGAAGGCCATGAGATTGCGCATCGGGTAAAAAACGCAATCCAGCAAAGCGACTCACGCATTGCCGATGTGCTCGTTCACATCGAGCCGGCGCAGTAATTCCGCGCGTTCGACGAATCCATTTTCATTGACACTGGGCTTCAGGCCGGTGGTTTTTGCCAAGGAAGGACACCAGCCGTTTTAACGGCTTACCATCACGGCATGTCCGCTCACTCCTATTCGCGTTGCTGGATACATCTGATCTGGGGCACGCTGAATCGCGAGAAAATGTTAAATAAAGAGGCTGCGGCACAAGTCTCACGCTATCTACGCGATTATGCCAAGACGAAAGGCGTTTACATGAAAATCAATTACGTGAACGCGGACCATGTTCATGCACTTATCGACCTTCCCACAAATCTCTCAATCGAGGACCTGGTGCAGTTGTTCAAGGGCAGCTCCTCACACTGGATCAATGCTAATAACGTCATCACGGGAAAATTTGCGTGGGGAAGAGGCTATGGCGCATTCTCTGTATCGGAATCAAATGCGGATCAAGTCGCGGCGTACATTGGCGGCCAGGAAGAACATCATCGTTTGCGGCCATTCGCCGATGAGTTAAAGGAGTTCGTCAAGCGGCATGGATTTTGTTGGCGAGCTGAGGAAAGCCGTTGAAACGGCTGGTGCGCAGGGGCATGTGTGACCACCAGGCTAAAGCCCGGTGTTAATGAGACATTTTCCGCGAGCTGCTACAACTCAATGTTGCGCACGACATCGGCAAGTGCATCTGCCAGAATCTTTCTCGCGCGGGCAATCCTTCGCGCAAACTGAACCAGGCGTGGGACGCGATGTGGATGCGCAAAAAAGTACGTCGCTAATTTCAGCATCTGTGTTTGCTGTCGTTCGATGTCGAAAAGGACATCCGTTGGAGCTGGGAAAAGTTCCTTCGGTGTGTCGCTGATTACACGAAGTGAAAGCACCGGAATCCCATGAACGGCGCAGGCGCGCGCGATGAATTCCGTCTCCATGTCCACTGCCACTGCTCCCGATGCGAGTGCAAGTTTCACTCGCTCCTCACCAGATTCGATTAGCGCAGGCACGGTCAAAATATCTGCGAAATGGATCGGCAAACTCGAAAGCGATGACCATCTCTCGCCCAGGTCAACCGTCGAAAAATTCTTCGCCAGGAGAAGATCGCCAATTCTCAACTCATTGGTGAGCGCCCCTGCAAAGCCGGCACTGATCAAACAATCGAATTGTTGGTCCTGAAGAAATTTTCCCAGGCGCTGCCGGCAGACTTTTTCTCCGACACCTGTGTGAAGAATTTCTATCTGGCGATCATCGATCTTGCCGCGAATTATCGGGATGTTATTGCGATCAATTTGGGATTTACTGCCTAAGAAACGCAGGAATTCCTGGCTTTCCGCCGGCAAAGCAAACGTGACCGCAATCACTTTTCCAGGGAACGGCGGTCTCCAGCCCGCCGCCGATTTTCAGTGTCGGGTTTGTTTAAGACGTCCGTAGCGGCACAGACAACGTGTATCGCGGGACGTCCGCAACTGAATAAAGAAAAGACACGGCGGACTGGAGACCGCCGCTCCTTGAGGAACATGACCGCCATCACATTGGCCCGCCTGCCCCAGCTTCGACGACTTGCACAACGAAACTCTTCTTCTCGTTTGTAGTCGGGCTCGGTGATTCCGACGCTTGCGAGGCTGTAGCCGGGGTCACCGAGCCCGGCAGCGCTTCCCCGACCATCGACGAAATCGCTGCGCGAAATTCCGGCTCGCGATTTGATGGAACATCGACAAGAACACTAAGTCGGCCCCGATCCGGAAGACCTTTTGCAGCAGAACCGCCGAATCGCGTTGCGATGGTGACCACTTCTTCCGCAACCGCTTCCAGTTTCCCAGTTGCCGCAGGAACCGTAATTTCACCAACACCCAGCGGCGCAGGCGTAAACGCCGCGGCTGCATGCTCCAAGGAATTCGCGATCTGCTCCCGCATCTGCCTTTCAAGTAACGCCCGATTCGGGTTCTTTGTTTCGTGCCTGGCGATTAACCAAAGACCGATTCCGACGTTGACAGCCATCAGAACGATGAACGCTGCGCCTACCCGAAGCGCCATCTTACGGCCTTCCTCCGTCACATCGGGTCGTGGTGGCAACAGGACTTCGCGAGAATCGCCGCGCATCCCCGCATGAATCTGTCGGGCCACCGCCAACTCGCGTTGCAATTGCTTGTCCGAGATCAATCGCTGCTCCAGCGCAGCGCGCTCCGCCGCGGGCAACCTGCCCTCGAGATAATCAAAAAGCTTGTCTGGATTCATTATTCAGAAACTTGGAAAGCGTCATGCGAGAGGCATGTCTACGCAATAATGAACTGAACTTGTTAGGAGCTAGATTTCGATTTCTCGAAAAAGGGGCTTGCGCGGAAAGAGCCGTTGTGTGAAACGCACGCTCAACGGCGCGACGACGTATTACATTTACGATGGTGAATGGAGCCAGCGGGGACGCCGCGACATAGACGGTCAAGTCCGCGAGGGGAGCGGGCGAGATGAGCGGGGGCGAATGAGTCACGACTTGGTCTTGGAATACAGGTCCACCTCCAACATATTGACTTGCCTGCCGGTCCAGGTGAGCGCTTGCTCCGCTTAAAGGCTCTACGCTCAAACGGCGGCGAATGCGATCGTGTTCGCGGCGCGCTTTTTTCGCTGGTGCCGAACAAGGTAGTCCGGCGAAACGACCCTGGTGTACGAGGATGTGATACCGCGTTTTACGCCTTGCAGCGCGGTGTCTTATTCGCTTTCGATATCAGGCTTCGGCAACGGCGAGGAGATTTCGACCTGCGTAATCTTGCTGTCCGGCTCGCGGCTAGCCTCGAGTTCCACCTCTTGCCTGGGATCGGTGCGCGTGCTGAGAAACAAGATCCTCGTGATCTTGCCGTTCACATTGATCTTGTTAAGGCTCTGATTGAGATTGTTCGCTGCTGCCTGCTGCCGCTTGCCAGTTGTCTGCTATTTTCTCTGGAGTAAGGGATGAGGTGCCGGTCTGAACGATTTTTACTTCGTCATCCACGATTTTTCTTGCTGGCGCCCCAGCAGCCTTGAATTCTGGGGTAGCCGGTGTCCAATCGGGTAACACGACCGGTCCCGGCGCTTCGAGTTGCTTCTTCAGCGCGGCCTGTAGTTTCTCCTTTTCACGTTTTTCCTCCTGCTCCTGTTGCGCTTCCTCTTCTTTCGCCTGCGACAGCATTTCCGCGAGTTTCTTCTTTGTGTCCGGCGCCGCCGGGTTCTTTCTGAAGTTTCTCGGCTTCCTTTTGCATTTCCTGCGCCTCCTTTAACATCTCCTTCAAATCAGGATCGTTCAGTGGATTGTCCTGTGCGCAGAAGAAGCGGGGCGAAAAGCAGGCAGCTGATAACGAGAAAAGAAAGCAGGCGAGTTTGTGGGTGCATCGCAGGAGAATACCAAGCCCGCTCGGCTCCCTACAATTCAAATGAACTGACTGAGGTCATAGAACGGCTGCCAGCGCAAAACCTCCTCGAGCAGATGATGAGGTTTCACTTTCCGCCCGAGCTGTTCCCGTGCACCGTTTTATCGCGTGGGTTCACCATCTCTCTCGAAAAAATCGAGTAGCAGAATTCTATGATTGACGATATCGGATACTACGATATCGTAATACGTGATGAAGACTTACTTTACGTTATGGGCGTTGGGTCTTGCGCTAGTTCAAGCGGCATTGGCTGGAGAAGCCGGAACTGCGGTGGTTGAACAGCGAGCACAATCTTTCACAATCATATTGAACGGCTCGGTCTCGGATGTAACGCCGCTTTTTGGACCCGGTACGCGAGGCGGAATGGGCGCCAGATTGGTTACCGCGTTTTATTCATCCGGCACAGGGCGTACAGCGCGAGGGCGTCGTATTCACTACGAGCCGCGGTCATGGCAGCGATCGACTCTGGCTGCTCACGACATACGACGTTAGGAACGGCCGGGTAGAATACGTAGTTGTGACCCCGGCGTTCACCGCTAACGAGATTAAGATCCGCGTTGTTCCCGACGGCGAACACCACTGCAAAGCAACGATCACGTATCGGCGTTCTGCGTTGGCGCCGGAGGGGAATGAAGAGGTCGCCAAACTGGACGCACATTGGGCGGAGGAACAGCGGAATCATTGGGAAACGGCCATCAACGAAGCGCTGGCGAAGGGCGGCATCCATGACTGATGTGGAATTGACGCGCGCGCTCGAGCGAGGCGAGATTGCCAACGAGGATTTCCATCATGTTTCGCACTTGCACGTAGCGTGGGTCTATCTCGCCGAATCTTCATCAGTGCAGCAGGCTGCCAATAAGATGCGCGATACGCTGCGCCGGTTCGCCGCAGCCGCTGGCAAACCGCAAAAATATCACGAGACCATCACATTGTTTTGGGTGCATCTTCTCTCACGCGCGCACGCGGACAGCGGCGGAGAACGCCTGGAAGAGCTCGTGCGTGCAAATCCACAATTACTGGAAAAGAATTTCCCACTCGCCTACTATTCGGCAGAACGGCTTTTCAGTGATGAAGCGCGAACTTCATGGGTGGAACCGGATCTGAAACCGCTTTCAATCGATGCCACTGCGACTTGTTCATCCAGTCCACCGTGCGACGCACCGAATCGGTCTTTATCTTGACGACCTGAGGGAACGCGGGTTGACGCAGGGAGAAGCGCATATTTTAGCGCTGCTTGCTCATTCCCGCCGGGCGAACGTAGCCGATCTCCACTGCGGCCTCGCGCACAAGAGATCGACCTTAACCAGCATTCTCGATCGCCTGGCAGCGCGCGGGTTGATAACGCGCGCAGTCGGCGAAACAGATCGCCGCACGTTCGTCGTGAGACTAACGGCAAAAGGGCGAAGACTGGCGCAGCGCGTCCACCGTCATTTATCCGCACTAGAACGAGCTGTTGCCCGTCGCATTACCGCCGCCGATATGAAGGGTTTCAACAAGGTCGTCGCAGCCCTGGAACAAGAAGCACATCAGCGCGTCGGCTTCAGACGAGCTCGACCGAATCGCAAGCGCAAGAAAGCGGCCCTGCAAAACTCGACAGGTTAAATCGATTTTATTGCCGCTGAGAGCGGGCGAGCAAAACTGCGAGCATCAGGATTCCGATCAAGACGAGAGTGACGAGAGCGGTGTAAAGAATTCGGTCTTGCAGACGCGCACGGCGCGCTGCTTGGGCGTATGGGACGCGGGTGAAGGTGACCATCGTATAGAGCGGCAGATACACACCAGGCAGCGCGGCTTCGAGCAGGTGATCGAGTTTCTTTTTTGCGCGAAATGCCCTCGAAGCAGTTTTATCGCGCATCTCAATAAAATTTCCGATCGCCAGATCGGCGAGCGCGTCGGCATTTTCTTTTCGGCGATTCGAAATATTTGGCAAATGCGCGTTCGCGGTTGTCGGCAAATTTATCCAGGCATTCGTCGAGCACGATGCAATCTTCGAATGCGGCGTTCATTCCCTGCCCATAAAATGGAACGACCGCGTGGGCCGCATCGCCAAGCAGGCAGACCCTGATCGCGGTAATACCACGGCGCGCAACGAATCGTGACAAGCGAGCCAGTTGGGTTGTTCTTGAAATCTTCGAGGAGCGTCGGCATGAGCGGAACGGCGTCCGGAAATTCTTCATCGAAGAAGCGCCGGACATCGTCGTCCGTTTTTGTTGTGGCGAAACTGCGCGGTCCTTCGAATTCCCAAAAAAGTGTACACGTGAACGAGCCGTCCGGGTTTGGAAGCGCAATCATCATGAAGCTTTTGCGCGGCCAGATATGCAGCGCGTTTTTCTCGATTTGCCATGATCCGTCCGGCGCAGGTGGAATTGTCAGCTCTTTGTAACCATGCGCGAGATAGCTCTCGTTGTATTGAAAATTGTCGATGTTTCGCTGCATGGAAGCGCGCACCGCGGAGAATGCGCCATCTACCCCGATTACTGCGTCGCCACGCACGGTCAATTTGCCGGTCTCTGTTTCCAAACGACAGATCGCTTCGGTCAGATCCACATCGGTGCATTTGTGACTGAAATGCACCCGCACATTTGGATAGTGCTGGGCCGCTTCGATTACTGTGGTGTTAAGTGAAGCGCGCCCAATCGAGTTGATGCATTTCCTGGGATCGACATCATAAGGCGCAAAATGCAACGCGCCGGATTTATCATGAATCATCCGGCCACGCATCGGGATCGCGTGCCGTAACGCTTCGTCAGCGATCCCGATCTGTTCGAGTGCATGAATGCCACGCGTCGAAATTGCAAGATTAATTGAGCGGCCCCCAACAATGTTGCCTTCGCGCGGATCAGCCCGGCGTTCGTACAGATCGACATCGTACCCGCGGCGTCCAAGATACGCTGCGAGTAACCCGCCAGCGAGTCCGCTACCAATCAGTACAAACTTCGCCACCCATTAAGAATCTACTAATCAGGAAACCGGGAAAGAAAAAAGGAAGTGAAAGCGACATCATCCGGCAGCGTCCCGTCGATTATTTCGAATCTAACCGCGCGCTACGCTGCATCAAACGAGTAACAATTAACAAGGGAACTATGAAACGTCAGCATTCGCGTACGTGGTACGCAACCATCGCCTGCATTGCATTTCTGATTGGCACTCATGTGACCGACCTGATGCGATTAGCGGGCGCACGACGCTTCATCCATGGCTGGGCGTCTCTGGGTGTAGCCAACCTCGTGCAGGTTATGCTGAGCGTCTGGGGTATCACCATCGCTCATGCGACAGGAATTCAGCGCACGATCAAAGAATTGGGATTGCGCGCCCCGATTGGGCGCGCAGCGATTTTTGCGTTTATAGCGGCCCTGCCAATGTTTATCGCGTTCGCGCTTAGCTCCAGACTTAATCCGAACATGTCCGTTCTAACTGTGGGAGTCGGCTGTTTTCTCGCGCCGTTTGCCGAAGAAGTGCTCTTCAGAGGCTACGTGTTTGGCCAGCTCTATCGCCGAGCACGCTGGGGTTTTTGCTTGTCAGCACTCGTCCCCTCCGTCCTTTTCGCGCTTGGTCACGCTTATCAGGCCACTGGAGTCCTCCAGCTCACCGGCATTTTTGCGGTGACAGGCTTGGGCAGCATATTGGGGTGCTGGCTGTTTGTTCGCTGGGATTACAATCTCTGGGCTGTATTCGGTTTGCACTCCTTAATGAATCTTTGGTGGGAGCTCTTCGGCATCGATGACAGTGCGCTGGGTGGCTGGATTGCTAACGGAGCTCGTCTTTTAACGGTTACTATCGCGATCCTGCTTACAATCTATAAGGATCGTTTTTGGGGGCCTTTCGATGCCACCTCGACTCACGTGAGCGAATGGGACAACAAGAGCTCAAACCAAAACCGCGCCGAGGCAAGTGTGCCCAATAACGGTAAATTTTCCTTTGTTTGACAACCTGCGGTTTGAGCGACAGCGGCGAATCGCTGCGATTGGTCTCACGCGCACCCCTATTGCGTCGCTGGCCGCCTTGAATCGCTGTTGGCAGGCCGCTCTTCGCGCGCCGAGCTGGCTTCGTTGACTTTGTTATTCGCGGCTCTTTTAGGCTTCTCGTTGTTCGTTTCGTAATCCTGCAGCCAAGCGCTCCATTGCATGTTCTCTTTCCACGCGGTGATCCCAGAATGGCCGTAATGCTGTTCCAGCTCGTACTCGTCGTCTTTTATGACAGGGCACCAGAATAATCTGCCGGCCCTGCGCCAGCCATCGAGGATGATTCCGTCCTTGAAAGGCTGGTTACGCGCAGTCACTACAAGGCAGTTGTTTTCGCTCGATGTGTGATCGTAGGCAACACCCCAGTGAAGAACCAGCGTCTTGGGTTTGAGTTCTTTCAAATGCGCTCCAATATCGGCCGCCCAATGACCGCACCAGCCGCGCTTCCGTGCGCCGACGTTAACCAGGAAAGCTTGAAACTCCGGGTTTAGAACCACGTGATAATCGCGTGCGAGACTGCGCGCCGTGGTGTGGGCGATCACCGATATTTGCTCAGCTTCGGCAGGATCGACATCACGCGCGAGCCCCGACAAGGCCTTGCTCAAATCCTTGATCGATCTCTCGTCTCTCGCCCAGGCCGAATGGGTCAGAACGAGGAATACAGCAACCCAACTAACACGGCGTATCATTTTCGACATTTTCATTCGTTGGTCAGGCTTTTCGCACTTCTCAGTTGCAATTGCAACGATAACCGCATGCTTAGTGACGAGTCAGTTGGGCCAGACCGAAAACGAAAAGCTTGGCAATTATTATGCGGCACGATCCTGCTGGCGTTTCAAGCCTGCTGAGTCAATGACTCTCAGGCCGTCTTAGACGAGTCCCTGAGCGGCAACCGCCAAACGCGAACAAAGCTCGCATCAAGTCCGCTGAGCGTGCAGAGTAGCTAATCTCAATATGAAAGACCGATCTCGCCAACTATTCGTTCCGCTCATTTGCATTTTCGCAATCGTACAATCGCTGACCGCGCAAGAACCAAAAGCTGAGAAGCCGAAGCAGTTCATTTATGTGTTGCGCCCCGTTCCGCGGTTGTATGCGGATTCAGCTTGGACGAAAGAAGACAACGCCGCGCTCGCGCGCCATTTTACTCGGTTTCAGGAGGCCACCAAGTCTGGTCAATTGATTCTTGCGGGACGAACATCAGAACCAGGCGACAAGACGTTTGGTATTGCGATTTTTGAGGCACCCGATGAAGAAGCAGCGAGAAAATTCATGCAAGAAGATCCGGCAGTCGCGGGCGGATTGATGACCGCGGAGCTGCATCCGTTCGCAGTCGCCCTTCAACGCAAGAATCCGTAGAGAGGCTTTCGCGGTCAAGGGGGGTAGTATCCTTCCACAATGTGGATCTGAAGGCGCGTACGAGCAGTCTGCAATCCAGTAGAGCTCAATGCTCTAGAGTTGTTTGTCCTTCACCAGACTAAGAGCAAACTGCACTGGGTTAGTGGAAGCGTGTTCATAAAGGCGGGATGGCTGCGAGCTCGATAACAGTCAAGGTAATTTGTGAAGCACTAGCTCTTCGGGCACAGAAATAATCAGCGAGGTGACTTTGCGATTGCCGTCTTTCACGAACCTAAACGTGCGATCCGAATCTTCCTCGAAAAACGCGGTTTCAGATTCGGGGATCAGCGCAATCGTTTCGCCGAGCCATGTTGTTTCAAGCCGAGATTCGGCAGCGCTCACTCTAATCGTGAACCGGTCCTCAAGGCGATAATCGCCGGCGTACAAATTCAAGATTGCGGGATTGAGTTTGACCGCGGTGTGGAGTCGCGGTGCAAGGGCCGGAACGTAAAAACCGGTGATTCGCTTTGCGATGTATCCAGCGCTTGCGCCCGACCGGTTGCACAGAACAGCGACGGTCAGGTGATCGTCGGGATAACGCACGATATAGGATGCGAAGCCCTGCCACGCGCCGCCATGCTCAATCATACGATGGCCGGAATCGGTTTTTGCAATTCGCCAACCGAAACCGTACCAAGCGGTAGTTCCGTCGTTGAGCCGAACCGGCGTCCACATTTGTTCGTAGCTGGCAGCACTTAATAGCTTCTGCGCCTCCAACGCTTCGTCCCATTTTGCGAGATCTTCGACGGTGAAATACAGACTCCCGTCCGCGGTAGTGTTCACGCTTGGTGAAACCCATTGCTGATTCTTGAGAACGTCACCTTTGGGAACGTAGCCAGCTGCGCGATTCGGGATGATGTCCGCTTCACTAATCACGCGCGCTTGCTTGATATCCAGCTGTTTGAAAATGCGTTCTTGCAAGAAATCGCCCCAGAATTCGCCGGTTACCTTGTGTATGAGAATGCCCAACGTGACATAACCGAGATTGCTGTAACTCCATTTCTCTCCAGGAACGAAGCCAAGCGGCTGCATTGCGATTATCTTCAGTAGCTCATCTTCAGTGTAGTCTCGCTGCAGTGAAAAATTCTCCGGATAGTCGCCAAGCCCCGATGTGTGCATCAGCAAATGCCGCACAGTGATGCCAGACCAGCTCGCGGGCACGGTAAGATATTTTGAGATCGGCTCGTCGAGAGCCAACTTCCGTTCCTGGACGAGCATCATTACTCCCATCGCAGTGAATTGTTTGCCGACCGAGCCGGATTGAAAGACTGTCTGCGCTGTCACGGGCACGCTGTGTTCCAGATTGGCAATGCCATAGCCGGTTGCGAGCACGACCTTGCCGTTGTGTCGGACCATGACGGCGCAGCCAGGGACTCGTTTTTTCTTGAGGTACGCGTTTACGAAACCGCCGACGCGATCTGCCGCGGCGACGGCTGTTGTTCCAAACACCCACGCGATCAGTAATGCGGCTGCGATTCCCTTCATTCTTCGGCGAGTATTCGCGCGAAACGCCACACCTCGCGGAAAGTGTTATAGAGTGGTGTAGGAGCAACTCGGACGACGTTCGGTTCGCGAAAATCGCACCTCACGCCCGCGGCTTTGAGTTTGCTGAACAATTCTTCCGGATGCTCGTGTGCCAGGATCGACAATTGGCAACCGCGCTCATCAGGATTGCGCGGTGTGATGACAGTAAATTTTTTCGATCCATTTTTCGTTAACAAGAATTCGAGATAGCCTGTAAGCCTGATGGACTTTGCTCGCAGGGCCTCCATTCCGCCCGCGTCATCGAAGATCGCAAGCGAGGCACGCAACGGCGCCATCGCGAAAATCGGCGGATTGCTGATCTGCCAGCCGTCGGCCGAGGCAACCGGGACAAATTCAGGTTCCAGATGTAACCGGAACCGCGTGTTTGGATCGTTGCCGAACCAACCGGCTAGTCGCGGCAATTTCGTGTTGGTCGCGTGTCGCTCGTGGACGAACGCCCCCGCGACTGCGCCTGGTCCGGCGTTTAGATATTTGTACGAACACCAGACAGCAAAATCGACGTTCCATTCATGCAATGTCAGCGGCACGTTCCCGATCGCGTGGGCAAGATCGAACCCAACGACAATGCCGCGTGCCTCTGCTGCCGCAGTGATTCTCTCGATATCGAACAATTGACCCGTGAAAAAGTTCACGCCGGCGAGCATCACCACCGCGAGTTGATCGGCGTGCTTCTTGATCAAATCGAGAATGTCTTCCGTTTGGATTGCAAACTCGCCTTTACGCGGCGGTGCGAGAATAAGCGCGTCTCTTGGATCCAGCCCATGATGCGCGATTTGCGTTTTGATCGCATAGGTGTCGGAAGGAAACGCCGGACCCTCCATCAAGATCTTGAAACGCGATTTGGTCGGCTGATAAAACGTCGCCATCATCAGATGGAGGTTCACCGTGAGGCTGTTCATGCAGATCACTTCCAACGCCTTCGCGCCAACAAGCCGCGCGGTCGGTTCGCGCAATGCTTCATGATAGGTGTACCACGGCGTGTCGGTCGCGTGGTGCGCGTCGACCCCAAGCCTCGCCCAGTTGTCTAATTCTTCTTCGACAATCGCCCGGGCGGCCTTTGGCATCAGCCCTAACGAATTGCCGGCAAAATAGATCAGCGGTTTGTCATCTTTGCCAAGCGGGAGATAAAATTTCTCTCGAAAATGCCGAAGCGAGTCGTCGGAATCGAGCTGCAATGCGAATTGCTTGTCAGTGGAAAAAGTCATGGACGTTAGCAGCCAAGGTGGAACGCCGAACAACGAACGTCCAACGCTGAATTCAAACGCAGCGCGGAGTCTGAAGCCATCAACTATCAGCTCTCAACTAGGTTGCTGCATGAATTCGATGGTCGTGCCGTCTGGGTCGCGGACGTATACGACGCGCTTACCGGCGTTCGGGCCTGACTGAAGAGTTTGCGGTTTACCCGCAACTTTCCAACCGGACACGTTGATCGCGCTCAAAATCGCGTCGAGATCATCGATGATGAGCGCGACGTGCACAGAACCGACATTGCATGGCCTCAGATCGACACCCCGTTTACGCTCGGCCGGTGCAAGGTATTCGAGCAGCTCGATCTTGTGACCACCCGGTGCTTTCACGACGGCGAGCTTGATCTCAGCACCTGCGACTCCTGTGATCTCTGCTGGCCATTTCGCCAGTTTGATGCGCCGTATGTGAAAGCTCGAAGCCGAGAACGTCGCGCCAAAATGCCAGTGATCGCTCAAGGTTCGAGACTGTGATTCCGGTGTGATCTGCGGCAATGATGCGAACCGGCTGACTCCTGCTCATGCTTTTGATCCTGCTCGTAATCGAAAGCAAAAATCGCGAGATTCCTCGACGGAGCCTGTCCTGAGCGAAGTCGAAGGGCTCGGAATGACAGGAAGAAGAGCGTGCACCTACGCTGTCGCCGCAATCACTTTGAGCTCGATAGCAATCGGCGTTGGCAACGCGCCGACTTCAATCGTCGTACGCGTTGGATTCGGTTTGCCATCACCGGCGAAATGTTCGGCGTAAAGTTTGTTGTAGATCTGGAAATCCTTTTTCATGTGCGTCAGAAACACGGTGACATCGACGATGTCGTTCCAATTAGCCCCGGCGTCTTCGAGCACGAATCGCACATTTTCGAACACGGCGCGACATTGCGTTTCGATATCGTAACTGACCACGTTGCCTGCCGAGTCGAGCGTCACGCCCGGAATTTCCTTGCTACCTCGTAGGCGAGGGCCGATCCCCGAAAGAAAAAGCAAATTGCCGACGCGCTTTGCGTGCGGGAACGCACCAACTGGTTCAGGCGCACGCGTACTTTCGAAGGAGTTACTCATTTATCGGTGACGGTGATTGGATTCGATTCAAAGTTCGAGTTTAAGATTCAGAATCCGATTCGCTGACAATTCGAGATCGTAGCTGTTTCACCGGCGGCAGGACGTCTTTGAAAGTGGCACCGTAGATGTCCCACACCGTTAGGAATAAGCCGCATACGATTGGTCCAACAATGAACCCGATTGGTCCGAAAAGAAATAGCCCGCCGAGTGTCCCGACCAGAATTAGAAGATCCGGCATTTTGGCATCTTTCCCGACGAGGATCGGACGCAGAATGTTATCAATCGTTCCCACGACCGCAGCGCACCAGGCGAACAAGAGCAGTCCGGTAAGAAGCTGACCGGTCACGATCAAATAGATCACGGCCGGCACCCAGATCAGGGCGGCGCCTATTCCCGGTACAATCGAAAGGATCGCCATGATCGTGCCCCAGAACGCCGCGCCATCGATTCCCGCCACCCAAAACGCAAAACCGGCCAGAGCGCCCTGGATAATGCCAATTACGAGCGTTCCCTTGACGGTCGCACGAGTGATCGAGGCAAATCGCTGCAGCATGAGCGCCTCGTCCTCGTCACTCAGCGGCATGTAATAGAAAATTTTCTCCAGGATTTTCTCGCCATCTTTGAGAAAGAAAAACATCGCATAAACCATGACAAAGAGATTCAAAAGAAAAGCGGCCGTGGTGGCCGTCATTCGCGATGCCACCGTGACCAAAAAGCCTCCGATGGATTTCGCTGCTGCGCCGACACTCTCGACGAACTGTTCCTGGCTTGGCACGTGATCAGCCAGGGCCGGAAATCTTTGCACGAGCCAATCGTGTGCGTTGAAGGTGCTGGCGGCGCCGAAATGTTGTTGCACCCACGGAATCGCTTGATTACTCACGGCCAGTGCCTGTTGCACGACTACTCCGAGAAATGCGCTCAACGGCCCAGCCACGACGATGAAAAGAATCAGGAGCGTGACGATCGCACCGAGCGATCGCCGGCCGCGGAGCAACCGCGTGATCCACCGATAAAGTGGGTGGCATAATCCGGCCAGCAATGCGCCGAGCAGGAGAGGTTTCAGGAAAGGCCAGGTTACGGCCAGAAAGAGCGCGGAGACCGCGACTACTAAAATGATAACAAAAGCGGTGCGAAATCTTCTCCCGCCGATGTCTGTTGGTTCCACTCGCTGAGTATTACACGACCCGGTGAGAAACCGGAACTACATCCCGCCTGAGCGACGCTAATCTCTAGACGTCGACCATGACCTTGAATCCGCCATAAGCCAAGCGTTTCGAATCAAACGGCATCTTTTTCCCTTCATCATTTTCGCGATCGCCGGAGTCTTTCATCACTTTGGCGTTGACACTGTTGCGATGGCCGCGGCATTTGAAGGTGATCCAGGAAAACATAACGGTCTCGCCGCGCTTAGGCTTAACTGGCGCGAAAAACGAGTTTACTTTCTGCGTTTTGTCTTCGACCCGCAGATTAACGTTACTTGCTTAAACGCAAAATGATCACCCGCGCTTCGTCCACCAGGTCGCGAACAATTTCCCCCGCGGGCTTGATCTCGCGGACGAGACCGACGCCCTGGCCCGCCAACAAATCCATCGATTCAATATCACCAGTTGCGTCGACGTTTGGCGGAAATCCCATGAAGCGCCGGAGCGGCATGTGTTGCCCGGCGATGACAGTATGACCGATCACCGGTTCGTCCGCGCGCGATTCCTGGCCGCGCGCTTCGTTTCCCAGCCAGTCCTGGACGAATCTGGTGCGCAACGTTCGATGAGGCGCGTTCGGCCAGCCAAAACCAAACAAGGTCGTGCGGACAGTGTCGTCCTCGTTAGCGGCGAGCAGTTTCTTCTTGTAATCGGGATGCGCGCGAGCTTCGGTGCTGGCGAGAAAACGCGTTCCCACCACGGCGGCCTGCGCACCTAACGCGAGCGCTGCGACGACTCCGCGAGCGTCGGCAATGCCGCCGGCAGCAGCAACGGGGCGTGGCGCTACTGCATCAACTACTCGCGGCACCAACGCGAGTGTCGAAACTTCTCCGGCAATGTGACCCCCGGCTTCTACGCCTTGCGCGATTATTACATCGACATTCGCCTCGACCGCGCGTTGCGCGTCCACGACCGAACCGACCTGATGGAAAACTTTGCCGCCGCCAGCGTGCACGCGATCGACATATGGCGCCGGATCGCCCCAGAAAAACGAGACAATCGGAACACGCTCCTCGACGCAGATCCCAATCTGTTCATCGACGGGAAAATACAAAATCAAATTTACCCCGAACGGTTTGTCGGTGAGTTCGCGAACACGTTGAATTTCCCGCCGGAACGAGGGCGGCGGCGCGAGTTGTGCCTGCAAAATCCCAAGTCCACCGGCATTACTGACCGCCGCGACCAACTCAGGACCAGTCAGATCCGGCCCCATCGGCGCAGCAATGATTGGATGCTCAATGCCGAGAAGTTCGCACAGCGGCGTTCTCAACACTGGTGCGATCAATGCGGATGTCCGATCCCGTTGTCAACGACGACCGTACC
>CAVWVV010000005.1:0-67972 GCA_963758425.1 uncultured Verrucomicrobiae bacterium
ATGTTCTATCCGGTTGAGCTACGGGCGCCCGAGAAGAGCAGCTTATTTGGGAAGGAGAAACGCGCGTCAACTGAAGCTCGGTCGCCCGACTCGCCTCAGTAAAACGCGCGAGTCCGTTCCACCGCCTCGCTCCCGCAACCCTCGAACGTCGCTGCGCAAACCTGCGGCTCGGTCTGGAAGAAGTTCTCCCGCCCAAGACGCGGCATCGCGCACCCATTGCGCCAGTTTCAGATCGCTCCATAAATCTTCCTCGCTCGCAAAGGCCCCAGGCTCAATCGCCGTCACGATTTTTTTTCTTGACAAGCTCGTGGCGGTCTTGGCAAAAACGAACCATGAAAACGATCAAAGCGATTTTTGTTATCATAGCAACCGCCCTGCCCATTCTCACAGCGCATGCGGACCCGCCAGGAGTCCCCACGAATCATAATGAAGCGACCATCGCACAACTTCAGGCGCAGATGGCCAGGGGCAACCTGACCTCCGTACAACTGACCAATTATTACTTGGCTCGCATCAGGGGGCTAGACCAGGGTGACGAAGGGGTCAACTCGATCATCGAGCTCAACCCAGACGCGCTTGAGATGGCACGAAACGCAGACCAGCTGCGCCGCCAAGGAGTGCGCGGGCCTCTGCTTGGGATCCCGGTGCTGCTCAAAGACAATATCGATACCGGCGATAGGATGCAGACAAGCGCCGGATCATTTGCGCTCGTTGGCCGGCCTGCTCTCCAGGACTCCACCGTCGCTGAAAATTTGCGCGCAGGTGGTGCAGTCATTCTCGGTAAAACGACTCTCTCGGAGTGGGCAAACTTTCGCTCCTTTGAATCCACCAGCGGCTGGTCTGGTCGCGGTGGTCAAACCAACAACCCGTACTCGCTCGATCGCAATCCGTGCGGCTCCAGCTCCGGCTCGGGCGCCGCCGCTTCGGCCAACTTTGCCACTGTGTCGCTGGGGAGCGAAACGGACGGCAGCATCGTATGTCCGGGTAACGCGAATGGTGTAGTCGCTCTCAAACCCACTGTGGGTCTCGTTAGCCGCGCCGGCGTGGTTCCGATTTCTCATACGCAGGATACGGTCGGACCGCACGCCCGGACAGTGGCAGACGCTGCCGCAACGCTTGGCGTCATCCAGAGCCCGACCTTTGATGGACGCGATCCAGCAACCGACGGCGTTCCGCTCGGCTGGCAGGGCACCGGCAGAACGCGCCCACCAAATATTCCCACTGATTACACTCAGTTCCTCGATCCCCAAGGCCTCAGCGGGGCGAGACTTGGATTGACCCGAGCAGGAATAGAGGGATTCGACCCATCCAACCCTACACCGCAGGTAATTATCGACCAATTTAATGAGGTGGTGGACGAGCTCCGGGCAGCCGGTGCCACAGTGATAGATCTCGACCAGCGGGGGTTCACCTTCCCCTCGGCCGACGGCGAATTTCTCGTGCTGTGTTACGAATTCCGCCAAGACGTCAGAGCGTATTTCGCTACTCGTGTCGGTGTTCCCGTAGCAAACGGCACACTTGCCACCGCGATCCAGTTTAACCGCGCACACGCGGCTGTGGAGATGCCGTTTTTCAATCAGGACATCTTCGTTCTTTGCGCCGCGCTGGCGCAAGGGCCCAATACTCCGCAGCCACTGTTCAATGGGATGACGTATAATGAGGCGCTGCAAATCGACCACGACGCCGGCGTCAATGGCATCGACCAGGCACTTAGACAATTCAACCTCGATGCGATTGTTACCTTTACTGACAATCCAGCGTGGGAGACCGACCTGCTTTATACCGATAATGGCAGATTCTACTTCGCCAGTTCAGGCCTGGCTGCTGCGCCTGGTTATCCCATTATTCAAGTGCCAGCCACCATGGTGTTTGAGACCCCTATGGGCGTCAGCTTTCTCGGCACCGCTTTCAGCGAACCCACGCTGATCAAGCTCGCGTCTGGCTTTGAGGCATTCACGCACGTACGCGCACATAACTTGCCGAAGTTCCTTGATAACACGCCATCGCATCACATCAAAGGGATGACACCGGGGCAGGGCGCCGACTCGGCGAACGCCAAGACACCGGTGCATGACACCGACACGGTCGATCCGGCCAAGGCTAGGAAAAAGCCACACGGCTTGTAAGGGACGGGGGTCCGAGTCAGGGCGAGCGAACTGTTCCAGCTCGCTCTTGCGAGCGGTCGCTTGTCTTGTATTTGGTTGGATCAGATCATCGCATTCGGCTCTGTGATTCAGGTGCCGGATGCCGAGCTTTGCGGCGCCCACGGCCGCATCTTCTAGGCTGCGAGCTCTTCACGCTTGAGCACGCGAGCAGAATGAGGATTCTGCCCGGATGACGGTTTTTCTCGGATGCGGCTTTGCCGCAAAATATCGTCAAGGCGGCGGAAATTTTTCCGTGCCGCTGCAATGGATGCTGGGTCTGAGGCGATTGAAGCTCGATGCTATCTGGCTCGAGCTGTTGCCGGCGACAGATGACCCGCGGGCCGATCAGGCAAGGATCAACAACTTCCAGCGGCAACTGCGTGCGCATGGATTGGCTGGTCACTATTGTTTGCTGTATCAGAAACCGGCAGCGACTACGCATGAGCTCGATGCCATGCGTTGTATCGGAATGTCGAAACAAGCCCTGCTCAATCGATTGGCAGGCCCAAACGCTCTGCTCAATCTCAGTTACTCGATTCACCCGCCATTTCTTTTGCAATTTGAGCGACGGATCTTTTGTGACCTGGATCCGAGTGAAATTTTTTACTGGATGACCAGAATGGAGCTGGGCCAGTCGTCTCACGACGAATTTTGGACAATCGGGCTCAACGCTCACAGAAACGATTGCCGGCTGCCGAAGTCGACTCTGCGCTGGAAGACATTTTATCCGCTGGCTGACACAAAACTCCTCGAACCCCAATCACGTCCGAAGATGTCTAAATTCACCACTATTGGACAGTGGTACTGGAGCGGGGCTGTAGAAGTGGCGGGAGAATTCCCTGACTTGTCCAAGAGAGTTATGTTTGAACCTTATCTCGGTTTACCAGCGCGAGTGCCGGAGACGCAGTTCGAACTGGCGATGAATATCAGCCCGGACGACCCGGAGCGGTCGCGTTTGCGGCGGCTTGGCTGGCACGTTGTCGATCCGCACCGGGTTGCGTGCACGCCGCGCGCGTACCGTTGGTACATGGCGAGCGCGCTTGCAGAGTTTACGGCCATCAAAGGTGTGGACGTAGCCTGGCGAACCGGCTGGTTAAGCGATCGCGCCGCGGCGTTTCTTGCACTGGGGCGGCCGGTGATCACGGAAGACACGGGCGCAGCGAGATATCTTCCGCGTGACAGCGGATTTCGTTTTATCCGGAACATCGATGAAGCGGAAACGGCGGTGAAAGAAGTGTTGCGCGATTGGCCGCGACTATCGAAGCAGGCGCGAGCGTGCGCCGTGGAGGTTTTCGATTCTGCAAAGAATCTCAGGAAAATTCTTGGCATGTAGCTGTTATTGCGAGCGGAGCCCATTCGACTCGCTTTGCTCGCTCAGGGTAAACTCCACGCCGTCGAAGAATCTCTCTGACTCCCCTTCAGGCAATGGTACGGGATCCCTTCGACTCCGCTGCGGTTTGTTCAAAATGACCTTCGCAAAAACGCCCGCTCGTTTTGCCGTTGCAAAACGATTTTCGGGTGTTACTCGTTGTCCCGTTATGGCTGACCTCATCAAACAAGGCGAGCTCAAAGAGCGAATGAAAAAAATCCCGGAATGGGAACTGGAGAAGAAGCACATCGAACGCACTTTTGAGTTCGATGATTTTGCCGATGCGATTGATTTCGTGAACGCAGTGGCCGAAGTGGCCGAGGAAGAGGAACATCATCCAGACATCGACATTCGTTACAACAAAGTACGTCTGGTTCTCTCGACCCACAGCAAAGGCGGCGTGACCGAGCTTGATTTTGGTCTTGCCGAACGAATCGATACCCTGGCCGAATAATGGTAGGGACGCCGCGCTGCGGCCTCCGGGCGGCCCGGTGCTCCGGCCCTACCCTTTTGGCAAGCGCCCTTCGTCGGCATCGATGAATTGGAACGATGTCTGAATGTCCGATCTATTCATCATGCCGGCTTCCTTTTTGCGGCGCTGCAATATTTCAGAAACTTCGTCGTTCCAGCCGCGCTTGCGCATGAATTCGTTCCAAACGTAAACGTCGTTTTCATCCGGTCTGCGCCCGTGATCGAAACACCACTGCAGGATTTCCTCGTCCGTTCCGCCGCGATTCACGCGCTCGACCAATTGGTCGTAATTGATCCGGAGAAAGTTCGCACATTTTTCGTCAAATCCTTTTCCAAGGTTTGCGTGATAGTCCGGAGGCAATTCGCCTCTGGCGTGTAACCGGATCTTATCCAGCATCCGGCCGAAATAAAAAAGACCTCCTACCTTTTCGAACGGACTACGGAGGGCAAAAGTAACCATAAAAAAAGTTTGTGCTTTTTCCACGACGATTCAAGCGGGCGTTCGATGTGGCTCCTCACTTCGTCATCCCGAGTGAAAGGAGGGACCTAACACAAACTGCGAAATTCAGACATGATACCCAGTGTTATTGCATTCTCCTTGCGAGGTCCTTCGCTCCGCTCAGGATGACGGCATTAGCACTTGAGGAGCACCGACCCTTGGCGGATGCTCGCTAGACAATGGACCGGATTGTTGGGATTGAAACCGAATACGGCTGTCTTTTGAGCGAAGAAGAGCCGCACGTTAATTCGGAGCTCTGGCCGGCGAAGGTAAAAAACCATCTTTTCCGAAACGCCGGGGCCGGCACCATCGATCTGCATTACCGCGATTACGAAGAGCCACCGGGTAACGGAGGTTTTCTTCGTAACGGCGGGCGTCTGTATCTCGATATGGGACACATCGAGTACGCGTCGCCGGAATGCCTGCATCTGCACGATTTGGTAGCTTCTGAATTGGCCGGCGACGATTTGCTGCAATCGTCACTGATTGCTCTGGGCGCGCAGGATCGCGTTTCATTCATCAAAAATAATGTCGATCACCACACCGGCGCCACGTTTGGTTGTCACGAGAATTATCTGATGAAGCGGGAGGCGCAATTCACGCCACCAATTCTTGGGACCCTGCTTACTTTTCTGGCGACCCGGCAAATCTTTACGGGCGCCGGCCGCGTCGGTCAATCCAATCCACTGGCGTTTGATTTCGAGCCGCCGCAACTGGAAACACGGGTGAATTTCCAACTTAGCCAGCGTGCGGATCATATCGTGAACGACATCTACCAATGGGTGCAATTCAATCGCGCCATCATTAACGCACGTGACGAGCCGCTGGCCGATTACCGAAAATACCGGCGGCTTCACTTGCTCATCGGTGATTCGAACATGAGTCCCTATGCCACGGCGTTAAAAATCGGGACAACTGCGTCTGTTTTATCGTTGCTCGAGGATGGCCGGTTGCCGCGAAATCTGGTCCTGGCCGATGCGGTGCAAAGCACCCGCGACATATCCCGGGATCCAACTCAGCAATGGATTGTTCATCTTGAGAACGGCAAGACCATCGGAGCACTGGACGTGCAGTGGGAATTTCATCATCTGGCGCAAAAGTACCTGCGCAATAGCAGCGCGGAAACTGACTGGCTCCTGGAAAACTGGGGATTCGTTCTCGAAGCAATTGCAAATAACCATCAGGCGCTCATTGGCGGGGTCGACTGGATTACGAAGAAATGGCTGATGGAAGCATTTGTCGAGTCCGAAGGATTGAGTTGGGACGATCCGTGGTTGCAAAGCATCGACCTTGAATATCACAACATCGATCCACTTCGCGGGCTGTTCTTTGCCGTGACGCCGGGCAAGCGAATTGCGGAGTGGAACAACAATGTACGGCGTTCCAGTGCAACACATGTTCCGCCAGCTAATACCCGTGCGTCAGGTCGCGCTCGAGCGGTGGCTTTTTTCCAGGATTGCAATTCCCCCTATGTTATCAACTGGGATTCCATCGCGTGCGATAACCGCGATTTTCTGATGATGGGGGACCCATTCCGGACTTACAATGAGGAGGTGGAACAGTTTCTAGCCAAACCACGCACGGCCGACGTCGCAATCGATGGCGTCGATAGCTAAAGCCTCCCAGCGAGCGTACTTCACCACCGCTTGGAAGAGAGCTAGAGTGAGTTAAATAAGCCGCTGTAGGCACGGCCCTGTGGGCTGACTTGCCAGCGTGAAAAGTAGCACTGAGGTGGACCGGCCATAGATCCGTACACCGGACGGATTCGTCCTGCGGCGAACCGGTGGCTACAACGTTTGTTAAGGCGCTCTGATCGACGTGCGTTGAGCGCTCGCGTCTCGGCTTTCAATTAAGTCGATGCAGTGCGGAAATGCCGTAATTCTCCTGGAGATCTTGCGCCTCAGCGGCGACTTGTGCCGCATCGAGCTCGATCTGCTTTGGATCTTCTTCGGTTTCGACTTTGATAAACCCCTCGATTGGGTGTTTTACCGCTTCGGCCAGGTCGTCCAACGATTTAATTTCTTTGCCGTTCACCTTCGTTACAGTCAAATAGACGAGTTCATCGTAGCCAATGGTACTGTTAGCAGGAAGGACTTGACTGAGAATAACAACGCGCCGGATTCGGTCAGGAAAGAGCTCGGATTGGAAATGGTCGAGGTAAACCAAACGTTGCGGAGCTTCTCTTTGCCAGTTTGGACCCCATTCTTTGAGATATTGACGGGAAAGCTCCTGAAAAATCAGGCCACCGAGAACATAATATCGCGGCGGTTGATCGAGATTGTATGGTGGGCTTACATAATCCTTCGCGTCGCGGTGCTCGAGGGTAACATTTAACTGCATTGGCTTGCCGTTACGCTGAATTCGAAAAGGAACAACATCACCCGCGTACGCGTGAGCCGTGAGCAAATTCGTGAACTCGATCTTGCCGTAGAGAGGGTCGACGTAGTTGCCATTTTGATCGATTTCATTGTTCGCCACGGCGGTCACGATATCGCCAACCTGAAGCCCCGCTTTCATCGCTGGCGTACCCGGTTCCACATTTGTTACATAAGCTCCGCCGGCGCCTTTTTCTTTTTCCCCGGCAAACTCACGCAGCGCGGGATCGCGCATGGGAAAGAATGAAAAGCCAGCGGAGGGAAAACCTCGATAATTCTGGCTTTCAGCATCCTTTAAAAAATGCGTGATGACAGGCGCAGGGATTGCATCGAGCAGCTGTGAGCGCGAATCGTAACGCAGTAGCAAGCCAGCAAGTTTGTTTTTCTTAACAAGTGGCACCGTGTAGCTGTTCTCGCGGTATTGCATCGGGATGCTGATGCGGTACGTGAGGAATTGCCCAATATCGATCGGATACGGCATCATTTGGACTGTTGTCACCAAGCCTTCCGTCGCGAGCAACGCACCAGTCGGTTCCAATTGCCACGCGGCCAGCCGGTCGCCCACTACCGTGTCAGGCGCGATTTCGAGCGGAGTGATTCCATCGAGAAACGTTTTTTCCGCTGGTATGAGCAGCGCGAGATTGGCTTCGTAATCAATTACCTCAACAGTGGCCGCGGTTTTTTCGCCAGACTCGGCGCGCTCGAGCTCCACATAATTTTGGTTTGCAACCAGGTCCGCTGTCACGAGGACACGGCCTTTAGATAAAACCGCGCCGAGAGCGCGCTTTGAAAAAGGCGCTTTCTTTTGCCACGGCCGAAAATAATCATAGGACTGTCCGGTCACGTTTACCCGGACAAGCGCCAACTGTTTTTGCTTGCTTAACGAGGCAGGAACAGCGGATTCCTTCTTGGCCAGCGCTCCGCCGACTGTGAAAAGGACGAGCCCGAAAGTAATAAGAGCATGCCTGGTCGTCGTCATGTTTTGTTTGCTTGTTCCGCTGCTTTTTGCGCCGGTTGTTCTTCGAGATTTTGCTCCTTTAGCACGTTGTAACGGGTCATGATTCGTTCGCGTGCAGCTTCCACTTGTTTTCGATCAAGGACCAGTGGAGGTCCGTCACCAATCATTCGAATCACCAGCCTGTCCGGTGATTCGGCAAAAGCCTTTGCCAATTCGTCCAGAGTCCGAATTTTCTTGCCGTTGATTTCATCCACAATCCCGCCACGGTACGGCGCCAAATAGGTATTTATCGGGTCCGGCAAAATGTTGGTCAGGACAATAACATCGGGATGCTGCACATAGAGTTGATCCAGGACGAAATATTCGAAGAAGTGACGCACGCGCAGGTCGGCTGTGCGGTACGCTTCGAGCATGTCCAGGTTTAACGGTTGAAAAAGCAGACCGCCGTAAAGGACGTAACGCGGCCGCACGTCGTAACTGTGGCCCTGCACCGAGTATGGCCACGGCTTATACAATTTGATCGAAACCGTCGTCGGCTGTTTGTTGCGCAAGAGGTCCAACTTGACTGAATCGCCCTTGAATTTTCGCTCAACGACTTCCTCGAACTGTGCGTGTTCACCTTCCAGTTCGACATTCGCATCGCTGGCGATCGGATGGCCGTCGATAGCGAGAAGAACGTCACCCGGATAGAGAATGCCACCTGATGGTCCGGCGGCCACCACGGAGCTCACCAGCACGCCGCGATCGTCATCCTTTAAACCAAGGAATCTTCGTTGAGCGGGATTCTGTAATTTCGAATAGGTAATTGCGAGATCGGGATATTCATCGTAGTGCCCGTTGCCGATATCCTGAAGGAACCGTTTTATTACGGGCGTCGGAATCATGTAGGCTACGCCCTGGGCGACGTCGCCGCTGTAACCTTGAAAGGCGACGCCAACGACTTTGGCATCTTGCATTACCGGGCCACCGCTGTTTCCCGGGTTAATCTGCGCGCTGATCTGGATCGCCAGATGCTGATCGACCGATGAATGCGTATAGAGCTGGAAATCGACCCTCGACACGATCCCGGTAGTGACCGACATCCGCTCGCCTCCGATTGGATAGCCGTACGCCGAAACGGTCGATTCCAGCGCAGGAATCCCGCCAAATTGCAATGGCAACATGTTCTTGAAAAAATCAGGAGCCGGCACAGTGATCACCGCCAGATCGCAATCATTCGCTATGAATTGCACTTTGCCCGGATATTTATTGGGATCGCCGTCCCGCTCGACGGTGAGGTAACGGCTGTTGGCAACAACGTGTGCGTTCGTCATGATGCGATTGCCGTTTATGACGAAACCGGCGCCAACGCCGCGCTCGAGCCCTCCGGCGTTCCAAGGCGCTTTGTAATCCGGCTCCACTGAAGTCGCGGTAATCCGGACCAGACTTTTTTGAACCGGACCGTTTGGCTTTGGCGGCGCAATTGGAACAGGGACCGGAACTACTGCTTGTCCAGTCGGGGTCGATCGTGATGCGCCCAGCTGCTGGCCGGGGACTTGCGGCTCAACAGGAGGCGGGGCCGGTGTGCTTTCCTGCGCGTACGAAACCGACCCGAACAGCAAGGTGGCGCAAATAAAAACAAGGATACGTTTCATGAGCGGAAAGGCCGTAAACTTAAACGGCGTACTCGAAAATCAAGGTTCGGATTTGCATTGGCAAGTGGCCTTTTCGGACACAACAGACACGATACATGCTTTCTACGTTCAAATCTCTGACAGACAAAGAAGGGTTTACGCCGCCCCTCAAATTCCAGCACGGTCGAGAATTGATTTCAGCACAGTTTCAGCCTCAAAGACTTCCTGAGCCAGGGCGTAAGCGGCCAGCGAATGCTTGGTGTAATCGGCGTTGATACGTTTCACCGCACTGGCGATTTCATCGAGCGTTCGGAAAGATAAAAGGCCGCTTTCGCCGCCGTAGAATTTTGTAAAGCCGGTTTCCTGAGTGATGACCGGACGTCCTGCTGCGAGATAACACGCGCTCCTGTCGCTGAACCACCCGGTGTTCAGGCGCACGTATTGATCCTTGGCGACAGTGAACTCTCCTTTGGATCGCTGGACGTAGTCCCGATACAGCCAGTAATCGACGCTCATTTGCAGGGGTGAAGTGAGTCGCCAGCCGTTTCGCTCGAATTTTGCGCGGGTGGCAGCGTGCTCGATGTTCGTCGCCAGCTCAAATGTTTCGCCGGCTTTTTTCGGCGCTGCAATGAAGCGAAGAAATTCTCGCGATTTGCTCCAGAGATATTTTTTGCTGCGCCACGTAATGTCTTTCAGACCGCTGGTGGACCAATTGGCGACGGATGTAAACACAGTCGCGCGAAGAGGGGAACGCCTTGTTCGCCAAAGATCAGTCACCACTGGTTGGCGTGTAGGCAGCCATTTCAATCCGTGGGTCGGGACTGGAAAGCTTTTCGTGCCGATGTTTTCGCCAAAAGTGAAAAGGGCATGATGCCGGCGCCAGATATTGAATTGTCGATTTCACGCCCTTATCGATCTTGATTTGCTCAACGCCAGGATCGCTTTCAATGTACAGAATGCGATCCGAAGCGAGCAGATCGTCGTTGAATTCTTGTGTGCCGCAGATGTTCAGGATAGCGTCTGCTTCGCGGTAAAGCTGCCGAATTCGTTTCAATCGCAGGCCGGCAGTGGGATTACCCGGCGAATAACGCGCGCAAAAGGCCCAGCGATTTCGGAATTCGAATTCTCCCGCCAACCGATTTAGGAGCCGCGCTGTGTAATCAAATTCAGTGGTGACTTCAAACGTTTCCGGGTTGTAAGGAATGCGGGCTGAATCTTCGATGTAATACACGTCGTGACCAAGCCGTTTCAGTCCGACGATGTAATGGATGTGCTGCCAGATTACGCCTGCGATGGGCATTGAACCCATGAAGCCCATGACGACGATGCGCTTCCGTTTCATGAGAAAGAAAACGCACAACGTCCAACGTCCAACGCCCAACGCCGAATCTTCTGAATTGAGCGTTGAGCGTTGGGCGTTGAGCGTTGGACGTTAAAAGGCCTCACGCTTGAAATTGTTTCACCGCGACCGCCGGATTTCCTGCGACGACCGTGTTCGGCTCCACGCTCTTTGTAACGACCGACCCCGCCGCCACGACCGAGTTTTCCCCGATGGTGACGCCTTTCAAAATCACTGCGTTCATACCAATCCAGACGTTGTTCTCGATTTTCACAGGAGCGGTTTTCAACCTGGGACGTGCGGGCCGATTTTTGAAATACGGTGCGAGAGCTTGTGCGTCGATGAGACGCTGGGCTGGTTCGAGCGGATGAAAATCGGAGTCCGCGATCCCGACGTTCCAAGAGATCAGACAATATGATCCAATCTCGATCTTCTCCTCCGCCATAATTAGCGCGCCGTTCAGCAGCGTGAAATCGCCGATCGTGCACCGGCCGTTCTCGCCGACAGAAAACGAACAGCCGGCATAGCACGAAACGTGTTTGCCGATAACGACAGCACCTGATTTTTTGCTCTGGAGTCTCCGAAAGATCTGCGCGCTCTCGCAATAGAATCCCTCGCCAAACTCGACGTTTGGCGGAATCGGATCCGGCCACCAGTCGCCCTCGACATGTCGATCTTCTCTAACGTTGCTCAATGGGCTACCTGGGTTGGGAATTTTCCCGATGCATACAGTTTTGCGTAGATCCCGCCGCGTTCGATCAGCTCAGGGCCGCGCCCTTTTTCAACTACGCGCCCGTGTTCAAGCACAATGATTTGATCAAGACCATGGATCGTCGCCAACCGGTGGGTAGCAATTAAAGTTGTCCTGCCACGCATTAATTCCTGAATGGTTTCCATGATTGCCGCTTCGGTCGCCGGATCCAGCGCCGACGTAGGCTCGTCCAGAAGCAAAATCGGCGCGTTCTTCAAAAACGCGCGGGCGATGCCGATTCGCTGGCGTTGGCCAACGCTCAAGTGCCCGCCTCGTTCGCCTACCGTGCTGGCGTAGCCATCAGGCATCTGCCGAATAAATTCGTCTGCCTGCGCCCGGCGCGCCGCCTCGATAATTTCTTCTTCCGTCGCATCGGGCCGGCCGTATGCGATGTTCTCTCGTACAGTTGTCGAGAAAAGCAACGTATCCTGTAAGACGATTGCGATCTGTGCCCGCAAACTTTTTTTTGTGATCTCCCGCACATCACGGTCATCCAGCATGACGAAACCCGTAGAAGCATCGTAAAATCGCGGCACCAAACTCATCAACGTGCTTTTGCCCGCGCCGGTGCCGCCTACCAGGCCGACGATCTGATTCGGATCGATGCGAAGGTCGATGTCGCGCAAGACGTGCCGATCGCCCGCATAACCGAAATTTACGGATTGAAATGCGATCGCGCCTTTGGCGGACGAAATAGAAACCGCATTCGGTGAATCGCGCACATCGTCCTCCCCGTCCAGCACTTCAAAACAGCGTTTTGCGCCAGCCGTCGCGCCTTCCATGGCCCACGTGGTGTAGGTGAGGGACTCGAGCGGTTGATAAAGCATCAGCAAATAGGCACTGAAAACGAGCAGCGATCCGAGGGTGAGCGTGCCGCCTAAGACGTGCAGCGAGCCGATGTAATACATTGCGGCTGTGCCGACCACCATCAATGTGCTGATCACCAGCGCGCTGTTTACGTTCGTCAAAGTGAGCCGCAGATTGGCTTGCAAACTTTGGCGGGCTTGTTGCTGAAATTGGCGCACTTCGAATTCCTCGCGTCCAAATGCGTGGACCATTCGAATCGAGCTGAGACCTTCCTGTGCTTGCGCGAGGACTGCGCTTTCGTGTTCCTGAATCGAAGTCGATTCGCGACGAATCCGATGCGCAAAAAGATAAATCGCGCCGACGACCAGGGGAACGATCGCCAGAGAAACCATCGTGAGCTGCCAATCCAACCGCAACATGATGAGGAAGGTTCCGATCAACGTGATCACGGACGCAAAGATGTTGGTGAACCCTTTGTTGTAGATCGTCTGGATTGATTGTGAATCGTACGCGACGCGGAAACTGGAATCGCTCGAACGGCGCGCATCGTGGAATTTGAGCGAGAGAGATTGCAGATACGAATAAAGATCGGTGCGCAATTTGAGCAATGCCTGCAGGCCGATTTTTACAAAGAGATAGTTCGTGATCCAATTCATCATCCCCCAAAAAAGCTGGATCACGATGAGAGAAACACAGAGCAGAGGGATCCAGACGCGCCAATCACTGCGCACCGTCGGGGCCCGGACGAAGGAAATCGTCCACGATCAGCTTAAACGGCCACGGTTTGAGCAGATTCAGGCCAACGCCGACAAGCGAGACGAACAACCCGAGGACCGTTTGCCCCAGAAACGGTCTGTAGTAGCGGAGCACGCGCCGGTAGATCGACATCTCAGTTTGGGATTGCGGATTTTCGTTTTTAGACTGAACTAGGGCGAACTTTATTGCGGCTCGACATCGAGAGACGGTCGACGGAGCCTGCCCTGAGCGTAGTCGAAGGGCCCGGAATGACAATATGCATCATCTTCTTGAAACCTGGTTCCATTGGGTGCTCACTGGCGGCTACGTCGGCATCATAGTGTTGATGGCGATGGAAAGTTCCATCTTTCCGGTGCCCAGCGAAATCGTCATTCCGCCCGCTGCATTTCTGGCCGCGCAAGGAAAACTCAGTTTTACAGGGGTCGTGCTCGCAGGCGTGCTCGGGTCGTATCTTGGTTCGGCCATCACTTATTGGGCGTCGCGATTAATTGGACGTCCGCTGATCGTAAAGTATGGCCGTTTTGTACTCGGTGACTCCCAAAAAACTGGAGCGAGCCGAGCAATGGCTCTCTCGCTACGAGGCGGGCGGAGTCTTTTTCGCGCGGCTTCTTCCGGTGGTTCGCCATCTGATCTCGATTCCGGCAGGGATCGTTCGAATGAATTTCGGTCTTTTCAGTCTCGTTACGATTGCCGGATCGGCGCTCTGGTGTTGGATTCTGGCTTATCTCGGCGACAAAGCCTACCGCCTCGAGCCGGAGCTTTTGACGAGCCCAGACGCGCTGGTTCGGTTTATCCACGGACAATCCAAGGGCATCCTGCTCGTCGTCGCGCTCTTTGCGGCTCTGTACATGTTGGGCCTACGGTTGATGAAGCCGCGCTCTGGTGCATAGGCCTCGTTGCATCGCCTTTCAGGCAATCCCCATCGGCAGGGATGCCGATTCCATCAAGCCCATCAAGCGCAAGATTTTGTGTTTGAAAATTGAACAAAAGTGTCGGCGAGCGGTCAGTTATAAAGTGCATAAAGGGAGAATAACTACATAGGGCTTATGGATGAGATATTCACAAATGGAGATGGTACTGGAATTGCTTCCCGAAATGGAGGCAATACGTATGAAAAAAAATCGACAAATTTTAAAACCTCGGAAATTTTCGAGTCTGTCACTGGGTGATCTCATTCTGGCAGTCAGCTCCTGCACTAGGAGCAATACAGAGACGGTCGCGACCGTCGCTGACCTTTTTGCCAGCGGCCAGGTGCGTCTGCAGGACAACGGGCGCTTCTTGCGCGTCCGTGTTTGTTAGGCGAGGGCGAACTCGCTTCTCTACCTGGTGCCGTAGAGTCCGCTGTCTCAGCGGAATTCACCCGTTGTTGGGATTGAGAGAGCCGTGCGCTCAGGACAGCGCATGCTGCAGGATGCGTGGTTCACATGGTTGGCGTGATCAACAAAACGCTTTTCCCTTAACCACGCCGCTTTTATGTTGCCAGAGTGATCGATCGTTATTCCCGGCCAGAGATGAGCAAAGTCTGGTCGGACGAGCACAAGTTTCAAATTTGGCTGGATATTGAGGTTCTCGCCTGTGAGGCGATGGCGGAGCTTGGCCAAATTCCGAAAAATGACGCTGCGGAGATTCGCAAGCGCGCCCGATTTTCAATTCCGGAAATCCTGGAGATCGAAAAGCGGACCAACCACGACGTCATCGCCTTTCTTGAAAATGTCGCTGGCTCAGTGGGACCTGCAGCGCGCTGGATTCACCAGGGGCTTACGTCATCAGACATTTTGGATACGACGTTGGCCGTCCAGTTAAACGAGTCGTGCGACATTCTCTTGACCGATCTGAAATCGCTCCGAACAGTGATTGGGGACCAGGCGCGGCGGTTCAAAATGACCCCGATGATCGGGCGCAGCCACGGCGTGCATGCCGAGCCAATCACGTTCGGCCTGAAGCTCGCGCTGATGTATGACGAATTCGGCCGGTCCGAAGAACGTCTCGCACAAACGCGCGAGCGGATTCGTGTCGGCAAAATAAGCGGCGCCGTCGGCACGCACGCACATATCGATCCGAAGATTGAGCGAGCTGTATGTGAGAAGCTCGGATTAAAACCAGCGACCCTTTCGACCCAGATCGTGCAGCGTGACCGGCACGCGGAATTTATTACCACGCTCGCCGTGATCGCTTCCAGCATCGATCGGTGGGCGACTGAATTCCGTCATCTCCAGCGGACTGAAGTGCTGGAAGTGGAAGAATTTTTTGGCGAAGGGCAAAAAGGCAGTTCGGCGATGCCGCACAAGCGCAATCCCATTACTGGCGAGCGTTTGAGTGGTTTGGCGCGCGTCATTCGCGGTAACGCCGTTGTGGCATTGGAAAACATCGCGCTTTGGCATGAGCGTGATATCAGTCATTCAAGCGCCGAGCGAATTATTCTGCCGGACTCGTGCATCCTGCTTGATTACATGCTCACGAAGTTGCAGGACATTGTCGAAAAGTTGCAGGTTTATCCCGAACGGATGCAACAAAATCTCGACTCAACGAAGGGCCTGTATTTCAGCCAATCGATCTTACTTGCTCTCACCAGTGCGGGTGCGGAACGCAAAGCTGCATATGAAGCCGTGCAACGCGCGGCGATGAAAACTTGGAAAGGCGAGGGGACCTTCGCCGAAAACGCAAAACGCGAACCCGAAATCGCGGCGCGTCTTTCCCCGGCGGAAATCGACCGCCTTTGCTCGCTCGACATTCATTTCAAACACATCGATCCCACGTTCAAGGCGCTCGGCTTGGATTAACCTTCTGGAACGACGGCTTTCCGTCTCTCTCCTCAGGATTGCTGCAGCGGATCGGTGATGACCTTGAAAGACAAGCGGCGCGGTTCGTTGTCACTCGCTACGTCATCGGCACTGATACGCTCCAGCGCAGTCCCGAGCCGGCCGCACATGGCGCCCTCGCTCGCGGTCATATTTCCCAAGACGATGCCACAGCCCCAAGGACCACTGGGCTCCGGAAAAATGAAAGGTGCCGGCATCATTACGTCGCCGCACCAAAGGTCGATACCAGGTGCTAAGCAAGAAATCGCGTGGAGCGCCCAGCCTCTCTCGCAAACGGATTCGTAACCGTACCAATAGAAGAGCCGGTAACCCCGACGGGCGAGTCGCGCCGCCAACTCCACAGGCGTCATGGCGCCTGCGCTAAATCGCTCATGCGGGTCGTATGGGTCGATGTGGACAAACACGTTCCCCGGCTCAATGTTCGTACGCTCTGCCTCATGGGCGATGGCAGCTATGCCGTCTCCTTCGACTACGCGGACATCACGGAGCGTATCGGCAGTGCGCAGTGTCGCGGCGCTCGCCGAGTCGATGTCGCAGAAGACGTAGCTTGCATTTGCCCCGAGTTCGCGAAGAGCAAGGGCGGGCGAGCCAGGATATACTTCTGTTTCGGCCTGCAACGCCGCCAGGTACGCGCAGCCGATCAAGTCCGGATCAAGAGGGCACGCTTGAGAAATCGAAGGGCTCCGTTTACGCGTGTGGGACTCGCGGTCAGTGAATAGCAGAGTGAACCGGCGTGTGTTTCCCAGTAGTGCTGCGGTGGATTGAGCCGGAGGACTTCCGCCAGCGGCAAGTGCTTCCACACGTCACCGAGCTCTGCAAAGTGTCGGTTCGCCATGATTTTTGTTGCCGAACGTACGGGTAGATTGATCACCGGAAAGGCATGAAGAGGAGCAAGAGTCCTCATTCGTAGCGCAGTGCTTCGATGGGATCGAGATTCGCCGCGCGATAGGCCGGGTAGAGACCGAAGCCGATGCCGACTGCCGAGCAGACAAGAAGACCGGCAATTGCCCAGCCGTAGGGGAAGATCGTGTCAACTTTTAGCCACATGGCGAGCAAATCGCCGGCGACGATTCCGAGGATGATTCCCAGAACACCGCCAGCCTCGGAAATGAAAACGGCCTCGGTCAAAAATTGCCGTAAGATATCGCGGCTACGGGCGCCGATCGATTTACGGACGCCGATTTCCTTTGTGCGCTCGGTCACGCTCACCAGCATAATGTTCATGATGCCGATTCCGGCCGCGACCAGGGCGATGAGGCTAATGACGAACGCACCCACTCGCACATATCCCGCCACGTTGACAAAGGCGCTCTTGAGCGAGTCGTTGCTGTAAATCTCGAAATCGTTCGGCTGGTCCGGGCGCAAGCCGCGGGCAATACGCATGGCGCCGATGCCGCGATCGAAGGTACGATTATAAGTATCTGTTGTGAACGCTTGCGTCGCAATGTTGACGGTGCGTTTTGCTTCGCCGTAGTCTTCGAAGAAGCGGGTGATCGGCATAATGCAAAGGTCGTCCTGGCTTTGGCCAAAGGCCGTTCCTTTTTCCGCGAGCACACCGATGATCGTGTAGGTGTGTCCACTGACGCGAACGACTTTGCCGATCGGCGTTTCGTGCGGAAACAGTCTTTTCTCGACCATCTTTCCGACGACAATCACGCGCCGTGAAAGATCGACGTCTTCATCGGTCAAATTGCGGCCATAACCCAGCGTGTAAGCATTCGCGGTGAGGAAACTTCGATTCGTTCCGACAATGAGGAGACTCGGGGTTGTCTTTGCGCCGTTGTAAACCGCCTGGCCTTTCACTTCGTAACCAAAACTCTTGAGGCAAATCTCCCGCGCCTCGCCTTCCATTAATCGGTAATAATGCAGCGCCTGCCGATACGTGATGTTGTGCCGGTTGCGAAATTTCTCCTGCACGTCGCCGCTCGCACTGATATTGGCCGGATATTTGCCGAACTGAAAAATATTCGATCCGAGAAAGCTGATTCCGTTCTCGATTGAGTATTGCAATGCTCCGACCGCAGTCATGACTGAGATCACCGAGAAAACGCCAATGGTGATGCCGAGCATTGTCAGCGCAGAGCGCAGTTTGTTCGCGCCAAGGGACGACAACGCCATCTTAATCATCTCACCAAATAACATGTCGATTCTTACTCGTATCTAAGCGCCGCAACGGGATCCAGCCGCGAGGCCGACCACGCTGGCGCGAAACCCGACACTAGTCCGGTCATCGCTGAGACAATGACGCTGGCCATGACCAATCCCACGCTGAAATGAATCGGGAATGACGGCGCGGCCTTACCGATGAGAAAACACATCAAGAAAGCGAGGACGAGTCCGATGAATCCACCGAGGAGACAAAGCGCTGTCGATTCGATCAGGAACTGCAACAGAATTGTTCGCCGCCGGGCGCCGAGCGCTTTGCGCGTTCCGATTTCTTTCGTGCGCTCTTTAACACTAACAAACGTGATGTTCATGATCCCGATCGCGCCGACGAAAAGTGACAAACCGGTGATAAACAGCCCGGCAATCGCAATTGAATTTTTCACGGGATCGAGCGTGCTTTTGAAGGCTTGTTGCTCGTTGATTGAGAAATCGTCCTTTTTCTCCGGTGGCAATCCGCGCACCCGCCGCACTAAACCGATGAGCTCGTCCTTTGCATCCGTGAGTCTGGTCTTGTCTTTCACTTTTACGCGTACGTCCGATTCGCTTTTCGCCGAAAAATATTTGTTGAACGCGCCCAGCGGCATCGCCACCATCGAGTCCCAACTAAACAAACCGAGAAACGTGCCCTGTCGCGTGTTTACGCCAATGACTTTGAACAACTGACCGTTGATCAGCACCGATTTATCTATCGGGTTTTCGGACGGGAAAAGCGCATCGGCCACGTCATAGCCGATCACGACAACATTGGCGCCGCCACGCGATTCGAGTTCGTTGAAGAATCGCCCGGCCGTACAATCGATTGTCGATGTGATGATGAAATCCGACGTCGTTCCGAGGACGAAAACGTTGTTCACCTGGTTGCCACCATATTTAATCGATCGCATCAAATTCGACGTCGGCACTGCCACGACCAGGTTCGAGTTCGGGGTCGCCGCGATCATCCGGTTCAAAGTCTCGGCGTATTCCGTTTTGATTTTTTTCCGATCGCGATAGTTCCACCAGTCGTCCACTGGCTTCCACGGCCATTGCGTCACGTAGAGAACATCATCGCCGAGCACGGCCATGCTTTTATCGAATCCGATGGATATGCCGTTCACGGCGGTGCCCATCAATGTCACGGCAATAATGCCGATAATAACTCCGAGCGCCGTGAGCGTTGAGCGGGTTAGGTTCGAGCGCATTTGCGCGGCCGCGATTTTCCAGCTCTCGCTTAGCTCGTAAAGAAAGCGTTTCATGTCGAAATTATCTCGCAACCGGCAGGTCGAGTTCTGGAATAAAGCCCACGTGATCCATCTCGATGAGTCCGTCGCGCAAATGCACAGCACGACGCGCATGCGCCGCGATGTCACGTTCATGCGTCACGAGGATAATTGTGTTGCCGTGCTGATATAAATTCTCGAACAACTCCATGATTTCTTCACCGGTCTTGGAATCAAGATTCCCCGTCGGCTCATCGGCCAGAATAATCGACGGTCCATTGACGAGCGCACGGGCGATCGCGACGCGTTGGCGTTGACCGCCGGAAAGTTCATTGGGTTTGTGATGAATTCGATCGCCTAGGCCAACATCTGCCAGCACCTGGGTCGCGCGTTCTTCACGCCGGTCGGGATTCATGCCGGCATAGATGAGCGGCAGCTCGACATTGCGTAGCGATGTCGATCTTGGCAGAAGGTTGAATGTTTGGAACACGAACCCAATCTCGCGATTGCGAACGGCCGCGAGCTCGTCGTCATCCATTTCGGCAACGTTTTTTCCGTTGAACTCATAGCGGCCCGAGGTCGGGGTATCGAGACAACCGAGCATATTCATGAGCGTCGATTTGCCGCTGCCGCTTGGGCCCATGATGGCGAGGTATTCGTTGCGGCGAATCTGCAAGCTCACGCCGCGCAGCGCGCGCACGACTTCCTCGCCCATGACATAGTCCTTGGTAATGTTTTCGATGTCGATCACGACCGGACCGGGCGGCCTGCTTGAATTTCGAGTCTCCATCGCCACGTCGACAGTCGCTCGTCGAGATTACTTCATTCCTTCTTTGTCGAGGGCTACCTTCGCGCCCTCCTTCAACTTCCGGCTGATCGCGCTGTAGCTTCCCGAGATCACTTCATCGCCGGCCTGAATGCCGCTCTTGATCTCGGTGTAAGTGTCGTCGGAGATGCCAGTCGTCACTTTCGCAATCTGCGCCTTGTTGCCTTTTTTCAGGAAAACGACCTTGACCAGCTTTTCGCGCTCTTCTTTCTGCGCTGCTTTCTCCGCACGCTCGTTGACGAACTCCGCGCTGTTGTCGCCTTTGTCGCGTTGCGTCACCTTCTGCTTTTTCTTCTCGATTTCTTCCGGACTCAAATTGCTCTCGCCAGTGCGAATGGTCACGGCCTGCATCGGCACGGCGACGACGTCCTTCACCTCGTTTGTGTGAATGTCGGCGGTACAACTTAGCGCAGGCTTCAGCACCACATCGTGGTCTTCGATCCGAATTTTCACCTCAAAGTTGGTGACCTCTTCCTGTGTGCCGGCGCCGGTTGTCTTTCCCGTGTTACCGATTTGATAAACGTTGCCGTTGAATTTCCGATCGCCGTAAGCGTCGATTTTTACTTCAGCCTTGTCGCCCAACTTCACGTTCACAACGTCGTTCTCGTTCACATCGACGCGCGCCTCCATGTGACCGAGGTCGGCAACGCGCATTACTTCCGTGCCGGCGAATTGTCCCGTGGCTACAAGACGTTCGCCCAATTTGCTGTTGAGAATTGTGATAGTGCCATCAATGGGCGAGTAAATCGTCGTCTTGGACAATTGATCCCGCGCCTGACTCGAGCCGGCTTGGGCGCGCTCGATTTCGTGAAGCGAACTTTCGTAGGTGTTCTTTGCCACGTCGTCGTCTGCTTCCCGCGCATTATATTCCTGCTCCGAAATGAGCTTTTTGTTGAACAAATCTTCCGCTCGTTTGAAATCGTGCTCAGTCTTCATCATGGTGGCTTTTTGCTGGAGATTAGTCGCTTTCGCTGCGCTGATCGCCGCTTCCTGTTGCTCGAGAAGCGCTTTGTAGGAGTCAGGTTTGATTTTCACCAGCAGGTCGCCCTTTTTCACCCGCATCCCGTCCTCGACAGGCAATTCAATAATTTCGCCAGCCACTTCGGGTGAAATTTTGACTTCAACCTCAGGCTGTATTTTTCCCGTGGCCGAAACAGTTTGCACGATCGTTTTACGAATCGCGGTCTCCGTTGTGACCGGAATCGGCTTCTCGCGCTTGTTCCAGATGATCGACGCGATGATCCAGAGCGCGACCAGGGCGATCGATCCGTAAATGATTTGCTTTTTGCGCCGGGCACGGCGCTGCTTCACCGTCAAAGGAGCGGGCGCAGGCGTGCTTACGGCTTGGTGCATCGGCGGAGCGATTCTCGGGGTGAAGGCGTCAGAATTAGTCGCTTGTTTGACTCTTGCAAACGAAATCCCGTTCATAACAATTCTACGATGCGCCGACGAACGGCCTTGGATTCAATTAATTGCGGTCTCCCTGAATGAGCTTGGGACGGGCTGATTCCGTGTCGAGACCGAATTTGATGAATCGCCCATTTCGCGTGCTCCGCGATTAACCGTTCGGAATCGGCTGTGGCGCGCTCAAGCGCGGCCAAATCGGACAAATCTCCCACATTGCCCAATGCAATGCAGACATTACGCAAGAAGCCGCGCCGTTTGATCCGTTTAATCGGCGAATTTCTAAAAAGCACGCGAAACTCATCATCGCTCAAACTGAGATAATCGCGCAGCGGCATGCCCACCGTTGATGGACGGGCAGAGAACGCGGCTTCGCGCGATACTTGGGCAAAACGATTCCACGGGCAGGCATCAAGACAATCGTCGCAACCAAAAATTCTGTTTCCGATAAGTGGTCGAAGCTCGAGCGGGATGGAACCTTTAAGTTCGATTGTCAGATAAGAAATGCAGCGGCGCGCATCCAGACGGTGAGGGGCCGTGATTGCGCCGGTGGGACAGGCTTTGATACAGCGCTCGCACGTTCCGCAGCGATCTGGCACAGCCTCGTCCGGCGGCAATTCGAGAGTCGTCAAAACTTCTGCGAGGAAAAACCAGGTCCCGAGTTGTTCGTCGATTAGCATTGTGCTTTTGCCGTGCCAGCCTATGCCAGCCTCCGCCGCGTGATCGCGCTCCAGAACTGGCCCGGTATCGACATAACATTTCTGTTGCCCGCCGAACTCGCGAAGAAACTCGTCGATCTTGTCGAGCCCTCTCTCGATCAGATCGTGATAGTCATCCCCCCACGCATAGCGCGCGATTCTGCCAGTCTTTGCTGTAGCCGCGTTCCTGTGGACCGCACCTCCCTGAAAATAATTCTTGGCGAGTACAACGATTGAGCGGGCGTCTGGTAAAACCTTCTTCGGATCACAGCGTTTTTCTTCACCGCGCTCCATGTAACCCATTTCACCGTGTCCGTCTTCATTCAGCCAATTTCGAAATGCCTCTGCATGTGGCGCGGAACCGCAGGCTGCGACGCGGCAGGAGTCAAAACCAATCTCGCGCGCAAATGAGACCAGTCGTTGCTTCAATTCCGTCCGAGAGATTTCGCGATCAATCATCTGCTCAGTTGTTTTCAGTCATCACGCGGTTGCTGACATCGCCGCTGCCGGCGCGGACTTGCGATAATAGCTGCTAAACTTACTCAAAATTGCTACCGCAACTTCTTCATCTGTAAGCACCGATGTATCGACGCGGATATCAGCAATCTTTGCATAAAGTGGCAGGCGCGCTTGTAACATTTGAGTGAACGCTTTTCTCGGATTTTTGCGTTGAAGCAATGGTCGATTGCTAGTTCGTGAAGCCCGTTTAAAAAGCGTTTCTTTGTCGGCCTCCAGCCACACCACTACGCCAAGTCGTTTCAAAAGGTCGAGATTCTCTTCGCGCAATACAATCCCGCCGCCGGTCACGATAACTACTGGCTCGCTGGTCGCGAGCGCCTGGAGCGCCTCCGTTTCGGCTTCACGGAATTTGTTTTCACCGTGTTTCAAAAAAATTTCTGAAATAGGCATCCCGAATTTTGATATGACGATTTCGTCGGTATCAAACAGCTTGAAGATAGTTCGCCGTCGCAAACAGTCGCCCACGGACGATTTTCCAGCGCCCATCATGCCGACGAGAACAATCGATCGGCTATGCCGATTCATAGGCGCAATATCGCATTAACACGCGGCATCGGCATCTTTGCCGATGGGAGATTAGCTCGCCACCGCGAGTCCGTCCTTTGGCGGACTGGACGCCAATGCCACTTGGCGTTTCACAGAATGGAGCTGGCGGGAGCCGCGCGACATAGACGGGAAGCCGAAGGGTGAGTTTGCTGGCGCGAACGAATCAAACGCCCTACAATTCGCACATGCCTGAGTTGAAGCCGTTAGTTGCTGTGATCATGGGTAGCAAATCGGATTGGGAAACGATGCGTCATGCCGTCGAGACGCTCGATGAGCTCGGCGTGCCTAACGAAGCGCACGTTCTCTCCGCGCATCGAACGCCGGACGCGACCGCTGAATTCGCGCGGAATGGAGCAGCGCGCGGGCTGCGCGTCGTCATCGCTGGCGCAGGCGGCGCGGCACATTTGGCTGGAGTGATTGCGGCTCATACCTGGCTCCCGGTTTTGGGAGTGCCAATTCAATCGAAGTTGCAGGGCCTCGATTCGCTTCTTTCAACAGCGCAAATGCCCGGCGGTATTCCCGTGGGCACGCTGGCTATCGGCGAAGCCGGAGCCAAAAACGCTGCTCTGCTTGCAGCCGCCATTCTGGGCACTTCTGACGACGCGATTCGGAAAAAATTGGAAGCGTTTCGCAAGAAACAAAGCGAAAGTGTGCTCGCCGCGAAATTGGAAAAGTGAAGACTGAGATTTTGGCGGCGACCCTGGGTCGCCGCTCGGGCCATCGGCATCCTGCCGATCCCTGCGGGCTGGAAGCCCTGGCCACAACTGCGGTGGTTGAACTCCTGCGCAAAGGCGAGGTTGTCGCGCTCCCAACAGAAACCGTGTACGGGCTCGCGGCTGATGCGCTCAATCCTATTGCAGTTGCAAGAATTTTCGAAGCGAAAGAGCGCCCGCGTTTCGATCCACTGATTGTTCATCTGCCTGACGAACAATGGCTGGAGCGCGTGGCCATTGTCGATAATCGCTCCCACGCGCAGATCAAAAAACTGATCGCGCAATTCTGGCCCGGACCGCTCACGCTCGTCTTGGCCCGACAACCGATCGTTCCAGAAATCGTCACCGCCGGGCTTGATACAATCGCTGTGCGAATGAGTTCACATCCGGTTTTTGCCGAAATCATTTCCGCATTTGGGAAACCGGTCGCCGCGCCAAGCGCAAATCGGTTCGGGCGAATTAGTCCCACGGCCGCTCAGCACGTTTTTAATGAACTGAGTGGACGCATCCCGCTGATCATTGACGCTGGCCCAACAATGTACGGCATCGAATCGACCATCGTCGCTGTGCATGAAGACAAGATTAACATCATGCGCCGGGGTCCAATAACGGCGGAACAACTCCGTGGCCTTGGTTTCCACCCAATGCCCAATCGGCAGAATGCCGATGCCACGACCATGCGTGCACCTGGCCAGTTGCCATCGCACTACGCGCCGAAAACTCCGCTTCGCTTGATCGACAACGCCAAAACATTCACGCCAAAAGAAAAGCGGCGTGTCGGGTTGCTCGCTTGGAATGCGTTCATTCCAGCAGAAAAGTTCGCAGCCGTTCGAACTCTAAGTGAACATCAAGACTTGCGCGAAGCTGCCGCAAATTTATTTCGCTCCTTACGGGAGCTCGACGATCTGGATCTCGACCTTATCGTTGCAGAACGAGTTCCTGCTCAGGGACTCGGGGCGGCGATTCTCGATCGCTTGGAGCGTGCGTCGCACGACTCTGATAATTGAGACAGGCCTGAATGAATCCCTTGAAAAGCGGATGCGGTTTGTTCGGCTTGCTTTGGAATTCCGGGTGACATTGGCAACCAACAAAATAGGGATGATCACGAAGCTCGATCAGCTCGGCTAGCGTTCCGTCCGGTGATGTGCCAGAAATGACGAAACCTTTTTCATTCATCTGGTCCCGGTATTTCATGTTGAACTCGTATCGGTGCCGGTGGCGCTCCATCACTTCGGTACTGCCGTAAATTTTTTCCGCGAGTGTGCCTTTGGCGATTTTCGTTGGCCATGTGCCCAGGCGCATGCTGGCGCCCATGTTCTTGACGCCTCGCTGTTCTTCGAGCAACGAGATCACCGGTTCTTTTGCGTTCTTGTCAAACTCGGTGCTGTTGGCGTCTTTGATGCCGCATGCGTTTCGCGCAAACTCAATCGTTGCCACCTGCATCCCGAGGCAAAGCCCGAGATATGGAATCTTGTGTTCGCGCGCAAAACCGGCGGCCTTGATTTTTCCTTCAACACCGCGAAGGCCAAAACCGCCCGGAATTAAGATACCGGACACGTCTTTTAACGGGCCGTTAACGCCGTCTTGCAGCGATTCCGCGTCGATAAGTTCAAGATCGATTCCGCAATCTTCGCTCGCAGCCGCGTGCGTGAGCGATTCGTAAATACTCTTGTAGGCGTCCCGAACATCAAAGTATTTGCCGATAACAGCGATTCTGACTCGTTTCGTGGGGCTAATGACGCGCTTTACGAAATTTTTCCATCCTGCGAGGTCGGGCTGCTGTGTTTTCAAGCCCAAAAGGTCGCAGACCAACTGGTCCAAACCTTCCGCGTGTAGGGTCAACGGCACTTCGTAAATCGTGTGCGCAACGTCGCGCTCTTCGATTACCGCCTTCTCCGCAACGCTGCAGAACATTGAGAGTTTTTTCCGCAGATCGAGATCGAGCATCCGCTCAGTCCGGCAAATCAACACCTGCGGTTGCAACCCGATCTCGCGCAGCTTGGCAACGCTTTGCTGGGTCGGTTTCGTCTTAAGTTCGTGAGCGGCCTTAATGTAGGGAACCAGCGTGACGTGCATGGTGAGCACATTTTGCGCTCCGACTTCGAGAATGAATTGGCGGATTGCTTCCAAAAACGGCAGCCCTTCGATGTCACCCGTTGTGCCCCCAATTTCCGTGATGACGACATCGTATTTGCTCTCGTCTGAAATTTCACGGATGCGTCCTTTGATTGCATCGGTGACGTGCGGAATCACCTGCACGGTTTTACCGAGATAGTCGCCGCGACGTTCCTTCAAAATCACCGACTCGTACACCTGACCGCTGGTGAGATTGTTGTGCCGCGTGAGAACGCAATTGGTGAAGCGTTCATAGTGGCCGAGATCGAGATCAGTTTCCGCACCATCGTCCAGCACATAGACCTCGCCGTGCTGGAAAGGATTCATCGTGCCGGGATCTACGTTCAGATAAGGATCAAATTTTTGGAGAACAACCCGTAGACCACGCGCTTCGAGGAGTGTTCCGAGCGAAGCCGCCGTCAATCCCTTCCCCAGGGAACTAATCACGCCACCAGTGATGAAAATGTATTTCACAAGCTCATTCTCCGATTTGCGCGGGCAAGCTTTTGCTCCAGCGCCGTTGCGTCTTCTGGTGTGTCGATACCGGGCGATCCTGTAGCAGTAACGAGCACATGAACAGTTACACCATTTTCAAGTGCGCGCAATTGCTCCAGTGATTCAGCGCGCTCCAGCGGACTTGGTTTCCATCTCACAAATTGAAGCAGCGTCTCGCGCCGGAATCCGTAAACTCCCTGGTGACGGAGAAACGACGAGCGCCCGTCGGTCCGTGGAGCCGGAATCGGCGCACGAGAGAAATAAAGAGCGTTGCCGCGAAGATCGAGAACGACCTTCACCTGGTGGGGAGAAAGAGCGTCCGCCGGATCCTTGAATGGATGCGCAGCCGTCACGATTCCCACTTTGCGATCCGACTGCAATTTTCCGACAACCTTGTCGATCAAACGCGGATCGATCAGGGGTTCATCCCCTTGGACATTGATTACGTACGCGAACTGTTTTGTTTTCCTCGCCACTTCAGCTGCTCGATTGGTGCCGGTGCGGTGTCTCGGCGAAGTCAGCGCGACCTCTGCACCCCACTCAAACGCCGCGGAGGCGATCCGCATATCGTCTGTGGCGACGACAACTAAATCCAAGCTTTTAGCCCGGAGACAGCATTCCCACACATGTTTCAGAAGCGGCTTTCCAGCAATGGGATGCAGTGGTTTACCAGGAAATCGTGTAGAATTCCACCGGGCCGGAATAATTCCAACCGCTTTACTCATGCTGAGAGGTCGATGGTCGTGACTGTTCGTCTAAAATGAGCTGCGCTGCGGTGGGCAAGTCTTTTGCAGTCCAATCCGCAGTGCTGCCACTGATGTCGCAGTCAAGCCCAGTTTGAACCCGGATTGTGCGCACACCGGCGTTGCGACCGCACTCGACGTCGATCTCCTTGTCACCAATAAAAAACGAACGCGCCAAATCGATTTGATGCTCTTGCTCGGCTTGCAAAATCATACCGGGCGATGGCTTGCGGTGACTGGAATGTTGACCCGGTACGTCGGGGCAAAAATAGGTCGCATCGATCAAGCGGTGGCCCAGTTGGCGCGAAACTTCTGATTCAACGGAGCGATATTCGTCAATGGTGAAAAAGCCGCGACCGATGCCGCTTTGGTTCGTAATAACAATGAGTTTGAATCCCTTCGATTTTAAGCGCCGTAATGCTTGGGGAACGCCGGGAAAAAGCTTCACCTGTTTTGGGTGGGAACAATAATCCGCATCCTCGATGATCGTACCGTCGCGATCGATGAAAACGGCAGCTGACAATTCATTAGCCACCTTCGGAATCCTCTCGAAAACTGGCCATCAATTCATCTCGCGTCACGATCGCTGTTCCAAGCTTGCTTACGACCACAGCGCTCGCGTGGTTGGCGATTTCCGCCGCTTCGGTCGGAGTCGCTCCGCAGGCGAGGCCGAGGGTAAAGAGGGCGATGGCCGTATCACCTGCTCCCGATACATCGAAAACCTCCCTTGCTTTGGTGGGAATGTAGTGGGGCGCTTCTTTCTTTTGGAAAAGCATCATGCCGTGTTCGCCCAGGGTGACGAGAACATTTTCTGCTTCCCATTTTTTTAGCAGCGTTTCCCCCGTGCGCTTCAGATCCGTATCCTGGGACGTAACAACATCCGGCTCGCCGCTGGGAATACCTGCAGCGAGAAAAGCTTCAGCGCGGTTCGGCTTGATGACTGTCAGGCCACGCCACTCAACCAGGTTACGGGGATTGGGATCCGCAGCGACGATCTTGCCGGCTGAACGCGCAGCTTCTGCGATTTGCGAAACCAGTTGGGTCGATAGGAAACCTTTGCCGTAGTCTTCGAAAATAATTGCGTCGGTCTCCGGAATATTTTTCCGAACGGCGGCAACGACCTCTTCAATTTGGGGTACCGATGGTCCGACAAACTTTTCGCGATCGACGCGAACGACTTGTTGATTGCGCGCAATGATGCGGGTTTTAACGATGGTATGAAACGTTGCCTCTTCAACCACATTCGAGGTATCGATCTTTCGTTCGGACAATAACTCCCGAAGTTGCTGGCCGCTGCGATCTGTGCCCAGTAGCCCGATGATCGCAACGCGGTCCACGAACTCGCGCAGGTTACGCGCGACGTTGGCAGCACCCCCCGGGTAAAAAGATTCACCGGTTACCTCCACAACAGGGACCGGCGCCTCTGGTGAGATGCGGCCAACCTTTCCCCACACAAATTCATCCAGCATCAGATCGCCGATTACCGTGATCCGCCTCGAAGATGCGCGGTCGAGGATCTGCTCTAGCCGGGTCAGATCCATAAGAAACGCAGGCAGCGACGCCGCGGTGGTAATGGCGTGTTTCGATTAAGGCGATTCAAAATGTTTTGAGCAGGGATTTGTGTACAGCAGCGGTTTTGCTTAAAGTTCGCTTCATTAAATCCTGAATACGAACCCGAAATCAACATTCGAAGCTCCCAATGATTCTGTTTAGTAAACATTTGAAGTTAATTGTAGCTGCAGTCTGTGGCTTTGCGCTGTACGCGTATGGTGCCCAGGCTCCGCAGCACATCAACATTAACCAATTATCCACGACTGTGGAAGATGTTGTGGTGCCGTTGCCGAACGAAATTTTCGGGGCACTGAACAAACTAGGTGCGGTCAATTGGAAGGAACACGTCCGCAGCGATAAGGGACCAAATTTCACGGAGCGCCCGCGTATCGCCCTCTTGCTGGGGGCGGTGATTGCCGATGGTTTTATCGCGGTGCAAGCCGAAGACGCGCTGGCAGTAAAGGATATCGGCCAGCGAGTTCAGGCATTGGCGAAGGGGATTGGCGTAGGAAACTCGATCACGCCACATGCCAAGGCGATCATCGAGGCGGCAGATAAGCGAAATTGGGAAAATGTCCGACAGGAACTGGATCGCACCCAAAACAGCGTGCAACAGGCAATGAACGAAGTGCACGATGAAAAATTATCGCAGCTCGTCAGTCTTGGTGGGTGGCTGCGTGGCACGGAAGTATTGACCTCGGTGGTGAAACAGCATTTTTCAGCCGACGGCGCCGAGCTTCTGCATCAGCCCGATCTCCTGGCTTATTTCCAGACAAGACTGAAGGCTATGCCCGAGTTTAACCTCCCGATCATTCATCAGATTCAGGACGCCCTTGGGGAGGTGAAGCCTCTAATCGATGTCGGCAACGCTCATATTCCTGCCGAATCAGTTAAGAAGGTCAACGAGATCACGACCCGGCTCGGTACGGGCATCGTCACGAGAGATTAGGACGCTTCGATGAACGGTTTCGCAAAGATTCTTTTCCGCGCGAGCTCCCTGCTGGCGGTCGTCGTGATAATGCAGCGCGCAAGCTTTGCCTCAGTGGATGATGCACAGTCGTTTGCTCTTCAGGCAGCGGAACCATACGTCAAACAAGGATTTCAAGTGCGCGAGGATTATTGGGGAGGCGACCTCGCTTCGGGCGAAAAGAAAGCGGTCCGGCAGCAATTATTCAAAGGGAACGAATATTGGTTCTGGCTGGGAACAGAAGTCGATCGGGCAAAGGTATCCGTTCATATTTACGATTCGGATGGAAAACTGGCGGAAGAATCAGACAGCTGGGAGAAAGGCCATTTTGCGGCTGCGCACGTCATTCCAAAGACTACCGGTAGTTACTTTATCATCGTCAGCGTGGAGGAATCGCCGGAGGAACGCACGCATTGGGCGCTGGTGTATGGTTTCCGGTAGGTCAGGGTTAGTGGCGTTGGCTTTGGCCAATACTCGATCGGCAAGGATGCCGATGCCACGGATTGATGATGACTGAAACTCGCACCCTCCAGTTTGAGAGCCCACGCGCTTTGCAGTCGCTCTACGCCAACGACATCAAGCTTTTGAAGAACCTTGAGGACTCGCTCGGTGTGAAAGTGACCACCCGCGAAGGCTGGGTGAAACTGGAAGGCGACCCGAACCGTGTCGATAAGGCGCAGCACGTGTTTGAGCAACTCGAGAAAGCGCGCCAGCAGGGCGTGGACATTCAAAAGCACGAGTTCAATTATGCACTTAAGGCCGCGTCCGAAGAGCGCGATGAGAATCTTGGCGACGTTGTTTCAACGAAAATCACCACCTCGTCGCGCAAACCCCCAATTGTAGCGCGAAGCGCAAACCAGCGGGCGTACGTCGAGGCAATTCAAAAGCACGACGTCGTTTTTGGAATCGGACCGGCTGGCACAGGAAAAACGTACCTCGCTGTTGCAATGGCGGTTGCGGCCCTCAAGAAGGAGCAGGTAGCGCGTATTATTTTGACGCGACCCGCAGTGGAAGCCGGCGAAGCGCTCGGTTTTCTCCCCGGTGACCTCGAGCAAAAGATCACGCCATATCTGCGTCCGCTTTACGACGCACTACGTGAAATGTTAGAACCAGAGGAAATGGAGCGTGCGCTTTCGCGGCAGACCATTGAAGTGGCTCCGCTGGCATACATGCGCGGGCGCACTTTGAATAATGCCTTTGTCATCCTCGATGAAGCGCAAAACACAACTACCGAACAGATGTTCATGCTGTTGACGCGAATCGGTGTGAATTCCAAATGCGTGGTGACCGGGGACGTCACACAGATCGATTTGCCGGCGAACAAGCGCTCGGGGGTGGTGGAAGCATTGCAGGCATTAAAAAATGTCCCCGGGATCGCGACTGTGTACTTTACAGAGCGCGATGTTGTGCGGCATGAATTAGTCCGTGCCATTATTGGCGCCTACCAGCAGCACCGATCGCCCGCGCCGGCATCACGCAAGTAAAAAAAGAAATGTTCGATTCCTTTAAACGCGGAAGACTCATCAGACGTGGCCTCGCCTCGCGGAAAATGCGGCGCCGCCGGGCACGCAGCGAACTAAAGCGCAATTTGGAATACTCACCTTACACCAAGATCGTGATCTTTGCGGTGTTTGTCGGTGGCCTCGCGTTTCTCGTTTTTAGTGGCCAGCAACCCGAGCCGACCAAGAATTTTGTTATTGCGCTGCTGGTCCTGGCCACGGCGATTACTCAGCTTTGGATCAACCAGCCTAAGAGCTTTTCGCGAAGCTCGCGCATTCTTCTCATCTTTAGCCTCATTCTGGTCCAACTGTCCGTTACCAAATTGCTGTTCGTGCTATGTAACAGCGGCAGTCATCGATTCTTGAAGCCTGAAATGGCGGGGTTGATCATGCCCTATGCCTTTGCACCCCTTGTACTGAGTGTGTTGTTGGGTCGGCATCATGGCTTGTACGTCGCATTTTTTGTGAGTCTGTGGAGCAGCGTCCTGTTTGGTCCGATTGACGCGCCGTTGCTGGTAACGAGTCTGATCAGCGGCTTTACGGCAGTTTCCCTCACATTGCAGGTGCGACGGCGCGGCCAACTGGTCCGTGCTGGTTTCTGCGTGGGGCTCGCTATTTGGTTACTGTCGCTGACATTTGGTTTGATTGGACCGATCAATTGGTTTTATCCGACGGCCAATGATTGGGGCATGATTGGATTGCAAAGTGCGCTCGCGATCGGCAATGGAATTTTGACTGCGACTCTGGTTGGCGGTGCACTGCCGATCCTTGAAAACCTGTTTCAAATCACAACGGACATTTCCTGGCTGGAAGCGTCCGATCTCAATCATCCGCTACTGCGCCGCATGACCATCGAAGCGCCGGGGACCTATCATCACAGCCTGGTGGTCGCCAATCTTGCGGAAGCTGCGGCGGAAGCGATTGGCGCAAACGCCACTCTTTGCCGCGTTTGTGCTTATTTTCATGACGTGGGCAAGTTGGTGAAGCCGGAATACTTCACTGAGAACATGAGCTTTGAACGCAATCCGCACGACGACCTCGCGCCGACGATGAGCGCGTTGATCATCATCGCGCATGTGAAAGAAGGCGTGGATCTCGCCCTGAAATACAGACTCAATCAGCGCATCATTGACATCATCCAGGAGCATCACGGCACATCAATCGTCCGTTATTTTTATCAACGGGCGCTTCAGCAGCATGAAGACGCGCGCGCAGGCGGTAAAATTATGAAGCTGCGCGAAGACGATATTCCAGCGGTGAAGGAGGAGAGTTTTCGTTACGGCGGACCGAAACCGCAGACAAAAGAGAGCGCCATCGTGAGTTTGGCCGATACAGTCGAAAGCGCCTCACGCAGTCTGGAGAAACCGACGCCGCAAAAAATCGAAACCCTCGTAAACGAACTGATTGAAGAGCGCATCAGCGACCGGCAGCTGGACGACTGCGATCTCACGCTGCGGGAATTGAAAATCATCGCAGAGCGTTTCCGGTTCACACTCTTAATGATGCTGCATAGCCGGATCGCTTATCCGAAGCCAGGCCAAAAAACGACGACCATCATTCCGCGCGAAGGTTTGCGTCCAGACGTGATGGTTGCGACGCGAAAACCTGAAACGGCTCCGCCAGTCTCAGCCGCGTAGGATAAGGTCACTTCAAAATCCTCCGCGAAAGAGCCTCTGAACGTCGCGTGAGATTTACAATTCCGGTGGCCGAGCGCGCGGTTCACGGTCTTTTGAGGTCGCAGTGCTCGGCACAGTAACGAACGGGCCGCCTTCCAAAGATGTGACTTTTGTGAAAGCGACATCGGGCATTTCGCTGGCCAATCCTTCGAGCGGGAAATCTTTTCGCAGCGGGAAGAACGGGTAGCCATTCCACATTAAAATACGACGGAGGTCGGGATGTCCGTTAAACCTGATTCCCATCATGTCGTAAATCTCGCGCTCGTGCCAATTCGCCGTCGGCCAAATGTCGGAAACGGTATCCACAGCGCCGGCGTCTTCCGGAACTTTTAACTTTAGGCGTAGATGGACCGCGTGCGGCATTGAGTAAAGATGATAGATAATTTCGAAACGCGGTTCTTCTCCAAAGTCGTCGATGCTCGTGATATCGATTAGGTAATCGAACAAGAGTTCGCCCCGGCAAAATTTCGTGATCTCGCGAAGATCGTTTGCTGCAATCGTGCAAGTCGTCTCACCTCGAAATTCAGCCTGGTACTGAATCTTGGGCCCAAACGCTTTGCCTAACGAGTGGAGAAGCTCCTGTTCGGTCAAAGCCATAATGTTATTCTGAGAGTAGCGAAGCGCAGCCGAAGAATCCCGTGGCGAAAGCGATGGATAACTCAACGGGATCCCTCAACTTCGCTCGGCATGCCGGGATGCTGGTCATCCTAGCGCTTCCTCAAGCTTTTCTGCCAGTTCCGGTTTCTGATTTCTGAACGAGCGTTCCCTGGAAATTTTCTCCTGCAACTTCATCAATCCGGCGAGCAGGGCCTCCGGACGGGGTGGACAACCAGAAATATAAACGTCAACTGGCAAAAGCTGATCGATGCCTTGCAACACGGCGTAAGAACGATACATACCGCCGGTGGAAGCGCATGCGCCCATGGCGATCACCCATTTCGGCTCCGGCATTTGCTCGTAAATTCGTTTTACCGCCAGTGCCATTTTGTAGGTAACAGTACCGGCCACAATCATCACATCGCATTGCCGCGGTGAAAACCGCATCACCTCGGCGCCGAAACGCGCGATATCGAAGCGCGACGCAGCTGCCGCCATCAACTCGATCGCGCAACAGGCCAAGCCCATCGGCATTGGCCAAAGCGAGTTTTTGCGCACCCAGTTCAGGGCGGCATCGAAGCGCGTAAAAATCACATTGCCTTCGATCTTCGAGTCGTATGCTGTCGCATGTGTTTCAGGCATAAGTAACGTTAGAACGACAGGACACGCGCGCAAGGTCGACCCGCCTTTACCAAAGGCGACGCCGCAGGGAGTTAGTGCTTGATGTTTTACCCGCCGTTGCGGCAATGGCCTCTCAATAGTATAGAAGCGCTCTTCATCATGAATAAAGACAATATAGACGATGTACAATCTCACGGCCACCTGATCGCCCCGCACGGCGGCGAACTGGTCGACCTTAGGCTCGACCCAGAAAACGCCGCAGAACTCAAAGCGCGCTCCAGAGATTTTCCATCCTGGGACCTGACCAGTCGGCAGATTCGCGATCTCGAGCTTCTGCTGAGCGGCGGGTTCTCACCGCTGCGCGGTTTCATGAATCACGACGATTACGAGCGCGTCTGCCATGAGATGAAATTGATTAACGGCCTGGTTTGGCCGATCCCGATTACGCTCGATGTGCCGGAGGCATTTGCGAAATCGCTCAAACCTGGGAGCAGCAAGGTCGCGCTGCGGGATTCCGAGGGCGTGATGCTCGCGGTATTGTGTGTGGAGGATGTCTGGCAACCTGATCGCAAGGCCGAAGCGCAAGCTGTTCTGGGAAGCACCAGCCCAGCGCATCCGGGTGTCGATTATCTTCTGAACAAGGGTCATGGCTGGTACGTGGGTGGACGCGTGGAAGGTTTGCAACTGCCCACCCATTACGATTTCCGGACCCTTCGTCTCACACCGTCGGATCTGCGCGCGGAGTTCGTCCGTTTGGGCTGGCGCCGGATCGTCGGGTTCCAGACGCGCAACCCGATGCATCGGGCGCACGTGGAATTGACGTTTCGCGCCGCGAGCCAGGTGGAAGCCAGCCTTCTGATTCATCCGTCCGTCGGCATGACCCGCCCCGGCGATGTGGACTACTTCACCCGTGTCCGCTGCTACCAGCTGCTTGCCTCCAAGTATCCGCGCGGCACGGCCAAGCTTGCCTTATTGCCACTAGCCATGCGGATGGGCGGACCGCGGGAAGCGATTTGGCACGCGATCATCCGAAAAAATCACGGCTGCTCGCATTTTATTGTCGGCCGCGATCACGCGGGGCCAGGCAACGATGCTGATGGCAAGCCATTCTACGGACCGTACGAGGCGCAGGAGTTGTTCCGCAAACACGAAGCCGGGATTGGTGTCGAGATGGTGCCCTTCCAGATGATGGTCTATGTCGAAGACCGGGATAAATATTTCCCCGAAAACGAAGTGCCGCCGGGCTCGCGCGTACTCAATCTCTCGGGCACACAATTGCGGCGACGGCTAAACGACGGCCGCGAGATTCCGGCCTGGTTCACCTTACCCGAAATCGCGCGAGAACTGCGGCGTACCTTCCCGCCGCGGCACAAACAAGGGTTGAGTGTGTTTTTTACCGGTCTTTCCGGCGCAGGTAAATCGACGATCGCCAACGTACTCTTGGTCAAGTTCCTCGAAATGGGCGGCCGGCCAGTGACACTGCTCGACGGCGATCTCGTGCGCAAACACCTCTCTTCAGAGCTCGGTTTTTCGAAGGAACACCGCGACATCAACATTCGCCGCATTGGCTACGTTGCCTCCGAAATCACAAAAAACGGCGGTATTGCCATCTGCGCCCCGATTGCGCCCTACGATTCCACGCGCAAGGACGTGCGGGCAATGATCGAGCCATTTGGCGGCTTCATCCTGGTGCACCTTTCAACGGGAGTAGAAGTTTGCGAGCAGCGGGATCGAAAAGGTCTCTACGCCAAAGCCCGTGCTGGGATCTTGAAGGAATTTACCGGAATATCGGATCCGTACGAAGAGCCGACTGACGCCGAAGTGACGGTGGACACCGGGGAGCTGTCACCCGAGGAGGCTGCCCAGGAGATCATTTTGCATTTGGAACGCGAAGGCTTTGTCGGAATCAACGGCGCCACCGGTTAATTCAATTGTCCAGACAGCCGAGAACGGGGTGGTGAAACGCTTCGTCCTCGGCGTGTTCGCAAATAGCGACGTCGAAGGCGCTTTATTTTAACATCGTCTTGGGCCCGACTGCCTCGCTGTGCGAGCATTGCGGGGAGGGGCCCATCCACCAAGGCTGTCGGAAGTAGATGTTCATTTTACCATTCGTGACGCGCAGCCCGGCGATGTCGCTGTGCTGGCGCAACTGTTATGCGAGCTTGGCTATATGAAACAACGGAATCAGAAATGGAGATGCCTAGGGAGCGGATCGCGACCGATGAGCGTTATCGCACGTTCGTGGCGGTGCGTGATGGCAAAGTGTGCGGGATGATCAGCACTTTCGCCTACTACAGCTTTGTCCATAACGATCCTTGCGGGAGAATTGTGGCTCTGGTTGTGAGGAAGGATTCACGGCGGCTGGGCGTCGGGCGGCGTTTAGTCGCGGCGGTGGAAAAAAGACTTTGTCCGGCGAGACATCAAGCGCGTCGCACTGGATACAAGGCTTACCCGGAAAGATGCCTAAAAGTTTTACGAGTCGCTTGGTTACGAGCGAAACGGGTGGCGATTTGTGAAGCAACTTCCGGTGAGCGATTGATGGGACTCAATGTGCCGAAGTTGGAGCGTTCTTGCGATGACAGCCGTTGTAGTCGTCGCAATTCAAGAAGCGCAGGCAGTCGATACTTCAAATAACGCGGCGGAAGCCGAAGGAGTGACGGTCACGGGAGAAGCGACCGGATCGCTTACCTCGGTGTCGCCCGAGGAATCCGCGGAACAGAAGACGGAAGTTCCGGGAGCCTTCACAGTCAAGACGACCGATGAGATGAGACTCGGGCGAGCGTCAAACTTCGAAGATTTGCTGCAACGAACCCCAGGCGTTTTTCTTCAATCCGAAAATGGCACCGAGGTTTCCAAGATTTCAATTCGGGGTTCCGGAATCACATCTGAAGATGAGCCGCTTGGCGTGATGTTTTTACTCGACGGCTTGAACTTCAACCAGGGGGATGGCGAGGCAACTCTCGAGGATCTTGATGTCGCCGCGCTCAGCCACGCGGAAGTCTTTCGGGGCGCCGATGCATTTAAATACGGCGCGCTGACACTTGGCGGGGCAATCAATCTCGTGCCGCTCACAGGATACAATGCGGCGCCATTTCAAGTCCGGCTTGAAGGTGGGAGTTATGGGTTCTTCCGTGGCGACATGAGCGGCGGCGCGGTCCAAGGGAAGTTCGATGAATTTGGTGCGATTGGTTTCCGAGCGCGCGAGGGCTTTCGAGAGCATAGCCGCGAGGACACAGAAATCCTTTTTGCCGATCTCGGTTACAAATTCGGCGACCAGGTGGAGAATCGATTTTATCTTACGCTGGACCGGACCAATCGGAATCTGCCTGGCGGTTTGACCAAGTCAGAAATGGAAGACGATCCCTCACAGGCTAATCCGCTCGCGATAGCCCAGGATTGGAACAAGGAGTTGTCGAACGTTCGCCTGGCGGACAGGCTAAGCATTCGCACTGAAGAGATTGAGCTTGATGTCGGTGCGTACTGGTTCCATCACGATATTGAGAACCGCGGATTCTTTTCGCCGGATTTTCGGGAAGGGATCGAGCAGTTTTATTCGGACAATTTTGGCGGGAACCTAAATTTCGTTAGCCGTCACGAACTCTTTGGCCGACGAAATATCCTTACAATTGGTCTGAGCCCACAGTACGAAATCGAGCCGACTCAAAATTACGAAAATATTTTCGGACACACAGGAGCAACGACTGCGCGGGACATAGGCAGTTCGATAAACGTTCCAGCCTATCTCGAGGACCAGTTGTATCTCACACCGCGGTTATCGATCCTGGCCGGAGCGCAGGCGATTTTCGCGGAGCGTCATTTCCAGGACGAGTTCTTCACGGACGAAGCAGGAAATCAATCAAATCGGCAAAATTTTTGGGGATTCAATCCCAAGCTGGGTGCGATTTACGAAATCAATCGCCAGACACAAGCATTTGTGAATGTCAGTCGCAGTTGGCAGCCGCCTTCGATAGACAACCTGGTCGATTTTGATGAAGGTCCGAATTCCAGCGTTGTTTACACGCCGCTGTCGCCGCAACACGCCTGGACCATCGAAGTCGGAACTCGCGGAGAGTATTCGCGGTTTGAGTGGGAGTTGTCGCTTTATCGCTCGTGGTTTCGTAATGAATTGCTCGAGGTCAATGACGCCTTCGGGAATGATATTGGTACAAGAAACGTCCCGCGCACAAATCATCAAGGAATCGAGGCAAGCCTGGAAATTGAATTGCTTCGGAATATCCTGGTGCCAAAGCAGTCGAATCGCGCAGGCGATCGTTTGTCGTTCGATCAGAGCTACACGCTCAACGATTTCCATTTCGATCAGAACGCTGTTTACGGCGACAATCGCCTCCCGGGAATACCGGTTCACGTTTATGAAGCGCAATTGCTTTACCAAAGCCCGTCTGGTTTCTATGCGGGCCCAAGCCTGCAGTGTAACCTCTCGCGTTATCCAGTTGATGAGGCGAACACGCTCTTTGCGGACAGTTATGTGCTGCTTGGTTTCCGTGCCGGATTTCGACGGACCAACGGATTCTCAGTCTTTATCGATTGCAGGAACCTGACAAATCAGCACTATGCGGCCTCTATCGATGTAATTGCCGACGCGCGCACGGAACCGAATCCTGAGATTTTCCATCCTGGCGACGGACGCTCCTTTTACGGTGGCGTTTCCTGGAGTTGGTGAATCGTTCCGGTCGCGCTTCTCAGGAAATCCAAATCGTCTTCGTATTCGTGAACTCGCGAACTCCCGCGGCGCCAAGTTCTCGGCCAAAGCCGGACCGTTTCACGCCGCCGAACGGCAAACGCGGATCGGAGGCGACCATCGCGTTGATAAAAACCATTCCGGTTTCCAACTCAGACGTGAAGAGTTCTTGTTCTTCAGGATTGTTCGTCCACCCGCTGGCAGCGAGACCGAATGAACTGTCGTTTGCCATCTCAACAGCCTCAGCTGCATCACGTACCCGGAAAATGGATGCGACTGGACCGAAAACCTCTTCGCGATAAGCGGGCGACTCCTTTGGCACATCGACGAGGACAGTTGGCTCGTAGAAAAATCCGGCACCATGAATCCGGTTTCCGCCGGTCAATAGTTTTGCGCCTGCTGCAATCGATTTTTCAACCTGATCATGAACACCCCGCAGAATTTGTTCCGTTGCGAGCGGGCCGATCTCAGTGTCGGGATCCATGGGATCGCCAACCTTCAACGCGCGCATCCGATCAACAAACTGATCGAGAAACTCATCGTAAATTTCGTCCGCTATGAAAAATCGCTTTGCTGCGATGCACGATTGTCCGGTGTTAATGGTGCGGGCTTTGACCGCCGTGCTGAGTGCGCTCTCGAAATCCGCGCTTGGCATCACGATGAATGCATCGTTGCCGCCGAGCTCGAGCACACTCTTCTTGATCTCACGTGCAGCGGTGCTCGCCACTGCGCTCCCGGCTTTTTCGCTACCCGTTAGCGTGACCGCTTTCACGCGCGGGTCGACAATTACCCTTTCGACCTGTTCCGGTTCGATCAGGAGCGTTTGGAAAACGCCGTCATCAAATCCCGCGCGGCAAAGTATTTGTTCAATGGCAAGTGCGCACTGCGACACATTTGAAGCATGCTTCAGCAAACCGACATTGCCGGCCATAAGCGCCGGTGCGGCAAATCGAAATACCTGCCAGAACGGCAAATTCCACGGCATGATGGCGAGGACTGGCCCGAGTGGTTCATAGTGGACATAACTCCGGGCCGCGTCCGTTTGTGCAGGCTCGTCCTCAAGGAACCGCTCAGCGTTCTCTGCGTAAAATCGACAGCCGCGCGCACATTTCACGACTTCTTCTACGGATGCTCGGAACAACTTTCCCATTTCGAGCGTGATGATTTCGGCGAGTCTCTCTTTTTCCTGCAATAACAACTCAGCAGTGGCCTCCATGAGTTCCGAGCGCTGGCTAAACGGAGTTCGCCGATATTTTCTGGACGCGTTCTCGGCGCCCTTCAGTCGTTTCTCGATTTCGGCATCGTCGAACGGAGCAAACTCCTTCACCTTTTCACCCGTAGCAGGATTAATCGAAGCGATTGACATGTATTTAACTAAGCGCGCCGACGACAATGAGCAAAGGTGGAACGGTCGCCGCGCGACTCCTCAACGCGTTGGCAAATGGCATGCGGCGTTGCCGCCTAGTTTTATTTTGCGCGTTCGGCCGTCGACATCGTCTTGAGGACAACCGATCCACCTAGATTCGCAATCCTTTTGGAATTAGAACGCGGTCGAGCACGTCGAACAACCATTGCACAAGCAGTGCCAGCAACGCGGCGGGAATGGCCCCCTCCAAGATCGTTACGTGATCGTTCAAATTGAGGCCGCTCAAGATCGGTTCGCCGAGCCCGCCAGCGCCGATGAGCGCAGCGAGAGTAGCTGTGCCGATATTAATCACCGCGCTGGTCTTGATTCCCGAGAGAATCGAGCGTGATGCCATCGGTAGATAAATTTTCCAGAGCTGGATGAACCGACTGAGTCCCAGCGCAACAGCAGATTCACGCAACGATCGCGGGATGTCCTGCAAACCACTCGCAGTGTTCCGCACGATCGGCAATAACCCGTAAAGGAACAGGGCCACAATCGCAGTGCGCACACTGATCCCGAAAAACGGAAGAGGGACAAGTAATGCCAGCAAGGCAAGCGAAGGGATCGTTTGCACAACACTGGCGAAGCCAAGAATTCCCTGCCCAATCAATCCACCGCGACTGGCGACAATGCCCAGCGGAATTCCGATGATCACTGAAAGCAACAGCGAAAATCCTGCGAGCTCGAGGTGGCGCAGCGTCCAGTGCGCTAGCTTGTGCGGAAAGGATTCGCCCAACGAACTTGCCGATCTTTCGCCGTCTTCAAAATATAAGTTTGCTGCGAAGGTGTAATTTTTTGTGCGCTCTGCCTCCCTATTGAGGTGGATCATGCGTTTTTCATCCAGTGTTCCTTCAAGCCGGCGTAAGGCACTAATTGCGCCGGGCGACATGGAGGACCGAAACAAGAAGACGGCGTCATAGTTTGGGAAAAACCGAAGATCGTCTTCGAGAACTACCAGATCGTTTTCTTCAATCTTTGCGTCGGTCGAATAAGCGTCCTTCACGTCAATTGAGCCATTGGCGAGTGCGGCGTAACCGAGCGCATGATCAATCCCGATAACGCTCTGTTGAGGAAGCCCGTAACGCTCGCGCAACGGCCGCCAGCCATCCTGGCGGCCGAGAAATTCATGGGTGAGCCCGATCTTGAGTTCTGGATGCTTTCGCAGATCGCTGATGGTGCGAATTCCGAGGCGTTGCGCTTCGCTGCGTCGCATGACCAGCGCGTAAGTGTTATCGAACCCAAGGGGCTCGGTCATGCCAACGCCGAGTTTTCCGAGCGCGTCTCGAATTTCATGAAACGAAAGTTGCTGACCATTTTTTAGAATTTCTTGCGCGATTGTTCCCGTGTATTCCGGGTAGGCACCAATTTGTCCACCTTGGAGTGCTTGCCAGAGAATGATTGTGCCGCCCATTCCCTGGCGATGTTCCGTTGCAACTCCGGCATCATTTAGCGCACGCCGGGCGATTTCACCGAGAACATACGACTCGGTGAATTTTTTTGAGCCGATAATGACTGGACTTGCTGATGCGGGGATGACCGCCGCAACTGGAATCAAGAATAACAGCAAGAGAGCGCTGAGTCGTGCGCGGGGCGCCAACTGCCAGTCCGGCTCGGACCGGTCGCGCCCTACCATCATAGGATGAACCGAATTCATGTGAGAACGATTCCACGCTGCGCGTTGATGAATTCCGACACGAAAGGATCGGCGGGTCTTTCGCGCAGATCGACAACTGAGCCTTTTTGCACGACTCGGCCATCATTCATGAGCACGATTTCATCGCCAAAATATATCGCCTCGGCCAGATCGTGTGTGACGAACAGCACCGTCTGCTGCAACCGCGCGAAAATTTCTTTAAGATCCTTCTGCAAAGAAGCCCGCACCAGTGGATCCAGTGCACCGAGTGGCTCATCGAGCAACAGCAGTTCCGGTGAAAGCATTAATGCGCGCATCAAACCGACGCGCTGCCGCTGACCTCCGGAAAGTTCGACAGGATATCGCGAGAGCAAATTGACGGAAAATCTCGTCAGCTCGCACAATTCGACGAGCCTGTTCTGCATTTCATCCTCGGATTTGCCAATGTGGCGTGCCATCAGCAGGACATTGGCGCGTGCAGTCAGATGCGGGAATAAACCGCCTTCCTGGATCACGTATCCAATTCGCCGGCGAAGCTTGCCGATGATATCGGATGTGACCGGTTCGCCGTTGAACTCGATTGCGCCGGAGTCGGGCTCAATCAAACGAATGATCAATCTGAGCAAGGTCGATTTGCCGCAACCGCTTGGCCCAATGAGAACGGTGGTCCTGCCGCGTTCGACGGACAGATTTGTCGAATGCAACGCGGTTGCGTTCGCGTAGCGCTTGCTTACATCGAGGAGATTAACGAGGGCGCTCATTGGGACCGTGATGCAGGCAATCCTGCCTGCAAGTTCTTGGTCCGCAAATACGCAGATGAGCAGACAAGATTGTCTGCCTCACGTAGCGGTTACAAAATAGAATACGCCAAACAACCGCGCGTCGTCGGTCCACAATTTGACGAAATCAAACCCGGCCTGACGAGCCAGCGCGATGAAACCCTCTGGCGTGTGCTTGTAGGAATGCTCGGTCAGGATCTTTTCACCGCCGCGGAAACGAAACTCTCGATCACCTATGTGAACTGCCTGGTCGGTCGTACTGATCAAATACATCTCGATGCGACCTGCCTCAGAGTTGTAAATCGCGCGATGTCGCCACTGGCCGAGGTCGAAATCTGCGCCGATCTCGCGATTGATGTGCGCCAGGAGGTTCAAATTGAATTCTGCCGTGACGCCGGCGCTGTCGTTGTAGGCAGCTTCGATCACACTTTGATCCTTCTGCAAATCCGCGCCGATGAGCAGGCCGCCGCCTCGACCAGAAACATTGGCAATGCGCCGCAAAAATTCCAGCGCTTCATTCGGCTCGAAATTGCCGATAGTCGATCCGGGAAAATAAACGACGTTACGCGGGGCCTTGTGACGCGGTGAAGGGAGCACGACGGGTTGCAAGTAATCGGCGCAGACGGGCAGGACTTCTAACTTTGGAAAAATTTTCCGGAAAAGCGCGGCCGATTTGCGCAATTGCTTCTCAGAGATATCGACCGGGATATAAACAGCGGGCTGCTCGAGCGCTTCAACGAGAATCCGCGTCTTGGTGCCTGCGCCAGTGCCAAGTCCGATCAGCTCAACATTCGGTCCGAGTTGCGACGCGATTTCGGCGCGGTTTCGATCAAGAATATCGATCTCGGTTCGAGTGACGTAATACTCCGGCAGTTCGCAAATCTTTTGGAACAACGCAGCACCGCGCTCATCGTAGAAATACTTGCAAGGCAGCGCGCGCGGATCGGAGGAAAGGCCGGCGATAACGTCCGACAGTAGATCAGAAGTTGCCGCGGGAACCGCGGAAGCGGGTTGTATGGCCGTTAGCTGGTCTGCGGTCATTATGGCAATATCGTTCGGCGCGCGTTCGGCGGTCGCGTCCTACCAGCTCACCGTGGATCGCGTGCGAGTCTGATCCCTGTAAACTGCCAGCGTTTTTCTGGTTGGAAGAAATTGCGATAAGTTCGGCGAATATGACTGCGCGAGGTGGCGCAGGAACCGCCACGTAAAACGTATTGGTTGCACATGAACTTGCCGTTGTATTCGCCAAGCGCACCTGGCGCGGCGCGATAGCCGGGGTAGGGCGAGTAGGCGCTGCGGGTCCACTCCCAAACGTCGCCGAACATTTGGTGCAGTCGTCTATCGTCTCCCGAGGTCGACAGTGCGGCTGGGTGAAAATTCTCGTCCTCGACAAAATTTCCTTCGATCGGGTAATCCGACGCAGCGCGCTCCCATTCAAACTCTGTCGGCAGTCGCGCATCTGCCCAGTTCGCATACGCGTCAGCTTCGAAATAACTCACGTGCGTCACAGGCTCGGATTCATCGACCGGGCAAAACCCTGAGAGAGTAAAGTTCCACCAGGCGCCGTCGCGTTTCGTCCAGTAAAGCGGCGCCTGCCAGCGTTGGTCGTTCACAGTCATCCATCCTAGCGATAACCAGAATTCGGAGCGCGCATAACCGTTGTCTTCAATGAATGCCATATACTCGCCGTTTGTGACTGGCCGCGTAGCAAGCGAAAACGCGGGAACCAGCGCTCGATGCCGGGGCTCTTCGTTGTCATAAGCGAATCCGGGGCCGTCATGGCCAATTGCGACAACCGTGTCTTCAAAGTCGATGAATTGGAGGGGCGAACTCTGTGAGCCCGGCGTCGCAGAGCTCCGCCCTCCAGCATTCGGCGCAGTCGCGGCGTCGGTTCGTGCCCCGGCGGCCTCATGATCTCGAAAAACAGGATAAAGCGGATTCTGCGCGAACACGTGCTTGATATCGGTGACCAACAATTCCTGATGCTGTTGCTCATGATGAAATCCGAGAATGAGGATCCGTTCGATTTCATCGAGCAACTTTTCGTCCGCGCTGGATAGCAGATTGTCGACATGCGAATCGACCGATGCGCGATAACGCTGGGCTTCCCTTACCGTCGGACGCGAAATTAATCCGCGTAGATCGCGCCGGTGCATGTCGCCCGCGGCGTTGTAGTACGAATTAAAGAGGTACGCGTACTGCGGAATTTCAGGGCGATAACCCGGGCTGAACTTTTTAAGGATAAACGTTTCGAAAAACCATGTGGTATGGGCAAGATGCCACTTCGTGGGGCTCACGTCCGGCATCGATTGCACAACGCAATCTTCTGGCTCTAGACCCGCGCACAGACTGTTGGTGAAGTCTCTGATTTGATGAAAACGAGCAAGCAAGCTTTCAACGCGTGCTGCGCCCGGATGAAAATGAGGTCCTTTGGCCGCGACCAACTCGGTGGCGGCCTCCGCCGAAGCTGAGCTCAAAGAATTTCTCCCTCTTGTTCGAGTTCTTCCCGGCGGGCTTCGAGCATCTGGTCATGAGTCGCTTCCTCGAGACCGTCGATCACGCAATGCTCGCCAATGGTTTCCTCTTCCTCGGTACCGGGACGTGGCATGCGGCGGCCCTTGGAGCTGGCGACCACGCTCCACTCTTCCGTAAGATCGGCATTGTCCGGAGTTTCTTCCGGGGGTGTGTTATTTTCTGCGCCCATCAATTCGTGGCGAGCCTGTCTCCAGTCTGCTTCGGTAAATTCGTTGGGATTACGCTCATCGATCATGGCAATTTCCCTGGCGCGTGTTTCGACTTCCTCAGGCGACGGAGCGCCCAGGCCGTTTCCGTGCACCGAGATTTTTCCCGCGTTGGGTTGTGAGTAATCATTCATAACCACTGATGCGAAAGGGCCACGGCGCCTTGTTCGCACTATAGTGTGCCCTACAGATTAGAAGCTTGCAATACAAGCACTAAAAAAAGACGTGCCGCTGTTTTAAGATGAAGAAGGAAAGATTCGTTCAACTCCAGGGCGATGCTGTCGTTGCGTTTCAAGAATACGGCGATGCAAATGGAGTGCCGGTAATGTTTTGTCATGGCTGGCCGAGCTCGTGCACCATGGCGCGACTCACAGACGAGCCAGCGCGAGAGCTTGGCGTCCGTATCATCTCACCGGATCGACCGGGCATTAGCGGATCGAGTTTGCAGCCCAATCGAACATTGGCCGATTGGCCACGCGTAATGGAACGAGTTCTCGATCACGTTGGTATCGGCGAATTTCGAGCGCTCGCTATCTCTGGCGGCGCACCCTATGCGTACGCAATGGCAGCGACAATGCCGGAACGGGTGCGGGCAATTGCAATTGTAGCCGGCGCGGTTCCCATGGCCGAGCTTGAGGAGGCGAGAGGATTGCTGCCACTTTACCGCTGGATGCTGGCGCTCCATCGATCGCGACCGCAACTTTTGCGAAGGTTGTTTTGTATGGCGCGTCCGATTCTGGCTTTGCGCCCGCCTGTCCGCCTTCGGCCGCTACTTTTGAAAATGCTGATGTTGCGACCGTGCGACGCAGAAAGCCTGCGTGATGCGGCAGCATTCGAAGCTATCTTTGAAAGCCAGCGTCGCGCGTGGCGTGGGTCGGCTGAAGGGGTCATGGTGGACGCGCAGATCTACGCGCAACCATGGGGATTTTCGCTGGAAGATGTACGCGTTTCGGTCCGTCTTTGGCATGGAAAGCAAGACCGGGCCTTCTCAGTTCATCTGGCGGAAGAAGTCGCCAAACGATTGCCTGACTGCAACGCGCGATTCATTGATAACGCGGGGCATTATTCGCTGCCCATCCGTCACATGCGCGAGATTTTAGCGGACCTGGTTTCCGCTTAACGGGAAGACGTGTTTTGCATTCGCGAACGTGCAGCTGACACGACTGCGAGTACATTTTAACCATGGAGGAAGATTTCACAGGCGGCACAATTTACGATCAGCCAACACGGCGACAATGGAATATTGATCCGCCGTTCGATGCGCGCGTGCGGCAATTGGTTCGTGATTGGGACGCAAGCGAATCTCCCGAACTGATCGAGGAAATGATCGTTACCGCACTGAAGATAGCCCGCGATCACATGAGCATCGCGGATCTCAAGTTGATCAATCGTTCGATAAAAGAAATGCGCAACGCCGCGAAGGTCTTCGCGCCATTTCAATATTTGCGAAAAGTTGCCATTTTTGGATCGGCGCGCACTCCAACCGACTCACCGGTGTACGAAGTGGCAAAGGATTTTGCGCGGCAAATAGTCGCCCACGATTTTATGGTGGTTACAGGTGGGGGCGACGGAATTATGGGAGCAGCGCAGAAGGGAGCAGGCCGTGCGCACAGTTTCGGGCTCAACATTCGCCTGCCGTGGGAGCAGCGAGCCAATGAAATTATTGAGGGCGACGCGAAACTGATTACGCTCAATTATTTCTTCACACGTAAACTGAATTTCGTGAAGGAGGCACACGCGTTCGCGTTGTTTCCCGGAGGCTTCGGGACACTCGACGAAACATTCGAGGTGCTCACACTGATGCAAACCGGAAAAGCCCGTATTATTCCGGTAGTATTGCTAAATCGCCCACGTGGAAATTATTGGGAAGAGTGGATGAAATTTATCACCGATCGTCTCCTTAAGCGCGGTTTGATCTCGGAAGAAGATCTTTCCTTTTTTAAAATCACCCACACAGTTCGGGAAGCGGTTGCAGAGATTTTGCATTTTTACAAAATCTACCATTCGGCGCGCTGGGTGGGAGAAAGACTTGTGATTCGAATGAATCATTGCTTGTCGAACGCGACAATTGTCGTTCTTAACAGGCGATTCGCCGACATCGTGCGCAAAGGCGAAATCATCCAGGGCGCCGCGCTGCCTCAGGAAAAAAATGAGCCTGAAATTTGGGATTTGCCTCGGCTGATCTTTACGCCTTTCCGCAGCAGGTTCGGACGCTTCCGCCAGTTGATCGATGCGATCAATTCTTCTTCAACTGCGTGAGGGCTTTCGATCGAGAATCAATTTCCTGCGACGACCTCGTGCTGACAGACGCTCCACGATCCATGCCGTTTTCTAACAGTGCAATGTCTACGCGAAGCTTCGCCTTCATCATTTCATCGAACGAAAAATGTTCGACTGCATAGCGCAGGCCGTTCGCTGCACAATACGCAGCCAATTTTGGATCAGAAATGAATTCCAGTATCGCAACTCCAAGCGCTTTGGCGTCGCCGGGCGCGATGAGCAGACCATTTTGTCGATGCTCAAGAATTTCCGGAATATCGCCCACGTCTGTCGCGATGACGGGACGACCACTGGCAAAGGCTTCGCGCAACACGATCGGCGACGCTTCGGTGCGCAGCGAAGCAATCACTATCATGTCGCACGCCGCATAAACATCGGGCGTATCCCAGCGATACCCTGCCATGATGACTTGATCGGCCAGGCCTGCGCGATCGATGGCGTTCCTTACGTTGATCCCACGCTTTAGGATGCCGGTGCCCTGGCCCACGATAGCAAAGCGCGCATCCGGTCGCTCTGCTAAAACCAGGGGAGCAGCTTCAACGAGAATGAGCTGGCCTTTATCCGGCCGGATCATTCCGACGTTTCCGATAAGTGGAGCATCTGCGCCGACACCGATCTCACGACGGAATTTCATCCGATCACGCGGCGGCTTGAATTTTTCCAGATCGACGGCTGAACCGATGACTTCGATTTTCGCAGGATCAACGCCGTGTTCCTGAACGAGTTCGTGTTTAATCACGGATGCATCGGCCACAATGTTCGAGCAACCATGCTTGAAAACAAATGCGCGTCCTTTGCTTCCGATGGGATCGGTGATGCAGCGCGCGCGGCTCAATGGAATTCCGCAGAAATAGAGCGGCAGACAAAGCCAGTGATCTTTCGAACTATAGGTTTTAAGTAAATCGACCCGGTTTCGCCGGCAAAATCGCCAGAGCCGCCACGAGCAAAGCAGATCAACTCGGCTCCCGAGCGGCATCGTTACCAGCCGTGTGCCGAGTTCAGAGGCTTTGGAGTGCACCTGACTATCTGGATTGCAGACAAGCCATGCCTGATGCCCATGAGCATTCAGCCAATTGATCTCGAGACAGGTGCGGTATTCCTGGCCGCCCCAGCTGCGGCTGCTCTCTACGTAGAGAATGTTCACGTGGAATCGGCAACGATTGCCGTTACCGCAATTTAAGCAGCCGCGCTGCGCTTTTCGAGAATGTAATCGTGGATTGTATTTACAGTTTGAAGCGCTTTGCCAGCTACTTCCGAGCTTGGCACACCCACCCCAAATGTTTTTTCCATGCTCACCACCAGCTCAAGCGCATCGATGGAATCCAAACCGAGACCGTTCGCACCAAAAAGCGGAAGATTATCCCCAATCTGTTCCGGGGTAACTTGCAGCATTAAGTTTTTTACAAGCATCTCTTTGATGCGAGTGCGTAGATCAGGTTCGCCCATAAACGAGGCGCGATTTTGCCGTAAATTGCGCGTTTGGTCAAACGCGCAGAATTTCGATTGCGAATGCTTCGCCTGAAAAAGCGGCGGAGCACCTCCAAACGCAAACGCGTGATTCGCGCTTGCTAGAATGTAAGGCCCTCCGGCGTCGCTTCGGCAGGGACGCTTTTTTACGCTTGATCGGCTTTCCCGTCGCTGCTTGCAGGCTGGCTGTCGCCTCGGGGCACAGTCGATTGCGCCGGTTTCACGTCAGACTTGGCGGTTTCGGTCTCGGACTTTCCGGCTTTGTGCAGTTCGTCGCCGAATTCGTCTTTTGCTTTTTGAAACTCCTTCACTGCCTGGCCCATTCCCCGGGCAAGTTCCGGTAACTTCTTCGCCCCGAACAAGACCAGAATAATCAACAGGATGATGATCAGATCCGGCCCTGCCAAATTCATGAAGCTGGCGATAAGGCTCATGCGCTAGACTCCAACATCAAGCCGTTTCCTGAACTTTCAAGGCAAATCCGCTAGGGCGGCATGAAGGGTTGGGAGGTTGACATGCTCAAGCTACTGTGGAAAAAGGGTTTCCTACCGATGCGTCCTACTTGGAAAGGCAGCATTAGCTTCGGGCTGGTTTATATTCCGGTGGCGGTTTATCCGGCCACGCGCGAAGAGAAGATTAGTTTTCGGCAGCTTCGTTCCACCGATCTTAGCCCTATCAGATACAAAAAAGTGGCGGAAGCGGACTCAAAGGAAGTTCCAGCGGACCAAATCGTGAAGGGCTTCGAGTACGAGCGCGGCCGTTACGTTGTAATGAAGGACGAGGACTTCGAGAAGGTGCGGATCGAGTCGACACATTCCATCGATATTACCGACTTCGTAGATTTGGAGAAGGTCGATCCGAAGTTTTTCTACAAGCCATATTTTCTCGAGCCGCAAAAGGGTGGGGAGAAGGCTTACGCAGTTTTGCATAAGGCGCTCGGTGGGACCGGCAAGATCGGAATTGCCAAGGTCGTGATTAGCAACCGTGAGCATCTGGCTGCTGTGAAACCGGATGGGTTATTTTTGATTTTGGAGCTGATGCACTTTGCCAGCGAAATACTGAGCACCGAGGTCTTGAAGAATGGTTCGGCTACAGCCGTGAGCGATAAGGAATTGAAAATGGCGCAGGCCCTCATCGAGAGCATGGCAGTTTCCTGGGAACCAGAAAAGTATCGGGACGAATACCGGACGGCATTAATGGAGATCATCGAGCAGAAGGCGCAGAACAGAGAGATCGCGGCGAAAGCGCCTGCTCCTCCAGCCCCGACTAATGTTGTCGATCTGGTTAAGGTGTTGCAGGACAGTCTGAACCGGACGCAATCACTCAAGCAAAAGCGCGCATCCGGTCCATCGAGTGGCCGCCGGTCGACCGGCGCACTTGTCAAGCAACGACGACGAACAAGCGCCTTGGGGTAAGCGGCCAGGACTGGGTCCGGTTGCAAATTATGGGTGTGGCATTATAGTCAGCGCTCTTTATGGCCAAGACTTCCTGGATCAATCGCAATGAACGCAAACGCGCGACGGTGAAGAAGTACGCCGCGTTACGCGCAGAGTTGAAGGCGAAAAAGGATTATGCCGGCCTTACTCAATTGCCGCGAGACGCTAGTCCGACGCGTGTAGTGAACCGGTGCGAGGTTACTGGGCGCCGGCGTGCTTTCATTCGCCGGTTCAAGATATCGCGCCTGACTTTCCGTGAGCTGGCCTCTCAAGGCTTGATTCCTGGCGTAACCAAGTCGAGCTGGTAAATTTTCTAGCGTAGGCGCGTCGCTGTGCGGCGCGTGAAGCGGCCGGTCACAAACCGGCTGCTACGCGAATCCGGATGAATTTCCCCTCATTAATCCCCCTGGCGTTCATTGCTGACGTAGTGGCGCAGCATTGGGACCCGCTCATAATCCTAGTCGCTAAATTGGTGACGGTTGGCGCGCTAGTAGCACTCAATGGGTTCTTTGTCGTCGCCGAGTTTGCGCTAGTGAAAATCCGCGACAGCCAGCTCAAGACGCTGGCTGACGAAGGTGTTACGCGAGCGGCGCTCGTAAAACAGATTAGGGACAATCTGAACGCCTATCTTTCCGCGTGCCAGGTCGGGATTACTGCCGCCAGCCTCGGGCTTGGTTGGCTGGGGGAACCTTTTCTCGCGCGAATGATTCAACCTTTTTTTGCTATCGCGGGAATCGAATCGCCGACAGTAATCAAATCGATCTCGTTTGCCCTGGCATTTTCAGCCATTACGTTTTTGCACATCGTGCTCGGGGAACAGGCCCCCAAAATTCTCGCGATCCGCAAACCCATGGCTGCTGCGCTATTTGTGAGCGCGCCGCTGCGATGGTTTTACGCGATCTTTAAACCAGCGATCTGGTTCCTAAACGCTGCGAGCAACTGGGTCCTTCGTCGCCTTATTCGCGTCGAACTCATCGCTGCGGGTGAACTGGCCCACAGTGAGGAAGAACTGCGCTTGATTGTTAGTGAAAGCGTAAAATCTGCCGAGGTCACGCCTCTCGGCCGCGAGCTTGTCTTTAATGTACTGGACCTGCGTGACCGCGTGGTGCGCGACATCATGACGCCGCGCGGACAAATCGTTTACTTCAATCTGGAAGACGGTTTCGAGGCGAATGTGAAAAAGGCAATCGAGTCCCGGCACACCCGGTTTCCGCTGTGTCGCGAAAACCTCGATAGCACCATCGGCTTGATCCACATCAAGGAACTGCTCACGCTGATGCGCGCGGAGCACCCGGATCTCCTGAAGATCAAACGAGATCTGATTCCCGTGCCGGAGATGATGCCACTGGAGAAATTGCTCAAGTTATTCCTGAGCAAGCATGCACACCTGGCCTTGGTGGTGGATGAGTTTGGCGGAACGGTCGGCATGGTAACCCTGGAGAACGTGCTCGAGGAGTTAGTCGGTGATATTCAGGACGAATTCGATTTCGAAAAGGAAGAGTTTCGTAAGATCAATGCAAACGAATTCACTGTGGACGGCGCGCTGGGTCTTTACGAATTGAACGAGCTCGCGAAACTAGAATTGGAGAGCGCGGACGTGAGTACGATCGGCGGTTACGTCACGCACCTGCTCGGTCACCTGCCCAAACAAGGTGAACAGGTCAAGATCGACAACTATAGCGTTACAGTTTCTCAAAGCGATGGTCGCCGTGTAAATCAACTTCATTTTAAGAAATTGAGCAGCGACACGGCCGCGACAGTCCCCGCATCTGGCAAGGCATAGTCCTATCCCGCCGTCCCGTCTTTGCGTGAATGCAGGCAAATCCGATTGCCATCCGGATCCGCAATCCATGCCATCCAGCATACGCGTGTCTCGACTGGCTCGATGAGGACCTTGACGCGGTGTCTGCGGCAAACATCAATCGCAGCGCGAACGTCGTCCACCGCTAGCGCGACGCACGCCGGCCCACTCCAGTCCCATTCGGGATGGCGTTTATGTCCCGTGCCGTTGAGAGAGAACGTCAACGGTTCAGTGGCGAACTCACTCCAGAAATCATTCCACTCCTCTCCGCGCTTGAGGCCAAAAAGCTTCTGATAAAAAGCACGGGCCCGGCGAATGTTTTTCGTATTATACATCACGAAATCAAGCGCCCGAACGGGAATCGCAGCCCGCTGCGATGAGATCTTTTTCTTTCTCATGGGCCGCCTACGCAATTGCATCTTGCAATTCCGCCAGCAACGCCGGTCGGCGCCGCAGTTGAGCAGTGAGCGCTTCAATTGCGCGCAGAGTAGGAGCACTAATGTGATGCTCCATTCCTTCCACATCGTGATAAATGACGCGATCGTCGAGGCCAAGCAGTCCCAGAAAATCAGTCAGAAGTTTGTGCCGTTGAGCGATTTTATGGGCCAGGCTCTTACCGGTCGCCGTCAAAATAAGTCCGCGATACTTTTCGTATTTCAGCAGACCCTCGGCGTCCAGTCTCTGAACCATGTTGGTCACGCTTGCCTGGGAAATTTTTAAGGCGGCCGCGATGTCTACTACGCGGGCGTACCCTTTGGAGTTAATCAGTTCGAGGATGCGTTCCAGGTAATCCTCGACCGCGGTGGAACTGCCGAGCGCGGAGTAGGACGTTTTCTTGCGGCGCATGCTTCGACAGTAAAAATCAGGATGAAATAGTCAATCAAATAAATAATTGTGGACGAATAGACTTATAATGCGATAAAAATAAGTTTGCTTAACCTAATTCTAAAGAACAGGTGCACTCGTGAGTAGATTGGGCAATATCGCGGGGAAGGAGACGGGCGCGGCGTGGCGCCGAAGCGCCGGCCAAGTCTCGCTCCCGGAAGTCCACCGGAGCATTGTAGTTCCGGGGACGCCTTCATTTTGGAGGAAACTGGCGGCATTCACCGGTCCCGGATTTTTAGTCGCGGTGGGCTACATGGACCCCGGCAATTGGGCCACGGATTTAGCCGGCGGTGCCCGGTTTGGTTACGCGCTCCTGGCCGTCATCATGATCTCAAATCTAATGGCGATCCTGCTTCAGCACTTATGCATCAAACTCGGCGTCGCGACGGGACGCGACCTTGCGCAGGCCTGTCGCGATCATTATGCAAAACCGACGGTCTGGTTTCTATGGATTCTTTGCGAGATCGCAATTGCCGCATGCGATCTGGCCGAGGTCGTAGGCTCAGCGATTGGGTTGCAGCTTCTTTTCGGCATTCCGTTGGTGTGGGGCTGCCTGATCACCGCATCCGATGTGCTATTGGTGTTGTATCTTCAAACGAAGGGCTTTCGTTACATCGAAGCGATTGTCATCACCCTGATCGTTATTATCGGCGGTTGCTTCACCGCTGAGTTGATCTTTTCTAAACCGGGCATTACCGGCGTTCTTCTTGGATTTATCCCGGGTCCTCACATCGTCTCAAACCAGGAAATGCTCTACGTCAGCATCGGGATTTTGGGCGCCACAGTGATGCCGCACAATCTCTATTTGCACTCGTCTATTGTGCAGACACGCAAGTTCGAGCAAACGCCACAGGGCAGACGGGAAGCGATCAAGTTTGCCACAATCGATTCAAGTGCTGCGCTCATGCTGGCGCTATTCATTAATGCGGCGATTTTGATCTTGTCGGCTGCGGCCTTCCACTGGTCTGGACACCAGGAGGTGGCCGAAATTCAAGACGCATACAGATTGCTTAGTCCGCTGCTCGGCGTTGGTGTGGCGAGCATCCTTTTTGCGGTGGCGCTGCTTGCGTCCGGGCAAAACTCCACGCTCACCGGCACCCTCGCCGGTCAGATCGTGATGGAGGGATTTCTCAACTTCCGCATTAAGCCATGGCTGCGACGGCTGATCACACGACTGATTGCCATTGTGCCAGCAGTGATCGTGATCGGAGTTTTCGGCGAAGGCAAAACGACGGAACTGCTTATTGCCAGCCAAGTCTGTTTGAGCATGCAACTCGGTTTCGCTGTTTGGCCGCTGATGCGATTTACGAGCGAGAAAGCGAAAATGGAAGAGTTCGCGAACCGTGTTTGGATAAAAATTCTCGGCTGGACAACTGCCGGCATTATCATCCTGCTGAACGTGAAGCTGCTGCTGGATACGTTCTTACCCGCCTCGGTTTTCAACGCGCTCTACAGTTTTATTGGGTTACCAACTCCAAAGTGAATAAAATGACGAAGCTCGAATGACGACTGACGAAAGAAAACCGAAGCCCAAAATGACGAAGGGAATTTCCCTTTGTGGTTTCGGATTTTGGTTTTGTCATTCCTTCGAGCTTCGTCATTAGGATTTCGTCATTCCCGTCATGTATAAGCACATTCTCATCCCGCTCGAAAACAGCTCCGCCGATGAGACCATCCTCACCCACATCAGGCCGCTTGCGCGCGTTGCTGGCGCAAAGCTGCTCCTCGTCCATGTCGCAGATGGATGGGTGGCGCGTAACTTTAATCAACTTCAACTGGCCGAGAGCGAAGAGATGAAGGAGGACCGCGCATATTTGGAAAAGCGCGTTCGTGAGCTGACCGCGGAGGGCTTTTCCTGCGACGCCCTCCTGGCGTTAGGCGAACCCTCGGACGAGATCATCAAACTCGCTCGGGAGAAAAATGTCGATCTCATTGCGATGACCACGCACGGTCACCGCTTCATCAGCGACGTACTTTACGGGGCGACTGTCGACAAAGTGCGCCACGAAGTGGAGGTGCCGGTGCTGCTGTTGAAAGTGCAGCGCTAGCTGAATGACGAAGGAATTAACAAATGACGAGCCTCCAATGCATCTCGGTCTTCGCACGCGGTTGTTCGTCATTCGAACTTTGTCATTAATTCGTCATTCGACATTCAAGCTTCGTCATTCTATGGACGCTCGTGAAAGTTCTTTTCCTCACCAACGAATATCCGCCGCACATCTACGGCGGCGCGGGCGTTCACGTCGGCTATCTTTCGCGGGAACTGGCGAAACTGATGCCGGTGGAAGTTCGTTGCTTTGGCGATCAGCACATTGAAGAAGGCAATCTCAAGGTCACCGGCTACGAAGTAGATACTAGCAAATTCAGTTGCCCAAAGCCGTTGCGCTCGGTTTTCAGCGCGGTGCGGCGATGTACCGACTTCAACACTACCAACATCGATGCTGATCTCGTGCACTGTCACACTTGGTACAGCCACTTCGGCGGGATCTTGGCGAAAAAGAATTACGGAATTCCGCTCGTGATCACGGTCCACTCGCTGGAGCCGCTTCGACCCTGGAAGCGCGAACAACTCGCTGGTGGCTACGATTTCTCACTTTGGGTTGAGAAAACGGCGCTGGAGATGGCCGATGCGATCATTGCTGTTTCTCGCGAGACCAAGGGCGACATCGAGCGATTGTTCGATGTAAATCCCGGGCGAGTGCACGTGATCCACAACGGAATCGATCTGCAGCAATATCGGAAAGTCGATTCAAACAGTGCGCTCAAACACTACGGTATCGATCCAAGCACACCGTATCTCCTGTTCGTCGGTCGGATCACTCGGCAGAAAGGATTCCAACACCTGCTGCGCGCAATCCCATTCATGAATCGCGGTTTCCAAATCGTCCTTTGCGCCGCCGCGCCGGACACGCCGGAGATGGCAGAAGAAATGAAAACCGCAGTGGAAGCCGCAAAAGCGCGGCGGCCGGGAGTCATTTGGATCAATGAAATGGTGAATCAAAGCGCAACCCGCGAACTTTACTCGCACGCAGCGGTGTTCGTTTGCCCTTCGATTTACGAACCGTTCGGCATCATCAATCTTGAGGCAATGGCGTGCGAAACCGCGGTGGTTGCCAGTGCCGTCGGCGGAATCAAAGAAGTCGTTGTCGATGGCGAGACCGGATTTCTGGTTCCACTCGAACAAACGAAGGAAGACTCATTCGAGCCGACCGACCCCGAAAAATTCGCGCGAGATCTCGCCGAGCGCATCAATCAGCTAATGAAAGATCGACAACTACGCGAAAAATTCGGCAAAGCCGGGCGCAAACGTGCAGAAGAGCACTTCAGTTGGACGTCAATCGCACAAAAAACGAAAGCACTTTATAAAACGCTGTGTGAGACGGAGTGTAGCGCACGGAAAGGGTCGGCTTCGTGAAGCAGCGCTCGTAGCAGGGTCTTTCTTTACAGCGTTCGCGCGACGGCGACTAGAGCTGCTCGATTTTGTAACCGCGTTTTTGCAGCAATGCGATGACGCCGCGCGGGCCGGCGAAATGCAGTGCTCCCGCGACGATCAATGTCGGTCTTCCCGATCTGATTGCCGTTTCGATCCTCGGAATCCACCGTGCGTTACGCCGATCCAGCAACCGCCACCAAACCGTCGGAGCTTCTTTCATTTCACCGGTGTGTATCGCGTAAAGACGAGCAGGATCTCCGGCTTTCCATGCTGCCACATCTTGTCGAAACTGCCCTGCCTCTTCCTTTGCGTGGATAATGGCTTGCAACAGGACCACCTCGGCTTCGGCGTCGAACATGTCTGAAAACACACGAATATGCTCGTCCACGGTTTCCAGCCCGTCAGTGGCCTTACTGTAGTAGCGCGCTCGCTGTGCGATATAGCTATCCACACCCCATCGGTAATCCGGGTTGCCAAGTGTTGGATTTCGCAACATCATCGCGATGGCCCAGGGACGAAGATGATGCCAGTCGTTCATCCTGCTGAGTGTTATCTTGCGCAAATACTCGTAGGTCTTGGGATGTATTTTGCTCTGGACCAATTGGCCCTTGGGAAGTTTTGCAGCTTCCCTGAGTTTTTCTCCAAAGGACTCGTCTTTAGGATCGACCTCGAACCAGATTTGCTGGGATTGTTTGATCGCTTCTTCGATGACGGGAGTCCGAAAATAATCGGATGACTGCAATGCATGAACGGAGCCGAGGAGATAAAATGGTGCCCGGGCGTTCGTCACTCGCCAGAGGCAATGTTTACCATTCGAGGCAACCTCAGCAGCCGCGAGTCGACAGACGGCAAGTAGAATGCATCCGCTGGCACCGATGCTGGCCGTGATTCCCGCTCGACGCCGCATCAATACTTCTCCGGTTTTTCCGGACTACAGCTGCTCAATCTTGTATCCGCGTTTTTCCAGCAATTTTATGACGCTATTTGGACCGGCGAAGTGCAACGCGCCAGCCACGATCGCAGTCGGCTTACCGCTTTTAAGTTCCGCTTCGATCCGCGGAACCCATTTGGTGTTACGGTTATCGACAAAGCGCGCTGCGATCCAGGGAGCTTGTTTGCGCAATCGACTATCACCTGCCCAAAGAGCATCGGTATCACCTTTGCGCCATGCCTTGTGCATCCTGCTGAATTCCTTTTCGGCGTTCCTGGGCTCGTCGAGAGCGTCGCGCAGAATGAATTCGCTATCGCGATCTGACAACCCACCCATGACCGCCACGTGTTCATCGACTGATTCGAGACCGGCGATCTCTTTTCTCTCTTTTGCGGCGCGGTCCACGAAATAATTGTCCAAACCGTGCGAGAGAGAGCTTTTGCTGTATGTGGCGGGGCCAACGAGGTGCTGTGCAATCCACCAGGGTTTGTACCCGAGCTGGCTGTCGAAGCCCGTGGCTTTTTCCCGCTTACCCTGGCGATGGTCGGCCTCAACAGTCAAAATATTCTGGCGGAGCCAGACCAAAAGGTCAGGGTGAACCTTTGAGCGGATATCCTGTCCGCGAGGATATTTGCCGGCTGCCTCAAACTTTTTTTCGAATTCGACATGTCGGTTCGGATCGAATTCGAAGAGGAAACGCCTGCTATTTCTTAACGCGATCTCGTACGGCGCAGGGAGTGGGTAGTCCTTTTTGCTGAGCGCGTGGATTGAGCCCACCAGGTAAAATGGCGCCTTCGCGTTGGTCACGCGCCAGACACAACTTTTTGAATGCGTTTGAGCCGCGCGAACAGGGACTGCAAACAGTAGCGTTAAACCAAGCAGGAGCGAGGTGATCCAACAGGAGGGAATACGTCGGCAAGACCAAAACATTTCCGGTGTTTAACGAAAAAAAACGCTGCGTCAATTTAATTTCACATCGAGGTTGCCGCGCACTGACGCAGATTCACGTGATTTGAGATTGGAGATGTTTTCGATACTATAGCGCAGGCATGGTCCTCCCAGTGAAACGATGGTTCGCGGTTGCGTTCCTCGCTCTCGCCGTCGCAATATCACAAGAACCCGCACTCGCAGCGGATGATTGGCACATCATCAAAGTCAGCGGTCAGGATTATCTGAGCGTCGATAACATCTCGCGGTTTTACGGATTACCCGCAGGCATTACCGGATCGGGAGAGAAAATAGATTTCGAGACGGTGAAGAATCCGCTGGAATTTGTCAGCGGCAGCCGTGAGGTGATAATCAACGGCGCGCGGAGTTGGCTGTGTTTTCCTGTGATCGAACAGGATGGAAAGCTTCTCGTCTCGCGCACTGATGTAGCTAAGACCATCGAGCCGCTGGTACGCCCGCACCGTGTTCCAAACGTCGGCAAAGTTCAGACTGTCGTTGTGGACCCAGGACACGGCGGTTACGACAAGGGGCAGGTGAGTCGTTACGGTTACGAAAAAGATTTTGCGCTGGATGTGGCGCGAAAGGTGCGCCCGTTGTTACTATCGAAAGGACTGCGCGTGATCATGACGCGCGAGGGCGATTACTTTGTTCCTCTCGAAGTCCGGGCACAGATCGCCAACAAGGCGCGTGATTCGATTTTCGTCAGCATTCATTTCAATGCTTCGAATGACGACCGGAACGCCACGGGCTTTGAAATTTTTTCGTTTACCCCGCGCGGCGCGCCATCCACCTCCGACAGCGCAGTAGCGCCAAGTGCTCTCAGCATGCAACCCGGCAGCGCTGTCGATGCGCAAAGCATGGCGCTTTCAGCATGCATTTATCATTCCCTGCTCGGGCATCTCCCGGAATACGACCGGGGCATTAAGCGCGCGCGCTTTGCTGTGCTACGCCTGACCAAGGTGCCGGCCGTGCTTATCGAAGGAGGCTTTCTGACAGAGCAGGGACAGTGCAAGTTGATTGCGCAAAAAGAATGGCGCGCAAAGCTCGCACGCGCGATCAGCGTCGGGATCGATAGTTATCGGGGGTTGGGAATCAAGAAGCAGCCGCCGATGCTCGTCGCCGATTATCGCAAACAAACCAAGTCGGAACCGCCTGAAGCTGTTATTCAGGAAGGGGAATTGAAGGAACCAGATTTGAGTCTGATGGAACTCGTTGGCAAATCGAAGTTTCTTCCGCCGCAGCAGACGTCAACTCCGAGAGTGTCCCTCGAGTCCGCCCCCATTGTTCCATGAGGTTTCTGTAGTGGCAGGCGTGACGCCTGCAGGTTCCTCGTCTCGCAGCCGGCATCCGCCTCAGGCGGACCTCTATATGATTGACCTTGACTCTGCTCGCGCGCAGCAGGCTAATCTTGGCATTCAACCCTAACGAAAGGATCAACCTCATGAAGAAACTGATTACCTACATTATGACGGCGCTACTCGCGACGATCGCGATTTCATTCGCCGCACCCGACGAGAAGGAGGCGATTATCTCCAAGGAAAAAGCGGCCTGGCAGGCGTTCAAAGACAAGAAAGCGGATGAGTTCAAGAAGCTTCTTTCTGCGGACCTTGTGACCGTATACGCCGACGGAATGCACAGTCTGCAGCAAGAAGTGGACGCGATGTCCAAGACCGAAATGAAATCGTTCGACTTGAGCGATTTCAACGTCGTGTTTCCGAATAAAAAGACTGCGATCATTACTTACAAAGCCAAAATCGAGGCGACAGCGGACGGCAAGGACGTCTCCGGCACCTATAATGTTGGCTCGGTCTGGCACGCGGCAAACGACCAATGGGTAGGTATCTTTCATACTGACATGAAGGAAGAAACGGCCGCGAAGCCCGCGGGATAGAACCCGGTCAGCAGTTTAGTTCCACGTAGCGGCATCGCCAATTGCGATGTCCGGTGTAGTTAATTGACTTCGCAAGTTCGAGTCCTATTCTGAAAGAAGCAATACTGCGGGGGAGCCGCAATGGCTGAGAGTCTGGCGAAAGGCTGGAGACCCCTTGAACCTGATGCGGGTAATGCCGCCGAAGGGAGCGAGGGGTCCGATGCCGGACTAGCGGCATCAGCCATGCGCGCGACTGCGCATGGCTTTTTGTTTTATGAATGTCATCCCGAATGAAATGAGGGACCTCCCAGAAGCACACTGATCGTACTCATTCATGATTGCGCCTAAAGACTCGATTGATTCACAAAGCACGGAAACGCCTCTGCCAAACGGAGCGAGCGACATGGAAGGTAAAGCCGCGACGGGTAGCGGCGAGAGAGACGGGAGTCGATCGAGTTTCAATTCCAAGAAGGTTTACGTAGGTGGAAAGGTACACACGGATCTTCGCGTTCCATTTCGGGAAATCTTACTTGCGCCGACAAAATCGATGAACGGCGAGATCGAAGTGAACGACCCCGTGCGCGTGTACGACACCAGTGGGCGGTGGGGCGATGCCGATTTTCACGGCGACGTCACGCAAGGTCTGCCAGCGTTACGCGCAAAATGGATCCGCGACCGCGGCGATGTGGAGGAATACGAAGGGCGAGTCGTTAAGCCGATTGATGACGGTTTTCTTTCCGAGAAACACGCCGCCATCGCGGCGCAACGCTCACCCCTCAACGCTCAACGTCCAACGTTCAATGGAGCCGGCGCGCCCTCGCGCCGAAGAGCGCTTCGCGCATCCGCGGCCATCCCATCACGCAGCTTGGCGTACGCTCGCCAGGGAATCATCACCCCGGAGATGGAATTCATTGCAATCCGAGAGAACGGCCGACAAATCGAGAATCGAGAATCGAGAACCGGACGAAACGATTCACGAGTTACAAATCACGAATCACGCGACTCATTAGACTTCGCGCATCGCCGGTGAATCGTTTGACGCAAACATCCCGCGCGAGATCACTCCTGAATTCGTTAGGAAGGAAGTCGCGCGCGGTCGCGCCATTATCCCTGCGAACATCAATCACCCTGAGTCCGAGCCGATGATCATCGGCCGCAATTTCCTGGTAAAAATCAACGCTAACATCGGGAACAGCGCTGTGGCGTCGTCGATTGAGGAAGAAGTCGAGAAGATGCGTTGGGCAACAAAATGGGGCGCCGACACCGTCATGGATCTTTCTACCGGTAAAAATATTCACGCCACGCGCGAATGGATCATTCGCAATTCGCCGGTGCCGATCGGCACCGTGCCAATTTATCAGGCGCTGGAAAAAGTCGGCGGCCGCGCGGAAGAACTAACCTGGGAAATTTATCGCGACACGCTCATCGAACAAGCGGAGCAGGGGGTCGATTACTTCACCGTCCACGCCGGAGTCCTTTTACGCTTCATCCCTTTAACGGTTAAACGCGCGACCGGGATAGTTTCCAGGGGAGGGAGCATCATGGCCAAGTGGTGCCTGACCCATCACCGGGAAAGCTTCCTTTACACGCATTGGGACGAGATCTGCGAAATCATGGCCGCCTACGACGTCAGCTTTTCCATCGGCGACGGCCTGAGACCAGGCAGTATTGCTGACGCAAATGATGAGGCCCAGTTCGCTGAATTATACACGCAAGGCGAGCTGACCAGGCGAGCGTGGGCGCAACATGTGCAGGTGATGAACGAAGGTCCTGGTCACATCCCCATGCACATGATCAAGGAGAACATGGAGAAACAGCTGGAATGGTGCGACGAAGCGCCGTTCTACACTCTCGGTCCGCTCACCACCGACATCGCACCTGGCTACGATCACATCACCAGCGCGATCGGCGCGGCGATGATCGGCTGGTATGGGTGCGCCATGCTTTGCTACGTCACGCCGAAAGAACATCTCGGGTTGCCTAACAAGAAAGACGTGAAAGACGGCGTGATCGCCTATAAAATCGCCGCGCACGCCGCCGACCTGGCGAAAGGCCATCCCGGCGCGCAATACCGCGACAACGCCATCAGCAAAGCGCGCTTCGAGTTTCGCTGGGAAGATCAATTCAATCTCTCGCTCGATCCCGAGACTGCACGCGAGTTTCATGACGAAACCTTGCCGCAAGAAGGCGCCAAAACCGCGCACTTCTGCTCCATGTGCGGTCCGCACTTCTGTTCCATGAAAATTACCGAAGACGTTCGCAAATACGCCGCCGAGCACGGCCTAACGAGTGAAGAAGGGGTCGAACGCGGCCTAAAAGAGAAATCTCGCGAATTTGTTGAAAGGGGTTCCGACGTCTATGCAAAGACGTAACTCCGAAGGAATCGAGCGGCGTGGGGCGACGCGAGACAGACGGGCAAGCCCGCGAGGGCGAGAAGGCCGGGAGGAATTCGAGTCATTACAGGAAAAGAGTAAGGAATTCATCGAGAAGGGCGCAGAAGTTTACAGTGGTAGGGCGTGACGGCCCGTTGCGCCGAAGTTTCTCTGGGTAGCGCGCCCGTCTCGGGTGTGGGTTTCAGCGTCTCGCCAAAACGAACTTTGTTTTCGGTAGCCGCCTTTTGTGCTACAACCTCAAAATGGAAATCAAACTGACCGCCGTCTTCCGAAAGTTTCCTGAGGGCTATGCCGCATTCGTGGAAGAGCTGCCCGGCGCAAACACGCAAGGCGCAACGCTGGAGGAAGCTCGCGCAAACTTGAAAGAAGCGGTCGAGATGGTTTTGCAGGCGAATCGCGAATTGGCCGAAGAATCATTGCGCGGCGCCGAGGTCCTGCGTGAGCCGCTCGCGACCGGATGAAGCGGCGTGATCTGATTCGACATCTTGAAAACCACGGCTGTGAATTCCTGCGCGAAGGCAGCAATCACACCATCTATGTTAATCGGCGCGCGCAGAAGTCGTCAGCGGTTCCGCGTCATCGTGAGATCATCGATTTTCTCGCGCAAAAGATCTGCAAGGACCTGGACATTCCAAAGCCATGAAACCAGAAATGCGACAGCAATTGGCGCAGTTGCCATTCGAAGAAAAAATTCGCAAAGTCGCCGAGCTGATTCGGCTCCGTCGGAAGATTAAGGCCGAAGTTTCGGAAGAGGCCGCTCTGCTTGCATCGCTCGATAAAGCCGCGACCGAACTTGATGCTGGCAAAGGCGTGCCCATCGAACGTGTCCGAAAGATATCCGTAAGTGGGCGAGGAGTCCGAAGAAATGAAACCCGAAATTCGCGACCAACTCGCGCGCTAATAGCCCTTCGTCATCGGCCCGCAGCCTTTTCGCACCGCTCGAGCAGCCGCGGCGCTTTCATCCGATCCACCCAGGCCGCGAATGCCGGCGTCGCACCGCGCCAGCGTAGGGTCTCGACTTTCTTGAAAAGCGGCGCATCGGTGCGCAGCGTCGCGAGATTCTTGAAGAGCAGCGCGAGATCGCGCTGTTCGCCGAGAACGTTTGACGGGAAGTTTTCGATCTGACCGTAGCGGTTCAAAAGCTGGGCGGCGGTCCTGGCGCCGATCCCAGCGATGCCGGGGTAGCCGTCGGCCGCATCGCCCACCAGCGCGAGCAGGTCCGGAATGAGCTGTGGGCTGACGCCGAACTTTTCGCGTATCCCAGCCGCATCGCGAATCGTTTTGCGCCGGCCATCGATCTGCACCACGCGCGTACCTCGCACGCATTGCGCCAGATCCTTGTCGGGCGTCCAGATAGCGACTTTCTCGACCTTCTTGTCCTTCGACGCGATATGCGCAGCCGAAGCGAGCGCATCATCGGCTTCGAGCTCGATCATCGGCCAGACGACAACGCCCATCGCCGCGAGCGCCTCCTCGAGCGGATAAAATTGCGCGAGCAGCGCGGGCTCGATGCCGGCGCCGGTCTTGTAGCCCGCCCAAAGCCGATTGCGAAACGACTCGATCACGTGGTCCGTAGCGACGCCGATGTAGGTGTCGCCGTTCTCGATCATTTGCAGAACGGTCTGCAGCACGCCGACGACGGCGCCATAAGGGCGGTCCTCGCCTTTGGTAAACCGGCGCAAGCCATAGAAGTGACGGAAGAGTTCGTAAGTACCGTCAACAACGTGGACGATCACCATGCACATTTACCCTAATTGTTCAGCGCAGACTCGCATAAAGTTTTCGAGGGGCCCGCTGATCGACGTATCGATTATCAATATGTGACTTGACGATATTCGATAAATAGTTTATTGATATTCAATGAATACATTATCTCCTGCGCTGCCAATCGCGCACATCGTACTACGAATCCTCATCGTCCTGAACTGGCTGATGGGCGCCGCGATCCTCGCTCTGCTGGTCGTCATGCCCAACGAGCAATGGATCATGAGCGCGTTCAAAATCCCTCCGTCGCCAGACGCAGACCGGCTGGTCATGGGTCTGCGCGCAGTCGCCGTGCTCGGCCTCGCCACAATCCCCCTGAACTACGTCGTCCTCAAACGGCTGCTCGCGATCGTTGGGACCGTTCGTGAGGGCGACCCGTTCGTCGCCGCGAACGCGACCCGTTTGCAGACGATCGCCTGGTCGCTGCTCGCGCTGCAGCTTTTCAGCATCGTCATCGGCGCGATCGGCAAGGCCGTTTCGACTCCGGCGCACCCGGTCCATCTCGATGCCGGCTTTTCGATCAACGGCTGGCTCGCCGTACTCCTCACGTTCCTGCTGGCCCGCGTGTTCGCGGAAGGCACGCTCATGCGCGAAGACCTCAAAGGGACCGTGTAACATGGCGATCACCATCAAGCTTGACGACCTGCTTCACGATCGGCGGATGACGCTGACCGACCTCGCGGATCGGATCGGAATGACGCTGGCCAACCTCTCGATCCTCAAGACCGGCAAGGCGCGCGCGATCCGCTTTTCGACGCTCAATGCGATCTGCGGGGCGTTGTCATGCCAGCCTGGCGACATTCTGCGGTTTGAGCCGGACGCAGAACGCGAGCCCGTGTCCAACAAGGAGAATTTCAAATGAACCGGCGCAAGCCGTACAAGTCACGGAAGAGCTCGTAGGTACCGTCGACGAGGTGAACGATCAATTTGGGGTCAATGAAGATTTCATGGCTGCGGCCTCAAAGGCCGTTGTACAGCTAGCAACGACGGAGATGTACCTTCAGCGTGCTATCGATCCATCGCTTCCTTGAAAATGCGCGCCCACGTATTTCCACATCTGGTGAGCGATGGCGCGATTTCTGGTACCTCAGACATTCGATAGGTGTGCTGGCATGTCACTGGAGCGGTAAACTCAACGGTAATGAAGGCGGGCCAGGTAGGGTTTTTCTCCAAGCACGACCACGAACAGATTATCATAGTCGCCGTCCGGTATGTTGACCGGCTCCGTTATCCCAAGCGCTTTGATTATGTCCGGAATGGTGTTGCCGTGACCGACGACTAACGAAGTGGCAGTGGATGTGCGCAGCTTTGCGACGAGCGCCGCCTGGTTTTCGGCCGGCAAGGTCGTGACCGTCAGGTCGAGCGCCTTGGCTAGTGGCGCGGCCGTTTGCTGCGTACGCTTAAACTCGGTCGTGCAGATGACGCTGATTTTTGAATCCTTCAGCATGTTGGCCAACGCTTCGGCGCGAGCGCGGCCGGCTTCGGATAATTCCGCGTCTTTGCTATCGTCGGCCTTTTCGGCGTGGCGGACGATGAAAACGGTTGATTGGCTAAAGGAGCTGGAGAACGCCAGACCCACAAGGAAACAACAGAGCACGAAAGCGCTTCTTCATAGAGCAATTCTATTTCAATTAAGAATTAAGAAGGAAGAATGGAAACAAAGGAAGAATCAAGAAGGAAGAATTCAGAAGTAATCGCGCCGAGCCGTTAATTCTTCAAAAGTGCTGGCCGACGTATTCCCATAGCTGGTGATGCCTGTAGGGCCAGTCGTGGCCGGCTTCCGGGCCCCAGTCGTCTAAATGATGAGGATGCTGCGAATCCTGAGCACCTCGAACATTCGATGAATCGGCCCGCTGTTCTCCGCGGCCTTTCACGGCAAAAAAACAACAACGGAATAACAGGTTTCTTTCTATTGACAGTCTATAGGACGCGACGATTCTCCTACAGAATGTCTATACGAAGATACAAATCGACGGAATTACTCCAAGGCACGCTAGATCTGTTAATCCTGAAGACGCTCGTTCATGGAGAGTTTCACGGTCTTGCCATTGCTCATCGCGTCGAACAGATCACTAACGGCGCGTTTGAGGTAAAGCCCGGTTCGCTATTTCCGGCGTTGCACAGCATGGAGGAGGCTGGTTGGCTCGCCTCATCATGGGGAGAATCGGAGAACCGCCGTAAAGCAAAGTTTTATCGGCTGACCAAAGCTGGCCGCCGTCAGCTCCAAACTGAAACGAACGATTGGCGCAAAGTTTCGGGCGCAATCACGGCCGCGCTCCGCGCGACCTGAAGTCCTCTATGAGCGTTCTCAATCGCATTGCCGCTTTTTGGCGGAACCTGTTTCGAAAGGGAGATGTAGAACAGGAGCTCTCTGACGAACTTGCTTATGCCTTGGACGCTCTTGTGGAAAAGAAAATCACGGAAGGATTGTCCGAAGTCGAGGCGCGCCGACAAGCCGCGATCGAGCTGGGCGGGGTCGAGCAATTGAAGGAAAAGGTCAGAGAAGCTAAGGCCGGTTATTATATAGAAGGCGTAGGGCGCGATCTGCGGTACGCCGGGCGGATGTTTTTCAAAAATCCCGGCTTCACCGCCGTCGCCGTCATTGCGCTCGCGCTCGGCATCGGCGCGAACACCGCCATCTTCAGCCTGGTGAACGGCGTTCTCCTCCGTCCGCTTCCGTTTCCGGACGCCGAACGCATCATCTACCTCGAAGGCAAAAATCCTGCGGCGGGCATTACCGAGAGCAACATCTCGTTTCTCGACTTTACTGATTGGTCGCAACAAACCGATCTCTTCGCGAGCACCGCCGCCTACTGGACCGGCAATGCCAACTTTGGTGCGGATGGGGCGGAGCCGGAGCGCGTGCCGCGCGCCGGTGTGACGACCGGGTTCTTCTCCGTGCTCGGTGTCCAGCCTGTTCTCGGGCGAACGTTCGTTCCCGAAGACGACAAAGGGTGGCCGCAAACCGTCGCGATCATCAGCCACGGCTTATGGAAGCGCCGCTTCGGATCTGATCCGGCCATCGTCGGGAAACAGGTCCAGATGAGCTCATTCCCCCTCACGATCATCGGCGTGATGCCGCCGGGGTTTGAATACCCGGAGCAAACCCAAGTTTGGGTGCCGACCGCGGTCAATCTCAGGGATGAACCGCGCGATAACCGCGTGTGGTCGGCGATCGCGCGTCTGAATACCGGTATCGATCTGAAGCAGGCGCAAACTCGTCTCAGCGCCATCAATGCGCAGCTCGACCAGCAGTTTCACGAGACGA
>CAVWVV010000006.1:0-47622 GCA_963758425.1 uncultured Verrucomicrobiae bacterium
TTGTCCCATTCGTCTGCGGATGAACGCGCGACAAAGGCGACAACTGGTTCGGTATCGCTCATGTTGAAGACTTCGTGAGGCACGCCGGGCTTAATGTAGATGAAATCACCGGCTTCGTTCTCGATCACCTGCTTGAGGCCGGCACCAAATTCGTGGCGCACTTTTCCTTCGATGATGTAAAGGATCACTTCGAAATCGACATGAATATGTGCGTATGCGACGCCGCCTGGAGGGATGGTGGCGATATTCGCGGATAGATTCTTTGTGCCGACATTCTTCGCGGACATGCCCTGTTTATAGTGAATGCCGTTCCAATTCCTTTGTGCGCCGCCGCCACGAATGGTCAGGAGCCCACCATGATCTTCCACGGCGCTCAGTTCGATGTTGTCTTTGGTATCCGCCATTTAGTTTTACGAAAGAAATCGTCGAGCGCTCGATTGTAAACCATCCAACCTCTTGGCGTCGGGTGTTCACGATGGGCGATTAGGAAAGCCGGGTCGGCATCATGCTGTTCAAATTCGATCACCGGGAAGTGATATCGCTCGGCGAGCTCCCTCATCCTTTCGTAATAGACTTCGCGAGCTGATGGCGAGACGCCCCTCGCGGCATAAGCATCGATTGGCATGCTTAGAATCAGTGGTTCCGCTTTAAGCTCGGCAAGTGTGCGGAAAAGGAGCTCCAAGTCAGTCCATTCGCTTGCAGCGGTAATTCGCGCGCGAAATGCTGCATCCCTCGCCGGCCGAATTGTGTCAAAAGATTCCGTCTGTTGGTCGTCCCCGTTGGACGCCTTGCGAGCATGCACCTTGTGCGGATGCACCGGTCGTAACCAATCTGGGACCGGCTTGCCTCCGCCCAAAATGTAAACGAGCGCTTCGATGTGGTCTTGCAAATCGAGTATTGTGATTTGCAGTTTCCCCAATGGCCACATGGCCATGAGAATGACGCGGTCCAGTGGACGGCCGGAAGCGAGGCAACTGGCAGCAAGCTGCAGTAATCCATCCTTTCCCAGCGTGTCTGGGAACTGAAGCATTCGCTTTGCGATCTCGGTCTTCAGGCTTGAATCAAGGGCGTTGCCAAAAAGGGTGCCACTCGCTGCCGGTAACGAAAAGTTTCCTGCATAAAACTCCGGCTTGAGGGCAGGCGTTAAGAACGAGCTGGCCGATAGCGAGATTGCAATCTTCCGGCCGCGCAACTCGGAGCCCAATGCGCCCAGCTTTTGCAAAATAATCAACGAAGTGGTACCCGCCTTGCCCACCGGACACACCTCAAATCCGGTCGGCTCACGGGAAAAGAAATCAGATGCTCTGTTGGGGATAGGGTCGATTAATTCCGAGCTCCCATAAAGAAGCAGGATATCGGGGGCGCGCGCCGCAGCGCGCTCGAATGCCAGCCCCTGATTCTTGATAAAGAAATCCCTTGGAGCGGTCGAATGAATCGTCCTTTCCTCGAGGTAAATTGCCAGCAGTCTGCCGCCGCACAGGATCGCAGCCATCAGTGCGCAGGCGATCAGTGCGCTAGATAGATGCGGCGCGAACGAGCGTGCAGTAGCGCGTCTGATCATGAACATTCGGTAATATTGTGTTCAACCCAGACTTTTCCAGACTGATTTCGGACTGCTGGAATGTAAGATGTAGTCTTACGTGGACTGTCGTTTCGCGGGCTACTAGCTGAAATAGGCTTCGGTAAGCGGGTCGCCTCGCCCTTGCAGGGAGAGGGGAGGGTGAGGGTTTCGTCTGGGCACTGGCGCGAGTCTTGCAAAACCCCTCACCTTAGTCCTCTCCCGTTGGCCAAACGGACAGCCGAGCAAGCCGGGTTTATTAGATTATTTCTCGAAGCCGACAATCAGTCGGGAATCGGTTCGAAACCGGCAAACATTTCGGCGGATTCAGATAGCGTGTTGAGCGGGATACAATCGCAAACTTCAAAGAATCTGTTCCACATCGCGAGAACATTTGGGTTCTTGTGCGCCGCATCAATTGCTTCCCGCGATTTCCATTCCGAGACTTCGATAATTGTGCCGTCGCGTGCGCGCATGATAGTCGGTGTGCGGTCTGTCACGAGCTCTTCCTTGCGCAACGTGGGAACACGACTTCTAACCAGGTCCAGGGTTTCGCTTTCCCTTCCGGGTTTGGGCCGATATGCGACAATCACAATGACAGGCTCGACCATTGCTGGGAGTCAGCATATTCGGATACGCGACAATAACAATAACCGGCTCGGACAGGCCTGCTCGGTCCCTGTCTAATCTTTCAGAGTCGCGCCTTAGATTTGACGCGCACGATCAAAACGATTCGTTGAAACGATGACCGATTGAAGCGATGGAAAAGAACGTTGAAGCGTGATGCGTCGACGAGTAACTATGAAACCTTTCGAGATCGCTGGATTGCCACCTGACGAAGTGAGCCGATTCGTCAGCGGGGCGCATTCCGATCCCTTTCGAGTGTTGGGTCCGCATCGGGTCGGGGACGATTTGGAGATTCGCGTCTTTCGTCCCGATGCGCGCAAGATTGAGATCGTGCTGGATCAACATCCGGAAGAGCCGATCGCAGCGCAGAAAATTCAGCAAGACGGTTTCTTTTGCGCGACGGTGAGGAACGCAACGCGGGATCTTCCATACCATCTCCGAGTCACTGCCTGGGACGGATCGCATTACCTGACACGCGATCCCTATCAGTACGGGCCGATCATGGGCGAGGTCGATCTGCATCTTTTCGCCGAAGGACAGCACTGGAAGATTTACGATAAATTCGGCGCGCATCTGCGCACCGTCGGCGATGCCAGTGGCGTGTATTTCTCGGTATGGGCGCCTAACGCGCAACGCGTCAGTGTGGTTGGCGATTTCAACGGTTGGGCTGGCCAGGTCAATCCCATGCGCAAACTCGTCGGAAGCGGTGTGTGGGAATTATTTTTGCCCGGCATCAAACAAGGCGCACACTACAAGTTCGAGATCCGCACTCAGACCGGCGCACTGCTTCTCAAGAGCGATCCGTTTGCATTTTTCAATCAACACGGAAAATCGACCGCATCGCTAGTGTACGATCTGGAACGTTACACCTGGAAGGATGGCGCGTGGATGGAATCGCGCCGTACGCGCAACTGGCCGAGAAGTCCCATCAGCATTTATGAAGTGCACCTGGGCTCGTGGCGGCGCAAAGCTGAAGAGGGAAATCGTCATCTCAGTTATCTCGAGCTGGTGGAGACGTTGCTGCCGTATGTGTTGGAGATGGGCTACACGCATATCGAAGTGTTGCCCGTTGCCGAGCATCCCTTCGAAGGTTCCTGGGGCTATCAGGTCACGAATTATTACGCGCCCACCAGCCGGTTCGGCGCGCCTGATGAACTCCGTTATTTCATCGACAAATGTCATCAGACCGGCATCGGCGTGATCATGGATTGGGTGCCTGCGCATTTTCCAAAGGACGCCCACGCCCTGGCTGAATTCGATGGCACCGATCTCTACGAGCACATGGACCCGCGCCAGGGCGAGCAACTGGATTGGGGCACGCTCATTTTCAATTTTGGCCGCAACGAAGTGCGGAATTTTCTTATCGGCAATGCGCTCTTCTGGCTGGACAAATATCACATCGACGGGCTCCGCGTGGACGCTGTGGCTTCGATGCTTTATCTCGATTATTCGAGGAAACCCGGCCAATGGATCCCGAATGTTTACGGCGGCCGCGAGAACCTCGACGCAATCTATTTCCTAAAACGTTTCAACGAAGTCTGTTACGAGCGGTTCCCCGGAATCATGACCATTGCTGAGGAATCAACCGCGTGGCCCGGCGTATCACGTCCCACTTACTTGGGCGGCCTCGGATTCGGTTTTAAATGGAACATGGGTTGGATGCACGATTTCCTCGAATACATGAGCATCGACTCCATTTACCGGCGTTATCATCACGGCAACATCACGTTCTCGCTCCTCTACGCGTTTCAGGAGAATTTCATTCTGGTGCTTAGCCACGATGAAGTCGTGTACGGCAAGCGCTCGTTGCTATCCAAGATGCCGGGGGACGAGTGGCAGAAGTTTGCCAATCTCCGGATGTTTCTGGCGTGGATGTACGGACAACCCGGCAAGAAGCTGCTTTTCATGGGCGGCGAATTCGGTCAGCGCAACGAATGGAACCACGACACGAGCCTTGACTGGCAACTCGTTAGTCTTCCCCGGCACGACGGTCTTCGCCGGTTGGTGCAACATTTGAATTACATTTACAAAAGCGAACCGGCGCTTTGGCAACTCGACGATACCTACGAAGGATTTGATTGGATCGACCTTCACGACGCTGATAACAGCGTCGTCTCCTTCCTGCGAAGATCACGCGAAGGCGATGTTGTGGCGTTTGTCGTAAATGCAACGCCGGTCGTGCGCTATGATTATCGGTTGGGAGTTCCTGAATCCGGCTTTTATCATGAACTCATCAACACCGATGCAGAAACGTATGGCGGCAGCAACGTAGGAAATTTCGGCGGCGTCCAAACGCAGGACGTTCCGTGGATGGGCCGCGAACATTCAATCCTTATTCATTTGCCGCCGCTGGCGGTCCTGGCGTTTAAGCTCGCGAGGTAATTTGGATCTCTACTTCACGGTTGCCGATAGTAACGGACAATTCGGCGGAACAATCAGGCGGATCGCCTTCGGTACCGCTTCGTACCGGACGCTCGAAAACCGTACCGGCTCGCCGTCCAGATTGACGGGAATCGCTTCTTCGGAATGGACCTCGGCCCAGGGAGTTTGCCAGTAGGAGATATACTCGCCGTCGGGTGAAAGCTGTTGAAGCTCTCGCGCCGCAGTGAGCGCCGCCGTTGGCGGGATATGACGCACGACCAGCACATCGAGCAAACCGTCATCAATACGTGCGCGAGGAGCGACTTGAAAACTTCCGCCTGTCTGGCGCCCATTGCCGACGATCGCCACTGGGGCGCTGCCAGTGATTTCCCGGTCCGGCAATATGAGCGTTCCGTGATAATGATGAACATTCATCGCTAGGATTGCACCCATCACAGTGTAGGCGGCCTGGCCAAGCAGACGTTTGAGTTCAGGCGAAGTGCTCGCTGTGATTTCAGCGCCAAAACCACCGCTGGCTGCATTCAGGAACCAATGCTCATTGGCCTTACCCACATCGATCGGTACGGCTTTCCCTTCCAGACAGAGCGCCAGCGCCGCTCCCGGATCACGCGGAATTCCGCATCCGGTAGCGAAGTCATTCGCGGTCCCTAATGGGACCACTCCGAGAACGGGCCGCGCCTTCCTGGACAGATCCATTAAGCCGTGAACGACCTCGTTCAGTGTACCGTCCCCGCCAGCAGCAATCAGCAGATCTGCGTCGCCTTTCAACACAAACCGCCGCGCGTCTCCCTTCTCCCAAGTCACTCGGTACTTGGATAAGATGTCCCACTTCCCGTTGCCGGATCACCGCAGTCCGGAGCGCGTCGTTGCCGGCGACCTTGCCGTTGAGAATCAACCGAACTTTTCTGCTCTTCCCCTTGGTTTTCATCGAGATGGAGGCGGCGGTTCGAAAAGTCTCCGACTTTGAAAAGGATCTTTTATTGCCGCCCGCGTAATGGGATCAACTTAAAGGTACGCATATCAACGCAAGCGCGAAAAAGAGCGTGCCGGCGCAGGGGGTTGAGGACTGCGCTGCAAAGGAACCTCGCTTGACTCTAGCCTTAGGCTAAATTAGTCGAACATATGAGGCATCTAACGATGAAAGTCCGTTTGCTGTTCGCTTTATTTGTATCCGGACTGCTTTGCGGTTGCGCTGCAAATACTCCCTATTCGGAGACTGTGGTTGATACCGAGAAGCACACTCAACAAAGAGGGCTGCCTGAAACACCGGTGTACGGTAGGCCAGTGTATACCCCGGGATCAAGCGAACAGCCCAGCCTCGGAAGCCACTATTAACTCGATGCTACGGAAGGTATGATCGCTTCCGTGCTCTACGGTACCTCCGAGCTAAATTCGCCGTCGCTGACTCGGGTGCGAATTTTCATTTTTGGCCGGACTGCTGCGATCGTACGAACAATTTTTCCGCGCTCGTTCATCGTGATGCTGTATCCGCGTCGCAAGGTCGCGTCCGGACCCAGTACGCGCAGGATTCCTTCAATGCGCTCAAAACGGTGCCTCGCGTTCTCCAGCAATCGCGCAGGAGAAGCAACCAGGCGCCGATGCAAATCCGCGAAACGATTGCGCCGCATCATCAACTCGCGCGCGGGATTGCGTGCTTGTAACGCGCGCGTGATGTGGGCGAGGTTGCGCTTATAACTGTCGATCTTGTGTGCGAGGCAACGCTGCAACATCTCGCGCGCATGATCGAGACGTTGTTGTGCGTCGCGAGCCCGGCTTAGCAACTGGCGCGAGAGCGCACGCATACAACCGTCGAGCCGTCGTTGAAGATCGAAAATATCGGGTACGATCAATTCCGCGGCGGCACTTGGTGTGGGCGCGCGCAAGTCGGCGACGAAATCGCAGATGGTAAAATCGATTTCGTGACCGACCGCAGAGACAACTGGCACTCCGGAATTGAATATTGCGCGAGCGACAATCTCTTCGTTGAATTCCCATAAGTCTTCGATGCTCCCACCGCCACGGGTCACCACGATCAGATCGAGAGGCGCAAACGCCTCGTTAGGTTGGCCGAGTTCGCGGATGGCGACAGCGATCTCTTGTGCGGCGCCTGTTCCCTGCACCCGGACCGGGTTGATCAGAATCTGCAACCACGGCGCGCGACGGCGTAGCACGTTCAGCATATCGCGAATAGCCGCTCCGCTTGGTGAGGTAACGATTCCAATTCGTCGCGGAAATTTTGGTAACGGCCGTTTGCGTCCCGGCGCAAACAATCCTTCGGCTTCGAGTTTGCGCTTGAGCGCTTCGAATTTTACCTGAAGCAGACCGACTCCGCGCGGCTGAAGAATCTGAACATTGAGCTGATATTGTCCGCGCGCTTCGAAAACTGTGACGGTGCCATAAACCTGCACCTGGGTTCCATCGACGAGAGGTTGTCGCGGCGGTGCGATAGTGTCGCGCCAAATAACACAAGCGATCTGGGCGCGCTGGTCTTTAAGTGTGAAATATTGATGACCGCTCGGATGCAGTTTGTAATTCGAAATTTCGCCCTGGACCCACACTGCGCGGAATTTTGTCTCGAGTGCGCCGCGGATTTGTCGCGTTAGCTCGCCGACAGTGAAAACCTTCGAGGTCTGGGGGAAGAGATCGCCGGTGAGCTGCATTTGTTAAAACGTCCAACGTCCAACGCTCAACGTCCAACACCGAATTGTAGGGCGTCTGTGCCAGACGCCATGGCGTTTCACAGAAACGCCCTACAGAAGCTCCGCTTGCGCGCTGGTGGGCGGCTTGAGTCCGAGCTTGCGATAGGCGTTCGCGGTAGCGACGCGGCCTTGCGGCGTGCGTTTAATGTAACCTTCCATGATGAGATATGGCTCATTCACTTCTTCGATCGTGCCGGCTTCCTCGCCGATCGCAACTGCCAGCGAGTTCAAACCGACTGGACCACCATTAAATTTTTGAATTAACGTCTCAATGATCCGTTTGTCCCATTGATCGAACCCATCGCGATCGATTTCTAGCATTGTAAGCGCGCGGTCAGCTAGTTCTGCAGTAATTTTCCCTTCGGCTTTCACCTGCACATAATCGCGCACCCAGCGCAACAGATTGTTCGCCGTGCGCGGTGTGCCGCGTGTGCGCGCAGCGATCTCGGTTGCGCCAGCTGAATCAATTTCGACGCCAAGCAACCGGGCGCTACGCATGATGATTTTCTGCATTTCTTCGGCGTGATAATAATCGAGGCGCGCCGTCATTCCGAAACGCGACCGGAGCGGCGCGCTCACCATTCCGGCGCGCGTGGTAGCGCCGATCAATGTGAACTTCGGCAGATTCAAACGCAGGCTGCGCGCCTGGGGTCCCTGGTCGATGATGATGTCGAGGCGGTAGTCTTCCATCGCCGGATAAAGATATTCTTCAATAGTCGGCTGGAGCCTATGGATCTCGTCGATGAACAGGACGTCGCCTTTCTCGAGGCTTGTTAAAAGACCGGCCAGCTCCCCGGCCTTCTCAATCACAGGACCACTGGTGTTCTTGATATTCACATTCATCGCGTTAGCGATGATGAACGCCAGCGTTGTCTTGCCGAGACCGGACGGGCCGCTTAGCAGAATGTGTTCGAGCACGTCACCGCGCTTCTTTGCAGCTTCCACCATCAATTCCAGTCGCGCGCGTACTTTCAACTGACCGGTGAACTCGCTGAAGGCTGGCGGCCGCAGAGAGATTTCAAAAGCGGCGTCTAGTTCTGGCGGTTTCACGAGCGATGGAGTCATGAGTAATGGAGTAGTGGAGTTATCGGCCGGAAATATCAATACTCCATCGCTCCATTACTCCAGATTCTTCGTTAGCACGAGCTCCGTGCCGCGGCGCTTGTGGATGTAATCAACCTCGTCAAAAGCGTTGCGAATAAGAAACAATCCGAGCCCGCCCGGTTTGATCATATCATGAGAGCGCCCTGTCATTTGCTTGGGCAAAACCTGCTCGCCATAGTCGCGCAACCGCACACGCACGCATTTGGACAGGCCTTCCATATGCAACGAGATCAGTTGATCGTCACGCAGACCGTAAGCGTAACGAATAACATTCGTGCATGCTTCATCCACGCCGAGCACCATTAGTAGGCGTTGTCTTTCGGAGAACGGATAACCGTTGAGGAATTTGCGTACGCAGTTGCGCATCAACGCCAGGTTGGCTGTATGGCTGCTAAACTCGACTGTCTGTTTCTTCATTAACCGCTGTGAAATCTGAGCAGATTCCCGGCGTTCATTCAACCCCGAACGCTTTCACTGCTCAAATGCAGCGCGCGTGGGAGCTACCTTCTCACGGGACGGAACGTCAGATTCAATCTTACATATGCAACACAAAATCGATCGTCATATGTGCCCGTGGTTCCGCGCGGCTGTCGAAAACGCGATGGACACTTGCCCAAACCGCTGTTCAATTTTGTCTATGTGGAGATTTTTGGGTGTGCTTTTGCTTTTCGCCACGCCTGCGCTCGCGCAGGAAAACGCGACCGCATACGAGGCGTTGCGTGTGGTCGGCACTGAGTTGGGCCATGGCGCTCTGAATCACGTTGTGTCGATCACTGGCGTGAAAGGGGATCCGCAGCCGAAAAAATGGAAAATTATTTTGGAGGATCCTGATGGTCGCGGTGTGCGCGAAGTGGAAGTCGCCGGTGAAAAGATTGATTCCGAACACAGGCCGGGCCAGTCTGTGGCAGGTTCCGCCAAAGATGCGACGATCGATACGTCACGGTTGAATCTTGATTCCAACGGCGCCTATGAAGTCGCGAGGCACACAGCGGACCTATCACACGCCAATTTTGCAACCGTCGATTATACATTGCGGACAGACCAGCGTGGCGAACCGGTCTGGATCGTCACTCTTTTGAGCAGGTCGTCGCGTCCAGTCGGCACGATACATATCGGAGCGATGGGCGGCACGGTGAAGCGAACAGAAGGAATGTTTGCCGGCGCGACGATGGAAGATGTGGAGAACGATTATGACACGGATGACACGGACGAGGAGAACGGCCCTTTCAGAGGCGTCAAAAGGCGTATCAAGGATACTTTTCACCGGACACAGGAGGAAGCGCGAGATATGTTTGACAGGGTGAAGCACTCGTTTTCCGATTTCATCAACCGTGGGTAGCGACAATTAAAGTGAATGGCGCATCCAACCAATGGCCTCCTCTGCCATTTGCAGAGTGGAAAGATACCGCCATCACGCTGCACATGTGGATGCAGATTGTCGGCAAGATTCGACTGACACTCAGCCCATGGACGAACCACTCATGGCACGTCACGCTCTACTTGACTTCTCGCGGCCTGACGACTTCCCCCATCCCGCACGGTTCGCACACCTTTGAGATCCAGTTTCGATTTCATCGATCACCAACTGCTCATCGACAAGAGCGATGGCGCGCGACGAACCATTCCACTGAAGCCGCAATCCGGTTGCCGAATTTTATCGGACCGTGATGAAGACATTGGGCGATCTCGAATTGCCTGTGACCATCAATACCACGCCTAACGAGATCGAAAATCCGATCCCGTTTGATCAGGACGAAGAGCACCGCTCTTATGATCGCGAATATGCCAACCGGTTCTGGCGCGTGCTCGTGCAGAGTGATCGCGTGTTTAAGGAATTTCGCTCACGTTTCTGCGGCAAATGCAGTCCGGTGCATTTTTTCTGGGGCAGTTTTGATCTGGCAGTGACGCGTTTCTCTGGACGGCCAGCGCCCCCTCATCCGGGGGGAGTTCCACATTTACCGGACACGGTCACGCGCGAGGCCTACTCTCAGGAAGTAAGCAGCCTGGGTTTTTGGCCCGGCAACGCGGCTGCGCCGACGCCAATCTTCTATTCTTATGCGTATCCGGAACCGCCTGGATTCGCACAAGCGAAAATTCAACCGGACGCGGCTTTCTACGAGACCAAACTGCGCGAGTTCATCCTGCCTTACGACGCGGTACGCAATGCTGAAAAGCCGGATCAAGTCCTCCTCGACTTTGCACAGAGCGCCTACGACGCTGCCTCGAATCTGGGTAAGTGGGACCGCGCCGCTCTTGAGGAGAAGAAGCCAGCCTTGCATTTGCCTCGGCAACATTCGTAATTAAGCGAAATGAATCCTGGTTGCGCAGCCGAGCGACATGCCTGGCGTGAAGTGAAAGATGGATGGCGTCCCTTGTATGGCGACGTGGACAAAATCGGGGTCGCCGTTGAGTGGCACGACTTTCGGACCGAGCGTTCCTTTAACTGGGGACGCACTTTCCATCCGAATAGCCTGGAGTTCTGTTTGAATCTCGCCGGCCGCGGAGCAGTAGGCACCGAAAGTGGCGCGCGAAGCGATTATGTTCCGGGCAACTGTGGGTATTACGCGATCGCCGATAAACCGCTGCCGGCTTCGCGGCGTGCGCACGATCGTCATCAATTCGTGACGCTGGAATTCTCGCGGGAACATTTGCAAAAACAATTCGTGCGGAATGAAGCTGACCTCGAGCCGCAGATTCGCCGCATTGTGTTTGGAGGCAAGGAAGAAAACGTTGTCGCGCCTGCGCGTCCGATGACGATGCAACAACGCAGCGTGGTCGCTGGTTTGGCAGAGCCTCCCGTAGCAAAAGCAGCTCAAATCCTCTGGTATCAAGGCAAGGCCCTGGAGCTCATGGCGCATTTTCTTTTCACGCCAAAGGACCCGGAATTTTTCTGTATGCGGCAAAAACGCGTCGCGCGCGAACGCGTGGAACGCACGAAGGAACTTCTGGCTCGCGATCTCGCTAACCCGCCCACGCTGGAAATGATCGGTCAGGAGGTGGGCTGCAGCCCGTTCTACCTAAGCAGGAGTTTTTCGGGCGAAGTGGGACTCACCATTCCGCAATATTTGCGCAACCTGCGAATGGAACGCGCTGCCGAGCTGTTGCGCACGGGGCGTTACAACGTTACTGAAGCTGCGACAGAAGTTGGTTACTCGAGCCTGAGTCACTTTAGCAAGGCATTTTGCGAAACGATCGGCTGTTGCCCGGTGCTTTATCCCGCCGCCAAGAATGTCATTCTGGATCGCTGAGGCGTTGAAGCATCCAACGCTCTGCTTGTCATGTTGAGCGAAGCGAAACATCTCTGATTGCTATTTCGACCCGTCGGGAGAAGGAACTGGTCCAGAGATTCTTCGCTTCGCTCAGAATGACAATGATGCTTGACGCTTTGATTGACGTGCCGTTTTAACCCTTTACGCTTCAACGCTTTAACGGTTCAACGATGAAAATTGCCCGTGCCCTCATTTCCGTTTCCGACAAAACCGGTATCGCTGCGTTAGCCCGAGCGCTGGAGGGGCAGGGCGTCGACATTATTTCCACCGGGGGAACGGCAGACTTGCTGAGGAAAGAAAAAATTCCAGTGCGCGAGGTTTCGAGCTTTACTGCATTTCCAGAGGTGCTGGAAGGGCGCGTGAAAACTTTGCATCCCCGCGTGCACGGTGGTCTTCTCTACAAACGTGGCAACGAGAAACATGAGGCTGAAGCGCGCGAATGTGGGTTCGAACCGATCGATCTGGTGGTGGTCAACCTTTATCCTTTCGAAGCGACCGTTGCCAAACCAGACGTCACCCTCGCAGAAGCCATTGAAAATATCGACATCGGCGGTCCGTCGATGATTCGCAGCGCGGCAAAAAACTACGAATCGGTGACGGTGGTGGTCGATCCCGCAGACTACGACGCGGTGATCGAAAACATGCGCGATAACGATGGCGAAACGACACTAAAATTGCGGGAGCGCCTCGCCATCAAAGCCTTTATCAGAACAGCCGAATACGATCGCGCGATTGGTAATTTCCTCAACAGGGAGCAGACAACGGATGCGTCGTTTTCACTTTCGCTTCCGCTGGTAACGCGGTTGCGTTACGGAGAAAATCCACATCAAACCGCCGCGCTCTATGGCGATTTCGACAAGCACTTCGAAAAACTTCATGGCAAGGAACTTTCGTTTAACAACATTCTCGACATCAGTGCGGCGACGAATTTGATCGCCGAGTTCGAGGAGCCGACCGTGGCGATTCTGAAACATACCAACCCATGTGGTGTTGGCTCGGATGCCGATCTTCGCAAGGCGTGGAACAAGGCGTTTGCCACGGATAAACAGGCGCCCTTTGGCGGGATCATCATATGCAACCGCCCGTTGACCGAAGCGCTGGCGAAAGTGATCAGCGAGATCTTTAGCGAGGTAATTATTGCGCCAGATTTTGAGCCGGAAGCGCGCAGCGTCTTGCAGAAGAAAAAGAACCTGCGCTTGATTCGATTGGTGACACCGGCAACAGATGCGAGACCCGCGGTTGATGTTCGTTCCGTCTCCGGCGGCGTGCTCGTTCAAGACGCGGACCTTGCAGCGGAAATAACACGTAACGTCGTCACGAAAAGGCGACCGACCAAAACGGAACTCAAAGCGCTATTGTTCGGGTGGCGGGTGGTCAAACACGTGAAATCGAACGCGATTGTTTATTCTCGTGCGGACCGGACACTTGGCATCGGCGCGGGACAGATGTCGCGAATCGATGCTTCGCGTATCGCGATTTGGAAGGCGAAAGAAGCCGGGCTGTTGCTAAAAGGCAGCGCGGTCGCAAGCGACGCGTTTTTTCCTTTCCCGGACGGCTTGATCGCTGCTGCCGAGGCAGGCGCAACGTGCGCCATTCAACCGGGCGGTTCAGTGCGCGACGAAGAAGTGATTGCCGCTGCCAACGAGCGCAACTTGGCGATGATCTTCACCGGCGCCAGGCACTTTCGTCATTGAGACGCATTCCTCTTGTCATTCTGAGCGGAGCGAAGAATCTCAGATCATGTCTTTTACCCAGTTCGCAAAACCAATAGTCAGAGATGTTTCGCTTCGTTCAACATGACAAGGCTCGATCGGTTGAGCCGCCGCGCATTATTAACATCGAAGATTTGCGCCGCGCGGCGAAACGCCGGCTTCCGCGAGTAGTATTCGACTACATCGATGGCGGCGCGGAAGACGAACGGACATTGCGCGCCAACTGCCACGCGTTTGAAGAAGTGACATTCAGGCCGCGTTGCGCCGTCGCGACGCCGGCATGCGATCTGCGCGTGTCAGTCCTTGGCAGATCCCTGTCCATGCCCTTGATCCTTGCGCCTGTCGGCAGCAGCCGGCTCATGTATCCGCGTGGCGAGGAAGTTGCCGCCAGCGCCGCTGGCGCTGCGGGAATTGCGTATGCGCTTTCAACGCTCTCCGGCTGTCGCTTGGAAGATGTTGCCGCCGCATCGAAGAGACCACTTTGGTATCAGCTTTATCTCGTGGGTGGACGCGATTGCGCGCTTTCTGCCATCGAACGCGCGAAAGCCGCTGGTTTTTCGGCGCTGGTTGTCACAATCGACACGGCGGTGGCAGGCATGCGGGAACGCGATCTCCGAAACGGTGCCAAGGAACTTCTGAGCGGCAACCTCCGATCGAAGCTGCCGTTTGTTAGTCAGTTACTGATAAAACCTCGCTGGCTTGCTGGGTTTCTAGCGGACGGCGGACTAATGAAATTTCCGAATGTAGTCATCCCCGGAAAAGGGCCCATGCTGTATGCCGATGTTACAGCTGCTCTCGAGCACTCGGTTGTGACCTGGGAGGATCTCGAGTGGATTCGACGAGCGTGGGACGGGCCCATTGTCATAAAAGGGATACACACTCGAGACGATGCCCGTCGCGCAGTGGACGTCGGAGCAAATGCGCTCGTCGTTTCCAATCACGGCGGCCGCCAACTCGACAGTGTCCCGCCGACGCTGCGAATCTTGCCGGAGGTTGTGGCAAGCGTTGGCGATCAGATAGAGGTGCTTCTGGATGGTGGTATTCGTCGAGGCAGCGACATTGTCAAAGCGCTGTGTTTGGGTGCCCGAGCGGTAATGACCGGGCGCGCTTATGCCTATGGGCTCGGCGCAGCGGGTGGTGCCGGTGTTGCGCGAGCAATTGAAATTTTGCGCGCTGACCTCATTCGCACTCTAAAACTTCTTGGCTGTCCGTCAGTCGCTGAGCTCGATCGATCCTATGTGGATACGCCGGCCGATTGGCTCGGAAAATGACCCCCCTCCGCCAAGGCTTCGGCGTGGCAAGCGAATGACGTAGGACTGCGCTTCAGATCCCTGACTTGGATGACAGCCGCCATAGCCAGATGCAGAGAACAGCTGCAATGATGAGCGCCACCCAGCTGAGTCCCATCGGGATCTGATGACGGCCCACTTGCACCGGAATTTGCTTGATTAATCGGATCAGATGACCAACTGCAAAAATTGCGAAGAGGATGCTCGCGACGCGTAATCCAGTTTTTTGAGGGTTCATGGGGCGATTCTTGCGAGTGTATTTTGACTTGTCAGCAAAAATCCGCGCTTATGCGGAGCTTCTCCGAAGGGACGCAGTTTGAACCATGATACCAATGATCGCGAGCCCAATGAACAAAATGGTCGATCCGGACGGCGGAAGCACGATCGCGCTCTGAATCAGGTGGGCGCCGATAAGAGAGGAGACAACGATCAATGCCCAATCAAACAAAACGAGGAGGAGAATCGCCCCGATGACTCCGCCAGCCAGAAAAATGAAGGTGGAGTATTGCGCGTAGTGAACGAAAAATGCGGCGGCGATTGCGCCGGCGAGTTTGCCGCCCGCCAGGAAACCGAGAACAGCAATCGCGATTTTCTGCAAGAACAATGCAAGCAAAGCTCCAATTAAGCCAAGAACGAGCGCAACGGTTAAAGCCAGGAGAGGTGATGGCTCATGAACAAGGTGCGGGGCAAGTTCTACACCTGCTGCGAATCCGACTGCAGCGACGCACAGCCAGAACAACTTTCGGCCGAATAACAGAATTACGATGCCGATCAGCGCGCCAACAATTGCGACAGAGAAGTGCATTGAAGGATTTTGGACGGCCATGTTGTAGAGGCGTTTGTGGCAACGCCTTTTCTATTTGATTTCGGTGCTTGATACAAGCGCCGCTACTTCTTCTCCGAGTCCGGCCGACATTTTTATCGGGCTGGTGGGATTTGAACCCACGGCCTGTCGCCGCGGCGACCGCTCTACGATACTTTGTCGAGTTCCTCCCTACCTCGACCGGTTTTGTAATATCGCTCGCGTTGCGTTGCTTCCGAGCGAGTCACAAAGCTCTCGCTGCGGATCAAGACCCACGGTACTCCATGTTTGGTTGCCTTGGATTCGCCAGCATTATGACGGCGAACACGCTCAGCTAGATACTCGCAAGACCCCACATAGCGCCGTCCGGTTTTGCGACTGCGCAATATGTAACAATGGAACATTCTGCGACGATGAGGATCGGGCTGGTGGGATTTGAACCCACGGCCTCCTGGTCCCGAACCAGGCGCTCTACCAAGCTGAGCCACAGCCCGAAATGGAATCGTCACTCTGCAGTACGCGGCCGACGCGCCACTTACTTCGCGTATTTTAGTGCAGATGGCAAGGAGATCGAATTGTGTCTGAGGCTTCGGCGGTTGAAACGATCGGAATCATGCGCTCCTGAATCAGTTACTAGCATTGCATTTCCGCTAACGAGTCTGTAGACTGTGGAAGCGTTCGGGCTTGACAACGAACTGCTTCACTTGGAAAGTCAACACTCGTTTTTACCATGCTTGTTCCGCAACTTACCCCATCCGCCCTTACGGCCAGAATGCCGGTCATTCTTCAATTCCCGACGGAAGCAATCCGCCCCGTCCCTTCCCTGCGCCATATGACGACTCAACTTTTGCAAGAAGCAGCTCAGGTGATCCCGAATCAGCAACTTCTGATCAACGTTGTTTCCAAACGCGTTCGCCAGCTTGGCTTAGGACATCGGCCTATGGTTGAGACGACGCCGCGGATGTCGCTTACCGATATTGCGCTCAAGGAAATAATCGCTGGCAAGTTGACCTACGAGGCACTCCATGAGTCGTCCGACGGCGCCGCGTAGCCGGTTGTCCTGTTTTCAACTACTGCGACGCGCGTTGTTGGTTGCGTTAACCGGCTCATCTCGCTGAATATCGTGCTGTAGCGTCCGCTGTCCTGAGCGCATTTTGGGCTGCGCGCTGGATTTTCCGCTGAGGACAGCGGACGCTACACCCAGGTGAGCGATGAGCAGAATCGAGATTCATTGGGAACATGGCAGCTGAGTCGATTACCAATCGCAAAGCCCTTCGCGATTATCACATTCTCGAGCGGTACGAAGCGGGCATCGAACTGAAAGGCAGCGAGGTTAAATCGATTCGGGCAGGCAAGGCAAATATCAGCGACGCTTTCGCGCGAATCGAGAATGGCGAAGCGTTCCTTTACAATGCGGATATTCAACCGTACGAACGCGCCAGCCACGAAATTCCGGACGCAAAACGGGTCCGCAAGTTATTGTTGCATCGGCAGGAGATCGACAAGCTCTATGGCGAGACACAGGTCAAAGGCCGCGCGCTGGTTGTTCTCAAGCTGTATTGGAAAAACGGAAAGCTAAAGGCCGAGCTGGGCGTCGGGCATGGTAAGGAAGCGCGTGATAAGAGGGCCGACCTAAAGAAACGCGCAGTAGATCGGGAGACGGCGCGCGAAGTTGCGCGTTTCAACCGGAAACGCGGATAATTATCTCAAAGAGTGACGGCTGCCGAAGCGGTCGCTGCTCGTACCTGCCGCTTGCTGCGAAGCGTACAGTGCTTGACTCTAAGTCGAAATGAGTGTTCGCGTTTTGCTGCTAGCGGGCGCGCTTGTCTTTGTCGCGTGGCTAGTCGTCCGTCTGATTCGAACCGCGGGCTATTCCCTGCGAAGCAAAGTCGCGCTGATCACAGGCGGTTCGCGCGGACTCGGTCTTGTGCTTGCGCGACACATTTGTGGGCAAGGGGGTAACGTTGCCCTCATCGCACGTGATCCTGACGAACTGGCGCGCGCTAAGGCTGATCTCGCTCCAAGTGGCGGCGCGGTCCTGACCATTCAATGCGACTTGCTCGATGCCGCACAAATTGATGCCGCTGTTCGTCAAATCATCGATCGCTTCGGCAAGATCGACATCTTGATCAACTGCGCCGGCATCATCGAAGTTGGTCCTCTTGAGCACATGACGCGCGAGGATTTCGAATGCGCCATGCGGCTGCATTTTTGGGCCCCCTACGAATTAGTTTCACGGATCGTTCCTGAAATGCGGACGTGGGGTGGGGGGCGTATTGTTAATATTTCTTCAATTGGCGGCAAGGTTGCCGTGCCGCATCTCGCGCCATACAGCGCCAGCAAATTTGCACTGACCGGTTTCTCAGATGCGATTCGCACCGAGCTCGCAGGCGACAACATCCACGTCACCACCGTCGCGCCGGGAATGATGCGCACCGGCTCGCACGTGAATGCGAAATTCAAAGGCAAACACGATATCGAATTTGCCTGGTTTTCAGCTTCAGCGGGCGCGCCGCTCATTTCCATGAATGCCGATCGCGCTGCGAGAAAAATTCTTGCTGCATGTCGTCGGGGTCAGCCATCGCTCACACTCACATTTGCCGCGCGCGGAGCCATTCTCGGGAACGCGCTCTTTCCAAATCTCACCGGCTACATGATGAAGCTTGTCAATCGATTCCTTCCTGGAACGGCCGACAAGGCAGGCAACGAATCGCAGGCTGGCGCGCAAGTGCGCCGCCTGACACCAAGATGGCTGACGCGCTCGGCGGATCGGGCGACACAGAAAAACAACGAAGAGAGAAGCCAGTCGTTGTAGCCACAATCGGTCTTATCACGTTCGGATTTCATTGAGCGTTGGACGTTCGGCGTTGGGCGTTGGACGTTTTCTTCTCTAATGCCCAAGCGTCTGTTCGTTGCGATCGACCCGCCGGAGTCAACGCGCCAGTTGGTTGCAGCCCTTGATCCGCATATCCGCGGCGTGCACTGGACCGATCCGGCGCAGATGCATCTGACACTCAGTTTCTTCGGAGAGGTCCCGAATGAAACCGATCTTGTCCTTCGAGAAAAACTCAGCGTGATCGAGTTTGGCGCCTTCTTTTTGCCCATTGTCGGCGTCGGAACGTTTTCGGCAAAAGGTGCACCGAAAATTATCTGGAACGGCGTCGGTAGGGCACACCCGCACTTGTTTCAAATTCACAAGCGCGTGCAAGAGGCGGCGCTCGCTGCCGGTCTCGAGCCGGAGCTTCGCCCCTGGCATCCACACATAACCATTGCGCGTTGCAGGAATGTTTCTGCGCAATCGCTTCGGAAGTTTTTGCAGGCGAATGCCGAGTTCGATGCCGGAATGATCCGTGTCGAGGCGTTCCATCTTTATTCGAGCAAGCTCACACCAGCGGGTCCAATTCACACGCGCGAACTTACGGTCAGCTGTAGCCGCGGGCGTTGACCGCGGCGCGCCGGACACATTGTAGGCTGTCTCTGTGAGGCGGCGGCGTTCGCCGCGGCGGACGCCTTACAATCCCTTGCTCGAGAGCGGGGCGGCCACGTCCTCCAGCGATCGTCGCTCGGCTGGGACGCCAATCCATGCTTCAACCACTGCGCCAAAAATCATCAGCGCCGCCGCCACCAGATATCCCACGAACAACGCGGTAATCGATCCAGTGCCGATAATCCACCCAAAGAGCAGCGGTGCACCGACACCGCCGGCCAGTGTTCCGATTGCATAGAAAATTGCAATCGCCAGTGCTCGGATTTCCAATGGGAAAATTTCGCTCACAGTCAAGTACGCCGAGCTCGCCGCAGCTGACGCGATGAAGAAAATAATCGTCCATGCAACAGTCTGCGTTTGTGCCGTGAGGACGCCCGCGTGAAAAAGCCAGCCGGTGACCGCGAGTAAAATCCCGGCGAGCCCGTACGTAACAGTGATCATCTTCTTGCGTCCGATTGTGTCGAAGAGATGTCCAAGCAACACGGGACCGAGCACGTTCCCCAACGCAAATGGCAACAGATAGCTGCCCACATTTTGCTCGGGCACGTTGTAAAACCGCATCAGGACCAGTGCGTAAGTAAAAAAGATCGCGTTGTAGAAAAAAGCCTGGGTCAGCATCAGCACAAAACCCAGAACCGAGCGGCGTCGATGCTCGTGCACGATCGCGTCCCAAATTTCGTGCCACGGCGTATGCGTCCGCGTTCGAATGCGCGTGGGCCACGCCTCGCTGTAGCCGGGGTCGCTGACCGCGGCCCTCTTTGCGCCAACAATCTGTCGTTCGACGTCGGCAACAATTTCTTCCGCTTCCGGATTCCGACCATGAATCATCAACCAACGCGGACTCTCCGGGATCCAACGGCGAAAGAAAATCACGATGAGGCCGAGCGTCGCGCCGATTCCAAAAGCGAATCGCCATCCCAGCCAGATCGGCACACGGCGCGGATCGAGCAGCACAAGCGTGGCGGCTGCACCCAATGCGGCGCCAACCCAGTATGAACCGTTAATTATCAGATCAACACGGCCGCGCACGCGCGCCGGAATCAGTTCGTCAATTGCGGAATTGATCGCTGCGTATTCGCCGCCGATGCCTGCGCCAGTCACCGCGCGAAAGAATGCGTAGCTCCAGAAATTCCAGGAGAAAGCGGACAGCGCAGTTCCGATTAGATAAACGGCGACCGTAATGAAGAACAATTTCTTGCGACCAAACCGATCGGTACCGTAACCGAAAAGCAGTGCGCCGAGGACCGCGCCAGCCAGGTAGCACGTTGCGCTCGCGCCAACCCGGGCAGGCGTTAACCCGAGTGTTTCGGGGCGCGTTAAAATTCCGCCCAGCGCGCCCGCCAATGTGACTTCAAGACCATCGAGAATCCAGATTGCTCCCAGCGAGACAACGATCAGCCAGTGCCACGAACTCCACGGCAAGGCATCCAGCCGCGCAGGCACATACGACTCGATCGTTTCGCCATTTGCCATCTTGTGAGTCTTTCGCGCAAAGAAGCGTGCGACGCAAAAGTGCGCTTTGGCCTAACGAAACGAGCGCAACGAGCGTTCTCGCAGGCCGAGGGCGGCCTGGCTCCATCGAGATGAACGGGCGCTGAGCGTTGGAGACGGTCTGCCCTCAGGCCGTTCTACATTTGTGAAATAAGCTTCTAATCTAACAGTTCTACCGGATCGCCCTTGTGCAGCATGCCTTCCATCAGGACGGCTCCATAAACACCTGCCATCCCGTCGTGAGCTTGCGCAACTTTCTTCAAAATCGCCGGCGCTTGTTCTCCGGTATCGGGATCGAGCGTGATAATCACACAGCGCGGGTCGCGTTCCAAAATCGAGATGACCACCTTTGGTCCGATCTTTACTGATCGGCCGACAAGTTCGTTTTCAGCGAAGCCGTTAGCGGACGCTAAATCTACGTAGACGTTTGCGCGGAAACGCCGTTTATCCACAGGTGTGCCCGTCTCTTCAGCCAGTTGCCGGGCCGATTGCAAACTGAAGACCGATACTGGACGGCAATCGGTCATGGCGCGTTGAGACTGCATCAGCGTGACCTGATGCTTTTGGTCGACGTCGGCTCGGAGCATTTCGATTAAAACCGGATCATCAATCGCAACAGTTTTTCCATCGGGAGTCTCAACATCGACAACTAGCTCTGCGAGATCGGCTAAAAGAGGATTCGCGTTTCTGCTTTCCGCCGCGATCAGGTTGATGGGTCGCGTTGCTTTGTCGGGATAACGAAAGCGCGGACGATATTGCAGAAGTCTTCGCTGCTCGCGAGCTGTAAAATACGGGAATCCCTTGTGATTTGCAGAACTCCTGAAGGCAAAGACCCGATCGCCATAAATTCCAGAATAACTAGCAAAAGCTTCGTCCAACTCTTCCCCGCGCATGCTTTTGACGGGATAACGCCAAACGCTTTCGACTTTTCCAATGATGCTCATGTGTTTGATTTCGCTGTTGGAGATTTAAGGCTATCAGCGCGACTGCCGTTAGCCAATCACGATGTCATCTTATGTGGAGCCAGCCAGTCGATTTTTGGAAAGCGATGCGAGGACGCATCGAACTCCAAGGCACTACGTGTGAAACCAAATGAAGACGCGGTTCTCTTTCGCGAAAGCTTTTCGGAGTGCGCAGTCTGGCGTCGCTTTCAACTGCACTCAACCATTGAGCGGAAGGCTGTCCGTGAGCCTTAGGAGCGAGCGTCCTATTTCTGATCGAGAAAAGTGACAGCGCCCGTATCGAGACTGTAATAGCCGCCAATTATCTGAATCTCGCCGGAATCAACTTTAGCCTTGAGAATTGGCGTCGATGAACGCAGCGCTTGCACGACGTTCTTAACGTTTGCTTTTACTGTCGTGTCGAGATCGTCTTTCGCCGTGGCTTCAACTGCAGGCTTGATAGCCGTGACTAACGATTCGATGTGCCCAGGGGCTTTGCCTTTGGCAGCGATAGTTTCTCTGGCTGCTTTGACGGCGCCGCAACTCTGATGCCCAAGCACCAAAATCAGCCGTGTGCCTAAATGATCGACTGTATATTCGATGCTTCCCAAGCCTTCATCGTTGATCACGTTTCCCGCAACGCGAACAACAAATAAGTCACCGAGTCCCTGATCGAAGACAATTTCGGGCGGCACGCGCGAATCGGAGCAACTGACAATGGCGGCAAACGGATGCTGAGTCTTTGCCAGTTCGGTACGCCGTTCTGTCGTTTGACCGGGATGTTGAAGATTGCCGCTCGTGTAGCGGCCATTGCCTTCCTTGAGCTTGGAGATTGCCTCCGCTGGAGCTACTGACGGTTGGTCTGGATGAGTGGGATCAGCGGCAAGGGTGAATTGGCTCGCGGCAAGCAAGCTGACCGCGATAAGGCAAGATGCGAGTTGGGTCTTTTTCATAACTGATTTATGTGTTTTTGGTGAGTTCAAATCAATTCGAAACGGCGATTAACAAGATCATGCCTGGCAATTTTGTCATTTCAATGGGCTCTGCCGCTTTTCTCTCTGCATTGTAAGCAACGCCTCCATAAGGTCGGGCAATTATTAGAACGCGGCTCAAACAGGCCACGACCACAGGACCAGGCCGCCACACGTAATGATCAAACCAAAGGCCGCGGCGATCCGCAACGTCAATGGGCGGCGGCCAAGCAAGCTGACCATCCCGAGCTTAAACATGAAGTTTGACATCGCAGCGATCAGGATCGCACGCCAGCCTGTGGAGGGATCCGTGTGGCCACTTTCAACCAAACGAGCCGACGAAAGCGTAATCGCGTCCATGTCGGTAAGGCCGGAAGCTATCGCCACGGTGTAAAAACCCGCAGAGCCGAAATGCTCCTTTGCGACCGCAACCGCGAGCAGGACGACAGCGTAAATCGCGGCAAAAATAAACGCTGTTTTGAGCTCGGCGGGATTTTTTTGCTCGGGCATCCGTGTATTGCGCGCTGGTCGCAATAGAAACATGGTCGCGGCAATAATCATGGAGACAGCCAGGATGACCACGAGAGGCGGCGCCATGGAGACGAAAGCGACTGGAGCCACGGCCGCCACTTCGACCAGCACGCGTCCCAGCGAAACACATGATGCGATCACGATGACAACCGCAGCCAAATTCACGAGGTTCGTGTTCTCCACGGTACGGCGCGCATAGCTCACCGTCGTGGCCGTGCTGGAAATGAGGCCGCCAAGAATGCCGGCCAATAAGGTCCCCCTCCGGGTCCCAAGGAACTTATAAGCGATGTAGCCGATGAGGCTGATGCCGACGATCAGCACGACCATGAGCCATATTTGGAAAGGATTCCAAACGCCGTAGGGTCCGAAATCCTGGTGTGGCAGCACCGGCAGAATCACGAGCGAAAGCAGAACGAACTGCATAATCGCCCGCATGTCGCGGTCGCCGATCGCGCCGGCTAACGCGTGCAACGGTTTTTTGAACTGCAGGAGCACGGCCATTGCTCCACCGACCACCACGGCTACAATCATGCTGCCAATCACCACGTAAGCGCCCAGCCCATATAGAAGAAGAGCTGCAACTTCGGTCGTCATCCCCGGATCGATGTCGCCGGATTTCATCTTGGCGAAATTGGAGTAGACCACGATAGCTACGAGCGCGAGCAGACCGGCCGCGACCACCCAGCCGCCGAAAGTCTTTCCGAGCAGCGCGCAAACCGTTCCGAAAAGGGCGATCAACGGAAACGTGCGAATGCCGCCCATCGACGCTTCGGCGTATTCCCGCTGGAGACCAAGCAGCAAGCCCAGGCCGAGAGCGACGGCCAGCTGCTGAAGAACGATCAAATCCACGCCCATATCATCTCGATCCTAGTAAATTGGAGCCCCCTCACTTATCGAGAGCTCCCGATACAATCAATTGGCGGAAACGATAGAGTCACACTCAAACGTATAACATCGCCGAGTGATCGTTAGCCACACCGGAATTCGCCTAACGAGACGAAGATGAGCCGCCGCGAGCGAGAGCGCACGTCGCTGCAGGAAAGGTAACAAAGTGATCACAAAACTGGATATAACGGCCGGCTCGCGGTTAGCTCAATTGCTTTGTTAGACGGTCCGCGTTGCTATTTCCGGGTTCGAAGGAAGAACCGCCTACCTTCACGCACCTCGTAACGAAGCTCCACCATGCCGCTCTTGTAGGCTTTGACCTCCGCCAGATGGAGGGCGATGTCTCTGTCGAGCTTCTCGAAGAATGGGATCCCATCACCAATCAAGATCGGCAGGATCGAATAGCGAACTTCGTCGGCGAGCCCGAGACGAAGGCATTCGCCGGAGACGACACCGCCTCCAACAAACCAGATGCTACGGAACGTGGGCCGCAGGCGCCCATTCACGAACTGCGCGAGATCGCCTGAGTAGAACTCGACGGTATCCCGGGTCCGCGGCAGCTCGCGACTGGTGAGGACGAAGGTGGGTTTGTCGCCGTACGACCACCCCAACCCTTTGGCTTCGAAACTCAACGCGGTCTCATAGGTTCGCGATCCCATGACGTAGCAGTCGATCGTCTTGAGGAACGCCTCGACGAATCCTGGGTCCATGGTGTCCCCGCCCGCGAATTCGTCCGAGGTTTCGAGCCAGTCGACGCGCCCGTCCTTTCGAGCGATGAAGCCGTCGAGGCTCGCCGCCATGTGGATCGTTACGCGAGAATCAGTGTTTGCCATCGTTTCGTCCTGACGTCGAGTGCGACGGCTCGCAGCACTGCTCGGAGCCGTCTGCCGGCCTGAGTCCACCTAATTAAAATTAGACGAAAGTTCGTAATTCAAGGCGGATATTTTTTCGTCTAATTCGGTTGCAAGCAGAAGCCACGATCGCCTCGCCGCGAGCAGGCGCGCCTTGACATCACGCGTCGTAATACATCGCGAACTCGTACGGATCCGCCTTCGCCAAGGCTACGGCGCGACAAGTGCGGGCGGCATGGCGACCATCAAACGTCGTAATACATGGCGAATTCGTAGGGGTGGGGTCTTAATCGCAGCGCGTCGTATTCTTTTTGTTTCATGTCGATCCAGTTGGCGATGAAGTCTTCGTTGAAGACGTCGCCTCGTAACAGGAAGGAATGATCGGCCTGGAGCGCTTCGATCGCGCCCCGAAGTGAATCGGGGACACTGGCGATCTGGGCGAGTTCTTCCGGCGGCAGTTCGTAGAGGTTTTTGTCGAGCGGATCGCCGGGGTCGATGCGGTTTTGGACTCCGTCGAGACCGGCAAGAAGCATCGCCGAGAAGGCGAGATACGGATTCGCCGCGGCGTCCGGCGTGCGGAACTCGATGCGTTTCGCTTTCGGACTGGGCGAATAGGTCGGAATTCGAATCGCGGCGGAACGATTGCGCGCGGAGTACGCGAGATTGACCGGCGCTTCGAATCCCGGGACGAGCCGCTTGTAGCTGTTGGTGGTCGGATTGGTCATGCAGGTGAGCGCAGGTGCGTGTTTCAAAATTCCGCCGATGAAAAAGAGCGCGGTCTCACTGAGGCCGGCGTAACCGTTCCCGGCAAAGAGCGGCTTTTCGTCTTTCCAAAGCGACATGTGCGTGTGCATGCCCGAGCCGTTATCGGCAAAAATCGGTTTCGGCATGAACGTGACCGTTTTGTTGTGACGCTTGGCGACGTTGCGCAGGATGTATTTGTAATACTGCATGTTGTCGCCCATGCGTTTGAGCGGCGCGAAACGGATGTCGATCTCCGCCTGGCCGGCAGTCGCGACCTCATGATGCTGGCGCTCGATCGCAACCCCTGCTTTCTCCAGCTCCAGACACATTTCGTTGCGAATGTCTTGCAAACTATCCATTGGCGAGACGGGGAAATAACCTTCCTTGGGACGAATCTTGTAGCCGAGGTTCGGAAATTCTTCGCGCGCGCTGTTCCAATGTCCTTCGACGCTGTCGACCATGTATGACGACGCGTTCCCAGTATTGGCAAATCGCACATCGTCGAAAATAAAAAATTCCGCTTCAGGCCCGAAGAACGCAGTGTCTGCGATGCCGGTCGATTTGAGATAAGCCTCCGCTTTTTCGGCAACGCCGCGCGGGTCGCGATCGTACGGTTGGCGAGTGATCGGATCGACGATTGTGCAAATGAGACTCAGCGTCGGTTCTGCGTTGAAAACGTCGATCCATGCGGTAGTCGCATCCGGGAATGACGAGCATGTCCGAGGCGTTGATCACGCGCCAGCCGCGGATGCTCGATCCGTCAAACCCGAGGCCATCAGTGAAAATCTCCTCGTTGTATTCGGTGAGCGTGGTCGTGAAATGCTGCCAGGTGCCTAGCAAATCCGTGAACTTGAAGTCGATCAACTTCACGTTGCTGTCTTTGATCATTTTGCTGACGTCGGATGGAGTTTTGTCTTTGGCCATATGTTGGGAGTTGTTAGTTGTTAGTTGAGGTCGATGGAAAAATCATGTGGCGCGGCATCGGGTAGCGATGTTCCAGAGCCAGGGGCCGATCAATAATCTGGCGATGGGTTGAAAATAGCGGCCGACCCAATCAAAGGGCGCACCAAACGATTCATTTCCGAGGATCGCGCCGATCAAGCCCGGAAGATTAAGAATACCCCAAAGCAGAAATAAATACGCGATGCGTTGATCCATTCCGCTACTCGAGAGCAGCGCTATTCCGTAACAGAAAAGGCCGGCCGTAAACGCCAGCAAAAAGAGAAAGAAAAAGCGTGTCGTTAACACCACCAAAAGTATCGAGTGCCGCCCGAAACGCGCGGCTCTGCATTTCATCGACTGCCCGTTTCATAACCCTGCACGCCAGGCACGATTCACGGCGAAGATCGACAATGAGGTTCTGAGCATCTCGACAAAAGCAAACAGAACATAACTGCCAAAGCCGAACATTGCGATCAGCCGCGATATGCTACTGAGAAGCATGGGAATTGCCGCCATCGAAATCACCACAAGAACGCAATGAATCAGTCACGATCCAAAAACGAGCCATATAAATAGCGTTGTGCCGCAACTGTACGCCGCGATTCAAATGTAGTGACGTTGCTCCATAGATCAGGCAGCCAATGAACTGTGATAGTTGTGAGCCCCGTCAGAATTGCGCAAATGCTCGCGATCTTCACGAATACAGGAGACACCCGCTCCGGCTTGATGTCGGAGGCCGCTTCGAATCCCATCACACTGCTTTTTCCCCGATCTCTTCCGTGCGGATGCGCACTGCGTGTTCCACCGGAAGCACGAAAACTTTTCCATCCCCGATCTTGCCAGTTTTGGCCGCAGCCACCACTACGCTGACCGCTTTTTCCACCATGTCGTCCGCCATCACGACTTCCACTTTCACTTTGGGCAGAAAATCGACCGTATATTCGCTTCCCCGATAGATTTCGGTATGTCCCTTTTGCCGGCCGAACCCTTTGACTTCCGTGACGGTCATCCCTTCGATCCCGAGCTCCGCCAGCGCCTCTTTGACCTCCTCGAGTTTGAACGGTTTGATGATGGCTTCCAGTTTTTTCATGTCAAAGTAAACTCAGCATCGCGCGGTCTCTTGCAATCGAAAGCTAAACGCAGCACGCGCTCTCTTAGCAACAACATCAAAGCGATGCAAGCATCGTTTTCATGTTCGTTGAATCGTCGAAGCGTTGAAACGTCGAAGCGGTTTACGTGCAGATAGCAACTTCGCTTCACGACTCTTTAACGCTTCAACGAGTGCTCCGCACGAAGGCAAATTTGCCAAAGATTTTTTTTGGCGCTTATACTGAAACCGCAAACCAATGCCTCGCGACTCTTTCGTTCATCTGCATCTGCATACCGAATATTCGCTACTGGATGGCGCCATCCGGATGAAAGAGCTGATGAAAAAAGCGGTTGAATTCAAAATGCCTGCAGTCGCGATCACCGATCACGGCAATTTGTTTGGGGCGATTGAATTTTACCAGGAAGCGCAGCGTGCCGGCGTGAAACCGATCATCGGTTGCGAAGCCTATATTGCCCCTGGATCAAATAAAGACCGACCGGGATCGCGGCGCGATGCAGCCTATCATTTCACTCTCCTGGCGGAAAACGAGACTGGCTACCGAAATCTCGTCAAGTTGGTGACGGCAGGGCACCTTGAAGGGTTTCATTACGCGCCCAGGATCGACAAGGAGCTACTCGCCGCGCACTCGGAAGGATTGATCGGGCTGAGTGGCTGTCTCGCGGGCGAAATCAACGCGGCAATTCAGGCAAACAACGTCGAGAAGGCGAAACAGAGCGCGGCCGAATATCGGGATATTCTCGGCACGGAGAATTTTTTCATCGAATTGCACGATCACGGGATGGAAGAACAGCGCAAGTGCATGACAGCGCTGCCGCAAATTGCGCGGGACGTTGGCGTCGGATTGGTCGCGGCAAACGATGTTCATTTTCTGCGCCGGAGCGATCACCAGGCGCACGACGTCATGCTTTGCATTGGCACGGGCAAAATGGTGCAGGATGAAAACCGGATGCGTTACGTCCCGGAGCTGTATTTCAAGTCGCCGGCCGAGATGCGCGAGGTGTTCCGCGATTTTCCCGAGGCGATCGCGAACACGCTCGAAATTGGCGAACGCTGTCACCTCGATCTCGAGTTTGGGTGCTCCAAGTATCCGGAGTATCCGGCGCCGCCCGGGAAAACGCGCGAAGAATATTTGCGCGAGCTTTGTTACGACGGTTTGCAGCGGCGCTATGGCGAACGCGCGGCAAACGACCCGGAATTGATTCGACGGCTCGATTACGAGTTAGGCGTTTTCGAAAAAACCGGATTCGTCAGCTATTTGCTCATTGTTTGGGATTTCATTCATTTTGCCAAAGAGAAAGGCATTCCCGTAGGACCCGGACGCGGCTCTGCTGCCGGCTCAATGGTTACGTACGTTCTCGGGATCACCGATATCGATCCGCTCCAGTACGGATTGCTTTTCGAGCGGTTTTTGAATCCGGATCGCGTTTCGCCGCCGGATATCGACGTTGATTTTTGCGAAGCCCGCCGCGGAGAAGTCCTCGAGTACGTGCGGCAGAAATACGGTGAACGCCGCGTCGCGCAAATCATCACGTTTGGCAAACTCAAGGCGAAAAGTGTGGTGCGCGATGTCGGGCGGGTAATGGGGTTGAGCTATCGCGATGCGGATCGGATTGCAAAGATGATCCCAAATGAGCTGAACATCACGCTCGATTCAGCCGTGGAAAAGAATCTGGAACTGAAACGAGCGGTGGCCACGGAGCCGGCGACCAGGCAGCTGTTCGACTACGCAAAAATTCTCGAAGGTTTGTCGCGCAATGCCGGCGTGCACGCGGCGGGAGTGGTGATCGCGGACCGCGACCTGTCTGATTACATCCCGCTTTGCCGCGATGTGAAGGGCAACGATGTGATCAGCCAGTACGCCATGGGACCGCTCAATGACCTGGGCCTTCTGAAGATGGATTTCCTCGGATTGAAAACGCTGACAGTCATTGAGGATACACTGCACCTGATTCACCAGCGCGAGCCAAACTTTTCGCTGAAGGATATTCCACTCGATGATGTCGCTGCGTTTGCTCTCTATAACCGCGGCGAAACGATTGGTCTTTTCCAGATGGAGTCTGGTGGGATGACGAGTTTGTCGAAGCAGTTCGACGTAAAGAAGCTCGACGATATCATCGCACTCATCGCGCTTTACCGGCCAGGGCCGATGGAACTCATTCCCGAATACGTGAAAGCGAAAAAGGGGATTACGCCGATCAAGTATCTGCATCCGCTGCTCGCAGATATCTGCGCCGAGACGTACGGCGTGATGATTTATCAGGAACAGGTGATGGCTGCAGCAAGCAAACTCGCCGGTTATTCACTCGCCCAGGCCGATCTTCTCCGACGCGCCATGGGCAAGAAAGACAAGGAGAAGATGGCCAAAGAGAGAAAAAATTTCATCGAAGGCTGTGCGCGCACAAACAAGATTCCGGAGAAAAAAGCGAACGCCATTTTCGATTTGCTCGAAAAATTCGCGGGTTACGGGTTCAACAAGAGCCACAGTGCAGCCTATGGCGTGATCAGTTATCAAACCGCGTATCTCAAAGCGCATTGCCCGGTGGAATTCATGGCGGGTCTGCTGAGCAACGAAATCAATAATACAGATAAAATTTCCATCTTCGTTGGCGAATGCAGAAGGATGGGCGTTTCCATCCTGCCACCGGATGTCAATAAGAGCGGCTTGAAATTTATTCCGGAGACTGTAGCCGCGGGCGCTGACCGCGGCACGACAGAGAAAACAAAGGCGACCACAACCAACGGCAACGGCTACAACGCCATTCGTTACGGCCTTGCCGCTATCAAACACGTCGGCGAAGCGGCCATGGAAACGGCAATTCGCGAGCGCGAACAGCGAGGGGATTTCACTTCACTGGAGGATTTCTGCGCACGACTCGACTCGCGCGTTGCCAACCGCAAGATGCTTGAGAGCCTCATCAAGGCCGGCGCATTTGATTTTCTGGGCCGCGACCGTTCCGAACTTTTTGGCTGTATTGACGACGCGGTCATGGCATCCGCTGCAGCGCAGCGCGATCGGCTGGCAGGTCAGGTTTCACTCTTTGATGAAGCAACTGCTCCGACCGGATCGAGAAAGAGGCAGTCCACTCCGTGGAGCGAACATGAAAAACTATCCTACGAGAAAGAGCTACTCGGTTTTTACGTCAGCGGCCATCCACTCGATGCGTATGCGGACGTTTTTGCGGTGAAAAACTATCGATCAATCGCTTCATTAGGCGGGTTGGATGATCGCGCGCCGTTCAAGATTGCCGGTGCGATTGTAGAGGTTGAGAAAAAGTTCACAAGAAAAGAGGGCAAACCATTCGCGGTGGTTTGGATCGAAGACCGGGCGGACATGCTTGAAGTAGTGGTATGGAATGAAGTTTATCTGAAAGCCTCAGCAGCCTTGGTGGCGGGGTGTGTTATCGAAATTAAAGGGACGCTGGACAAGCGCGACGAGATCCCTCGCGCCGTGGCGCAGGAAATCAGGACGATTTCGCCGCGAAAGCCCAATGGGGCGACTGAAGGATCGATAGATAAGGAACCGGCGGTGCTCTTGCAATTCTCTCCCGTTACAACGGGGGATGAATTACGCGAGGTGCGCAGGATACTTGTCAGTTCGCCGGGCCGGCGACCCGTTCGATTGCTCTTCGATCGCGCAAACGGCAACGCGCTGCGCCTGGAAGCAGGCGCAGAGTTTAGTGTGAACCTCACACGGGACCTCGAGGAAAAACTTTCGCGCTGGCTGGTGATGACGCAATCGTAGCGGCGTCGTGCGCCTTCCAATTCCGACCCCAGTCTTACGGTCGTCTGTTTGGTCGTTTTCTTGGGCGAGGCGTTGCGACGGGGCGCGCTTCCGGCCGTGGAAGGGCTGCCAGCACTAGTTTTGTTCGTTCCGGTCCAGCACCTGAGAAACACAATGGAAATTCGCGGCTCACGCCGTTGGGATCTGGCGTGTAAAAGGACTCGGCGATGGTGCGGTCTTTCAAACCAATGGTCCAGTTCGGTTGAAAGAGCCCTCCACAAAATTCCAACTCCGCTACAGCTGGCGCGAGGGTGAAGGGGGCCGACGTCAATTCGATCTTCTCCATGCAACCGATTGGGTACTGAGTCAGATCGAACAAGGGCATCGCTCCATTTACCTTGATCGTTACATTGTTCGTATCCTGAAAATCGATCTCTCCCCGAAGCGAAAGATCCGTATCCTTCGTCGCAACGTTGAGAAACTCCATCGCGGCGCGATTTCCTCCAAAAGCAATGCGGCCGCTTGCTTCGGTGAGATTGATGGGACTTCCTTCATTGCCGGACAGCTTTCCGTTCACCAGCTGGATGTCGCCATCGATGTGGGGATGTTGCAACGTTTCGGAAAGCGAAACGTTTCCGCTCAGAATGCCGTCGCGGAAAATTTGTGGGTGAAAGAGCTGAGGCGCGTTTGCGAGGAAGATTGATGGAAAGTTGAGTGTGATATTTAGCGGAGACTCCCGAAAAGCGTTCCAATCCGTCCCGATTCCCAAAGCAAAATTGGCTGTGAAGCTTATCGGGCTGGCACTGGGCATGTGGATCACACCGCGGACGTCCCACTTGCTGGAATCGATGGTTGCCTGGACGTCGGCCGGGATTGGGTTTGCTTTTTCACCTGCTCCGCGAGGAATCGGCAGATAATCGAGCAGGTCATTCAGCCGGGCTTCGAGCGTCCCTGAATAGTTGTGCTCGTGTGACAGATCGATTTTGCCCTGTCCGCTGAGGGAATCGTTTTTGCGCGTCATCGCCAATTGTTCGATCTCCAGGTCGGTCGCTTTCAAATTCAGTTTCGCGCTCAAGTTGTCGATGGCGGTCTTGAAGAATGTGAGCGATGCGCCTTCTACCATGAGATGGCCGCCAAATTTTCGATCACGGGTGTCCATCGCTCCATCAATCGTGATTTTCCCCGCAAAGTCGCCAGCGTTCGCGCCAAATAGAGACGCGAAATCGCCCAACTGATCGATCGAAGCAGAAATGTTGCCGCGAAAATCCGGACTGAGCCAGCCGGATGCGCTCGTGGGAAACGGAGCTTCACCGCTTAAAGTGAACTGGTTTGCTTGTTGTTTTATATAGATCTGCTGTAGTTGAATCCGCCGGTTGTATAGCGCTGCGCCGAGCATGATTTCCTCGGCCGTGCGATTGCGCCAGGTAAGCCCGGTCAGTTCGCTCCAGAGCGATGCGGTGACCCGGTCTGGTTCGGCAAGGTTTCCGCGAAAAGTGAAGTTGCCAGCGTGGAGCAACCCGCTGACGCGATCGGCGAATCCGAATGCTTCCGAAGTTTGCGCGAGAGAAATGTCGGTAGCACCGCCAGCAATTTTCCAGTTGGAATGTTGAGACCGCCATTCGTGCGAAATGTTTCCGCGAATTTTCCCGCCGAACGCGTCGGCATCGAACTGCAATCCCGCGCGCTGGTTCCCCAGACGCGACAAGTCCGCCGTAGCGGACTGCAGGTCGAGACCGTGTGTTAAAGTGAGTCCGGCGATTGTCAGACGATCAGCTTCCCAATGCGTTGCACCGCGTAATTGCGAAAACGTCTGGTGAAACCACGGTGACGCGATCATCACCTCGGCAGCAGTAAAACGGCCCGCTTCGGTCTGATTCGCGGATAGAAATCCGTTTCGCAGCAAAACAAGCGTTGGCCCGTTTTCAATCCGCACCTCCGAGCTGCTGACACTCAGATTCTCTGGAAGCATTCGGTGCAATGTCGCCCAGCCACGGCGGGTGATTGCTCGCACGGTTGGATTAGTTCGGCGAAGTTCCCCATGCAACTCCCGAATCGACAGGTTGCGAATGGCACGACCTCCGTCTGTGCAGGAGGATATGTTTGAAATTCAACTCGAAGAGCGCATCTGTGATTGTAAGATCGACGCTGAGCGTGTCATCGTGCGCGTTTGTCAGGCGGAGTTGGCGGATCACAACGGGACGCAGAAACGGCGCATCGATCTTATCGACGTTAACAGTGAAGCCCTCCTGTCGCGCCCGCCACCAAATCCACCAACGGATACCATGGGACACGGCAAACGGCGTAAACCAGACCGCCAGCAACGCTGCGAGCAGGAGAAACAGACTAACGAGGACAAATCGATTTTTTAGGGGCATTTAGGTTGCTGTAGAAATGACAAAGCCCCCGCCTTCGCCCAAGACTTCGGCGTGCCAAGCGAATGACGAATGGCTACGCCGCGTTAAGCCGGTGAACCGTAAATCCGATGTAACGATGTAACGAATCACGCGGCCTTTGTCGTCTTTCGAGCTTCGACACTCATTCGTCATTGTTTATTCATTGGGCTTCATTTGCGGCGCCACCTTTGAAAATCAAATGCAGCGATTGCGGCGCGTGCACGCGTTGCTCGATTTGCTGTTGCAACGCGCGCTCGGCTTCGGCCGGCAAGTCACTTTCTGCTGCTTTTTCCCGTGCAAGCTGAGGCAGGATCGATAATTCGCTTTGCATGTCCTGCCCTGAAATGCGGTTCCACAATCCATTTTCAAACGCGAGAACGTCCATCTGCTCCTGCTCGATACCAAGAATCCGGGCGTGCGGCAGCTGAACGATGATTTCATTCGGGCGAACATCGATCGACAGGTTCTGCTGTAGATCGAAGCCGGCTTTGACGATGAATGTGCCATGCAACTTTACGCGCTTCGAACTACCCACCCAGGTATGAAGGAACTCGTGTTCAACTTCGATGCGGCGTGACAAAACAACCAGTTCGCTGACGGGCGTCGTCTGTTCCATGTAGACACGGTTGTTAATCGTGATGCGCGGCTGCAAATGCGCGATGTCGATAAAAGCGGCGCGTAAATCCTTACCCAGTTTCTCCAGCTGGGCGGTGCTTTGTTGCGCTGTGCGGGCCGGCCAGGTTTCGATGCGCCAAAAAATGATCATGAACGCCATCGCGACGATGATGGCGATCAAAGTGAACGCGAGCGGCCAGGAGATGCGTCCTGAGATTGCTGACTTTGACATTGAGCGTTGGACGTTGGGCGTTGGTTTTGCTCACGCTCTGATCGAGCACGAGCAAGGGCAAGAAAAAGAGGCAGAATTTTGCCCTAAAAAATTACCGCCCCCCACACCCGATAGGCGTGAAGGGCGGCTGTTCCCCCCAGAACAATCTTGAAAAACTTCGAGCCTACTAAACGAGCTTCCGGCAGATCGCAACAAATTTTATGTGAAAAAATTCGCATGGACGGACGAGGCGAGAAAAAAAACGAATGAGGAATGAAGTGAATGACGAATGACGAAATAAACCCGAATGTTTGAATGACGAAGGTTCGAGGTGTGTCTTCGTCATTTATCATTTCTCCTGCGTGTCTGGCGCACGAGATTCGATTGCGTGACCCAGGTTGCGCGAGCGCGCATCGCAGTCTCTAGTTTTGCATGCGTAATTCGGATGATGAGGCATCCTCGCGCAGCAGCCTTGCTGGTTCATTGCTGGTCGCTCATCCCAATATGCTCGATCCGAATTTCCGACGTACAGTGCTTTTCATTTCCGAGCATGACCCAGGCGAGGGCGCTTTGGGCGTCATCATTAATCGCCCTCTCGACAGACAGGTAGCGGATCTGGTGACCGAGACACCGCCGGCAGGCCTTGCTGAGGTGCCTGTTTTTCTCGGTGGACCTGTGGGGAAAAATCAACTGATGTTTGCGGCGTTTGAATGGCACCAGAGCAAAGGGCTTAAGCTCAATCATAATGTCGGTTTAGAGGAAACAAGCCATGCAGTTGACCCAAAAAAAGTAATTACAGTTTGCGCGTTTGTAGGCTATGCGGGCTGGGGAGCGGGACAACTTGAGAGCGAGATGAAGCAGAAAGCCTGGCTTCTTCAAAAGGCTAGTCCCTCGGTGCTTAAACTTGATCGTCTTCCGAACCTGTGGTTCGAAATCATGCGTAGCCTGGGACCGTGGTACAAAATGCTGGCTGCGGCGCCAGACGATCCGTCGCTGAACTGATAAAGCGTGAAAGATGAGATGTGAGAAGTAATTTGGCTTGATTCCTTCTTCTCACTGATCACTAATCATTTCTCACTTTCCACATGATCATTGGTATCCCGAAAGAAATTAAAGAGCAGGAGCAACGCGTTGCCCTGCTGCCATCGGCAGCGAGTCAACTCACGAGGCGGGGTCATTCAGTCGTGGTACAAAAGAACGCCGGTATTGGCTCGGGTTATCCGGATGAAGAGTACGTCAATGCCGGCGCTGAGATTGTCGATCAGGCGAAAGAAGTTTTCACGCGCGCTGACATGATCGTGAAAGTGAAAGAGCCGCTCGAGGCGGAGTTTACATTGCTGCGCAAGGGTCAAATCCTCTTCACGTATCTGCATCTGGCGGCGAGTAAATCTCTTACTGAGGCGTTGCTGAAGTCGGGCGTGACCGCAGTCGCGTATGAAACGATTCAGATCAATCATCGTTTGCCACTGCTCGAGCCGATGAGCGAGATCGCAGGTCGTATGTCGGCGGTGATGGGCGCGAATTTTCTCGCCAAATACAATGGAGGCAGCGGAGTCTTGTTGGGCGGTGTGCCTGGGGTTTTGCCTGGGTGCGTCGTTGTTGTAGGCGGCGGGACGTCGGGTGTGAATGCAGCGCGCATGGCGACAGGCCTGGGCGCGGAAGTCATGATCCTCGATGTTGATTTGGAACGTCTGCGTTATCTCGATCTCGTGATGGAAAATGCCAATACGCTCTATTCAAGCGAGGCAAATTTGCAGGACTTGATGGCGGATTGCGATCTGCTGATTGGTGCTGTGCTCCTGCCGGGAGCGAAGGCGCCGAAGTTAATCACGCGCCAGATGCTGCGAAAAATGAAGCCGGGTAGCGTACTGGTGGATATTTCCATTGATCAAGGCGGTTGCGCGGAAACATCGCGACCCACTACGCACGTTGATCCAGTCTATGTGGAGGAAGGTGTCACGCACTATTGCGTGGCAAACATGCCGGCAGCCTACGCGCGCACAGCAACCCAAGCGCTTACAAATGTCACGTTTCGCTACGTAGAATTGCTCGCCGATCTCGGTCTGGAGGGCGCATGTAAAAAACAACCGGCGTTGATTGGTGGCATTAACACCCGCGACGGACGGCTCACTTGTAAGGCAGTGGCGGATGCACATGGACTCAAATACGAAGCCCCGCTTTAATCGGCGCGCACCAAGCATTTCCTCTAAAAAAGAAGAATCGAATGCGGTCAAAAACTGCCTTGCTCCGATTAATCTGTTAAAGCAATATGCCTCTTCCAATTAACACTATGAAAAAATACATCTGCATTCTGGCCGGTGCCGCGCTCCTCACGGCGTGCGAGCAAAAGACCGAAACAACTGAGCCCGCGGCAAGTCCGGCGGCCACGAGTCCGCCAACAACAACTGAAACAACCAGTCCGGCCTCGACAACGGAATCTTCCCCTGAAACGTCAACGTCTACTGGCGGGACAACTGAATCTCCTCCTGAGGCCTCGCCTACTCCCTAAATTGGTCGGCTTTCCTCTTCGCGAAGTCTTCTCCCGAGATTCTCCGGGAGAAGGCTTTTGCTGTACGGATGCGCCATTGAATGACGAAGTACGAATGTCGAATGACGAAAGAAATCCAAATGACGAAGCCCGAAAAAACGAGCGACCCAGCTTTTCGTCATTTGAGCTTCGTCACTAATTCGAAATTCGACATTCGGGTTTCGTCATTTTCGAAGGCGCCCCTTGCGTCACCAGCGACAGGACATTCTGTCTATTGCAGCGAGGTCAAAGATCGATGACATGGCGCAGCCAACTTCGTTCTCTTTTTCAAAAGCGCGTCGCTTGACGCGCGCGTCCGAGTACGAGCGCGTAAAACGAGACGGCCTGGTACGGCACGGAAAACTGCTAACACTCAGCGCAACGGCAGTCGAGAATTCCGGGCTGTGTCGCGTCGGCTTCGTTACCTCTCGTCGCTTGGGAAGCGCGGTGGTTCGCAATCGTGTCCGGCGCCGTTTGCGCGAGATTGTGCGCCAGCACCAGCATGATTTGCGACAGGACTTTTGGATCGTGCTCATTGCAAAGCGCGACGCTGCGAACGCGAGCTATCGCGCCTTGGAAGATGAATGGTTGCGTCTCGCGAGACGCGCTTCTATCCTGCTTTGATGCTCTGGCTGATTCGTTCTATAATTCGCGTTTATCAATGCACGATTTCGCCACTTCTTGGTTTGCTGTGCGGACCTGATTCAGGCTGCCGATTTACGCCGACGTGCTCGGCATATTTTCTGGAAGCGGTAGAGACCCGCGGCATTGGCCTCGGAAGCTGGCTGGGATTAAAACGTCTCGCGCGATGTCACCCCTGGGGCGGATGTGGATATGATCCGGTTCCGAGGCCGACCGATGGATGTCAGGCTACTAGCCTGACGCGGCTGGCAGGCTGCCAGCCTGCCGAGTCAGCCAAGCTGGCTGACCTCCGACGTTGCGTGTAATCCGGCGAAGCCGAATTTGTTATGGATCGAACTGCATGGATTGTCGTTGCCCTTTGCGTAATCGGACTCGTAGTGTGGCAGATTTACGTCGCGAAGCAGATGCCGCCGCGACCTGCGCCGGTCAATGTCGCGTCAGGGCAAGCGTCGCCCACGGCAACCCCGAAAGTTTTTGAAGCGTCCCCGCCACCGGCTACCCCGGAAACTACGCCGAAGACCGCCGAGCCGGTTCCGAGTTTTGCCGAGAAGATAGAAACGCTGCGAAACTCGGATGTTGAGTTGCGTCTAACGAATCGCGGAGGCGGTATCAAGGAAGCCGTTCTCCTGAGACAGATAGCCGAGAAAGGACAGCGCGTTGTGTTGAATTCGGCGCAGAGCGCGCCAATCGGCGCGATCATTGAGCAGCCATCAGCCCCAACGCTTCCTGAGTTTACCGCATCGACTGAATCAAACTCGGTTGTGCAATTTGAGGGGACAACAGCTGAGCAAGTCGCCATTCGGAAAAAGTTCTTCTTCGAAAAATCCCCGGAGAACAAAGACAACTACGTGATCGAAATGGATGTCGATCTTGAGAACCGAGGGAGCAAGCCATACCAAAACGCTGGTTATTTTGTGGCGCTTGGTTCGGCAGCGCCTATTCATCCTAAAGATTATCCTTCCTACACGCGGCTCATCTGGTGCGTCGATGGAAGGGCAAAAGGAATCGATGTTGGTTGGTTTGGCAGCAGCGGCGGATTTCTTGGTCTGGTGGGCCAGCGCGCTGCGCGACCTTATTACCAGGAGAATATCGCCGGTGCGGAATGGGTTGCGGTAAGCAATCAATTTTTCACCACGCTGCTGGCACCGCTTACCGCCAAGGCCACCGGCGTGTGGGGTCGGAGCTTCGACATCGAACGATCGCCGGACCAAAAGTTACTCGGTATCGAGGGAGCGCTTGGCATGCCGGGATTTCAGTTGCAACCCGGGCAAACCTACAGCGCGCGTTTTGAAATCTATGCCGGGCCGAAGCTTTACCATCGTCTCGCGCAACTTTCGCACAATGAAGCCGAGGTGATGGACTTCGGGATGTTCAAGATCGTCTGCCAGTTTTTGCTCAACTTCATGAACTTGTTGAACAGCTGGCTGCACGACTACGGCCTCGCCATTCTGGCTCTCACCACGATTATCAAACTCACGCTCTGGCCGATTCAAAACCGAGCGAACCGTTCCATGCGCCAGATGGCGGCGCTCTCGCCGAAAATGCAGGAGTTGAAGGACAAGTACAAAGACGATCCGACGCGGATGAACCAGGAGTTGATGAAGCTTTACAAGCAGTACGGCATCAATCCGGTCGGTGGCTGTTTGCCGATGATGATTCAAATCCCGATCTTTTTCGGTCTCTTCAAAATGCTGGGCCAGGCAGTGGAATTGCGGAATGCTAAATTTCTTTGGGTAAAGGACCTTTCCCAGCCGGACACAATAGCGCACCTGCCACTGCTCGGTTGGCCGGTAAATATCATCCCGCTGTGCATGGCTGCGACGCAGATTTGGCTCATGGCGATGACGCCAAAAACCGGAGATCCGACTCAGCGCCGCGTGATGATGTTCACGCCGCTGATCTTTTTATTTATCTGCTACAATTTTGCCGCGGCTCTGGCATTGTATTACACGGCACAGAATCTTTTCAGCATCTTGCAATTTTATCAGAATAAACGACAACCGATGCCCACACTGGAAAAAGTTGCGCCAACAGCAAAGCGAAAACGATGATGACGCCGAAAGATCTGCTCGATACTTTGCTGGGTTATCTCGGTTTCGTGTTGCAAATCGAAGAGACCAGGAATGAGGGTGGCAACTCGACACTACAGATTTATACCGAGGAAAGTGGTCGCCTGATTGGGCGCAACGGCGAGACGCTGGAAGCCATCCAGTTCTTGCTTAACCGGCTGCTTCAAGCCAGGGACAAGGATGCAGAAAAAGTCATTGTGGATTGCGAGCATTACCGCTCCATGCGCGAAGACCGCATCGTGCAACGGGTCCGGGAACTGGCTGAACGTGTGCGCATCACCGGTCGTTCGCTACAGCTCGAGCCGATGAATTCCTACGAGCGTCGTCTCGTCCACAATGCTTTCAAAGACGATCCGGAGGTCGCGACGTGGAGCCCGTCCGATTCAGCGCGCATTAAGCAAATCACCCTGGTCAAGCGCCAATTAAGAAAAGAAGCAGCGCCAAAAGAGCAGATATCATCCTGAATCAAGCAAGGATATCTCTGTGAGTCGCGGCTTACTTTTAATCATGTTCGTTAGCTTGCGTGGTAAGCCGGCTTCGAGTACCAAAAACAGCCCGATCGCAGCATATCGGCGGTCAATTCAACTTGAAGGGCGCGGAAGAAGATCTTGTAATTATCTGGTAGCGGAGTGCCGAAAATCTGAGAAGGGTAATCGCTTAAATTATGAAAACACTCACGCTTAAGCCATTTGCTCTTTGTCTCGCCATTCTCGGACTCGGTGGGACCGTTTCCGCACAAAACGATTTGAATCTGCCTGATGTCAGTCAGGCTGCTGAGGTCAAACAGCGCATTGCGCTGACGGATATTACGATCAATTACCATCGCCCATTGGTGAACGGTCGAAAAATCTGGGGCGGCGTCGTCCCGTACGGCAAAGTTTGGCGCGCGGGTGCGAATGAAAACACGACAATTGAATTCAGCGATTCAGTTTCGATAGAGGGGAAACCGTTAGCCAAAGGAGTTTATGGTCTGCACATGATCCCGAATCCCGATTCGTGGACGGTGATTTTTTCAAAAACAAACACGGGGTGGGGAAGCTACAGTTATAAGCAAGACGAAGATGCTTTGCGCGTGGATGTGAAACCGAGGCCACTTGCTGAAATGAAGGACGCGCTCGAGTTTGAGTTCGAAGATTTGAAACCAGATTCGACGGCGGTGACACTCAAGTGGGAAAAGTTGGGTGTTCCCTTCACCGTCTCGATTAAAGATGCGGAGCAGACGCTGGAGAACATCCGGGCGCAACTAAAGGGTCGCGGTCAATTTACCTGGCAGGCATTGGACGAAGGGGCACAATTTTGTTTGACCAGAAAGATCAATCTCGATGAAGCGTTGCGATGGGCCGATGCCTCGATTCAGAATGAGGAAAGGTTCGATAATCTCAGCACCAAAGCGGATATCCTCAAGGCTCTGAATCGCCCGGATGAGGCGAAAGTCACCTGGACTCATGCCGTTGAAGTTGCCAATGCGCCGCAACTTTATTCTTATGGTCGACGCCTGCAGTTTCAGAAACAGAACGCCTGAAGCGATGGAGATTTTCAAAGAGGTCGACAAACGGTTTCCGCAGGGAGTTTTCGGAGATCTGGCGCGGGCCCGTATCAAGTCTGCAGCAGGTGATTTCGCCGGCGCCGCCAGCGATGCGAAGAAGGCACAAGCTGCCGCTCCTACGGATGCGCAGAAACAGAGCATTCAGGCGCTGATCACCAGGCTCGACGCAAAGCAGGACATCAACAAATAGCGCGGCTATCCGGGGAAGTGGGACGATAGCCTCGATGGGACGCTCACAAGCGGGACTCGGACCTTGCACGTGATACGCAACTGCAATCCGCGCTGCCGGCAGGTGGCCGTTGTGTTTGCGATGCTCGCCGCCGCCTGCATGGCCAATTCGGCCGATGCGCCAGCTGTATGTGTCTCCCGAACAGATGGATGGTGGCGAGATTCAGCTCGCACTACAGAAGCTCAACGTGCTTGGTCGGGTTCTCTACATTGCGGCTCACCCTGATGACGAGAACACAAATCTCATGGCGTTGTGGGCGAACGGCTCGCTCTATGACGCCGCTTATCTTTCGATCACGCGCGGAGATGGCGGTCAGAACTTGATCGGACCGGAACTGCGCGAGCGGCTTGGCGTTATTCGAACCGAGGAATTGCTGGCAGCGCGACGCATCGACCATGCCAAACAGTTCTTTTCGCGAGCAATCGATTTCGGGTTTTCAAAGACGGCTGAGGAGACCATGCGCATCTGGGATCACGACAAAATTCTGTCCGATGTGGTTTGGGTAGTCCGGAAGTTCCGGCCGGATGTGATGGTGACGCGCTTCAGTCCGGAGGATCAACTGACGCATGGCCATCACACTGCGTCAGCCATTCTGGCGCTCGAAGCATTCTCGGCTGCCGGTGACCCAAATCGTTTTCCAGAGCAACTGGCTTTCGTAAAGCCGTGGCAGCCGACGCGGTTGGTTTGGAACACGTCTCCATTTTTCTTCTCGAATCGCAACCTTCCCTTCGATCCGACGGGTCTGACCGTTTTGGAAGCGGGCGGTTACAATCCGCTTCTCGGGAAAGCGTACACGGAAATCGCGGCGGCAAGTCTAAGCATGCACAAGAGCCAGGGAGTGGGAAGCCCGCCACGACGCGGAGCGCGAAAAGAATATTTCAAACTGTTGGAAGGTCAGCCCATGACGACTGCGCTTTTCGAAGGCATCGATACGAGCTGGTCGCGCGTCCCGAATTCGGAAGCGGTTGCCAGCAGAGATTCGGCAGATCATTTCGCAGTTCCGGCCAGCCGATCCGGCAGCCTCGGTGCCCGAATTGTTGAAGCTAAGGCAGGCGTTAAGTGGAATTAAGGATGACTCCTGGGTCCCTGAGAAAAAAGCCGAGTTGGACCAAATCATCGCCGCGTGTCTCGGCTTGCATGTAGAAGCGTCGACAACCAATGAGACCGTCACGCCAGGGCAAACCGTTACAATAAAGCTGGAGGCGATTAACCGCTGCAATATCCCAGTCACACTGCAGGAAGCGCGTTGTTCGCTCACCGGCGACTCGATGAAAATTGATGCGGCGCTTCCACCAAACGAACTCGTAACGAAGGATCTGTCTTGCAGGATCCCGGAGAACACTCCTTATTCCCAGCCTTATTGGCTTCGTGAAGCAGGAACGCTAGGTACCTTCGCTGTAGATGATCAACAGCTTATCGGTCTCCCGGAAAATCCGCCCAATCTTCCGGTAGAGATTGTCCTTCAAATCAACGGGCAGGAACTCCGTTATACCCTCGACGGGAAGTACCGCACGGTTGACCCGGTAGCGGGCGAACTGCGACGATCGTTGGTCATTGCGCCACCCGTTTTCACCAAGATCGGGGACGGCGCGTTGGTATTCCCGACGAATCAACCGAAACCCGTTGCAGTTCATGTCACGGCGGCCACCGGTCCTGTGAAAGGAGAACTTAAACTTGCTGTGCCGTCGGGATGGCGAAGTCGATCCGCCATCTGTGCCTATAGATTTGAAGGGAGCCGATGCGGAGACGGTGGCCACGTTTACGGTCAAGCCACCGGACCAGGATAGCGAAGGAACCTTGCGAGCGATCGTTTCGATCGACGGCCGTGACTATTCGTTCGAGCGCGTGCGGATTTCCTATCCGCACATCGGCGTCCAAACCCTCATGCCGCCGGCAGAAGTGAAACTTGTTCGGGCTGACATTCGCAAAAAAGGCGATCGCATCGGTTACATTCCCGGTGCTGGCGATGATGTTCCGGAAAGCCTGGAACAGATCGGTTACTCAGTAAAGATTTTGAACGAATCCGATATCACGGCGAAAAACCTCGCGCAGTTCTCCGCCGTCGTGCTCGGGATCCGCGCCTACAACACGCAGGATCGAATTTCCAACTGGTTGCCGGAACTATTTGACTACGTAAAGGCCGGCGGAGTTGTAATCGCACAGTACAACACACTGGCAGAACTTAAGACCGAGCAACTGGGGCCGTATCCATTGGAGATCTCGCGCGACCGCGTCACTGACGAAAACGCAGAGGTGCGAATTCTGGCGCCGACTCATCCACTCATGACTATTCCAAACAAAATTACATCAAAAGATTTCGAAGGATGGGTTCAGGAACGCGGACTTTACTTTCCTAAGAAATGGGATCCCGCTTGGACACCAATTTTGTCGAGCAACGATCCGAAAGAAAAGCCACTCGATGGCGGCCTGCTGGTTGCGAAAGTAGGCAAAGGCTACTTTATCTACACAAGTTATTCCTGGTTTCGGCAATTGCCCGCCGGCGTTCCCGGAGCGTATCGTTTATTCGCGAACATGCTGTCATTAGGAAAATGAACGTGGCCGATGACAAGTCAGATGCGCGTTCCTGGCGCAAAGCATATAGCCTGGTGCTTTCCCTTTTTGCAGTGGAGGTAGTGCTCCTCTACATTTTCACCGTCCGGTTCTCGTGAACCGGCTGGATTATTTCGTTCTAATCGCCACGATTCTGGCGATCCCGCTGTATGGTCTCTGGCGAACCCGCGGAAGCGCTTCTTTACGTCAGTATCTCAGGGGCGATGCGAGCATTCGGTGGGCTACGATTGGGCTCTCCGTGCTCGCGACGCAGGCAGGGCCGATCACGTTTCTTTCCATGCCGGGTCAGGCCTATGAGAGCGGCATAGGTTTTATCCAGAATTACTTTGGGCAGCCGCTTGCGCTTATCGTTGTGTGCGCGGTCTTCGTTCCGATCTATCAGCGACTGAAAGTTTACACGGCCTATCAATATCTCGGCGAGCGGTTCGACCGGAAGACGCAACTACTCGGCGCCTTCCTGTTTCTTGTGCAACGGGGCATCGCTGCGGGAATTACGATCTACGCGCCAGCCATTATTCTCTCTGCCGCGCTCGGGTGGCGCTTGGACCTGACCATCTGGTTCGCGGGCGGCTTGGTTATCATCTACACGGTCGTGGGCGGGACCAAGATTGTAAGCATCACCCAACGCTACCAGATGATCGTGATTTTGGTAGGCATGGCGATTGCATTTGCGGTCGCGGTGTACCGGCTGTCGCCCGATCTGTCGTTTCAAAACACGCTATTTGTCGCGGGAAAAATGGGGAAACTGGAGGCAGTCGATTTTTCCGTCGATCCACACAAGCGTTATACATTCTGGTCCGGTCTGATTGGGGGCTTTTTTCTCGCGCTTTCCTATTTCGGAGCGGATCAATCGCAGGTACAACGATATCTCGCTGGCGGTTCGCTCAAAGAGAGTCGTCTCGGATTGCTCTTCAACGCCGCCGTCAAGGTGCCGATGCAATTTTTCATTCTGTTGCTCGGTGCGATTGTTTTCATGTTTTATCAATTCCAAGCGCCGCCCGTCTATTTCAATCAGCCGGCGTACCAACGAGCGGTGGCGAACGGCTATGCGCCGCAGTTAGCGGCGTTGCAAACGCAATTCGACGACGTTTTCGTGCAAAAACGCACTCTCATTCGCGCGGTTTCCGGTGCATCGTCAAAACTTTCACCAAATGAACGTGATGTGGCCATGACCAGGCTGCACGAACTTGACGCCCAGGCGCGCGAGTTGCGTGATCGAACCAAGACAGTTCTTCAGCAGGCTGGCGTGGATCCAAAAAACAAGGATTCGGATTACGTATTCATTACTTTTATTCTTCAACAGATGCCGCATGGACTTGTCGGATTGTTGATCGCAGTGATCTTGTGCGCGACCATGTCGGCGGTGGCAGCAACCCTGAATGCGCTTGGTTCTACCACGGCGATCGACTTTTATCGCCCGTTGATTCGCACGAACGCGAGCGACCATCATTATGTCATCGCGGCGAAAGCGTTGACCGCGGCGTGGGGTTTGGTCGCCATCGGGGTGGCTTCGTTTGCCAGTTTGGTCGAAAATCTGATCGAAGCAGGCAACATCCTGGGTTCTGTGTTCTATGGCAGCATCCTCGGTCTATTTCTGGCAGCTTTCTTTATTCGTCGGGTTACCGGATCGGCCGTGTTCTTCGCGGCGCTCTTCGCACAGGCGCTTGTGTTCGTCCTGTTCGCTACAACGAATATCGGTTATCTCTGGTACAATTTTATTGGATGCGCCGCCGTACTAATCCTGGCGCCAATTCTGCAACAAACTATCTTTCGCGGGACGGAAGCTCACGCTGCAGTATGAAGCTCGTTCTGAGTGATGGATTACCCGATTATTTGTTTCGGTCAGCAACCCTGCGGGATTCTTTCCCAAGCGGTTTTTGTTCGCTAAAATTCTCGCAGGGCCCGGCGTCTCCAAAAGCAGATTGGTGGTGAAATCGTCTTTTTCTTCCACGACAGTGATCATGACCCGCGCGAGACGACTACCATTTTGCGAGACCAAAACAGCAACCAGGAAGTAGCCCTGAACTTTCAATTCGAAAATCGGATCCAAAAACAGTTTTCGCCACTGTATGCGAAACGTGTCCTTCCGGAATGGCAGGAGAAAACTGCGCGCCAACTTCCAAATTATGTTCCGCCGCCTTTGGTCGCACACTTCAAGGAGACTAAATGTTCGAATGTCGCCGACTTTTGTCTCGAGATGTACACGCGCATGGGATTGCTGGAAGGTGTGCGAGTGGAGCGATCCAGTGCGCCCGAATTCCGAGCGCGTGCTGTGGCGGTGTCAGACTATTTTGTCGATCAGCCTTATGAAGGAGAGATCGTTCGCGCACGCTACCGCGACGGGAAATTGTTGCTGCACAAAGGAGGCGATCGGTTTTTAGAGATTCCGGGAGGAGAATTCGGTCCGAAGCAAATCAGCCCGACTCGCGATACGCGTTTCCGTTGGATGCAATCAGTGATTCGATGCACTCATTACGTCGCCGGTGCGAGCGAGCAGCATTACATCGATAAGGCGGATGCTCCCAACGTGAAATTTATCAAGCGCGACGAAATTTCTGATTTCGATAGAGCTTATACGGAACTGGGATGAAATCGGGGCCGCTCAAAATTGGGATTGCATGTTTTCCGTTGATTGGCGGGAGCGGGATTTTGGCGACGGCCCTCGGGTCAGAATTGGCGCGTCGCGGTCATGAAATTTACTTGTTCAGTTATGCGCAACCTGTCCGGCTAGACCTGCCGCAGGAGGGAATGCATTTTCATCGAATCGATTTTGCGGATAACGCTTTGTTTCCGTGTCCCGACTATACTCTGCCGCTCGCAGTGAAAATGGCGGAAGTGGCGCGCTCCCAGCAGCTCGATCTTTTTCATGTTCATTACGCGGTGCCACACGCGCTGGCCGCTTGTTTAGCCTCCCAGATTGTAGGACCGTCAGCTCCGCGCATCGTCACAACGTTGCACGGAAGCGATACCACCTTGCTGGGGCAGGATCCCAGTTACCGCACCGCTATCGAGCATGCCCTGGTGCATTCCGATGCGGTGACGGCGGTTTCAGAAAGTCTTCGGAGCCAAACCCAGGAAAGCTTTCGTTTGAAACGGCCGATTGAAGTGATTCCGAATTTCTTCACTCCGAATCAACCGAAGAGAGGCCGCGAGGAAGTTCGGCGCGATCTCGGCGTAACCGATAAATTTCTTGTGCTACACATGTCGAATTTGCGACCCGTCAAGCGCATCGATCTACTATTGCGCACGATTGCCCTGTCGAAGGACCGGTCGCGCCTTCGATTGCTCATTCTAGCAGGGGAGCCCTTTGATCCTTACGAGCCACTGCTCGACGAATTGGAACTCCGCGACAGCGTCATTGTTCGCCACAATACAGCTGCGGTGGAAGAGTATTTAGAGGCCGCGGATGCCGGACTCTACACATCCGACTACGAAAGCTTCGGTCTGAGCATTCTCGAGACGGCATTTTATGGTAAGCCTGTCGTCGCTTTTCGTGTCGGCGGTATTCCCGAAGTTATAGGTGACTCTTATCCCCTATATCCTTTTGGTGATGTAACCGCGGCTGCTGCTGCGCTAGACGCGTTGGTCGAATCTCCGAATTTGGCTCGACGCCTGGGTGAACAGAGTCGTGCTCGCGTGCTCGAAAGATTCTCGGCAGATCGCGTTGTCCCTCGGTACGAGGCGTTGTATCGCCGCATAGTT
>CAVWVV010000007.1:0-104510 GCA_963758425.1 uncultured Verrucomicrobiae bacterium
CATGCTATGAGCATTAACTACCTCCGCCTCAGCTTCGTCCAGCCTATTTTTATCCATTTCCGGCTCGATCAAGTAAAGCGTGCCCGGCGCTTCGCCACGTGATAAAGCGTCGATGAAAATGATCAGCTCGTAATCTTCCATCATTGCATACGCCAAATCGTAGCTGCGTATGCCAAAATCGCGGACGTTAACGCCGTCGGGCAAAGGTCGTTTGGCCAATTCCGCCGCGACTTCGCAGCCGAATGCGTCATCTCCGAAAAAAATGTTTCCGATGCCGGCGACGAGAATACGTTTCATGCCAGTCGAGAATTGGGCGGTTCGCTCAAATCGGCTCAACTTCGTCCGCTGAGTAAAAGAATCGATGTCCGATGTGGCGATCCATTCCGAGGTCGCGTCCAGGGTCATCCTCCAGGACAAGAGCAAAGTGCACATTGTGCTCCACGTCCTCTTCGACGGCTTCGATGATCCCGACCTTTCCGTCTAGCGCCATGTCCATGATATCAGCGCGCTTTTTAGGGCGAATCCGGACACGGTCGCCTTTCTTAAGATCGACACCGCGGACGTTCGCGCTTTTGATCTTTTGCGCCGGATTAAAAAAATCCTGATTGGACGCTCGCACCTCGCGCAGCGTTCCGTGCATTTGAATGAAATGCTCCGCGGAAAGTTTTTCCGTCCGTTCAAGAATCCGACGCGCATGCTCGTCGATATTTCGCATCTCTAATTTCTCCTCATCGGTCATCGTTTTGACGCGCAAGGTGAGGATTTCGTCGATCTCGGTGCTGTCGAAAAGATCGCCCGCGCTTTCGGCGGCAACCTTCGGATAATCGTAAAGAATAATTGGGGACGACAACATCGTATCACGGTCGTGCTTTGCTTCATCGCCCACCAGCACTGGCCAGCATCCGATATTCCGGCACGCTTTCGCCGCTCTTCCGTATTGTGGATCGGGATCGAGCAGTGAAATGAATTCGCCGCCAGTGGCGTGCAAAACCGTGTGGGTGGAAGCGAATGTCCGCATGATCACTTCTTCATGGGTCTCGACCCGGTCTGCGGGCACCGGCGTTTCGTTGAAAATGCGCACCGTGATCTTCGAAACTGCTCGATCGACCTCGTGCGTCTCGAGCTCAATTCGGCCGCAGATCATTTCATTCCGCCGCACCGTTATTCCATCGATCGTGCGTCCACTTGGGAAAGTGAACTCCTGTCCGTGCTTGATTTGCGCGCTCAACGAAACGGGTCCCAGTTTTACTTCGCGTTCAATTGCTTCGAGCCAGACCTGCTCACCCGTCTCTCGCGCCAATGGTTGGAGAAAGCGTACGTTTATTTCCAGCGATATGTCATGTGATTCATTGCGTACGAGGCATTCGGTCTGCATTGAACACGGTTCGCGATCACTTTGCGCTGCGCTGTACTGTCTTGGGTAAACGCGTCCGAAGGTGAAACGCTCGCGCTGGTTCTTTTTCGACGACGCGCGGTACGGATAAAGAATGTAGCCTTCGTAGAGAACGGCATGGACAACTTTATCGACAAGTTCGCGATTCATGACGCCACACTTCCGTTTGGCGTGAGCAGGCGCTCAAGGACCTCATCCCACGACGACAATCCTTCGCGCCGCTTAAATTCGTAAAGTTGATCGAACACGTCGCGACGCATCGCGATCCATGCGCTATCCGGGTAGTGGTGCTCCATCAGTTCCTGCCAGCGCGCGATCGGCATGCGCCAGGTGCATTCCTTTTCCCAGGAAACTTTTTGGATCTGCAATCGGCCGTCCGGCGCAGCGTAAAAAATAGTTCCGCTGAAAAGGAAGAGTAGTGGAACTTCGCCATCTCGCAGAGCGTAAAAATATTTCGTGGCAGCGACGTTGAAATCGAACGTACACGGCACAGCCAGGATTGTTCTCGTGTCTCCCTGAAATTGGGGGACGATCGTGTTGGCGTGCGTCCAAAGCCTGGCTCGCAAAGTTTGTCCCCAATCTTCCGGCGCGCCGAAAAGCTCCTTCAACTTTTTCTTTTCCTCTGCGTCGTAGACGCGCTGCGGTGCTTGAATCTGGATCTGTGTTTGGAGCATTACGCTCTGGATTGTTTCCGTTTCAGGCGTGTTCGTGATTTCCAAAATGAAATGCAACAGCGGCGCGAGCCCGCGCTGGGCCGGCTCAATCCCAGTTACTTTGAAATTGAGATCAGGCATTCGCTTTCACGTGCGAAAAGAAACTTTCGATTTTGTCCCAGACTTCCTGTCCGCCGGAGAGACCGCGCCAATGCATCCGGATCGTCCCGACAAGCTCGTAACACTTATCGATCGGCGCGATGAAATAATCTCGCGCCTTCCCCGCGCGATTGACCAATAGCGCTTCCACGTCCGGTTGCAGTTTTTGCAGGGGCGGATTTTGGCTCACCAGCGCTTCCCACGCGTCGAGCGGAAGGAGCGATTCGGTGGCGCCCGCGGGACTTGGATAATACGCCATCATTTTTTTTCTAGGCGTACTGTAAAAGAAAAAGGCGAGGTTGATCGGCAACGCGAAATTCTCCCAATCGGCGTCAGCCATTGCAAAGCCGGGCAACGCTCGGGCGTCGCGCGGGATCAATTTGAATCGCCCTTCAACCACGTCCTGGAATCGCAACGCACACGCATCGCATGCGCAAACGATCTTTTGCGTCGTCATCTCGAGGAGATGTCGATGCTGCGGCGGAACACGAATGCTGCAGAGCTCGCATTGCTCGACGGCTGCGCGGCGGAGCGACTCCCCCTTAGGCTTAGCCCCAGCAAACTTGCGCAAATTAGCCAGGGGTGAGCTCACGGAAAACTTTAAGGCGAGCCGCGCTTGCGTTAAAGAAGCGATGTAATGCTAGGCGGGCGGAATATTCCCCATCCCGGGAACGATGGGTTCCCGTTTATCAGCATTGATTCCGGTCGAATCACGCGCGCTTCGATAATATTTTCGGTTTGGATCACGACCGGGCTCATGACTCTTCAGGGCCTGCTCTTCGCCCTTCGGAGTTCCGGACACATGCACGGGCTGTGGATTTTTACTCATGGATCTCTTTTTGTTGTGGGTTTCCTGTTCGTTATCAGTGGGACACACTGTAAATTTCGGTTGTAAACCGTCCGGTGCGTTTACGAAATTGTCTACCGCGCCTTCAACTTCCAATCCCGTCACATCGGGTGCAGCGGCGTAAATGGCTTCTTCGATCGACGATTTCAATGTTACTCGCGATGACGGACAACCGTTGCAATTTCCTTCCAGTCGCAATTTGATTCCACCCTCCGGGGTTACTCCGATCAATTCCACGCTACCGCCGTGGAGCCCGAGGCGCGGTTTCACCGATTCAATCGCATTAAGGACGCGCGTTTCAAAATCGAGTGGATGCAAACCATGCAGAACCAACAAATTTGAAATCAATTGATCTTGCGCAAGCCAGTCGATTAATGACTGGCCGCTCAGTGGGCTTCCATGGATCAATTCAAACAACCGTTCCAATCCGGTGCCGTGCAACTCAAGCAGCGCCTGCGCCAACTCACGGGATTTCGCGGAGAGAACCGAATCTGGCGCAGCGTTGAGCGTGTTAATTAATTCCTCGATGCATGAGAGTTGCTTTTGAAATTGCGGGGCTGAGGATTCCATCGGGCCAATTGTTCGTTCGTGAACTATATCGCAAATGATGGGTCGCGCGCACGGTAAATCGAGCATGGAACCAGCCTGGGACGCCTGGAATCGATTTCCCGCATCCGGTCGAATAGGAGGTCCACCCTGTTATTGATTTGGATTTCGGAGACCCAGTGCGCGGCGTGGCGCACGCGCGAACTTGAAACCAGCCAGCCCCGGCGCGCCCGTGCCGAAATTTTTGCCAAGCACGAGTACCTGAAAGGCGTCGACCGAGCATTTCAGGATGGAGCAATGTCTGGAGGGCGCGCTTGGTTTTATGATCGGCATTGGCAACCTGAACTCGACAGTTCGAAGCCGTCGAGTTTTGAGGGCAGGGTTGCAGTAGATCTGGCCACGTAGAGATGATTCCGGTTAGGAAATGATGCTGATCGGCGAATCCCGCGATGGTCAATCCGTTTGCTTCCGCGCGGTGGGCGAGGCTTGTCCAATCAACATGCATTGTGATGTCCGCCTGACCGATTTGCTCAAATGGCGAGTCGAGGTGTCGATGACGGGCGCGAACCTGAACATTTCCGTGGAATTCATTGGCCGAATGCCCGTAATCAATGGTGATCACGTAACCTCGCTGCAAATTTGCGGCGACACTGTCCACCCAATCGAGCGCAGCTTGATTAAATGCCGTGCTTGAGGTCGGACGCTCGATGAACAGAAACTTGTCGCCTTGAAGGTCGACAAGTTTTTCCATGCCGCCGCCGATCAAGCGCGCCGGCATTGCGTCCAGTAGTTCGTTTGAAAAATGGACGCCGACGAATGGTTCAAGTGAATTACACCATTCGATCTTATCCCGAAATGGTTCCAGCGTCTGCGATTGCCGCTCTCGCAAAATCGGAAATGGTTCGACGATTCGGTACCGCAAAGCTTCGAAGAATTCTGGCGCGCGCTGCAGCGCAGATTGGAGAACGTCGCGCGCAAATTGACCATCATGTGCGCCCTGCTCAACAATGACAAAGTCGTTGATTTTGCCGAGTTGCTCCCAGATCTCAGCAAATTGTGCCGTCAACAGTTCCCCGAAAAGCGGCCCGACGCTGACGTTGGTGAAATAATCACCTTTTCTGCCGATCGCGCAGCGGCCAGAGGAATAATATCCATGCTCGGGATGGTAAAGCACCTGCTCCATGAACCAGTCGAATGGTTGTGGTCCGCGATCCCGAATCTCGGTTCGGATAAGCTCAATCAGAGCGGCGTTTCCCGTTTGCGTTCTCAACGCTCAACCCGCGTACGCTGAAAGCTTCGGCGTGGCAAGCGCTCAACGCTCGACGCTGACCTGGAGAGCGGGTTTGTCATTGGTCATTGAGCGTTGGGCGTTTGGCGCGTACCTTGGGCGACCTAGTCCTTCGCAAAGCTTGAGACCGACTGCCACATATCTGAGGCCTCCACCGGGCTATCGCTTTCGGCCACCCTGGTATTTGAGACCATGGTTTTACGTGCCTATTGCCTGCGTTGCAGTGCTGCTCGTCATCTTAGCAGTCTACATTTCCAGTCTTGTCGCCGATCTCAAAGCGCAGGCCAAAGCGTTCGATCTGAACAAGCTCGAACAAATGGAATCAGCGAGCGTGATTCTCGATCGCAACGGCAAGATCTTCGGCCAAATCTACGTTGAGAACCGAGAGACGGTGCCGTATGACCAGCTGCCTCCCAATCTCATTAACGCGGTCGTCGCAGTTGAAGACGCAAAATTTTATCAGCATCACGGCTACGATTCGTTCGGAATCATCCGCGCAGCGCTGAAAAATTTGACGGCCGGACATGTGCGCCAGGGTGCCAGCACCATTACGCAGCAACTGGCGCGCAACAGTTTTTCACTCAAAGAAAAAACGTTCCGCCGCAAGTTGCTCGAGATTTTCCTGGCACAACGGATTGAAAACAACTTCAGCAAACAGAAAATCGTGGAGTTGTATTTGAACCGGATCTATTTCGGCGCCGGCCTGTACGGAGCGGAAGCAGCGTCGCGGGGGTACTTTGGCAAACCAGCCCGTGAAATGTCTCTGGCAGAATGCGCCACCCTGGCAGGCCTGATCAAGAGCCCAAACAGATTGTCGCCATGGACCGACCGCGCGACCTCGCGCGAAGCGCGCGACTACGCGCTCGATCGGATGCGCGAGATTGGATTTATCAGCCGCGAACAATGCACCAACGCACGAGGCCAGGAAATCGTCGTGGGGAGCCGGCAAAACGCCCAGGGACAGACCTACGCAGTCGATTACATTCGTCAGCAGGTGATCGCAGCCGTCGGATGGGACCGCGCAATCAACGAAGGCTATCGGATTCAAACGACAATCGACGTCGATCTTCAAAAAGTTGCCGAAGATTCCTTGCGAACGAATCTCGAACAAATCGAACAGCGCCCCGATTACAATCACCAGACTTACGCCCAGTACGCAACGTCGTTTCGCAAGGCCAAAGCCAACGGCACGATGTCAAACCAGCCTGCGCCTGAGTATCTCCAGGGCGCGGTCATCGGTCTGGACAATGCAACGGGCGATATTCTAGTGCTTGTCGGCGGGCGCGATTTCGAGCACAACCAATACAATCGCGCGTTGCAAGCGCGCCGGCCTGCTGGAACTGCAATGTTGCCGTTTGTGTATGCTGCTGCTTTCGAAAAAGGAATGTATCCCGGGTCGCTGGTAGAAGATTCGCCACTGGATAATCGCGCGGTCATGATCGGTGGCACAACTGGAATTCTGGGCGAATGGGGACCCGAAAGCGCCGAGAACCTTTATGAAGGCGCGATGACGGCCAGACAAGCTCTGGCGAAATCAAAAAATGGCGCAACTATCCGAATTGGGATGGACGCGGGAGTTGATACAGTATTGCAGCTTTGCGCTGCGGCGGGCATTCATTCCCCGCTTCGTCCTTATCCGGCCACGTTTCTCGGGAGCAGCGAGGTTACGTTGGCCGAGCTCACACTCGCTTACACGATATTCCCAAACGGCGGCTGGCGACCAAACGTGTCACACATTCTGGAGCGCATCGAAGAAAAGGATGGAACGCTGGTTTGGGACGCGAAACGGGAGAGTATCAGGAAGCTAGTCACTAAACCTGAAACCGCGTACGAAGTGCATTCTTGCCTTGCGGACGCGCTTGAATCAGGGACGGGGAAAGCAGCCTTTACGGAATTTGGTCTGAAGAAAATTCCGGCAGCAGGTAAAACCGGCACTGCATACGATTTTACCGATGCGCTGTTTGCCGGATATGATTCCAATTTCACCTGCGCCGTTTGGGCAGGTTTCGATAAGCCGCAAAAGATCTATCGCGGCGCATTTGGACGCGAGCTGGCGCTGCCTGTTTGGGTGAACGTCATGAATGCCGCGACTGACCACTATCCAGCCCGAGAAATCAAGCAGCCGACATCCACCTCGGGTGGGCTGAAGCAGGTCGAGATTTGTTCGAGGTCTGGGCTGCTCGCCACCGACAAATGTTATGACGCCGTCAAGACAGCGAATGGCGAAACGGTTCAGCGGCGTACCACTTACATGGAGATTGGCGCTCAATCGCAGGTCCCGACTGAGCCTTGCAATGTCCACGGTGAACCGCGCGCTCGTCTTGCTCGCTTTTTCTCTTCGAGCGATTTGCCGCGCGCCGCATTGGCTGTAGACCTGAGGGAGGTCACGCCAATCGCCGTAAAAGGTCCAACGTTATTAGCCGACACGGATCCTTACAATTCTCTTAAGCCAACATTGAAACCTGAGCCGGCGGCGCAGCCAGCCGTTCAAACCGCCGCAAATCAAAAGAGCGACTCGGTACCCGAAGAGAGCGGAGTGAAACCAGCAAACATCGGCGGGAGCAGCAACGGATCCGGGTACTCAAACGGCGGAACCTGCTCCGGAGATCAGAAAAGCAATCCCGGTCCAACCGCAGGATAAGAAACCGGTCGAAATTCGGCGCGCAATACCCGTTAAACCTCTGGACCAGGAAGGCGAGGATAAAACCCTCTTGAAATCGGCAACGCCGGCCCCAGCCGATATCGACGAATAAAAACCTGGTTCCTTTCCGGGTTTGGTCTTCGAAAGGAAATGACAAAATCCGAACGAATGACGAATGATCAAATGACGAACATCATGACAAAGCCTTTTTGTCATTCGTGCTTGGTGCTTCTTTCGTCTTTCGTCATTAGAGCTTCGTCATTTACATCTGGACGATAGACCATGACGGCTCCCAATGTAGACGGTTTTCGACTGACTGTTCTCAACCCAGGTGGGCGCGATCCGGAACAGGAGTTTCGCAGCGTGCCCGCGCCTGGCGAAGGCGCGCATCCGCCGATCAACTTCCACGCCTTCGCTGCCTGTACGCAGGGAGCCTTTCACCATAACCTGCGTCGCGCCATTGCGGAGAACACACCCGTTCTCCTGCTTTTGCGCGGAGATTTTCGGGCTTCAGAGCGCGCATTGGCCGACCTGAAAAAACATGGTCGCACCGTAGTTGTTTCGTTAAAGGAGACCGGACTCCATCAGATCGCCCAACAGCTGTGCGTCCGTGCCAGATTATCGCGCTTCATGAAAATTGTGGCGCGAGCGGATGGATGTATCGCTACAACTCCCGAAGCCGCGGAAATCTATCAGAGCGCTCGCTGGAGCCTGAGGCGGGTAGCATTTATTCCGACGCCTTATCCTGTTGAAGATCAAAGATGGAATTTTTGTCTGGGCCCGGACGAGCAATCTGGAATCTTTGTTGGCACACGCGAATGGGACGTGCCATCGCGCAATCATTTCGCAGCGCTGCTGGTTGCGCGCCAGCTTTGTGACGCGACGGGTGAACCAGTCACGGTCGTTAATCTGGATGGATACAAAGCGCGGCGCCTGCTTTCCGAGCTGAAATTTCCCGAAGGAAAACTCCATGTAATTGAGAAGTGGAAATCGTATCCGGATTATTTACGGGATGTGGCGCGGCATAAGATCGTCTTGCAGCTCGATCGCAGCCATGTGCCCGGCCAGGTGGCAGGCGACGCTCTCCTCTGTCGGATCCCCTGTGTTGGCGGCGACGGTGCGATTGAACGAATTGCATTTTCGAGAACTTGCGGCGAAGGCCGGACGATTACCGAGATTGTTTCGATGGCGCTCGACTTGTTGAAGAACGCTGATTTACGCGGCGCCATTGTGAGTGAATCAGAGCAGCGAGCGCTAGAGCACCTCTCGTTTCATGCCGTGCGTTCGCGGTTGGCAAAGTTTTTTGCCCAGCTCGTTCAAGGGGAGCACTAACCAACAAAGTGAGCGCAACTACAGGTGAGCAAGCCTGCGGACCGCGCATATCAGACCCCGCCGCTTACCTCTGGGTCAGCGCACGCGCCTCGCGTGCGCTCACCAAATCTAAATCAAAAGATAATCTCGAAGAGCTTGATACCGTTCCATTTTCCTGGGTGATTCGGGTCGAACGACGTACTTTCGACCCATGTGCCGTAGCGTGCCGGCGCCCAGGGATTGAGCATCTGGAACGGGTTATGCCCATCGCTAAATCCTCGCGGAATCACTCCCTCGACCGCAGGGCGTTGTAAAAGTGGCGGCGGAGTGGCCATCGCGCGCACTGGTTTTTGCGGTCCGATCGGTGCTCTTAATTCTTGTGCCGAAGCAGTCGTGACGAGCGCCGCCGCGACTGCGATGATTAATGTTTTCATGTTTTTCCTTTCGTTCCAGGCGCGCAAATTCTTGCCCGTCACAACGCCTGCCCGCATTATATACTTCGATGGACTACCTTGAAAAGGCCGGACGTGTCCTGGACATAGAAATTTTTGAGCTCAAGCGATTGCGGGAACGTCTGGGCGAAAATTTCTCCCGAGCCGTTGAACTGATCAAGGAAACGGTCGACGCGCGAGGCAAGGTCGTTGTCGTCGGAGTTGGTAAGTCAGGACACATCGGAGCAAAGATCGCCGCAACTCTCACCAGCACCGGATCCCCGGCGGTGGTGCTCGATTCTTCGAACGCGTTGCATGGCGACCTCGGCGTGATTGCTGATGGCGATGTTGTGCTTGCTTTGAGCGCAAGCGGGGAGACGGAAGAAATGGTTCGGATTCTGCCGGCGATCGCCCGCTTCCAAGTCAGGATCGTCGCCATGTGCGGTGATCCGAAATCAACTCTCGCGCAGAACGCGCATTTGTTTCTCGACGTAAACATCGAACAGGAAGCTTGCCCGTTGAACCTCGCTCCGACGTCGAGCACCACAGTGATGCTCGCGCTCGGCGATGCGCTGGCGATGGTGTTGCTGGAAGCGCGCGGCTTCGACAAGGAAGATTTTGCGAAGTTTCATCCCGGTGGAATGATCGGCCGCAGCATGCTTATTCGCGTGCACCAAGTCATGCGGTCACGCGAAGCCATGGCGATTGTTTCTACCGACACCTCCGTGCGTGACGTGTTGAAAGCAATGACTAGTGTGCGTGCCGGCGCGGCCGTTGTAACCGACGAAAATCAGAAGTTGCTGGGTATTTTTACCCATGGCGATTTCGTGCGGCAATTTCAATTCGATTCAAAAATCGGTGAACGTCTTGTTGCAGACCTGATGACATTGAACCCGGTTACAGTGCATAAAGATAAACTAGCTGTTGAGGTTCTTAATCTGCTCGAACGCCATCGCATCGACGACCTGGTCGTGGTTGATGATGACAGCGTGCCTGTTGGTATCGTCGATTCACAGGACCTCACCCGGTTGAAGTTGCTATAGCGCGCTCGCTGTCGCTGTGTCATTCCGAGCCGCGCAGACGGCGAGGAACCCTACAATTTGTTGAGTGATAAGCGCAATGTAACTAGTGTATTTCATTATTCCATGTGGCATCGTTCGCTTCGCTCAGGATGACCTGCTTGCGCGAGCGTTAACTACAGGTAACGTCCGCGCTTCCGGTTTAACAATTTACGTTCCATGCCCGCCGCCAACGATCTTCGCAGAGGAATGGCCATAAAATACAATGGCAACGCCGCCATTGTGCTCGAAGTGCATCATCGCACGCCCGGAAATTTGCGCGCCTTCGTCCAGGCGATTATCCGCTACATCAATACTGGCAAGAGCGCCGATGTTCGCTTTGGTTCGACCGACAAGGTGGAGCTGGTCGAGATCGAGCGAAAACAGCTCGAATTCAGTTACAATGATCGCAACGGGTATCATTTCATGGATCCTGAGACGTACGACACGATCACGTTGCAAGAGAATCTGATCGGCGACGCCAAAGATTACCTGGTGGAAAATCTTTCCGTGCAGGTCCTCTACGCAGAGGGCAAACCAGTACAGGTTGAGCTGCCCGCGTCAGTGAGCCTCAAAGTGACCGAATCCGCCGAGGGATTGCGCGGCGACACAGCGAGCAATGTGACCAAGCCAGCGACACTCGAAACCGGCAAGACCATCAACGTCCCACTATTCATCAAGGAAGGCGAGACGATCAAGATCGACACGCGCACTGGCGCCTACATGGGACGCGCGTGATCGCCGTTGTCGGATAACGTCTCGATATTGGCAGGCGGAGCGCCTGCACTGCGATTTGTCAGCTCTATCCGCGTAATCCGCGGTTCCGTCTTGATTTTAACTAACTAACTCTGCGTAATCTGCGGCAACTTTGGCTGCAAGAAAGAGAAGATCGGCAAACAATCGTGGAAAGCGCAATTCCAAGCGCGGCCGCGAAGTTGTCCGCAACGTCACCCGGGCGCGAACACTTGTTCCGGTGTCGGATCCGTTCACAGTGCCGACCCGCTGGGTGAAATTCGTTTTTGCAATTTTTCTGTTGCCGATTTGCGCAATTCTGAGTCAGACATTTTTTACCGCTTTCGCGCGCGCAGCGGTGACGCAACGTCTTTGGGCCGGTGAAGAATTTTGGTTTTTTTCATTGGGCGCAATTCTGTGGCTGATTGCGTTTTTCGGTCTTCCGCGCCCGATCCTGATTTATGTCTTCGGACACGAATTGACCCACGCGCTCTGGGTTTGGTTGATGGGTGGACGCGTCAGCCGGTTTCGCGTTGGCCGTGACGGTGGGCATGTAGTTACCAACAAGGCCAACTTTTGGATCGCGCTGGCGCCATATTTTTTCCCGCTCTACAGCATTCTGGCAATCGCCATCTATGGCGCACTCAGCCTGTTCGTGAATATGCAGCCGTACGGCCGATGGCTTTACGCTGTGATCGGCGCGACGTGGGCGTTCCACTTCACGTTCACGTGCTGGATGATTCCGAAAAATCAGACCGACCTGAGCGATCAGGGCACGTTCTTCTCGCTTGTCATGATCTATTTGATGAACCTGCTGCTGCTAAGCCTGATGCTCATTCTTGCGTCCCCACAGATTACGTTTGCAGGTTTCGCCTCAGATTTACTGATAAATCTTGGCAACTTTGCGCGGTGGCTTGTCGATCTTTTCGGGAAACTGCGCGCGTAAGCTGTAGCCGTCGCTGTGTGGGCGACGCTTTGTACGATTGTCTGTTTGCGCCAGCGGCGCGCTTCGCACAGCGAAGCGGCTACAGGTTCGTGATGACGGCGAACGGCAGGATCGACATTGCATCGGCGAGTTTAACTCGTCGATTGTGCACAGGAATAGGACGACAGGTAAAAAGGTCGTGCGCGTGTGCCAACGGGAGCGTCTCAGGAAGTTCGACTATTGTGTCTTTCCAACTCTCACCAATCGGCGGAAAACCAACATGAGAAGAAAGCCGCGGTGCGATTACAATAATCCATTGGTCTTCCAGCTCCCGGGCGAAGCTGGCGCAACATTCGGCGAGTGTGCCGTTCGGCGTGAGTGGCAAATATTCTCCATGCTGAAAAAGCTCAGTATGCTCGCGCCGAAATTGCGAGACGCGTTGCGTTAGAAACATCTTAATCCGGCCATCAGTCCAGTCGCGCAAAAGGTCGTGGGCATTCGCCGTTGCGAGCGATTCGAGCATTTCGCGACGTCGCTTGTAATCGACCGGGCGCCGATTGTCGGGATCGACCAGGCTGTAATCCCAAATCTCGTTGCCCTGATAGATGTCGGGCACCCCCGGCGAAGTCAGCTTGAGCAATGTTTGCGCGAGCGAATTGACGGCACCAAGCTGTGCAACCTCCTTCGCGATCGGAACAAGCACTGGAATGAATTTATTTCGCGGAGATGGATCCAGAATTTTCGCGACGAAATCGCGCATCGCGGCGTCCCATTCTTCGTTTGGCTGGATCCAACTCGTGTTGAGCTTCGCTTCATGAAGCGCCTTGGCCATGTACGCTTGAATTCGTTCGGTGTAATCCGGTGTTGCCGTCGTTTCTGGTTCGCCGTTGGCTTGCATCGGCCATGTCCCCAACAGAGTTTGATAGAGCAGGTATTCTTCATTCGCGTCCGGGGCTTCGACGTCGTCGATCGTTCGCTTCCAGCGACGATTAGAAACTCGCCACCGTTGCAGCGAGCGTCGCCAAAGCTCCGGGATTTCAGAAATCGCCGCTATTCGAGCGCGCACATCTTCACTGCGTTTAGTGTCATGTGTCGAAGTGGCCAGCAACGACGACGGCCAATTGTGCTGTCGACCAATATTCCGCTCGTGAAATGCCGCAACGCTTAATCCGAACTTTTGCGGCTCGCCGCCCACTTCGTTCAACGCCGCCAGCCGGTTGTAAATGTAGAAGACGGTGTCCTCCAGCCCCTTCGCCATGATCGGTCCTGTGGCTTGCTGAAACTTCAGGACGAAATTCGTGTGCTCGGCACGCGCTTTGGCATCGAGGTTTGGCGGAAAACGAAAGAGCAACACGTCACGAAGAAAATTGAAGATTGATTCTTCCATGGCCGGATTGCGCCGCTTCGCCGCGGCGATGGCGGTTTCGACAATCTGCCTGTCTTCCTCAGTCACGGGCTGTCCGGGCGCCAGGTACGTTCGGTAAACTGGAAAACAAGCAATGGTCTCGCGCACCGCGCGCGAAAGCGCCTCGAGCGTGAAATCGCGATACCAGCGGTTTTGCTCGGAAAGCCGGTCGAGCATGTTTCCCAGCACATCCACGTCATTGGCCAGCGACAACTTCATGACCTGCAGTTTTTTTGCATACAGCAGGTGGCCAAACGGGACTGAACGACCAATAAAACGGTGGAACGTTTTTGTGATCGCCGTTTCGGCCGAGGAATCAACCAGCAATTGCGCCACTTGGTTGGCGAAATCGTACCCCGTGGTGCCGTGCACGCGCCAATCTTTGCGTAGCGTTTCGGAGCCAGTGATGATTTTTTCGGCCAGCATGTAAATGGCGCGCCCGTCCCTGGGTAGTCCGATCCCAAGTGCTTTCGCGCAACGTTGCTGAAGCTTTTCAAAATACTCCCGCGGCAGATAAAGGCCGTCGGGATGATCGATACGAAGTCCTGTCACTACGTCCGCGCTCACCAACTCAAGAACGAGTCGGTGAATGGCGTCAAAGACCTTTGGCAGCTCGACCCGAATTGCGGCCAGGTCGTTCACATCAAAAAAGCGACGGTAATTGATTTCCTCGGCAGCGACCCGCCAAAACGCCAACCGGTAGGACTGCGCGTTTAGCAGTTCATCGAGCGCATCAAAGCTGCGCGGGTTGCCAGGTTCGCCGTTGATCTGAACCAGCGCCCTTTCAATTGCCTGTTGGACTTGCGGCGCTTCAGCGCAACGACGTTCGAGACGTCGCTTGATGATTTCCTTTTCGCGAATGCGCTCGGCGATGCGTTTTGGATCGGTCTCGGTGCGTTTTGGCAAATATTCGAGCGCAGTCAGAATGCTTTGCAGTTCCGCATAGAAGTCTTCCTCCTTGTGTTCGGAGAGATTTCGTAACGCAATTTCCAGAACGTATCGATACGTTCCCGGAGCGATCGGCAATCTGCGCTCGCCATAGAGCAGACAAAACGTTCCCTCTTCAAAGCGCACTTGAAGCTCGCCACGCTCTAGAACGCGCCCATATTGATCGCTCAAGATCGGCAGCAGAACTTTGTCGCGAAGATCGGACTTCAGCGGCTGCCAGTCGATATCGAAATACGGCGCGTATCTGGAGCTCGGCCCATTTTCGAGCACGTCCATCCACCACTCATTGAGCGGTTCCGCGATCCCCACGTGGTTCGGGACAAAGTCGAGTATCTGGCCCATCGCGTGCGCATGGAGCTCTCCGATCCACGCCTCATAATCCTCGCGCGAGCCGATCGCCGCATTGAGCTTGCTGTGGTTGGTGATGTCGTAGCCGTGCAGGCTGTCCGGGCTCGCCTGAAAATACGGCGATGCATAGACGTCACTGATTCCGAGCGCGTCGAGATATGGGACGATCTCGCGTGCCTGCGAAAAAGTGAACCAACGATTGAATTGCAATCGGTAGGTGCAGGTTGGAATCCTTGTCATGTCGAGCGAAGTCGAGACATCTCTCAATGTTCTCCTTCGATGGCTTGGTCAAACAGTAAGAAATTTCAGAGATTCCTCGACTCCGCTCGGGACGACAAAACGCTGCTACATCTTTTCCGGCACCTTGATCCCGAGAAGATCGAGGCCGCGATGCAGAACGCGTCCGGTAAGATCGCACAAAGCCAGTCGTGAGCTGCGCGCCGGTTCTTGCGATTTCAAAACCGGACAAGCCTCGTAGAATGTGTGGAAGCCGTTCGCCACTTCGAAGAGGTAATTTGCCAGAATATTCGGACGGAAGTCGTTCAGTACTTGCGGAACGGTCTCTGCAAACTGACAGAGGCGTTTGGCAAGATTGATTTCGGCGGGATTCGTTAGGGTGAGCGTTGTAGCCACTGGCGTGCGGCCCGTTTCCTCTCTAACGCCCCCCAGGGGCGTGGCTACAGGAGATTCGGCGGCTTTGCGGAAAATTGAGCGAACTCGCACATATGCGTTTTGTAAATACGGCGCTGTATTTCCCTGGAGGGACAACATTTTGTCCCATGAAAAAACGTAGTCGGTCATCCGGTACTGTGACAGATCAGCGTATTTGACTGCACCGATTCCGATTTTCTGCGCGACGTCGATCTTCTCCGCCTCGCTTAGGTCCGGATTTTTTTCCTCGATAATCTTGCGCGCGCGCCGGCATGCTTCCTCGAGCAGTTCGCGCAACGGCACGTTTTCGCCTGACCGCGTTTTCATCAGTTTGCGGTCTTCACCGAGGATGCTGCCAAATGTGATGTGGCGAAGATCGGCCTTATAACCCTGTCGCCGGGCAATCTCGAAAATTTGTTTGAAATGCAGGGTCTGCGGAGCGCCGACCACGTACCAAACACTGTCCGCTTTCAAATCGTCGAGGCGATAATCGACTGTTGCGATATCGGTGGTGGCGTAATTGAATCCGCCGTCGCGTTTGCGGATGATGCATGGCTTGTCGGCCAACTCCGGGATATCGCGAAAGAAAACGACAAGCGCGCCCTCGCTGATCTCAGCAATCCCGGATTTGAGCAAGCGTTCGACTACGCCTGGGAGCCGGTCGTTATAAAAGCTTTCGCCGCATTGGATGTCGTAATGAATATCGAGCAATTCGTACACGTGCTCGAAGTCCTGCATGGAGAAGGCGACGCATTCGTTCCAGATGTCGATGTTTTCCTTGTCGCCTCCTTGCAGTTTTACCAGCTCCTGGCGACAGGCTTCCCGAACCTGGGGATCGCTGGCCGCCAACGCGTTCGTCTCCTTGTAAATACGGACGACCTCTGCCAGTGGGTTCTGCTGAAGCGCGCGCTGATCCAGCAGGTTCTTCCAGCCGTAAACCACCATGCCGAATTGAGTCCCCCAGTCGCCGATGTGATTGTCGCGGATCACCTCGTGCCCGAGGAAGGCCGCGATACGCGCCAGCGCATCGCCCAGGACAGTGCTGCGGATGTGGCCGACATGCATCGGCTTGGCCACGTTGGGCGATCCGAAATCAATCACGATGCGCCGCGGCGATTCTGTCTCCGCAACGCCGAGTCTTTCATCGCCCAGGACGCTGGCGGTTTTTTCAGCAACGACGCGAGGACGCAACGTAAAATTGATGAAACCGGGACCTGCGATCACTGGCGGTTCGCAAACGTCGCCAACGTTAAGGTGTCCGACGATTTTCCCCGCAACTTCACGCGGATTTTCGCCCCGCTGCTTTCCAAGCACCAGAGCCGCATTCGTCTGGTAATCGCCGAAGCGCGGATCGGTTGCTGGCGTTAATTCGCCTGCGTCCGGCAGGCCGGCGGCGGCCAAGGCGTTGGAAAGCTTCTTTGCGAGAAGTGATTGAAAAGTTTCCATCGGTGAGAAGTCAATTTATAGCCGCCTCGCTGTGCGAGGCGCGTCGCCGAAGCTTTTGCATCCGCACGCCACGTCGCCCGGAGGTCGACCAGGTACAGCTTACGAACGATCGCGAAAGATGGACAAAATTTCGTCAGCGGATTTTGCGCTCGCCAGGCTCTCGCGCACAGAGCGATCGTTCAAAAATTTTGCGATCGAGGCAAGCGTGCGCAGGTGCGTTTGAAATTGATTTTTCGGGACGATGAAAAGCACGACGAACTTGACCGGCGCATTGTCGAGCGCGTCAAATTCGATGCCGGTTGTTGATCGTCCGAACGCGGCCACGACTTCCTCGAGCCGGTCGGAAGAGCAATGTGGAATGGCGATTCCGAACCCAATGCCTGTGCTCATTGTTTCTTCGCGCTGTTTCAGTGAAGCGAGAATTGGATCGCGGTCTTCCGTTTTGATTTTGCCCAGACTAACGAGGAGATCGATCAGTTCAACGATGGCGGCCCAGCGCTCAGTTGCTTTCATCTCGGGGATGATTTGCTCGACAGAAAGTAAATTGGCCAACGACATGCGAATTCCCGGTGCGGGAGGGCAAGCTTAGCGGGAGCGCCTAAGTTGACAAGCGAGATTTGCCACGTTGCCCACGTGTCTCATCGTCACAACTCCTCGCGAATCTTGTAATTCAATCGCCGGGACAGCAACCATCGCACGCCAAACATGTCGATAGTAGCGCGCAAAGCGCGATTACCCAGGCCATACTTGCTTTGACCGAAGCGACGGGGACGATGGTTCACCGGAACTTCGACCAACCGATAGCCGGCGCCTTTGACCAGCGCGGGAATGAAACGGTGCATGCCCTTGAATGGAAGCAGGGTGCTCACGCACTCGCGCCGCATCGCTTTAAGGGTGCAACCGGTGTCGCGCACCCCGTCTTTCGTGTAGCGACTGCGCACAGCGTTTGCAATCCGACTCGTCGCACGCTTGACGAGTGTGTCCCGGCGCTGGACGCGATAGCCGCAGACGAGATCTGGGCCGCGCGCAATTTCAGCGAGCAGTTTTGGAATGTCGGCAGGATCATTCTGTAGATCGCCGTCAATGATCACTACAGTCCTGCCGCGCGCCGCTGTGAGGCCGGCATAAATGGCGGCGCTTTGCCCGGAATTCTTCTCGAAACGAATCAGGCGGATATTCGGCGCAGTTTGGATCCGCTCCGCCGTGCGATCAACCGAGCCGTCATCGACAAAAATGGTTTCGTAGTCGAGTCCCTTCAGCGCAGCGCTCAGCTCCGTTTGTAAGATGGCGATGCTCTCTTCTTCGTTGAAAAGGGGAACCACGACGGAAATTTCCGGAGAGCTTGTTGTCTGGGTCATGTGCATCCGGTGAGCAATAGACAACGCTGTATCGGATGAGCGTCATCCCGAACGAAGTGAGGAACCTTACCGACGGAGTTTGCGTTACGCTGTTTTCCAAGGGTGATGAGCGAAGCTGGTGTGAGGTCCTTCGCTCCGCTCAGAATGACCACGCCGGGGAGCTTGGCTGGATGGCTTCTCATAACGGGAGTGTGCGGTAATTTCGACAGAGAAACACCTGCCAGGTTCGTAGCGGCTTCCCGTAGCGCGATACTTGAATCGTGCCAACCAGCTCCGTCGATTGAAAGCCGGCTTTGATATTGTGCGGCACGCGTTGCTTTTTGCCGTCTCGAATAAAGAGCGCGTCACGTCCAACGAACAAATTGATCCCGCTTTCTTCAGTATAAACTTCGCTCTCCGGCCGCGGCGTGCCGGGCTTTAGCTCAACAAATTCATCATAGCGTGGCCAAAACGAGAATTGGTTCACCATGTCCTGCGACTCGGGAATGTAAGCCGGCGGATGACCCGGGCCCTCGGCTCGTTTCTCGCGAAGGTAAAACGAAATCTCCGAAGCCCGGTCACGTGCGTCCGCAATGAGAAAAAGTCTTTCACCTAATTTTGTTTCGAGATCATTGCGCATTGTTTCCAACGCGCTCGTGGCGCTCTTCCAACCGCGCATCCGGTTGCTCGGGTCGCTTCGCTCAAACTTGTATCCAACCACGCGCAGCAAGTCTGTATCGAGGGCCACCGCACTCATGGTCAGTCCAACCAGTATTGCGATCGCCGCGCCGAGGCGTAAGAGGGCACTCGCCTCGAGACGCTCCCACCAATAATAAATTGCCAGCAGTCCAAAACCCAGAAAGGCGAGCCCATCCCAATTTGGCGCCGCAGACTTGTTTAAAGAAAGAAACAAATAGAAAAGAAACACCGGCAACCCAAACCACATCAGGAACAGAACCTTGAATTGCTGATTCACTCGTTGCCAGCTTCCGATAACGCCCCACGCCAATCCCAGAAATAGAAATGGCGAATAAGCCAGAAAATGCTGGCCAATAAACGAAAGAACTTCGACAGGGTGCAAACCAAAGCCGTGCTCGATACCGCCGCGCGATCGCAAATGTGCAAGCGTGACCCACGCATGCTGTGCGTTCCACATGATCGGTGGAACCGTGCAAAGAGCGAACATGCCAAGTAATAGATAAAATCCGGGATGCTTGAATTCGTGCCTAAGCCGGGGCGCAAGGGCAAGCACCAATACAATCGAAACGAGCTCAAGCGCGTTGGTGTATTTGGAAAGAAACCCGAGCCCAATGAGAAGTCCGGTCAACGGCCAATGCCAGGAGAACTGGGGGCTTTTTTCCAACGCAAGCCAGAAGGTGAACATCGCCGCCAGCCAGAAAAAAATCGACAAAGCATCAATCGTCATCACAAACGCGCCGATGTTAAAAATGGGCGTAACATTTAGCGCGATGACGACCCACAGACCGGCGGTGGCGTTGAACAGTCGGCGCGCAAAATAAAACAAGAGCAGACTCGTTCCGGCCGCGAGCAACGGACTGAAAAAGCGCACTCCGAATTCGTTCGCTCCAAAAACCGCGGTGCTTGCGCGAATAGCAAAAGCGATACCTGGACCTTTGCTGAAATAGGCCGGAGCAAGTCGCTCCGACCACATCCAGTAATGCGCCTCATCAAATTCGAGATCTGCTGTTGCCAGCATCGACAATCGAATCGCCGTCAGCGCGACAATGAAGAGCCAGACCGCGCGCGTTGTGCTCATGCGGAGTGTTGCGGCGCGCCGGGCGGTCGCGTCCGAACGTTGGGATCAGCGATCAAACTTGGATAACGCGCAAAAAGCTGGGGCGCCCATTTGCGGCCTGCGCTCCTCCAAATCAATTCGAACAGGACGAGCAGCAGCAGTGCTTCGCCGCCCGCCAGAAAGAACGTTGCGATCACGTCGCTTGGCCAATGTGCACCCAGATAAATTCGCGAATAACCAACCGCCAAGGCAACGAACCAGTAAAGCCAGCCGCCGCGCCGGTAAAACAGCGTGCAAAAAACAGCAACCACACTGTTGGTGGTTACGTGTCCCGACGGAAACGATGGTCCCGACCGGTTGCGATCGGATGAATCGGAAAACCGAATGGTCGGCTTCTTAAACAAAGTCAGGAATGCCGGACGCGTCCGTTGCAACTGTACCATACGCACATTCTCCACATGTTTTGGCCGATGGCGATCTACGGCTGATTTTAACAGACCCGTGACCTGAGTCGTGATCAGCAGAGACAAGACCAGACAGATGACGAACGCACGCGCTCTAAATCCGCCAAGCAAGAGCGCGCTCACGCCAAGCGCTATGAACAACGGTTCCCAAATCGCGCTATCGCTGAGGGCAGCCATGAACAGATCGAGCGCCGGACTGGTCCATTGTTGATTAATAAGATGAAAAAGAGACTGGTCCACGCGATGAAATAGATGGCGGCTAAGCTTTAATCGCTACCTTGTAATTAACAAATGCTGCACAATGACGAAGCACGAACGACGAATGACGAAACAAGTCCGCCAGCCGGACGGACTCGTCCTGTGGCGAGCTCGAATGCTCCAATGACGAATGCACGATTAGGGGCTCGCTTTTCGCTATTCGCGTTTCGTCATTCCTTCGACCTTCGACCTTCGACATTCGTCATTAGTTTGACGTTGGCCGCGTTGTCACTCTTCGCTGAACCGCCACCGTCAGCCAAAGACATTCTCGCCTCGGTGCGCATGATGGAATCGCGACAGCAAATCGATCTTCAGGGACAACTTCGTCAAAATGACTTGGTGGTTCCGTTTAACCTGGTTCAAAACGGACCGCTGATTCGCTATTCATTCGCAAATCCCGATGAAGTTCTGCAATTGCGTCTCGGCGAAAACAGTTCGCGCCTTGATCTTGTGACCGGTGACGGCACCGAGCAATTTGCGGCCTCGAAGCTCAAGGAAAAAATTCGCGGTACCAGCGTGACCTATGAGGACCTGGCATTTAAATTTCTCTACTGGCCGAGCGCGCGCGTCGCAGGCGAGGAAAAGGTTCGCACTCGCAATTGCTGGAAATTGCAACTGCGCGCGCCCTCGCGCGAATCGCAGTATTCCAATCTGCTACTATGGATTGATAAGGCGAGCGGCGCGCTGATGCGCATGGAGGGCTACGATTGGGATGCTCAATTGGCCAAGCGTTTCGAAGTCGTCTCCGCTCAGAAAATCGAAGGCCGCTGGTTTCTAAAACAAATGCGTATCGAGGAACTTCAGCCTGGCACTAACGACGTGCTATCGCGAACGTATCTGGAGATTAAAAGATAGGGGACGCCGGGCCATGCGAGTCCGTCGGGGCTCCATTCCACTCAATTGATGGATATGACTCATTTGATCCAAAAAAAATCGGGAGAGCCGCGCACAAAGCGCGTTCTCTCCCGATGAGATAATTCCGGTCCTCAGCGCGCGCGATGCTCGCCGGATTTGGCGCCGCTCACTACCAGCCTGCGGCCGAGGAATTCCTTATCGTGCAATTCTTCCACAGCTCGTTTCGCTTCCTCAATGGTTTGCATCTGTACAAACGCGAAACCTTTTGAGCGTTGGTTATGGCGGTAACTTACGATTTCCGCATTTTGGACGTGTCCGACTCCATTGAACAACTCAAAAAGATCGCTCTCGGTTGCGTCGAAAGACAAGTTGCCAACGTACAGACGCGGCGAACTGACTTCAATCCGTTCAGGTTTATGTGCCGGTCGCGAAGGCTGGGCACCGTTGCGCGCGCCTGGTCCTGCCTTCGTTGTGCCATTTCCAAAAAATGCGACAATCCGCTGCCAGAATGTCATTTTTTGCGTTTTCGCTTCTACCCGCTGATGACGCGCCTGCCCGTTGCCCCTGCGTCGCGAGCCGCCGCGCGAACGGTTCGAGCGTCTCCCAGTTGAATAAGAGTTCATGTTGATCCTTAGGTTTGATCCAATTATTAAATGGGCGGAGCGCATCGAAGGATGCACCGTCCGCAGCGCGCCAATCATTCAGAGCCCATTCAAACAAGGCACTCTGCGACGCCGTTGGAAACTCCGCCTCGTCGAGCCGGGATTGTACTTGTCCTAAACCGCAGACCCGCGCAGTCAACCAACGAAGCAGCCAGGGCGCAAAAGGTCGCACCGTGGTATCGAAAAATCTGAATCGTCGTAGAAAACGGAGGCTCGGAAAACCGAACAAGAATCCCGACATCTCGGGCGAAGTATGGCGTGCTTCGGCTACGATTGCAAGCGGAACGATTGGGAACGACGAAGTATGAATGCCAAGTAACGAAGGAATAAGGGAAATGACGAAAAGTATAGAAGGACTCGCGACGAATCATTCGTCATTCTTGCTTCGTCATTCGGATTTCGTGATTCTGTCGCGCAATGAATAGGCACGCGACTTTATGTATTCTCTCGGGCGTTCGCCGCGAATTGGACGAACAAATGATCGCAGCTCGGGTATGTGTAGTTTTGGCTTGTAGCCGAATTCCGGCATGAGATCGCGGCAATGCCATTCCACCCATCCGATTTCGTCTTCGGATAGTTCGCGCTGCCAGCGTGTTGCCGGTTCTGGACTGATCTGCGAAAAGTTAATCCGGGCTGCTGAGTTACCGCTCCAAAACCGGCCCAATTTTGTCGGTGTCAGCAGCGTTTCCTGATCGAAATTGATCTCGAGATAAGCGCAAACCTCTTCCATCGTTCTAACTGGTTCGCAGACCAATTGTTCATACTGCACCACAAGGCCCGGAACTTCACCATCCCGCACACGCCTGGCCAGTCGGGCAGCGACCAGCCAGTGAGCGATCACGTAATAAGTTGAGAACCTTCCCGTTTGCCTTGTTTTCTCCAGCGCGATTTGCGCCGCGAGAATGGCGCGCGGATCGCGCATGGTGACCAGAATTTTCGCCTGCGGAAACCGCCTCAGAATCTCTGGAATGTGATTGCGATTGGCCGGAGTTTTTTCTACCCACCGCCCGATGGCGTCGAACGGGCGCTCCAGTGTTGCCGCGTACGCTTTGACCATTAGCACGAGCAGATCTTCCTGCGCATTGGCGGGATCGAATGCCGTTCGCTCGAACGTTTCCAGAAATTTGTCGCGCGGGAACGTCGCGTAATTCCGCTTTCCCCATTTGCACGGCCCGCCGAAGAGCACGTTCGACAGCGATTGTTTGGTCAAATAATCAAACTGCGCGCGGCGACCGCGTGGCGCATATTTGGTGAGGACTGTGGGGAAATAGGCCGTTTCTTCAGGCAACACGAGTAGCTCGGGATGGTTGTCGAGTAACGCCACCAAAAGCGTCGTGCCGGATTTCGCCTGTCCCGCGATGAAGCAAGCCCGCTGCTCGAAAGGCAATCTCGAAATCATCGGGCGAGCTTACAATAGCTAGCGGCAAAATGATAATAGCCAGCCGCCTCGGCGGTCGGCTACTGTCCGTCTCGAGACCCCAGAAACCACTCGATGAAACGCGGTAGTCCCTCGTTCAACCGGGTGGTTGGCCTGTAATCGAGCAGTTTTCTCGCTTTCGAAATGTCCGCGCAAGTCAGAGGCATATCGCCGGGTTGCTCCGGTAACTGGTTGATTTTCGCTTTTTTCCCAAGCGCGTTTTCGATTGCAACGATCAAGTCTTTCAGATGGATCGTCTCGCTCTCACCGAGATTAAAGATATCGAAGAGCGGGCCTTCGTATTGAAGCGCGGCGATCGTTCCCTGAATTACATCGTCAATATAAGTATAATCGCGTCGCGTTGTGCCGTCGCCAAATTGCTCGATTGGCTGGCCGGCATGAATCCTCCGAGTGAATTGATGAATCGCTAAATCGGGACGCTGCCGCGGACCGTATACGGTGAAGTAACGGAGCGCCACTACGCGCAGCTGATAAAGATGCGAGTAAGTCGAGCAAAGAAATTCGCCGGCAATTTTTGTCGCAGCATACGGACTGAATGTCTGAGTCAGATGTTGATCCTCAGAAAAAGGCACAGTCTTCGAGGCACCGTAGACCGACGAACTGGAGGCGAAGATAAATCGCTCCACTCCGGTCACACGCGCTGCTTCGAGCAGATGCAATGTGCCAGTGACATTGGTATCGTAATAAAGTTGGGGGTATTGAATCGAGGGTCGAACGCCGGCGCGAGCGGCCAGATGCGCGATCACTTCGAATTTCTCGCGAAGAAACAAATTTCGCACTGACGCGCCATCTCGAAGGTCGACATGATGAACAGCAACATCTTTGGCGAAACCGGCGATATTTGCGTGCTTGATTTGCGGATCGTAAAAATCGTTGAAGTCATCGAGGATGACGACGGTGTGTCCTGCCGCGAGCAAGCGTTCAACGAGATGGGAGCCAATGAAACCGGCTCCGCCTGTGACCAGGATTCGCATCGTGTTAAATTAGTCAGAGAGCGGCGAGCACCAAATCCCAACATCAAACACGAAAGAAGCTCCAGTCATCAAACGAAACGGCCACCTTCTGTGCTGTCATGTTGAGCGAAGCGAAACATCTCTGGTTATTGCTTCGGGAGGCGGAGAAACGCCAGAGATCCTTCGCTTCGCTCAGGATGACAATTACGCCTTTGCACGTTGGCGCTTGGAATCCAACGCTTGCAATAGAGGGGAATGCTAAAAATTTCGCCAGTGCATCAGCAGATAAATCCAGTTTAGCACGAGCGCCGAGATGACTGCGATGCGTACAAATGTTTTCGCCGTTTCCGTGTAAAAACAGATCCGCAAACGCGGCCCGCGCGTTGCGAGCGTCGCAAACGCGTAGAGATCAAACGCTGTCAGGCCGCAGAGTGCGGTGAACACGAGCGGATTCCATTTCAATGCAGTCACAAAGTGAGCGTGAAAAAATTGAATCCCACACCGTGTCATACCGCAGGTGGCGCATGGCAAACCAGTGATCTCGTGAAACATGCAGTGCGGCCATGGCAAACCAACGGTTAGCCACGCTGCCGCCAGGCCCAGCGACACAACCGAGGCGCTTAGCCAGATTAACTCGTGATCGATTTCACCTGGACGCGAGACACTGGACGCGGAGCCGCACTTTGCTGGAATTCAGTGTTGTGACGCACTCCAAGCACCCAATCCGCCGAACATCAACGCAATGAGCAGTACGCCGCCGCAGCAAACAATCAGCGGCAGGAAAACGGCAAGAACCGCTCGGCCTGTGTCGGTTTCATGGGCACGCGCCAATCCGATGCAGTTGCAAACGAGCGCCCAGACGCCAGCGATCATTCCCCCACAAACCGGGACCATCTGCAAAGGACCAGCGGAACCTTGAGAGAAAGCAAGGACGCGGAAAGTGGTTTCAAATGATTGATTCGCACCACCGACGATCATCAAACAGAGATGGATGATCGCACTGCCGATGAACAGTCCGATTATGACGAACAGCGGCACCAGAACGATAAACGCAGCAGAACCAGCGCCCATCCCAGCCATCGCAGCGAACGTGTCGTGACGATCGGCAAAGAAGCCGACGGAGCGCAATCCCAGCGAGAATAGAAGCGAGACGATGCCTCCCAGGCACCCACCGATGAGCGCGTAAATGAGTGGCTCACCTAAACCGCCTTCGCGTTTCATGACTGTGAACGCTTCGCCCGGTCTCGTGAGGACCAAAACCAGGGTCTCCATGAACGCATTGAAAAAACCACGCTCTTGCCGGTGTTCCCACGGCAGGCCGCCGCGCGGGACAGCAGCTTCTGAGGTTGCGCCTGCGTCGATCTGCGTAGGCGGTGCAGCAGGCGCCGGGACTCCTAATTCTGGGAACTGCGAAAGCGGCTGCCAGTTGGCCATTCCTTCGCGCCACCCGATGTCCGTGGGAACGAAACGGCCAGTACGCAGGCCTTCACGAACTTCTTCTTCGGAGAATGCGCCCAAACTTGTTGCGCCCCGGTTAACGTGAATCATCGCCATAATGCGCTGGTTCTAACGAGCTACATGCGCGAAGTCAATGAATTCGCGCACGTTACAGAGTTGAACCGTTGAAACGTTAAAGCGGCGGATTCCTGCTTTGTCACTCTGAGGAAAAGCGAAGAATCTCTGATCATTTCTCTGGAGTTCCGACCTGCGCAGGTCGATGGCCAGAGATGTTTCGCTTCGCTCAACATGACAGACGGAGGAACGCTCTCAACGAATCACGATTTAACGTTTGGTTCATCCAGCGCTCGCCAGAAATACCAGGCCGCCACTGAGCGGTATGGACGCCATTTTTCACCGAACTTCATGAGCTGCTTTGGAGTGGGGAGCTTTCGGCGTCTGAAGGTTTTAGCGAAACCTTTGCGCACACCGTAATCATCAACGGGCCAGACATCCGGCCGCCCGAGATCGAAAAGGAGAAGCATTTCGACCGTCCAGCGGCCGATTCCGCGCACCGCAGTCAGACGCGTAATGATCTCATCATCGGTCATGCGGATGAGCGCGCGACCAGCCGGCACTGTGCCGTCGATTGTTTTTGCCGCCAGATCTTTTAACGCAGCAGTTTTCGCGCGAGAAAGACCAGCGGCGCGAAGTGTTTCATCCGGCGTTGCGAGAAGTTGTTCGGGATCCAGCCATTTTCTTTTCGGATAGAGAGCGCGGACCCGGCCAAAAATAGTGGCCGCGGCTTTGCCGCTCAGTTGCTGATAAGCGATCGATTCTGCAAGCGCGTCGAATGGCCGAATTGAAACCGCCGGCGTGATGTTGTATCGACGCGAGCGTGCAATCAACTCGGCCATTCGAGGATGACTCGCTCTCAGAAGCTGATGCGCGTGTTTGTGGTTCATAAAAAGTTAAAATTTTCCGGGGCGCTCAGCGCGAGTAAATAATCTCACCGCCAATCACTGTCATTTCGTTCCGCGTTTCAAGAATTTCCGCCTCAGGAATTTTCATTATGTCTTGTGAGAGAACAGTGAAATCGGCGAGCTTGCCGACTTCGATTGAGCCTTTGTCTTTTTCTTGGAACGCTGCGTAGGCCGGCCAGATCGTAAACATTTTCAGCGCGTCTTCACGCGAGACGGCTTGCTCTGGATGCCAGCCTTCGCCTGACTCGCCCTTGATGCTTTTGCGTGCAACGGCGGCGTAGAATTCGATCATCGGTTCGCCGCGTTCGACTGGCGCATCGGACCCTCCTGGAATGATGCAGCCGCTCTTGATGAAGCTTTGCCACGCATACGCGCCCACGAGACGATCCATTCCAAGTCGAGTCGGGGCGAAAAACAGATCGCTGATCGCATGGGATGGCTGCATTGAGGGGATCACACCGAGTTTAGCGAACCGGGGAATATCGTCTGGATCGACAATCTGCGCGTGCTCGATGCGCCACCGCGGTTCGCGAATTTTCCGTTCCTCGGGCGGCACGGCTTTGAACGCCTGCTCATAAAGATCTAGAATTAGGCGGTTAGCCCGGTCCCCGATCGCGTGCGTTTCCACCTGGACGCCCCGGCGAAGCGCTTCTTCAAACATCGGCCGAAGGTGTTCGGGTTTCTGCCTCAGAAGACCGGAAGTTTCGGGCGCGTCGCTGTACGGTTTTAATAGCGCCGCGCCACGAGAGCCGAGCGCGCCGTCGACGAGCACTTTGATCGTGCGCTGCGTGAAATGGTAATCGAACGCGTTAATGGTGGGTCCTTCGCGCAAGAAATTCTTCGCGTCCTCACCGGGACCGTAGACGGCGTTAACGAATCGAATTTTGGTTTTTCCGGTTTCGAATGCTTTCCGGATAAGATCGACGTCTTCTTTGTGGCTGCCGGCGTTCTGGACTTCGCACCAGCCGAGTTTAACCTCGCGGTCGATTCCGCGCAGCAGAGCCTCTTCGCGCTCGCCTTCAGTGGGTCTGGGGATGTTCCTCGCAACAAGGTCCTGCGCGTTATCGAGCAGCATCCCGTTTGGCTCGCCGTTCTTTTTTAGAATTTGTCCGCCAAAAGGATCCGGCGTGTTCTTGTCGATTCTGGCGATTTTTAGCGCGGCGGAATTAGCAATCGAGGCGTGGCCATCCGCGCGTGTGAGAAATACAGGATTGTTTGGCGCGATTTTATCGAGATCCTGCCGCGTAGGAAATTGCGGCGGTTTCCAAAATGTTTCGATCCAACCGCGTCCAGTGATCCATTTACCGGGGCCCGTTTTGTCGACCCGCTCCTTCACCATGGCCAGAAAATCTTCACGCGAATTTATCCCCTCGAGGTTCAATCGCATTTCGCGCTCGCCGATCCCGAAAATGTGGCAATGCGAATCAGTGAGGCCGGGCACGACTGTGCGACCGTGAAGATCGACAATCTTCGCGGCATGAAATTTTTTCGCATCGTCATTTGAGCCAACGAAAACAATTCGATTGGCTTTTACCGCGACCGCTTCGGCTTTCGGTTGCTTCTCCGTGACGGTGTAAACGTTCCCATTCGTCAGAAGAAGATCGGCATCTTCAGCACGCACCATTGCTCCCACGAAAAATCCAACCAGAACGAAAGCCAATCGCCATTTTCGTGCCGAATTCACAGGATGTCCTAACCGAATACTGCAACCATCATGCTGACAACTTCCCCTACGGAATCAATTGCGCGCTTCCAGGCTTGACGTGTCGCCGAACTTTTGACGTCATCAGTTTTGCCAATTGTTCGCTTTTCTGTATCGGAAAAGGCGAACACTTTTGTCAGCATGAAATTGAATGATGAATTTTATTTTACTACCGCCAGACAGATTTATAGAATCTTGCCTTCCCCTCAGGCGAAGAAGAAACTTTAACCCTTTTGGACCGTCTGAACGCAACGCATTTCGATTTCAACATTGATTCGTTGTGGTGGCTGGTGCTGTCCAGCGGACCCGTATTTGCCTGATATCCCATGGCCAACTTCTTTCCACGCTGGACCAACTGGATACCGCTCAAACTGGTAATCTGCGGCATCATTGCGGTCTGTGGATTGACCGCAGCGACCTGGTATTACGCTACGCCAAAATACACAAAGATTGGCTACGAACCGATCCAGCCGGTGCCGTTTCCGCACGACATCCACGTTTCGCAACTGGGAATGGATTGCCGCTATTGTCACAGCTTTGTGGAAATGGCGGCACAGTCCAATGTGCCGAACACCCAGACCTGCATGAATTGCCATACACAGGTGCAAAAAGATAATCCGAAACTGGAGCCGGTACGGGCAAGCTGGAAAACGGGTAACCCGGTGGAGTGGGTATGGATCTATCGCACCGTCGATTACGTTTATTACAATCATGCGGCGCACGTGAACCGCGGCATTAGTTGTTTCAGTTGCCACGGGCCCGTCAATCATATGTCGACGGTGTATCTGGCGAAGCCACATAGCATGGCGTGGTGCCTCGATTGCCATCGGCATCCCGAGAATTTTCTGCGGCCGGAAGATCAGGTTTTCAATCTCGATTGGAAACCGGACGATGTGAGACCGGCGGAATTTGTGGCGAAGTACGGGAAGCCGGTTGATGCAAGCGATGATTTTTCGAAGAAGAAGAAACTTACGCAGGCAGAGATTGGCCAGACACTGAAAGAACACTGGAACATCAATCCGCCAACAAACTGTCAGGGTTGCCACCGATGAAACGCGTATTCCAACACCCACCGGAGCCCACAACGGGCAAGCATTACTGGCGTGGCCTGGGCGAGTACAGCGATTCGCCCGAATTCCGGCAATGGCTGGAACGCGAATTTCCTGCAGGCGCAGCCGAGCTGAACGGCGACGAGTGGTCACGACGCGATTTCCTGAAATTAATGAGTGCATCGATGGCGCTGGCAGGAGTTGGCCTAACGAGTTGTCGCAGGCCGGAGCTGCACCTTGTTCCGTTCACGAAGAACGTTGAGTGGACGATTCCTGGAAAATTCCTGTACTACGCAACCGCGATGCCGCGGCGCAACGGCGCCATTCCGCTTGTCGCCACCACCGTAGACGGGCGTCCCATTAAACTCGAAGGCAACCCGCTGTACCCGGCGACCGCTGGGGCTACGGACACTTTCGTTCAGGCTTCAGTTCTCGATCTTTACGACCCGACCCGCTCGAAACGATTTGTTCGTAATGGGAAAACGAGCAAGCGCGAAGATTTCGAGGCCTACATTACAGAACTTCGCAATAAGCTTCTCGCCGATCACGGTGACGGCCTGGCGTTTCTCGTCGAGGAAACGAATTCGCCCACTCGCGAGCGTTTGCGGGGAGAGTTGGAAAAAAATCTCCCCGGCATGCGCTGGTGTGTGTATGAGCCGCTCCTGAATCAGGAAATTAGTTCGGCTGCCTTCGGCGCTGGTGCACGCGCGATTCCCAGGTTTGATCGCGCCGATATCATCCTTGCACTGGACAGCGATTTTCTCGATTGCGGCCAGGGCGATCTCGCGTCAGTGCGCGCATTTACCTCTCGTCGCCGCGTTAGTACGCCCAAAGACAGCATGAACCGGCTTTATGTCGTGGAAAATCGGTTCACGCTCACGGGCGCGATGGCGGACCATCGCCTCCGTTATCCAGTGAGCCAGATTGCCGCATTGACGTTCATGCTTGCGGAGAAAATTTTTGCAGGAACGAACGATGCCGCTCTTGGGTCGGTAATGGGAAGCGTCCAAGGGCTGACTGCATTCGGCGGGGCTCCGTTCGACGAGCAATGGATCAGCGGCGCAGCGAATGATCTGATGGCGAAACCGGGAGCGAGTTTGGTGCTGGCTGGTTCAACCCAACCGGTTTCAGTGCAATTGCTCGTGTACGCGATCAACGCCGCGCTTAAGAATCTCGGCCAGACGTTGATTGTTCGCCAGCTTCCGCACAACCCCCGAACAATCGACATTTCGCAGTTGGCGAAGGACATCAACGACGGACGGATCAAACAGCTGTTCATTCTGGGCGGCGATCCGGTTTATAACGCGCCACGCAGCCTGGTGGAAGATCGAAACACAAAGCTCCCGCTGGATTGGGCTGAGGTGCAAAAAAAGGTGCCTGAAATTGTCCGGCTTGGTTATCACGAGGACGGCACATCAGCGTTGAGCCAATGGCACGTTCCTGCTGCACATTACCTCGAATCGTGGGGCGACGCGCTCACCGCTAATGGCGATTACTTGTCGATCCAACCGATGATTTTGCCGATCTTCGGCGGTCTCTCGGAGAGCGAATTACTCAGCTGGGTGCTCGGTTTCGCGAAAACAGAAGGGCCAGAGTTGGTCCAGGAAACTTTTCGCGCAACAAATCCGCCGGGCGATTTTCAAACCGCCTGGTCACACTTTCTCCACGATGGATTTGCAACCCACATCCAGCCGCACGATCAGTCGCCTTCATTTAATGCGGGGGCCGCTGCTGCGCTGATGGGAAACTCTTGGACGCTGTCGTCGGTGCCGACAACAGAGTCGCCGGAGATAGTGCTCGTAGGCAGCTATGCCATGGACGATGGCCGCTATGCAAACAACGGCTGGCTGCAGGAATTCCCCGATCCAATCACAAAGCTCACTTGGGACAATGCTGCGTTAATGAGTCCTGCTTTTGCTAAAAAGCTTGGCGTCCTGACTGGCGACCTGGTGCAGATCAGAATTAACGAAAAGAGCGGCGGCGGGCAGCCCGTCAAACGCGAGCTGGTTATCGCGGCGGTCGTATCCCCGGGCCATGCCGAGAATTCCGTTACCGTCTCGCTGGGCTACGGCCGAAAAATGCCGGAGTTCAATGCGCTGCCGTATGCGGGTGGAGGGCTGAAAGAGCAGCCGAAGATTGTCGAGCAGGGCGGTTTTAACGGATACTTCCTGCGCACAGCCGCAAGTCCGCACTTTGCGGTCGCCGGTGGGCAGGGGATCGAGAGTGTAAGCGTGACGAAAGTTGGCCGCACGTATCCGTTCTCAATTACCCAGGAGCAGTTCAGTATCGAAGGCCGCGGCCTTGTACGCGAGGCGACTTTGGAGGGCTATCGCGAAAATAGTGAGTTCGCGAAAAAAATTCCGGGAGAGGAAGAACTGCCGCATCCGCCACCGACCATCTACACGCATCCGCCGCTGAAGGCACCGCAGCAGTGGGGAATGAGTATCGATTTGAACGTGTGTACCGGGTGTAGTGCGTGTGTGCTCGCCTGCCAGGCCGAGAACAACGTGCCCGTGGTCGGCAAGCTACAGGTATCGCATGGCCGAATCATGCACTGGCTGCGAATTGATCGCTATTACGCCAGCCGCAAACCGTACAACCAGGACCGCGGAGAATGGCCTGACAATCCCGAAATCGTTCACCAACCGATGCCGTGCCAGCATTGCGAGAACGCGCCGTGCGAAACGGTTTGCCCGGTGAACGCGACCGTTCACAGCGAGGATGGTCTCAACGTCATGGCTTACAACCGCTGCATTGGCACGCGATTTTGCTCGAACAACTGCCCGTACAAGGTGCGCCGATTCAATTTCTTCGATTACAATCAGCGACCCGTCGGCAAGAGAAAAGTCGTCGGCGCATTCAACATCTACGAAGAATATTTCGCGCCGCTGACCACCAAGGGCGCGCCGGACACGATCAAGATGCAGAAAAATCCTAACGTGACGGTGCGGATGCGCGGCGTGATGGAGAAATGCACCTTCTGCGTGCAACGCATCGAAGAAGCAAAGATCGCTGCTCTCGCCCGCGCAGGCGCTTCGCCGGAAACGCGAATCCCGCGCGACTCTTTCACCAGCGCTTGCGCGCAGGCGTGCCCCACGGACGCAATTGTCTTTGGCGATATAAAGGATCCGGAAAGCCGTGTGTCAAAAATGAAACAACAGGACCGGAATTACCGAATTCTCGATTATTTGAACGTCGTCCCACGAGTCAGTTATCTCGCGCGCATTCGCAATCCAAACCCGAAAATGCCTGACGCGCAAAACATCGGGATCGCAAGTTTTGAGGAGAAATTGCCGGAGTGAGGAACAGGAACATAGACATTTTGTCTGCGCGCACGCCGCAGGTCGATCTTCCATAAAGCATGGACGGAGCACCAACAGCACCAGAGACGATCGAAGAAGAGGAACAGCAGCTCACGCGCGTCCCGCTTGTGCTGCACCGGCGCAACTTTAGCTGGTTGACGGAACGGATCTCCGGAGTGGTGGAACAATCCGCCCCGCGGTGGTGGTGGGTGGCCTTCGCTATCACTGCAAGCACCGCGACCTTCGGACTTTTTTGCATTGGCTACCAGATTTCCACCGGCGTCGGCACATGGGGAAATCAGATCCCTGTCGGCTGGGCCTGGGACATTACCAATTTCGTTTTCTGGATCGGTATCGGACACGCCGGCACACTCATCTCCGCAATTCTGTTTTTGCTTCGGCAAAAATGGCGCACGTCGATCAACCGTTCCGCGGAAGCGATGACGCTGTTTGCGGTGATTTGCGCGGCGATTTTCCCAGGTATCCACGTCGGCCGGTTCTGGATGGCGTGGTATATGGCGCCTATGCCTAACAACTGGGGGATCTGGCAAAATTTCCGCAGCGCGCTGATGTGGGACGTGTTTGCGGTCTCGACCTATTTTACAGTCTCGGTTCTGTTTTGGTACACCGGGTTGATTCCGGATTTGGCGACGTTGCGCGATCGCGCAACCACAAAGGTCAGAAAGTTTCTTTTTGGAATTTTTGCGTGCGGCTGGCGCGGGTCCAATCGCAACTGGCGCCATTACGAAATGGCATACTTGCTTTTGGCCGGCCTTTCTACGCCGCTGGTCCTCTCGGTGCACAGCGTGGTATCATTCGACTTCGCTTCGACGCTTATACCGAGCTGGCACACCACAATCTTTCCGCCCTATTTCGTTGCTGGCGCGATCTTCGGCGGGTTCGCGATGGTGCTGACCCTTCTCCTGCCGGCGCGTGCCATATTCAAACTGCACGATGTGATTACTCCCCAGCACGTCGACAAAATGGCAAAGATCATTTTGTTAACCGGCTCATTCGTCGCCTACGCCTATTCAATGGAGTTTTTCGTGGCTTGGTATAGCGGCAATTCCTACGAAAAGTTCGCCTTTTGGAACCGCATCTTTGGTCCCTACTGGTGGTACTGGTGGTTTGGCATGCTTTTCTGCAATTGCCTTTCGCCGCAACTTTTCTGGTTCTCGTGGTGCCGCCGGAATGTGTTTGTCGTCTTTTTCGTCTGCATGTGCGTGAACGCGGGCATGTGGTTTGAGCGCTTTATCATTATTGCCGGCGGCTTGATCCGCGATTTCCTGCCATCGTCCTGGAGAGTATTTCATCCAACCTGGGTGGATATCTGGACCTACCTCGGTACAATCGGGATTTTCACTTCGCTTTTCCTGCTATTCATTCGGTTCCTGCCGATGATTGCCATGTCGGAAGTAAAGACTGCAGTGCCGGAGGCGGACCCGCATTATGGCGGGCGCGCTACAGGAAAGGAGCACACGTGATGATGAGGACTCCTGCTGGTCACAAGGTATACGCAATGGCTGCGGAATATCCCAGCGCGGCCGCCCTTTACGAAGCAGCCAAACATGTCCGCGATGCTGGCTTCAAACGCTGGGACGTTTATTCCCCGTTTCCAATCCACGGAATGGACGACGCGATGGGGTTGGGAAAATCCTGGTTGAGTGGTTGGGTTTTGTTCGGCGGCGTCACCGGTTTGCTTACCGCAGCTGTGGTCGAATTTGGGCCGTCTTCGATCCTCTACCCGCTCATTGTGCACGGCAAGCCGTACAATTTCTTTACCGTGCCGGCGTTCTTCCCGATCATGTTTGAACTTACGGTCCTTTTAGGGGCGTTCGCCGCATTCTTCTCGATGCTTGGCATGAACGGATTGCCCCGCTGGTACCACCCAATGTTCAATTGGGAACGGTTTATCCGTGTAAGCAACGACGGATTTTTCCTCGCGATCGAGTCGCGCGATCCACGGTTCACCGAAAACGGTGTGCGCGAATTACTGGAAAGAACCGGGGGCGAACACATCACCATTGTGCACGAGGACTGAATATGTTGCGCGGCTTTCTGGTGATTTTTATTTTGTGCGGGATCGCGATCCTCGCGGTCTTTGGATTTCGTGGACGGAAGAGCACCGCCCCGCCGACTGAGGTTTTCCCCGATATGGTGCGACAGATGAAGGTTCGTGCACAAGCACCGCTTGGTCTTTTTGCCGACGGGCGCGGACCACGTCTGCCGGTCGCTGGCACTGTGCCGATTGGCTACGAGATGCCAAAGCCGGAACCCAACAAACGGAGCCCGATGTGGGTCCATGGTCTCATCCGCGCGCTGATTTTGGTGCCGGCACCGATTACTTCAACACTGGCAAGATGGGCGATCACTGGGGAACAGGCATTCCGGTTCGGGTTACGCGCGAGCTGATGGAGCGTGGACAACAGCGTTTCAACATAACCTGCGTGATGTGTCACGGCGCTACTGCAGCAGGTAACGGGATCACAAAGCAATACGGGCTCGCGACTGTCGTTACGCTTCAGGATGAACGAATCCGCAAGATGTCCGATGGCGAGATTTTCAACACAATTACGAATGGCAAAAACACAATGATGGCCTACGGGCCAAACATTATCGTGCCCGATCGCTGGGCGATCATCGCGTACCTGCGCGCGTTACAGCGCAGCCAAAACACGACGACAGCCGATGTTCCTGAGGACCGGCGCGCAGAACTGGACCAACCGGCGTCACCGCCGCCGGCTACAACAAAATGAGCGAGCGTTCCCACACTGTCCCAACACCGGAAGGCGAATATTTCGAGAGCAACCGCTTTGCAGGCCTCTCTTCGCTCCTGGGATTGATTGCCATTGTGGCGCTGGCGCTTTGCGTCGTGGGCGCAATTCTAAATCCGCATCAATTCAGCTATTCGTGGCTGTTTGCTTTTGCATTTTTCTTCACGCTGTGCGCTGGCTGCTTTTTCTGGACGATTGTGCATCACGCCACCGACGCCAACTGGTCGGTGGTGGTGCGGCGTCAGTTGGAAAACATTGCGGTGTTACTGGTGGTGCTGGCGATTCTTTTTGTGCCGATCCTTCTCCTGCGGCGCCATCTGTATTCCTGGATGGACATCCCGCCCGGTGTCGAACATGCGCTTGATGCGAAGCGTGCCTATCTCAATTGGTCGTTCTTCCTAATCCGCGCCGTCGTGTTTCTCGGCTTTTTCTTGTGTGCGGCGCTCGTTTTCCGCCGCTTATCGGTGAAACAGGACAAGGATGGAAATCCACGGTTCACCATCTTAATGCGCAAGGCCGCGTTTATCAGCCTGCCCATGTTCGCGCTTTGTCTCACCTTTGGCGCGTTCGATTGGCTGATGAGCCTGAACTATCACTGGTTCTCCACCATGTTTGGCGTGTACATTTTCGCGGGCGCGGCAGGGAGCTCGATGTCACTGCTTGTCCTGGTCATCACAGCCTTACGACGGGCTGGATATTTGAAGGATATCATCACGCTTGAGCACTACCACATCATGGGAAAATGGATGTTGGCCTTCACCGTTTTCTGGGCCTACATCGGGTTCGGCCAGTACATGCTCATCTGGTATGCGAACATTCCGGAGGAGACCCAATTCTTTATTACCCGAAACACTGAATCGTGGTGGGCGCTGAGCATGTTACTGGTCGTCGGACGCTTCTTTATAGGTTTTCCGATTCTGCTCATGCAATCGATCAAGAAGGAACCGCGGCGTCTTTGTCTGGTCGCTGGATGGATTGTGTGCATGCAAATGCTAGACATGTACCTCATTGTGTTGCCCGCGTTACACGGCACCGGCGTTCACGTCAGCATCTGGGATTTGCTCTCCATCGTCGCCATCGGCGCAACGCTCGGTTTTGTTTATCTGCGAATTGTGCCTCGGACTTCTCTCTTTCCAGTCCGCGATCCGCGACTGATTGAATCTTTGAACCTGGTGAACTGATATGGCTGATACCGAATCACTTCGTCAAGTTGCCCATGGACGCACTCCGCTGTCGGCCTGGTTCGGGATCGTGCTTCTCTTTGCGCTTTTTGGTGTGATCGTGCTCGCGATCATTGGGCCCGCGCCGCGTGGAAGCGATTACGAAGAAGCCCGGGCGAAAAAGCGGGTGGAGAATTTGAAGACTGTCCGGGAGGAAGCCGACAAGGCTTTGACCACTTATGGTTGGATCGACAAAAACAAAGGCGTCGCTCGCATTCCGATCGAGCGTGCCATGGACCTGACGGTTGCCGAGCTGGCGAAGCAAAAGCCGGCGCCGGCAGGTCCGATCGCTACGCCCGAGGCGCAAGCAACCGCAAGTGTTCCAGCGAGTGCCACTTCCCCGGCCCCTGGTACGTCTCCGAAACCCAGCGGCCCTTCAGGCGGTTGCACCTGCTGTACCTCAAGGAGCGGCGGTCTCTAGTCCGCAGCCTTCACCGGCCACTTCCCAGGCGCCAACTTCCCCAAGCCCTGCCCAAAGCCCATGAACGCTACCGGAATTCCACTAAAAGAACCGGCTATTTCCGCTGCCGCAGGTGACACGGAGCAATTTGAACGCGCCCTGATCGACGCCTCAACACGCGTGCCGGTGTTGATCTTTTACACTTCGGCGATGGCGTGGCTGATCCTCGGCACGCTGCTCGCTGGTTTCGTTTCATTCAAGCTGCACACACCGGATTTGCTTTCTGACATCAGTTTTCTCACCTGGGGACGCGTGCGCCCCGTCCACATGAATGTGATGGTGTACGGCTGGGCGTCCATGGCTGGCATGGGCACGGCGATCTGGCTGATGGCCCGATTGTGCCGCACAGTTCTGCGTTATCCGCTGCTCTTGGTTGCGGGCGCTGGATTTTGGAACCTGGGAGTTTTCCTCGGCGTGTGCGGAATTCTCCTCGGCGATAGCACCGGTTATCAGTGGCTCGAGTTCCCCAGCTACGCTGCCATCATTCTTTTTGTCGCTTACACGCTGGTTGCCTCTTGGGCCGTGCTGATGTTTCGGTTTCGGCGCGGTGAACAAATTTACATTACGCAATGGTATTTACTTGGTGCGTTCCTCTGGTTCCCGTGGCTGTACGCGGCTGGCCAGTTAATGCTCTTCGTCGTCCCGGTGCAGGGAGTGTTGCAGGCGGCTGTCGGCTGGTGGTACGCGAATAATCTGCTCTTTCTCTGGTTCGGCGCGATCGGTCTCGGCACTGCATATTACATGATTCCCAAGGTGATCGGTCGGCCGGTGTACAGTTATCATTTGGCAACGATCGGTTTCTGGAGCTACGCATTGTTTTCCAGTTGGACCGGGATGCAGCGCCTCGTCGATGGACCGTTCCCAGCCTGGATGGTCACTGCAAGTATCGCGGCCACAATCCTCACGCTGATTCCCGTCGCCACCGTTGGGCTCAATCATCACATGACGATGCAAGGCTACTTCCCACTGATGCGCTACAGTCCGACACTTCGCTTTACCGTGTTCGGTGCGATGTCTTATACCGTCTTTAGTCTGGTCGGTGTTCTGATTTCGCTGCGCTCCGTTGCCCGCTACGTGAACTTTACGCAGGCGAGCATCGCGTATTCACATCTCGGCCTTTATGCATTTTTCACGATGGTGATTTTCGGCTCAATGTACTACATCGTGCCGCGACTGATTGGACGCGAGTGGCGCTATGGGTCGTTGATCAAACTGCATTTCTGGGCATCGGCCTACGGCATTGGGCTGATGACGCTGATGCTTCTCGCCGGCGGCCTTACTCAAGGCACGAGCATCGAAAATCCTTCGCTCGCTTTCAGTGAAAGCGTCGAATCGGTGTTGCCTTACCTGCGCGGACGCAGCCTATCGGGCATTTTGCTGACGGTGTCGCACTTCGTCTTTGCGTATCACTTCGGATTGATGCTTTTCGGCCTGGGTCGCAAATCGACGGTGCCCACATTTCTTAATCCAGTCGAATCGGAGGGGGCCGAAGTGGCGCACTAATGAAAGGACTCGCCCCTCTTTTTCTCGGAATCTTCGGGACATTTGCGTTCTCCTGGGTGGGATTGACTGTGATCCCGAATTGGCAAATCGGACACCTCAATCCTCAATCTGACGAGGAAGGCACAGATATCTATCCGATGCCGCAATCGGGAATGGTCACGCGCGGCGCACGCGTTTACGCCGCGAACGGCTGCAACTATTGCCACAGTCAACAGGTCCGCGCCGAGTATTCGGGCAGCGATATCGAGCGAAAATGGGGTGACCGCCGCAGCGCGCCACGGGACTACATTTTCGAGCAACCTGTTTTACTTGGGAAGATGCGCATGGGCCAGGACCTCGCGAATATCGGCGCACGCGCGCCAAAGGAAGAGGAAAGTCCTTCGGCCGCGGGCGGGGCAAGTCCCGCGCCACAAGCAGCGGCGGCCTCCCCGGGCGCCGTAGCCTCGGCAAAGGCGGCCAGTCCGCCGCCAGCAACTTCTCCTTCGCCTGCGACAGCGCCCGCAACGTCACCTGGTGCTATTGCATCGAAACCGCCAACCAGCCCCGGTCCGGCGAGTCCTCCACCTTCAAAATCTCCCGCAGCAGCAGCCGCTGCGGGCACAAGTCCAGCCTGCATCACCAAGTCGCGTCAGCTCCGTGGCCTGAGCAAACGGCAGGATTGCCACCAATGTATTCCGCTGCCTGGCATCACGTGCATCTTTATTCGCCGCGCAGTATCAATCTTGACTCGAACATGCCGTCTTATCGTTTTCTCTACCAAACTCGCCGAATCAGTGACGCGCGCTCATCAGACGCTTTGCAACTCACCGGTTCCGACGCCCCGCCCGAGGGATGGGAAATCGTTCCCACTTACGATGCGAAATGTCTTGGTGGCCTACATGATGGCGCTTAATCAATCGCATCCATTGAAGGACGTCAGGTCGGCCGGTGCGTCAGCAGCCTCATCACCAGCGGCTTCACCTTCGCCTGCGCCTGGAGGACAACCGGCAAAATGAACGAGAACACTCCACCACCGGAGCCGCCTTCCGGCCAGGGTATGGATTACAGCGAAATCGCTGATGTGCACGAAGTTCATGCTGCGGTGCAGCGCGAGAAACGCGAGCCGCGTGTGGGTCGCGAACCGCTTTCCATCTGGTTGATCGCCGTGTACGGACTGGCAGTATTTTTTGGCGGCGCTTATCTCGGCCGCTTCTCGGGAAATTTCAGCGGTGAAGCGCTTGACCCATACGGCGGTGAAATGGCCACGATGAAAAAAGTTACCGGCCCTCAGGGCGCTGAACAAGCTGCGGAACTTTCGCCGCATGATCGCGGAAAGAAGGTTTTTGCGGCCAATTGCCAGACATGTCATCAAGCGAACGGTCTCGGCGTGGCAGGGCAGTATCCGCCATTGGCCGGTTCGGAATTTACGACCGGCGGCTCACGGCGCCCGGCGATGATTGTTCTCAAGGGTTTGACAGGTCCGGTCACCGTAAAGGGCCAGAAATTCGGCACGGCCGTGATGCAACCATGGGACAAAACATTGACCGACCAAAAAATTGCCGACGTTCTCACATACGAGCGAAGTGAGTGGGGGAACAACGCTAGCCCGGTCACAGCCGAACAGATTGCCGCGTTGCGCAAGGAGCTCGCCAATCATCCCAATTCATTTACCGAACCGGAGATACTTGCGGCTCCCGACGAAGATCTTCCGGCGGCGCACGCTGGCGCCTCCCCAAACCAGGCGAAGCCGCAAAGCCGGGCGAACCACCAAAGCCGAAAGGGTAACGTGCAGTTTGGCCGCGAGTGCAGCGCCTCGGGTCTTTGATTTCCGGGTCGCGCCGCCTAGCCTTCTCGATTCGGAGTGCCGAGGATGTGGCTTTTCGGCGGCATCATCTCGTTGTCGAAGTTTTGAGTGAACATCGCAGCCACCAAGAAGGCGGCGGCGCGCAATGTTTCTTTGCCGATATTGCTGAGGCTAGGCTGTGCCTCGGCATAGTCAACAACGGAAGCGCCCTCTGGCGTCTTGCGGGCGACATGACTGCCACTACGGCACCAGCGCTTCGGCGAGCACCTCGGCCATGTGCTTTGGCCGGATATTCTTGAGATCGACTAATTTGGTGTCGGCAACTTGTCCCTGAGGCGATGATCTGTGTCTCGCGACCTTGATTCTCGAGCTTGTCCATCAAATCCTCGGCGACTTGCACGGAGAGATCGTACTTTTCGGCAAGCGCGCCGAACGCGCCGGCCATTCCGCAGCATGCTGTATCGAGCACGATGGCTTTCCTCCCGGGCAAACGTTCCGCAAGGCTTCGCATGAACGCAGGATTCATGATCGATTTCGCATGACAATGCGGATGAATTACAATCTTCGTCTCCGTGTCAGCGCCGTGGCCCTTCGGCGAAGGCGGATGAATGCTTGAAGTGCAGCGCGTCCGGTTCCTGCTCGAGCAGATCATCCACGAATTTTTCGAACAAAAAACAGCGGTTCGCTATCTTCTCCGCGTTCTCGATCCTTAGCTCGCGATAATCTTCCACGAACATCGACCAGCACGACGGCTCGAGAAACAGAATTGGAGTGTTGGAGGTCCGAGCCGGACTGGCATTATGGAGTGATGAGAGAAGGTCCACATTGTGTTTTCCGACTTTCGCCGCAGCATCGAGATTTCCCTGGCTAAACGCTGGTCGTCCGCAGCAGCGCCGCTTCTTTGCGAGCGAAACCTCGAACCCGAGAGCTTCCAGCACTGTGACCGCGGCAATTCCGATGTGTGGTTCGTGGTAACGCACAAACGTGTCGTCCCAAAGAATGACGGGGCCTCGCTGCTGTAGGGCGTTTCTGTGAAACGCCATGGCGTCTGACACAGACGCCCTACAATGCTTGACAAACCACTTGTCGAATCGTTCCTCAGCGTAATGTGGAAGCGAACGCCTTGCCGAGAGTCCAATCATTTTTTCCATCGCGACACGGACTGGCGTGTAATTGAGAACGCGGTTCGCGAGCGCTGGGATCGCGCAGCCGATTTTGCCTAACAAATCGACATTGCTGAGAATGTCGTTCGCGCAAAGGCAAACCGTCACGCTTATATCGCGCATGCATCAATTCCGCTTTGAGCAGCGACAGATTCACGTTGGACGGGCATTCGGGTGTGCACCCTTTGCAAGAGAGACAATTGCTCAGTGCGGCATCCAATTCCGCCGAATGCAACGGATCGTGTCCATTGACCCGCAGTTCCAGCGCGGCGCGGATTATGTTGGCCCGGCCACGCGTGGACATGACTTCTTCGTGGGTGGCCATAAACGTTGGGCACATGATGCCGGTTTCTTTAAGGCAGCCGCCGCAGCCGTTGCATTGTTCCAGGTTGCCGATGAACGAATGGTCTTTGAACGCGAAGGCGAGCACGGGGTTCGAATGGAAGCTCCAGCGGTCGCGTGAAGTTTTCGCGCAGATAATTGTCGATTCTGTGTCGATGACCGTCCGGCTCGGACCCAGCGGCGAAAATCTTTCCCGGATTGAAAATGTTTTTCGGATCGAACATTCGCTTGATCTCGCGCATTACTCCGAGCAGCTCATCGCCGAGTTGCTCCTGCATGTATTCGGTGCGCGCGATGCCGACGCCGTGCTCGGCGGAAAGCGAGCCTTTGAATTGCCGCACCAGCGCGGAAGTTTGATCTGCGACTTGCCGAAACTTTTTTAGATCGTTTGCATTGTGCAGATCGAGCACGGGCCGGACATGCAGAAGTCCGCTGGCAGCATGACCGTAGTAACTCGCCTCCAATCCGAGCGGTTTCATGATCGATCGCAATCCGCGCACGTATTCCGGTAGCTGCGCCGGTCGAACAGCGGCATCTTCGATAAACGCAACCGGTTTTGCCGGCCCGATGCAGCCGGTCAAAAGCGAGAGGCCGGATTTGCGCACCGACCAAACGAGATTCATTTGTGCTGGTTCGGTGAGGATTTTGGCGCGCAGGCCGACTTTTCTCGATTGTAAAACCGATAATCGTTCCGCGACGTCATCGTAGAACTCGACAATCAAAATCGATTCGCAAGGCTGCGCGTCGAGCTCAAGCAAGTCGCGCGCCGCCTGAAAATGAAGCTGGCCTTTGGTTTGATCGAGCAAAGGACGATCGATGTGCTCAATGGCTGCGGGTTTAAGATCGAGAAGCTCAACCGTGGCTTGCATCGCTTGATCCACTGAGGAAAAAAAGATCAGGCCCAAGCCTTTCTCACTCGGCAGCGGCGAAATTTTAAGCTCAGCGGAGAAAATCGCGGCGAGCGTCCCTTCGCTACCCGCGAAGATATTTGTGAGGTCATTCGGGGCGCGCAGGAACCTTTCGATGCCGTAACCCGGCCAGCGTTTTATCAGGCCCGGTGGCCAGCGCTCGGCAATTTCCGCGCTTCGTGCCCGAATGAGATTCTCGATTTCAACTCGCTCCGAACATAACGATTCGTGCATTGGGCCGATCTTTTCGGTGCGACCATCGGCCATCACAACTTCCAGAGACGTCACGTGATCGGCGGTTGTGCCGTAAACTGGGCAACGCGCGCCGGAGGAATTGTTGGCGATCATTCCGCCAAGCGTCGCTCGTGAGCTCGTTGCTACGTCCGGACCGAAACAAAATCCATGCGGCCTTAGAAAATCGTTGAGCTGATCGAGAACAACGCCTGCTCCGACGCGCACGCTGCGTTTTTCGAGGTCAAGGTCAGTGATCTGGCGGTTGTACCGCGAGAATTCGACAATCAACCCTTCGCCGATCGCGTTCCCCACCAGACTCGTACCGGCCCCGCGCGGAGTGACTGAAACGCCGGCGTCAGCGGCTGCGCGAATCACTGCGCTTGCTTGTTGTGCGTCTTTCGGAAACGCGACGCCGAGCGGCTCGATCTGGTAAATCGAAGCATCAGTCGCGTAGAGCTGCCGTGTCAGATTATCAAAGCGAACATCACAGCCGGTTTGCCTGATTTTCCTTTCCTGCGCGGAAGTCATTTCGCCCACGCGAATATCACACGCGCGAAGCGATTTAGAAACTGCAGAACCCTCCGTCGCCCGGAGCAAACAGAGATGGCCTTGCAGCTGACACAGCTGCCACTACAGCAAATCCATCTGCGCATTCTCTGGCGCTGCTTCGGCGAATCGAACGCCGACGCCAATCAGTCGCACCGGCTTCCCGGTGCGAGCAAACGCTTCGTCCAGAAGAGAACGGAAATCTGGTAATGCAGGCGCAAGGCCAGCGCGCTCGGCAGTGGTTCGCGTGAAATCGCTGAATTTCAATTTCACGAATATTTTTGTGATATCGCGTGTTGATTCCTTTTGCGCCAGATCAGCCATCAAATTCTGGAAGAGTTCCTCGAGCTTTTCTTCACACTGCTCGAGCGTCGTCAGATCGACAGCAAACGTTTCCTCAGTGCTTAGCGATTTCCGTGGCCGATCCGGTTCCACTGGCCGGTCGTCGACGCCGCGGCACAGATCGTAGAGATCGAGGCCAAATTTGCCGAAAAGATTGATTAGCTCCGGGCGCGAGAAGCGCTGTAATTCGCTGCATGTTTTTACCCCGAGTTCTTCCAGTTTTCGCTCGGTCTTCTCACCGATTCCCCAGATCTTGCGAACCGGCAAATCTTGCATGAAACCCGGCACTTCCTCCGGTTTCACTTCGAATTGACCGTCTGGTTTATTCATTTCGCTGGCGATTTTCGCGATCAATTTATTGGGACCAATGCCGGCTGATGAAGTGAGCTTCGTTTCTCGGAAGATTGTCCCGCGGATCACCTGTGCGAGTGGCCCCGGTGCGCCGGGATGAGCGCTCACATCGAGATAAGCTTCGTCGAGCGACAACGGCTCGATCAGGGACGTAAACCGATACAGGATTCCGCGAATCGCTGCAGCTTCGCGCCGATAGACATCGAATCGCGTCGGTAGCACAATCAAATTCGGGCAACGTTGCAGTGCCATGAACGTCGGCATCGCCGAATGCACTCCAAATTTGCGCGCCTCATAATTGCACGTGGTCAACACGCCGCGTCGATCGCGCGCGCCGCCCACAGCTAGAGGCTTGCCGCGCAATGAAGGTCGGTCCCGAACCTCGATCGCCGCATAGAAGCAGTCCATGTCGAGGTGAATGATGGAGCGCGGCGTTTTTTCCACATGGCAATATGTAGCGCCAAAGATTGCTTCGTCACGTCGAGCGGTCCAGACATCCCATGAAGCTACCTGTGGGTTGTGCCGGGGAATTTCCTCGGCTCCACTCGGAATCACGATTGCCTTTTTAGGAATTTTGCGTCATGACAAGTCGATCCTATGGCGATTCCCGCAACGCGCGTTTTCATGGTGAGGCATGGCGCCACCGTATTGAGCGCTGAGGATCGGTTCGCGGGTGTGACCAATGTCGAGTTGTCCGACGAGGGCCGTGAACAAGCCCGTCGCCTGTCCGAGAGATTAAGTGCCGAAAAAATTACGGCCGTTTACGCGTCACCGCTTGGTCGGACAGTCGAAACCGCGCGAATTCTCGCTGCGCCACACGATCTCCCGGTGCAAACATGCGACGGTTTCCGCGAAATTTCGCACGGTCACTGGGAAGGGATGACCCGGCGCGACGTCGAAGAAAAATTTCCGGAGGAAATGGCCGAATGGGAAAAGGACCCATACACATTTGCCCCAGCGGGTGGGGAGAGCGGGCTGGCCGTAACGGCGCGCGCTTTGCCAGCGTTGATCGATTTGGTGCGCGAGCATCCCGGCGAAAACATTCTGATTGTGTCTCACAAGGCGACGATCCGGCTTTTGCTGAGTTCGTTGCTCGGATTCGATCCGCGGCGATATCGCGATAATCTCGACCAAAAACCGGCTGCCCTAAATATTGTCGATTTTCGAGACCCGATACGAGCGCGCCTGACCCTGTTCAACGACACTTCGCACTATGACAAGACGGCGATTCCGGAAGTCCCGAAAGCGAGCTTGTCGAAATGGTGGAACACGGGCGTCTGACAACCCGGGCGCTCCGCTTTTTGGTCTGCGAAAATGTTTTTCCGCTTTGCAAACCACGTTTCCCTCTAGATATTGAAATGATAACTTTCTCCTGAAATGGATTCTTCTGCTTCTGTCGAAACGCATCACGATCCACACTCACACGCCGGCGAACATGAGCATCACGAGCTCGGGTGGTGGCGAAAATATATTTTCTCCACAGACCACAAGGTAATCGGAATTCAGTACGGTCTTTGTGGGCTCGCATTCCTGTTCCTTGGCTTTTGCCTGATGATGTTGATGCGCTTCCAGTTGGCTTATCCGGGTCAGGCGCTGCCGGTGATAGGCAAATTTCTTCCGTACATTTTTGGGCCCGGCTCGATGCCAGACGGAAAAATGACGCCCGACTTCTACAATTCTTTAGGCGCGATGCACGGCACGATCATGATCTTTCTCGGAGTCGTGCCGCTGGCATTTGCGGCATTCGGGAACTTCGTCGTGCCGCTGCAAATCGGCGCGCCAGACATGACCTTTCCGAAGGTAAACGCTGCAAGTTTTTGGGCATTCGGCGTCGGGGGCGTGATCATGCTCATCAGTTTCTTCGTGCCGGGCGGTGCGGCAAAAAGTGGCTGGACTTCTTATACACCGCTCGCGGCAATTGCGGATAGCGGGCCGGGACATAATCCGGTGTTTAATGGTCAGACACTTTGGCTGATCGGGTTTATTTTTCTGATCACCTCATCGTTGCTCGGCGCCGTCAACTTCATTACCACTATCATTCAATTGCGCGCGAAGGGGCTGACCTGGATGCGGCTTCCGTTTTTTGTTTGGGCGCAATTTGTCACAGCATTTCTGTTATTGTTGGCATTTCCGCCGCTCGAGGCTGCGATCGTCATGCAATTGATGGATCGTCTCGCCCATACCAGCTTTTTCCTGCCGAGCGGGCTCGTTGTGAATGGCGTGCCAATGTCGATCAGCGGCGGGGGGAGTCCTCTTTTGTGGCAACACTTGTTCTGGTTCCTCGGGCACCCGGAGGTTTACGTGCTGATTTTACCAGCGTTCGGCATTGTGGCAGAAATTCTGGCAAACAACTCGCGCAAGCCGCTGTGGGGATACAAATCGTTGGTCTTTTCCGTGTTGGTAATCGGATTTCTGTCCTTCATTGTCTGGGCGCATCACATGTGGCTCACCGGCATGGGCTCGGCGGTCAGCGCATTTTTTCAAACGACCACACTGCTCATCTCCATTCCATCGGTGATTATCTTAAGCGCATTTTTCATTTCGCTATGGGGCGGCTCGATTCGCTTCAATGTGCCGATGCTTTTCACCATCGCGTTTCTGCCGATGTTCGGAATTGGCGGTCTTACGGGCATCCCGCTGGCATTTAATTCGGCCGATCTTTATTTGCACGATACCTATTACGTCATCGCGCACTTTCATTACATCGTTGCGCCGGGCACAATCTTCGGACTTTTCGCTGGCGTCTATTATTGGTTCCCGAAAGCGACTGGCCGAAAGATGAGCGAGTTCTGGGGCAAAGTGCATTTTTGGCCAACGCTCATTTGCATGAACCTGATTTTCTTGCCGATGTTTTTACAGGGGATGGCGGGAATGCATCGACGCTGGTACGATGGCGGACAAGGATGGGGCGTCGCGAACGAGCATACGATTTGGGGATTGACTGGTTTTCAATGGAACCATCCGATCTCATGGGCAGCCTGGGCGATGGGGCTCGCCCAAATTCCATTCATCATTAATTTCTTCTGGAGCATCAAGCACGGCGAAAAAGTGAACGACAATCCGTGGGAAGCGACCACCCTGGAGTGGACTGCGCCTTCCCCACCGCCACATGGAAATTTTGTTCATACTCCCGTGGCCTATCGCGGTCCTTACGAATATAGTCTGCCCGGTCGCGAACGCGATTTCACGATGCAGAACGAACCGGTGGAACCGGCGGAGCGCACTCCCCGAAAACCGCCCGCTGAACCAGTTCTGGCCTAAGTTCTACCGATGGAAATTCCGTATACAGTTTCCAATCGTCCCGACACTGGACTTTGGAACGCCAAGATTGGTATCTGGTTATTCCTCGCGTCGGAAGTAATGCTCTTTGGCGCGCTCTTTTCAGCCTACATTTTCTTACGCATCGATGCAGCGCCGGGGACGTGGCCGCATGGGCTCCTGAACGTCCCGGTCGGCACGATGAACACGGCGATCCTCATCATATCGTCGGTCACCGTCGTGCTGGCGTGGGCAGCGCTGAAGATGAGGCGCTATCGGGCCTATTGGTGGTACATGCTGGCCACGATCACGTGCGGGTTGATTTTCTTGACTGTCAAGCTCGCTTACGAATGGCCGCAGAAGTTCGAGCACTTCGGCGTGTACATTAAACCGGATGCACTCGCGAAGTACGAAAAATATCTGGGTAATGAACGACGCCTTGAAAAGGGGCTCGAACCGCGGATCGAGATCACCGGACACCTGCATAGTCAAAACGCAACGGAATACGAAGTCGCACTGGATCCGGTGAATGCTGATCCCGACGATCCGGCGATGGATCGGCCGCACTTTATACCGCTGCCTGTCACTGACAAAATCGCGACGATCGAGAAGGCGGATGTCCAGCGTGCAACGATGTTTCTGCCAACTCACAGCGCTTATTTCGCCAGTTATTTTACAATTACCGGTTTACACGGCCTGCACGTGCTGGGCGGAGTCATCGTGTTTACTTACATGTGGCTGCCGGTCAGCAAAAAACTTTACCAGCGCAACCCTGAACATCTGGCGAATCGCGTCGAGGTGAGCGGCCTTTTCTGGCACTTTGTCGACCTGGTCTGGATTTTTGTGTTCCCGCTGTTTTATCTGCTCTGAGCCAATGAACAATCCGCCCGATATTTCGCAGGATCCGAAGGAATACGAGGAGTACGCGCACGGCATACAAAAGCACGTCAGAGGTTATCTGATGGTGGGCGCGCTCCTGCTCACGTTTACCGTGATCACGGTCGCGCTATCATACGTCCATTTCGGTACTGACAAGGCCAACATTGCAATTGCCATGCTGGTGGCCACGATCAAGGCGGCCGCCGTTGCCGCGGTTTTCATGCATCTGGCTGCGGAAAAACGCCTCATTTACCGCATTCTGATTTTCACCGGCTTTTTTGTGATGGGCCTCTTCTGGCTTATATTACTGGCGTGGTACGACTTTCCGATCTTTCGCTAAATGTCCCTTAAAGGCTTCCATATCGTTTTCATCATCTTTTCGACGCTGCTTGCGCTAGGAGTCGGACTTTGGTGCGTCTGGGTCGATTTAGTGGAAGGTGCGCCTATTTATCTCGCGGGCGCGATCGCAGCTTTTGTGACCGCCGTTGCGCTGATCATTTACGGAGTCTGGTTCTATCGGAAGATGAAGCGGCTGCGGATCATCACATGAAAACAAAGATTCTGTCGGCTTTGCTTTTGTTTATCCTCTCGCCGGTCGGGCAAGCGCTCGCGTGCCCGTTTTGCTACGGAGCGAAGGATGGAAAATCGACCGAGCACATGGCGGTCGCGATCTGGTTTCTTTTTGGCGCTGTGATGTCCGTCCTGGGCGGAATCGGAGCTTTCAGTTTTCATCTTTGGCGGCATGGACGCATGCCTGCGGAGCCGCACCAGGAGATCACCGAGGAAGATCTGAGTAAGTATGAGTAGCCTCGCGTTGATCAACGAATTTCTGGGGCAACCGCCCAACGCTTCCTCGCACGGATATCAAATCGATCACATCCTTGAGTTCTGCCAGTGGTTCATGGGGGCGCTTTTCGTTGGATGGTCCGCGTTTTTTATTTTCACGTTAATTCGCTTCAGAAAGGGGCGACAGCCTCGTGCTAATCACCTGGGTGTGACCAGCGGCATCTCGACGCATCTGGAATTTTCAGTCGTCTTGATTGAGGCGGTGCTCCTGCTCGGCTTCGCGATTCCACTTTGGGCGAAGCGTGTGAATCAGTTTCCGCCCGGTAAAGACGCGCTGCTTGTCCATGTGGTCGCGCAGCAGTTCAGCTTCAATTATCACCTGCCGGGGCCGGATGGACAATTTGGCCGGCGCGATATCAGTTTTGAAAGCAACTCAAATCCACTTGGCCTCGATCCGAACGATCCTGCCGGCAAGGACGACATTGTGACGGCTGGCGAACTTCATGTTCCGGTAAATCGGCCAGTCGTTGCTGAACTTTCCTCAAAGGATGTGATCCACGATTTCTTTTTGCCAAGCATGCGGATCGGTGGCGATGCAATCCCCGGTTCGCTGATTCCGATCTGGTTCACTCCCATCAAGACCGGGACCGACGAGGTGATTTGCGCGCAGCTGTGTGGTCTGGGGCATTACGGAATGAAAGGGACGCTCGTAGTGGATACGCCGCAGGATTACGAAGCCTGGCTGAAAGAACGCGCCGAGCTGGCCGGCAGTGCGCAAAGCGCTCCGTCGCCTGGTGGGCCAAAAACGGAAAACAAGCCGCCTCAGCCTGCGGCGTCGCCGACTCCTTAGCCGTGGCGGCTTCGCTGTGCGAAGCGTGACTGCTAAGAAATACATCTACGAAATCCGCGTAATCAGCGGTTATCCTTTTCGGAGATGAATTCTGCAAGATCAGGCAAGTGGCTGAACCGTTTTGCATGGTTCATTTGCGTGGCCGCACTGTTGCTCATTTGTAGCGGCGGAATGGTCACGAGCAAAAACGTTGGTCTCGCGGTGCCGGATTGGCCGACCACGTTCGGCTACAACATGTTTCTGTTTCCCGTCTCAAAGTGGGTCGGCGGAATTTTGTTTGAGCATACCCATCGCCTGATTGCTTCAGCTGTTGGATTTCTCACGATCATTCTGGCGATCTGGCTTTGGCGCAGCGAGAGCCGCGGGTGGGTCCGCAATCTCGGACTAATTGCGCTCGCCGGTGTAATCTTGCAGGGAATTCTCGGTGGCCTGCGCGTCACGATGCTGAAGGACGAAATCGGCATCTTTCATGCGTGCGTCGCGCAAGCGTTTCTCGCACTACTCGTGGTGATCGCTCTGGTCACGACAAATTTCTGGCGGTCGCTTGGTCACAACGCAGCGAATTTGGAGGGCGGAGCTCCTGCGACGCCAGGCCGCGATGAGCTTGTCCAAAGCCCGAGCTCGCAGGAGCTCGCCCCTCCATTGTCGTTGTCCCACGTTGCGCCAATGCGATCCCTGGCGATTGCAATCACGCTCGCGATTTATGTGCAGCTTGCGCTGGGGGCGACAATGCGTCATCAGCATCGCGATCTATCGATTCTCGATTTTCCCACGGCAAACGGCGCGTGGATTCCAGATACAAGCGCGACCGCGCTGGCAAAGATCAACGCCTGGCGCGATGCGCGTGGCTTGTCGGACGTGGACGCTTTCCAAATTTGGCTGCAAATGATACATCGTTTTGTCGCGCTGCTGATTGCGATCGGTGTAATTACATTTTGTGCGCGCGTTTGGAGAGACGCGCGCCAGGTTCCCGCGCTCAAGATATTGTTGATCTGGTGGATCGCATTTCTTCTCGTTCAGCTGACACTGGGCGCTTGGACAATTTGGAGCAACAAAGCTGCGGACATCGCCACGGCGCATGTCGCAGTGGGGGCGATCATGCTATCTTTTGGCGTGAGTATCTCGGCCATTTGCTGGCGCATTTCGAAGATAAGCTTCGGTAGGGCGCGACACTGCCAGTCCGGCTCGGACCCGGGCGCGCCGCATAGCGAACCTGTCGCCGCATGAAAACCGCCGCGCTCGAAGTCGAAAATGCGAAACAGGCGTTCGCGCGAAGAAGGTTCATTGCTGATCTCTTCGAGCTAGTCAAAGCGCGGTTGACATCGCTTGTGTTGCTGACTACCGCGGTCGGTTTTTATGTCGGATCAGGACCGTCCGTTGATTATGCCGAATTGTTTCGCGTCGTGTTTGGAACAGCGGCTGCAGCTGCCGGGGCCGCCGCGCTCAATCAGTGGTGGGAACGCAAAGCAGATGCGCTGATGAATCGGACCAGAATGCGACCAGTGCCGGCGGGCCGAATGCGACCAGCCGAAGCGCTCGGGCTCGGCCTTGTCCTCTCGATCTTTGGAGTTAGCTATCTTGCGCTGGCTTGCAACGCACTGAGCGCGATCCTCGCTGCGATCACGATCACAATTTACATCTTCGCTTATACGCCACTCAAGCGCGCCAGCACGGCGAACACGGTTGTTGGTGCCATCCCGGGCGCCATCCCGCCAGTGATTGGCTGGGCAGCGGCTCGGGGCACAATAGATGCAGGAGCATGGAGCCTTTTCGCAATTCTTTTGCTATGGCAATTGCCGCATTTCTTCGCCATTGCGTGGATGTATCGCGAAGATTATTCGCGAGCGGGTTTTCGCATGATTTCAAGCGATGACCTCAGCAGGCGAACGCAGCGCCAGCCAAAGTGTCTTTTTCTGCATTCTGCTCCTTATCCTGGGAGGCCTGCCTGCATTTGTTGGAATTGTCAGCTTTGCGTATCTGGCGATCGAACTGGTGCTTGGCGGCTTGTTTATTGCCGTTGCCATGCGGTTTTTGAGACTCCGCACCAGAGAAGCTGCGCGTTTATTGTTCATTACATCGATTGTTTACCTGCCGCTGTTGCTGGCTGCGCTTGTTCTCACAAAATCATGAATACGACTTCTATCGCAGTGAATCGTACCCCTTCGAGGCCTTCGACTTTGTGGAAGACCACGCTCATCCTGATTCCGTTTGTTACACTCGGCCTATTGCTGTGGTTGCGTCACATCGAAGTGAACGCACTCAGGCAGCGGGCCGTTTCGTCGTATGGCACGGTGCCGTCGTTTCAGCTGGTGAATCAGAATGGGCAGCCCTTTGGTTCCGCGCAGTTGACAGGGAAAATTTGGATCGCCGATTTCATTTACACAACCTGCCCAGGGCCTTGTCCAATGATCAGCAGCCGGATGAGTGAACTGCAAAAGCCACTGGAAAAGACCGACGTGCATCTGGTTTCATTCAGCGTCGATCCGGAGAAAGATACGCCTCAGGTTCTGCGCGGTTACGCGGATAAGTTGCAAGCGGATCCTGCGCGCTGGGATTTCCTTACTGGACCAAAGAGCGCGATTTACAAACTCTCGCACGATGGTTTCAAACTTGCCGTCTCGGACGGCAGCGGCGAACAGGGAATTCCGGTTCACAGCACGCGGATGGTGCTGGTGGATCGGCACGGCGAAATTCGCGGTTACTACGACGCAACCGAAGCGGACGCCGATAACGAAATTGCTCGCAGACACAAATCATCTGCTGCGCGAGCGGGCAAAATAGGAGGTTAGGCTGCCAGCCTGACTCGGCGAGCAGCCTGCCAGGCTGCAGGGAACATCTAATTCGCCGGACTGGCAGCCCGGCTGCCGAGTCAGCCAAGGTGGCTGACATCCTGGTTATCCCACCGGCTCTGGTCCTGCGCTTGGGCCTTCGTCGCAGACGATTCGCAGATAATCTCGATATTCGCCTTTTGGCAGTCGATCGATGGTAGCGACGAGTTGAGACTCCGTAATAAAACCGACCCGAAGCGCCACTTCTTCCAGACACGCGATTTTCAATCCCTGCCGGTGTTCGATTGTGGCGATGTAGTTACTTGCTTCAAGCAATGTTGTCGTCGTGCCGGTATCCAGCCAGGCCATGCCGCGGCTGAGCAACTTCACATGTAACTGGTTCTCCTTGAGATAAAGCAAATTTAGATCAGTAATCTCCAATTCGCCCCGTGCAGATGGACGCAGTGTCCGACACAGCTCGACGACGCGCTCGTCGTAGACATAAAGTCCCGGCACTGCGAAGTGACTCTTAGGTTGCTTCGGTTTTTCCTCGAGGCTGATTGCCTTTCCATCAGCGTCGAATTCGACTACACCGTACCGTTCCGGGTCGCGGACTTGATACCCGAAAATGCAGGCGCCACGGTCGATGGCCAGCGCGTCTCGGTAAAAGTCGAGGTTTCCATAGAAAATGTTGTCGCCCAGGATGAGTGAGGCGCCGCAGCCCTCGATGAATTTTGCCGCGATCAGGAAAGCTTGTGCGATGCCCTCGGGTTTCGGTTGCTCGGCGTATTCAATCCGAATTCCAAGATGCGCGCCGTCGTTCAAGTAATCGCGCAGCATCGGCAAATCTTTCGGAGTGGAAATGATCAGCACCTCTCGCAAGCCGCCAAGCATCAGCGTAGCCAGCGGATAGCAGATCATTGGCTTGTCGTAGATCGGGAGAAGTTGCTTGCAGACGATCTTCGTCAGTGGGAAAAGACGCGTCCCGGCGCCGCCGGCGAGAAGTATGGCCTTCTTCATTTTCGATTTTCAATTTTTGATTTTCGATCGCTGGTCCAGCGCATAAATAATTCCGCCCATTCCTGCCAGAAACGCGTGCCAGCAGTCAAATCGATCCCGCTTTTTTGACTGGCTAGTCCAAGCGCCCGCTGTGGAGCCGAACGGAATGTTGTCTTATCAACAAGAAACGAACTGCCGCGGACTAATTGCCGATCCTTTACACGGCCGCCTACGCACTCTGACAAAGCGTTCTGGGTCCACTCTCGCGGTAATGCTGGTCGCGCCTCAATCGTGGCGCTCACGGTAACGTTGAGAAGTTTCTTTAAAATGAGCGCGCACACCAGGGCACGGGAACTCGTCGCGTGGACATGCGACACGTTTTTTTCTCGAAGCAGCTTGATCAACACGAGAGCAAAACGCGCCTGCCGCAAAAAGATGGCACTTGGGGCCCTGACGCTCTGCTGCGCGCGATCTTCTTCCAGTTTTTGCGCGAGCGCGTGGTTTGCGCGCCATTCGGCCTCGATGACCATCGCATCTGGCAGAAATTCGAGCGACGGCGCCATTTTTTCCATCGTTCGCGTGTACCGCGCACGAGAATTCAATTCGCACACGATTGGGACGATCGGCACATGACGTCGCTTCATTTCTTCAAGCTCGCGTTCAAGGAGCGGCAAATCTCTGTCCGGCCAGCGCTCGATTAGATATGCAGTCACTGCAGTCGCTTCGCTGCTTGCCGCGCCGTAGGTCGGCGCGGTGGTCGAAGGCAGGTGCGAAGCGCCCCTCTGAGTGGATTTCGTCGTAGCACCCGGTGTTGTCTGCAGAAGCTCAATAAGCGGTCCCACCGTGTGCTCGATTCGGAAATGTTGTTCGACTCGCGCGCGTCCAGCGCGACCATAGTGGAATCGCAATTTGGTGTCTTGTATGAGTCGTCCGAGCGCTTCGGCCAACGCCATTGTATCCTCAGGCGAAACGAGCAACCCTGTTTCGCCATCCGCGACTGACTCAGGAATCCCAGCCAATCGGGTGGACACGACCGGACGCGCTGCGGCCATCGCCTCGATGATCACGGTTGGAAAAACATCGCTGGCCCCTTGTGTGTCTGTCACCGAAGCGAGCGCGAAAATATCAGCAGCCCTGAGTTTCTCCAGAACTGCTCCCTGCGACAGTGAACCGAGCAGTTGAACCCGATCCGACAGCTTCAGGTTTCTAATTCTTGCTTCGAGATCACCGCGTAGCGGGCCGTCGCCAATGATTTCGCAGGTGAACTCAAGATCCCGGCGCGCGAGGTCGGCGCAAGCGTCGATCAGGTACTCAAATCCCTTGAACGCAACCAGTCGGCCGACGCTGATGATGCGCGGCACCTGGTTGATCGATACTTCTTCGTTCGGCGTTGGAAAACGGTTCAGGTCCATCCCGTTATAAACACGGTGAATTTTGCCAGCGGAATGCGGACAGCGTTGGCGGAGCAGATCGCGGCTGTAATCCGTTTCGGCCGCAACGAACTCCGCGGCGGAGCAGATCTCCCGCAACAGATCGTCATTGCCAAGATCCTTCATGAAATCCTGTCCATGCGCTGTCACGCTGAATGGAATCCCTGAAATCTCTTTCAAGAACATCGCGGTGTGCGCCGCTCGATTCGCGAAGTGAACATGAACATGATCGACGCCGCGGCGCTTGAAATGGTCGGCAAAGTAAAGGGCATTGCGCGCGCGCTGCTCTGCCTTGACGCTGGGGCCATATTTTCGCTCGTGCCGGTCAAGCAGATTGCGCGGCCATTTGCCGTGCATTTTCGCATTCTTTTCCGAAATCTTTAAGATTTCTTGCGGCGGCGCGTAATGAATGGGCGCGCGCAAACAGCCGATATGCTCGTGCCGCAGGCTCGTGAGCGGGGGATACACCGAGCCGATCTCAAGCTCGAGACCGAGGCGTTCCAGAGCCAGCATCTCCGCGTCGCAAAACGTCTGCGAAAGCACTGGATACCGGGAGTAAAGATAGCCGAGACGCATCGAAATCGGATGATTACGCGCTCCGCGCAAAAATAGCAATGGCAGGCGTTTTTGTAGCCGCCTCGCTGTGTCGAGGCGCTCAACGTGTTGCGACCCGCACGGCGAGACAGCGCCGTATCTACAGCCACGGACGTTTTCGACCCCTACGAAAAGCGAACGTCCTTGCCCGGATCCATCTCGAAGTCCAGGTCCAGCGAATCTTCCGTGTTCGGCTTGATCACTTCCTCCATGAATTTCACGAAAATGGGGTCTTCGCGAAAGATTCCGTACTTGTCCATCGACTCAAAATCGATGGCAATGAAGAACGGCCATGGCAATTCGGGGTCGATCCGCTTCCCACATTTAATGTTCAAGACCTCGGGAATTTTGAGAAGCTGCATGCGCGTGTTCATCATCATCGCCTCCACGCGAGCAGGGGTGACCTCGGGTTTGAGTTTATAGAGAACGACATGATGAACCATGCGGGTAAAGCTAATAGGCGTTTCCCATGAGACGCGCAAGTCCGAATCCGAGCCCAACAAAGCGCTCCGTGGCAAAGTTGCTTGCGAAGGATTGATTTCAGCGGGACAATCGCCTTCATTTCGAGGCTGAGTATCGCTGCGCGGCATGCCGGTGTTGCAAATCAACGACGCATCTGCGGGTCTCATGACCAGTGGACCAATTCACACCAGTCGGTTTGTTCGAGTAATCAGTATATTGTCGTCTGAATATAAGGCGTAGTTGGTGCTTCCCGATGCCCGAAGAAACTCGATTGCCAAATCTCCTGCCGGTCGCTTTCGCACTGGGTGTGCTTCTATGGCTATTCACCATGACCGGAGGTCGCCAGGTTTTTGTCAACGAGGTGCTCGGCAAAGCCTACGATTCACAAGCCGAACATTTTTTGCGAGGCGACGTCGGAGTCGATGGTGATGCGATCAAGCACGAAGTAATGGTCGTGAACGGCAAGTCGTACATGTACTTTGGACCGTTCCCAGCCTTCCTCCGCATCCCACTAAATTTTGTCTATCCCGGCGGGCGAGGGCATTGGTCGCGCATCTCTGGATTTTGCGCAGGGATGATCGCTTTACTCGCATTCGCTGGACTCGTTAGGATGGCCTTGCGCGCGCCTCAACTGTCGAGTTGCTGGCAAAATTGGCTGGGGAACGCTTCGCTGGTTGGATTCGCTCTCGGCTCGCCGTTGCTCCTGCTTCTCGGAAATCTTTCCATCTACAACGAAGCGATTATTTGGGGACTGGCCTGGTCGGTGGCCGCTCTTTATTTTGCGTTGCGATCTCAAGAAGCGGAAGGATATGTGCTGACGGGCTCGCTGCTTGCCTTCTCTCTTTGCGCTGGCGCAGCTTTACTTTCTAGGGCGACCTTCGGTGCCCCGTTTCTTCTGATTGCGCCGGTTCTTGCGCTTCGCTTATTCCGCAGAAATCCAGTGCGCAATCTCGCAGGGCTTCTTCTTCCGCTCGGGGCGGCGTTCGTCTTTTACCTGTTTCTGACGTACGCACGATTCGGTGATTTCAGCGGGATGCCTATGCGCTACTCCACCAACCCGGAGCAACGGCAGTTTGCGGTGAAGCACGGGCTGTTTCGGCTTGACCGTGTGCCTTACAGTTTTGCGGACTATTTCTTTTTACGGCGTCCCGAATTGCAGCATAAGCCTCCATTTTTGAAGGCGAGCCGTCAGCCTTACAACCACCCGACTCTTTATGTTATGCCTTTCACCGAAACATACTCCTCGCTGTTATGGTGCTCGTCGTGGATTCTGCTCGGGGCCGTGATTGGCGTGGCAATGTTGCTTCGACCCGGAGGTTCCGACGGAGTAGACCGCACTATTGCCAGCATCTTTTTTTTGCAGGTTATCATCATTTTGTCATTTATGGGCCTCGCCCAACGTTACGCTGCGGAATTTTATCCATTTCTTATTTTCGCGTTCCTCTTCTTTTTGCGCAGTGGTCGGTTCGCGTTCCAGTTGCGCTACCTGCTTATTGGGCTGGTTGCTGTCTCGGTTGTTATAAACTCGCTTACGACCGTGTCCTGGCTTTTGGAAGCCGACATGAATGTACCTGCAGAGACTCGGGCCAAGTGGAATGAGTTTTTGGGCAGAACGCTACGACACTGAGCAACGGATGGGGCGGCGAAAGGATCCGGCCGGGAGCGATTTTCTGTCCATCACATTCGCGATAGCATGATGTCGGCTGGACAATCCGGTTAACCTTTTCATCTTGGGAATCCCAATGATCATCACGCGTTCTCCATTGCGAATCTCGCTCGGTGGTGGCGGGACTGATCTGCCCTCGTATTATCGCAAGCACGGCGGATTTCTCATCGCCGCCGCGATCGATAAATACGTCTACATCACGGTTCATCGCCGGTTTGTGGATGGCTTTTTGCTGAAATATTCCCATCTGGAAGAAGTATCCACGATTGACGAAATCGAGCACCCCATCATAAGGGAAGCGTTCAAGCTGACGGGCGTGCAGGAACGCAACTTGGAAATTGCCAGCATGGCCGATATTCCTGCCGGCACCGGCCTCGGGTCATCGGGTAGCTTCACAACAGCACTGCTCAAGGCCTTGCATGCGTTGCACAAAAATCTTGTTCATCCGTCCGAGCTGGCCGAGCAGGCCTGTTGTATCGAACTGGAAAAACTGCGCGAACCAATAGGTAAACAAGACCAATACATTGCCGCCTACGGCGGAATCACTTGTTTTCACTTTCTGCCGAATGACCAGGTCCAGGCGTCCCCTCTTAGGATTTCCGAGGAAACGTACCTTGATTTGGAGGACAACTTATTGCTGTTTTTTACCGGTTACTCGCGGTCGGCCTCAAAGATTTTGCGGGAACAGCACGATAAGAGCACAGAGTCCGACAGAGCGATGCTTGAGAACCTGCACTTCGTGAAAGAACTGGGGCGGCAAAGTCAGCGCGCGTTGGAAGCAAACGATCCTCATGAGTTCGCGCGGCTAATGGATGTTCATTGGCAGCGTAAAAAAGAACGTTCGGCGAGCATGAGCAACGAGCGTATCAATGACTTTTATGATTGCGCGATCGCTAATGGCGCGCTCGGCGGAAAATTAATCGGCGCCGGCGGCGGCGGCTTCCTCATGTTTTACGCCGAAGATAAAACTCGGCTGCGTCAAGCCATGCGCGAGAAAGGATTAACGGAAATCCGTTTCCGATTCGAACCTGAAGGCACCAAAATTCTAATTCAATGAACGCGCACGGCGCGGAGATTGACCTGTCCAACTGGCCTGTGGCCATTCTCGCCGGCGGACTTGCCACGCGACTTTGGCCGGTGACTGACAAAACGCCAAAAGCACTGTTGAGCGTGGCAGGCGAACCGTTCCTGCTACATCAAGTGCGGCTGCTGCATTCTCATGGCCTTCGGAAAATAGTGCTTTGTGTCGGCTACCTCGGCGAGATGATCAAGGCAAAACTAGGCGACGGAAGCAGTCTCGGTGTTCAGATTGTCTACTCATTTGATGGCCCAACTCTTCTGGGAACCGGTGGCGCACTGAAACGGGCGCTTCCGATGCTCGACGAACGCTTTCTGGTAATCTACGGAGACTCATACATGCCGGTTGATTACTCCGCGATTGTGGGCGCTTTTGTTCTGAGCGGGAAATCCGCTTTAATGACAATCCTCGAAAATGAAGGCCGCTGGGATACCAGCAACGTCTGTTTTGAGGCCGGCGAAATTCGTCGCTATGACAAGAAACTGCGCACACCAGAAATGCGTCACATCGATTACGGCATCGCTGTTCTGAATGCGGCAGTCTTCGCGCCATTCCCCAATAATATTCCCTTTGATTTGGCGGACGTTTACTCGCGCTTGGTGTCGGAGAAACAAATGGCCGCGTATGAAGTGAAACAACGCTTCTATGAAATCGGCTCGCGCGAGGGTCTCGCGGAACTTGATTCCCTGCTGCGCGGCAAACCAGCTACCATTTTGCCATGAGCTATTCTGAGGATTACCTGCGTGAGACGACTGAAATAATCTCGAAACTCGACACGACACTTTGCGAAAAAGCGGTGGAGCTCTTGGCGGATGTTCGTGCGCGTGGCGGCCGGCTTTTTATCCTCGGGGTCGGAGGCAGCGCGGCAAACGCGTCTCATGCTGTGAATGATTTCCGAAAGCTCGCAGGGATGGAATGCTACGCGCCTACGGATAATGTCTCGGAACTAACCGCCCGCACCAACGATGATGGATGGCCTTCCGTGTTCGCGGAATGGCTTAACGGAAGCCGACTGAGTGAAAAAGACGCGCTTCTTGTTCTGTCAGTGGGCGGAGGGAACGTGGAAAAGAATGTCAGTGCGAATTTGGTCGCGGCAGTGCAACTGGCGAAGGAACGGGGAACTGCAGTTCTTGGGATTGTCGGCCGCGATGGAGGTTACACCGCGCGGGTTGCAGATGTGACAATTGTGATTCCGACCGTCAATCCCGCAAATGTCACGCCACACTCGGAGGCTTTTCAAGCGGTGGTGTGGCACTTGTGGGTGTCTCATCCCGGGCTAAAGCTGGCAGAGACAAAATGGGAAAGTATGAAGTAGCGCGACGCGCAGTCTTCCTTGATAGCGATGGGGTGCTAAATCGGGCTTTTGTCCGGAACGGTCATCCCTATCCTCCGTCTCAGTGTCGAAGATTTGGAGCTCCACGACGAGGTAGCTCCGGGCTTTGCACGCCTTAAGGCAGCGAACTTCCTGTTGGTCGTGATCACCAACCAGCCCGACGTCGGCCGCGGCAAACAGAGTCGCGAAACGGTCGAAGCGATGCATTTGAAAATGCAGTCGACGCTGCCATCCCTTTGGCGCGACGTTCGATTGTGCGCGCGCGGCGGGTTGTCGAGCGATCTTCATTCAGCGCGGCTACGAAGAGAGTTTGCGCGAGGTGGCCCGACTTTAAAGTCCCAAACTTCAATGATGCTGTGAATGCTCTTCTCCGCGACGCCTGCCTCTGATACTCTTTGCGTACGTTCTGAGCCAATAATCTCCAAAAATATGAATCAAGGCATCCTGGATTTGCCGGTAAAAATTTTCGCAGATGGCGCAGATCTCAAGGGCATCGCAGACCTTTATCGTCAGCCCTACATCCATGGTCTTACCACCAATCCAACTTTGATGCACAAAGTCGGTCTGACCGATTACGAAACCTTTGCTCGAGCAGTGCTCAGAGAAGTCAAATCGAAGCCAATTTCGTTTGAAGTCTTCTCTGATGATTTTTCCGAGATGCGTCGGCAAGCGCTTAAGATTCACCAGTGGCAGGACAACGTTTACGTTAAAATTCCGATCACAAATACGCGTGGCGAATCGTCTATCTCGTTAATTGAGCAGCTAGCCGGTGAGGGCGTAAAGTTAAATATTACTGCGCTGCTAACCCCACGTCAGGTAAAGTCGGTCGCGGCTGCATTAAACCCGAGCGTCCCAGCCGTCGTTTCAGTTTTCGCCGGCCGCATCGCCGATACCGGGGTCGATCCATTGCCGATTATGAAGCAGTCGCTCGAGATACTGCGCAAGTTGCCAAGAGCTGAACTTCTCTGGGCGAGCGTTCGTGAGGTGCTTAATGTCTTTCAAGCCGCCGCATGCCGTTGCCATATTGTTACAGTTCCTCACGATATTCTCAGAAAGCTGGTTGCCCTTGGAGGGAAAGACCTCGATGAACTCTCGCTCGATACGGTCCGCATGTTTCACCAGGACGCCGTCGCTGCCGGTTTCAAACTCTAGCAGACAACAACTCAATCCCCTCACGATAAGATCCCGCCCATTGCAGCTAATAGCTCTGCCATCAGGACAATCTCGCGCGCAATTGCTCTCACACTTGTGAACGACTTCCAGACTCCACCAAAGAGCGACGTAGCCGATCCGCCTCAATTCGAGCAATCGAAGTTGGTAATCGCGGCCCAACTACTGAAGAAGGAGAGCATTCGAGAGTTTGCGCTCGCCGCCGGGCTCTTCGTCGTCGCAGCGCTCGCTTTTTATTTTTCAAGCAAGCCAGCGCACCAGCATTTCGATTACACCGCGCGAGTCGCTTTGGCATTGCTGAATGGTCATGTGGGCATCCAGAATCAGCCGCCTTCCTGGCTGAACGAGATGGTTCCTTTCAATGGAAGCTATTACTCAGTGTTTCCACTAGGCGCAGTGCTTAGTGTGCTTCCATTCGCGGTTTTGCAAAAAGCAGGCTGGATTCACGCTTTTCCTGCGCGAGCTCTGGCAGCATTTATTGCAGGGCTCTGCGTTTTTTTCTTTTTCAGATTGTCGAGCCTCGAAGGCAAATCGCTCAGCAGACGGATTCTCCTGGCGCTTTTTCCGGTTTTTGGGACCTGGCTCTGGTGTAATCTTGGATTTGCCGGCGCGTGGCAACTCGCACTTGGTTTTGCCATACTTGGAGAGGCAGGGGCCCTCTATTTCACGTTGGTCCGTCCGCGTCCGCTGGCTGCCGGGGCGTTCTTTGCCGTGGCTTTCGGCAATCGAACCGAACTAATCCTTACTCTACCTGTTTTCCTCTACTTCCTGTCGGCGACGCCGGTGAGCGATAATCGTCCCCGTGTCGCGAAAGCAAAGCAATGGCTGCGGGAAAACTGGCGTCCACTCACTGACTTCATGCTATTGCCGCTGACGCTGGGAATCCTAACTGCGGGATATAACTTCGCGCGGTTTGGTTCGTTCTTCGATTTTGGATATGCCCGGATCCCTGGCGTGCTTCGCGAACCTTGGTATCAACATGGGTTGTTCTCGCTGCATGCCATTCCATGGAACGTGCACAAAATGTTGTTCGAGGGCTTCGGGGACCGTCCCACTTTCCCATATCTCAGGCTCTATCCATTTGGATGCTCGATCTTTCTCAGCAGTCCGTTTCTTTTCCTCATTTTCAGAGAAGGCGGAAGATACAAACGGGCATGCTGGCTTGTTATCGCAGTGCTCACGTTCATCCTCTGGACCCATGGGAATCCGGGCGGCTGGCAATTCTCCTACCGCTACGCGATTATCCTGCTCCCGTGGATGTTCCTGTTGTTAGTTGGCAACGGCCCGGCGAAGATATCTGTAATCGAAGTTTCACTTTTTGCTGTTTCGGTCGCAATCAATGCGATCGCTACCTGGCAATTTCTTTGGACTAACGAGATTCACCCCTAGCTCACCCGCTCCTTTTGACGAAGGCAGCTTGCTATTCGATCGCTCACCGCCGACGGTTGATCACCGTCTGTTTCAACGTAGCGGAGTCGGGCGAGGCGGTGGGCTGGGGCGAGGTCGCGGTGTGGGAGTAGGTCTCGGCGTTGGAGTAGGTGTTGGCGTAGGTGTGGGTGTTGGCGCGGTAAAGGCATACACCTTGTTGTCTCCAGCAACGTACATGCGTCCCCGAGCTACAATGCCAGTCGTGCTATAGGTATGTGTGCCTGGGATCAGTTCGTTCGGACCACCACCAGCGTAAACAACCGCTCCGGTGTCTCCATCATAGCCGTGCAACCGCTGGTCCCCTTCGATGCCCCAGCCAGCAGTACCCATTACCCAGACAATTGGGTTACTACTGCCATCAGTGGTAGTGACAAAAGGCGAGCCGCAACCGCCATTGGTCCTTGTAGCGCTCCAACCGCTGAGAATCGTGGGCGGGTTTGTTGCAGTAATGCGGAAGGTCGAAAGCTTTTCTTTGGTTGCGCGAAAAGCCACATAGGTGCCTTGCTCCGTTCGATAGGTAACGGCCGCCTGGATGATGCTGTTGCCGGGATCTACGCTGGATTGCGCCACAGGCAAACTGATTCCCCCCAGATTATCACGATTAAGCAAATAACCGACGGTATTCTTGCCAAGAGCGACAACCAGATGAGAAGGCGTTGCGCCTGGCACATCCACCAGCAACGGCCCGCAGCTGCCCACATCGAAGTCCCAAGTATCGAGATCGAACCAGTCGAGGGGCGCCCAATAATCGGTGGGCGAGCCGGTAAAGATTGGGCCGGGTTGGAAGCGTATTACGGCTTCGCCGCCACCCCAATTGCCGGTGGTATTGAAAGTATTACCCGTGGCGACGAAACGGGTTTTTTCCATCGCTGGCGACGCCGCCCACTCCCCATATGGCGCCGCCGATGGCGCTGGTCGCCCAAGCCGTTACGCTGGCTGGATTATCGATGGGCACGCCCACGAGCCAGCCATGATAGAGGCTACAATCTCTCATGCTCCCATAGCCGACATAGAGAATGTTGCCCACGATGCCGAGCGCCGGTCGTTGCTGTTGGATCGCCGCAGTGAAGGTTGTGCCGTTATAATTAGCTGTCGCCTCCACGTCCACGGGCCAGCCAGGATTGATGTCGCCCGTATCCACATTAAGGGAAAAGATGAAATGTTTCTTCGTCGCGCCGCCATCAGGTGTGACCATTGCGTCGAAAAAGAGCGCGCGTGAAGCAAGATCAACAATCGGCGTCCCTATGATGCCCATGGGATCAAAATCACTGCAGATGAGATCGTCCGCCGACACAGGATCGCCCACGTTGCGCTCCCAGATGACCGAGCCGTCTACAGCGTCGAGCGCGTAGACGTTATTGGATTCGGTTACTGCAATGACTGTTGTCCTGCCGCCCGGGCCGTCGTCGATGTAAAGTGGCTGCGCATAAACGTTCCCAACGATTGTGCCGTCAAAGTTCAGATCGCGCGCGAGATTGGCGGCGGCGCTCTGCGTAAAAGCCGCATCAATGTAAAGCCCGTCACGCGAATCGTGGTTGTGAAACTGGATCACGTTCACCTGCGCGTTTATCGGAACAACGGCGCTCCCAAAATAGGCAAGGACAACCGAGAAAATGTAAGATGGCGGCTTCATACGTCAGCGTTTAATAATTCCCGCGACCCTTTTACCATCCCGCGCTGTCTTCGTGTCAAGCCGAATGACCAATCGCTGATGACCATCACGAATCACCATGTCTTTCAGCGCGGGGTGGGGCGAGGCGGTGACACAGGGCGCGGCCTTGGTGTGGGAGTAGGCCTTGGTGTCGGCCTCACAGTAGGAGTTGCCGTCGGGGTCGGAGTGGGTGACGCTGTAGCGGTAGGTGATGGTGTCGGTGTTGGAGTCGCGGTGGGGGTCGGGGTAGGTGTCGGCGTCGGCGTCACGTCCGGCAGGGCAAACGCATACACTTTGTTATCGCTGGCGACGTAGACGCGTCCGCGAGCCACAATGCCAGTGGTACTATAGTAATGCGTTCCCGCCATCAGTTCGTTAGGGCCGCCGCCATCGTAAACAACCGCACCGGTATCTCCGTCATAACCGTGTAATCGCTGGTCGCCTTGTGTGGCATGATCCTCCGTCCCTACCACCCAGACAATCATATTATTACTGCCATCAGTCGAGGTTACAAAGGGCGAGCCGCAACCGCCACTTGCCCGGGTCACACTCCAACCGCCCGGGATGTCGATTGTAGGCGGATTGGTCGGAGTAATGCGGAAAGCGGACAGGATAGTATTGCCGTCGTTGTTGGCGCGGAACGCAACATAAGTGCCCTGTTTGGTCCGATAGGTGGCGGCTGCCTGGAGAATAGTGCTACTGGCAACCTGCGCTGAAGCTACAGGCTGGCTGATACCACCAAGGTTGTCTCGATTAACCAAATACGCATTGCGGTCCTTCCCCATTGCAACCACAAGGTGCGAAGGAGTTGCACCGGGCACATCCACCAGCAATGGACCGGAAGCACCCAGATCGGCGTCACTTTGATCGAGCGACTGCCAATTGGTAGGGGCCCAGTAATCGGCGGGCGAACCACTAAAGATCGGGCCGGGCTGGAAGCGAATCACTGCCTCGCCGCCGCCCCAGTTGCCGCCCGTGTTAACCGTGTTACCAGTGGTAACGAACGGATTTGTGCCATCACTGGCGACGCCGCCAACTCCCCATATTGCGCCGCCGTGGGTTCCGGCGGTGGTGGCCGCGGCCCATGCCATCACGCCAGCTGGATTATCAATTGGCACTCCGACCAGCCACCCGTGATAGACGTCGCAATCCCTCATACTCCCGTATCCAACATAAAGAATGTTGCCTACGATGCCGAGCGCCGGTCGTTGCTGTTGGATCGCCGCAGTGAATGTTATGCCGTTGTAATGACACTGTCTCCTCCACGTCCACGGGCCAACCGGGATTGATGTCGCCGGTATCGACGTTAAGCGAGAAGATGAGATGTTTCTTGGTCTCACCGCCATCGGGTGTGGTCATTGCGTCCAAAAAGAGAGCGCGTGAGGCGAGATCGACAATCGGCGTCCCAATGATGCCCATGGGATCAAACTTGGTGCATTCGAGATCGCCTGCCGACACCGGAGGGCCAACGTTGCGTTCCCAGATAACGCTCCCATCAACTGCATCGAGCGCATACACATTATTCGATTCGGTTACTGCAATAACTGTCGGCCTGCCGCCCGGGCCATCATCAAGGTAAAGCGGTTGCGCATAAACATCGCCGACGATTGTGCCGTCAAAGTCCAGGTCGCGCGTGAGATTAGCGGCAGCGCTCTGAGTAAAAGCGGAGTCAACGTAAAGGCCGTCTCGCGAATCATGGTTGTGAAATTGCGTAACGTTCGCCTGCGCGTTTGTTGAAACAACTGCGCTCCAGAAATAAACAAGGATAACCGAGAGAATGGAAAATAGAGGCTTCATGCGTTCGTGTTTAAGAATTTCCGCCACCGTTTTACCATGCCGCACTGCCCTTGTGTCAATCAGGATGACGAGTCAACCTGCCTTGCGTCCTTTGGCTCTGAGCCTGCAGCCGGGTCAAATATAAAATCGGCGGCCAATTAATCTCCAATACACCAACCGTTTACCGGCTTGTCGCGCAGTAGCCTTCCGTAGACGGATCTCCGATCGCGAATCACCATTTTTTCGAAACAAATGAGGATCACCGAGACAGTGAAAGATAGAGACTTCATTCGTCAGTGTTTGCTAAATTTCCGCTGCCCTTTTACCATGGCCCGCTGGCTTCGTGTCAAGCCGGATGACTAGTTCGCAGATCACCGACCACCGGACCTCATCGAGGGGCCGGGCGAGGGCGCGGAGTGGGACGCGGCTGCGGTGTTGGGGCAGGTCTAGGCGTCGGCGTTGGTGTCGGGGTCGGAGTAGGTGTTGGCGTCGGCGTCGGCGTCACCGCAGGCCCTTCCTGCACTTCAAAGGAGCCAATGTCGACGCGATTGTTCCTTAGGCGCCAGAAATCAGGCCCGCGCTGGTCGTACCAGGGCGGCGGAGTGAAGCTGGGATCGCCAGCATCAATGGCGGGGCTGCCGGGTAGCAACGCATGGGTCGACGTCGGACCGCCGTTATCCTGCAATGGACCAAGAAGTGGATCGGTATTGATCTGATCGCCCGGACCGTTTAGGTAACCGCCGCCATCATCATCGCTCAGGTTGTAGCCATGCGATGTGATAAGAGCCACCGCTATTGAAGATATTACCGCCCGTAAAGCCGCTCTTTAGAATCGTGGTTCCGATGTCGAGTGAACCGGTGTTGTAGAGACCGCCGCCGTCGAGAGCAAAGTTGTCACTGACGGTGCTATTCCTGAGAATGAGTGTCACGGCAGTGTAAATACCACCGCCCCATCCAGAACCCTTGAACTCGTACGCGTGCATTGCCGGTGATAGTGCTATTGCTAAAATCATGAGCGGTCCACCGGCGGCAGATACCGCCGCCAAAGCCAGGTCTACTGTCGGAAACCCGAATTGGCCGCCAGACGAGGTATGCCACTGATAGTGCTGTCTGTGATTACGGCATTTCCAGTAATAATACCGCCACCGTGATGACACGAAAAAGACGATGTTACCGAAACTGATAGATCGGCTGGTAAGCGGTAATCGTGAAAAAAGTATTCCGCCGCTACTGAGATGCCTCCGCCGTCCCCAATCAGATCCGGAAGAAAACGAAACTGCAAAATTATTACTCACCGTGGTGTTGACAATCGTCAACCTCCCTCCCCCCCGATACCAGATCCCACCGCCGACAGACCGGAGCCGTAGTCACGACAAGCGCAGTTGTTGGTTACGGATGCTGTTAAAAACCGTTAGTGTTGCGCTTCCTTGGCCGAGGATCGCTGTAAATCCCTAAGACTCCTTGAATACGCCTTGGTTAGTCCCGGACGATGCAGTTGTGGACGCTCAATGTGGACTGGTAATTGTAAGATCGCGCCGAAAACATCGAGCTAAAAAATCCGCAGCTGATCGTAAGGCCTTCTCAGCGTCACAGTGCCCCTCCATCACATGAAATACGCGAAGTCGCCCTGACAAGGCCGATGCGCTGACTACCAAGAAGAGATCTGGTCCCGGGCCGCTGATTGTCACGTTGTCATCGACTGTCAGTTCGCCGCTGGTCAGCGCAATGGTACCGGTCACCGCGAAAGTGATTGTATCTCCGTCATTCACGTCGGCGAGCGCCTGACGCAATGAGCCGGGACCGCTGTCGTTGATGGAGTTTGGGACTATCTTTCCTTTGTAGATTTTTGGGGGACGAACATAGAGGTTTCTACGGCTGAATCTGGTCAGTCCAGAGAAATTCCCACACGGCTATCGCGTTGATTGCGACTGAAACAATGAAGAGCGAGATCTCTGGCACAGTTATTTTCGCAGGGCCATTGCCTGTCAGCAGAAGGAACATCCAGGGAAGCAGGATCATGGCGTAGCGATAGGAGAATTGCCAGCTGCCCGGGTTCCCGTGCAACCAAAGCACGAGCGTTAAAAGGGCGATCGCCACCCAGGCCACTACTTTGTATTGTCCGCCCGGGCGAAACAGAAGGCTTAGCAAAGGGCTGGCTAGGAAGATCGAGCAGCCAAAGCCGTTTGGCTGAATGTAAGGGAAGTAATCAATGCTCTCGAAGCCTTGAAACAACATCGTGTAGATATTCCAAGGTATAGCATGAATCGAAAATAACCCATGCTGATACCAGGGTTCCTGGGCTACTTCCGGGATGTGAATGTAGCCAAAGTCGAAAATGGAATGGAAACGCGCGAAGTTATAGGCGGCGGTTAGGAGCGCGAGCGTTATTGGCAGGCTTAAAAAACGGCTGAGCATCCGGCTGTTTTCCCGAAGTCCTCGTTTTAGATTCTTCCAGGTGACTACGCATTCACTTGGCGACCGCCAGAGAAGACAAAGGTAAAGAGGCAATGTGATAAGTAGCTCGGTGCGATTCCCAAAAGCCAGGGCGAAGAACGCCCCTGCAACAAACGGCGATGGCCGGACCAACGTGAAATAGAGCGCAGCGGCTTGCCCAAGCAAAGCCAGGCCGAGAGCGATTTGCCAGGCGCCGCCGAATCCGAGGTTGCACCAGGTCCAGGTTCCGAAAATGGGAAACAAGGCCAACATAGTCTGGCGAGTTAACGATTTGGTTTTGAGATTGGAGTAATCGGCTCCGAATGCCTTCGCGAGTCCGAAAAAGAAATAAACGCATAGGCCGGCAATCAAGGCTGCCAAAAGATGCCCGGGAAAGGTATGAATCAACCTTGCTTTTTGGAGAAGCGCTACGGGAAGCATGCTAAGCACTGCTCCCAAAGGAAACGCTGAATAATACGCGTTTCCTTTGGGGATCATCTCATTAAGCCACTCAGGCGGCGTTTCCCGAAGACCCAGATGGCCGTGGAGGAAAGCTGAAGCAATCTGATTTGTATAATCCAGATCGTGGAGGGTTGCCTTCGTCGAGAAATAAAAGGCGACCGCGGCGACAAGCGACACCGCTATGGCCACCGAAGACTCCCGGAGACTGTCACTCTTCAATAACATCATGATGACGAAGCACGAATGACGAATGAGGAAGGAATGTCAAAGATCGGTGATTGCGGCAGCGAGACGCGGTCGCCACCAACCTGGGTGTTCTCCCCGGACCGTCTCACTTTCATCTCGCATAAGAATCCTGGCCTAACAGCTTTTCCCAAGCGGCTTTTGTTTCAGCGGGCGCATTTTGGTCACCACCAACTAGCCAGGAGACGGTTGTCAGTGCACTAAAGAAGGACGCTCAACACGAGGAGAAGCGGCAGAAATCGGGGACTGCCAGAAGATCGCCCTGAGGCGTTCATCCTTTAGCAGCGTCTTGAAATACAGGACTACGCTCTCTGTCCCTAACCCTGCTCACGCTCGGATCCCGCCTCTGTACAGCATGAGGAAGAGCAGGAGTAAGAACAAAAGACTTATCTCTTAAAATCCAGGGCGCCTTTTTTGACAGCGTAAGCGTAACCCACCATCAGGATTGTTATGAAGCTGAGCATGCTCCAGAAAATGACGCTGCTCTGCCTGATTGCGTCGCGATACACGACTGCCCATGGGTACATGAACACGATCTCAATGTCGAACAGGATAAAAAGCATCGCCACGACATAAAACTTCACGCTGAAGCGTGGCTGGCGTTCACCCTGGGGGATCATGCCGCATTCGTACGGGGTATCCTTGGCTGGCGTACGTTTTCCGCTTTTGCCTACCAGCACGCTGACAACCAACGCAGAGGCGGCGAAGAGGATCGCTACAAGGATTTGCAGGAGAACCGGCAAATATTCGCCTAGCATCCGGAATTCCCTAAAACCAGGAGGGTCCCGTTATTTTACACCAGCAAGATGGCCATTCTGCTGGGCAATCGCGCTGGCCAGAGCCGAAGGCAATCCCTTGTATTTCTTGCCGTTCTTCTTGACCGCGCCCCGCGCCACGAGATTTTGCAATTTCTCATAAGCTCGCAAGCGCAGCATTTCCTCGCCACCGCTGGCAGCGTTCCGGGCGCGAAGATTCTCGTGCACGATGTCGAACAACTGCTTAAATTCGAACGACGAACGCCGTGAGAGGACAGCGACCAGCTCCTCAGTTACCAGATCAGGAACGCGACGGGAGAATGCATTTTTCTTTAGAATAGCCATAAGGCGAGGAAGATAGCACATTTTCGCCAAACTGCAGCACTTTTCTTTGTTTGCCCGTGGCTAAAACTCAAAAGAGTGCCGAAATGGCGCAGCTCTCCAATCCGGCAGTTCTTTCCCATCTTTGCTATGGCGTGGGCGATGGGCTGCTCATCGCCGCTTGCGGCGTGGCTGTCGAAGAAGGCGCCGCCCAACTGCCAAAGCCTGTGGCGGCCTGCTGTCGTGCCGCCGTGCCGGCGCTGCTTAGGATGGCGAGACCTATAGCCGCTTGGTCCAACGTGATTGGCCCGAGCGACTCGGCCACATAGCCATCGCGGTCATATCTTTGCGAGGAGACAATCGGACTTAGGTGCTTTGTAATCACATCTGGCGATGGAATCTTGCCTGGATCAACGGAGCGAGCTATAGCCGGCATGAAAGCCGCCGCCATTAGCAACATTGGACGAAGCGAAGCATCAAGCCGCGAGTACAGCAGCGCTGTATCGACGTATGAAAAAAAATTCGTCGGCGCTGGTAGCAATCGCTCGGCTGCTTTGTAAGCTTGCGAATCAACGAGCTCCGACGAGCTACCGGCGCTGCGTTTTACCGCCTCTTCTACTGATACGGGATTGAAACCGGCTATAAGAATCCGGTCAGATAACGCGATCGTTGGAGTGATTGCGACGAATGTGGCTGCCGACTGCTTCGAAAAATAGCGGACACCGTCCTTCTCTGTTTGCGTCCAGATTGCCCCTTCATCGGCGCGTGTAAACGCCTCGATGATCTTATTGGCCTTGGTCGTGTCCAGCACGGGCAGGGTCAGAAGTAAAGATGGCCAATGCGCACTGGATGGCCAATCTGCTAGCGCTCCCAGCTCGAGGCCGAACGCAGCTTTCCAATCGTCGGGTGCAATCCCGCTGATGGCGAAGTCCTGGAAAGCTTTCTGCACCGCGCCGCTCAGCGTAGCGGCCTGGTTTAGCGTTTCCATCTTTTCTCCGAGATTCAACAGCAGCGCCAGGTAAAAAAACGTTTCCTTTGTTCCAAGCGTTAGTGAGGAGCGGTTGAGTGTGGCGTTATTCTCGAGCTTTGGCATGCCAAGAAAAAGCACATCACGTATTTTTCCGTTCTCGAATCGCGTCGAACCCGCAATGCACCGCATTTTTTCAAGCATCGTGGTCTCGCCGGGAGTCGGGCTTGATTGCACAGCAGCACGCAACGCGGCAAGCCGCTCAGAAAATGCTTTGGGCTGGAGATAGAAAAACGCTGCGTAATTCGATGGCCGATGCAAGATGGCCTTACGATATGCTTCGTCCTTGTCGAGGGTTTCCCCTGAATTTTTCGCGCGATGGTCGAGGCGATCCAGTAGTGCCTTTAATTCCGTCACATTTGTCGCCGCGAAGAACCACGGACGATCATACGTTGTTGCCAGAGTAAATGGAGTCGCCGTGGCCACGTCGATTTCATGGCCCTGATACTGAAGTTTTTCTCCCTTCGTGCCCGGACGTTGTTCCAAGAGCATCGCCCGCCATTTGCCGATGATCCGCTCGGCGTTCTCTTGGGTCCCGCGAAAACGAAAGCCGCCCACAACGCTTGGAACGCTATCGCTGATGGACGTCAAGGCAAAGAAGACGTTCTTTGGGTCGAGTTGTTCCACTTCCTGCAGCTTTTGAGAGACGGGGTTTTGTTTTTGCACGTTGCCCAGCGGCTTGCGCAAAAAATCCTGCACAGCCGGTTCACGGTACAGCTGATAAATATCCGACTGAAACCACTCTTCCTCTGTCCGATTAAAGTCCGGCATGTGCGCCAAGAAAATTGTGTCCCGGGGCAGAAGCCCGACCACAGGAGCGCTCGAAATTTGTTGGGAAAGATTCCAGTAGTACCAACCAGCGAATGCGGCAATGGCGACCGCGATGATCAGCAACAGAATTCGTTTCATAAGCGGCGCCTCTCGGGCGCGGATGCTCGATACTCGATGCTCCATACCTGATCAAACCCAAAGTGATCGAGCATCTCCAATCCAGGTCTGGTACCGCGCCGTATTCGAAATCTCTGTAGCGGCAGGCGTGTCGCCTGCGAAATCCAAGTGTTTGCAGCCGACACGGCTGCCTCTACATAAGTGAAAATCACGCTCTCGGATGAAATTGCCGATGCACGGCTTTCAATCGCTGTTGATCGACGTGCGTATATACTTGCGTGGTTGAAATGTCGGCGTGGCCGAGCATTTCCTGGATGATGCGCAGATCGGCGCCGTTTCCCAGGAGATGCGTCGCGAAGCTGTGTCGCAGAAGGTGCGGATAAATGTTCTGTTCGAGTCCGGCGCGGCGTGCATGTTCCTTTACGATCTGCCAGATACGCGTTGTTGTCAGTTTGGTGCCGCGCTCGGAAAGAAAAATCTCGCTGCTGCTACGGCGCTTCACGAGTTTCGGCCGCTCGGTGGACAAGTACGCCGCCAGCGCTTCGCACGCCTTGCGACCCACCGGCACAAGACGGGTCTTATTTCCCTTACCAGTCACGCGCACAATTCGCTCTTCGAAGTTGAAATTCTCAAGACGCGCGTTTGTCAGCTCAGAAATACGCAGACCACTTGCGTAAAGCAGCTCGATCATCGCTCGATCGCGCAAGCCGTGAAGGGCATTCGTGTCGATCTTTTCCAGGAACTGCTCGATTTGCAATTCATTCAGCGTTTCAGGGAGATATCGCTCGATTCGCGGGAGCGTCAGCGCTTCAGCGGGATCGCGCTGAACCTTGCCTTGAGCGACCAGGAACCGAAAAAAAATCTTCAACGCGACTACGATGAGTTTGATCGAGGAAGCGGAGAGCCCAGCGCGCTTGCGATCTGCAAGATATTCGCTGATCGCCGGCAAGGTCACCGAGCGAGGATCTTCGATTTTTTTCCTGGCCGCACACCACCGCCCGAATTCGCTCAGCGACCTTTGGGTGGAGAGCTGATAATTTTCAGAAAGACCACGCTCGACTGCGAGGAAACGGATAAACGACTCGATCGCGTCTTCCATTTTCGACACTGTAGTTGCAGGCGCGTCGCCTGCAAAGCCAATGGTTACGGCCGGCACTCTGAAGGCGTTCGCGATCAGGCGGCTACCTCTAACAGCAAGCGCAGTCGCGATATTATTGACAAGGCAACATTAAGTGTTCGATGTTTGGTTACGATGAGCTTGGATCTCAATACCATCCTGAAAGATTGGCCGCACGAGAACGGCAATATCAAAGTGCGTAAGATCGCCGGCCTCGATGGGCGCGAGAAATTGCAGCTGCGGGTGGACCTAGGCGTATTACAAATGGAAGTGGCTGGCCGACCGGATGGCCGGCGCCCGCACAATTGTGAGTCGCTTTTGGAATATCATCAAAAGCGGGCGACCCGCGCTGCGACGAAAGGCGAAACCTACGAGCTTTCGCCTGAACAATGCGCAGAGCTTCAACAGGAAGGTATCCAATATTATCATCGTTATCTAAGCCTGTTTCAGATCAATGATTTCGAAGGCGTGGTCCGCGATACGCAGCGCAATCTGGATCTTTTCACCTTTGTTTCCGAGCACACGGATCGCGAGGAATTTTCCTGGAGCCTCCAACAGTTCCGGCCTTACGTGCTCATGATGAACACGCGCGCCAAGGCGTCTATTCTTCTTGGGCAGGGCAAGTTTGCCGAAGCCATAGGCGAAATTGAGCGCGGCCGTGATGCAATCACGGATTTCTTGCAACAGTCAAACTTTCCTGAACTGGTATCGAAGAGCTCCGAGATCGCATTTCTCGACGAATGGCTCGAGGAAGTGAAAGCAAAGCGCCCGCTTTCCAAACTGGAGATCATGCAGCGCGAGATGGAAACTGCGATTGCAAAGGAGCTTTACGAGCGCGCCGCGGAGTTGCGCGACGCGATCAAGCTTTTGCAAGCGGAGAAGCACTAGGACATAGAAACTGCCGCCCGATCATCGGCCAGTCGCCTTGCCTGCTTCCATCGACGATCAGATTGTGAAATCCCTTGCCGGCCTGTGAGAGCAGCGTGAAGTTTTTGCTCCTATGGCTACCCATCCTGCGCAATACGCGCATCCTGAAGCGCTGGTCGAGACCGATTGGCTCGAGAAACACCTGAAAGACGAAGGGATCCGGATCGTTGAGTCAAACGAAGATGTGCTCCTTTACGATACCGGGCACATTCCCGGCGCAGTACATATTGATTGGCGCGCTGATCTGCAAGACCCGGTGATCCGTGATTATATTTCGACCGAGAAATTTGCGGAGATTTGCGGTCGTAACGGGATTACACCAGACACCACCTGCATTTTTTATGGCGATAAAGCCAATTGGTGGGCCTGCTACGCTCTCTGGGCCTTCCGGCTGTTTGGACACGAGAAAGTGAAAATTCTCAATGGCGGTCGGGACAAATGGAAAGCCGAAGGTCGCCCCATGACCCGCGATGTACCCAAGTATACAAAGACAGATTACCCGGTGCCGAAGAAACGATTCGACGAGGAGATTCGCGCCTTTTTCGACGAAGCGCTGGCGCAAAGCAAGAGCGGCAAACCGCTGATCGACGTCCGCTCGCCGGGCGAATACAAGGGCGAGATCACGCATATGCCGGAGTATCCGCAGGAAGGCGTGTTGCGGGGCGGCCATATCCCCGGGGCAAAAAGCATGCCGTGGAAAACGGCTACCAATGATGACGCCACATTCAAACCGGCTTCAGAACTAGCCAAAATTTATTTCGATCAATGCGGAGTCGGACCCGAAAAGGAGACAGTTGTTTACTGCCGCATCGGCGAACGATCCAGTCACACCTGGTTTGTGCTCACCTACTTGTTAGGCTTGAATAACGTCCGTAACTACGACGGTTCCTGGACTGAATGGGGCAACAAAGTCGGCGCCCCGATCGAAAAGAGCGCATAGGGAAGGATTCGACGAATTTGCCTCGAAGGCAACGGCGCGACGATTCGGTAGGGCGCGACCGCCGGTCGCGCCGAACGGCCTAAGATTTGTATTCAAACCCGGCCTGTTTTTACCAGCAACTCATGGACTAAGCGCATCCGCTTTTGCTCTTTGCGGCTGGAACGGAGCTGCGCGATCGAGCGCTGCATCCGTCGTGTCCAATTCAAATTCGCCCTTGTCCCAGGGACGTTGAAGCGGTATTTGCGCGCCAGCAGATCGGTGATCATGACGATGGCAAGCCACGACTCGCTTTTGAAAAGCGCTTCCATGATCGCCGGATAGAAATCCTTTTCGAAGTCGATCTGGTCGATGGTTGGCTGGAAACCGGCGAACACGGCAATCTTTGCCAGATCGAATCTCGATTGTTCCGATGTAGCTGTTGGATGTTCGAAGACTTCTTCCCATAACGCGCGGACCGGCTTGTGATCATGGGTGGCATACGTCGCAACGGAAAGCCGTTCATATTTGTCTCCCGGAGTGATCGCGCCATCGCGCACTTGCCATTGTGGGATTTTGAATCCGGCGATGCCCAGCGAGTGCAGGTCTGGACGCATGTAATCGGGCACCATGCCAAGGTCTTCGCCGATCACACATGTGGAGCCGGCCTCTTCCAAAACAATGCGCAGATACTCTTCGCCTTCGCGTTTATTTGCTTCGCAGTTTTCTGGTGTTTGGTCGTCACGCGGAATGAAATGCGGCGCCCGGCCGCCGGTTTGTTCCAGCATCTGATTCCAATCGAGCGGGAAGAAATGTTTGTTCTTCCGCGGCCGCCAGGGAAAGGCATAGATACGATAAAACCCAAGCACGTGATCGATGCGAAAGAGATGAAAAATAGATCGGACTGCACGCACGCGTCCCCGCCACCACGCGAAGTTGTTTGCACACATTTTCTCCCAGCGATAAACCGGTATGCCCCAGTTCTGGCCCCATTTTTGCGTAAAGGCATCATCCTTAAAATATGGCTCTGGAGGCGCGCCGCCTGACCACTCCAGCATGAATTCATCCCGCCGTGTGAACACGTCCGCGCTATGATAACTCACGCCAAATGGAATATCGCCCATCAGCGCGATGTCTCGCAACTCTGCATACGATTTGATCTCGCGCCATTGGTGGTACGCGATCCACTGCACATAGCAGAAGAAATTTTGTCGATCCCTTATGACCGTTTGTCGATCCTGCGGCAGATCGCTCAGCCAGTTTCGGGCTCGTTCCATTGATTGAAATTGCGCAGGCCAGCGATTCCACGTCGGGCTGTCGTCATTCTCCTCCATTAAGACCCGAAAAAATGCATAGTCATGCAGCCACATGGATTCTTCTTCGCAGAATTTCTGAAAAGCAGCTTGTCGATCCCCGCTGGCGTGAGCAGAGAAATTCGCGAAGGCTTTCTCAAGGATACGTCGCTTCAGTTTTCTCACCTGGCGATACTTGATTCCGCCGCTGCGGAGCGTCGGAAGGTCGATATCGGCTAACACGACATCGAAATCTTCCCGCGTAAGATCTTGCGGCGAGTTTGGCGCCAGGTGCACCGTTGTCGGCTCAATCGCCATCGCGCTGATCGCGTTGTATGGACTGTTGTCGGCCCCGGTTTCGTTGATGGGCAGGAGCTGGAGAAGCTTGAATCCAATTTCGGCAATCCAGTCGATGAACTCCCGCAACGCGCCGAGGTCGCCCATCCCTAAATCGTTCTCTCCGCGCAGTGCAAAGACAGGCACGAGGACACCCGCGATCTTTTTTTCCGGCGAGAGATTCATTAATAGAATGACGAATGACCAATGACTAATGACGAAATAATGACGAAGCACGAATGACAAAATTTTTTCCCGGCTGTTTTCGTCATTCGATCATTAGAGTCTTCCTTCGTCATTTGGCATTCGAGCCCCGTCATTTTCCTGTCACTGGTAGTCTTCCAACGTCGCCTTTGTCATGTCGAGCGGAGTCGAGACATTTCTGGTTTTGATTCGTTTCAACACAAGCTCAGAGATTCCTCGCTTCGATCGGAATGACAACCGGTGGAATCAGCGCCGCTGCACTTGCCAATCTTCCACGAGCTCGTTTGGGATTTCCTGGAGAAAACGCGAGGGCCTTTGGAAAACATCGCCATACCCTCCGCTTAGACGCATTTGCGGATAGGCGAGGTAAAGCTCATCGCGCGCGCGTGTGATGGCCACATAAAACAGACGCCGTTCTTCCTCGAGCGCGTCGCGCTTATCGAGCGAGCGATTGCTGGGAAACATCCCGTCAGTCAGCCAGATCACGAACACTGTGTGAAACTCAAGGCCCTTGGCCTGATGCACCGAAGAAAGGTTGACGGCCTCTTTGTCGCTTATTTGTCCTGGCGCGGCCTCGGCATCGACGTTGCTGATCAGCGCCAATTGCGAAAGAAATTCGTGCACGTCTTTAAACTGGCGGGCAAAGATTGCGAGCTGATTCAAATCTTCCCGGCGAAGTTCGTAGTTTGTGAAGTTTGCCTTGGCATAATCATCGTAGATGGCTTCGACCACGGACGTGATCATTTCCGATGCCATGTTGGGTTGACCAGCCGGGGCTATTTCGTCCAGGGTATGGGCGAGTTGTTCCCACGCCTTCTTTGATTTCGCTGGAGCAGGCATCGACGACAAGCGCTCACGCCACGACGAAATTTCGCCCCCTTCGACCAACCAATTCTCCCAGCTGCGCCAAAGATTTTCTGCGGTGCGATTGCCAATGCCAGGAAGCAATTTCACCATCCGTTTGAATGCGACTTCATCGCGGGGATTGGCTACGACGCGAACAAACGCGGTCACATCTTTAATATGCGCCTGCTCGAAAAATCGGATGCCGCTGGTGATTTGATACGGTATTCCGCGTCGCGAAAGCTCCAGTTGTAGTTCGACCGCGTGATAATGTGCACGATAGAGCACGGCGATGTCGTTGAGATCGACATTTTCATCGCGCAGTTCGAGAATCCGCTGCGCGACAAATTGCGCTTGCTCGCCGCTGTCGTTGAGCGCCACCAAAGCCGGTTTCAGCGCTTTTGATTCGCGCGTTGCGCTCAAGCGTTTTCGGAATTGCTGGACGTTTGCGGCAATCGCCGCGTTCGCTACCTCCAGAATCTCGGGGACGCTGCGATAATTCATTTCAATCTTGAACACCTGCGCATCCGGATAACGCTTTGGAAATTCGAGAATGTTTTGGAAGTTGGCGCCGCGCCACGAGTAGATCGACTGCGCGTCGTCGCCCACTACCATCACGTTCTGATGGTCGCGGGCGAGCAGATCAACGAGGTCAGCCTGAATCTTGTTCGTGTCCTGGTATTCGTCGACGAGAATGAACTGAAACTGCCGCCGGTAAATTTCCGCGATTCGCTCGTGCTGCTGAAACATCGACAACGTCTTTTGCAACAGATCGTCGAAATCCATTGAGTTGGTCGCCTTCTTCTTTTTCTCGTAGCGTTCCCGAAGGTCTTGAATCTTGTCGAGTAACGGGAGGAAATATGGAAACTTTTCCGCAAGCAATTCCTCCATCGGTTTCTCGGTATTGACGACGAAACTGAAAATTTCCGCGAGCACATCGCCCTTCGGAAATCGAATTTCCTTTGGATCGATCCCTGCACTTGTTACGACGGCGTCAATCAAATCCTTTTGATCTTCGCGGTCCATGATGGTGAACCCGCTCGAGTAGCCGAGCGCGGTGCCATGCCGGCGCAAAATCCGGTTTCCTATCGAATGGAATGTGCCACCCCAAAGCCCGCTGGCATCGACCGGCAGCAAATTCGCAACGCGGCCCAGCATTTCTCGCGCGGCTTTGTTCGTGAATGTGAGAAGCAAAATATTTCGGGGATCAATCCCGTTTTCGAGCAGGTACGCGACGCGATAAATGAGCGTGCGTGTTTTCCCCGAGCCCGCGCCAGCGATCACAAGGAGAGGACCTGGTGGCGCAGTCACTGCCGCAAGCTGCTGTTCGTTTAGCTCGGCGGCGTAATCGACATGAATCGAGGTCGATGCGGGCGCGCGTTGCAGCGTATATTGACGGGACATTCCGATTCACTTGTAGCGGCGGTCTGTGACCGTCGCAATTGTACGCCGAATCAACGCACGGTTACCGTGCAGGAACCGGAGCGCCCGTGACCGTCCAGCGCGGTTGATTCGTAGCGACCAGGCGCTGATTTCCAGGAAAGAATGTCGGTGGCCGCAGATTCTCCAATGAAAGCCTTGTCGGCGAACCAATATACTTCGCGAACGTCGGCATCCGTTTTCGCTCGCAACGGAATTCCTTGTTTGCGACTCGAATCGCTGTTTAGAACTTCATACGCACTCCCCGCCGGTGGGGCGATAACCCGGGGAGGATTCCCAGTCCGCGCGACCAGCTCCGGGTCTGTTTCCGGCAAAAAAGGCGGCGGCAATTTTCTCGGCACTCCAGTACGACGCGGCGGCTTATGCGAACAATTCAGAGCGATGGCTCTAGAGGCGCCCGTCAATCGACACCAGAAACGCTTTCGGGATTGATGATCGCGGTATGCTATTAAGCGGGTTCGAGGGCGGCTACTTCGCGAGTCGGCTCGACCCATTTACCATGCTCGCGGATCAAATCTTTGAGCCGATCCACTGCTTCCGCTTCGGGAATATTGAATTTCACCGCCGTTTTGCCGACGTAAAGATTCACCTTGCCCGGTGCGCCGCCAACATAGCCGAAATCCGCGTCCGCCATTTCTCCGGGTCCGTTCACAATGCAACCCATGATCGCGATCTTCACGCCTTTGAGATGCGAAGTCGCGTCTTTGATTTTCGCCGTCGTGGTTTGCAAGTTAAATAAAGTGCGTCCGCAGGAAGGGCAGGCGACGTAGTCGGTTTTGAAAATCCGCGATCCAGCCGCTTGAAGGATGTTGTAACTTAAGCGCAACGCCTGGCCGGGTGCTTCTTCGCCCTGCACGAAGATCGCGTCGCCAATTCCGTCACAGAGCAACGACCCGATGTTGGTCGATGCAACGAGAAGTGTGTCGAGAAAATTTGTAGGGCGTTTCTGTGAAACGCCATCCTTTTCACCGGCGTCTGGCACAGACGCCCTACAATTTAGAACATCCTTCAACAAAATCGGATGCCACGCCTGCAATTTGGCCGCAAGTAATCGAAACGCCGGAATGACCGCGAGACCCACATCATCTTTCACGGTGACAACTTGCGCAGTTCGTTCCGCATTTAGTTTCGCAATCGCATCGTCGTCGCGCGGATCGACTTCTTGGATGTACGCGTTCTCGTAGATGATCTCTGGTTTGTAATCGCCCATCTTGTCAATCTTGTGCGCGATCTTGTCGAAGTTCGTTTGCCTGACGACCACTCGCATCAATTCTGCGCCACCGAATTTAGTTCGATTGCCGGGATCACCGATCCCGGCTACGGCGATCGTCCCCGTTGTGCGTCGCTGGTATGAATACGGATCAAAAGAAAGTTGGGCGTTCGGCGTTGACGGTTGAGCGCTGGATGTTTTCTCGATGTTCTCAACGAGCGCTTTGGCGACCGGAATCTCATGCGGGCTGTCCTCAGTGAGCGACACGCGAATCGTGTCTCCGATTCCGTCAGCGAGCAGCGAACCGATTCCGATCGCGCTTTTGATCCGCGCGTCTTCGCCTTCGCCGGCCTCGGTCACGCCGAGGTGCAGTGGATAGTTCCAATCAGGTCCTAGCTCGTTTAATCGCGCGACGAGCAACCGATACGCCGCGATCATGATCTTTGGATTACTCGCTTTCATCGAGAAAATGAAATCGTGATAGTCCAGGTCGCGCGCGATCCTTGCGAACTCGAGCGCGCTTTCCACCATGCCAAGCGGCGTGTCGCCGTACCGATTCAGGATGCGGTCGGAAAGCGAACCGTGATTTGTTCCGATGCGCATCGCGATCGCGCGTTTTTTGCACAGATCGACGAGCGGTGAAAACCGCTCGCGAATCCGACTCAACTCACCGGCATACTGTTCGTCGGTGTATTCGCGAATAACGAATTTCTTGGAATCTGCGTAATTGCCCGGATTGATTCGCACTTTGTCCACCCATTTGGCGGCTTCCATGGCGGCTTCTGGCTTGAAATGGATGTCTGCAACGATTGGCACATTGCAGCGGCGCTCCCGCAAACCTTTGACGATGTGCTCAAGATTGCGCGCGTCCTTTACCGTGGGCGCTGTGATGCGGACGATTTCACAACCTACGTTTGCCAGCTCGATTGTCTGTTGAATCGATGCGTCCGTATCCATCGTATCGCAGGTGATCATCGATTGGACGCGAATTGGATTATCACCGCCGACGCCGACGCTGCCAACCTTCACCTCGCGCGTTTTTCTGCGGCGATAAGCGAATGGATTTTCGCAGTATGACAGCTCACGCATTGTAGGACCCAACGTCGTTCAATAAAACGAGAAGCGCCAGGTCGATGACCTCGGCTTCGTCGTCACGATAGGATTTTACTGCCGTGCACGGCGCCGCGCAACGCAAGCCGGTTACGGCGTTTGCGTATCTTTTGCGCCCGAGTGCGCTTCGAGTTGATCAAGCTTTTTGCGGACGAACGGCAAATCCTGTACGTCGAAGAACGTGATGTAGAGCATGTAACCGATGATCACTACCGCGCAGCTTGTCTGCACGACCTCCAGCACACGCATGTTCACTGGCCTGCGGCGAATCGATTCGATGATCGCCAGAACAATGTGCCCGCCATCCAGCACTGGAATCGGCAACATGTTCAAGATCGCCAGGTTCACATTCAAAATCACGCTAAACCACAGCGCCAGCTGCCAGCCGCGTTCGCTTTGGAAAAGGAGATAGTAAATGCGACCGATCCCGACGGGACCGCTCAAATGCTGCAATTTTACGTCCGACTTGGGCGAGGCAACTGCGCCAATTGTCTTTAACGTGCTGGCTACGCTATTGTAAACCTGTTCAATCGGATTGGGATGCTGGATCGACACGATTCCGGTCGTGTCCCATTGAATTCCGATTCGTGGTTTCTTTTCGCCATTCGTAGGCAGAAGCGTTGGTTTTACGGGAACGTCAAACTTCTCGCCACCGCGCTCGACATTTAGAACAAGCTCGTCGTTTGGGTGTTTGCTGATGTATTCCAGCAGCGCGATCGGATTGTATATGGGCGTTTGATTGAATCCGCGAATAATGTCTCCTGAACGCAGTCCGGCCGCCGCAGCCGGCGTGTTCGGTTCTACTTTGTCAATGATCGGGGTCTCTGCCGGGTAAATAAGCAACTGGCGCACGCTTTTTCTGCGCCATCCACGTGTCTCTGCCTTGTAAGGTTCCACCCAAACGGTCTGCACTTTTCCGTCTCGCTCGAATTTTACCGCGATCTTGTCGCCTTCGCTTCGCACCACATCCCAGCTCACGCTGTCACTCATCCCCATGAAACGCCTGACCGGTTTGCCGTCCACGGAGAGGATTTTGTCGCCGGGCTGCAAGCCAACCTTTTGGGCCGGCGAATCGGGCAAGACATAACCGATTACCGTGGTCGAATCCGCTTCGCTTACCGGATGGCCGACGGCCCAAACGATGGCCGCAAAGAAAAGCGCCAGCAGCAAACTGAACAGCGGACCGGCGATCGCTACGATGATTTTGTCGAGGGCGGAAATTTTCGGCAACCTTGCCCGGTCCACATCCGCTTTTCCTTCGATAATGTCCATCGGCGCAAGTTGAGGGAGCGCCACGAAGCCTCCGAACGGCAGCGAGCCGAGCGAGTATTGGACACCGTTAATTGTTTTCTTCCAGAGCGGTTTGCCGAACCAGACACCGAATTTTTCGATGTAAAGCCCTCGCCAGCGTGCCGCCAGAAAATGCCCCAGTTCATGGACCACGATCAGCAGATTGAAGAGGACGAGGACTTCCAGCAGGATGAAAACGACGCGAGCGATGTGCAATAGCATTGTAATTAGAAACAAGTGATCAGTGATTGGTCATTGGTTGGACACACGAGCGTATTTGCCGTTGTAATTCTTTTAACGATTTACCGATTCACACACACCCTGCGCTTCCTTACGTGCCCACTGATCGGCCTGCAATATTGCATCCAGATCGGGGTGCGCAACGGGCGTGTGCCGGTTCATGACTTCTTCAACGATCTCCCAGATATCCGGAAAACGCACCTGCCGGTTCAGAAAACCAGTGACTGCTACTTCGTTTGCAGCGTTCATGACGGCAGGCAACGTGCCACCGGTCTCGCCTGCTCGGCGCGCCAGGTTCAGCGCGGGAAAATCGTCGTAGCGCGGCGTGAAAAATTCCAACCTGGACAATTTCGAGAAATCGAGTGGTGGCAAAGTATTCGGGACGCGATCCGGCCAGGTCACCGCGTATTGGATCGGGAAACACATGTTCGAATAACTCAATTGCGCGAGCGTGGACCCGTCTGCGAACTCGACCATCGAATGAACAATGCTCTGCGGGTGTATCACCACTTCCACGCGCTTCATCTCGACGCCAAAGAGCCAATGTGCTTCGATCATCTCCAATCCTTTATTGAACAGCGTTGCTGAATCGATCGTAATCTTTGGTCCCATATTCCACGTCGGATGCTTTAGCGCCTGATGCGGTGTGATCGAATCAAAATCCTTTCGCGGCGTTTCGCGAAATGGTCCACCTGATGCCGTCAGGATGATGCGGCGAATGTCCAAAGAGCTTTTGCCTTCCAGGCACTGAAAAATCGCATTGTGCTCGCTGTCCACGGGCAGCACGTTTACGTCATTATCGCGCGCCTCGCGCATCACAATCTCGCCTGCCATCACCAAAATTTCCTTGCTCGCTACGGCGAGGTCCTTGCCGGCCTCGATCGCCGCCAGCGCCGGACGCAATCCGCCGGTACCTACGATTGCGACCAGCACCATCTCCGCATTCGTCAGGCAGGCGATCTCACGCAGTCCTTCTTGTCCCGCAAAAATTCGCGGCTTGTACGCAAGAGCGCGCTTGAGGGCATCGATCTTCGTTTCGTCGACGAGACAAACAGATTGCGCACGCGTTTCATTCGCAGCCGCCGCGAGTTTCTCGGTATTGCTGTTGGCGGCCAGCCCGACAATTTCCATCCGCTCCGGAATATCGCGTGCTACTTTCAGCGCGCTCTCGCCGATCGATCCGGTCGCGCCCAGAATAACGACTCGTTTACGCTCGCCGGAATTTTCCGTTCTCATTCGTGTTCATTCCGCGGTTACTCCGCGGGTTCTATCAAGGCACCCGAATCACCAGGCGCAGATAGAAAAACAAAAGTGGCGCGGTAAACAGCAGACTATCCACAAGGTCGAGCGCACCGCCGATTCCTGGCAACAGATTCCCGGAGTCCTTTACATCTGTGCTGCGCTTGATGATTGATTCAGCCAAATCGCCGAGCACTGCTGCGAAGCCAAGAAGTACTCCGAGGATTGTCGCGTGCGTCCAGTTTAGCGCCGATAAATGACCCGGCATCAGTTTGAACAATGCCAGGCTGCAAAGCAGTGCAAAGACAATCGCACCGAAGAAACCTTCCCACGTTTTCTTGGCGCTAATATGAGGGACCATCAGGTGCCGTCCAACGACGCTGCCGGTCAGGTACGCACCCATGTCGGCAAATTTTGTCACCGCGATCAGATACAGAACATAGAATTGCCCAGTCAGTTGGCCTGTGCTCGAACGTGGCGTTAGATAGACAATCTTGGTAATGAAATTAAAAAGCCAAAGCACATAAAGCAGGCCGAACAAGGTGTAGGCCATGGTTTGCAATGGTTCATCGTGGCGCAGACGAGTAAACATTTGTCGTCCGAAAACGGTGAGCAGAAAAAAAAGCAGGACAGCGACTTCGAAGTCATAGGAATGTGCCGGTCCAATCTTGGAAAAGTAATAAAAACTCCCGGCGAGCAGGACGGCGCCGCAGATCATTCCGGTGATTTTAAAATTGGGCAGCCCTTTGTGATCCAGCATCCGGTAAAACTCCAAAAGTCCGATCAGTCCGAACACGCTGATCAACAACCAAAACAGGATCTCGTAACCGGAGAACATGATCAGCAGCGCGATTGTCCAAAGCGCGATCGTGCTGATGAACCGCAGAATGAAAGCGGAACGCGGCGTGATCACGTTCTTCCCGGTTTGCTCCAGCGTCGCAGGCATGCACTGCATCATGTCGAAGGAACGAATCAGGCGCAAGCGCAGACGTGCCGCGTAATAGGACAATACGACTCCATCGCTCACAGGGACGGCCATGACGGACGCTCACCTCACACTGGCGGCGCTGGAGGTGTGATAGAGTTGCCACTGAGTTCGGATATGGCAGGCACAGCAATGTGTTAAGCGACTACACCTTTGCGGTATGCGACGAGCGACCGCCGACCTTTTGCCGATTGGCAAAGCCTACAGCGGATTGATCCGCTCTAATACGCGCGTGCCCTTGCCCGGCAAACGCGCAAATTCCCCAGCCAGTTTTGGCATAGCTAGCGCCTCAGACCTACTCCGGCGTAGGCGATGCGGTTGGCAATGTAGCCGCTACCGCAGGAGATGGAGTTTGCAAAGTAGCCTGTGCCGCAGGAGATGCAGTTGGCGAACTAGCCTCTACTGGAGGAGACGAAGTTGGCGAGGCAGCTTCTAGCGTAGAAGATGTAGTTGGCGCCGCAGGAGATCCTGCCGCTCCCGACATCCATGCTTTCTGTGCTTGTTGGAACTTGTACTGTTTTTGGATCTGCGATCCTGTCTGCCCACTCTGTCTCTGGAGTCGCTCTTGTGTCATCCTGTCTTTCTCAGCTTTCATCTTTGAGTTGTCGGGAATTCGGGCCCGAATCTCGGTAGAAAACCGTTGTATTGCCGCGTCTCTTTCAGCTTGCACCTGTGCGAGGTCGGAAATCTGAGGCTGAACGTCGGTAGGAATCGTCCGGGCATTCAACGCGGCCGTTTCCTTTTCGGCCAACGCTTTCACTTTTTCATCCAACGCGTTCACCTTTTCATTTAACGAATTCACTCTTTCAATTAACGCGTCCTCGCGTGTATCCAGCTCCACTTTTCGTTGAGCAAGTTGCTGTTCAGCGACTGCATCTTTTTTTTGGCAGGAGCAAATCATCGCGAGAGAGATGAGCATCGAAAGGGCGAAAATTCTTTTCATATCAGGCGTAGAGTGGGTCTTGGTTAATTCGGGCGAAGAAAATGGAAGGAGAAGAGCCAGTCAAATGAAACCTTGGCTTAGCGCGTGAGCACGGATGTAAACGCAAAGCCGCCACCCTGTGAGAGTGGCGGCTTTTGCAGAGACTCTTATGTCAAAGGACTGCTTAACAGCTTCTATTGATTCCCCACGGCCACTTTCGTTGCCGGTTTGACCATCTCAACCTGCGTGCTCACTTTTTGGATTTGCGCGGCCTGCTCTTTTAGCTGCGCCGTGAGAACCTCCATCCCTTTCGCTTGCTGCGCGACGGTGACTTGCAATTCCTCGACTTTCTTGTGTTCTTTGAGGAACTCGTTGAGCAGCATGTTGTTGATCTGCTCGTAGTGGACGGCCATAATTTCACCATCTCTGCCCCGCACCACGAGCTGGGGATCCACCTCGGCGACCTCCTCGGCGATCAAACCATATTGTGTCGTGCCCTTCCAGTCGCTGTTGTATTTGAAGGTTACTGGTTTGAACTGGTACAGCGTTTCACTGGCCTTGTCCATCGGTTGAATGTCGTGTTTGAGCTTTCGAGACGACGTGTTGAAGACGCCCACGTTGTTAAATTGATCGACAAACACCGGCACTTGGCTGCCGGGGTCGCTAACCGGCTCGCCGAAGATCTGGCCGATGAAACAGGTGTTATCAAAGGCAGCAAAAGGGCCGTCACCAGGTGCGCCGATCGCGATGCAGTTATTGACGCTTGCCCCCAAACCGGTTCCGGCCTCGTCACCGATAGCGATGTTAGAATTACCGTCTACGTTGTTATCGAGTGCGTCATCACCGACCGCTGTGTTAAAGGAGCCCGTCGTGTTGAAAAACATGGCGTCATCGCCCATCGCATTATTTTGGTCGCCGGTACTATTCAGAGAGCGCGTCGCGCCCATGGGCGTTGTTGAAGGATCCGCTTACATTGCTAAACAGCGCGAAGGCACCGACTGCGTTGTTATCCGATCCATCTACGTTACTGAATAGCGCGCCCGCGCCAACAGCCGTATTTTCGCTTGCGGTATTGACCAGGAGCGTCATGGCGCCGACACCAGTGTTGAAGTTAGCGTCGGCGTTGCTTAGGAGGGCGTAAAAACCGAACGCCGAGTTATATGTACCGGTGGTTAGGCCCGCAAGCGCGAGGTCCCCGTCCGCCGTGTTACTCAGGGTTACGGGATCGTCGGCTCGACCGCCTGGCAAAAACGCAAAACAGGCCAGCGCCGACAGGATCGCTATCAATATCGCATTTTGACTTTTCATAACTTAATTTCTTTCATTGTTTTTGGCCTTTCGTGATTTATCCCTGCCGCGCCGCCTGCTCCAGCTTGCCCGCCGTGGCGGGCGAAATACTTTCGGAGTGGCCCCGCACACGCGGACCGAAGGCGGTACCATACCGTCTCATTTCTGGCCGTTTACTGATTTCCTTCGTAGGGCGTTATGGCAAAAATTCCGACGATTTGTCAAGAGAAGATTTAAGAAAGTGAAGACGGGACGGGCAGGCGCACTAACAAATGACCGTCGAAACACTGACAAATCTCGTTTGGGTCTATAGGTTTAGCTCTGGGCAGAGACCGATCGCAAATAGAAGGAAACGAAGGTAATTAAGATGTAGCCAGGGTCGGGCGCGTCACGCTAGTAGGCTAAAAATTTGACGATCAACGAATCCAACTCGTTACCCCAAGTCGCCGAGGTCGCGGCACGGCACCGACTTCTGTCCTGGGTCCGTTCAAATCTTTCCTACCTTCCAGCGTTCCACAGGTCTGGGCTCTTGGATTAGTCCCTTGTGCGACGTTTCCCTAACCCATCGCCTCAGAGCCGGGGCAGACCCATGCATCGCCGTCAACGCGCTGGCAAATCGCTCGCTGCCGCTATAGCTCCTCACAGCAAGGCCGTGGCCGGGGTCTCGGACCCCGGCCGCAGGTAATTTATGACGCTGGCTAGGATTTACGGATTCTTAAGAACCACTTTCGCCGCTGGCTTACCCACTTCGAGTTGCGCGCTTACTTTCTGGATTTGCGCTGCCTGCTCCTTCAGCTGGGCCGTGAGAACTTCCATTCCCTTCTGCTGCTGGGTGACGGATGACTTTAACTCCGCGATGGTCGCTTGTTGTGCCTCGACTTTTTTGTGTTCTTTGAGGAACTCGTTGAGCAGCATGTTGTTGATCTGCTCGTAGTGGACGGCCATAATTTCACCATTCTCTGCCCCGCACCACGAGCTGGGGATCCACCTCGGCAACCTCCTCGGCGATCAAACCATATTGTGTCGTGCCCTTCCAGTCGCTGTTGTATTTGAAGGTTACTGGTTTGAACTGGTACAGCGTTTCACTGGCCTTGTCCATCGGTTGAATGTCGTGTTTGAGCTTTCGAGACGACGTGTTGAAGACGCCCACGTTGTTAAATTGATCGACAAACACTGGCACTTGGCTGCCGGGGTCGCTAACCGGCTCGCCGAAGATGCTGCCGATGAAGCAGGTGTTATCCAAGGCAGCAAAAGGGCCGTCACCAGGTGCGCCGATCGCGATGCAGCCATTGACGCTTGCCCCCAAACCGGTGCCGGCCTCGTCACCGACAGCCACGTTAAAACTACCGTCAACGTTATTACGGAGCGCGTCATCACCGATAGCTGTGTTACTGGCGCCCGTGGTGTTGTTTTCCATGGCAAGATCACCGAATGCATTATTTTCACTGCCGTCATTGGAGAAGAGCGCGCTGCGCCCATGGGCGTTGTTGAATGTACCACTTACATTGGACAAGAGTGCGCTGTCACCCACTGCGTTGTTTTCGCTGCCGTCAGTGTTGGTAAACAAGGCGAACGCTCCAACGGCCGTGTTTTGGGTGCCGGTGGTGTTACTGAGCAGCGCCCCCCCGCCAACCGCCGTATTTTCGCTTCCGGTGTTGACTAAGGAGCGTCGCGCCTCCGACACCAGTGTTGAAGTTGGCGTCGGCGTTGCTTAGGAGGGCGTATATACCGAACGCCGAGTTGTATATACCGGTGGTTAGGCCAAAAAGGGCGAACTGCCCATCGGCCGTGTTGCTTACAGGAAGAGGACCTGGATCTGGTGTCGCCGGCTCGACCGCCTGTGTTTTTGGCAAAAACGCAAAACAGGCCAGTGCCGACAGGATCGCTACCAATATCGTATTTCGACTTTTCATAATTTAATTTCCTTCATTGTTTTTGGCCTTTCGTGATTTATCCCTGCCGCGCCGCCTGCTCCAGCTTGCCCGCCGTGGCGGGCGAAATACTTTCGGAGTGGCCCCGCACCAACGGGGCGAAGGCGACACCACTGCGTTTCATTTCGGGCCGTTTCCTCATTTCGTTCGCGGGCTTTGTGTCAGAAGCGCAGCTCAAATGTCAACATTAAAGGTGACAAATATGTAATTTTGTCTTGCCACTGATGCCGTGGCATAACGCAACAGCTGCGCTGCGTTATCCAAAAGTACGCGAACGACGCGGTCGTCTCCGCCAGCGTCGGAAAAACATTACAGAGATTTTCTTGGCTCTCCGAGGAAGTCCCGAAGGCCTTGAAGAGCGGCCGACCGAAGCTGTAATGGTATGTGACCACGGCGTTAGGCCCGGCACAGCGGCTTCCCCAACTAACCTTGGGCGAACTTTCCCGCTTTCCTGCTGTAACGATTAGTTTAGTTTCTCCGCGTGCAAAAAACGATGAAGGCTGTCGTGAAGGCCAAGGCCGAGCCGGGGCTGTGGCTCGAAGAAGTTCCTGTTCCTGAAGTGCGCGGCGACGAGGTGCTCATTCGTGTCTTAAAAACGTCGATCTGCGGAACGGATGTTCACATTTACAACTGGGACGCGTGGGCGCAGAAAACGATTCCTGTGCCTATGACAATCGGCCATGAGTTTGTCGGTGTCGTGGATGATGTAGACGACCATGTGAAAGGATTTGCAAAGGGCGATCTCGTGGTAGGCGAAGGACACATCACGTGCGGACATTGTCGCAATTGCCTGGCGGGACGGCGTCATCTTTGCCCGAACACGCAGGGCGTGGGCGTGAATCGCCCCGGCGCATGGGCGGAATTTGTGGCGATTCCACAAGACAACTGCTGGCACGCGGATCCGTCCATCTCGCTCGATGTGCTTTCCTGTTTCGATCCGTTAGGCAACGCCGTGCATACTGCGCTCTCATTCGATCTGGTCGGTGAAGATGTGTTCATCACCGGCGCAGGGCCAATCGGCTGCATGGCTATTCCGATCTGCAAACGAGCCGGCGCGCGTCACATCGTGATCACCGACGTCAATCCATATCGTCTGGAGCTCGCGCGCAAAATGGGAGCCGATCTGGCGTTGGATGTGCGTACGGAAAAGGTTGCCGAAGCGATGCAAAAGCTTGGGATGAAAGAAGGATTCGATGTCGCACTGGAAATGTCCGGTAACCCGAAAGCGTTCGCCGACATTTTGCCGAACATGTTTCACGGCGGCAAAATCGCGCTGCTAGGCATCATGCCCGGTAGCGCCGCGATTGATTGGAACCTGGTGGTCTTCAATCAGCTCACTATTAAAGGGATTTATGGCCGCGAAATGTATGAGACCTGGTACAAAATGACCGCCATGATCCAATCCGGTCTCGACATCTCACCGGTGATTACCCACCGCTTCGCCTACACGCAATTCAAGGAAGCCATCGAGCTGATGAAATCAGGCAACTCCGGCAAGATCGTTCTCAATTGGGGCAATTTGTCATCCTGAGCGCAGTCGAAGGATCTCTCGATATTATGTGTGACACTGCTACTCGGCGGCGCTTACCGCAACGCGGCCGCTTGTTGGTGGCGACCTTCCAGCTCAAGCACCATTCGCTTAATATGCCTGTAGTCCTGGTGTCTATGCAGGAATTGCAAACTTTCCTGCGGGTCGCCCCATTGCAGAATCTGGATGGTTTCCTGGCGAGCGCCCCACGAATTCATTTCACGTTGATTAGGCATGTATAGATCAATCGTGTTGCGGCCAGCGAGAGCCCAGCCGTAATCGTCAACGCGATAAATTTGTCCGGTAGAAACCAGCCGGAAGGCCGTGCCCGCCGGCCATCGCGACCAGTCGGCTGCAGCGCTGCCAATACGCGGTTTCGAGACTACAACGGCACGCTTCACGGTCCTTGTTGTTTTCGTCCCGCGTTTTGTCGTGCGCGTCACTGTTCGCCTTTCTTCCACCGAGAATGGTTGGAGCTGTGGTGAAAACGAACCGGTGTCGTCCACGGGCATAGCGCGCGGCACACCCTCAACGGGAATCGCGCGCCGCGTTACTTCAGCTCGGTGGATGGGTGGGCCAGCTGCCTGCAACTCCCCGCCGAGAGCGTTGTGATTCCCGTACTCGCGGTGGTCTGACTCGGTGTGCGTGTACGCTGTCGTGCGCACATGTTGAAAATCTGTTTTTGCCAGTGGCGGCTCGTAAGGGGGCAGCGCATGATGACTGGTCCCGCAGCCGCTGAGCAGAATGATGGCGATAAACGCCGCAAGAATGGCCCAGGCGAGGTTACGACGGTCAGCGTAGGTCAAGGCGAACCACCGGGGGACTTATTAACAGTTATTCACAAGGCGCGCAAGTTCCATTTTAAGATGTTTCTTGCTATGAGGTTACGACTGCGCCTCAAGACGTGGCACCGATAATGGGGATAAGTCGAAGCTCAATTTCCGTGTTATTCGACATTCGTCCTTCGTCATTTTATTTATCCGCGTAATGACTCGCGAATTCCCATTCGCTCAACCTCCGGCTGCCCGTGCATGTCGCTCGCTTCCCCAGCGACTCCATTCTGCTGCTTTGTGTGTTTCTTTTCCGCCTGGCCGAAATCTGTGTAATCTGTGGACTCCATGATAGCCGAATTCGAAAATCAGGTCGCTCAAACTCTCGAAGAAATTAAGGCGCAAGGTCTTTTCAAAACCGAGCGTGTCATCACGAGTCCGCAGGATGCGCACATTGCGATCACGGGCGGCAAACGCGTGCTCAACATGTGTGCGAACAATTATCTTGGGCTGGCGGATCATCCCGCGCTGATCGCTGCTGCCAAAGAGGCTCTCGAGACGCACGGGTTTGGGATGGCGAGTGTGCGTTTTATTTGTGGCACACAGGACATTCATAAGGAACTCGAAGCAGCGCTTACCAAATTCCTCGGCACCGAAGATACGATTCTTTATCCATCCTGCTTCGATGCAAACGGCGGCTTGTTCGAGACACTGCTCACCGACAAAGACGCGGTGATCAGCGATGAATTGAATCACGCCAGCATCATCGATGGCATCCGGCTCTGCAAAGCGCAACGTTTTCGTTACAAGCACAACGACATGGCCGATCTCGAAGCCCAACTCCGCGCTGCAAAGGATGCGCGCTTCCGACTAATCGCAACGGATGGCTGTTTCTCGATGGACGGAACCATCGCTGACCTCAAATCAATTGTTGACCTCGCGGAAAAATACAACGCGTTGACGATGATCGACGACGCGCACGCAACCGGATTTCTCGGTAAGACCGGACGGGGCACGCACGAATATCGCGATGTGATGGGCAAGATTGACATCATCACCGGCACACTTGGCAAAGCCTTGGGCGGCGCGAGCGGCGGTTTTACCAGCGGGCGCAAAGAAATTGTCGGTCTGCTAAGGCAACGCTCGCGTCCCTATTTGTTTTCCAACACGATCGCACCGCCGGTGGTCGCGGCGTCACTGAAGGCGCTCGAGCTTCTCAGCGCATCCACTGAACTGCGCGACAAGCTTGAAGAAAACACGACGTATTTCCGTGCCGCGTTGACGGAGCATGGCCTGACGATCAAGCCCGGCGTTCATCCTATCGTCCCGATCATGATTGGTGACGCGGCCAAGTCACAAACGTTCGCAGCTCGAATGCTTGAGAAAGGCGTTTACGTCATCGGCTTTTTTTACCCGGTCGTTCCGCATGGCACCGCGCGGATCCGCACACAGGTGTCAGCAGCGCATTCGCGCGAAGATTTGGAATTCGCCGTTAAGGCATTCGCCGAGGTGAACGAAGAGTTGAAATAGCGGTAAACGGGCACGCCTGCAAAGGTGGATCGGCTTCTCTGAGACGATGGTTCAATCAGTCGCCGAAGGCGCAAGAAAATCAGGCGGCAAAGCTGCAATAACTTAGCCGACGCGTTGAGGACAACGCGTTCCACCTTCGAGCGGCTGTTACCGAAACCTCGCTCGTCTTCAAATAAAGTGGCGCATCGCGGCGTGCGGAGCAGATTATGGGGTGCACAAGGTTGCTGGCAGCATTGTCGATTGGAACGCGCTTCGCGAAGATTTCCCGATTCTTCGTGAACAGGCCCACGGCCATCCTCTGATCTATTTTGATAGCGCGGCGACCTCCCAGAAACCGCGGGCGGTGATCGAGGCGCTTCGGAACTTTTACGAGCATGAGAATGCAAATGTCCATCGTGGACTGCATACGCTGAGTTCGCGCGCGACAGAGGCTTACGAAAAAGCGCGGCGGCGTGTTGCGGAATACATCGGCGCGGCGAGCGCAGATGAAATCATCTTCACACGCGGAACCACTGAGAGCATCAATCTGGTGGCCCAGGCATGGGCCGGAAAATTTATTCGCGAAGGAGACGTCATTCTCCTGACGGAAATGGAGCATCACAGCAATCTTGTGCCGTGGCAGTTGTTAGCGGAACGAACGGGAGCGCGGCTGCGCTTTGTGCCGGTTCTCGATGATGGGACTTTGGATCTCGCACAGCTTCCCAAATTACTTACGCCAGAGGTCAAGCTGTTTGCCTTTACACATATCTCGAATTCTCTGGGCACAATTAATCCTGTGGCCGAGTTGTGTGGGAAAGCGCACGCCGTAGGCGCCCTCACGCTGGTGGATGCGGCCCAGAGCGTGGGACACCTACCGATCAACGTGCGCGAGGTGGGCTGCGATTTCATGGCCTTCTCCGGCCACAAGATGTGTGGACCGACCGGGATCGGCGCTCTTTATGGGCGAAAGGAGATTTTAGATTCCATACCGCCGTGGCATGGCGGTGGTGAAATGATTGTGAGCGTCACTTTGGAAAGGAGCACGTTTAAGAAAGCGCCGCATCGATTCGAAGCTGGCACGCCAAATATCGCGGGTGCCATCGGTCTCGGTGCGGCGATTGATTACCTTGATGAAATCGGACGCGCGGCAATTTTCGAACATGACTCGCAACTGGCGCGCTATGCATTTGATCGCCTGAACGAATTACCACGGATGCGCGTTTTTGGACCAGCCGAGGAACGTGGCGCCCTGGTTGGATTTGTGATGGATGCGGCGCATCCGCATGATCTCACAACGTTCGCCGACCAATACGGACTGGCGTTACGAGGCGGGCATCATTGCAACCAGCCGTTGATGCGACGATTTGGTGTGTCGGGGACGACGCGCGCCAGCTTCTACTTCTACAACACGACCGAGGAAATCGATCGTATGATTGAAATTCTTCACATGGCTGCGCGTTTCTTTTCATGATGCGTGAGCCTTCCTGTCATTCTGAGCGTAGCGAAGAATCTCTGATCATCCGGTGGCCAGCGCGACAAGACCAACCAGAGATGTTTCGCTCCGCTCAACATGACAGACAGGGTAGCGAGGCTGGGGATCCAAAACGCTAAACAGGTACGTGCATGGAAATCGAAGAGCTATATCAGGACGTCATTCTCGATCATTCGCGTCGGCCGCGGAATTTCGGAGAGCTGCCCGATGCCGCGGTCCGAGTGCACGGCGATAATCCCGCGTGCGGCGATGAAATTCATCTCGCAGTCAAATTCGACACCGGCGGAGGGCTGGCAGACATCAAGTTTACCGGACGCGGATGCGCCATCAGCCAGGCGTCTGCGTCCTTGATGACGATGAAATTGAAGGGGAAAAGCCGCAAGGAAGCAATGGAAATGCTTCACGCATTCCACGATCTGGTGACCAATGACGCAGGTGATGCGTCAAACGCCCTGGGCGATCTCCGCGTGATGAAGGGGGTGCGAAATTTTCCGCAGCGAGTGAAATGCGCGATGCTCCCCTGGCGGGCGGTGGAACAGGCATTCGAGCAGGGCGCCGGCGAAGCGACCGTTTCTACCGAACCAACGTAATCGCGTGAGGAAAGTATGCTTTACATGGTCGTCGAACACTTCAAAGACCCGCCTGCGATCTATCGGCGTCTGCGCGAAAAAGGGCGCATGATGCCCGATGGACTCGAATACGTTTCCAGCTGGATTGATGCCGATCTGAAGGTGTGCTGGCAATTGATGCGCACCGAAGATGAGTCGCTCTTCGAGCGCTGGATCGACAATTGGAAAGATCTAACGGACTTCGAAATCGTTCCCGTCCGCACTTCGGCCGAAGTGCGGACGATGATGGAGCGCGCAGGCTTTTAACATTGCGAGATGCGGTACGGATTCCTCGTTGTGGTCTTCTGCGCAACGCTGACGCAGGCCGAGACCATGCAGCAACGTATTGCGTCGCGCGTACACGAGTACGCCGATGCCGGCCTGTTCAGCGGCGTGGTTTTGGTCTCAAAAGGTAACGACAAAATTTTTGAGCAGGCATTCGGCCTGGCCGATCGCGAGTTGAATGTTCCGAACTCGACGACCAGCAAATTCCAAATCGCATCACTTTCAAAACCGATCACGGCTGTCGCTGTTCTGCGACTCGTCGAAGAAGGCAAGTTGAGCCTGAGCGACCATCTCTCGAAATTCGTCCCTGATTTTCCGAGCGGCGACAAAATTACGGTCGAAGAATTGCTTACCCACTACTCCGGCTTGGCCGATGCCAGCGCCGATCCCGATTACAGCGAATGGTCGCGATTTCCGCAAACGACAGCGGCCCTTGTCGAACGCGCGAAGAAAAAACCGCTCCAAAGCGAACCAGGAACACAATATTTCTACAGCAATTCCAACTACCACATCCTCGCATTTGTCATCGAAAAAGTGACCAAACAGAGCTACGGCTCGGTTCTTAACGAGGAGATTTTCAAACCTTCCGGCATGATCAACACGGCGCATCATAACGATGCGGCGGCGATCATTGCCAATCTCGTTCACGGTTACAGTCCAGTCGGCGCGACTGCGTTCGAAAACGCGCCCTATGTTGATTGGACGAGTAAAACGGGAAACGGCTCTGTTTATTCCACCGCCGATGACCTGCTCCTGTTCCATCATGCGCTGCAAAATGGAAAGCTGCTCAAACCGGCCAAACTCATCGATTCTTACGGTTTCGAACACCAAAATCGCAAGGTCGGGATGTTTTGGTTCAGGCGGCAGCGATTTGGTCACAGCAGTGTTTATGTGAACGGCAGCAGTCCCGGGTTTAAAGCGCACTTCGAACGTTTCATCGATGACGATGCCGCAGTGATTGTTCTTTCGAATCTCTATCTCGCAGCTCCATCAATCATCGCCGAGGACTTGAGCGCCATTTTGTTCAACGAGCCGGTCGCACGGCCTGTTCCCAAACCGATAAAGGTGTCAGAGAACGAATTGGCTAAATACGCCGGATCGTTTCGTTTTGGTCCAGATTACTTTGTTAAAAACGCGCTCGTGAAGATTGAGCCGCATCCGGATTATCTTTCGATGGTCAACCTAGCGACTGGTTATACAATTCCGCTGTCGCCGATCGATGGCGGCAAGTTCTTCGATCGGAGCTTCTGGTCGTTCGTTCGGTTTGAGAAGGACAAACTGATTTACACAAATGGCGACACCGACTACGTCGCCGCCCGACAGTAATCCGCTCGGACGGACTAATCGTGCAGTGCGATGCTGGCGCCGACCCAGGTCTTTTCGACGTTGAAATCCACGCCCATCATTTTGCCTTGACTCATTCGGACAAGATTGTTGACCAACGTTGGATCGCGGTCGCTCTCTGGCCAAACAAACATCATGCGAATTTCGGCCTTTGATTTCTGGCCATCAACCGTTGGCACAAACGCGGCGTAATCGATTTTCCGCTGCAAGATCCATTCGCGCGGATTCTCCAGAGCAGCGATTTTCTCGCGCGTTGGCTCCATGTCCACGCCGTGACCGGCAAACGAGTAAAGCGGTTTCAAAACATAATTGTCGATGTTTTCGCTTGCCGGAAGATCGTCTGCAAAAAAGGTTGGGGAGGTATGTTCGGTCTTCAAAAACGGCAGTGAATGTTTGCTGATCCGGAAGTACCAATTTGGATGGCCGACCCATGTGACATCGAGATCATCTTGAAATCGGAATGGCAGGTCCAAATCGGGTCTCTGAGTTAGCTCATCGAAAATTACCCGATTATAAATCCGCTCAATCCGCACTTCACGTCCATCGCGATCGTAAAATAATTGGCGACCGCGCTTCCTGATTTTCGTCACGCAAACCGGGCGGATACCGAGAAGGGTTTCCGTAGCGGCGAAATCGATCCGCGTTTTTTGCTTTTCCGGCTCGATCTCGAGTAGGACGACATTTTCTGGAGCCGAATCGGCGATGATGGCGCGTCGTAACAGCGCAAGGTACGCCTCATCCTTGATTCCGCCGAACGAGGATGTCCAATTGCGCGGAATTGCCGGGAACGCCTTTCGGATGCATCCCAACAAGAGTAACTGAAATCCGAACAAGCTCGGGAACGCTTGCAATTCAATCAACCGTGGGACGAACCGGTTTCCTTCTTCACAAATCGCGAAATCGACAACGAGAAAATTTGGATGTGCCGATTCATTTGGAACTTCCAATCCCTTCGGAACCGCCGGACCCGCGTGCCGCGCGAATTCCGGCGTACGCGTGAGAGCAACAATCGCATTTGCTGCGCCCGTCGCTTCATCGGTGAAACCGCGCGTCAGGAAAATCGGTGTTTCTGAAATCCGAAAATCTGCCGGCCATTTTTCTGTTTCATTTACACAGCGCGCCAGCGCCGCGTATTTTTCCGGCGTGAAGTCAGCGTTGAATCGGAAGCGAAGCTGCGGATCCATGGCAGCGCTCCGCTCCGGGCTATTCGCCGTTTGACTGTTCGACCACGCCATTGATGTGAAGCGGGCCAAGAACCGCCGTAGTGCCCTCGTCGTCTACAACGACGACACGATTGCCGCGCGGGGTAATGAAAGCGTGATCGACAGTAGGCACGGAATACTCGTGACCTTCGGATGTTCTGACGGAGAACGGAACGAACGGCACGCGGTGCAATCGTTTACGGATCTCGTCAATCATGATGATGATGAACTATATCAAAAACTTGCCGCCCTGCATGACCTGTTCGCCGTCGAACCAGATGTCGAAATCACGGCCGACGCAGTCGATATGCGTCTTGGAAACCCAGTTTGCGCCGGTGTGCTCGGCGTAGGGATGGCCAAAAGCGATGTGGACACCCGGGATTTTTTCGTCCTGCAAAATGTGGCCAATAACATGCGTGCACGCCGTGTTCGTGCCGATGGCGAATTCTCCCACGCGGTTGCTGTTCTCGTCGGTGCTGGTATAGGCGCGAAATTCGTCGCGCAAATCCTTGTTCTCCGACTTCAACGAACGGATCCGATTATTTTCCACTTCGATGGTAAGCGGGTTGGATTCGAGATCGCCGAAGCGTTCGCAGAGGTAATCGCCCACTACGCCGTCAACGACGAACACTCCGTTAGTATTCATAGGAGCAGTGAAGATTTCGCCCCCGGGCAAGTTGCCCCATTTTTCTCGCGTGATGATCCCGCTGGTTTTGAGCCATTTCAATTTCGGAGACAGCTCAGCCTCAAATTCGGTGCCGTGCGGTGTTTTGCAGGTGATCCGTTCGGCTTTGCGGGCGCGTTCGACCAGCCGCTCACTCAAGTCCTCCACTTTCATAAAGTCGGCCCGCATGCCTTCGAGCATGATTTGCCGGTTGATGTTCACCATATGACCGTGTCGGATTCTGTGATTGATTGACGACACTGGTCATTTGCGTACGGGCAGTTAGCTCGCCGGGCTGCGTTTGGGCGGCGAAAATCGACACCTGTGAGAGCGCCAGATCGTCCAGAATGATCTCCGGCATGTACTTGAGCGGACGCCGCGCATGATGCTCGAGCACAAACAAACTGTAATCCGAACCCACGCGTTCCACTTCCTCTTGGAGGGCCGCCGCAATCTCGCGTGTCGCGGTGTCTGTAATGATTGTGATCCGTTCCTGTGGTTTTAATCGAAGGCAGACATTCATCGCATTGCGCGCGCCGGGAATTAACTCCGGATCAATTGGATAAAGATAGGCGCGGTCGGGCATATAAAAGTTTTCAGAATTACTCTGAAATCAGGAGCAGGCAAATCTTCTTTCCCTGTTGAATTAAGACGCTGAAACACACCTTCCTGCTGTTTCCTTACCATACACACAGATGATGAGTTTTCGACGAAGAGAGTGTGTGACCTTATTGAAGTCACTTTACATCAAACATTGTAAGGGAATGATCTTCCTGGCCCTCGCTATGAAATCGCAAGTCCGATTGCTCGCTTGTTTTGGTGCTTTCCTGGTAATCTTGATCAAACCGGCTTTCGCCGACGAACAGCAACGGTCCTTTTCCTTCCAAGTGGCAAAAGGCGATGCTTCGAACGCGGAGAAACTGGCCGACGAACTCAGCTCACTTTCGCTGAGAGTGAATCGTGATGAAGCAAAGGTTCTGGCAGACTGCGCGTTCGTTACTGTAACCAAACTCAGGCGAGAATACCGCATGTTTGGGACGCCGATCTTCAATAACTTCCTCATTTATCATGGCCTAAGGAAGCGCGGTTACTGCTACCAATGGTCGGAGGACCTGCTTATCGCCCTCGATGCGTTGCGACTTAAAAGCCTCGAACTGCACTGGGGCGAATACGATCCGAATACCTGGCGCGAGAACAATTGCATTGTTGTGACGGCCAAGGGCCAGCCGTTCAATCGGGGCATTATGTTGGAGTGTTGGCGGCATCTGGGACACCTGTACTTCGGCCCGGTTGCCAGCGATTATGAGCATTACGTGGAGAACAGCGCATACGCGCGTCGTGTTCTGGCCCGGTCAGCAGCGTCGAACCCCTCCGGAGGGAATCGTGGCGTCGCGTTGCAGAAGAGGGTTTTGGCGAGCGAAAAAACCGCCAATCACTGAAGCACTCGTCCTTCCGCTTGCCGCACTTCCCACGAGTCGCGAGTTCAGGTTCTTTCGCAACGCGCCAACGAACCCATTAGATCAGTCAGCCTTTTCCTATTGTGACTTTGGCAGGAAATCGCTTGCGCAAAGCCCGCTCCGGAGAGAAGATCGCAGCGCAATGAGCAGGTTTGCCCGTTCAAACGATTACGGGCGCCCCTTTGTCGCAGCGCTGGTTTCTCTAGGGTTTTTCTGGGCACTAGCGCTGAGTGCTTCCCCGCAATTGCACCAGCGCGTCCACCCGGATGCGAATCGTGCCGAGCACAATTGCGCGGCGACAATGATCGCGGCCGGCAGCTACGATCACGCTGCTTATCCGCCGTTGGTAGCGCGCCGGTCCCAGCCATTCAATTTTCAAAAATTCCAGCATTGATCCCGTGCTGGGTTCAGTCGCCGTTTCTTGGTGCATGCATTTTCGAGCACGCGCCTCCAGCGCGTCCAGGCACGCAGCTGAGCCGCGTTCTCGCGGAGCGCTAGAAGTCAATTACTTCGCCTGAGTCGCGGCACGGTCTTCGTGCAAAAGCCGCCGCTTTTCCGCTGGCTTCACGTAATTCGTGAACGCCGCAACCAATCACAACTTTGAAAAACCTATTTGAAGAAAATCTCAATGAAAAAATTTTTGATCGTATCAGTCGCAGTGTCGCTTATGCGCAACATTGCTTTGGGTCAAGACGCCGCTCCGGCGTCGGCCAGTCCAAGCCCTTCGCCTGCGGGCACAGCAGAAGTGGAACGCGTGGTCGTCCAAAGTCAGGAGATGGACATCACGCGTGAACAGATCGTGCCGAGTCTCGGTGCCACCCGTTACACGGTCGGCCCCGACCGACTAGATTCACAATCGCAGGGCGAAAACGCACCATTTAACCAAACGATGCTGCGTTTCCCTGGTGTCGCGCAGGATTCGTTCGGGCAGCTCCATGTCCGCGGCGAACATGCAAACTTACAATACCGCATCGATGACGTGCTTCTCCCGGAAAGTATTCCGGGTTTTGGCCAGGTACTGGAGACCCGCTTCGCGGACAACATTTCGCTCATTACTGGCGCGCTGCCGGCACAGTTTGGATTTCGCAACACCGGTGTAATCGATATCCACACGAAGAACGGCGCCGTTTTCCAACAGGGCGACGCATCGGTTTATGGCGGAAGCTTCGACACTATCATGCCGAGTGTTGAGTACGGCGGCGTGGCGGGGAAGATGAATTATTACGTCACCGGGAGTTACCTGCACGACGGCATCGGGATCGAGAATCCGACGGGCACCGCCAACCCGATCCACGACAACACCGATCAATATCGAATGTTTGGGTACTCGTCTTACATTATCGACGACACCAGCCGATTCGTGTTGCTCACCAGCGGCTACCACGGTGATTTCGACATTCCGAATAATCCCGGGCAAACGCCAGCAGTTTACCGACATGGGAAGATCGAAATTCAACTCGGCCGCGCTCGACGAGACCCAGGTCGAGCAAGATGCATATGCCATTCTCGCCTATCAAAAGAAGATCGACGATTTCAATATGCAGGCGTCGGTTTTCACCCTTTATAGTTCGGTCCTGTTTCGGCCCGATAATACCGGCGATCTCATTTTCAACGGCGTTGCCTCACGCGTTGATCGCGACATTTTCTCGAATGGAATCACGTTGGACGCGAGCTACAAACTCAACGATCAACACACGCTCCGCGGCGGATTCCTTATAACCGCGCAGCATGCCACCGTCGGAACGGCGACACTGGTTTTCCCGGTCGATGCCAATGGCAACCAGACCAGCGACATTCCTCTGCGCATCGTCGATAACAGCGGCAAGTACGGCTACTTCTACGGATTCTATTTGCAGGATGAATGGAAACCGTTCGAACAACTCACCATCAATTTCGGCGGCCGCTTCGATATCGTGGACGCGTTTGCGCACGAGAACCAGCTCAGCCCGCGAATCAATATCGTTTATGAGCCATTCAAAGGTACCGCGTTGCACGCCGGTTATGCGCGGTATTTCACACCACCGCCGCTGGAGAATGTCGAACAAGGCACGGTCTCAAAGTTCGACGGCACAACCAACGAATCCGCAATTCGCCAGGATTCCGTCACGAAATCGGAGCGCGCGCATTATTTCGATGCGGGCGTGACGCAGCAAATTGGCAAAGGTTTCAATGTAGGCATCGATGGTTTCTACAAGAGCTCGCACTCGGTCCTGGACGAAGGGCAATTCGGCGAGGCGCTTATTCTTTCGTCGTTCAATTACAAGCGCGGCGAAATTTACGGAGGCGAATTCACGGCGAACTATGACGAGGGTGGGTTCTCCGCGTATCTGAATGCGGCCTACGAATGGGCGCGCGGCACGAACGTCAGCTCCGCACAATTTCTTATTTGATCCGGATGAGTTCGCCTTCATCAAGAAGAACTGGGTCTTCCTCGATCACGATCAGCGTTTCACCGGTTCCGCCGGTATCTCCTACACGTGGAAGGACTGGCAGGCGGGAATCGATGGACTCTATGGCAACGGGTTGCGCCAAGGTTTTGCCAATACTCAAAAGCTCAGTCCCTACGAGACATTCAACGTTCACTTGTCACGCCGGATCCAGATCACGGAGAAGACTGCCCTTAAAATCCGTTTCGATGTGGTGAACTTGCTCGACAAAGTCTACGAACTGCGATCCGGAAGCGGCATCGGAGTCGGAGCGCCGCAATTTGGCCAGCGCCGCGGTTTTTATGGCACGGTCGCCTACGAGTTTTGAGGTTGCTCGATCATTGTCGCGCTTATGATCCGACGTTTTGTATATGCTCTTATCCTCATCTTGTCGGCCTACTCTGCCGCGGCTGAGCAAGATTCGGCATTAGCAGCGACTTCGCCTACGCCGAATCCTTCGAGCACTGAGAAAATTACGTTTACGGAAGTTAACGTCGATGGACCGTATATTGCGATGACCTTTGATGACGGCCCGCACGCGACCAACACGCCCAAGCTGCTGGAGATGGCAGCGGAGAGGCACATCAAGCTTACATTCTTCGTGCTCGGCGAATGTGTTGAGCAGAACCCGGACGTTCTCCGCCAGGAGGTCGCGGAAGGACATGAAATCGGCAATCACTCCTGGTCGCATCCTAATCTCGCGAAACTCTCGGACGCGAATGTTCGAAGCCAGCTTCAGCGGACCCAAGACATCATCGTGCAGACCGCTGGTATAAAACCGAAGTTGATGCGTCCTCCGTATGGTGAGTTGACGAAACGGCAGCGCATATTGGTGAATCACGAGTTCGGCTACAAAGTCATCTTGTGGGACGTCGATCCACTCGATTGGAAGCGACCCGGCTCTGACATCGTCGCGCAGCGCATCATCGCGGGAGCACGGCCGGGGTCGATCATTTTGTCACATGACATCCATCCGCCGACGATTGCGGCGATGCCACAAGTTTTTGACGCACTTCTCGCAAAAGGATTCAAATTCGTCACCGTCTCCGAGCTGCTCGCCATGGACAAAGGCGGC
>CAVWVV010000008.1:0-177938 GCA_963758425.1 uncultured Verrucomicrobiae bacterium
AGAATCTCTTCTTCACTTGGACGTACCAAAACCGGCCTTTGATCGTGGCAAGCGACTCATCGTAGCCGTTCTCAAAGCTGCCGGCGGCGAACGGCGGATCTTCATCGAGCACGTTCTGTATCCCAAGGGAAATGGTGGTGTTATTCAACCACGCGCGCCATCCACAGCGGTTATACTCAGCCGTGGAGACCGGCACGACGTTTTTCTCCTTGCTGTCCTTCACCTTTACGTTCTTACCGCCATCCTTGGCGAAACCAGGCACCGCGACCGACGCGGGCGGCGGCAGGTTGAACGTGTACGATGCAATCAAGTCGAGCGTGGTCCAAGCAGAGATTTTCCGCGCGCGGAAAGGATACACTGCGGGATTATTTGGACCGCCAGTCCTGGGCATATTAAACTTGGGCGATTGTGTCAGAGCGACATTGTCGTCATTGTATTGGCCAATCCAGTGAACCACTGCGCCGGCATCGAGACCTTGCATCCACGTGTCAGGCGGCCCGTCGTAGTACAAACTGAAATTGGCTCGATTCCATGGGAATCCGTTCCCAATGATAAACAAACCCGCGAGACCAAATCGTTTCGTGTTAGCCAGAGTCTGAAACTCGATCCGGGAGAGCCATGTGCCGTTGACAGTGGTTGTCAACCTCCCCCAGTCTCCATGGCCAAAAATCGACGACTCCAGAATATAGGTCGCTTCGTAGTCGAGACCTTCGAGAACGGCGCCAGTAAGGTTGGGGTTAGGAATGATTACCGAGGTAATTGGACCAACGACGCCTGGAATGCCACTGGGCGCACGAAACACCAACGGCCCGTTCTGCACAGCAGGTGGTGCAGGCGGGGGGTTACCCTCAATAATGAATTGCGCGGGGAGGACGTTCAATATGACTGATCGCAGATGAATATGCCACCAGTCCGCGCTCACGGTAAGGCCCTTGAGCCATTTCGGGCTATAAACGATCCCGTAAGACCATTCATAGGCGGTTTCCGGTCGCAACAAGGGATTTCCACTATCGAGTTCTTCGACCTGGTTGGACGTCAATCTTGAAAACGGATCGGTCACCGATACGAAGGTCTGCGTGCCGGCAGGCGTCATCTCGAATAGTGTTGGCGCATGGAACGCTTCAGTATAGCTGCCACGTAGAGTAAGGGCGCCGATATACTTGGGGTCAAGCGGCTGCCAGCGAACAGAGACCTTCGGCTTCTGCGCGTTATACCGGGAGCTGGTCGAAGGCTGGAAAGGAGTTAGGACAGGAGAAGTGTTCTGGCTGTACCATTCCTCCCGCTCGGCGAAGTCAACCTCCAAGCTGTAAAATCCGGGGAAGTTCCATGTAGGGCTGGTGAAGGGAACCCGCACTTCCTCGTAGATTGACCAGACGTCCCGGTTTGCTCGGAATCCTTGCCCATCCACCGAGCCAATCGATTGAAACGTCTGATTAAGCGGGTCACGATCGCGTGTCATTCTCTCGCCGCGGTACTCACCGCCGATCGCAAATGAGACCGGCCCTGCCCAAAGATTAAACAAGTCACCGTTAATGGTTACGTAACCTAAGGGTAACTCAAACTCGCCGGTATTTTGCAGGGTAACATAGACTCCGCTTCTGGCCGCCTTGCTGTTGCGGCCTAGGAAGCCAAGGAACGGATTAAACGCCGTTGCCGGGTCTGTATCTAAAAGCGCTTGTCGCAGCCCAGGCTGGCTCACGTCGCCTATCGACAAATTCTGCCCCTCATTCCGCGAATAACGGAAACCGGTTTCCCAGTTCCAGGTCTTGAAATAGTCGCCGAATTCTGCCATCTCACCCTTGAGCCCAACGTCAAAGAGAGTATCCCAGTAAGTGAACTTTTCACTTCTAGGCCCGGTGTCGTTAATACCACGAAACCGAACCCCAGTAGTTACGGGAAGACCGCTTCCGTCAGGAAAGAAATTTGCAATAGTCGCATCCGCGACGGTGAACGGATTAAACGGATTCTGGATTGGCACGCTGATGCCGAATTGACTAAAGGGTATGTTAGTGCCTGGTTGCTTGAATGGATCAGGCGCAAACTCCACAGCCGCCAGGGACGAATCGAAATACGTGCGGACATATTTGAAATCAGCAAATATCGTCAGGTATTTGTCACACAGATCGCGCGTGAAGGAACCGTAGAATGCCTGGCGGTCAGCCGGAGCAAGGTTCGGTGTTACAGCTGCGAAGTTGTAGAAAAAGTAATCGCCACCGCCCTTGTAATCAGTGCCGGTCTGTGGACGTGAATTGAGTTGCATGGGGGCCGATGATACCGGGGGCGCCTGGATATGCGTTGGGATTAACCACAAACGGGTCCTTATAAAATGGAGAAGTTGCCGCGTTCGGAGCTGAGTGCGCCGGCGGCGAGTTCGGACTGAAAAACAATTTCGGTATTAAGCGGAAACCTGGAAAATCTCCGATGTACCCAGGTTCATCCCTGCTGCGAGCCTCGAATCCGCCAAACGGAATAAAGAAGGCGTTGGCAGAAAGATCGCGGTCCCGGCTAAAGAGGCCACCAGTGCGCTCCCAGAAATCGGCAATCACTACGATGTCAGTCTTGTCATCTCCAGTACCGGCTTTCAACCATGCCTCCCACTCGCCCATGTCGTTGGATGCTCCCAGATTTGTGTTCCCATAGCTGCCCCCGATCTCCAAGCCACGGAATTTGTGGATCAAGAAGAAGTTGACGACGCCAGCCACTGCATCGGAACCATACACAGCCGAGGCGCCGTCCTTCAGGATATCGATGTGATCGATCATCGGGAAGGGAATGAGGTTAATGTCCTCGCCTTCGCTGGAGCCGGCGCCGCCTAACGAACCAAAGGCGACACGTTTTCCATCGACCAGCACCAGGGTTTCCCTGGGCAACAGACCGCGCAAGTTGATCTGCACAGTACCGTCGCCATTGCCCATGTTCAGGTTGTGGTGCTGCCTGCTTCCTGCGGCAGAAAAGTTTGCAGGTCCGTTGCGTTGCGGATGCCTAACTTCTCAATGTCTGCCGGCCGGTACGTGTCCACTGGATTCGGCCCAATCTCTTCCGCCGTCGGAATGTTCGAGCCAGTGACGACGACACGTTCCACTTCGGCAACGCCAGCAGGTGAAGGCGCTGTTACTTGAGCCAATGTGCGGAGGGTAGCAGCAAACCCGTTGTCGCTATCGCCCATCCCACGCGCCAGATGAATGGTCGCTTGATGACAAGCTCCTTTCGTAACGCTGCGTCGTTTTCAAGCTCCCGCCAAATAGCAAGCTTTTAACGGCCCTGGTCGTCACTGAGGTGCTGCAGGAAATCCGGCGCGAAGCGGAAATTTGACTTTTGTGATCCATCTTCGCCGTCGCGCGACTGCGCGTGGCAGGCCGATATCACGGCCGCGTTGAACAGAAGGAAGGGAAGCGCCCGGCTACTGGCTGGCAGACACGAATTGAAACTCGCTCCCTGCCTGCTCACTCGCCTCCTCGCGGCTTTGCCTATCGCTGATCCCATCAGCTCGGTTCACTAATTCACAAATTGATCGGCCCATTCGTGATAATTCGTGCAATTCGTGTCTTCACCCGCCTTCGCCTAAACCGGCTACGGCGTGGCAGGCGGCTGTTTTTCCTCGCAAAGTTTTTGGAAAGCGGGATCGGCGCGCAACGGATCCCAGAGCGGATCGAGCCTAAGAAGGGCCGGTGTAACAGGTGCTGGGCCGTAAACATAACACCGTATGGCGTTTTTAACAGTTGGGTGAGAGTCGAGATTGCGTGGCTATTCTCGCCGAAGACCGTCTGAATTAGCGCCAGGTACACTTCGTAGCCAGGTCCCGCAGCTTCGTCTTTAGTAATCGGATAAAGCATCATTCGCACGTTCCGCCTCTCTTAGGGCCGAGTCTCTCTCCCCGAGCACGGCATCAGCCAGAGCCAATTGTACCTCAAGAAAGAGGTTATCTGGTTGCTCTTTGCAGAGCGGCTCCAGCGCGTTGCGCGCTTGTTCAGCGGTAACCTTTGCCCCGGCCGTGTCGCCGACAAGGCGTTGGACGAAAGCTAGATGGAGCAGGTAGAGGCTTTTACCTCATCTCAAAGGCAGACGGAACTTGGGCAAGACGAGCTTGCAGCAATCGGATGGCCTCGGCGTGATTTCGTTCAAGTCTCAGTTGGTGGAGTTTGATTTCGAAGGCATTCACGGAAGTAGTCCGCTCGTTTACATCAATCAACAATTTAGCGGCTTCTTGCAGGTTACCTTCGGCCTGATACATGCTGGCCTTTAACGCCATCAGCTCCGGATCGTTTGGGATAACGTCCAGCGCACGATCGTAGAGCTTTATCGCGACCGGAAATTGTCGAAGCATGGCGTAGGTCGCTGCCGCGTCGACAAGTAGCTCCATATTACGTGGGTCCAGGGCGAGGGCTTGCTCGAAGTAGGCAATGCTTTCATCCAAGTGTCCCTCGCTCGGGCGATTAAGCCGAGGGCAGGTGGTACCTCGCTGCTGCCTGGTAACAGTTTGCTGAGCTCTTTGAATGTTGTTTTGGCGAGCCCGTAGTCACCCAGCACCCAGTATTGATAATAACCCAAGGCCAGCAGGGTTTCAGGAGAGTTCGGCTCCAGTTTCTGCGCATTCTCCAATGCACGTTTCGCTGCGTCGCGCATCGAGCGGCGGGAGCAGAGTCGTCGCGTTAAAGTAGAGGTGAGCGCTTCACGCGAGAAAGCTGCGCCCAAGCGATCGCAAAATTGGGGTCAAGCTGCACCGCACGCTCATAAGAACCGATGGCTTTCGGTTCGAGATCGGATGTACCGTAGGAGGAGTAGTTGCGTGCTTCAAGAGCTAGGCCGCGCAGATAGGCATCGTAAGCCTCCGGATTGTTTGTTGGTTTAACTGCTAACGCTTGCTCCTCGCGACCGGTGAGCTTCGCCTGCAACGACTCCGCGATTCCTTTGGCGATCTCGCTCTCAACCCCAAAGATGTCAGTCAACTTCCGGTCATAGGTCTCTGCCCAAAGATGGGAATCGGTTTGTGCGTTAATCAACTGCACATTGACCCGCACCTGATCGGCCGCTTTTTGCACGCTACCCTCAAGAATGTTCGCTACGCCAAGCTGCTTGGCGATCTCACGAAGATTCCTGGGTTTGCTCTGATATTGCTGTGTGGAAGTGCGTGAAATTACTTTCAAACCCGCGATGCTAGCCAGCCGCGTCAGGATCTCCTCGTGGATGCCTTCAGCGAAATAGGCGTTGTCCGGATCGTCGGCTGAGATTTTCAAACGGAAGTACCGCGACTCCGTTTGTTACCGGAGGGTCGGATAAATTCACTTTTCCAAACATTCCAGCCTATGACTGCTGCCAGAGCCAACCAACAAGGTGACAAACAGCGCGCTGGCTGGATTCCGTCGCACCCATTTTCTGCCACGGGTGAAGAATCCAGTGTGCGCTTCGCCTGGATCGGTTCGTGCTTTAGCCAGTGTTCCAAATCTTCGGCCAGCGCGAGAGCGGAAGAGTAACGGCGCTTTGGATCTTTCTCCAGGCATTCGAGACAGATTGTGGAAAGATCGCGATCTATCTTTGGATTTAACAGGCGCGGTTGCCGCGGTTCGGTGTCCAGCAGTAGCTTGATCGTCTCGTAGGTTGTTCCTCCAGCAAAAGGCGGATGACCGGTGAGCAATTGGTAAAGCACCGCGCCAAGTCCATAGACATCTGTGGCGCTTGCTAAGCTTTGTGTTATCACCGGCAGCTTGTTCCGGCGCCATGTAACTTGGCGTGCCCAGCACCTCCATCGTGCGCGTGACCGTGCTCTCTGTTTCGACTAGTCGGGCAAGACCGAAATCAGTGAGATGCGGTTCGCCGTTTGCATCGAGCAAAATGTTCCCCGGCTTGATGTCCCGATGCAGAATGCCGTGTTCATGCGCGTAATGCACAGTGCGCGCTACTTTTGCTACCAATTCCGCCGCCTGCCGGATCGACATCGGCTCACGTCTGACTACTTCGTCAAGCTGGCCGCCTTCGATGAACTTCATGCTGAAGTAGCATTGACCATCGCGCTCGCCGACCTCGTGAATGGGAACAATGCCTGGATGTTCGAGGCTGGCAGCAGCTTCCGCCTCCCGGCGAAAGCGCTTCAGATGCGTTTCGGTCGCCCAAGGGCCCAGGCCAATTACTTTGAGCGCGACGGTGCGATTGAGACTTTTCTGATGCGCCCGATAAACAACGCCCTGACCGCCCCGGCCAATTTCCTCCAGCAACTCGTAGTCGCCGAACTCGCTTAGAATTTGGTTCACTCGAGCCGCCGTCATCGTCCAGCGGCTACAGACTCCTCCAGGAGTGGCGCCAGACCAGTCTTAAAAAGACATAGACTGCAAAGTCCTTGTGGCGCGTCCGCGAAGAGCTTGCTCCCGCATTTGCCGCAAACGCGGGTCACATTTGTCGTCTCAGCAGACACTAATTTCACGAATTTACACCAATAGGTTCACCAGTTGACTCAAGCCTCATGAAGTTTGTGACAATTCGTGCAATTCGTGTCTCTACGCTTGCAATACAGCGATGAAATGTCGCAACTCGTCTTCCACGTCGCCGGGCACCGCGACCGTGTGAGCGATTTCCTCGCGCAAAAGCGACCGATATCGTTGACGCAGGCGATAAAACGCCTGCTTCACAGCGTTTTCGCTCATGCTCAATTCCTCGCGCGATCTCCGCCTGTGACGGCCGGTCAGGTTCGTCAGTCAGCGTTTGCTTTAACTTCTCAAATAATGGTGCACTGCCTGCGGCGCGATATTCTTCTCCCAGCCGGGCGAGGACTTGTTCCAGTAGAGTTAGAGCCCATCGGCGCTCGTAAATTCGTTCAGCGCTCAAGGTGTCTGCTGGCTCAAGATCAGCGCGCTCCCGCGCGAGCAGTTCATCCAAAGGGACCAATGCTCGACCCTCGCCACGTTTGACCGCGAGTTCACGACGCCTGGCCTTTGCCACAAAATTTTTCAGCGACGTGAGCAGATACGAGCGCAGACGCCCTTTTTCCCGGCGGACTCCATCGATGTCTCTTCTCTCGAGCAATAACGCAAAGAAACCCTGAGTAAGATCCTGCGCTTCCTCTGGACTGTAGCCCTGCCGCCGCACGTACCCATAGAGTGGCCACCAGTAAGTGCGGCAAAGTTTCTCGAGCGCTTCCCGTGCCGCCGGCGATTCGCTCTGGGCGGTTAACACTACGCTCCAGTGGGTCGTGGTGAACGCGACCCCCCCGTTTTCCGGAGTTGCGCCAATCGTGCTCAGTGGAGAGTCTCCGTTATCGCTAAGTCGCACGCTGCGATCAAGTAAAAAGTCGTGCCGAAATCATGGCTTCGTCCCGTTGAAAACTCTTCGGTCAAAATGCTACTAAAAACGACGATGCACTTTGGACGCCGACCGAACATGAGGCACCTGAGCCGCAGCCTCAACTCTACATCCGGGCTTATTGAGATTGTTGCGAGTAATTTGAGGGCTGCTCAAAATCGGTAGCATATTCGGTAATTCCAGGTGTTTTGCCTCGGATCGGCCGTGGTTAAGAGTCATAATCAGCCTGGTTGTGTTATATGCACCAGCGAAAGCGAGCGGCGCTCCGATTAGTAATTGCCGGTTCAGTTTGCGCGATAATGGCCCCATCAAACAAACGCCATCGAAGTTTACCGACGTATTGAAAAGAAACGCCGAGGCGCTCGGCAAGGTTTTGTAACGAAAACGGAAAGTCCCTGTTTTTTTGAGACGATGCGCAGCGCGCGAAATTCCTCGATATCCGAATGACGTCGCGTTTAATCTCGGTTCCAAGGAGCTCGAACGTTTTCCGCTCAACATCTGAAAGTTCAGCGTGCCATTGATGGGTCATTCATCTCCAAAGTGCTTCAAATTCTTTCAAGTGTTCTGCGAGCGCAGCATTCGGCTGCATTCGTGCGGCTTGATACTGTGCATCGGCCAGCCCCCGTGCGACTCCATGGCCGAAAAAGGCAGTACACAAGCGCCCGGAGTTGTGCATGTCTGGTGCCCAGCTGGGTGATGGCAAACTGCTGGAGCCAGTTCTGGCATCCGCCGCGGTAGAACGATCGAGATCCACTATCATTCAACTGACTATCGTTTGTCCCGTTGCTTGAATGATACAGAAAAGGACTTTCTTCTTTCTTTCTTTTCGTCTGAAGCAGGCGGTCTATGTTCCGTAACTAGTTGTTCCCGTAGTTCAACGGATAGAACAAGGGTTTCCTAATTCGATCGTCTTTCCCTCGCACGAGGGAAGCAAACTCAGCCGAAAATGCCAGAAAGCGCCGGTTTATGCCTTAAACCGACATTTATCTGGCAATAAGTGGCGACGACCAAAGTCATCAGAATCGAATGGCATCGTTCGCAACTGACTCTTAACCACGGTGCATCAGCGGCGATTAGCGCGGCGTTCCGAATACGCTACCAAATTTGGTACAGAAAAGACGCGCCTTCGCCTCAGTCAGGACGTATTACGAAGCGGTTCGAACTGTTATGATAGGACATGCGTACCGCGAGGCTGCTGGGGAAGCACAAGGCTGTATCCTACACCAAAGGAGACAAAGGCTACAAAAATAAATCTTGACGACTTTACGATTTGCCCAACGATTTTTTTGATTACGTCATCCGACGTTTTCAACGCATCGTCGGCCGAGCTGAGAAGCCCGAGGACGCTGGACCTTCGCTGGAACCGCCGCTTAACGCGATCTTCAGCCCGACTGGAACCTGAACCAGTTGACGTGAGTCGCTTGTTGGAAGACGTCTCGCTGCAATAAGGGGTTCTCGGTTCCGGGCGGAACTGGATTGCAGTTAACTATTCAACCGATATCGACGCGTATGACTCCCGCCGAACTTGGAAATCCGACCGAAGCGAATCCAGCGATCCGAGTGACGATTGTCTGCGCACCTGAGACCAAAGTTTTGGCGGACTCAATCGAGGAATTGCTCGCGGCGACGAAGGGTTTCACCTTCTCCCGATTAGAGTATCACGCGGAGTCCGGCCTGAAACTACCCGCGGGCAGCTTTGGCAATCCCGACGTAGCCGTAGCTACGCTCGGTGCTTTTCAAGCAACAGAAACGGACCTTCTTCTTGCATCGCTCCGGCACGCTTTTCCAGATCGCTCAGTTCTAATAACTACAACAGAACCAGATACGTTCGATTTTCTCCGAGTGCTTGAAATGGGCGCGTCGGATTTTCTGCTGCCGCCGGTCCGGAGCTCCGAATTGTTACCGCGTCTCATACGGCATGCACGAGTGTTACGGTCTGGCGATTCGCATGTTCAAAAGCTCAAAGAGGATATTGGGCTCAAGCACATCATCGGCGAGAGCGCACAGTTTCTGGAAAAGGTTCGATGCGTACCGCGATTCGCGCGATGCGATGCGACGGTACTGATTTCTGGCGAGTCCGGCACAGGCAAGGAAATCTTCGCGCGCGCGATTCATTATCTGAGTCCACGTGCGGACCGACCATTCGTTCCGGTTAATTGCGGTGCGCTTCCAGAAAACCTCGTGGAAAGCGAGATCTTCGGGCATAAACGTGGCGCGTTCACGAGCGCTGCGTGCGATCGAGCAGGATTAATCCGCGAGGCTGAAGGCGGCACGCTGTTCTTGGACGAGATCGACTGCCTGACGCCGCAGGCCCAGGTGAAATTACTTCGGTTCCTGCAAGACGGAGAATACCGGTCTGTCGGGTCGGAGCAGATTCATCATGCAAACATTCGGGTGATCGCGGCGGCGAATGCCGATTTTACCCAAATGCTCCGCTCGGGAAAATTCCGCGAAGATTTATTCTACAGACTAAGCGTACTGACACTCACGCTTCCACCGTTGCGCGAACGTCCCGGCGACATCTTGTTACTCGCTCGCGATTTTCTGGAGAAGCAGGCCGCAAAAACGAATACTCGGCCGAAAAATATTTCGCTCGCCGCTCTGAATCACCTGCTCATTCATCCGTGGCCGGGGAATGTGCGCGAACTCCAGAACGTACTCATGCGCGCCATCGTTCTCTCAGACCGCAATGACATCGAACCTTCGAACCTTAACTTTCCCGAAAGCGGACTGGCTGTGCAGGACCAGTCATTCCAAAGCATGAAATCGCGTGTCGTTTGGCGGTTCGAGCACGAGGTTCTCGAAACGGCATTGCGCGCGCACAACGGAAATATCACTCGCGCGGCTTCCTCAGTAAAGAAGAACCGCCGGGCATTTTGGCAGCTTTTGCGCAAGCACGGTTTGCTCGACCGCGCGAAGATAATTGAGCTCACCCTTCTTTTCCTAGGTCTTGGCCGGGACTACGTGGCATGTTGACAAACAAGTGCCTTAGGAAGGACAAAACTGTCCTACTCCGCACCTCACCGTCGCTAAGATAGTCAGTTTTACCTTCGCGCAGCGAGTTGTAGCCGATCGCGCTGCGACCGGTGAATTACGGGAATTCAGGCTGCTACTTTTATCTCTCACGGGTCGAACATAGGCCAAAATTGTCCAGCCAAGCTCGCAGTGGACTTAGAGATCTTACCGCTGCCACTAAAAAGAAGACGGCCAAGGATGGCAGCTTTCACAAAGGGAAAACAGTGAGAAACTAGGATGCTGATGCCGAAAAGTCGCTTAGATTAACACAGGAAGCAACACACACGGCACACTGGCTGCTATGCGCCCCAGTTAGTGTCGCAATGTGTGACTACCGTGCCTTCGCTTTTATCTCCGGCGCCGGAAATTCTCGATTACCTGGCTCGGCAGCCGGACGCACAGGACACGATCGAGGGCATCCTCCACTGGTGGGTACTCGACTCCTGTATCCGGGATTGGGCGCCGAAGATTGCGAAGACCGTCGCGCAACTCGTCGAACGAGGTTTCCTCGAAGAAAAGCGATCCCCGGACGGCAAAATATTTTACCACGTCTCTCCGCGTTATCTCTCCACCCTTCAGCAACGACGACCACCACGCTCTACACCTGACTCAACTCCCTAAATCTCTAACAAGAAAGGACAATCATGCCCGCCACGTTGACCTATCCCGGTGTCTATATTGAAGAAATCCCCAGCGGTGTGCGCACCATCACCGGTGTCGCCACCTCGATCACTGCCTTCATCGGCTATACTCAGCGCGGGCTCGATAACCGCGCGACGCAGATTTTTAGCTTTGCCGACTTTGAGCGTGCCTTTGGTGAACTGACATCCGACAGCGAGCTTAGCTTTGCCGTGCAGCAATTTTATCTAAACGGCGGTCGCGAAGCATGGGTAGTGCGGGTCCCCAAACATGAGTCCGCGCCAGCGTCAGTTATTCTTCTCGATGGTGTGGCTGCTGGTGCTGGCGAGTCTTTGAAGATCACGATGCTTAGTGCTGGAACATGGTCCGATGACTTGATCATCGATGTGGACTACGACGACGTCTCTGATAATAAGAGCTTCAACCTAACGATCAACGACGTTGCCACTGAAACCATTGAGACATTCGACGATGTCACGATGGATGAGACCAAGAGCAACTTCGTCGAAGCGATAGTGAACGACAGCGACAGCGGCTCCCAATTGGTCGTGGTCGAAGCGACGGTCAGTGCGGCCCGGCCCGCTGCTACAGGTATCACCGGCGGCGACTTTGACACACTCGACATCAAGAATGATGATATTTACACGATTACGCTCAAGCTCGATGAGCCTGTGCAAGACATCGAGTTTACCTTTATCAGCCCGAGTGACTCGGTACCCGGTTCGATCGCCTCGGTTTGTCTTATGTTCGAGCGTCAGGCAAATGCCGCACTCGCCTCGGTTATTCCCGGTGCCTCGATTACGTGCGTCCCGAGCGACACTGGCAATGGGTTGCGCGTCAGCGCCTACATTCCGGATCAGCCAGACGCGCAAGTGACCTTCGATAGCGGGAGTACCAACGATGCCGACACATTCCTCAAGCTGTCGGACGGGAATACGGATGCGAATGTTTCGCACTACTGGCCCGCCAGCAATCGTGGCGCGGATGCCTTTGCTCAAAAAACCGCGACCGGCGGTGACGACGGTTCCGGACTGCCGGAAGCTGATGACCTGATCGGCGATGCATCGAGGTCCACCGGCATCTACGCGCTGGATAAGATCGATTTGTTCAACATTCTTTGCATCCCAGATGTGACCCGTGGCGTAGCGGGAAATTCGAACCAATCGGACTTGGATCCCGACAGCCAGCAGAACGCCGTTTGGAGTGCCGCCATGGCCTATTGCCTTGAGCGTCGGGCTTTCCTCCTTATCGATCCGCATCCAGAGATAGACGACGTGCCGGCGGCGACAGATTGGAAGAGCGTCGGCCTCAAAGTTCACGACAAGAATGGCGCCGCCTATTTTCCGCGCCTGCGACTGGCTGATCCGACCAATGATTACAAATTACGCACTTTTGCGCCCTGCGGTGTTGTCGCAGGTCTGTATTCCCGCATTGATGCCGCGCGTGGCGTTTGGAAGGCTCCGGCCGGAGTCGAGACCACTCTCAGCGGAGTCCAGGGAATGGTCTACACGCTGACCGATCCAGAAAATGGTGCACTAAATCCGCTGGGGCTGAATTGTCTTCGGACCTTCCCGGTCTATGGAGCGATCGCCTGGGGTGCACGTACGCTCCTCGGCGCAGACGCCGAGGCGAGTGAATGGAAATACATCCCGGTGCGCCGGACCGCGCTCTTTCTGGAGGAGAGCCTCTATCGCGGCACTAAGTGGGTCGTTTTTGAACCTAACGACGAGCCGCTTTGGGCCCAGATTCGACTCAATATCGGGGCCTTTATGCACACTCTCTTCCGTCAGGGTGCCTTCCAAGGCAAGACCCCGAAGGAAGCTTATCTCGTGAAATGCGATAGCGAGACCACCACCCAGACGGACATCAATAACGGCATCGTCAACATCCTGGTCGGCTTTGCCCCGCTTAAGCCGGCTGAATTTGTCATCATCAAGATCCAGCAACTCGCCGGACAAATTGAAACCTAACCCGAGGACCATTCCATGGCACAATTCAGCGTTAATACGACTCGATTCGATCCATACAAGAACTTCAAATTTCGAGTGAAATGGGACACCAAATACGTCGCCGGTGTGAGCAAGGTCAGCGCGCTCAAGAAGACCACCGAAGTCGTGAAGCATCGCGAAGGTGGCGACCCCAGTAGCAGCCGCAAATCACCGGGCCGCACGGAGTATGAAGCCATTACCATGGAACGAGGTGTGACTCACGACACCGAGTTCGAGATTTGGGCGAACAAGGTGTGGAACTACGGCTCGGCTCTGGGCGCAGAAGTTTCACTCAAGGATTTCCGCAAAGACATCATCCTCGATGTCTATAACGAAGCGGGCCAGCTCGCGATCAGCTACAAGATCTATCGCTGTTGGGTTTCGGAATTCCAAGCGATGTCCGACCTCGACGCCAATGCCAACGCGGTCGCGATTCAACACCTGAAACTGGAGAACGAAGGCTGGGAGCGCGACTACGACACGACCGAGCCAACCGAGCCTTCCTTCGTCGAGCCTGCATAAACCCGGGTGCCTTCGGTCATGGAGCAACCGATGCGACCTCTCTCGTCCGCGAAAATCCTCGCGGTGTGGGAAGCTGGCCAACACCAACATGAACTGGATCGCGCGCTGACGCTGCTCGTCGCCGGAACCCAGGGATCGAGTCGCGACGCGCTGGCCGGCCTAACGATCGGAGAACGCGACACGCATTTGCTGCGGCTGCGCACACTCGTGTTTGGTTCGGCCGCAACTGGATTCGCCGAGTGCCCGCAATGCGGGGAGCGCGTCGAGCTGCCGATCGATACCGCCGCGCTCGTGGAGAGACTGGCTCCCGACCATCCACTCGATGTGCCCACACTGCACGAAGTGGAAACAAACGGCATCCGCCTCGGCTTTCGGCTGCCGACAAGTCGCGATTTGGCCGAAGTGGTCGCCGCGCCGAATACGCCGGACGGTATCCGCCAGCTCGTGGAACGGTGCGTCATCTCGCCCAGTTCGCCTAACGAATGGCCTAACGACGTCGTCGAGGCGCTGAGCCGCGCGATGCTCGAAGCCGATCCGCCAGCGGAAATTATTCTCGTCTTTTCCTGCCAGGGCTGCGCCCGCCGCTGGGAGATGCTTTTCGATATCGCGCATTTTTTTTGGAACGAGATTGCGGCAGAGGCCCGCCGCCTGTTGCGCGAAATTGACGCTCTGGCCCGTGCCTATGGCTGGAGCGAGCGCGAGATTCTCAGTCTCTCGGCGCGCCGCCGGCAGAGCTATCTGGAGCTGGTCGCCGCATGACATATTTTCTGGGTAGACTGGTTGGACGCGCGCGGGGGACTGCTTCGCAAATCGAACCGATCGTCGCCTCGCGTTTTGAGCCCGTCTCTCCTTACGACATCCCAGCAACGAGCGCGCCGCAAGTAACACAGGGCGGCCAAGGCGCCGCCACCTCGCCAGCAATCGAAACCCGGCCTCACAAAACAGAGACCCAGCTACGACTTTCTCCGGCCCGGACCGTAACCGAGAGCGACTCGGCAGAAAGGCAAAGCCAGCCAACACCCACCTCGTCCAAAGTCGAACTGAGAGAGGCGGACGCGGCCAAAAATCAATCGATGTTGATCCCGGAGGAAAGCACCGAGGCACCGATCAAGATCGCTCGCGAAACCTTGCTCGTGCCTCAATTTCGGGAAGCTGCGTCACCGCTAGACCTGGGCCTGGCGCAGACTCCGCAGGCTCCAACTCCAGCGGTCGTTCCCCCTGTCCAAACGGAGCAGAACGCCGACGTCGCTGAGCCTGCACGGCGCTCGACAGCCTACGATGCGACGCAGAGAAAGACCTCTGCCATCCAGGTTCCTATGTCATCGGCCTCTTTGGACGTGAGACAAGCCGAAACCGCGCAGCATCCGATGCCGCAGAAGAAGCGACCGCGCGACTCCATTGCTGCGCCGCCTGTATTTGTGTTCGATGAGCAAACGCGCGATCAACCGACCTCGCAGAAAGTGCAACTGCACCTCTCCGCTGCAACTACTGACTTGCCGCTTTTGCGTGAGCGATTTCACGAAAAACACGCTGCGCGCTCCACGGTACGGAAGCAACAACCGTTTGCGCTGAACTCGACGCCGAGATTGTCACCAATGACCTTGCGTGAGGAGACTCGCGAGCCAGCGCCCATTGTCCACGTCACGATTGGAAGGATTGAAGTTCGCGCGGCTAAGCCGCCAGCTCCGCCGCCACGCCAGGCGGCGCGCCCGCCCCTGACGAAGCTTACCCTCGACGCCTACCTCAAATCACGAAAGGGAGTCGCGCGATGAGCAGCCCGCTGGCTATCGCTGCGGTTACGGCTGTATTGCGAAGCTTTGTCCACGACGCCATGATCGATCATGGCCTTTCGACACTGCTCGGCGAGGTGACTGTTTCTTCCGACCCGCCCGATAGCCTTGACCTCAAATCCACCGCAGCTCGAATCAACCTCTTCCTCTTCCAGGCAACGGAAAACCAGGGCTGGAGAAACTTCGCTCTGCCCGCGCGTTCACCGAACGGTGACCGCACTTCCAATCCGCCTCTGGCGCTTGATCTCAGCTATCTCGTGACCGCGTATGGCGTCGATGATTACTACCCGGAGGTGCTGCTTGGGTACGCCATGTTCGTCCTGCACGAAATGCCGGTCTTTACCCGCGACGCGATACGCGATGCGCTGGGTGCTTCCTCGTCCGATCCGCTCTTTAAGGCCCTAACGACCTCCAGTCTCGCCGACCAGATCGAGCAGATCAAAATCGTGCCCCAAACGATGTCGGTTGATGAGTTGTCGAAAATTTGGACTGCCCTGCAATCGCAATATCGGCCGACGGCAGTTTACAAGGTGTCGGTTGTTCTGATCGAGAGTGAGAAATCTGTGAAGCCGACCTTGCCGGTGCGGGCGCGGAACCTCCTCGTCTTGCCCTTCGAGCATCCTTCGATCGACAGCCTGCAATCGCAGGCGTCGGATAGCGATCCGATTGTCGCCAATCAACCAATCCTGGCTGGCTACAATCTCGTAATTGACGGTCAACAACTGCGCGGGGAAAGCACCCTGGTGGTCATTGATGACACGGAAGTCACGCCTAACGAGGACAAGATCACCGCCACGCGCATCATCGTCGTGCTGCCGGGCGATCTCCAACCTGGTTTACACTCGGTCCAAGTGGTGCAGCGAGTTGACTTTGGCACCGGCTTGACCTCTGACCCGCATCGCGGCGTCGAATCCAACGTCGCGGCGTTTGTTCTCGCACCGCAAATCACCGCGTCGCCCACCACCGTTGCCCGCGGTGATGACCTCGTGGTGGGGGTCGAACCAGCGATCGGCAGTGCCCAACGCACCACGCTACTGGTGGGCAACGGGACAATTTCGATTCCGGCGCGCCCTGCCGATGACCCGCCCACGACCGAACTGACCTTTCCTATCCCCGATGATTTTGCCACGGGCGTTGACCAATTGCTCCGCGTGCAAATCGATGGCGCCGAAAGCCCGCTCGCGACGGACGCCGCCGGCAAATACGTCAGCCCGACTGTTGATATCACATGAACTCTGAGACAGCACAGCAGAAATGGAGCATGGCCAATCAACGTTGTCTGATGGCGGAGCTCGCGGTGCTTGGCAGGCTGCTGGGCGGGGAAAGTGCTGACGGGCCAGAGTTAGAGTCGTTAGGTGAAGCGCGCGCTGCGATGCCCGCACCGGCCGCGCTGGATACGCTCTGCGCGATGTTTGGGTTGTCGGAATTCGAACGCCGCATCGTGCTGCTCTGCGCGGGCGTGGAACTCGATGGCCAGTTCGCCAGCCGCTGCGCAGCTGTGCCTGGCTCGGGGGGAAAAACGTGGCCGTCGTTTGGTCTTGCGCTGGCCGCTCTTCCTGAGCCGCATTGGGATGCTCTCGCCAACAACCGGCCGTTGCGTCGCTGGCGGCTGGTAGAGCTGACCGGCAACGAGCCGCTCGTCGCCAACCCATTGCGGCTTGATGAGCGGATCCTATTCTTTCTGACCGGCGTGCCACAGTTGGACGAACGTCTCGTTAGTCTGATCCGTCCCGTCTACGAACACGTGGAGCTTTCCGCGTCTCAAGTAACCGTCCTTGCTCGCCTAACGACGGCTTGGACTTCTGCGCTGCAAACGGGTAATCCTCCACCTCCGGTTCAGCTCTGCGGCGTTGATCTCAGCGCCAAACGCGCGGTCGCTGCTCAGCTCGCGCAGCAACTGAACACCCGGCTGTTCAACCTTGCCGCACCGACTCTTCCGGCAAATTTCGGTGAACTGGAACTTCTGCATCGCCTCTGGGAGCGAGAAGCGATTTTGCAAAACGCGGCGCTCCTTCTCGAATGCGATCGCCTGGAGAACTCAGACGCGCAGCGTGAGCTGGCGATCGATCGCTGGATTGAGTTGAGCCGCATGCCACTGCTCATTTCGACTCGGGAACCGCGCCGCGATCTCGAGCGGCCGATGCTCACGGTCGAGATCAGCAAACCGACGAGCGACGAACAGCGCCTGGCCTGGCGACAGGCGCTCGGAGCGGACGCTGAGCAGCTCAACGGCCAATTGGAGCGGGTGATTTCGCAATTCGATTTTAGCGCGGGCGCCATCCGCACTGCCGCAGGACGTTTGCAAGGCGCGGAACTTTCGTCGCCGGAGTCTCAGACCGCTCTCTGGGACGCGTGCCGCCTACACGCCCGGCCGCGATTGGAAGATCTCGCGCAACGCATTCGCTCCGCGGCGAGCTGGGCCAACCTGGTCTTGCCCGCTCCGCAGCTGCGAACGCTGCAAACCATCGCCATGCACGCGCGGCATCGCGCGAAAGTTCTCGATCGTTGGGGATTTGCCGAGCAATCCAATCGCGGTCTTGGCTTGAGCGCGCTCTTCTGCGGTCCGACTGGCACCGGTAAAACGCTCGCAGCCGAAATCCTCGCCAACGAAATGCGCCTCGATCTTTTCCGGATCGATCTCAGCGCGGTTGTGAGCAAATACATCGGCGAGACCGAAAAAAATCTGCGGCGCGTCTTCGATGCCGCAGAGGAAGGCGGCGCCGTCCTTCTCTTCGATGAGGCCGACGCGCTTTTCGGCAAACGCAGCGAAGTCAAAGACAGCCACGACCGTTACGCCAATGTCGAGATCAGCTACCTGCTGCAACGGATGGAAGCATATCGTGGGCTCGCCATTTTGACGACGAACATGAAGGAAGCGCTCGACCGCGCGTTTCTGCGTCGGCTGCGATTCGTTGTCCAGTTTCCTTTCCCGGATCAAACGCAGCGCGTAGAAATCTGGCGCCGAATTTTCCCTGCCCAAACGCCGACCGAACAGCTCGATCTCGACGCACTTTCCCGGCTCTCGGTCTCTGGCGGCAACATTCGCAGCATGGCGCTTAATGCCGCCTTCGCCGCCGCGGACTGCAACGAACCGGTAGGCATGCGACATCTCCTCCGGGCCGCGCAGCATGAATACGAGAAGCTCGAAAAACCTCTCACCAAAGCAGAAACAGGAGGCTGGAAATGACTCAAAGTCCTCGAAGGAACATGCTTTCACGCATTCGTGCTTCGGCTTCGGCTGGCGCAAGCCCGCGCGAGATAGACGTTCACATCGAAGAGCTGGTGCTACACGGTTTTGAAAGTAGAAGCCAACAGACTGTGGCTGAAGCGCTGGGAAGCCAACTCACCGCACTCCTCGCCGAGCAAGGCATCCCTGCCACCTGGAATGATAATCCGGTAACCCTTCAGGCCAGGGCCGCGGACGCAGCCGGTCTAACGACTCCAGGCACCGCCGGCGCTCGGATCGCCGATGCCATCTATCATTCCGAACCAGCCAAACAGCAACAGTCTCCATTCAAAAAGAGGTGTCGAACGCATTTGAACCAATGAACACGGGAACGCACAAGCGCATGCAGCGCAAACCTAGCGACTTGGTCCGCCCAAGCTCTGCGTTGGGACGGGGCCGGCTGCTACAACGCAAATGCGCCTGCGGCGGCACGCCTGGTCCAAGTGGCGAGTGCGAAGCATGTCGCAGGAAGCGGATGTCGCTTCAGCGCGCGAACATTCATCCCTCATCCTTTATCCCTCATCCTTCCGCAGCGCCTCCCATCGTCCATGACGTCCTCCGCTCCCCCGGCCAGCCGCTGGACCCTGCTACCCGCGCCTTCTTCGAGCCTCGCTTCGGCCACGACTTCAGCCGAGTGCGGGTGCATACCGACGCCAAGGCGGCGGAATCAGCGTGGGCGGTGAATGCACTTGCGTATACGGTCGGTCGCGACGTGGCATTCGGCTTGGCTCAGTATGCGCCTCAGACCGGCGCCGGTCGCAAGTTACTGGCGCACGAGTTAACTCATGTGGTGCAACAAGGGTTGGCCTCCTCTTCTGAAACAGGGGGAAACGAAAGCCGTCCACTGACCGTAACTCCTTCTCAAGGGGAGCTTGAAGTCGAGGCACATCGGATGGCGGAGAGTGACAACACGCGCGAGCCGCCTGCGGGTGGCTTGTCTCAAAGGATCTTACAGCGCCAGGCGCCACCAGCCGCCGCCCCAGGAATACCAGGGGCCCCAGCGGTATGCGCGGCCACTGTCATCACACCTTTCGGTCCGCCTGACGCGGCGCCTGCCGGTAACCTGACTGCCGCAACTCAGACCGCACTGACTTGTCTCCAAAACGCTGTGACCGCTGCCGGGGGAACGATGATTGTTACGACGACCTACCGGAGTCAGGCGTATCAAGACCATCTTGTGGAAGTATACGACAAGGTCACCGGCCCAGCGCCGGCTGGACCGGAATGTGAGGCAGTAAGGCAAAATTATGCCTCCGAGCGCGCGACGCATTTTCCGATGGGGGCGCCGGCAAGAGGAGTCTCGAATCATACCAACGGAACCGCTTTCGACGCGACCGTGACTCTTCCCGCGGGCACGAGCATCGATACCCTTCAGGCAGGCTGCAATTTGACAAGGCCGTTGCCAGCAGAGCCCTGGCATTTTGAAACATAAGGGAGTTAAAAAGAAGCTGAAAAGAGTATGGAAGGTAGTAGCTGACCCTATGCCCGATTTACGAACAAAAAGAGCATCTATTCCAAAGCCATCCTTTAGCTCTGTATCGGCTGTCCTCCAGCAGCGCAGCTGCGTGCCCCGCAATCAGGTTCCATTAATCGTGCACGATGTGCTGTGCTCTCCCGGCCAGCCCCTTGCTGCCTCGACGCGGGAATTCATGGAACCACGTTTTGGTCATGACTTTAGCAAGGTGCGGGTGCATACGGGCGCTCGTGCGGTTGAATCGGCGCAAGCTGTCAGTGCCTTGGCTTATACAGTTGGACAGGACGTGATCTTCGGCCGGGGTGAATACGCTCCCGGGACAATAGCTGGCCAGCGTTTGCTCGCGCATGAGCTAACCCATGTCGTGCAGCAAGAGAAACCCAGCGGCCTGGCTGCAAAATCGTTCGCGATGTCAACACCGTTTGATCCGAGTGAGCGAGAAGCAGAGAGGGTGGCTGAGAGTATCGTTGCGGGGCGACAGACGCCAACGATTACTCTTGCAGCCACAGGTGTGCAACGCGATGCAGGGTGGGCGCAAAGAGGGCGCGATCCCTACGGCACGGCTGAGTCCCCCTGGGTCGAACCGCCAGCTGAAGTGCCAATCGGTGGGGACGCGAGTGCGCCCGCCTGTCCGGTAAAGAACACAGGGACACTCAGCGAAGTTTCGTGGGGAGAAACTTCCGGCCTCTATCCTTCAGAGCAGAACAAATTTCAGCCGGAGAAGTGGGACCAGACAAAGACCTGCGAATTGCTAAAAACGAGAGGAGCGGTGCACGCAGTGGGACAGCGGAATCAATCCGTGCACAAAGGGAAACCAAAGGAGTCAGACCCACTTGAACAAAAACTTAAGGTTTATCATTTGGTCGAAAACTTTCCCTCCCTTGACTCTGAAATTGCGGATGCGGGGGTGAAGTGGTTTTACCTGGCGATCGAATCCGACAAGCCTGATCAGCATCCGGGAACAACCGGAACAGAGCGGGTGAAGACATACGGGAGTTTCTACAACATCGGCAAGGGAGATGTGCCTAAAGGCCAGGTCTTCATTCACTTCTACAGACTTAAGAAGACGGAGTAAGCGTGACCCAATATTCGCATGCCACCAGGCAAATGACGGAGCGCGCCATAGCACGGCAACAACCGGCCAAATCGTCGGCGTCCTTCGCGCCTGTTCGCAGGGGACTTCTCCAGCGCAAATGCGCCTGCGGGGGAAGGCCGGGACCAACAGGTGAGTGCGAAGATTGCCGCAGGAAAAAGCTCCAACGCAAAGCCACTCAACTCTCAACTCTAGACTCTCAACCATCCGAGGTTCCTCCTATAGTCCACGACGTATTGCGCTCACCCGGCCAGCCACTCGATTCTGCTACACGCGCGTTCATGGAGCCTCGTTTCGGTCATGACTTCAGCCGGGTGCGGGTGCATACGGATGCGCGAGCGGCCGAATCGGCGCGAGCGGTCAACGCCCTCGCCTACACCGTCGGGCCGAAAATGGTTTTTGGGGGAGGGCAGTATGCACCTGGGACCAGCGGTGGACGATATCTACTGACCCATGAGCTAACCCATGTCGTGCAACAGTCAGGAAACGCCGCCGAGATGAATAAGATGGTAGTGGGTCGAGATGATTCGCCGCTGGAGCGCGAGGCCGATCAGGTTAGCGCGATGGTTTCGGCAGGACAACAGATCAAGCCCATCGGATTTCAGACAGGTGGCGAGGGCCAAGTCCAGCGCCAAGAGGGTGTCGATGTCGATGTGGATTCGGATACCGACGTTTCTGTGGATACGGATACGGATACCGACCCCGATGCCGATACAACTCCCCTACGGATAGCGGGGTACGCCGGTGCAGACGCCCTGGGGACCATCCGTATCGGCTGGACGTTGGACGATGGCCCGACGCTTTTTACTGAAGAGATGGTTTCTGCACTCAGGCGTAGGGGCATTCCCGGAACCTGGTTCGTGATGCTCAATCAGATTGATCAACAGGGTGAAGGCCGGGAGGACAATCTTGCCAAACTGAGGAAATTGCAAGAAGGCGGCGATGAAATCGGCATCCATTGCATGCATCCAACAATTAGTCATGCTTGTTGGTTTCCCATATCCAACCCTGGTTGCGCCAAGGGCTGGGAATCAACAGAGGCAGCAATGAAAGATCTCACCGCGTTCACATATTTGCTGGCGGGTTCTGGGATCCAAGTAGCTTTTGTACGGCTTCCGACTGGCCTGCATGATGAATTGATCGCGTACTTGGCAGCAAAAGGCGCTCATGATCCCGAAGGTACGGTCAAAACGATCCTCGATAAACAGAATGTGGCGGATGAGGTCGGCACCGCGGGTAGCCCCGAAGCTCAAGTAAAAGCAGATTTCGATTTGATGCTGGCGACTCTTCGCGGTTTGGGCTTGCACGAGTGGGGCGGCGGCACAGGCGAGAAGGAGATCGCTGCAAACAGTTGGGAAGCGGAATCGTCGGGGGTGCCACAGCGAAAGGATACGATTAACAGCAAGTTCAATAACATGATTGAGAAAATGAAGAGTGGCAAGAGGGCGACTGGATCTTTCATCATTCTCGCACACGATACAACTGCTGCCGACGTGCAAGAGGTGAGCAGCGACGTCGACGAGATGGAAAGGATTGCACTCGAGGCTCACGTCAGGCTCGAGTATTACAACCTGTCCGACCTATATCGGGTCATACGAGGGGAAGAGCCCGCTATCTGCAAATAGACCAAATAGTTGAATATGAAACTCCTGACTGCGAACGATAGACGTCAAACGCCGGCCGCACCTATAGGGAAAGTAGCCGAGTACTTCGCTCCTTCCAACAAGTTGTTACTACGCGAGTGCTCATGCGGCGGTTCTAGTCTATCGGGAAGTTGTCCGAAGTGCCGTGGAGAGCTTCTCTCAAGGCGAGCTACTGGAAATTACGAGCAAAGCGACGTCGTTTTGACCGCAGCTTGTGTTTATTTCGAGACCTCGCTCCGTTGCAATCGAGAGGGGACAGAGAGAGAAATATGAGCACACGTCAGCTGACAGAGGTGCGTGCCACGATTGTCCCAGCTCCCCCGCTCGCGCGAACCCGCCGGAACATGCTGCAACGTAAGTGCGCCTGCGGTGGAACGTCTATGCTTTCCAGCGGGTTGAGGCCTGTCAGAAGAAAACGGTCGGCATGTCCCGTCCTCCACTTAGTCGATCTAACCAGTTGGCGTCTTCCAGCCGTCACCTTTCAAATGACATGCCTGCTAGTGTTCGCGACACATTGCGCTCTCCGGCCAAATCTCGGCCCGATCCCGCCAAATCTCGGCGATTTTCCGCTGCCACCCGAACCGCAAACCGAGATGCCTACATAAAGAGGCAGTAGCCAATGACCACCTTCCCTAGATCAGATATCGCCCCCGGAGATCCGGACAACAGAACGGTTCAGCTGATTCTACGACTGCAAAACAATCCGCACAGCTTGACGGGAAGCTGGAAAGCGAAAGGAGCAAGCACGCGAAGCACCGACAGATTGGAAACTCTTCGCCTAAAGGGACCGACCGGAAAAGCGATCAGACTCGCAGCAGCGGGCGATGCAAGGGAAATACAGTATCTATGAGTAGCTTCCCGGGTTCACCGCGAGTATTGAAAGGCGCAATCATCGGCGTGGACCTGTTCAATCCACTGGCGAGTATCATTATTTTTCAATACAACCCAGATACAATGACGCGCACGCTTACGGCGCAAACAACGAGCAGCGATAACGCGGCCAAGGGGGAAACGCTGCGACTAAAAGGGCCTCCGCGCGAAACGATCAAGGTGGATGTGGAAGTCGATGCCGCGGACCAGCTTGAAGTGGCCGATGCGATGGCGACTACCATCGGGCTTCATCCGACGCTTGCCTCGCTGGAGATGCTGCTTTACCCAAAGGCGGCTTCGATGATCGCCAATGACGTCCTGGCAGCAGCAGGTGTTATCGAGACTATCCCCGTCGAAGCGCCGCTTACCCTGTTTGTCTGGGGAGCAATGCGGACACTGCCGGTGCGAATCGACGAATTCAGCATCACTGAAGAAGCATTCGATACCATTCTTAACCCGATCCGTGCCAAAGTTTCATTGAGTTTGCAGGTGCTAAATTACCAGGACCTGGGGCTGGCAAGTGTTGGAGGTGCGTTGTTCATGGTTCACCAGATCGCAAAAGAAGTAATGGCTACCATCAGCGGGGTCAGCACAATCGCTGGAGTAATAACAAATGTTTGATCCAACCAGCCGGTACTACAAGCTCGAGGTGACCGCGCTTAAGACGATCGATAGCGAGGGCTCAACGGTCGAGATTCGCTATGTCAGGAGGCGATTTATCCCTTCGAACGCAGGCGCAACCGTCTTGGCCAAACATCGGGTCAGGGAGGGCGATCGTCTGGACAATATTGCCGCGCGCTACCTGAGCGATCCCCGGCAATTCTGGTTGCTCTGCGATGCCAACGATGTGCTGGAACCCGATGAGCTGACCGACACCATTGGCAATATGATTGAGATTACCATGTCACTGTAACTGCTACCATGCTTACCAACACCCTCGGCATTCGTCTTGTCCTCCTGGTGGGAAAAAGCGTTCCAGTGCTTGCTTCTTACGATGTCATGAACGCACTGGTAAAGGCCGAGGTCACCAATGACTCCGAGAGTGCGGACGGCTTTCAGATCACTTTTTCCCTGACCAAGGGAACTCTGGATTACAATCTGCTCGATGGCACTTTCGATCCGGGGACGCGCGTTATCATCGGAGTCATTCTCGGCGTAACACCCGAAGTGCTGATCGATGGCATAATCACCAATCATCAGATCGCGCCGAGCAACGACCCGGGCATGTCCACACTAACGCTCACGGGCAGCGATCTAACCGTGGCGCTCGATTACGAAGAAAAGAATGCGAGCTACGAAAACCAAACCGATTCCGTCATATTCGCGCAACTGATCGCGGGTTATGCGCAATACGGACTGGTGCCAACAGCGACCGTGACGACGGATGTGCCGCTTGTGACCGACCGGATACCCCGTCAACAGGAGACCGACCTGAAATTCATCCAGCGCATGGCGGAGCGGAACGGCTTCGTCTTTTACATCGAGCCGGTGACCGTTGGCGTAAACACGGCCTACTTTGGGCCGGAAAGCCGGGCGGGCATCCCGCAGCCGGCGCTGAGCATGAATATGGGAGCATCAACCAATATCGACTCGCTAAGTTTCTCCCAGGATGGATTGGCCGCGGTTACAACAGCGGGCACCTTTACCGACCCGATCACGAAGCTTAGCATTCCAATTCCTTCGCTGCCATCGTTGAAGATTCCCCCACTGGTATCGTCACCGGCAACTGCGTTGCGCACCGTTCTGATGCGCGACACATCAAATCAGAACGCGGGCCAGGCTGCCACCGCCGCAGTCGCTGCCCTAACGAACGCGCCCGACGCGATCACGGCCGAGGGCAAGGTCGATACGATCCGGTATGGAAGCATCCTGCGTGCGCGCAAGCTGGTGGGGGTACGCGGCGTGGGGCTTTCCTACGACGGTTATTACTATGTGAAACGAGTGAGTACGACTATCGAGCCTGGTCAATGCTCACAATCTTTCTCAATCAGCCGTGAAGGGACCGGGGCCCTGTTGCCGGTAGTTATACCATGAACAGTAAGTTTTACGGCAAATACCGCGGCACAGTAACGGACATCAATGATCCGGTCATGATCGGACGCATCCGGGCGAAGGTGCCGGATGTAATGGGAGACTTGGAGAGCGGTTGGGCGATGCCGTGTGCGCCTTTCGGCGGAAGTGGGATGGGATTTTTTGCGCTGCCAGTCGTCGGTGCGGGAGTGTGGATTGAGTTCGAACAGGGTAATCCCGATTATCCAATCTGGTCCGGTTGCTGGTTTGGCTCGGTGGACGAGATCCCGTCAACTCTGCTTTCGCCGCCTTACACCAAACTGATGATCGCGACCGACGGTGGCAACAGTATTCTGCTCGATGACACGCCAGGCAGCGGGGGCATCACTTTCGAGACCGCCGGCGGACAGACGATCAAGATCCTGGGGACTGGGATTACGATCGACAACGGCAGCGGAGCAACAATCGAGCTGTCCGGCCCGCAGGTAAGCGTCAACAGCGGAGCTTTGGATGTGATGTGACGCGATGAACGCTCTCAGCCCTCAACTCTCAACTCTCACCTAATCCTATGCCTGGGTATCTTCTCGATCAAAGCGCCACTGTGCTCTGCATGCACGGTGGGCAGGCACAAGGGACTGTTCCCAATCCGCGTGTGAAAGTCTCCGGCCAGGCAACCATGCAGCAGCCAAACCCGTGGACGATTGCCGGTTGTCCATTCACTACCCCTGCTGCCGTCCCTATGCCATGCGTAACGGCACAGTGGATCACCGCCGCAACGCGCGTGAAGTCAAATGGAATGCCGCTGCTCTTGCAAGACAGTCAGGCCGTCTGCACACCTAACGGCACCGGCGTGAACATCGTTGTTACTCAAGTGCGAGTAAAAGCACAATGAACGTCACTTTTCCATACCAGTTCGATCAGCGCGGTCGCACCGCCAGCACGGACGATTACGACCAACATATCCGGGAACTGATTGAGCAAGTGTTGTTCACCTCGCCAGGTGAACGGGTGAATCGCCCAACCTTTGGCAGCGGCCTTATGAAACTCGTCTTCGCGCCAAATAGCGACGCGCTTGCTTCAGCTACTCAACAGTTGGTCCAGGGAGCATTGCAACAGTGGCTCGGCGATCTCATCCAGGTTGAAGCGGTCGAAGTAGAGAGCGAGGACGCCAAGCTGCGCGTAACCGTAACCTACGTCGTCCGCCAGACGCAGCAGCGCCAGGTGGCCGAGTTTGCCAAGGAGGGCCTGTGATCTACTTCTGTTGCGAGGAAAAGCGGCGCAGCGCCGTGCGCAATTACGTGGCGCCGGAGATCGCCCCGGGCGTTCCTGGCCCGGACATCAACGGCATCGACTATCTGGAAGTTGTCGATCAGCAAGCCGAGACCGAGGCAGATCGGCAGCGTTTACTCCGCGTTTACTTCGTCAAGCCGCTTGCCGAACCGCTGCTTAGTGGGCTTCAATCAGCCACTCCCGCCAACATCCGTATCACTGGTGGCGAACGGATCACGGGAATCGTGGCCGATAACGTTCACCTCATAGATAACAGCTATCTCGAAGTCCATGTTAATCAGCGGGGCGATTTCTCCACCTACACCCTGGCACTGATCGACCCGACGACTAACAAGCCGCTCACAGGTCTCGATCCGGCACTCTCCTCCGTTGACTTTTCTTTTAAGATTGAATGTCCAAGTCCATTCGACTGTCGCGACGAAACAATTTGTCCGGCGACGGTCGAGCCCAGCCCTGAGATTGACTACCTGGCCAAGGATTTTACCAGTTTTCGCCAGCTCGTTCTGGATCGAATCTCGTTACTGGCGCCTGCTTGGGTCGAGCGCAATCCAGCAGATCTTGGCATTACTCTCGTCGAGCTGCTGGCCTATGTCGGCGATTACCTGAGTTATTATCAGGACGCGATTGCGACGGAAGCGTATCTCGGTACGGCGCACCAGCGAGTTTCGGTGCGCCGACACGCGCGTTTGCTCGACTACGCGATGCACGACGGCCGCAACGCGCGCGTTTGGGTGCAAGTGCGCGTAACATCGGACACGCCGGCCGAAGGTATTACGCTTTCCCCATTGTTGGTGAAAGATAGCACCGGTAACTGGACTCCAGCCGACAGTGAACCGACTCCGGAGATCGGACTCGAGACTCTTAGGACGCGATTTGTTACGAAAGTCAGCGACTCAACAGTGCTTTCGGACGCTGATTTCGACAAGCTCGTTACTGCAAACACGGCGGAAGTTTTCGAGCCGATGCATGCGGTAACGCTGTTCCCCGAACATAATGACATACCTTTCTACACCTGGAGCGATGACGCATGTTGTCTTCCAAAAGGCGCAACCAAGGCGACGCTGGCGAAGCATTGTCCAAAATTAGCGGCAGGTGACGTGCTGGTCTTTAAGGAAACCAAAGGTCCTAAGACAGGCGAACCCGGTGACGCGGACCTTACCCATCGTCACGCGGTTCGACTCACGAAAGTGGCGGCGTTTGAAATCACTAAGAGCACTGATGGCACTGAGACAAAAACAGCACTGATCGACGCCATCACCCAACAGCCGATCACCGAAATCGAATGGGACACGGGCGACGTGTTGCCCTTCCCGTTGTGTATCTCAAGCGTCACGGACAGCGGCGACCACTTACACGATGTCAGCATCGCGCTCGGCAATATTGTTCTCGCTGACCACGGCATGACTCTGTTGGAGCCGGAATCGCTCGGAACAGTGCCCGCGGCGAATCCGGTGCTGGCAACTGTCTCAGCCACCGGCTGTAGCCATTGCGAAGACTGCGAACCGGAATCAACCCCGCCGCGCTTTCGTCCCCGGCTAAAGGAAGCGCCGCTTACGCAAATGGCTACGATCACGCGCACGCAAGTGGTCGGAGGGCGTCGCACTCAGCTGAATTTCGACCCAACGGATAGTGCGACCTCCGCCTTCCCTGACGAAATGGAGAGCGTCTTACCGAAGGTTCTGCTGGGCGATGACGACGGCGATTTGTGGCTGCCGAAAGGCGATCTGTTATCGAGTGAGTCGTTCGCCCAGGAGTTTGTGGCCGAGACGGACAATGACGGCGGCACGACGATCCGATTCGGCGATGACGAAAACGGAATGCGACCAGGGGAAGGCACGGAGTTCTACGCGGTCTATCGTGTCGGCAACGGCACGAAGGGTAACATCGGGGCGGAATCCATCACTCATCTGGCAGGTGGGACGCTCTTGGGCGATGAGGCGTTAATCGATTCGGTTACGAATCCGATGCCCGCGAGTGGCGGCGTCGATCCCGAGACTCTCGAGGAAGTCCGGCAATACGCGCCACAGGCATTTCGTGTCCAGAAACGGGCAGTTACACCCGAGGATTACGTTACGATGACAGAGAAACATCCCGAGATTCAGCGCGCCGCGGCCACGCTACGTTGGACCGGAAGCTGGTACACAATTTTTCTTACCGTAGATCGGCTTGACGGGCGCGCGATCGATGAGGCGTTCGAAGAAGAGTTACGCGAATTTCTCGAGCCTTATCGCATGGCTGGTCATGACCTGGAGATAGACGGGCCGCAGTACGTCGCGCTCGAGATCGAGATACTTGTCTGCGTCGAACCCGACTATTTTTGCAGCGATGTGCTGGCCGCGCTGGAGAATGTATTCAGCAGCGGCACGCTCGCCGACGGCTCGTTAGGCTTTTTTCATCCGGATAATTTCACGTTCGGCCAGAGCATTTACCTGAGCCAGCTATATGCCGCCGCACAAAAAGTGGCAGGGGTGCGTTACGTCGAGGTTCTTACCTTCCAACGCCTCGACCTGCCGGACACCTCCGGGCTGGATGCAGGCGTGCTAACCATGGGCCGTCTTGAAATCGCCCGGCTCGATAACAATCCAAACTTTCGCGATCACGGTACTCTAACATTTACAATGAGAGGCGGCCGATGAATAACCCACTCGATCCAACCCTGCGTGAGTTAGACGACTGCGGCTGTTGTGCCGGCACAGCGGTAGAAACACCGGCCGAAATAGATAATCGGCCCGGGCTGGACGCGATCAGTTTTCGCGCAGGCAAACAGCCCCAGTTCAAAGCGACGATGCTGGCTTCGCTCTCGGCGGCAAATTACCCTGCGCTCCGAAGTCTCAAGACTCGCGAGGATGACGATTTCACCATCGCGCTGCTCGACGGCTGGGCCACGATCGCCGACGTGCTCACGTTTTATTCCGAGCGCATCGCCAATGAATCGTTTCTTCGCACCGCGACCGAGCGAGGGTCGGTTCTCGAGCTGGCGCGCAGCATCGGGTACGAATTGAATGCCGGAGTGGCGGCGAGCACCTACCTGGTATTCAGCGTGGATACTGCAGCGGGCGCGCCGGGTTATGCCAATATCGATGCAGGCACAAAGGTGCAAAGCATTCCTGGGCCGGACGAAACGGCTCAGGTGTTTGAAACGCTGGAAGACCTGTACGCGCACAGGGACTGGAACAGCATGTGGGTCAAATCGACCGACTTTGTAACCCCGTACCTGGGGATGAACAAGATTTATCTCGAAGGCACGACAACAAAGCTTAATCCAGGCGACGCATTACTAATGGTCGGTGATGAACGCAAGAAAAAGAAGGACAGCGACAACTGGGACTTTCGACGCGTCAAAGACCTCGAGACGTTTCCAAATACCGATGCAGATAAAGCCTATACGGTGGTGACTTTGGACCGTGGTCTTGGCTCCTGGATCCCGCATGTGGATCCCGCGCAGAAGAATCCCAAAGTCTATGCCTTGCGCCAGCGCGCTGCACTGTTTGGCGCGAACGCGGTGGAATGGAAACTATTGTCGACGGATGTGCAGGGAAAATATGACGGTAGTTCCGACGACGACTGGCCAGACTTCACGATCTCAGATGTGTCAGACAAAAGCGGCGATACGATTCATCTCGACGCGGTTTATTCCGGCATCGTTGTCGCTAGCTGGGTTGTCCTTTCGTCACCAAAATATCAGGAGCTTTACCGGGTTAAAGCCGTGGCTGAAGATTCACCGGCAAAGTTCGGTCTGACTACAAAATCGACAAAGCTCACCGTCACAGGCGAAAACCTGATTGAAAAGTTCGATAAAAAAATCCGGGAAGCAGTTGTCTTCGGTCAAAGCGAGGAACTGCCCTGGGCAAAGGCGCCGTTTTACGAAGCTGTTTTCGGTGACGAAATTGCACTGGCACAAACGGTATCGGAGCTACCAGCTGACCGATTACTGCTTGTCAGCGGCCTGCCGGCGAGAGTCGAGGTCACCGACAAAGGCGCGGCCCTGGAACTCACCCTGGCTGATGGAACAAGCCTCCCTTTGATTATCGGCGATGTACCTAACTCTAACCCGACCACCGGTTGCGCAAGCAGGCTCCCCGGAGATTTCACGCTGGGACCTGAAGCTGGGCGATGGTCGCACCGGTTTTCTATTTGCCAGCGCGGACCAACTTAAGTTCGTCGCTGCTGAGGTGAGTAGCAGTCGCATTTTTGAACATGCGACTATCAAAAGGACGGAAATAACGAGCGACGGGTTAACTCGACTGATACTCGCCGAACCTTTGATATATGCCTACGATCCCACAACCACTGTTGTCTATGGAAACGTGGCTTATGCCACCGAGGGCGAGACAACGACCGAAGTGCTCGGCGGCGGCGATGCCACTCAAGCAAATCAGAGTTTCGAGCTATCGAAGACGCCACTCACATACATACCGGCATCTACTCCTTCAGGCGGAGAACCGACGCTCAAGATAACCGTCAATGACGTGGAGTGGACAGAGGTCTCGTCTCTCTATGATCACGGCCTGCAGGAACACATTTATGTCACGCGCCTGGCCGATGATGGCAAAGTAACTGTGATCTTTGGTGATGGGGAGAGCGGTGCGCGCCTGCCTACCGGACAGGAAAATGTAAAGGCAACTTATCGAACGGGCACTGGCGTGGATGGGTTACTCAAAGCCGAACAACTTTCGCTTTTGATCACGCGGCCGCTCGGCGTGAAATCAGTGATTAACCCGGAAGCAACCGCGGGTGCGGCTGATCCGCAGGAACTGGATGACGCCCGCGAGAACGCGCCGACCACGGTGTTAACACTCGACCGTGTCGTGTCGCAGTTGGATTACGAGGATTTTGCCCGCAACTTCAGCGGCATCGCCAAGGCATTGGCGACTTGGACGTGGAATGAACATTCGCGCGGAATATTCCTAACTGTGGCTGGTGAGGAGGGTACCGCGCTCGCTGCGGACAGTAGCACAATAACCAGTCTGCGAGACTCATTGCTTGAATTTGGAAATCCGCTGGTTCCGATCCAAGTCGAGTCCTATACGCCGGTTAGTTTCAAGCTTGCCGGAACAATCTATGCCGACGCTGATCGCGATCCGGAAGTCGTTGGAACCGCGGTTAACGACGCGCTCAAGGAAGCGTTCTCTTTCGATGCGAGATCCTTTGGCGAATCTGTAACTTTGAGTGAAGTCGAAGCGGTAGTTCAAAACGTCGCGGGTGTCTCTTACGTCGATCTCGACGCGCTCTATGTCGGGATTACCAGCGCGCTCGAAACCTATCTCCCAGCGCAAAGACCACGCGACGGCGCAGCGTTCGATCAAGTGTCCGCGGCCCAATTGCTAACGCTGGATGAAGAGTCTCTGTCGGGATTGGAGGTGAAGACAGCTTGAGTTTCGACGCCGACAAGTTATATGAGCTGCTACCCGCGGTTCATCGGGCGCGCGACGCGGAGCTGGGCTATCCCCTCCAGCAACTGATTAAGCTTATCGCTGGCCAGGTTGCGGTCGTTGAAGAGAACCTCAATCAGCTATACGACAACAACTTTGTTGAGACTGCGGCACCGTGGGTGTTGCCCTACATCGGCGATCTGCTCGGTATACGTGGACTAAGCGGCAGCACAACACTCACACGTGCGCCGCGTGCCGAAGTAGGTCACACCATTGCTTACCGCCGGCGCAAAGGCACAGCCGCAATGCTGGAGTTACTCGCCCACGATGTAACCGGCTGGCCGACGCGCGCGGTGGAATTCTTCGAGCGCCTCGCCACCACGCAGCACGTCAATCACGTGCGCCTTCAAAACCGCGCCTTTACTTCGTTGCGTTCGGCCGATGAGCTGGAGTTTTTCGCTACGCCTTTCGAGAGCGCGACGCGCACGGTGGAAGTTCGCCGGATCGAGCCACTGCGCGGCAAGTGGAACATTCCAAATGTAGGTTTGTTTCTCTGGCGCCTGGGAGCCTACAAGCTAACGCGCACTCCGCTCGTCTCAGCGCAAGCACCGCTCGCGGACGACAGGCATTTCCGTTTTCATCCGCTCGGATTCGATGCGCCGCTCTTTAACGTGCCGGCAACCGAAGATGAATTCACACACCTGGCCGAGCCGTTGAATGTGGCGATGCCGATCAGCCGGCGAATGTTGAAGGGCGACGAATACGCGACGGTAACGAATCAGTTTCATCCTGCGGCCGATTACTACGGTCCTGCGGCTAGTGTGCGGTTGGAGAAACAAACCAGCGGCGAGTTCCACGACATTCTCGCAACTGAAATTTTGGTGGCCAATCTCAGCGATGCGCAGGACAGCACCGGCAATCCGATCTGGGCGTACGAGGGTTTCGGCGAGAGTGAAAACCTGGTGCTACTCGATCCCCAACTGGGACGAGTGCTCTTTCCTACTGCACAAACCGAACCTGTGTATGCCACCTTTTACTACGGCTTCAGCATGGACCTTGGTGGCGGCGAGTACGATCGGTCCGGCACCTTTGATACGACTGCGGGCACTGCGCTTGAGATAGCCAACACCGACCCGAGTAAACTGGCGAGTCTGGATGTCGCTTTTCCAGCAGGCGTAATCGATAGTAGCGCTGAGATTCTCGATAGCAGCCGTTATACAGAAGCCTTCACGAATATTGATGCTGCAGATAAGAACATAGAGATTCGCGCGGCCGATGGTCATCGCCCGACAGTTATCCTGGAAAACGCACTAACCATGACAGGTAACGCGAATGGGGTCGTGACCTTAAATGGTCTTCTCATCGGTGCGCAGACGATTCAAGTAGCGTCTTCCGGCAACCTGGGAAGGCTAAGGCTGCTTCATTGCACGATCATTCCTTTGGACGCTAATGGCTTAGTCAAGCTGGATGGCACGCCGGTAATCAGCATCGAATCAGCCACCACCGTTGTCGAGATCGAGGACTGCATTATTGGTCCAATTCGTGTCGGGCAAGACATCACGGTGCAGATGAAGAACTGCATCGTCGATGCTGGCAGCACAACAAATGTTGCGCTTGCGGATACTGACGGATACAGCCCTGCGGGTTACTGGAAAATCGAGAACTGCACAATCCGTGGCAAAGTGAGTGTCTCGGTCCTCGAGCTCGCGTCGAATGTAATCTTCTACAGTGACCTCTCGGGGGATGATAAGGCAGAAAGCGAACCAAAGAAATGGCCAGCTCCATTGTTAGTGCAACGCCGGCAGGAAGGGTGCGTGCGTTTTTCCTGGCTGCCAGATGGAGCGCGCGTCCCGCGCCAGTACGAGTGTCTCCCGAGCGAAGAAGAGCCAGATGTGCGCCCGGTTTTCACTTCTTTTCGTTTTGGCGATGCGGCCTACGGCCAGTTGAGCCGTTTCTGTCCCGCGTCCATTCTAAGTGGTGCCGATGACGAATCGGAGATAGGCGCCTTTCACGATTTATACCAGCCCCAGCGCGACGCGTACTTAGCGGCGCGGCTCCTGGAGTATCTCCGTTTCGGGTTGGAAGCGGGAATTTTTCACCAAACCTAACGAACAAATGATAACTGAAGGATTACTATGAAAGGCGACTTTACCCGGGACACGTTCGATCCCACTAAACATTATCAACAGGTCCTGATACAACAGGGCCGCGCTCAGGTCGATGCCGATTGGAATGAGCGGGAAGCGATCGATCAGCACTGTGCTGAAACCACAGTGGCTGATATCGTGGGCAAGTGCGGGGGGCCGGCCGATGGAGCGGCCTTTGCTGTTACTTCGCTTGGCGCTGGGTGATTTCTTGTTGGGTGCCGGCCACTATTATGTGGACGGCATTTTGTGTGAAAACGAGTCGGCCGTTGCCTACACGGCACAGCCGGACCGTATCGACGTGCAAGCGCTCGACACGGATAAGAGTTACTTACTCTATCTTGACGTTTGGCAACGGCACATTACGGCGCTGGAAGACGCTGAAATCCGCGAGCCGGCGCTGGGTGGCCCCGACACAGCGACACGTGTCAAGACCATTTGGCAGGTCTGCGTGTTAACGCTCGATAGCGTCGATTCGGAGAACCCGTGCGCCAGTGGTGACATTGACAGTGTGTTAGATCCAGGGACGGCTCGTCTCACCGCGAGCACGGCAGCGGAGCAAGCTCCTGACGATCCATGTATTGTCCCGCCCAGCGCCGGTTACACCGGCTTGGAAAATCAGCTCTACCGAGTAGAAATTCATGATCCAGGCGCAGCTCTGAATGCCGCCGACTCTACTATCTACAGTGAAGAGGTGACTTTGCCAACCGAGCTGCAAAATGAAATCACGGTGAGTAGCGATCAGTGGACCGTGGGAGAGGCAGTCGAGCTTTATCCGTCCAAGCCAGGCTTCCCTGTCATGGCGGGCCAGCTTGCTTATGTCACGGCAAAGGACGGTACAAAGCTAACGCTGAACGTTCCCGTCAAGGATTTGGTCGCTGATGACGAACCACGCATTCGCCACGTCAGCACGACTTGGGCGACGTGGAAATGGTCGCGCGAAAATGGCTCCGTGGTTACCGCGATTGAAAAGATTGATGGCAACCAGATTACTGTCAGTAGCCTCGGTCCAGACGCGAATCTAGGATTCCCCCCGGGCGCATGGGTGGAGATTATCGGTGACGCGGCCGAATTAGAAGGTAAGCCGGGACAGCTCGCACAGATCGATGACGCCGATGAAGCCTCGCGGGTCATTACCTTGAAGTCTGCTCCCGCAGCGCTCGCCACAAACGATCGTTATCCCAAATTGCGCCGCTGGGACGGAGTTGCTGCCGTAAAGTATGTAACTCCTGAGGAGAGCGACACCAACTGGTTGCCTCTGGAGAGTGGTATCCAAGTGCGCTTCGCAAGCGGCGGCGATTACCGAACCGGACAGTACTGGCAGATTCCTGCACGGACGGCGACCGCACAGTCGCCTGACGGTGAGATCGAGTGGCCTCGGGACGCCGCGAATAATTCCATCGCCGTCGTCCCTAGAGGTATAACACATCACTTTTGCCGGCTCGGCGTCGTGACGGTTGGTCAGCAGGGTGTAATTGATTTCACTGATTGCCGTTGCCTTTATCCCGCGCTCACGGCGGTTCCGCGATTGTTTTATGTCGGCGGCGCTGGCCAGGAAGTTATGCCGGATCTGATCGCTCCGGAGGATACGCTCTACAAATTGCCGCGACCCTTGGTGGTCGGGGTGGCGAACGCTCAGTGTCTCACAAAACCTCTTACGGTGGGATTCGCGGTGACAGAGGGTAACGGAGCTGTCGTGGCAAACGGAGGCGATGCCGCGTCAGCTACAACTGTGGTCGAGATCACCACGGATTCTGCCGGCCTCGCAAGTTGTGATTTCTACCTCGATGGATCCAATTGGAGCCAACAGGTAACGGCGCGGCTGCTCGACGCGGACAGCAATCCGGTCTCCCTCCCTGTGATTTTCGATGCCAACCTGAGCATCGCCGACCAGGTTGCGTACGATCCGAAGCAGTGCGGTTCGCTCAAGGATCAGAAAACAGTGCAGAAGGCGCTCGACGAATTGTCCGCGCTAGCGAGCCTCTATGAAGTGAGCGGCAACGGTCAGACCATCGGCGCGAACGAAACGTTGAAGCCGCTCGTGGTGATTGCGGCGAACAATTGCGGGGAAATCGCAGGCATGAAAGTGGAGTTCAAGCTGATTTCCGCAGAGGGGAGCATCACGCCAAAGAACGGCGGTACGACCGACGAGGATGGTCTGGCTTCGTGCGACTGGACGCTCGGTCCGTCCTTTAACACGCAGGAAGTGGAAGCGACGTTGCAGGCGGACGAAACGCACCCGACGATTCCGCCGACCAAAGTGCGTTTCACCGCGCAGCGGCGCGCCACCGAGGGAGTGCACCCGGGCATCTACGTCACGGACGTGGTTCTCGGCGCGAGCGGCCAATCGCTGCCGAACGACTCGACGGTAGTGTTCCACCAGTTGGAAAAGGGTGGCATCCAAATCGTGTGCGACGAAGATGTGGCGCAGGAGACGATTTCGGACAAGCCAACCTGCTTCGTGACGCTCGAGTTGCCGTTTCCTGTGACTGACGCGGACCGCGATTTCTGGAAGCCGGAGGGGCTTCCGTTGATGGGTTTCCAACCGTTAATCCTTTTCGCGGACGTCAACTCCGACAACAACGTAATCTACTGGATGCCGCGCAATCTCGGCTGGATGCCGAAGCTCTTTGGCGTGATGAAAGAGTTCAAGCTCGGCGACCGCGTGCTCGCTCGCCTCACGCTCACGGGCAACTTCATCTGGTCGGCGAAGGACCCGAACTTGTTCCTCGACGGCGAAGCGTTCGGCGATCCCACGGGCAAGAGGCCGACTAACCTTTTGCTCCCAAGCGGCGATGGCCAGCGCGGCGGAGATTTTGAGATGTGGTTTTGGCTGTCCGAGAAGGAGTTGAGAGTGCCTCGTCGAGTCGGCCGCCGCCTTTCTGTGCTCAAGAAAGGTTTGCGAAAACAAACGGCGAGGAAGAAGGCCACAGGCCGCGGTTTCAGTCAGTCCGGCGAACGGCCCAAGAGTGGTCGTTCGCGATCACGGAAAGCAAAATAGCTTTGGCAGCGTGATCGTCATCCTAGCAAGCCGTCATGAACCGGTCGGCAGAAGTCGGGCCCCCCTCCGTACTGACACTTGACGATAAAGGGAGCGAACGAGCGTCCGGCTTAGCCTCAGATCTGCGAGGTCGGCTGCGTTGGCACTTGAGGGATCGGCATGCCCACAGAACTGTACTTTCTGTTCAAGCGTTCACGAACTACCTTCAGCGCGTGCGATCGGCGACGTTTTCTTCGTATGACACCAACTGGCAGTTCCACGCGCGCAAAGTCGCATATATGGCACAGTGGCAACAAGAAAATCGCTCAGTTTGTAGATTTTTACATAAATCGCTATCAATTAAGTATTTGTTCCCGTAGTTCAACGGATAGAACAAGGGTTTCCTAAACCTTAGATGTGGGTTCGATTCCCGCCGGGAACGGTCTGTGTGATTTCCGAGTCTGAGACTCTTTGGGAACGTCCCACGTCTGGGCTTCGATTGATTCGCTTGCTCCCGCTCGCTCACCCTGACGGGCTTCGTCTATGTCGCTCGACTCCCGTCGGCTCCATTCCCGCCGGGAACGGTCTGTGTGATTTCCGAGTCTGAGACTCTTTGGGAACGTCCCACGTCTGGGCTTCGATTGATTCGCTCGCTCCCGCTCGCTCACCCTGACGGGCTTCGTCTATGTCGCTCGACTCCCGTCGGCTCCATTCCCGCCGGGAACGAACTTCGAAAAAACAGATGCTCATCTTGCCGGTGTCGACATAGTTCCCGCAATTATGCATTTCAGATTTTTGGCGCTCGCAGCTGCCGGCCTGTTGACGCTCGCTCAAAACACGACTGCACAGAAGCAATTTAAATATCCCGCCGCGCCCACAAACAATCAGGTTGACGATTACAACGGGGTAAGAGTCGCGGACCCTTACAGGCCGCTGGAAAATCCCGATTCGCCCGAGTCAGGGGCGTGGATCGAAGCGGAAAACAAGATCACGTTCGATTTTCTGAAAACAATCCCGGAACGCGACGGAATCAAGAAGCGGTTGACTGAAATATGGGATTACGAGCGCTTTGGCGTGCCGTTCAAGGAAGCCAGGCGTTATTTCTTCTCGAAGAACAGCGGTCTGCAAAACCAGAATGTAATCTATACCACAACGAATTTTTCCGGAACGCCGCGCGAGTTGCTCGATCCAAATTTGCTGGCCAAGGACGGCACGATCGCGCTGGGCGGACTTGAAGTGACTAACGACGCCAGGCTGATGGCTTATGGCCTCGCCACCGCCGGCTCCGATTGGCAGCAATGGAAAGTGCGCGATGTGGAAACCGGAAAGGATCGACAAGATTTGTTGGATTGGGTCAAGTTCTCCAACGCGTCGTGGAAAAAAGACGGCAGCGGATTTTTCTACAGTCGTTACGAGAAACCCGAAAATAAACTCCGCGCTCAGGTTTACAATCACAAACTTTTCTTCCACCAACTCGGCACGCCGCAGTCACACGACAAACTGATCTACGAACGGCCCGATCAGAAGGAATGGCTTTTCAATGCTGAAGTCACCGACGACGGCCGTTATCTCGTTATTACCGTGCAGCGCGGTACCGATCCAAAGAACCGCATCTTTTACAAAAACCTGGCCGATCCGAATTCCAAAGTCGTTGAGCTGTTGGATAAGGCCGACGCTGAATACAATTTCATCGACAACGAAGGGCCGGTGTTTGTTTTCCGGACGAATCTGGATGCGCCACTGGGTCGCATCATTTCCATCAACACGAACAAACCCCTCCCACCGAAGATTGACGATCTAGTGCCGGAATCGAGAGACAAACTCGAAGCGGTCAGTTCGGTCGGCGAGCGCTTCGTTGCGGTTTACTTAAAGGACGCGCACAGCGCGGTGAAATTGTTTAAGCGCAACGGGTCGGCTGACGGCGAGATCGCGCTGCCGGGGCTCGGCACCGCCGCCGGGTTCACTGGAAAACGCAAAGACCGCGAAACGTTTTACTCATTCACGAGTTTCACCACGCCCACGGAAATCTTTCGTTACGATTTCGACAAGCGCGCAAGCGAGCTGTTGTTCAAACCGAACGTGAAATTTAATCCTGATGATTACACGACCGAACAGGTCTTTTACCAGAGCGCCGATGGCACGCGCGTGCCGATGTTTATCTCATACAAAAAAGGAATGAAACGAGATGGCCAGACGCCGACTTACCTTTATGGCTATGGCGGCTTCGATGCTTCCAGCACGCCGTCGTTCGCGCCAGCTAATCTGGTCTGGATGGAAATGGGCGGCATTTACGCTGTTGCGAACTTGCGCGGCGGCGGCGAGTACGGCGAGAAATGGCACGAGGCCGGAATGCTGCACACGAAACAAAACGTGTTCGATGATTTCATCGCGGCCGCGCAGTATTTAATCGATAACAGGTTTACATCGACATCGAAGCTTGCGATTGGCGGGGGCAGCAACGGTGGATTGCTCGTCGGCGCGTGCATGACGCAACGCCCCGACCTTTTCGGCGCCACTTTGCCAAATGTTGGCGTCATGGACATGCTGCGTTTCCAGAAATTTACCATCGGCTGGGCATGGACATCCGATTACGGGACTGCCGACAAGCCGGATGACTTCGCGTATCTTTACGCGTACTCGCCGCTCCATCACATCGCCAAAGGTTGTTGTTATCCGGCGACGTTCATCACGACCGCCGATCACGACGATCGCGTAGTCCCGGCGCACAGTTTCAAATTCGCCGCGACACTCCAGGCAGCACAGGGTTGCGACAAACCGACTTTGATTCGAATCGAAACAAAAGCCGGTCATGGCGCTGGCAAACCGACAACGAAAATCATTGAAGAAACCGCCGATCGCTGGGCGTTCCTGGTCAAGGAACTCGGGATGAAAGTCTCGAACTGACCAGCGCTTTAATAAGAGAGCTTTCGCGGGTGATCGTTACGCAGCGATCTGGCCGAGAACGGCGCGCAGTTCGTGAAAGTCCACCGGCTTGGTCAGATGAAAATCGAAACCGGCTTCTTTGCCGCGCTCAATATCATCAGGCGTTCCAAATCCGGTCAGCGCTACGGCTTTAACGGGTCGTTTTCGCTTGGCCTCGGCAACCAGATCATAGCCGCTGCCGTCGGGCAGGGCGATATCGGCCAGAACTACATCGAATTCTTTTGAACGGATAATTTTCCGTGCACTCTCCGCATCATCGGCCACGGAAATTTCGTGTCCGAAATGTGTGAGCAGACGGGACAAGGCTTGCAGTGTGTCGTCATGATCTTCGACGACCAGAATCCGCAAGCTTTTACCGGAATATGAATCTCTCGTTCGATCCTCGTTCATCTTCGCCGTTGTCCGGGGAACCCGTACAACGGAATCGCCACGCCGTCCAATTTCTTTGAGAAATCATGGATCGGTTGTCAGACTTCTCGCGGTCGTATGACTGAGTAAGATCGACAGCTATGGCTGACAAGGAGATTGCTGCGTTAAGGGCTGCACTGCGTGGCACGAAGTTCGTTTACATTGCAGCGTCATTCGCCGCATTGGGCGGTCTTCTTTTCGGCTACGATACAGGCGTCATCTCGGGCGCGCTCATTTTTATTTTTTATCAAGCGCGAGTTTGGCCTAACGACTACCGCCGAGGAAATTGTCGTCAGTGGCGTTCTGTTGGGAGCGACGCTTGGCGCGGTCGTCGGTGGCAAAGCCGCCGATCTTTTCGGCAGGCGAAGAGTCTTGCTTGCGACAGCGGCGATCTTCGGCATAGGCGCGCTCGCCAGCGCCGTGGCGCCATCACCTCCCGTATCTTTTTAGAGCGCGTTGTCGCTGTAGCCACAACCCTCTGTGAGTCGTCTTCCTCAGTGTGAAACGGAGCGCCGAGAGGACCGGCCACAGGCCGGTGGCTACAACATTGTAAAAGCGCTCTATTTCAATCGTTCGCGATTATGCGGTTTCCCGAGGTCAAGCACTGGACCAATTGGGACGATTCGGGTCGGATTAATTTGAGTGTGCGTCATGTAATAGTGGCGCTTGATGTGATCGAAACTGACAGTGTCTACGATGCCTGGCTGCTGATATAAATCCATCAAATAGCCCTGCAGGTTCGGGTAATCGACGATACGTCGCAGATTACACTTAAAGTGGCCGTGATAAACGACGTCGAACCGGATTAGCGTGCAAAAAAGTCGCCAGTCTGCTTCGACAATGCGGTTGCCGAACAAATATCGGCTTTTCGATAGACGCTCTTCCAGTTCGTCGAGCGCTTCAAATAACCTTCGGCAGGCAATCTCGTATGGCCGCTGACGCGTGGCGAAACCGGCTTTGTAAACGCCGTTGTTCACGTTGTCGTGTAGAAAACTAGAGAGCTTCGCGTGCTCGGTTTCGATCTCTTGCGGGAAAAAATCGGTGTCCTTGTTACGGGCAAAGTCGTTGAACCGATCGTTGAACATGCGGCAGATGTCGTCCTCGCAATTGTTCACAATCTTCTTTGTTTGTTTGTCCCAGAGCACCGGCACGGTGACGCGCTCGGCGTAATCTGGATCGGTTGCTTTGTACGCTTCGCGTAGAAATTGGAAACCGTTGATCGGATCAGTCGATTCAAACGGCGCACCGGGTGGAATTTTGCCGCTTGGATCGCGAAATGCCCAGCCCTCCTCGTCGCGAATTGGATCGACAATGGTCATGCCGATTGCTTCCTCCAGTCCTTTTAATTTCCGGAAAATGACTGTGCGACTAGCCCACGGACAAGCCAGCGAGACGTAAAGATGATACCGACCCGCCGCAGCGGGGTAGGGGGTAGATCCGTCGTTAGATACCCATTCGCGAAACGCATCTGGCTGCCGGCGAAATTCGCCGGACTTGGCCTGCTCGTCTGGAAATTGCGCTTTCATTTTAAACGCGAAGGAAGAACCCTAACGAGGCGAGGGCGGTGTTAATTAGTGGTTGACCTATTAGCGCGGCTTAAAAAGTGCAGCGTCGAGGATTGACCAGAGATGGATGACCCATCCCAGCAAGAAAAACCAAAGAATCGCCGCCAGACAAAACTGGACAATCGCCATCAGCAACCGGCCCTGGAGCAATTGCCCGAGTCCGGGAATAAAGAAACTACAGAGCGCCGCGAGAACATTGCCAGCTGAACCTTGGCCTGCCATGCTTCCGACGTTATGAGCAGATGCAAAATCGACAAGCTGATTTTGCGGAAATACGTCGTATGAGCCACTTCAGTGTCAATTTCCCATGGGATTTGCGCTTAAGCAGCTCCGAAGATCGCGAGCTTTGGCTGGTGCCGCTCCCGTTGACAGCGAAAAACCCGAATGTTACCGTCGCGCGAATTTACGTGGAAGTCCGCAAAATGCGGTGCCCGTAGAGATGTGCATACCGTGTTAAACAGTCAGGTCTTGGTACTCAACCGCCTCTGGCAGGCGGTTAATATCTGCTCGGCGCGTCGCGCCTTTGCGCTGGTGTATGCGGGGCATGCTCAAATTGTTTCATCGGACGAGGCGAACAATTTCATGACGCATGATTTCGAAAGCTGGCGCGATTTATCAGCAAACGCACCAGACCACGAAGTGGTCACGACGATTTCGTTTAAGATTCGCATCCCGCGGGTGATTGTGCTTCTGGTTTTCGATCGGCTTCCAAAGAAGGAAGTGAAATTTACACGGCACAACGTGTTCGAGCGCGACAAGAACACCTGCCAGTACTGCGGCGAAATTTTCGACCGCAGTGAGCTCAACCTTGATCACGTCGTGCCGCGCGATCGCGGAGGAACAACTACGTGGGAAAACGTGGTTTGCTCGTGCATCAGTTGCAATACGCGCAAAGGCAACCGGCTCCCGCGCGAAGCGCACATGAGCCTGATCCGCAAACCGAAGCGGCCGAAATGGCGGCCATTCGTCCAGGTCACTTTTTCAGCCCCGCAACACGACCTCTGGAAACACTTTGTCGATCTCGCGTACTGGAACGTGGAATTGAGCGACTGAGCCTCGCTTCGCTCATTCGACCGTGATTTGTTGAAGCGTTATGGGGTTAAAACGGACCTGCTTCAAGGTTTCAACGCTTCATCGCTTTAATGCGTCTGGCGTCTGCGAGGCGACGACTTCTTGAAAGCGGGGATCATTCCGCAGTGGATCGAACATTGGATCGAGTCGGAGCAGAGCGGGAGTAAGTGGCGCGGCTGTATCGGTAAGTGCGGGTATCGAGAGCAATTTCTGCAAAGCAGCGATGGCGCGATCGGGCTCTCCCATTTGCGCTGCGACTCGGGCGAGGGTCTCGATTGGAGAGGCCGATGCCAGGATCGGGAATCTGGTTATTCCGCCAGTGGGCAACGGCTACCTGCGATTCACTCGTTATGTGCGAATCCTCCGCTTTTACAACCAAGGCGATATGTGCGCTCCACAGTGCGATTTGCCTCCAGCACCACACGCGAGCCCAACTCCCACCCCGCGGCCGCGCCCGACGGCAGTACCCGGTCCGGACACTGATTGCACAAACTAAAAACGACAAAACAAAGAAAAAATAACATCCATGAACACACCTATCAAAACTTCACTTGAATCCCGAAATGTCGCCACAGGAAGAGTCTGTCCCGTTGGCAAACATTTGGAGTCGGCTTTCATCGCGCTTGCACTTACCTGCTCTGCGCTTCTGCACAGTGCTCAGGCGTTCAGTCCGCCACCGCGCGGAGGTTAGCTACCCCGGTTAAAGTCGAAACAATAGGTAGGCGTGGAGAGTTACACTGAACTGTATTGTTGCAGAAGTAAGCCTTGAGTTCGTCCCTTGCTACTGCTTCAACGCATCTAGAACAGGCTGCGGATAAACGCCCAGCCAAATCGTCCCGATGATCAACGCAGTGATCGCCAGACGCGACAGGCCACTAACAGGGATCTTTTCTGTTTTGGCTGCAGAATGCCAGTACATGGCGCGAACAACCTTGAGGTAATAGTAAAAACCGCAGCCGACGGTGATCACGCCGGCGACCACCAGCGCTGTTTGATGCTGTGCAATCGCCGCATAGAAGATGAAGAATTTTCCCAGGAATCCCGCTGTGAACGGGACTCCCGCAAGCGAGACCATTCCTATCAACATTGCGAACGCGAGAAAGGGCGAGCGTTTTGCCAATCCATCAAAATCGTCAATTTGCTCGCCGGTTTGCTGAGCCACAATTATCAAAACTGCAAAGCTAAGCAGTGTCATGAGCAGGTAAGCAACAAGGTAAAAGCCTATGGCTGACGCGTCGAAACACGCTACGCCGATCAGCAGATAGCCCGCGTGCGCGATGCTGGAATAAGCAAGTAGCCGTTTCAGGTTCGCCTGTGGCAACGCTGCGAGATTTCCGTAGATCAAAGTAAGCAGCGCGATCACAACAATCAGGCGGTGCGTTTGAGGCAGCGCCAGGAATGGCTGCAATACCCGAAGCAGCACGACGAATCCGGCGGCTTTCGAACCGACGGAAAGATACGCAGTCACCGGTGTAGGCGCGCCCTGGTAAACATCCGGCACCCAGATCTGGAAGGGCACCGCCGCGATCTTGAAACCGAGCGCCACCAAGACAAGTACCATGCCTAATAGCGCTGCGTTACGGTCTGTCGTTGGATTGGCTAACACGTCTGCGATTTGCTGGAGATTTGTCTGACCGGTCACACCGAAAATCCACGCGATCCCATACACAAGAAAGCCTGTCGAAAGCGCGCTGAGCACGAAGTATTTTGTTCCCGCCTCGAGAGTGATCGGATTACGCCGGGTGAAACTGACCAGCACGTAAAAGGAAATCGTTACCAGTTCCAGCGAAACAAAGATGAATACGAAATCGATGGCCGACACCAGGTACATCAGTCCGACGCATGTGAAAATGGGCAGCGCGAAAAATTCACCAAGCCCTGCCTGCGGGGTGGAGCCAGGAAAGGAACTGCGTACCACGGGCGCGTAGTCGATCATCAGGATCAACACGAAGATTGTGGTAAGCAACGAGAATTGCTTAAAGAAAATCGACAGTCGGTCTGCGGTGTAGAAACTCCAGAAACCAGTTGCTTGGCTCGTGGACGCACTTGGGGCTACGAAGAAGCTCGCCAAGAGGACCAGGGCGAGACCGGCAATTGCCACGAATGCCAGAACCCGCTTATCAATTTTCGTGACAAACGCTTCTACTAACAGGATCGCCATTCCGAGCACCAGCACGGCGATCTCAAGTTCTGGTGCCGTGATTATGCTCATTTCCAGGTCAACTCGTTGTAGCCACGCCCCTGTGGGGCGCCTTTTGTGTTTGTAGCGAGGGTGGTTTGCGAACGGCGCACAGCGCCGTGGCTACAGCTCTGCGTATCCGCGAGGTGGCTTCTATTTGCCGAGAGATAAGTCTGGAAGGTCGGCGTTACCATTTGCACAAGGGATTGCGGAAAAAATCCATAGCAAAGAAGTCCTCCAACGACTAATGCGACAGGGACTCGCAGCGCGGGACGAAGATCGACAATCTCTTTCCATCGCTCATTCATCGTCCCCATGAATGTCTTGCGATAGGCCCGCAGCATATAAACCGTGGAGATCACCACTCCCCAAAGCGCAAGCACCGTCGCGATTTGGAAGATGTGAAAGCGAGCCATCTCCCAGCCGTTCTTAAACGCACCAAAAAAGATCATGATTTCCCCGGCAAAGTTCGCGAGACCAGGCAGGCCGATCGCAGCAAATACGCCGAAGCCAAAAGCGAGGCTGGCAAAGGGCATCACTTTGCCAAGGCCGCCCAGTTCATCGAAAACCAACGTGCCCGTTTGCTTGCGCAGTTCTCCTGCCAAGGCAAACAGCAGAGCAATCGAAAGGCCATGAGCAAACATCAACACAACGGCGCCCGTCGTGGAGAGAATAGTGGCACTTGCAACGCCGAGGAAAATGTAACCCATGTGCATCACGCTCGAGTAGCCCAACATCCAGTCGAGGCGTTTCTGCGCGATCGTGACCAGACCAACATAGATGATGTTCCCAAGCAGCAGCACCACGAGCAGGTTAGCCCAGTGATGCGCGCCTTCAGGGAGTAGAGGAATCGCCAGTCGCAACAGACCGTACAAGCCAAACTTTTTTAGTACTCCCGCATGCAGCATTGCTGCTGGCGCGGGAGCCGACGCGTACGCTTCCGGCGCCCACGTGTGGAATGGAAAAAGCGACACAAGAATTCCAAAACCAATAAGCAACAGCAGGTAAACATGACGTTGTGCGTCTACGCCGATCTGACCGAGGCCGGCGGCAGTCTTCAGCGCGCGAATGTCAAAGCTGCGTGCAGCGACGGGAAAGCTTTGATAAAGGAGAATCAGACCGAGCAGCAGAATGAAGCTGCCAATTGCCAGGTAGATAGTAATCTTCCACGCTGCCGCTACACGATTTCCGCTGCCCCAGATCCCGATCAACAAAAATGTTGGAATGAGCGCGAGCTCGTGAAATGCGTAAAAGAAAAATAAATCGATCGAGGCAAAAGCGCCGATAGCGCCACCTGAAATGAACAAGAGGCACGCATAGAAGGCATTTTCATACTTCTCAATCGTGCCGGTAAACCATACGGCGGCAAGTGTGACGATCGTGGCGAGTAAAATCATTACGAGACTCAAGCCATCGATACCCGTCGTGAAGCTCAGGTGCCATTCCGGAGATATCGTAAACGAGGTAACGTGCTGAAAATCGTGTTGACCCTGGTCGAAGGACACCAGGAGAAACAACGCCGCCGAGAACGCCAAAACCGATGCGGCTAAGGCAGTCTTACGTGCCGGCGCGCCAATCATGATCAAAATGGCGGCGGCGATTGGGCAGAAAATGATAAACAAGACCATCAGTAAAAATGACGAAGCTCGAATGACGAATGACGAATTAATGACGAAACTCCAATGACGAACTCTTCCAGCCACGCCGTGAGCTTTTTTTCGCCATTCGTCATTGGGGTTTCTTCGTCATTGTTTTTCGTGTGTTTCGTGGGCTAAAATTTCAGGAGCGGAAAACGGCGAAGTAGATGACGGCGACAACACCTAGCCCGAACAGAAACACGTAAGCTTGCAGATTCCCCACCTGAATCAGGCGAAGCAGCGCCCCGATTCCCAACGTCCCCCGGCTGCTGCCATCGACTGCGGCCGTATCAATGATCCATCGATCAAAGAAAGCCGAGACGCGCGCGAGCAGTTCCTGTGTCCAGTTGATCAGCCAGGCGTAAAACTCGTCGAAGTAAAACTTGTGGCGTAGAATCTCGACATCGATTGGTTCGCCCGTTCGGTTGCGGTAAATGGCAATCGCCAGCCCGCTTCCCACGATCAGTGCACCGAACGCCAGGGCAGGAACAAATAAAGCGACTCCCTTCTCTATCGGAAGCGCGAGAAAGTTTCGCGCGAAAAATCCAAACCCACCCAGCGTGGCGAGAATTGCGAGCACGATCAGCGGTCCCGTCATCACCAGCGGTGATTCCCTGCTTTGGCGTGCGACTTCGCTGCGTGTGTCACCGAAGAAGACGATGACCAGTAAACGCACAACGTAGAAGGCTGTTAGAAACGCTGTGAACAGTCCTACGATGAAGATCGGCAGGTTGCGTTCGTAAGCCAGCGCGAGGATTGCGTCCTTGCTGAAAAATCCGCTGAAAGGTGGACAGCCTATCAACGCCAGAGCGCCAACAGTGAAAGTGACAAATGTGACAGGAAGCTTCCGGAAAAGCCCTCCCATTTTCCAGATGTTCTGCTCGTGATGAAGCATCACGATGATCGAGCCAGCGCCAAGGAAGAGCAGAGCTTTGAAAAACGCATGGGTAAACAGGTGAAACATCGCCGCGTCGTTCGAGGCGAGACCGACTGCCATCATCATGTAACCAAGTTGCGAGAGCGTTGAGTAAGCCAGAATGCGTTTAATGTCGTTCTGCTGTGTTGCGACCAACGCGGCCATCGCCGCGGTGATCGTGCCGATCCAGGCAACGACCAAAAGCGCAGTTTGTGACGCTTGAATGACGAACGCTACGCGGACCAGCATGTAAACGCCGGCAGCGACCATCGTCGCGGCATGGATTAAAGCGGAAATTGGCGTCGGACCTTCCATCGCGTCTGGCAACCAGACGTGCAGCGGAAACTGGGCCGACTTGCCGACCGCTCCGCAGAAGATCAAAAGCGCGGCGATTGTGACAAATGCCGGGTGACCTGCCAGGCTCGGCATTCGCGGCGCGATCTCGGCGAAAACGACAGAGCCGGTTGCCATCCAAACCATCAGGATTCCGATCATGAATCCAAAATCACCAATACGAGTGGTAATGAATGCCTTGCTACCTGCATCCGCGGCGGCGTCGCGATAGAACCAGTGGCCAATCAGAACGTAGGACGTAAAGCCGACTAATTCCCAAAAGATGAAGAGCATGACGAAATTGTTCGCGAGGACGATTCCAAGCATCGCGAACATGAAGAGCGAAAGCGCCGCGAAATAACGGGATTTACCTTCGTCGTCCCGCATGTAACCCAGCGAATAGATATGAATGGTTGCTCCGACCCCGGAAACCAGAACGAGCATCGTCTTGCTTAGTTGGTCCAACGTAAAACCGAGCGGCACCTTGAAGGCGCCGCCAATATCGATCCAGGCGAACTCAGCCGCGGCGATGTCGGACTGCGTGAAGATCAAACAACTGCACGTAAAACTGACGAGCACTGCCGAAATCGAGATAAAACTGCTCACCGCTTTCCATCGCAGCGTGAAAAGCGTTATGACGGCCGCGCTAAATAGCGGAGCGAGGAGGATGATCCACGAGAGAGTCATTTTTTTTGCCCACGAAACACACGAAAAGACGCGAAATTTTTAGAGCCGAAGATCGGGAGGTTCATAGATTCTAGACAGCAGGCGCTCGTATTCCACTCTCGGATAATGGCCAAAGTTCACGAGCAGACCTAACTCGCAGCCCGTTGCGGCGAGGTAGTTCAGAACCTGCGCGCGGTGTTCATCAACCAATTCATAGACTGCTTTGATCTCAAGGATGATCCTATCGTAGCAAATGAAATCCGGATTAAATGTCTGGACCAAAGTGCGACCGCGATATTGCAATGTTTGCGGCGGCTTTGAGAGAAATGGAATCCTTTGGAATTCCAACTCGATTTCCAGACACTCGTGATAAATCGGCTCGTGGAAACCGCAGCCCTTGTCCTTATAGACTTCAAAACGGGCACCGATAATGGCGTAGCTCTCCTCCTTGTAAACCAATTCCCTTGTTTCTTCTTTTCGTGTCATTTCGTGTGTTTCGTGGGCTAAAATTTCAGGCTGCTGATATCTTTGACGTCCGTTGTTTGGCGCGCCCGGTAGAGTGCAACGAGAATTGCCAGCCCGACCGCAACCTCAGCGGCGGCGACCGCAATAATAAAGAAGACGAACACTTGTGCGTTATAGTCGGGCAATCCGATCGAATTGACGCGGAATCGCGAAAACGCAACGAGCGATAGATTCGCCGCGTTCAACATCAACTCAAGCGACATGAGAATGATGATGAGATTGCGACGCAGCATCACTCCGGCGAACCCGATCACGAAGAGAATGCCGCTCACCATGAGGTAATCGCCGAGTGTAATCATACTAACGAGGCTCGCGTTTGCTCAAAAGCACCACACCAATTGTCGCCACCAAGACAAGAACGCCGACAATTTGAAATGGCAGATTGTAATTTCCAAAGAGGACTGCGCCGATATTCCGAACGTCGTCGATTGTCGATCCAGCCAACGGCGGAAAGGGATCTTGCGCGAATTTGAGATGGTTGATTACAGAAGAAATCTGACCCAATAGAATCAGAGCAACGGCAACTCCGCCCGCTGAGGCCAGCCAATTGATCCGGCGTGCTTCTTCCGCGCGAAGATTCAGGAGCATGATGATGAAAAGAAAAAGCACCATCACCGCGCCGGCGTAAACCAGCACTTGAATAATCCCGATGAAATAGGCGTTCAGCGACACGAATAGCGCCGCGAGACCCAGAAATGACACCACCAAGCTCAAGGCGCTCGCCACGGGATTGCGGCTGATGACGACGGCTGCACCGAAGATCAATGTCAGCAAAGCAAAGATCCAAAACAGGAACGGAGACATCGGTTAGTGGAGTAATGAAGTAGTGGAGTAATGGAGAGATGAATTCCTGTTCCCGACCAGCACCCCACTGCTGCAACACTCCATTAACCCGGTTCTGCTCATTTCTTCTCGTTCCATTTCAGTACGACGCCGTGCATTACTCCACCAATCTCGAGGAGCTTTTCCTTGTCATGCACCATGTCCGCGCGCGTGAAACCGGTGATGGCGTAGTCCTTGCGCAGAAAAATCGCCTGCTCGGGGCAAACCTCTTCGCACATTCCGCAAAAAATGCAGCGGATCATGTCGATATCGAACGCCTCAGGGTGTTTCTCGACTTTGGCGAACCGATCGGCTGAGGGGATTTCGCCCGGAATAATTTTAATCGCGCGTGGCGGACAAATGAATTCACAGAGCTGGCATGCCACGCAACGCACGCGCCCATCTTCATCGCGTACAAGCGCGGGGGCCCCGCGATAATAGTCCGGCAAGTTGCTGTCCCATGTTTGTTCGGGGTACTGCATCGTAACCTTTGTGCGTCCCAGCAGCAGGTTTTTGAAATGCTTAAACGTGATGGCCAGTCCAGCGACGATGGCAGGCAAATACAATCGTTCGCGCCAGTTAAGCGTTGGTCGTGGGACAGTGATAGCCATGGTTAATCTTCCTCTACATCCTCCTCTTCGTCTTTTCTCTCTCCGTACTCGGCTGGATCCTCGGCGATTCGGCAACCCAATTGGTCGAGCATTGTGAAAAGCATCTTTACAATCTCTTCCAATATCGCCTTTCCCCTTACGATCTTGTCACCGGCACAGCAGCGTCGCGCGACAAGGAGATCCAGGCACGCTGCGGACTCCAAAGCCGAACCATGCGCAATCTGGAAAAAACGGGCCCGGTCTTTCTTCGAAAATTTGCCGTTCCCCTCGGCGATATTCAAAGCAACGCTGTCGCCGGAACGCTCCAGGTGATCACGGGTAGAGGTCCTTTTCGTTAACGATTCGATCAGGTCTTGCGACCAGCTTGCGAATTCTAATGCGCGTTGATAAACGGTGAGCTTCTCGTGATGGAATGGCATGAGGAAACCAAGGTTAGATTAAGATTAAGAGGGAGAGGAAGACTAGGATGGAATGAAGGCCAAAATCGCCGCGACAATGAAAATGTTAATCAGTGCGATCTCGAAAAAGAAGAGCCAGCCGAGACGCATAAGTTGGTCATAGCGGAATCGGGGAAGGGTCCATCGGACCCACATAAAAAAGAAAAGGATGATGGCGATCTTTGCGAAGAAGACTCCGATGTTGATCAGTCCGAAGATCCATCCGTGTGAACCATCGGGAATTCCCGGTAGATGCCAGCCGCCAAAAAATAAAGTCACGATAACAGCGGATCCAGTGATCATGGCCGCGTATTCGCCCAGGAAGTAAAGAGCGAACTTCATCGAGCTGTATTCGGTGTTATAACCGCCGGCCAGTTCCTGCTCCGCCTCGGGAAGATCAAACGGCAGCCGGTTTGTCTCGGCAAAAATTGCGATGGTGAAAACGACGAATGAAATGATCATCGGAATGGCGAGCAACCATTTCCATGGGTTTGTCCAGTCGCCGATGAACGGTGCGATGAACCAGCCGTGCTCAATCTGGTAACGCACCACACTGGTTAGACGCAGATTGCCCACCAGCAGAAAAACTGGAATGACAGCAAGACCGAGCGAGAGCTCGTAAGAGAGCATTTGTGCACTGGAACGAATTCCTCCTAGAAACGGATACTTGGAATTCGACGCCCAACCGCCAATGACGATTCCGTAAACGCCAAGCGAAGAGATGGCGAATACAAACAGAATTCCGACGTTCACATCGGCAATTACCATCGGGACTCCGAACAGCGTGCTACCAAAAGGAACAACGGCGATGGTGATGATGGCCGGCATCACCGCCAGACAGGGCGCGAGCCAGTAATAAAATGTGTTTGCGGCGCGCGGTGTGAAATCTTCTTTCAGCAACAATTTGAACATATCGGCAATTGGCTGAAGAAGACCGGCCGGTCCGACACGATTCGGTCCCAGCCGGTCCTGAATTGCCGCGCTGACCTTCCGCTCGGCGTAAACCGCGTAGGAAACCATTGGCAGGATCACAATAAAAAGAATCCCGATGATTTTGAGCAGAGAAGTGATGATGAAAAAGGATTCCGGGGTCATGGCGATCTTGGCCGGACGGCGCGGCGTCTTGCCTGCATTGCGACGGCTTGCTCGATTTTTTCTTCGTCGCTGCAATGGGCCGGCGGCAATTCTTCCATTTGCAAGATGTGCACGCCGAGATCGCCGATCTTACTCAGCGTCAACCCGCTGAATTGTGGGACCGTCTCGCCGATTCGGCGAAAAACATCATCGATGGAGAGAAGAGAATCTCCTCCGCCAACTGCCTGGAGCAAGTCCCGTAAAATTTCCCAATCGTCGCGCGCGTTACCGGGCGGTCGCACCGCGTGATTTAGTCGTTGTAATCGGCCTTTGCCATTGACCATCGAACCGCGTTTTTCGGCGAAACCGCATCCAGGCAGAAGCACTGTCGCTTTTTCAGTCGCCTCATTCGGCAAAACATTCATCATGATCAACACAGGGAGCTGCGCGAGCTGTTCAACGGGTATGCCCAAATGCATTGCGTTTTCTTTCAGAATCACCAGCGCCTTGATTTTTCCGGTCTTCACGGCATCGGCGATTGCAAGCAGGTTCGCTCCCGGTTCAGATTGCGACGCAAGAATGAGCCGCGCGCCATTCGTATTTGGGTTACGGTCTTCGCTAAGCAGGATGTCATCGCCGGGTTCGCGGCGCGGGACAATTTCAATTCGCTGCGTACCTAACGATTTCGCTAACTGAGATGTGAGCCAAAGCTCTTCGTTCGTCATCCGACCAGAAGCGATGATGGCAATTTCCGGACCGGAGAACCCTTTTAGCTGAAGAGCAGCTTGGGCAATCGCCGTGGACCAGTCAGCCGGGATGAGTTTTTCCCCGAAACGAATTTGCGGTTCGAGCAAACGATTTTCAGCTTCGAGATACTTAAAGTTCAGCCGTCCATAATCACACATCCAACATGAGTTGACGTGATCGTTCTCACGCGGCGTTTGTCGATAGATCACATCCTCGCGGCTGCCGATGACGGTGTTGCAACCCGTGGCGCAACTGGTGCAGATGCTTTTGGATTCCTTCAGGAACCAGACACGCATCTTGAAACGGAAATCGGTGGAGGTGAGCGCACCGACCGGACAAATATCGACCGTGTTAAGCGAATAATTGTTTTCCAGCCGCTTGGCGGGATGCGCGGTCAGCACCGTATAACTGCCGCGATCGACAAACCCGAGTACGTCATCGTGCGCGATCTCCTGACAAAAACGAATGCACCGCGAACAGAGAATGCAGCGTTCATCATCGAGCGTAACGCGCGGCCCGAGCTCGACGTTTTTCGGTTTCTTGACTTTGTTTTCTAGAAAACGCGATTTGCTCGTGCCAAAATCGACGCTGAACTCCTGTAACTGGCATTCTCCCGCTTGATCGCAGATCGGACAATCGAGGGGATGATTGATGAGTAAAAACTCCATCACGCCGCGCTGGCATTCCTTCACTAAAGGCGAATTGGTCCTGACGCCCATTCCATCGGCGACATCCTGGGCACAGGAGATTTGCGGTCGCGGCATCCAGTTGATGATCGGTTTGTTATCCGGACCAAGCTCCGGTTTACGGTCCGGCCCGAGCTTTGGAAATCCCATTTCCGTCAGGCACATCCGGCAATTGCCGGGCGAGCTCAGTTTCTTGTGATAACAATAGCGCGGCACATAACTGCCGGCCTGTTCGCACGCTTCGATTACTCGCGTGCCTTTTGGAAATTGATGCCACACGCCATCAATCTGGACGTTTAAGAGCGGAACCGACTCAATCGCGCTACTCATTTCCTACTCTTTCTCTTGCTCCTGCTCTTGCTCAAAGTTGACTGAAGAATGAGCCTCCTCGCGAACTGTCAAGGTTCCAGATTCGAAGTCATAGCCCAAACCCTTCAATAGCCCAATGAGCATATTAACGATTTGAACTAGCTGCTCCTTTGCTGGAATAATCTGTGTCTTTGCCGTTAGCTTGCGCGAGACTAAAACATCAAGACTCGCTGCTGCTTCAAGCGCGGAGCCGCGGGCGATATCGAAGAACCTGGCGCGATCTCGCTTTGAAAACTTTCCATTCCCTTCTGCTATGTTCAGCGGGATGCTCGTTGCAGCACGATCGAGTTGGTCTTTCGCAGCGGCCTTTGCTTCGATTGATGGGAGGAGTTCGCCGACCCACTCGTTAAAGGCGAGTGAAACTTGATACACGTTCAACTTTTCGTGATCAAAATACGCTTTCATTTTCCAAATTAGAGCAAGAGCATGAGCATGAGTAAGAGCAAGAGAACTAAATCGTGCCTGCGGCTCCCGCTTTTTCCCAGCCCGGATCATGGGCCATGGGAACTGTAGGAATCGACTCCTCTTCAATGAGCTCCTCCGACGTATATTCCGGCGGTAGCGGCGGCGGCATCGGCTTTTGGGCGCGAGCGTCGAATTCTTCGGGAAATTTCTGGACAAAGCTTTGCGTTGGCCAGGCGCAAGCTTCGCCAAATGCGCAGATGGTACGTCCGGCGATATTATCGCCAATGGTCTTTAGCGTGTTTGGATCTTCTGTTACACCGCCGCCGCGCAACATGCGGTCGGTGATTTTCTTCATCCAAAGCGAGCCCTCACGGCAAGGTGTGCACTGACCGCAGCTTTCGTGTGCATAGAACTCATTGATGTTGTTGAGCACCCAAACCATGTCGCGGGAGTCATCCAGCACGATGACACCGCCGGAACCGGCCATTGAACCGGCTGCGGTTAGGGAATCGAAATCCATCGGGATTTCGTCGATCGACGTCTCGCGTTCGATCATCGACCCGTCAGGCTGGTGCTGTTTCAGTTTGAATTGCTCATCGGCCCGAAGGACCTTCGCAGAGCTGCCACCCGGAATGACCGCCTTGAGTTTTCGGCCCGGTTTCAATCCGCCGGCCATTTCATAAATAAGCTGACCCAAGGTCACCGTGCCCACTTCAATTTCGAAATAACCGGGCCGCTGCACATCTCCGCTCACAGCAGACGATTCTTGTGCCGGTGTTATTAGGCCGGCCTAGCCGGGCATACTCCGCGCCGCCCATGGCGATGATGTGTTTCACATGGCAAAGCGTTTCCACGTTGTTCACGATTGTTGGGCACATGTAGAGACCCAGCACTGCGGGGAAATACGGCGGCTTGATTCTTGGATAGCCGCGTTTGCCTTCCAGCGATTCGATCAGGCCAGTCTCTTCGCCGCAGATATAAGCGCCTGCTCCGCGGTGGATGTAAACCTCGGCATCGAATCCGGAGCCGAGAATATTTTTTCCAAGGAAATTGTGTTCCCGCGCTTCTTCGATGGCGCGTTCGAGGATTTTCGCGCCTTCCGGAAATTCACCTCTGATATAGATGTAGGCCGTGTGCGCATTCAGCGCAAAACATGAGATCAGAATTCCCTCGAGTAGCTGATGTGGATCTTCGTGGATGATGTAGCGGTCCTTGAACGTACCTGGCTCGGACTCGTCGGCGTTACAGATTAGATACACCGTTCGTTTTTCGTCCGGTTTGATGAAACTCCACTTCAAGCCGCACGAAAAACCTGCGCCACCGCGACCGCGCAATCCCGAGTTCTTGACTTTATTGACAATCTCCGCGCGCGACATCGTTAGCGCTTGCTTCAATTGCTCGTAGCCGCCGGCTCGCAGGTAACAATCGATGTCGGTTGTCCAATCTTCGCGCCCGACGTTCTTAAAAATCAATCGACGCTCCAGGGGATGCGGAGGTGTTCGCTGCCCAATTTTCCGGGTTTGATTTCGGATAAGCTCCGTCACGGAGTCGGGATTTACGTCTTCGCACAGCTCCTCATTCACCATGCAAACGGGCGCCGTGCCGCAGCTCGCGAGGCATTCAACGAACTCGACGCTGTAATTGCCATCGGCACTAACGGAAATGGGATTATGCATTCCCTCGCCTTGTCGTTCGCGCTTAATTCCAGTCGCCGCGCATAGATTTTCCATTAATTGAAAGCTGCCGGCCATGGCGCAACTGAGCGTGCGGCACACGCGGATGTGCGTCTTGCCGGAAGGTTCCTGACGAAACATCGGATAAAACGTGACCAGCTCGAGAATGTTGATCGGCTCGAGGCCCAGCTTCGCGGCGATCCAGATTACCGCGTCATCGCTGATGAAACCGAAATGTTCCTGCCATAGATGGAGCAGCGGCATCGCCGCGCTCCGCTGGTGATCGTGCGGATAGCGCGCGATTGCCGCATCCATTTTCCGCTCTAACTCGGCGGGAACGCACGGGTTCGTCGAGTCCACGATACGTCAGATCTAATCGGACAATGTGCTCTCCTTCGATTGCACTTTGTCGTCTTCGAAAACGATTGTTACCGAATCCTTACCCTGCCGGTAAACATAAGTCGCTTTTTTCTTGATAACGAGATCTTCATTGGTGACAGAGGTTGGGTGCCCCAGGATTGATTCCACTTGTTTCTTCGACATTCCCTGTTCTACCTCGTCCACGTTCGCCTTAGTGATGCGTTTGCCCGGAGTGCACGAAACTCCAAGCGCAAGCAGGAGGACGAGCAAAAATCGAGATATGGATCGCAGCATATTCATCTGTCGCATTCTCCCATGACGAAGTCCAGACTCCCTAACACCGCTGGCACGTCGCTGATCATGCAACCCGGCAAAAGATCCGGAAGGATACTTAGGTTCACAAATGATGGCGCGCGAATCTTCAAGCGATAAGGTACGCCGCCACCCCTGCTGTTAATATAAAAGCCTAGCTCGCCCTTTGGATTTTCCGCTGCGAAGTAAATCTCCCCTGGCGGCGCGTCGAGTCCCTGCGTCACCACAATAAAATGATGGATTAACTCTTCCATTTTCGTCATGACCCGCGATTTGGGTGGCATCATGTTTTTCCAATCGGCTACGTTGATGGGGCCTCCCGGCAATTTATCGATTACCTGACGCAGGATGCGAACGCTTTGGCGCATCTCCTCGATTCGCACCAAATAGCGATCGTAACAGTCTCCGGCACTGCCGATCACCACCTCAAAATCGTACTGCTCGTAATCAAGGTATGGATGTTTGCGCCGCAAATCGTGCTCGATGCCGCTGCCCCGCAGGTTTGGACCCGAAAGCGCGTACCCAATGGCTCGCTCTTTTGAGATCACGCCAACGTCTTTTGTTCGATCGACAAAAATGCGATTACGCGTGAGCAATTTGTCGCATTCGTCCAGGCTCGGAATGAATTCGTCCAGGAACTTCTTGAGCTGCGGGATGAAGCTCTCCGGAAGATCCCGTATCTGTCCGCCCACGCGCGTGTAAGACGTAGTAAAACGCGCTCCAGTCAACAGCTCGAAAAGGTCATAAAGTTTCTCGCGCTCGGTGAACGTGTACAAAAAGACCGTCATTGCGCCCAGATCGAGAGCCATGGCCCCTATACCTAGCAAGTGCGACGAGATACGTGACGTTTCGCAACAAATAGTGCGAATGGCCTTCCCGCGCGCCGGGATGTCCCAGCCCATCAATTTTTCAACGGCCAGCGCGTAAGCAACATTGTTCGAAAGCGGCGCAAGATAATCGAGGCGATCGGTATAAGGCACGAACTGGTTGTATTGCATGTTCTCGGCGATTTTCTCGTCGCCGCGATGGAGGAAACCGATGTCCGGTGTCGCTTTGGTAATGATCTCGCCGTCGAGTTCGAGCACGAGTCGCAGTACGCCATGCGTGGCCGGGTGCGACGGGCCCATGTTGAGGACCATTTTTTCGCCGATATCGTCGTCGTGATGCAGATCCGCATCCGCCGCCACCACTCGCGTCACCGGGTCAGGCGATTCAATCTCACGCGTTGTGAAAGGCATACGATTGCTAAACACGTTTACGCTGGCGAGTGAACCAGCGGGCGCAAGCAATTTCGGCGTACGCTTCGCGAAACCAGAAACCTGTTCGCGCTCGCGACGGAACGCGATTACTAAAAGGCCATGCCTAAAAAAATTGCACTACTTTTCGCTGGTCAGGGCGCGCAGGCGGTCGGGATGGGGCGAGAACTCGCGGAGAACTTTTCGGTTGCGGCCGACTTGTGTGCGCAAGCTGATGAAATCCTCGGCCGACCGTTGACTGACATTATGTGGAACGGGCCGGCGGATGCGCTCACGACGACATCGAATTGCCAGCCCGCCTTATACCTGCATTCTCTGGCCGCATTGGCCGTCGTTCGCCAATTATTTGGCGATTTTCCAATCGATTGCGCAGCTGGCCTGTCTCTCGGGGAAATGACCGCGCACGCAGTGGCGGGCACGTTCGATTTCGCGACCGGGCTGAAACTTGTGCAGAAGCGCGGTGAACTGATGGACGAAGCCTGCGCAGCGACTCTTGGTGGCATGGCGGCGATGATCGGCGGGTTGGAGAATGATGTTCGGCGACTGGCCGCCGACGAAGATGTCGATATTGCCAATATTAATTCGCCGGGACAAATCGTAATTTCCGGCGAACTCGCAAAAGTCGAGGCGGCGGTTGGCGTAGCTAAAGAATACGGCATTCGGCGCGCAACGATGTTAAATGTTGCCGGCGCGTATCATTCACGATTGATGGAGAGCGCTTACCGCAAGTTGGGAGAAATGTTGCTTCAGGTAGAGATGCAAATTCCGCAATTTCCTGTGATCAGCAATGTCACTGGCGAAGAGGTCGACACGCTTCCCGAAATTCGGAGCACATTACAGGAACAGGTGACAGCGACGGTTCGCTGGTACGATTGCATGCGGCGGATGCTGGCGCGTGGTTGCGAGTTTTTTATCGAGTTGGGACCGGGCAATGTGCTGGCTGGTTTGCTTCTGCGCACACAAAAAGGTTTGAGCGTAATGTCGGTGAGCGACGCGGAATCTGCGCACCATTGCGCCGCGCAAATGCGCGCCGTCCTGGCGTAGTATCAGCGGGAAGGGGGCACTCTCGTAACTATTTGCCACCAGATGACAACAGAATCTGATCACCTAACTTCCCCAATGACACTCTCCCAACGGATCGACGCGGATCTTAAAGAAGCGATGCGCGCCAAAGATACGATCAAGCTGAGCGTGCTGCGGTTACTAAAATCTGCTTTGAAGTACGGCGCCATTGCAAAATCAGGCGCGGAAGCTGAGTTGAATGACGCTGAGGTTGCGCAGGTTATCCGTAAGCAGGCGAGACAACGCCAGGATTCCATCGAGAGTTTTGAGAAAGCCGGCCGGGCCGAATTGGTACAAAAGGAAAAAGAGGAACTCTCGATCTTAAACGGATATTTGCCGCAGCCGATGAGCGCCGATGAAATTTCGAAAGTTGTGCGCGAAACTATTGCCGAAGCAGGCGCGACCTCGCGAGCACAAATGGGAGCCGTGATGAAAGCGTTACAGGCGAAAGTAGCCGGCCGCGTTGACGGCAAAGCCCTAAGCGCGGAAGTGCAGAAGCAACTTTCGTGATTCGTTGAAGCGTTAAAGCGTTTGAGTGTGAATAATCGCGGCCGGTTCAACTCTTCAATCCTTTAACGCTTCAACCTTATGCTAACCGCAATCATCGTCGCCGCCGGTGACAGTCGCCGCATGGGTTTCGACAAACTGTTTGCGACGATCGCCGGCAGACCGGTCATCGCGCATACTATCCACGCATTTGAGCGGGCCGACTGTGTTGGCGAGATCATTGTTGTTGCACGGAAAGATCGACTTGATGAGATCAAAGCAAGCGTTCGCGATGGGAATTTCAAGAAAGTTCGGTCGATCATTCCCGGCGGCAAACATCGTCAGGATTCCGTCCGCGCCGGCTTGGATCATCTAGAGGCTGGTGCGAAATACGTGGCCGTTCACGATGCTGCTCGCCCATTGACCTCGACGGAACAGATCGAGCGCGTCTTCGAGCAATGCCGGATGCACGCCGCTGCCAGCCTGGCTGAGCCGATCAATGACACCCTCAAATATGCTGATGCCCAATTTTTCGTAGCTGGTCCAGTAGATCGACATCAGCTCTATGCCATGCAGACACCGCAGGTTTTCGAGCGGCGGTTGATCGAGGATGCATATCGAGCTGTCTACGCAGAGAACGCTTCGGTGACCGATGAGGTTTCGGCGGTCGAACGGCTCGGTCGCAAGGTTATTCTGGTTCCAAACCAAGACTTTAATTTCAAAATCACTTATCCACGGGATTTGGCGCTTGCCGAATTTGTTCTAACGCGACGAATCCGGGCTGTCGCAAGTTGAGCTGCACATCCGTCGGCGCCGTGACAGCTAAGCGACCATCGGATCGATAGGCACGCGCGGACGGATCAACTCGACGACGGATGCGACATCTTTGCGTCTGAACCGACGGCCCCGCTTTCGAATCTTAGCAGTTTCAAGGTCGCCGACGCGGTAGAGTTGACCGTGTTTCCACACCCAGGTATCGGGATTATAAGGACCGATGCAGCGCGGATCAGTCCAGGTATGGATCGACAACAAATTGGGCGTCACAGCTGCGGCAATATGCATTGGGCCGCTCTCCAGGCTTACGACAAATCGTGCGACCCGAATAAGCCAGATTAACTGGAGCAGGGAAGTTTGCCTGGTCAGATCAACACAATTTTCTGGTGTGTTAATCTTGTTACGCGTTTGTCCCACCACGACCACGCGAGTTGGTGCGAGCGACTGGCAAAATTCCTCGATCGCGCGGTTTGAGAGCGATTTGTCCTGTCCCCGAGCGAAAGGTTGAAGAAGAACAAACGGCGGGTGCGCATCGAAGCGCGGCAGCGGATCGCCACTTGGAACCGAGTATCGAAGCGATTCGCCGACCGTGGCGCCGGCGCATTCTACCAGTTTTAGATAGCGCTCGACAGGATGACTGCGGCGATTGACCTGGGCGATGCGGTCGTAGAACCAGGTCTTCCCTGCGAGCGAATTGCTCATCCCATAAATCTCTTTTGCGCCGCTGATTTTTGCGATGAGAACGCTGGCGAACGATCCCTGGAAATCGAGCGCAAGATCGGGGTGGATCTGCCCGCTATTCTTTAACCACGGCAGCAAACTCTGCGGTGCGCCGAGGTGTCGAAGCTTCCCGCTTGGAAGGAAGTGAACATGATTAATGTCAGGATTTCCGCGGAGAAGTGGAGCGAGTTCAGCGTTAATGACCCATGTAATCTTCGCGTGCGGATGCGCTTCGCGAAGCAATGCAATTGCGGGCAGCGTGTGAATGATGTCACCGAGCCACCCCGGCTTGATGATTAGGATCGATCTTGGCTTCAAAGTCGGCGTTCAAGATACTGCGCCTGCGGCGATTCTTTTGGCATCGGTCCGAGCCGGACCGGCATTTTCGGAGAAGCCGGATCCACCTTGGCAAACACAAAGGTGGAACGCGTTGTTCTCAACGCGTTGCCCAACCAAACATAGCTTTCCGGCGCCGATTCTATCTTCCAATTGCAAGCCGCTCGGCCAGGAGCCGTGGCAAACCCGCTTCGGCAATCTTCCTTTGCACGGTCGCCAGATCATATTTTATGCGAAACTGTTGGACCAGGTTATTCTCCGTGTCGTAAATGCAGTACGCTGCGCGCCAATTTCCATCACGCGGTTGGCCCACACTGCCCATGTTGATGAAATACTTTTTGGCCGGCTCGATGCGAACGTGCTCCACCCTTTCCCGCCTGACGCCTTCATCCCGAACAAACACCATGGGCACATGTGTGTGCCCAAAGAAACAAACGTTGGTGCGTTGATAGGTAAAACTCGCTGCCGCATCGAGGTTGTTAAAAACATAGCCCCACTGCTCCGGTGTATCGAGCGTGGCGTGCACGATGGTGAAATCGTGCACACGCATCTGCAGCGGTAACCCGCGCAACCACTCCTTGTCTTGGTCACTCAAGTGGTCACGGGTCCACGCGATGGCACGCTCTGCGATTTCATTAAAATCGCCAGGAGGCGAGAGACGCGACGCCGCCTCGTCGTGATTGCCTTTCACGACCGGGCAATCCAGCTCGCGAACGCGTTCCACGCATTCTCTCGGGTTCGCGTTGTAGCCGACCACATCGCCCAGGCACACGAAGCGCGTGCATTTGCGCGCGCGTGCGTCAGCCAGCACGGCTTCTAACGCCTCGAGATTGCCGTGTACATCGCTGAAAATTGCGAAACGCATAGCCCCATGTTCAATCGTTAAAAAGTCACAACCTTACAACGAAATCGCTCCGACGCTCGAAAGATTTACGCGCCGATCTTTTTAACCCTTCAAACGGCTTAATCTTTCGACTACTTGCCGATAGGGTCTTTTTTATCTGGAATTCGCTGATCCTGCGGGACTTTGAGTTTGTCTTCGAGAAATTTCAGCCGCGTGATTAAAGTCGGCAGCCGTTCCTGCTCGCCCTCGTCATAAAGCCCGCGTAGACGCTCATAAGCCTCCCGCTCGCGTCCTTCGCAGTAGGAAAGCTCGTACGCTGAGAAGCGCCGATCGAACCTCGCTGCATCGGGCAATGCCGCTGCCTTGCCGTAAAACTCGGAAGCGCGTTCGTGATCCTTGTACTTCTCCTTGTAAAGGCGAGCCAGCGCTTCATAGAGCTGAGGGCGATCAGGGTTATTTTGGATTCCCCGTTCAAGGAAATCTTTTCCCAGCGCAAAATATTCGCGCTGCGCTTTGACTCGCAGCGCAAGCCGCGGCTGGGTTCGGTCGTTCATCGCTGACACGCTTGCATTCCAAGCCATGTGCCACGCCGCAGTGTCCCAAAACAGGAGCACCCGGGGTTGTAGTGTTGTGATGTGCCGGAACAATAACAATATCCGGCCCCATTCTGTGCCTTCCCATGCGACGTGTGCCTGAATGAAAAGAGCGTCAGCGACGATCGCCCGAAAGCCGCTCAAGGCGGCAATGAAACCGAGTTGTCCAAGTTTTTCGCGAAGATCGAGGTTAAATTCGACGCCACGAAAATGTTCATGGCGATGCAGCGCCGCCAGGTCGTGCTCAAACGGCAATTTGAGCGCGCCGAGCGCAACCAAAATCACTAGCACGACAAGAACCCGTATCATAATTCTTTCCCGTAGAACACGAAGGCGGCCAGCAGCGTGTAGATCGTCGTATAGAAAATGCCGAGCAGTGCCGTCTTGGCGAAGAGCGACAAAGAAATCGCCGTGCCGGCGACGATATCATCGACCAGATTGAACGCCTGTAAGTCCGGAAACAGCAAGGCGACGATTGCGAGAAAGATCCGCGTGAGCAGGCCACTACTGTGTTCCTGTAGCCAATATTCACGCGCAGTGGCCTGCAAATGGCCAATGAAATAAATGAATGCCATTACCACGATCGTGAAAATGTTTGTGGTCGCGAATGTAGAAACGAAGAGTGTGAGTGCGGCCAGCAAACATGCTTTCAGGTAGATGATAATGATTCCCGGAAAGATATCGATGTTAAGGGCTGAAGATCGGATCGCCCGAAGCGCGTCGGCAATTTGTTCAGGCGGTGCGCCGGACATTTGTCGCAACGTGGCGTGGATCACTGCTTGTTCGCGGAAATACAAAACCAACAGAAACGCCGCGCTCATCACCAGCGTGCTGATTGCCAGTAGTAGAAGAACTCCCGCAATTTTCCCGAGCACGTATTCGAAGCGGGGCACGGGCTTGGCGAGGATCGTGTAAACCGTGCGATCTTCGAGGTCCTGGGGAAGCAGTCGCGCAGTCGAAACGATTGCCAGCAGCGAAGTAAAAATCGAGATCGCTCCGAGCGAAATATCTTTCAGGATTTGGAATTCCTGCTGAAAAGAGAACTGTGCCATGAAGATCGAGCTGCCGATCAAAACGAGGGCAAACACAAGCAGCACATAAAAGACTTTAAGGCGCGTCAGTTCGGTGAGCGTATTGGCGGTAATCGCGCCGATGCGAGCAAGAGAGAAACTGCGGTACCGACTTTTCATTAGCGACACAACTGAGCGACTAATGGCGAAATCCGAATGAGAAATGGCGAAAGAAATCCGAATGACGAACCATGAATCGAGATAGAGTTCGTCCCGCTTCCTTTCATCATTTCGGCTTCCTCATTCCTTCGTCCTTCGACATTCGTGCTTCGTCCTTTTTGCTTGTCGCCTCCAGGAACAACCTCTCCAGCGTGGTCGTCGATTTTCGGCGTTCGATCAGCCTTGCGTTTGACCGGTTGATGACCGATTCGATTTCGTTGACGAGCTGAGCGGACGCGTCGGCGATGACAAGCTCGGTTTGATTTTCAATTGCGATCAATTCCTGCAGATGTCCTTCACGTACCAGCACGCCATCGGCGAGAATGGCGACGCGGTCACAAATCTCCTGTGCCTGCGCGAGCAAATGCGAGGAGAGCAGCACGGTGATTCCGCGGCGTTTCAGATCGAGAATCAAATCGCGAATCTCGCGTGAGCCTGCCGGATCGACGCCTGCGGTCGGTTCATCCAGCACCACCAGTCTGGGATCATGAATCAATGCCTGTGCAAGTCCAATGCGTTGCAGCATGCCCTTGGAATAAGTGGCCAATCGTCGTTTACGCGCTTTCGTCAAACCGACTAGGTCTAGCAATTCGTCTATGCGTTCCTTTAGTGGAGCGCCCCCCATTCCACAAAGACGCCCAAAGAAACGCAGCGTTTCTTCTCCGGTAAGATACTTGTAGAAGTACGGATTTTCAGGCAGAAAACCGACCGCTTCCCGACTTTTCACGAGACGGCTGTCGCGCCCAAAAATTTCCGTTCGCCCGCGCGTTGGAGAAACCAACCCGAGAATTATTTTGAGCGTTGTGCTTTTGCCGGAACCATTTGGCCCAAGCAACCCGTACACTTCGCCCGGCTCGATGCGAAGGTTGAGGTCCTTCACGGCGACAATCCCGCGAGCGGGATGCAAAGGAACAGGGAATGTTTTCGTTAGTCCGTGAACCGCGACGGCTGGACGCGCCTCCGTGCGGCTACGGCTCGGGGAGTCAGTCATACCGAATTTCAAAGCCGCGGGCGGTAAGTGGTTTCTCCGATTTGTTTTCCGTTTGTTTATGAATTAGCGAGTGAAGCTCGCCTCGCGCGATGCAGTCAAGCAACGCGCGCACTTCATCTTCCTCTCCGGTAACCTGAAGTTCCACGCGCCCATCCGGCAAGTTGCGAACCCAGCCGGTTACGTCAAAGCCCTTGGCGGCATGACGCACAGTCCAGCGAAACCCGACGCCCTGAACATTCCCTTCATAGAAAACCTGGAGCGAAATCATCGGCCTGCCCTGGAGCTGCTGATGTTTATTACTGGATGCCGGACGCAGCGCGTACGAACACGCGTGATCGGTTCACTTGTACGAATAAACGAGACAAAAGCTGCTCTCCTCGCCTTCGAGCAGATCGACCGAAACAAAGTACTGACCGCTGCTCGATGGCGCAAACCCGGCCGCAGCTTTTTCCCCGTCGTCGTAACTTTCCGTGGTCACCTGTTTTCCCGTCTCATCATAGAGGCTCACCGCAATTTTCTTTGCCGGTTCCGTCGCGCCGACGGAGAACCAATACTCGTTTCCTGCGTACAGGTTCACCGCGACCAGTGAGTGATCATGCGGTTTGACAATCCCACACCAATGTCCGTCTCGGATCTTGAAACCGTCGTTTGAAAATGCCGCGGCGACATCGAGGGCGTCTTTGCGAGCCTGTACCTCGGCATCTGTGTCTCCGCGCGCAGTAACGCTGGCAGCCAGCACAAGAACCGATAATGGAATCAGCAATCTGCGTTTCATTTTGGCGCTTCTTTGTTTTCTATTTCCCCCATCATCTTGCCGACCGCTTCGTTAACCTTGCGCACTTCTTCAATATTAGGTGTCTTGCCTGGCGGGAAAGAAACCAGCTTTTCAATTTTGCTGAGCTCGTTAGTGACGTCTTTGACCAGTGGCTCATTCCGCAATTCAGGAGAGATTTCGTTGATTTTCGACTGCATGAAATGAACGAGCGCCGGCTGGCGCAGAACCTTGGCGCTGCGTTCGTCATAGTTCTGCACGATCGCCGAGGTGAGTACCTGCGTGCCTCGAATCCAACCACCAAGCGTTACCAAAATTACCAGATCCTGGTCGGCGTGCGATTGCATTGAAGATTTTACTTCGTTCTGCGTCGCTTCCAGTTCTTCCTGCAGCGTGTCCCACTCGCTGTTCTCTGCAAAGTCGTTGATGCTACTGCCACGGCTAAGCAGTTTTTCGCTGACCCCGAGTGCTTTTGCGAGTTTGATGATGTCTGACCCAATGTTCTTGACCTGCTGACCATCCTTTGCCTCCACGGCGATAAAGCCATCGGCAATCAAACCGCCGAGGTTAAGGGCGATTTGCGCGCGATTGCGATAGGTCACCGGAATCGGGCCACGATATTGACCCGCCCAGTTTGTTTTGCCTGATTTTTCGATCACTGCGAAAAGTTCACCGGGCGTGGGAATACTAATCGAATCGCTTCTAGCAGCTTTTGCCAGTTGGTCGGCGGCAATGCGCCCAGTCTCCGCGCCGACAGTGGCCAGGATACCGCCCGCCAACACAATCGCGCCTAATCCGGCTAAACGAATCATCGCTGAGATTATGCGTGTCCCAGCGAAATTGCCAATATGAATCTCGCACGCCTTGATCAAGGCTGCTTGGTCCCTCATTTGCCCCTCGTCCTGGTGAGTTCCTTGTTACATATGTAACAGGAAAAGAATGAACGTGATTTGCCTCATCCGGACAAAGCTGTTCTAGTCCGCGCAGAGAGTATGACCCGTACAAGCATTAGCCGAATTCATGCGCGCGAAATTTTGGATTCACGCGGCAATCCGACCATTGAAGTCGATGTGTGTCTTGAAAGCGGCGCACTCGGACGCGCGGCGATACCGAGCGGAGCGAGCACGGGCGAACATGAAGCATGGGAATTGCGTGACGGGAATAAGAATCGGTTCGGTGGGAAAGGCGTTAAGAAAGCGGTGGCCAACGTTAACGAGAAGATCGCGCCGGCGCTCAAAGGATGGGACGCGATGGATCAGGCGGCGATTGACAAAAAGCTGATTGAACTCGACGGCACCCCTAACAAAAGCAACCTTGGGGCAAACGCGCTGCTCGGTGTCTCGCTGGCGGTGGCGCACGCTGCCGCGGCCGCGGAAAATCTGCCGCTATTCCGGTATCTCGGCGGACCGGAGGCGCGAGTTTTGCCCGTGCCGATGATGAACATCTTGAATGGAGGCGCGCACTCTGATGCGCCGATCGATTTTCAGGAATTCATGATCATGCCGCGCGGCGCTCCAAGTTTTTCGGAAGCGCTGCGTTATGGCGCCGAGGTTTTCCATGCGCTCAAATCTGTCCTGAAAGGACGAGGCCTTTCCACTGCAGTTGGCGATGAAGGCGGATTTGCGCCGCAACTCAGTTCCGCTGAGGATGCTCTCGAATCGATTTCGACAGCTGTCGAGAGGGCGGGCTACAAGTTGGGTGAACAGATATTTATCGCGCTCGATCCGGCTGCCTCCGAATTCTACGATAGCAAAAATCACATTTACATTTTTAAAAAATCGGACGGTTCAAAGAAAACTGGCGACGAACTGGTCGAGTACTATGCCGCGCTTTGCGCGCGCTTTCCCATCATTTCGATTGAGGACGGTTGCGCCGAAAATGATTGGGCCGGTTGGAAAAAACTGACCGCAAAACTCGGCAAGAAGATCCAACTCGTAGGCGACGACCTCTTTGTCACGAATGTAGAATTTCTACGGAAAGGAATCGCCGAGCACGTGGCGAATTCGATTTTGATCAAGGTAAACCAGATCGGAACGCTGACCGAAACGCTGGCGACGATCGATTTGGCAAAGAAAAATCACTATACAACGGTCATCAGTCATCGCTCCGGCGAAACGGAAGACGCCACGATCGCGGACATCGCAGTGGCGACCAACGCCGGTCAAATTAAAACCGGTTCCCTTTCGCGCAGCGATCGGATCGCCAAGTATAATCAGCTCTTGCGAATTGAAGAAGAACTTGGTGACAAAGCGGTGTATGGCGCTACAATCCGCTAAGTGGATCAGACTTACGCCGATTTCCGCGCGCGCCGCGAAGCCACCGTCTGGCAGCGACTGAACCGAACGCTGCGGGTTCTGCTGGTCCTGGCGATCTGGCTGGTGATTGTGAGCTTGTTCGTTCCGCCGTACAAGAAACTAATGCAGAGCCGTGCGGAGATCGACAACCTCCAACAGCAAGCAAACGAGCAACAAAATCTGCTCGCACATCAGACCCGCGAGATCAATCTACTCAAGACTGACGCAACCTATCTGGAAACGGTTGCGCGCGATCGTCTCGATCTGATGAAAGAGGGCGAAACAATTTTCCGTCTCGAGGCCGCGCGCGCCGCGAAACCAAAACCCGATAATTCTAGGCGAAGATAGGTTTGGAGGCGCTCGCCGCGGCGAGCGCCTGCTTATTTGCGACGGGCGCTTGATACAAACGCCACGACGCCCTTTGCGATTCGCAGGGAATTGAATTATTTTTTGCGCATGCCAACTGAAGTCTCCATCCCCGATGCCGAGGATTTGAAATCGCGTGCCCGCGAGCTGCGGAGGTTTCTTTGACGTCGAAAAGCTCCAGAAAGATCTAGCTACGATCGAAGGACGCATGGCGGCGTCCGACTTCTGGTCGAACCGCGAGCGTGCCCAGGCGGATGTCGAGGAAGTTTCCCGACTGCGCTCGCTGATCAACCCGTTTCAAGAATTGGAGCGCGAGATCGAAGACTTCGGCGCATTGCATGAGTTGGCTGCCGAAGAAAGCGATCCCACAGCTCGCGCCCATGCGGAAAAAGAAGTCGCGACCGAACATGATCGTCTGATTCACAAACTCGATGAATTTGAGTTGCGTCAGTTTCTTTCAGGCGAAAACGATCGTGCGAATGCGTTTCTCACGATTCACTCTGGCGCGGGCGGCACGGAGTCATGTGATTGGGCCGATATGTTGCTGCGGATGTACCAGCGCTGGATCGAACGAAGCGATCTCAAATCTCAGACTGTGGACATTCAACAGGGCGAAGAAGTCGGCATCAAATCCGTCACTCTGCTCGTGACCGGCGAGTACGCCTACGGACATCTTCAGACCGAGCGCGGCGTGCACCGCCTGGTGCGTATTTCGCCGTTCGACGCAAACAAGCGGCGTCACACTTCGTTTGCGAGTGTCGATGTTGTTCCTGAAATTGCTGACACCGCTCCCATAGAAATTAATCCCGCCGATCTGGAGATCGACACGTTTCGCAGCGGCGGAAAAGGCGGGCAGAACGTTAACAAGGTGGAAACTGCGGTGCGGATATTGCATAAGCCGAGCGGAATCGTAGTCGCTTGCCAGGCAGAGCGCAGCCAGGGGCGTAATCGGGAGCTGGCGATAAAAATGTTGAAAGCCAAGCTTTACGAAATCGAGCAGGATAAAAAGCGCGCCGAAATCGACCGGCAATATGGAGAAAAAGGCGATATCGCGTGGGGCAGCCAAATTCGCTCCTACGTTTTTCAACCGTATCAAATGGTGAAAGATCACCGAACCGGCGCGGAAACGAGCAATGTGCAAGCCGTGATGGATGGTGACATCGACCTGTTTATCCAGGCGAAATTGCGCGGGGAGAAAGCAGCCAAGAGCGACAAAAGCGAAAACGAAATTTAACGACGAAGAAACGTTCGCTTTGGATTGCGATTTTTCGTCTAATTATCGTTAGGTCTATGACGTGCTCACATGAACGATTCTTCGGAGCGCGAGTTCTTGTCACGTTCGCCTTCGCTGTTATCGCGCAGATGGTAATCACGCTAATGACGATACGGCTCGGTTAGTCCTTTTGTCATTCCGAGCGGAGTCGAGGAATCTCTGATTATTTCTGGATCGGAAGCATCAAGAGATGTCTCGACTTCGCTCGACACGACAAGCTAACGGGAACTCAGCAGCTGCAAGCGGAAGCGCAGATCGAACTCGCCGCCATTGTGTTTGCGGCAACAGGCAAGACAAGCTACCGCGCGACGCACGCGGCGGACTCGCGGAAACTCCTGACGGCAATTCGGACAGCGATAGACGAACCGCGCGGCGTACGTTCGCATAGGAAACGGGAGGTTGTGGCACCGCTTCTCGTCGGCGAGTCCCAAGTCGAAACAGGCCTGCCGCCACTCGTTACCGTGTGGCAGAATCCTCCGTCGTCCCGCACGAAACTGGGCCAGAATATGTGCCAGTTCATGGCGCAAAGTTCGATCGATTTCGGTCGGATGCTCGACTAGCCGCGGATTTAGCGAAATGAGTTTCTGGCGATAATCAGCGCGACCAGCGGCAGTTTGAAGACGCGAATTCCATTCGACCCGAAGCTCGTTTGCGATTCGAGCCGCGCCGAGTGAACGCAACAACTCACGAGCTTTTGTTTCAAGATCAGCGTCTTTGTCGCTGCTTCGCTCTGCGACGCGCGGCGCCTCCCACAGGGACGCGGATACAGTACGAAACGCGAACTCGAGCTGCCTAAGCAACGGCATACGCGCTCTTTCGCGTGTTCAGGCGATCAACAATTTTCCGCACCGCGTCTCCAGCCGTCTGAATTTCGTCGGCCGTTGTCCATTTACCGAGTGAGAATCGAACTGCGGAACGCGCGCGCTCCATCGGCAGACCCATGGCGAGCAAAACGTGTGACGCAACGACCGATCCCACCATGCAGGCCGAGCCACTGGAGGCGCAGACGCCTTCCAAATCCAGCGCGATGAGCAGCATTTCGGAATCGATTCCAAGCAGGCTCACGTTCAGTGTGTTTCCCAGCCGCGGCGCGTTTGCGGCATTCTGTTTTGCGTCGGATACGTTTTGCGCAATTCGCGTCCAAAATTCATCGCGCAATCGAGCTTCACGTCCCCGTTCTGTCTCACAATCGCGCAATGTCCACTCTGCGGCCGCTGCCATTCCCGCAATTGCGGCAACATTTTCTGTCCCGGGACGTCGCTCGTTCTCGTGAGCGCCACCGAACATGATCGGCCGGATCGAGAGACCGCTGCGCAAGAAAAGAAATCCGACGCCTTTGGGTCCGTAGAATTTGTGCGCAGCGAAACTAGCCGCATCGGCCAGGGATAAGTCGGTCTCGATCTTGCCGAACGATTGCACCATATCGCTGTGCAGCCGGACGCCGCGCGCGCGGCATATGTTCGAAATTTCGCGCATCGGCTGAATTACGCCTGTCTCGTTATTGGCGGTCATGATCGAAACGAGTCTGGTCTCAGGCCGAATCGCACTGGCAAGTTGATCAATGTCGATGATTCCATCACGCGAAACATTCAGCCAGGTCACTTCAAAGCCTTCGTGCTTTTCCAAATATTCCAGCGCGTTCAGGACGGCGTGATGCTCCGCCTTGTTCGAAATGATGTGACCGCTGGAAGAAGATGGACGACGGGCGAGACCGAGCACGGCGAGGTTGCACGATTCCGTTCCACCACCTGTGAAAATCAGTTCATGCGGTTTTACGCGCAGCAACCCGGCCAGCTTGTCGCGCGCGTTATCGATGGCCGCGCGCGCCTCGCGACCAGCTGCGTGGACGCTTGATGGATTTCCAAAGAGCCGGTCGAGATACGGCAGCATCGCCTCACGCGCCGTGTCGCACAGCGGCGTCGTTGCGTTGTAATCGAGGTAAATCATTGAGTCTTATTCTTAATCATGCTCGTGATCGTAATCGCAGGCACGCCGACGGTAATGTCCTACCAAATCTTTAACCACCTTCATTCGTGAAATTCATCGCGTGTGGCAGGCTGTTTCCGCCGCTTCTGCACAATCGCGACTTCTTTTTCTTCGTAATAAACGAGCGAGTTCGGCGGAACGCTCTTTGTCAGAAAAACATTCGCGCCGATGGTGGAATTGGCACCAATCACGGTATCGCCGCCCATGATTGTGGTTCCGGCATAAATGCAAACGCCGTCTTCAATTGTAGGGTGGCGTTTTTGCCCCCGCAACGCTCGCCCCGCTCCGAGTGAGCGCGCAATGAACGACACGCCTTGATAAAGTTTCACGTGCGATCCGATTTTGGTAGTCTCGCCAACGACTACGCCCGTCCCGTGGTCGATAAAGAAATGCGAGCCGATTTCTGCACCGGGATGAATATCGATGCCCGTACGGCTGTGGGCCCATTCGGTCATGATGCGCGGAATAAGAGGAACTTTATCGTATAGTAGGTGCGCCATCCGATAAATTGCGATGGCCTCGAGCGCGGGATAAGCGAGAACGATTTCCTCGTAACTCTTCGCAGCCGGATCGCCTTCGTAAGCCGCGTCAATGTCTGTCCAAAGAAGACGACGCACGGCCGGCAAGCCCTTCAAGAACGCGCTCAACACTTCTTCTGCCTTTGCTTCTGTTGGTTCATCGGGCGGAATTTTGCCAAGGCTTCTGCAAATTTCTGTTTTTAATCGTACGTGCAAACGTCTGACGCGAACGCGAGTTATGTCGGTGAGATCTTCCGAGCTCACGAGTGCTTCGCTCCGAAAACCTGGAAACATCAGGCTCATCAACTCAGCGCATGCGGCTTCGATCGCCAGGCGCGAGGGGAGGCTGGCGGCGGCGGCAAGGTAATTGATGCCGCCCGTTTCCCCGTACGTCTGAAGCAGTTCGTCAACCGCATCGCGGGTTGTTGAGTCCATCCCGGGAAATATGCTCCTCCTTATGAGTTAAAAAAAGTGAAAGTGTGGGGATAAGCCGTAGTCACAAGAAATTTCGCCTAAGAAGCCAAAAGATCGCTCTGTCCCACTTGTGCAAAGGATTAGGCGTTACGGTAACCTTAAGGGCAACAGATGAGCACGCGGCTGAGCGATTACGATTACGATTTGCCAAGCGAGTTGATCGCTCAGCGGCCGCCGGAGCGTCGGGACGATTCGCGAATGATGGTGTTGCATTGCAATACGCAGGCGATTGAGCATCGGCAATTCCGCGATCTGAAAACATTTTTGCGGCAGGGTGATCTTCTTGTTTTGAACGATACTCAAGTGCTGCCCGCCCGGCGATTTTCCAACGATGGCGCAATTGAGTTTTTGTTTCTAGAACGGCTTGGCCCCAGGCGTTGGAAATGCCTCGTCAATCCGGGCCGCAAAATGCGCGTGGGCGCAACAGCAGAAATCGGCAATGTCACTTTGTGCGTCGAGAAAATCACCGCCGATGGGGAACGCATCATGGTATTAAATGAAGATGTTGACCTTTATTCCGGCGGATCGATGCCGTTGCCCCCTTACATTCGACGCCAAAGCGAGACCGACGATGCAACGCGTTACCAGACTGTTTTCGCCCATACGCCTGGTGCGCTGGCAGCGCCGACTGCAGGTCTTCACTTTACTCCAGAGATTTTAAGCGAGATTCCGCACACATTCGTGACGTTGCACGTGGGGACCGGAACATTCCTGCCTGTGCGTTCAGAGAACATTGCCGAGCATCGCATGCATGCCGAGCGCTTTTTCCTTTCGCATTCTGCTGCCGCCAAGATCAATGACGCCAGGCGAATCGTGGCCGTGGGTACGACCGTGGTGCGAGTATTGCAGGCGGCCCGACGCGAAGATGGAAAGCTGAGGGCTCAGGAAGGCACCACAGATATTTTCATTTATCCCCCATATCGGTTTCATGCCGTCGATGTTCTGCTAACCAATTTCCATTTGCCGGGTTCGACTTTGCTTATGCTGGTAAGCGCGTTTGCTGGCCGCGAGTTTTTACTTCGTGCCTATCAGGAGGCAATTCGCGAACGTTACCGTTTTTACAGCTACGGCGATTGCATGTTGATCTTGTAGCTCTTCCTTTTCCGCTTCCTCTGAATCTTCTTCAACCGACACAAAAGAAGCAGAGGAAGAGGGAAGATTGCGAGGTCGCACATTGTGCTATTGTCCGTTCCAAATGCCCGAGCAACCCAGAGGCGAATTGGTTATTCAGACGATTGCGATGCCTACGGACACCAATCCCAATGGCGACATTTTCGGTGGATGGTTGACCTCACAAATGGACTTGGGCAGTGGAATTCTTGCGGCGAAAACCGCGAAAGCGCGTGTTGTTACCGTCGCGATGGAGGGGATGTCGTTTCTCCAGCCGGTGCGGGTAGGGGATACAGTTAGATGTTATGCGCGAGTAGAAAGGATCGGGCGAACTTCGATGACCATTCCGGTAGAGGTATGGGTAACACGTTACATGACTGGCGAGGAGCTTCGCGTCACGCACGGCGTCTTCACTTTTGTTGCTGTCGATAAGTCCGGGAAACCGATTCCGGTGAGGAGAAATCAACCACGAATTGACACGATCGGCTGAAATGACGAATGCCGAAGGAATGACACAGACCGAATGAAGAAACCGCTTCAACGCTTCAACGTTTCAACGGTTTAACGTGGCGAAGCCATGGCACCCTTCGCTTATCTCTTTGAGCGGTTTCCTTCTTTCGGACAAACGTTTTGCTATCGCGAGGTTGCAGAGCTTTATCGCCAAGGTGTTGCAGCCCCGATTTTCTCAATCCGGAATCCGAAAGACGAGCCAGCCCAGGATTGGGACACACGCATCGTAAAGCGTGTGCATTATCTGCCAGAGGAGAAGGAATTGCTTGATGACGTCCGGCGGGCTTTGAAAAAAGGAAGACTCGCTCCAGAAATCGTCGCTGCTCTCGATGGGTGGGACCGGCGCACCGATTTTCTGCGCCTTTATCAGGCTGTTTATGTTGGGCTGCGCTTGCAAGAGGCGCGAATCAGCCATGTTCATGCGCACTTCGCCGGCATGGCAGCGCGCACAGTTTTCTGGATTGCCAAATTTTTTCCAATCACTTTTAGCTTTACTGCGCACGCGAACGACATTTTTGCGCCAAGGAAGTTTGAGATTGGTTTGGACAAACTTGTCGGGGCAGCGCGTGTAGTCGTTACTGAAACGGATTACGCGGAGAAATTCCTACGGGAAAGTTTTGCAGAACGCGCCGATCGAATTCATCGCGTTTACAATGGCTTGAATCTTGCCGAATTCGGGCGCGCGACTTTTTCCTCCGATCCGCCATTGATAGTTGCGATTGGCCGTTTGATCGTCAAAAAAGGCTTTGCCAATTTGATTCGCGCCTGCGCCCTGCTCGTTGAACACGGAAAATCGTTTCGGTGCGAGATCTTCGGTGAGGGCCCGCTCGAGAATCAGTTACGCGCGCAGATCGAGGAGTTAGGTTTGCAGGAGTTTGTTCAGCTACCTGGCCCCAAACCGCAACATGAACTAAGGGCACGTCTCGCCAACGCGAGCGTTTTTGTGCTGCCGAGCGTACCCGAGCCTGAGGGTGGCATGGACAATTTGCCCACAGTCATCATGGAAGCGATGGCGACCGGACTGCCGGTCGTTTCAACCAGGATCGGCGGGATTCCGGAGATGGTCATTGATAATCAGACAGGTTTTCTGGTGCAACCAGAGGATGCAGTGGCGCTCGCTGGAGCGATTGAAAAGGTGACTAACGACCGGTCGTTAGGCCAAAGACTTGGCCAGGCCGGTTACGAGCGAGCGCAAAAGCTCTTTTCGATTGAGAAGAACGTGCGTCAATTGTGCGCGCTGCTTCCAGCAGTTGACCCGGCAGCCGCTATAGTAGGTCGCGGACGCGATTGACTGCCTGCAGGTAAACGTGGTGCGGTCCGCCGCGCATCAGTTCTTCGCTCATCAGACTCACTGGATCATTTTTCCCTGCGGGCATCAATTGGGGTGCGTGTTTTTCGCCCGGGCTTCCGCGTGAAACTTCAAGGAGGTCTCCGCATTTGGCGTGAGTCACCAGGAATTCCACCTCTGGCGTTGACATGGCGACTTCGCCAATCGGTTCTCCAGGCTGTTCGCGCAGTTCGACCTGGATCTTTCGGCGAGAGGAACTAACGAACGAAAACTTATTCGCCGCAGTCGTTTTCTCACTGCGCCAGTTTAGTTGCGCTGCAAGCCAGCCGGCAAAAAGGACGGCGGTCGATCGGAACCCAGGCGCGAAATCAATTCGAACGCTGTTAATCTTGGCAAAATGATGATGTGAGGCGGGATGATCGAAAAATTGCGCGAGCGCAAAACGGACATTATCCAGGCGCGTCCAATTTAGATCGCAAAGCACGATCCGCTGATTGGCTTCCTGTTCCGCGGATTCTAACAGGCGCATTTGGGCGCGAAGATCTTGCCAGTCCCGACTGTCGTAGATGACTCGATCGACCCAAGTCCAAAGTTGCGGATCCATCGGTTCACGGAATTCCTGCTGCCACCAAAGGTAGAACGGCAGATCGGAATCCAGATGCGAAAAAACTATGCTTGGCAGCAAGGTCGTACAGCCGCCTTTGAGCAGAAATGAAATTTGTTCTGAACAAACCTGCTTGCCCCCGACTCCGCTAACGTGACAGTGCGCGCTGATCCAGGCTTCCACACGGTTCTCTTTTGCGTTGCAATCAGCTTCGATGACGATTGCGCGGCAGGCGTGGTTCTCAGTAATGTTTGCCATCAACTGCGTGTTCTTGCTCAGCGAACCCGCGTCCTCGCTGTAAACAGCAAGGTTGATGAGTGAGGCGCGTGTCGCTGCGCCTTCCCTTTCCCGCCAAAGTTTTTTCAACTCCTGGTCAATCTTGCTAACTTCGATCGGGAGGCCTAACGAGTATGTTTCGGCGATAGCAGGCATCGGTTACAATCGTCTCCACGCCCGGCCGTCACGAGCGAGCAAATCATCCGCGGCTTCCGGTCCCCACGATCCGGCGGGATAAAAGAACAACTCGGGCGCATCCTTCTTCGCGTGCCACGCCTGTTCGATAGGATCGATAAAAGCCCATGCTTCCTCGACTTCGTCGCGGCGCGCAAAGAGTGTGGCGTCGCCGCTCATCGCATCCAATAGCAAACGTTCGTACGCTTCAGGACTCGCCTTGCCAAAAGAGGTTCCGTAATGAAAATCCATCTTTACCGGCTCAATGCGAAAGCTCGTGCCTGGCACCTTGGCATGGATTGTTAACGAGATTCCCTCGTCCGGTTGGATCCGGATAACGAGCACATTCAGAGCACGCAAATCCTTGTTAAATAGGACCGCGGGCGCTTTTTTGAAATGAATCGATATCTCCGTTGCCGATTTCGGGAGCCGTTTGCCGACGCGCATGTAAATTGGCACCTCCGCCCAGCGCCAGGTGTCGATGTAAAGCCGCAACGCTACGAACGTCTCTGTTAGTGAATCCGGGTTGACGTTTTTCTCCTGCCGATAACCTACGGCCGGCTCACCGTTAATGGCGCCTTTGGCGTATTGAGCGCGCACAACATCGGCGGCGATCTCATTGCGCGGCCACCGACGCAGCGATCGCACCACCTTGACTTTTTCGTCACGAATACTGTCGGCGCCCAGGTCGGTGGGCGGTTCCATTGCCGTCAAGCAAAGGAGCTGGAGGAGATGATTTTGCACCATGTCACGCAGGGCGCCCGCGGTTTCGTAGTAACCGGCGCGACCTTCCACGCCGAGTGTTTCTGCCGCCGTAATTTGCACATGGTCGATGTAGTGCGTGTTCCAGAGCGGCGCGAAGATCGCGTTGGCGAAGCGCAGCACAAGAATGTTCTGCGCTGTTTCCTTTCCCAGAAAATGATCGATTCGGTATGTTTGCTCTTCGGTAAAAGAATTGCGCACCGCGCGATTGAGTTCGCGCGCTGAGGCCAGATCGGAACCGAAAGGTTTTTCGATGATTACTCGTGCCCAGCTCCCCTTGCAGGTGTGGTTTAAGCCGGCGGCTTTCAGATTCTTGAGAATCGCCTCGAACTGGTCGGGAGAAGCTGCAAAATAAAAAAGGCGGTTGCCGCGGGTGCCATGGTCCTTATCGATTTCGTCGAGACGTTTGGCCAACGCTTTGTAACCAGATTCGTCTTCGAACTCGCTCTGGTGATAAAAGATCGATTGCGCAAAGTTTTTCCAGATTTCATCGCGCACGGTCTGTCGCGAAAACTTACGCGTGGATTCTTCGAGATCGCGTCGGAATTCATCGTCAGTTTTTGGCCGGCGGGCGAAACCGACGATCATCGCGGCCGGCGGCAGGTCGCCGTCGGCGGCGAGATTATACAATGCGGGGACAAGTTTGCGATGGGTGAGGTCCCCTGTGGCGCCGAAGATCACAATCGTGCATGGCTGCGGCACGGCACGCGCGGACAAACCTTCGCGCAACGGGTTGGGCTGCGGTTGTTCACTAAGGAGATTCATTGGCCACAGAACAGCGTCATTCCGAGTGAAGTTGAGGAATCTCGTGGAGCGATGTCAAAGGTGATACTGCGGGGTCCTTCGACTTCGCTTCGCTGCGCTCAGGATGACAGCGCGAGCGGGAATTCCGGTCTCTTCATATTGGTAGTGTTTGGATTCGTTTTTAAATCGGCAACGGAAATCTTCTCGTTAAGTCGAGGACTTTTCGATGCACTTTCTCCAGTGCTTCGGCGTCGGTGCGATTGGCGAGCGCCTCAGCAACCAGGTCCGCGATCTCCAACATTTCCTCTTCTTTCATGCCGCGCGTTGTGACAGCGGGCGTGCCGATGCGGATGCCGCCCGGCTTGAAAATTGGATAGGTATCGAATGGAATGCCGTTTTTGTTTACTGTGATGGCGGCCCGGTCGAGAACTTCCTGTGCTTCTTTTCCGTTAATTTCCTTCGGGCGAAGATCGACGAGCATCAAATGATTATCGGTGCCGCCGGAGACGATGCGGTAACCATGTTTGGCTAAGCCGGCGGCAAGCGCTTTGGCATTCAGGACAACCTGCCGTTGATATTCGCGGAACTGCGGCTGGAGCGCTTCATGAAAGCAAACGGCTTTCGCTGCGATCACATGCATTAGCGGGCCGCCCTGCACGCCGGGGAAAACGGTCGAATCGATCTGTTTGGCGAATTTTTCTTCGCACATGACGATGCCGCCACGCGGCCCACGCAGACTCTTATGCGTGGTGGTCGTGACAAATTGTGCGTGCGGAATCGGACTGGGATGCTGACCGCCTGCTACAAGACCCGCGATGTGCGCCATGTCGATGAACAAAACTGCGCCAACCGAATCCGCGATTTGACGCAGTCGCGGAAAATCGATGATACGCGGATAAGCTGAGGCGCCGGCGGTGATCATCGCTGGGCGAACCTCTTCAGCCTGCTTCTGCAACGCATCGTAATCGATTTGCTCTGTCTTCTCGCTAACGCCGTACTGCGAGACGGCGTAAAATTTGCCAGAGAAATTCGCGGGATGCCCGTGCGTCAGGTGCCCCCCGTGCGCCAGATTCATGGCCAGAATCTTGTCGCCCGGTTTGAGCATCGTGAAATAGACCGCCATGTTCGCTTGCGCACCGCTGTGCGGCTGCACATTCACGTGTTCACAACCAAACAGTCGTTTCGCGCGATCAATGGCCAGCTGCTCGGCAATATCGACATTCTCACAGCCGCCATACCAGCGCTTTCTCGGGTAGCCCTCGGCATATTTGTTTGTCAGCACGCTGCCCTGAGCTTCCATGACCGCCCGGCTCGTGAAATTTTCGGACGCAATCAATTCGATGTTTTCGCGCTGACGTCTTTCTTCCGCCGCAATCGCGTCGAAAATTTCGGGATCTACCCTGCGCAACGCCTCTCCGTAACGAGGCGGAGGTTTCGATCCGGTCAACCCGGTCTCGATGCGGTGAGGAAGGTGATCCATCGGATAAGAAGATAGCTCGCGCGCGCGCGCGGCACCAGGCCGTACCAGCTCACCCTGTTCGACGAATGCGAGCACGCTTGGAAGGGCGTTGTTGATGATGCGAGCGCAATGTTCGTACACTTCGCGGCCAAGACCGATCGGGTCCGGCACATCGCGCCACACTGTGGTTCCCGGCTCTTCAAATTCGCGAAGCAAAAACGATTTTTCGGCGCCGTGAGGAAACAATGTTTGGATTGTCTCAAGATGCGCGCCAGTCATGGCAAAAATATGTGTCGCTCGATCGACCAGCGGCGCGGTAAGCGGCTGACTGCGCAGATTGCTAATGTCGACCCCTGCTTCTGCGCAGACTTCGACCGCATAAAGACTTGGCGGCTGGCCGCGTACTGCGTGCACACCAGCCGAAACAACTTCGATGTCTTTTCGGTTCCCAAGCATGCGGCGAAAAAGCCCTTCCGCAATCGGGCTGCGGCAGATATTACCTGTACAGACAAAGAGGACGCTTTTCACAATTCGGAAAGCTCGAGCGAGCGCAATCCCAACCTAGAATCGAACCGGTCCAAGTCAATTTGAGCCTTGGGCGTTCTATCCGCGTGGCAATTGCAATCTGAACTTGTGCCAAATGTACAAAACGAGAATCGCTCCAATGATGGATACAATTAATCCTCCGAGATGAAATTTGCCCCCTGCACCGGGCGGATAAAACAGGTGGGTCACCGCACCGCCAATGATCGAGCCGACAATACCGAGCACGACCGTCCACGTGATCGACAGATGCATGTGCATGAGCGCCTTGGCGACACAACCTACGAGGAAGCCGACGAAGATATACCAAATGAGGTGAAGCATATGTTCGTTGTAACTTCTACGATTTGGAAATTCAACCCGTGGCGGTAGCAAAATTGCCGATCGGAAGCGATGTAAAAGAAATGACGAATCAGAAATGCCGAATGACAAAGGAAGCCCGAATGACAAATGACTAGCGAGCAAAAATGCGCTTTGGGGTTTTTATTCGCACTTCGTCATTCCTTGGACATTCGTCATTCGGATTTCGACATTCTCGTCGTAATTGACGCTTCTCGCAGACGCTTCTTATCGCTATTATCTGACGGCGAATGACCATCGACACGCTACGACATGTGCCGTTGTTTGAGTCGCTCGATGACGAGGCGGCCCGGAAATTATGTCAGTTGCTGCAGAGCATCGACTGCAAAGCCAAAACGTCTTTGTTCCGCGCCGGCGACGAGGGAGACGCCTTTTTTTTGATCGAGCGGGGTAAAGTCCGGATTACCGTGCAAGCCACCGATGGACGCGAGATGACGCTAACCGAATTGGGCCGCGGCGATTTCTTTGGCGAGATGGCGTTGCTCGACGGACAACGGCGCTCGGCGAATGCGATCGTCGCGGAGGATGCACGATTGGCTGTTCTTTCGCGGGAGCATTTTCTTTCCTTCGTGCGCAGCAGCCCGGACGTCGCGCTGGAACTGCTCACGGCGCTTGCCAACCGATTGCGGCACACCGACGAACTTCTGCGTCGGAGCGCGACCCGCAATGTGAACGTGGAAGAGGCGGCGCGGCTTACGTTTGCAGATCGCGCGTCCGACATTATCGCGGAGTTTGGCGGCAGTTGGAAATTCATCATTGCTGCGGTGCTCTTTTTCAACGTGTGGGTATTGATAAACACCTTGCTGCTGGCCAATAACGGCTTTGATCCATACCCCTACCTGCTGCTGAGTACTGCGATCAACATGCTTGCCGTTCTGCAAGCGCCGATCATCTTGATGTCGCAAAATCGGCAGTCTCACAAAGACCGGCTTCGCGCCGAAATCGACTATCAGATCAATCTAAGGAACGAACTCGCGTTGAATGAAATTATCGAACGCTTAAGAACGCTCGAGCGCGACTGTCTGAAGCTGACATCGGAAAAACAAGGCGAATAACGAAGCACCGAGCCAGTGGGTGGCGAGCTCCCGCGGGCCCCGGTACGGATGGCGCGGCAGAGCTCCGCCGTCCAAAAGCCGATCAATCGCGTGATGAAGCTATGTTACAGACGATTGCTCTATCGGTTGACCTGATTATGATTGAATCCTCCCCTATGAAACAGCTCCCATTTTTTGTGCTGCTTGCATCAGCGTTCTTTCTTTTTCTACTTGGCTGTAGTTCAGGTCCGAGTCCCGAGCAGCAGGCACGCGACGCCGACCAGCAGAGGGACGCCGAGCAACAACAGGCTGAATTTCGCAAGGGCCTTCCCCCAGTAGCCAATCCCGGGCGAGGTTGGTAAGGAACGCATGGTGACTCGTTAGATCCTCACATCGAATTTACGAGCTAACGATGTAACGATCTACGGTCGCGAAGCGATTAGACATTCGTGCTTCGTCATTCAAAGTGAGAAAAATGCGCTCACGCTGGAAGCGAATTCGATACCGTCTCGAGTGGGCCGGCCTTCTCCTGGCAACAAAATTAATTCCGTTGTTCTCGCGAAGGGCCTGCTATCGGCTTGCCCACATAGCCGGGGCCTTGCTTAGCTTTCTCGATCGGCATCGATACCATGTTGCGCTGAGCAACCTGGAGGTCGCATTTGGAGATCAGTTATCTGCCCGTGAGCGACGTAAGATTGCTCGTGAATCATTTCAGCACTTCGCGCGGACCATGGTTGATTTGCTTTGGAGCCCGCGCCTGACGCCCCTGAATTTCCTGTGGTATATCGAACTGCAGAACGTCGAAGAAACCATGCGTGATACCGGGCCGGAGCGCAGCTTGATTGTTGCGTGCTATCACTACAGTAACTTCGAATGGCTTAGTTTGGCCTGTGGTTTCCTGGAACTTAAAGGCACAATCATCTCACAGGAGTTTAAGAACTCATTGCTCGATCCGATTTTCAAAAAGCTGCGTGAGCAATCCGGGCATGAGCTTGTTCCACGCGAGCGCGGGATCATGCGGCTATACAAGGCCCTGCGACGAAAAGGGCGCACTGCGTTGCTGGTCGATCTCACCGTGCCACCCAGCCAGGGCGCGGTCGCGATTGATTGTTTTGGATTAAAAACAAGCGTGACGTCCGCGCATGCCTGGCTGAACGAGCGCACGGGTGTCCCGATAATTCCCGCGCATTGCGAACCGCTGCCGAATGGGCGTTACAGGCTTATCTTCCACCCAAAGATCAACGCCACTGGTGGTATGTCCCATCAGGAGATCGCGCAGGCATGTTGGAATTCGTTTGAACCTTATGTGCGAAAGAAACCGGCACCCTGGCTGTGGATGTATAAACATTGGCGCTACCTTCCCGCAAACGCAGACCGGTCTTACCCGTTCTATGCAAATTTCTATCGGCCATTTGAAGATTTGATTCAGCGCGACAAGGCTGATTCTGTAGAAAAGACGAAGTTGTAGGGGCGTTCGCTGCGGCGAACGCCTGATCAGGCGGTCCGGTGCTTGGCACAAGCACCGCTACAACTCGCTTGTTTATTGATCGATCCTGGCTACGCACCGTGCAGTTTTGCTCATCTCTACCTTCGCGCTGACCTTTTGAATCAGATCCCGTTGCTCTCTCAGTTCCGCCTTAAGAAAGTCGATTTCTTGTTGTTGTGCCTGTACCTTGCGATGCTCTTTAAGGAACTCGTTGAGTAACATCGCGTTGACCTGCTCGTAGCGGACGGATTCAGATTCGCCTTTGGGACGCGCTCCCACTAGGTCGGGAATCACCTCGGCCACTTCCTCGGCGATCAGGCCAAAAGCAAGCGTCTTGCGTGGCATCATACTCTTTGTTATAGGGAAGCTGGCCGGCTTGAGCGCGTAGAGCACTTCACTGGCTTTCTCCATCGGCTGGATGTCGTGCTTATACCGGCGCGACGATACATTACTTCGGCCAAGCCTGCCGGCCCTGGATGACGCGGATGAGACTGATAATTGTTTCTCTGTCTTTTGATTCTGCGGTATCCGCGTAATCCGCGGTTTGTCAGTTCTTCCCTCAACGGCCGTTGAAAAGCCGCCATTCCCTTGTTGCAATGCCCGCGACTGCAGCTTGATTCAGTCGCCTTCGCGGATTAAGCGTGTTCGAGTCATGTCTCGTACATCGGGATCATCGAGTAGTGAATTGTTGCGGGCTCATTGCGCCGCAATTGCCAAGGAGGAGGCTGCACTGCGTGAGGGTGGGGGCAAGGCTGGCCACGAACGTCAGCGAAAGATGAACAGGCTTCCTGTGCGCGAACGACTCGGTCGCTTACTCGACAAAGAGTCGCCATTCTTCGAGATCGGCCTCTGGGCTGCTTACAAAATGTACGAGCAATGGGGAAAGATTCCGGCGGCCGGAGTAGTCGCTGGCATAGGCAACGTCGAGGGCGTTCCTTGCATGGTTATTGCAAATGATGCCACCGTAAAAGCTGGGGCTTTCTTTCCGCAAACAACAAAGAAAGTGATTCGCGCGCAGCGCATAGCTTTTGAAGGTTCGCTTCCTATTATTTACCTCGTCGATTCCGCAGGCGTGTTTCTTCCGATGCAGGATGAAATTTTTCCGGATGAGGACGATTTTGGCCGCATCTTTCGCAATAACTCCGTTATTTCAGCGGCCGGGATTCCTCAGTTCGCTGCAATCATGGGTAACTGTGTGGCCGGCGGAGCCTACCTTCCTGTCCTTTGTGACAAAATTTTGATGACAAAAGGGAGCGGCTTGTACCTGGCAGGTCCTTCCTTGGTGAAAGCAGCTATTGGCCAGATTGTGGATGCCGAAGAACTAGGTGGCGCACAAATGCATGCCGAAATTAGCGGGACGGTGGACTTTTTTGAAAAGGACGATCCGTCCTGTCTCAAACGTCTTCGTTCCCTCGTTGGATTGCTGCCTGAAGCTGCTTCGCGCGGCGCGCCCGGCGGTCGCGCCCTACCAGCACAAAAATCGAAGCCGGCGAGAGACCCGGATACTGTTTATGATCTGATCAGCTTCGACGGGCAAAAGCAGTACGATACCCGCGATCTGCTGGCCACGGTCATCGATGAGGGCTCAATGGATGAATACAAGGCGGACTATGGCAAGACAATCGTAACTGCGTACGCGCGCATTAACGGGCGCCCCGTAGGAATTGTTGCTAACCAACGTTTGCAGGTCAGAACCAAAAAAGAGGGAATCCAAATGGGTGGCGTTATTTATTCCGAGAGCGCAGATAAGGCAGCACGTTTTATCATGGACTGCAATCAAACAACCTTGCCCATTGTATTTTTCCAGGATGTTACCGGTTTTATGGTAGGTCGCGACGCGGAACAGAGCGGGATCATTCGCAGCGGTGCGAAGCTAGTGAACGCGGTCAGCAATTCCATCGTGCCGAAGATCACGCTCGTTGTGGGCGGCTCATTCGGCGCGGGTAACTACGCGATGTGTGGCAAGGCGTACGATCCGCGGTTTATTGTTGCATGGCCCACTGCGCGCTACGCCGTAATGGGCGCGGCCCAGGCGTCAGACACTGTCTTTGCGATTCTCGCTCGCGCACGAGAACGAGGTGACAAAAAGGCGACACACGAAGAACTGGAAGAGCTCCGTATAAAAGTGAAGCAGAGTTATGAAGAGCAAACTGACATCCGCTACGGCGCGGCCCGCGGCTGGGTGGATGCGATTATTCAGCCGCACGAGACCCGCGACGTTCTGATTCGTTTGTTGGAATACGTCACGCGGCCGAAGTCCAAAGGAGTTTTTCATACCGGCGTTATCCAGGTTTAATTCGACATTCGTCATTCGGTTTTCGACATTTACCTCATGCCTGTCGTTCTTATCGAAAAAGAAACGCCGCAAATCACTGTTCTTACTCTCAATCGACCCGAACGCCGTAATGCGCTAACGATTGAGCTCCTCAGTGAACTAAACGCCGCCATCAAGATCGCTTCCGATCAGCCGGAAGAGCGCGTGATGATTTTGCGCGGAGCAGGCGCAGCATTTTGCACCGGGCTGGATTTGAAGGAAGCGGCCGACCAGACAAAGGCGCACGCGACCGCGGAGATGGTCGCGAACACGTTGATAGCCGTTAGCCAAACACGTCTTATTACGATTGCTGTTGTGCATGGCGCGGCGGTTGCGGGCGGCGCCGGGATTATGTCGGCATGCGATTTTGTTGTCGCAGCACAAGGCACGAAAATCGGTTATCCCGAGGTGCGACGCGGATTGGTCGCCGGACTGGTGATGACTTTCCTGCGCCGGCAGGTAGGCGAACGAAATATGCGCGAGCTGTTGTTAGGCTCCGAGTTAATCGACGCGGATCGCGCAAAGGAAATCGGCCTCGTGAATCAAGTTGTCGCGCAAGCTGATTTGATGAATGAAGCGCAAAAGTTTGCCCAATCGGTCCTGCAAGGCGCCGCTGGTGCGCTGGCGCAAACGAAACGACTGATCGAAGAACTTTGGTCCAGCTCTGTGAAGGAGGATGTCGATCTTGCGCTGAAGTATCACATGCAAGCGCGCGAATCGGAAGAGGCGCGTGAAGGCATTGCCGCCTTTAACGAAAAGCGGAAGCCAAAATGGGTAACCACAACATAGGGGGAGGTCAGACAGCCTTGTCCGCCACTGGACGGACTCGCTGCGGCGAGCCTGAATTGGCTGCCAGGCTGTCTTCTAAAAAGCCTCTCAATGGCCTGGAAAAGATGGTTAGGGACTCCAGGCGGCTTGAGGAATCGCAAGCGTGCAGCGGCTAGTCAACGCGCTTGATCTCCGTCGTCTCCGCCACCGTCATCATCTCCTCCATTGTCATTGCGATTCGGCCGTAAACGAAGACGAAGTCACTGTGGGAACGGCTTGATGCGGGCGCTAAAATCCGGGGCGAGTTACAAGGAGAATATCAGAAACTGACAGGCGAATAGTCGCCGTTGAATCGTTTCCCAACTGGCGGCTTTCGCGATTCCTGACAGGCTGTCGAAATGATCCGTTTGCGGAATGAATGGCGTCCGCGTGGGGTGGCTTTACGAATCGGAGTCAACACGCGATGGTCGGGCAGATGAAGATGAAAAGCGCGTCGTCGAAGCTAAATTGGCAACCCAAGACCGGATGGGGCGTGCCATTGGCGTGGCTGACACTTTGTGTTGTTTGGAGCTCGACGTGGCTCGTTATCAAGATCGGATTGCGCGATCTACCGCCTATTTCTTATGCAGGCATCCGTTTTCTCGTTGCAATCATCGTCCTTTTTGCTGTGTCCGCCGGACGAGTGGGCTTGTTACCACAGCGCGGGTTCGATTACCTGCTGCTAGCTTTTACTGGTGTTCTGATGTTTGCCGTCAATTACGGTCTTCTTTTTTGGGGCGAGCTGCACGTTTCATCCGGGCTGGCAGCGGTGTTGCAGGCGACTATCCCGATCTTCGGCATGCTCTCCGCGCACCTAATGCTTCCCGATGAACCACTGCAACTGCACAAACTTCTGGGCGCACTCCTCGCGGTCGGCGGCGTAGCAATGATCTGCGAGCGTCTTCTCGGGTTCAACGGCTTGATGGCGTTCTGGGGCGGGCTTGGTATCATACTCGGAGCTGCTAGCGCTGCGTTTTCGAACGTGTTGCTCAAAGTCGCGCGCAGTCCAATTTGCGCCGGCGATGATTGCTGCCTGGCAAATGATTTTCGGCGCGGCGCCTTTGCTCTTGATCGGAGTCATAGTGGAAGGAAATCCGTTGAAGTTTCATTGGAATACGGTCTCGATTTTTTGCCTGCTTTATCTGGCGGTGATCGGCTCGGCGCTCACCTTTTTGCTTCTTTACTGGTTGTTGCCGCGAATGACTGTCGCTCGGCTACAAGCAATCTCGCTCATCACGCCGCCTGGCGCAGTGGCGTTAGGTTGGGCAGTTGGCGGCGAGACATTTTCCCTCTGGTCGCTCCTTGGCGGGTGCCTGGTGCTCGCCGGCGTGTGGATGATTTTCCGAAAGGCAGAAGTGCGGGAGCCAGTGATTCAGGAGGGTTAGACGGCAAGTAGCAGGCCCCGCTGGTTGGCAACGGACACAGTGCTTTCTCCATCGCATACAACGGGATAGTTTTTCAAACATGTTCTGCACTGGGCGAGCTAATCCCGCGGCGTGGTTCCGCGGTTAATGGGGGACGATTTGTGTACAAAGAACCTGACTGAAATATGATTACTGGGGCGGCGGAAGACTCTTGAGCACCTCATTCATCGCACTCTGGTTGTGAACGACGTCGTCATCCAGTTGCAATTGATCCCGCATTGTCTTCGCAGCGGCGGCGGACAGCATCCAGCCAAGTGGTAGTGGGACCTGAGTGTCGCGAAGGTTGAAGTAGACAATATCTTTGGTCAGCTGTTGCGATGATTCCCCCTCGGCAGGCGCCTCGATGACACCAGCTTTGAACCGCCGTTGCTCGCGTGCAATTGCCTTTTGCGCGTAAGTGCCGCGAGCATCACGCGTGTTGAGCAGCGCGTAAAGCGGCGCCGTCAGTTCGCCGATAAATTGTCCCTTCACAATCGTTGGGCTGGTTCGCTTTGGTCCAGGCGGTTCCGGCGCCGGCTTGGCGGGGGCGATCGATGGCTTGCGCGGATTATTGCTGATCATGATGACTTTCACATCGACGTTCGCAATTTTCTTCAAGGCGCACCAATCCTTGATGCGCGTAGCGATCTCATAGGCAGCGGTGGCCGCGGAATTTTCGAAGTAGCCGCCATCGACAATATGCGAGCCGTCGGGGAAACGCCCAGCGGGACTGACGAAGGTAAAGCGCGCGCTCATGTGCGCAGCGGTGCTGAGCGGAATATGGCAGGCAGCTTCCGTCGCGCCCAAGTTATGACTCGCGAGTTTTTCGGCAGCATCGTCCGCATCAAGAAAATTATTCGTTAGCCGAAGATTGCTAGTGATGATGCGGTTACCTTTTTCCACTGAGGTGCCGTTAAGAAAAAGTGCCGGCATCCATTCGCGCGGGCCCGGTTTCCAAAGATCAACAAACGAACCAGCGAACCGATCGTTGCCCATCGTGTCGCGCCACGCCTTCTCCCATCCCATTTCGAGCGCCTGCCCACGGTCAACATAGTGGATTGGGAAAGGAATGAAGCGTTGGACAAGATCCGGATAGAGCATCGAGGCGAGGGCGGGGGAGAGGAAGTCCTGGCCGAGGATTTTGTGCGCATTCTCTTGGAACGAGGCTCGCGCTGGTTCGGCGAGCAGCGCGTCGAAGACTACGGCGCCAAGGCTCCCTCCAGAAACGCCGCTAATGGCGAAGAGATGCGACGCGAAGTTTGGATTCGAATCCTGCAGCGCGCCAAGAACGATCGCCGTCCAATAAGCGGCTCGAATCCCGCCGCCTTCGGTAGCGACTATGTAAAGCGGATGCATCGTGCCGGCGCCATAGTTTTTCTCGACAAAATCGTACCACGTTTGGAATGACCCCAAAACGTCGGCGCGTTTCACGTCCTGGCGTGGAACGACGCGGATTAGATGATTGTCGTTCCACAGGCTGAAGAGCAGAGCCAGTAAGACGACAACCGTGATCACAGGAAATTGCCAGCGGCTGCCGAGGAAAACAAAGAAACTTCCGAAGGCGACCCACGACGCCGCGGCCAAAAACAGGATCGAGCCCATGCCGAGCCGCTGACCGACCAAAACGGGAGCGACGGTGAATGCGATGAGAAGCGCGACCGAAACAAACGCCATCACGCCAATGCCGATGATCGTTCCGGGTTCGAGTTGGCTTACATGTCTCACGCGTTCCGTGCGCATGACACCGAGAAATCGACGGCGCAAAGCCACGAACAAATAAAATAGAATCGCCAGGAGGACACAAAGCACGGCGAAGCCGAGCAGCCAGCGATACGCGGGCGTCGCCGGATCGTATGAACGCGACGCCACCAGGAATCCCCACCCGACAATTAAGATCGGCAGGATGCCCAAAATTCGCGGGACCTGTGTTTCGGCAAATTTCGAGCGAGCTAGTCCACGTTGCGCGGGAAAGTCGAAGTAAAGCAAGACCCGCGCGGCGTACCAGCTAGTTGTCGCCCACAGCATTAGCGCCGAGAAGAAAATGAAAACGCGAACCCAGTCCCATTGCCCGCCGCTGGCGGTGCCTTCGCCAACCGTCCGCAATATTTCGGTACCTTGCGTGACATAGACAAATACGGGCAACGCAATGATGACAACGATGACGCTGAAACGACATGGCTTTAATTCGTGATAGAGATCGCGAATGCGCCACCACGTCCGTTGAATAACGGTGCCGAGTTTGTTGTCGTTAGGCATCGTCGGGAGGGTATTTGTTTTTTATCCGGGGCGATTCATAATTTCTCTTTTCTAATTTTCGATCGCCTGGGAAGCGTTTAAATGTACTGAGCGGCCTGAAGGCGACAAAATCGAAGCACGTGCTCCCGACACATCGGTAATGCCGACCCGAGTCGCGCTTATCTCGCTCATCGCTACTGTAAGCGTTATGGGAAGCGCTTTGTCTTGTAAAGACAATTATCGCGCGCTGTACGTTGGTGTGGGCAATTGGTGCCCAACACACTTTTTTCATGGTCGCTGCTCGGCGCCCGCCTCGTCCTCGCCGATGTGTGGGCGATTTTTTTGCCGAGTTGACGCAACCAAACGACCCAACGACGCGAGGCAAAGACGGCGAAATCACAACCGTAGCTCGAACGGGCTTTAAATCTGATTGCCTTCTTCGAGCTATAGATACCAAAACCCACGCCAGATCAATTCGGGAAATCTCCGGAGAGGAAATCCTCGTCCATACCGACAATTAGATCGACATGCGTGACGAACTGGTCATGCACGAGGAGCCTCCTCTCGATATTCTTCTTGAGCGCCCGGCTGATCGGAATCTCAAATTCCCTTCGGCTGGTGTCACCGGTCCTTGAGAGCGGATTCTGCATCACTTGTGGAAAGCCGGCGACAGACTTGGCCGAACTATTTAGAACATTCACTTCGAGGGTTCCGGGTTCGCTATCGTTGCCTCGACTAATCTTGATCGAAAATCGATATGGCAGATGTGCCACGCGGCCTTTAACGATTCGTGTCGCTAAATCCTTTGACATCAAAAGGCGTGACCTTGGCAACCCTCGCGTTCGAATGATGGAGCTGAGACACCTTTCTCTCCCGGTTTGGCATCCCAAAATTGCTCGCGAAAGTAATAACGAACTTCGCATGCGAACGGCTGGGGCGCGTAAGTAGGCTCCTCGGCTCCAAATATCGGCAACGTTAACAGTTCGATGCAGAAACCGCAGTACAATACGACTGAAAATGTAGCCGGTGAGCCGCGCGGCGTGCGGAAATTTCGCACACATAGAAGTTGCGGATGGTTGCCTCTTTTGCAACGGATAAGTCACGCCGCTGACAACGCCTGCTCTCCCCAAAAATACATGATAATTAATTGTTGGAGCCCGGCGTCGCCGCCACTGGCGGGATGACCTGTTCCGCGGGGCCGAGCGCGAGGGCTTGACGCCTCGTGATCATTGGCACGACGAGAAAGGCGCTGAAGCCGAGTCCCAGGAGATTGATTTGGACACTCTCCCAAGGTTTGCCAGGGAGCCATCAACCGCCTGCGCTCTTATACGGGTCGAATGCGCCGCTACGGCAAAACCTCAAGACACATCCATCGTCCCTGCCATCACCTCTTGCGCCAAAAGTGCTGCCCGGTGAGCGGCCTCCGGTGCCCCGAAGCGTAATTGCGGCCCGCGATGCACAACTAAAAGGCTTCCGGGCGAAACGGCTGCCTTTTTCGGCTTGCCAACTTCAAGGGCGGCAATGTAGACACAAATTTGTTGCCGGTTCGTACATCTATTTTAGCCTTCGGTCTTTCAGCCATTTGGTTAGGAAGCTGCACGTCTCTTTCGCCGTCGCGGCCCAACACCGCGGCAAATCCAAACAATTCGGTCGTCGCCAAAAATGGTTACGGGATCGCGTTCATCGAGTTTGGCGAACAGGGGTCTTACCAAGACCCGACGCAATTGCAGAATGCGCTCGATCTTATCCGTGTTACTGAAAAGCCGCTTGTCATCACTTATGTGCACGGCTGGCAGAACAACGTCCAATCGGACGATGTTGAGAAATTCGAGTCTTTGCTAGCGCGGCTAAACCGGGCCCCTGCCATTCGAGCTCTTGGATTTCATCTTGTCGGTGTTTATCTCGCATGGCGTGGTAAATTAACGCCCGTTCCGGTCTTGAAAGAGATCAGTTTTTGGAACCGCAAGGCGACAGCGGAGCGACTCGCGAGCAATTATGACTGTTACGATGCTATTGCATCGATTTCGGAAGAGGCACGGAAACATGGGAAAGCCCGGAATTACACAGTTTTGTTAGGTCATTCATTCGGCGGTCTGATTGTTGAACGCTCTGTCGCTCACGCTGTTAATGCCGAAATACATGGACACGCTGACTCCGATCGTAGTATGCCAGCTGACCTGATGATTGCCGTGAATCCTGCGTCAGACTCTATTCTCGCGCGCCAAATGATTACCGCGTTGTACAGCCGAAAAACCGAGAACACGCGTCCGCTATTTGTATCAATAACATCAAGCGGGGATTGGGCAACAGGCACGTTTTTCCCTATTGGGACAGGGGTAGCGTCAGTAAGCAAGGGGTTCAACAAGGTCCGAGTGCCAGGTCCGGCCAATTTGCAGGAAAGCGAGCGCAGCTTTTATACCTCGACGCCAGGCCATAGCGGTATGCTAATTAACCGTGCCACGGTGGACTTGCACAAAACGATCAATTCACCGCAAGGACACCCAGCACTAGAAACGAACTTGGAACACAATCTCGTCGGCGATGTTTTCACGTTAAATGGGGCTAACGGCAAACTCGATCTCTGGCAGATTAAAAGAATCGGTCTGGACGTGCCGTACCTGGGACGTGAGAGTTGACGCCAGCATCATTGCGGACCATGGCGATCTTTGGAATGAAAGAGCCGAAGCAATGATGGCAGCGATCTTTCGGATGTCTAACCCGATGCTCAATCCCAAAGCAAAGCCCAGAGCCAATCTGCACAAACAGGCAGACTTCAGCCGGCTCCAATCCCCCCCACAGTAATTGTGAGTCAGACATTCCAGCGTGTCTGACTGCCGCCGGTCGGGATTTGTTGAGGAAACCGAGGAACCAGAGAGCATTGGCGTGAGAGTTCTCGATTCGAATGGGGCTAAAATCGTGCCGATTTGCAGCGAATATCGCGCTTGAGGCCAGCGACGCACAGGACATCAGAAATCCGATTTTCCGTAGCTGTTTGCCACCGAGCTTACGATTCAACTTTGCTTGGACGAAACACATCGCAAGCATGGTCGATAAGCATTGACAAAAATGATGCCATCTGACCAGAATCGCTCGTCCGGAATGCTTGTGCCGTGATATGAAAACGCGCGTAAACTCGTGTTTGTTATTCTCAATTGGCTTCTATGGATTAGTTCTGTGTTTTCCGTCCACATGCTGCGAGCGGAGGAGATGCCCCTCTCTTCGGCAACGCCCGCCGCAACAGCTGCAATTCTAACTTCCACGCCACCGGCTGTGCCTTCGGCAACGCCTGCCGCGACAGGCGCAGCCGGAATTCCAACACCTTCACCAACAGTGCCTCCTTCCGTGCGCGCGGTGGGAGTGCACAATTGGCGAGGGGGAGAGCAACGAACGTCCACCAAACTTATGCACGACGCGGCGACACGATTTGGGTCGATATTATAAATTTTGACGACTGGGTGAATTCTCTCAAGACAAGAAACCCGAAAATCACGAGATAAAGGATCTCATCCTTTATCTCGATCATGTCCCGCTTCGGGGCGTTAAGCCAATTTATTGGTATAAGTGGGATCCTCAATGGACAGCTAAAGGAAAAGACGGATCACCTCCCATCAAATATACACTTACGACAGTCGGCTTTCCTGCTCGTCCGCAATGACGACTCGAAACCGGGCTGGTCGCACTGCTCAACCAACCGGTCCTTCAACCGCAAAGTGATCGTGTCGGTGGGATTCAGCAATGGCGAAGAAATCCCTTCGGATAGCTGACTTTGCCGACAAAGTTACCGGAAGCGAACGAATCAGACAGATTTTATTTGACGATCATTCCGAAGTTTCGCACCGCTTTCGGTTTTATCGTTATTCTCGGAGCGCTGATCGCCTTTTCGCGCTGGCCCGGCACACCCATATCATTCGCGATCCGGCCGCGCCACGCCGACCGGATGGTCAGAGGCCTTATAGCCTGGCACGCGGACAGATGGCGTTCTGGTTTTTTCTCGTCATCGCCTCCTATTTCTTCCTTTGGATCGTTACCGGCGACATGGATACGCTTAATCCCTCGGTGTTAGGGTTGATTGGGATTAGTGCTGGGACAGCATTGGGCTCCGCCTTTGTCGATGCAGCCAAACCAGCTCCAGCCGGCTCTTCCGGCAACCAGCCGATCGTCGATGTCACCGACCACACAAGGAAGTGCTGGCGGAGCTGACAACAACTGCGAGCCGATACCCAGCAAGAGCTGGAGGCGCTGCAGAAAGCTCGCACCCTGATATCTCCTTCGGACAAGCAAGCGCTAGACGACAATGAACAGCAGCAGAATGAAGTGCGGGAACGGCTGGCGAATTATCGTTGGCAAAGTGTCTATTTCGCCTGGCCAACGTGGAAAGGGGTGATGCATGACCTCCTCGCGGAAAACAATGTGATCAGTTTTCACCGATTCCAGATTTTTGTCTGGACACTTATCCTGGGAATAATGTTTGTCGCGAACGTTTACAACGAACTGGCAATGCCGGAGTTCAGTGCGACGTTGCTTGGTCTGCTCGGAATCAGCGCTGGCACTTATATCGGCTTCAAGCTTCCGGAAAGTAAAGCGTCGTAACAGCACAGTAACCTCTGAGGGCGGAGCTACACGTTTCTTCCGGCTTGGCCGCTGTTCTGCAAGCCACCATTCCCATTTTCGGAATGTTCTTCGCGCACGTAATGCTTCCCGACGAACCACTGCAACTGCCTAAGCTTCTGGGCGTACTCCTCGCGCTCGGCGGCGTGACCTTAATCTGCGGACGGCTGTTCGGCTTCAATAGCCCGCTTGCTTTCCGGGGCGGCGTGGCAGTTGTTGTTGGAGCGGCGAGCGCGGCTTACGCCAACGTGTTAGTCAAGGCGCGCTCGATCCAGCTTGCGCCAGACATGCTCGCGGCGTGGTCGTCGATTTCGATCAAATCTACATCGCGCCGATCAAACCGGCGATTGAACAGCGTCGCTTGGAGGCGCTCCGCGGGGATGAAGAGTTATGACCGATCTCATTCTCGCCAACGCTCCCTGCGGCGAATCATCTCGGCTGTGGCAGCCTGCGCCACGAAATGGGCATCGTCGCTAATGGCTTAGATGCGCAATGAGGCTGATTCCCTTTTCGGGAACCGTTCGCCATTTGTCACGTCGGCGAAGCTACAGAGCGATCAACAACAACGGCACAATCTTAGTCGCGGCGAGTTCCGCCGCTTTAATGGTCAGCTTTTCGGCCCGTTCTTGCGCGGCGAGCGCCTGACTGGCTACGAAGTTTTTTGCGAGAATCGCCTGCGAACTGACCAGGTTGTCAAACTCATCCTGACTCATTTTCCCATTACTGACGTCGATGGTCCATTGTTCGAGTTGCTCCGCGCTGGATTTGATGAAGGCTTCGGAAGCGGCCTTGCCTTCGTTGATCAGTTGCTCGAACTGTGTCTTAGCATCGGCTACGGTCGGGTCCTTGATTTGGTTTAGTGCATCTTGAAGTTTCGACATAGGTTTGAACTCAACTGGCTGTTTGCTGCAGGAACAGATCGTAATTTTGCTGGAGCTGTTTCTTTTTGTTGGCGGCGAAGCTTGGGCTCAGGCAATGCTTTTTCCGGACGAGGGCAGCATCGCGCTGAAAGAGATCGGCGGAATTCTTGATGAATGTCTTGCGCGCAGGCACCGCCTTCGACTCAGCGGCTTCCGCATCCGTGAATTGCTGTGTAATCTTCGCCACTTCGCTGTCGAAGCTGGCCTGATCCCATTTCGCAGGCGTACCTTCAACGCATGTATAATGGTCGATAAAGGCCAGATGGGCGTCTTTGAGCTGTTGCACCCGAACCTGGAACGAGGGTTTGGTAAGCGTGGCGCAGGAACAGAGTGAAAGAGCGATTACAAAAGCCGCGACGCTGGGCGTTGTCAGAAGAGGACGAGGATGTTTATGCATAACTGTTTTAATGAGGTTTTATGATATTGAAAGTGAACCGTAAAGAAAAAACCTTAGGATTTTTTCGTCGCAGGCGAAGATCTGACAGACTTCCGTGCCCTCGAGCGCGAACCCTAAAAAGGTGCTACGGCGATATCGATTGGTTTGCTGTAACTTTCGTGGGACTTTGTTCCAGCGTAGCTACGGATTTGTAATTCCGATCGTAGCGAGTCGTTTGAGGTCAAAGTGGCGTTGAAGAATTATTTCTTGTCCTCACAAAGGAAACCGTTGTAAAACGAGCATTATGGAGCCTGACAGAGTGCCAAGGCTAAACTCCTTTATGGAGGCCGGCACTTGACCCACGGCTCCTGGAGGAGGTTAACTAATGAGCACTTTATTTTCACCGGATTCTAAATTTCTCCAGCGATTTCTAAGCTCTGGGGGCTATTATAACGACGATATTGACGGAGACGTCGGGCCAAATACGCTTGAAGCGGTGGGCAAGTTTGAAGCCGATACCGAACAGGTCGCAAACGAGCTCGGATCGTTCGATAAACGGACAGAAAAAAGCATTCGGACAATGCTTATCCCTACACAGCGCAAGGCGCGCGAGTTCATGAAAGAGATGCGGCCAGGCTGGGTTAAGTCAGGGTCTTACTGTCCGAATTCTATCAGGCACACGCACGTTCGACGAACAGAACGAACTTTACGCGCAAGGGAGAACGAGCCCGGGGGAGGTCGTGACGAACGCACGAGCCGGTTATACCAATCACAATTTCGGGATTGCCTGGGATGTTGGAATTTTTAACGAGAAAGGCGATTACATCGATGATTTCATCGACAAGAAAATGATGACGTCGAAAGCAGTTGATGCTGAATACAAGAAAGTCGGAGCCTATGGAAAGGCTCGTGGTCTTTTCTGGGGTGGCGATTGGACCGAGCCGGACTATCCACACTTCCAAATGCGAGATAACAATGAGCTTGCATCCATCCGCGACACTTTCACCGCCGGAGAGGCGATCGTTTGAATTGCAGCTCGCCATTGGCGGCGCCCGCAGCAATCCAACTTAAAGGCAGCGCAGCGTCCAACGCCATGCTTCGGAGCCGTGCTGAGGATGAGTAACGAGGGCCTTGCAGCCACGAGAACTTAGCCGTGTTACAAGTAGGTGGTTTTTACAGGACAAGTTATCGATCTCGGCGAACGCGCGTCGCAACGGTTGGGACTATTCACAGAATTTTGTTGCATTCTGTAGCTGCGGTATCGGTCAATCACGGTTCGTAGTGTGGTAATTTCGGGTGGAGTTGTTGGCGGCGTGTCACTGCGGCCCCAACTTTAACTGCCACGTAATATCGCCGCCAAGAGCTTAGCGCGATGGCCGTGGCGGGCAATGTGCGGCTCGCATCTGGCAATTCCTACCTGCGGAAGCCAATGGCTGAATGCTTTCGCCAGTTCTGCACGACACATTTGTTTTGCTATCGGCGCGATGACCTGATTGAATCTGATCGAGCCTTCCACAACACCGACTCCACGCGGGCATGCCTGACGAAAAAATACAACCGCAGGAAATTGTTTTTCCAAATAACAATGCCGCAAAACTCGTTGCGGCGTTGCGTGGCGCGCCGATGGCCAGCCTTATTGAGGTGCTGGGGATTTCGCCGCCGAAAAACCTGATTTTACTCATCGGAGGAGCAGATAAGCTGGACGAAAAGCTAACCTCCCGTCTGACTCAATTGTTCAGTCGCGGTATTGCTCGCGCGGCTGCGGATGCCGAAGCACTCATCATCGACGGCGGGACGCAGGCAGGCGTCATGCAGATCATGGGGCAGAGCATTGTAGATCGCGGACGCAAGAGCAGTCTGCTCGGCGTCGCTCCGGCGGGGAAAGTGACTTATCCCGGCGGCCCGTCGCTCGCCAGCGATGACAGCGCGCCGCTGGATCCGAACCATTCGCATTTCGTGCTCGTAGATGGCAACGAATGGGGCAGCGAAACGGAAACGCTTTTCGAGCTTGCCGCTGCGTTCAATGTTCCGGTGCTCGCGATTTTGGTCAATGGCGGTGCCATTGCCAAAGACGAGCTGCTGCAAAGTGTCCGGCGGAACTGGTCGGTGATCGTGATTGAAGGTAGCGGCCGGCTCGCTGATGAAGTCGCGGGATTGAAAAAGGAGCCGTCGCCGCTTGAAGACCCGGCGCTCGCCGAGATCGTCGAGGAAGGCGACTTGCGCATTTTTCCAATCACCGGCGCGCTGGAGGATTTTGAGCGGATGCTCTTTTCGCAGTCTCCGAATATTAAATTATTGCACGATGCCTGGCAGCGGTTTGCGACTTACGATGCAAACGGAGGCCGACTGCAAAAGGCGTTCAAGAACATTCAGTTCTGGATTCTTGCGCTTGGATTGATCGCCGTTTTCCTTGCTGTGTTCGAGAAAGAAGGACAGGAGCTCGTTAAGCATCAGCAGATGCTCCACAACGCACTGGGCTGGCTGCGTTATCCAATCATAGTTATTCCGATCGTTACTGCGATACTACTCGCCTATTACAACAAAATCCGGCCTGCCAATAAGTGGATCCTTTTGCGCGGTAGCGCTGAGACGATTAAGCGCGAGATTTACCGTTACCGTTCCCGCACCGGTGATTATAGCAAAGACCGCCTCACGACCAACTCACGCGACGATGTGTTTCACGACCGGCTTGAACCAGTCAGCCGGCGTTTGATGCAGACGGACGTCAACCATGGCGGGCTCGAGCCATACGACGGGACGCTGCCGCCGAAGGAAGTCGCGCAAAAGAACGATGACGGCTTCAGCTTCCTCACGGCCGAGCGCTACATCGAGCTGCGCCTCGAAGATCAGCTCAATTATTACTCAAACAAAACGCCGAAGCTCGAAAAGCAGATCAAGCAGATGCAAGTCGCGATTCTCGTCGCGGGCGGCGTGGGCACGCTGCTAGCCGCCGTCCACGCGGAGCTTTGGGTTGCTTTGACTACCGCGCTCGCGACTGCACTGACGACCTGGCTCGGCTCGCACCAGCTCGACGAAACGCTCGTGCGTTACAACCAGTCCGCTGCCGACCTGGCCAACGTGCGCGACTGGTGGACAAAACTTTCGCCTGCTGCCAAACGGAACCCGAAGAACATAGACCAGCTCGTGGAAGTCACCGAGAAAGTCCTTGAGACGGAGCTAAGCGGCTGGGTCCAGCGGATGGAAAACGCGCTCGCACAGCTAAAGGCTGAAGAAGAGAAGGGCGAAGAGTCAGTTGGCGATGAGTCCCAACCGAAAAACGAAAGCACACCACCACCACCGCAACCTGATCCTATCCCGGCGAAAGCTGAACCCGCTGCAGTCTGCTGGACATGAAGATACCTAGTCAACCGGACGTCCCTGAGTCCACCAGTCTAGTAGTTTCCGTCAATTTCATTGTTTCGCGCTCGGCCATGTTAAGTCAGTCGCGTCATTCAGCGTGTGGAAGGTCTGTTGTCAAAGGAGAACATTGAGTGGATGTAACGATGATGAAGCCATCTGAAGGAGAGACAGTGCTTGAGATGTGTCTTCGACGCCACTCCGAGCCTAAAGGTAAAGACTTGACCGATGTTAGGAACGCATTGCGTACATACTGAAAGACGCAGCCTGGAGGTTCGACTGGATAAGTTTGGAAACCGTGAACCTGAGAGGGTGGTTCGCATACTGATGGTGTCGTCTTATGCCAAGAGAGCCGAGTGACCAAGAGGTGCCGCGACCGCAGGAAGTCTTCATTTCGTATTCGCGCAAGGATAAGGAGTTCGTGCGCCGACTAGACGAGGAACTGAAACGTCGTGAACGGAAAGCCTGGGTTGATTGGGAAGGGATTCCGCCCGGAGACACATGGGAGAAAACGATCTACGGGGCAATCGAGGCTACCCATACGTTCATCTTCGTGCTCACACCCGATTCGATCGCATCTGAGGTTTGCGGCAAGGAAATCGCGCACGCAGCGGCTAACAATAAACGGCTCGTGCCGATCGTTCATCGCGAGGTGGTGGACGACAGGGTGCCGAAATCGCTCGGAGAGCTGAACTGGATTTTCTGCCGGGAGAGCGACGATTTTGAGGAAGCTACGGATACGCTGATCAGCGCACTGGATACCGATCTCAAGTGGGTGCGCGCGCACACGCGTCTACTCACGCGCGCGATCGAGTGGGACGCAAACGGCAGGAACGATAGCTTTGTTCTGCGCGGTGAAGATTTGCGCGCGGCTGAGCAATGGCTTGCGGAAGCTGGCGCGCAAAGGGAACGCCAGCCGACGACGCTGCAAACCGAATACATCATCGCCAGCCGCAAGGCCGCCGCGCGCCGGCAGTGGATCACGCTTGGAGCCGTAAGCTTGGGATTCGTGGTTGCTATCGGTCTTGCAGTGCGTGGAAAGCGGACGCGCGTGAAAAAGCCAATGAAGCAGGCAGGCCAAAGCGAAGAACACGTCCGTGCAGGCCGACTTTGATCTTGCGCTGATGTATCAGCCAAACAATCGGACAGCGTGGACCCACGAATGTTGGCCCACCTTGCTCGCGCTTTGCGAACGTCAGGAGATGCAAGACTGCCTCGGCAATACGTGGTTTCGCTGCTACGCGACTCTTCTTGGCATCTTCCCTACACAGAGCCGATGCGCCATGAGGGCCGGTCAAAGCATGGCAAGTTTCAGTCCAGACGGGCGGCGGATCGTCACCGCTTCTTGCGACAAATACCGCGCAGGTGTGGGACGCGGAAAGCGGCAAGCCGGTGGGCGAGCCAATGCGCCATGAGGGCAGGGTTATGGCGGCAAGTTTCAGTCCGGACGGGCGGCGGATTGTCACCGCTTCAGACGACAAGACCGCGCGGGTGTGGGACGCCGAAAGCGGCAAGCCGGTAGGCGAGCCAATGCGCCATGAGGGCTTGGTCAGGGCGGCAAGTTTCAGTCCAGACGGGCGGCGGATTGTCACCGCTTCTGACGACAAGACCGCGCGGGTGTGGGACGCGCGAAAGCGGCAAGCCGGTGGGCGAGCCAATGCGCCATGAGGGCACTGGTCAGGCGGCAAGTTTCAGTCCGGACGGGCGGCGGATCGTCACCGCGTTCTGGCGACAAGACCGCGCGGGTGTGGGACGCCGAAAGCGGCAAGCCGGTGGGCGAGCCAATGCGCCATGAGGATGTGGGTCAGAAGCGGCGAGTTTCAGCCCGGACGGGCGGCGGATCGTCACCGCATCTGACGACAAGACCGCGCGCGTGTGGGACGCGGAAAGCGGCAAGCCGGTGGGCGAGCCAATGCGCCATGAGGACAGGGTTACGGGCGGCAAGTTTCAGTCCGGACGGGCGGCGGATCGTCACCGCATCTGGCGACAAACGGCGCGCGTGTGGGACGCGGAAAGCGGCAAGCCGGTGGGCGAGCCAATGCGCCATGAGGACAAGGTTACTGCGGCAAGTTTCAGTCCAGACGGGCGCCGGATCGTCACCGCATCGAATGACAAGACCGCGCGGGTCTGGGATGTCGCTGTGGATCTCGACTTGCCCCTGCCCTCATGGGTACCGGAGTTAGCGGAGGCTGTAGGCGGACGGAAATTCAATGAAGATGGACAGCTGGTGCCGACGACAAAGAGCATTGTCGAGTTGCGCAGCGAATTGCTTGCGCTGAAAGGCGATGATTTCTGGTCGCGTTTTGGCCGTTGGTTCTTCATGCGAGGACCCAACCGCACGATCAGCCCGGATTCGAAGATCACCATCGGCGAGCTCGAGCGCTGGCGCTCCGCAGCGGAAGCAAATGAAGCGAAAGAACCGGCGCAGTCGCAGTCCGATTCAAAGACCAATTCGGAGAGCCAGGAGCAATGAACTCTAAGGGCCTGGGTTTCGTTGACATCCCGTTTGCCCCTAAGCCCGATCTCAAGAAGGACTACGAGCCGCGCTGCAGGTCGATCCCGCGAATGCTCGTGTCACCGCACATCTTGGCCGCCGTCTTGCCGATCAAGCGCTTAAGCAAGGCGGCGATCCAGACGAAGCACGGCGCGCTCGAGGAGAAGCTGATTTTTTAACAAGCCGTGCAGTAAAGCTCGCTTCCGGCAGCCAGGAAATTAAGAAGTTGCGGGACGAAGTAATGAAATTACTGGGACTTAAGACGAACTGACCCGAAACCGTGCCGAATTCCGTAGAAAAGGCCGGCGTCCCAATAAGGCGAGCCAGCAAATCACAGTTGCAAGTCGCAAACAATTTACTGCGACGTATGCAGAACGAGTTGAACCTGGGTCAGGTGTTGATTCTTCTCGAGAAGATTTTTTTCGATGTCGGCTGACAACTCCGGTGTGACTGGGATTTCGAATTCCTGGCTCGTCGCTTCGGCGGCCTGGCCGAAGGCATTGGCGACCGTCTTAGGGTAGCCGCGCAGCGGCTTTCCGTCCACCGTCAGGATGTTGACCTCCAGCGTCCCAGCGCCCTTTCCGCCCAGGTTGATTACGAAGCTATACGGCAGGTGCGCGACCTTGCCTTCGATGACCTGCCCTTGCTCTGCGTTTGAGTGAGCACTGGATGGCGGCAATTTCTCCGTTTCATAAGCCGGAGCGGAATACTGTTTCCCGCCCGGCTTTACCCCTTCCAGGCGCTCCCGGAAATGATAGCGAATCACGCCCACAAGGCTGGGCGTCACTTCGTTCTCTGCTATGGCCGGAAGACTTGCAAATCCGCACACAGCGAGGCAGAAGATCGCCCGCGTAGACGGCCGACCAACAAGTGCCGCCAGTAAGCTCAAAATGCTCACGGCCTAACCGTGCTGGAGCGGATAGGTCACACCATTCACTACGGCTGCGACACCGGGAAAGAGCCGATAGTGAATAACGTGCGAGCTGGCGTCAATCCCGCCGCTGTTGGCAGGATGCTTCGCACCCTCACCTGCGGGGACTCCGATCGCCTTGGCGCAAGCCAGGCTGATCTCGCCGAGCTTATTGGAGGGGCCGCCATCGGCAACGACCGCTTCGACGCTCTTGCTGTTTTTCGTGTTCGTCACTACGGCGCGGCATCCCATCACCACGCCCGCGACTCCCTTGATGATCATCGGCGGCACCACCACGAAGGGCACGGTGGCGGAATCAACATATTTGAACGGGGACGACTTCGGCAACGGCTTTCCATCTTTACCAGGCAGATGGAGCGAGGTCGCCGAAACAAAAGCCCCCGGACACGGATCATTCGGTCCCTGGACAATGGGCGTCCCGGTGTCCTCCCCAGTATCCGTCACGACGCCGTACCAATTGCCCGGGCTGCCAGCATTCGCGAGGAGATCAAGTGTCTGGCCCTGGTAACTTGCAGGTGCATAACAGGGAGGTTGGCCGAATTGACCGTTCGCGCCGTCTCCGTCGAGCTGTGCCCCTGCGGTGAAGGTCACGCTCTTATCGTCCTCTTCCACAATGTCGCTGCCTTTGATGTTCCCAATGGTTTTGCTCATGTGTTTCTTATAATTCTCGTTTGTTGTTTTTCAATCTTATTTCGTCATAAAATATTTGGTCCCCTGCTGCCTAGGCGATCATTTGCTAGCCGGTTTAAAACGGACGCCCCGGCGTCGCGAATTGGCTTTCGTTAATCGCTGCCACTTGGCGACGTCGTTGCCGTGAGGCATTGCGTTTGAGAACACGTATGGTGGCATGTGTTTTCGGGGTGGGTTCGTCTGATGCGACGGAGAGGATCGGGTTAACCGATCAGTCGCTAGCAAGCAAAGCTGGATTTTAGGCAGCTGCCTTCGCAGGGAGGCGATGGGAAGCATGGCGCAGGGCTTACGGGACGGCTATTCCGGTGGCCGCGCTAAGGGCTGTCGCGGCGACTGCCAAGGCGGCATTGATAGCGTCTTGAGCAGCTGCAAGGCTCGTGGCCTCGACGGCAAGGACAACGGTTTTCTCCGACTCTCGAATCTCATCAAAGGCAAACTTCGCATCATCCTCGGTTATCTTCCCTTTGAGCAGGTCGGCAGCTATCGCGGCAGTCCCATCAGCGATCAGCTTGACACGGGCTTTGAGGTAGTTTTCCAAGTCTTTCGCGTGGCCCTTAGCAGCTCCTGTGGCAGCGCTAAGCATATTCTTGGCGAGGCTTATTGTATCCATAATCAGAGGCTAGAGGATTAGTGAGGTTCGGATTACTGTGAAGTGGTGGTGTTGTTAAGGCTACTGCTGAAAACGGAACTGCGTTTTTTCGCCACCTCGATCTGTTGGACGTCCAGCAGCGTGGCGCGCAGCCCTGTTGTGAGGGACGTGCGCGGTGAGGCGTGGTGCTCGTGCAGGGCGTGATAGCGCTTGCCTAGCTCGTCAAGGGCCGCGATCTCTTGTTCGTTCTTGGCATAGAGGCCAGCGCGCATCTTCATTGCGTTAACAGTGCCCTCGGCCTCGGCATAAAATTTCTCCTGCTCCACGACTGACAACTGATCGTTATCGGCTTTGACAACGACTGTCTCCGTCAGCACCGTGAGATCGGTGAGGAGGCGGTCGGTGGTCGCGTCATAAGGTGCGATGAGGAGGACGCTGCATCCGCCGAGAAGCAGGCCGAAAAGCAAGGCGAGCAGGGTGCCGGGACGCCGGGCGAAGGTCCAGGGGAGGGCGGTCATGAATGGGGGTTGGACGATTACTAGGTTGCGGGCAGCGTCTTGCCCGCGGCAAGTGCTCCGGATTGGATCCCATTGCGGATGCACGTCAGGTAGCCTTTAGTCATATCATGATCGCCGATCAGTTCCGGGCTTTTCGTGAAATCGCCCAGGACCGCGCTGATCGTGCCAATGGCGCGCGCCAGAAAACTGCGTTGTTCCTGACTGTCAGCGTCGGGCTCGCCGTTGGAGTCGAAATGAATGAGACGACCGGTGTGGGTGTAATCGAAAGCGCGCGGCGGCACGCGCGGGACCAGGTCGCGATCGTTAACGAAGCGGTAATAGACGCGTCCGAATTTGATTTCGATATTATTGCAGAAATCGTGCAGGCCTACGCGGGGCTGGCCGAAGGTGTAGAGGCCATTGACCGGGAGCAGTGTGTCAGGATCGTGCACGCGCAGGCCCCGGCAGCGAGGACGGCGAGCGCGCCGCCGAGGCTGTGGCCGATGATCCACAAAGTGCGGCGCGTCCCGGCGCCGGCTTTTTTCAATAACTTGCGGATGCTGTCAGCCCAGCTATCCCGCAGTGAATTCGCAAAGCCGGAGTGGACGTTGCCGACATCAGGCGCACGCTCGAAAAACCAGCGAAACGCACTGGGCGCGGCGAGGGCATCGGTGGCCCAGTCTTTGATCTTACCTGGTTCCGTGCCGCGGAAGGCGAGGATGACATGTTGTTTGGAAGCGGCGACGAAGCCCTCGGTGTCGATTACGAAGTCGTGGTGCTCGAAGGGCTCGAAGAATTGATCGAGACCGAGCTCATTTTCAACTCGACGCTTCGCCTTGGTATTATCGGCTTCGTAGGCGATGCTGGCGGCGACGGCGAGGGCTTCGGCGTTCACGGCGCTGAAGCGGGTGGTGCCGGGTTCGAAGCTCATGGCATGGAGATATCGCTAAAGCGTTGAAGTTGAGCGTAAAAGGTTACGCCATGTACGGGCTTACTTTCTTGGAAGTGAAATGTAAAGAAGAATAATTGAAGTAGGAAGCCGCCCCCTTAGGCCTAAGCACTTCAGGCCGCGACTGCCCGCAAGAGTCGGCGATGACTTCGGCGCGCGGCTAGGCGCCGAGATTTTCCTTTGCGTTGCACGCGGACGCTGACTGCTCCCATGAGTACGAGTGTCTGATTCTCGATTTTGGAAAATGACGCAACTGCACGCGAGGATGACGCCCTCATATCGATCGCAAACGTGACTAGACTGCGCGGCGCGAGCGAATTGTCTTGACCGCTCGTCTGGGTATTTGAAAAATTCTGATTGCGTCAAGTTCGTTAGGCGCCTCCAACCCGAGCGCCTCACCCTCTTTCCGCCGGGAAACAGCGAACTTAAGGGTGTGTTCGCATGATTAAAGTATCATCTTATGCCAGCACCGCCCGGCGACCAACAGGTACCGCGGCTACAGGAAGTCTTCATCTCGTATTCGCGCAAGGATAAGGAGTTCGTGCGCCGGCTAGACGAGGAACTGAAGCGTCGTGATCGGGAAGCCTGGGTCGATTGGGAAGGGATTCCGCCCGGAGACACATGGGAGAAAACGATCTATGGCGCGATCGAGGCTACCCATACCTTCATCTTCGTGCTAACACCCGATTCGATCGCATCTGAGGTGTGCGGCAAGGAAATCGCGCACGCAGCGGCGAATAACAAACGTCTCGTGCCAATCGTCCATCGCGATGTGGTGGCCGACAAGGTGCCGAAATCGCTCGGAGAGTTGAACTGGATTTTCTGCCGGGAGAGTGACGATTTTAACGAAGCTACTGATACTCTGGTCCGAGCGCTCGACACCGATCTGAAGTGGGTGCGTGCGCACACGCGTCTGCTCACCCGCGCGATCGAATGGGAGGCGAAGAGCAAGAGCAACAGCTTCGTTCTGCGCGGAGAGGATTTGCGCGCCGCCGAACAATGGCTCGCGCAAGCCGGCACAGAAAAGGAGCGTCAACCAACGGCGCTGCAAACTGAATACATCATCGCGAGCCGCAAAGCCGCCGCGCGGCGGCAGCGCATCACACTCGGGGCCGTGACCTTTGGTCTCGTCATCGCCCTGGTGCTCGCGGCTCTTGCGTTTTACCAGCGCAATCTCGCAGAGGAGAGGCGGCGGCAGGCTCGGGCTCGCGAACTGACATCGGAAGCGCGCTTGGCGATCAGCTCGCCCGCGGAAGGTCTCCAGCTCAGCACATTGTTGGCGCTCGAGTCGTTGAACTCAGCCTGGACGCTCGACGGCTTCATCGCTTGCGTGGATGCGATCAGCCGATTGCCGCGGCTTGTCCGCGTTGCGCACGACGGGAAGGTGCTCGCGTTGGCCTTCAGCAAAGACCACCGGTGGCTCGCAAGTGAGAGCGTAAACGGGAAAATCGCCATCTGGGACGCGCGCGGGCAGAAACAAATCACACCCGAGATGCAGGGCTCGAGCCTGGTTTCGGCAGCGCTGGCCTTCAGTCCGGATGGGCGATGGCTGGCCTCGGCCTCAGCACAGGCAGCCTTGGTCTGGGACACCACGACGTGGAAGTTGATCAAAAAACTGCCGCATCCCGGCCACCACGCGGGTGACAACAAGATCAGCTCCGTAGCGTTCAACCCTGACGGTAGTTTGCTGGCCACGGCGACTCATTATTCTCCACTTGTCGCGATGTATAACACGGCGACGTGGGAAGAAGATGTCGCGTGGGCGGAAGCAATGAAGACAGAGCCCGAGGGGAAGGGCGCTCAAGTGGCGGCCTTCAGCCCGAACGGCAAGTGGCTCATGACGGGCGGGGATGCTCTGACGGTCTGGGACACGGCGACAAAGAAAAAGATCGCTCGAATCGAGAAGATTAAACCATGGTCTTTCGCGTTCAGTGCAGATGGCGGAATGCTCGCGGTTGGCGGACAAGATGGCCACTTGCAGCTTCTTAAGATCCCCGAGGGTTTCGCACCCGTGGAGCACGAGCGTGTCTTTGTGGCGACCGGCGGCGGCGCCTCCATTTCCGCGGTCGCGTTCAGTCCCAACGAAAACTGCCTGGCATCTGCGCGCCTGGACGGGAGAGCGCGCGTCTGGAACCTGCCGCTGAGCGCCGGAGAGCCCGGCGCTGGCCAGCGAGAGCTGGACTTACCATGCTATGCCTCGGCGATCGTCTTTTCTCCGGAGGACTCGGCGGTGATCACCGGTAACGCAGACGGTACGATCGCGACCTGGCGCTTGACGAGTGGAGCAGACGTCGAAGTCCTTCCGCACACGGCCGCAGTGACTGCGGTGGCGTTCAGCCGGAGCGGTGCATTTTTGGTCACGTCGAGTGACGTTCTGCGCATCTACAAAACCGGGGCCGGAGGCTGGAGCGAGGTGACCGAGACGAAGCTTCCCAGCGCGGCATCTAGGGTGGGATTCAGTCCCGACGGGCTTTGGGTCGCAGCGTTCTCAGGAAAGACGGTCCACGTGTTTTCATCAGGCACGTGGGCCGAATCGCTCCCTGCGTTCGAACTGGCAGACGAGGTCATCCGCGTTTCATTTAGTCCGGATGGCAAATGGATGGCTACGGAAACCAAAGGGGTTAACCGCCACACGTGGCTCGGCATCCCAAGCAAAACGCAAATCTGGGATCTCGCTACGCATCGCGAGATCGCGTGGGCGACGGCCCCGGACCAGCGTTCCAGCGCGCCTGCCGGCGGAGGGGGAACGATGCCAGATGCGGGCGGCGACACGAAGCTGGCAGTCACGTCGGCCTCGTGGGAAGCGCTCCGACTGAGGCAAAGTCCGTCGAGCAGTTCTGACGGTCGCTGGTCGGTTGCGGGCGGGCAGTTGATCGACGTGCAGAGCAGGAGGGAGGTGGAGCTTGTAAAGCACGATGACACGGTTAATGACGCCGTCTTTAGCCCGGATGCGGTTTGGCTCGTGACGGCGAGCAACGACCGGAGCGTGCGATTTTGGCCACTGCGATTGGCGGAATTACGCGCCGAGGCGGCAGCCCGGCTCGGACGCAATCTCACCTACGATGAGTGGCAAAGGTTCTTTCCCGATGAGTCTTATCCTCGGACCTTCGCTACCCTGCCGGTTCATCCGAGTGTCCGCGACAAAGCCAGCGAGCTTGCGAAAGAGCGGAGACGCGCAAAAGAATCGACGCCGGATAATTCAAAGCAGCCGTCGCAGGGCCAGGCTCCCTGACGTGCGGCGGATACGCCCTCAGCGGCAAACCCGTTGGCAAGCCCATGAAGCATGAAGGAGAGGTTAGGTTTGGCTTTGGAAACTGTCGGCCAGGCAGAGAATCTAAAATTGCTGACTCCAAACAGGTTAGAGCATCGCGGGAGAAGATCGCTGCGAAATTTTTGAGTCCGCCTTCGCAATTGACGCCGTTACAGCGATTGATGCAGTGGAGCGTCTCGAATCGCAGAAGCCGGACGATTTCTCCGTCGTCGCAAGTCACAGTTTCCGAATGGCTGGAAAACAGGATTAAGGAGGGGACGGTGGAAGGGCTGCGAGCTGCGATGCAGATCGATCCCGCGAATGCTCGTGTCACCGCATATCTTGGCCGCCGTCTTGCCGATCAAGCGCTAAAACAGGCACTGATCCCGACGAAGCCCGGCGTGCTCGAGGAGAAGCTGACTTTCCAACAAGCCGTGCACAAAAGCTTGCTCCCGACAACGACAAAGTTAAGAAGTTGCGCGACGGAGTAGTCAAATCACTGGAGCTAAAGACGAATTGACGTAATCAAACCCCATGAACTACCACGCGCTCTGTTTTGTGGACATGCCGTTCGGTCAGAAGCCGGATCTCAAAAGCGGGGTGCTCGTCGATTTTGATCAAATCTATAACAACGCGATCAAGCCGGCGATTGAACAGTGTGGATTGGAACCGCTCCGGGGCGATGAAGAAACCACCGGCGGGATCATTCATAGCGCAATGTTCGCACGGCTGCTGCTATCGGAGTTTGTTGTGGCCGATCTTACGCTCGCCAATGCGAACGTCTTTTATGAACTCGGAATCCGCCACGCGGCAAAGCCATTTACGACCGTGCCGATTTTGGCCAATGTTAGCACGCTGCCGTTTGATGTCGCGCTGGTCCGTGCCGTCGGCTACCAGCTTGAAAACGGGAAACTGACTGAAACGTCAGCGCAACAACTCCGGGCTGAACTCGCAAAACGTCTGCGTGCGGCAATCGATGCAGTCGCGACAAATGACAGCCCGCTCTTTCAACTCATTCCAAAATTTCCAGGGATCGATTTGCCCGATGAGGTGAGCGAGACATTCAAAGAACGCCTTCGGTACCTTGAGGAATTTCGCGAGATGCTTTCGACCGCGGGCTCGCAACTAACACCGCAGGGAAAACGCGACGCGCTTTTGAAAATTCAGAGCGACCTCGGTGATCTGAAAGTCGTCCCTCGATCGGTCCTGCTCGAATTGATGTCATCGCTTCGCGACGCCGAAGCGTTTGAAGACTTGATCGCTCTTTACAACGCATTCCCGGACAGTTTGAAGGACTACGTCCTCGCCAAGCAGCAATTCGCATTGGCGCTTAACCGCCGGAATCAACCGGGTGATCGTGAGAAAGCGCTCAAGATTCTCGACGACCTGCTAAAAAACCGCGGCGCCGATTCTGAGACACTTGGGATCAAGGGCCGTGTTCATAAGGATATCTACAAGGAGGCTGCGCAAGCTAAAAAATTACAGCGATCGCTGCGCTTGATGATGCGATTAACGCCTACACGAAGGGTTTCGAAGCCGACCCGCGGGACTATTACCCGGGGGTAAACGCGATCAATCTGCTCATCCAGAAAGACGATGCGGAGGCGCTGAAAGAAGTTGAGCGCCTGCTGCCCTTGGTGAATTTCGCAGTTGCGCGTCGTGGCGGCGCGAGCTCGAGCGATTATTGGGATCTGGCCACGGTCCTCGAGCTTGCTTGTATTGGGGAAGATTGGGGAACGGCGGGTCGAGTACTCCCCAAAGCAATTCTTGCCGCAACGCACTCGTTCAAAACGGCAACAACGATTGGCAATCTACGTTTACTGAAACAACCACGCGAGCGAGCAGGGCGCGATGTCACGGAACTTGATGGCATCCTCAATGAACTTTCAGCGCGTGACATCGAGTTACGGGGTGAGGAAAAAACTCAATCCGACACGAAAAAATCGTGAGAAGTTTCTTTTGCTCCTTATGAAGCCATTTGGCGAAATTGGTTTGTTTAGCTTCAATGGGATGGGGTTCCGTTACAGTTTATTGACGCAATGGCAACAGAGCCGAACTTATCATTGATCTGCGCCTGGCACGGCATCAAGCCGCCGTCAGTTCCGATATCCGTGGATTTGGAACCGGCTTCTTCCTCTACCTGAAAGTTTGACGACTTCGACTCGTGCTCTAGGATAGTGGACGTAGCCTCGTCGGCACTGATGGTTAGCAAATCTTCTACTAACTACACTCCAAATTTGGGAGGTAGTCGCTTGCTTTATTGGGTTCTCCCCACTTTGAGAAAAGCTGCGCTCCATACTAATCGATTCCTGCTGCGAGAGTAGCCAGTGAGATCGACCGATACTCTGAAGAAGAGTTAGCTAAGGATGCGAATTGTCAGGTTAAAGGTGCCGACTGCTTGGTCATCGCGCTGCCACGCGCGCTTGTTGATCAAAGTGAGCGCAGTGGAACCTGCGCCCTTCGCGCGAAAAAAGAACCTGCGCAGTCCTCCGGCGCCGCGACTCTTTTGATCGGGGGGCACAAACTCGTCGCCCGCGGGCACCAGAAAGGCCTCATCGATGCTGGTGATCGTCCACCTGTAACCGGTTGTCGGATTTTCAGTCAGTTCGATCGTAATCTTTGCGCCGCGCTCTACTTGGACTGATGCGCCGTTATCTTTCTCGTCGAATATGTATTTCGCCACGTCTTGACATGTACTGCTCAGTCTTCTTGAAGGATTCGCACAGTCCAAAAATCGTCGGCCAGATTCTTGTCAGGCGACAGATAATCATAAGGCATGGTGAAGTAGCCTTTCTGCCCCCAGTCGCTGCCCCAGGAGTTTCGGATTACAAACCGACGCGCGGCATCATCGTAACCGGCCGCCATCACTGCGTGGCCGCCAGCCATTTTCTCCTTCGGTCCGGGCATGTTTAACACGCCCGACTTTGCCACTGCGGCTGATTCGAAAGCGTCGTAGACCGTGAAGCCAAAGACGAAGGGAAACCCTTCGGCCAGGCAGTTACGCATCTCGTCCACGGTGGTAATTCGGCGATATGAAAGTATTCGGTGCTTTTTCGCTGCGCGATAGCAAGCCCGGCTGGGTTTCTTTGTGAATCTGCTGATCTTGTATGGCCACTCGGGTTCCGTGCAAACCCCCTGCTTGGCCAGCGACTTGATTCCATCGCGAATGAAAGCGCCGCTGTCCTGATCGACAGTCCCTTCGATCACCCGTTCGTTGTAATAGACGAACAAACGACTTAGATCGGAGAACTTCGCGCCGTCTTTAAGTTCCAAGAACTCGAGTGCGCCGGCCAGAGCGTTAGCAGTACAACTACCAATCTGCCCCTGGTCTTCAACCGGCGAACATTTTGACCGCATATCGACCTTTCGTGGCAGCGTCGCCATCCTGGGCGCGACCGCCGAGTAGAAGAGATCACGATGGTCCGGTAGATCTGGTAGCCATCCATACCATTTAGAAGAACGTGTTTTGATTTTTGTTGATGTAGGCATATTTCGATTGGGGTTAGAGATTAAAATGTGACGTCATAGGATGCAAAACGCTCCATCGAAGATTTTCCTGTTGGTTTTTTCGGGATGCCCCGCCCTGATCCTCGCGACGTTTTACTCGTAAGACGTTTAACAAAAGAGGCAGGGGCTTGTAAAGCAAAAAAGGCATCATAGCGGCGGCGGCTTGGGCTCGCCTGCGTGAGGCTGCTTTGCGGCCTGTTCTTTCTCCTTTGAGATATTTTGCGCAACGACGGACTTAAGATTAGTGAGATTTTTGAGCGCGTTGTACCAAAACGGCGCACCGAGACTAAGGAGCCCGACTGAAAATAGGATTCCCCAAAAGTGTTGACGGCACCCATTCCACCAACCCTTTTCCCAGCGCCATTCCGTCTGCGGGAAAACGTCAAAACCGGCTTTGTCGAGATCGGCTTTGACAGTTTTGAAGTTGGCAGCCTGCTTTTCGACTCGCCGACTGGCAGCGGCATTCACAATGGAGTCGAAACTGTCGATTGGCGTTTCGCCATTGAGGGCTTCGTCGACTTTAGCTTGAACCTCCCCGCGCGTGTCGGTATCGTTTACCTCGATACCGTCAAGCTTGCTTTTTATGTCGGGGTCGGTTTGCTTTTCCCTCCAGCCCTTAAGCGCATCTTTGAGGACACTGCTGCTATCGCCAAGAACCCGCGCTGCCTGAGCTTCCACTACTCCCGCTTGCGCGACCAGTTTGTCGCGCGCCAGCTTATTGGAAGAGACGAACCTAAAAATTTCCACCGTGTCGAGCTGCAGCCAAAAAGCAGCGACAAACGCAAAAATGATGGTGAGAATGCGCGTATGCATGGTCAACCATTGCTGCGCGCGCTCCTCGCAGATGCAGGTCCATTTATGAAACTTCTTGTACGCGTCCTCGATTGTTCCCGCGTTCTTAACGATCTGGTCGGCTGCTGCAGTCCCAGCAGTGCGAAGCGCACTTGTGACGCTGGTAACCGCGGTGTTCACCTCGTTTTGAACTTTTTGGCGGATATTAGCGTCCAGTATTGAGTCCAAAGCTTTGTTCGCGTTAGCGGCGAGTGTATTCGCTGTTTCCTCCGCGTCGGTGATTTTCTTGGTCGCATCAGCCAACGTCTGTTGGTCCATTCCTAGAGCGATGAGCAGGCTCGTCGCATTATCTTTGAGAGCCTTTTCGCTGGGTTCTTTGCCGATGGCGATTCGGTGAATGGCATCGAAAATTTCCTGCGGTCGTACAGCGCTGGCACGCTGCCACCAACGAAGCACGCGCCAATTCGGCAGAAAACTGTCCGAAAGCAACCGACTCCTTAACACGAACCGCGCAAGCTCCTTTCTCTTTTTTTCCATACTGGGATCGATTACTGCAAACGTGCTGGCCAAGCCACTGAGCAAGTTGACGCCGCGGAGATTCAGCGCAGTGGCTGTCATCTGCACGGCAATGGTGATGAGCAGGCTGACTATTAGCATGATCAGGATAAAGGCAATGAGAGTATCGACACTATCGAGCATATATCTTCATGCAGTTGGTCGGCACCGCGCGTGAGCCGTGCTTCGGAATCAACCGGGGAAACATAGGATAAAACATGTGTTTAAGTCAGAGTAGCGCGACCCCGATTGGCTGATTCGCTGGCCGGTGACGGTACGAAGCTTGTCTTGTCAGCTTTTTTCGTGTGTTCGTGATTTATCATAGTTGTGGTGGTTTGCAGCGAGAGAATAAGTGCCGGTGACTGTCAAAGTGGATCATATTCCCAACGTCGGCATAATCCCAACCTCGAAAGGGCACACGCGGTACCAAATCTTCTCTGTTAACAAAGCGAAACGTCTTAGACCTCAGAAGCTGATTGTAATTATTGCAGAAGTTAAACAGTCCGACGCGCGGTTGACCGAAAGTATAAACGCCGCTCACTAGCCGAATGGTGGTTGTCATTGAGAATGCGGCCCCACACAGGACCGCAAGTGCTCCACCCAAGCTATGCCCTGTCAGCCAAAGTGTGGGTTGTGCGCTAGTCGACAATCCCTTCAGATCGGTGGCTGCTGGCGGGCGGGGCATCACTTTATCTACCGCGTTTGCAATCTCCTCCCATGAATGCCGCACCGCCAGTGTGAAGCCCGAATGCACTTCGCCGACTTCCCTTGCGCCTTCGAAAAACCATGAAAAGCGGGCCGGCGCGGCATTCAGGTTTGTCATCCAATCCTTTAGATTGTCCGTGCCGCGAAATGTTAACACCGCATAATCGTCGCAGGCGGCGGCAAATCCATAAAGATCACGAAATTGCTCCGTGAGATCGATCCATTCGAATTGCGGTAGCCCAAGATCATTCGCGACCCTCTTTGCGTCTGGCTGGTCCAGGTAGGCAGCGTTGGCCAGTAGCGACAGCCTAAGTGCATTGGCCGCACTTAACTTTGTCGCTGCAGAATCAAAGGGTGGCGGCACCACTTGCATCAGGATTACGTGGAATCGGCATGCCCCTGATTATAAAAAACACCGCTTGTTTGCCTATCGGGGACGATCCCTGATTTTTTTAAAGTTTTTCTCGAACTTCGGCCTGGAAATCGTGTATACGAATAATCGAGGAGAAAGTGTTATGCAGAAAAGCGACGCAAACGGCCAAAGATCGACATCGTCGCGAGGCGTGACGGCTGGGAACCGCCGTCCGACCCGTTACCTGAAAGCGGTGGAACTAAGCGCATGGTCTTACGCAGCTTCCTCGATGAAACCCCCGATACTATCCCCGATAAAGCTCTTGACAAAAACGAGCGTGCTCATCGTCCATCATGCACCGCTCATCCGTGTTGGACTCGCGGGCTGAATGACGCCGGCAGATCCGCTTTACGGTGTGTGCGGAAACACACGAAGCTTTGCCAGGCCGCGCGGAAATGTTTGTGAAATCTCAGCCGCAGCTAGTCCTGCTTGGATTGACGCTCCAGACGCGGGAGCGGCATCGAGTTAATCAAGGATTTCCGCAGGCTAAATAGCACAGCGCGAATTCTCGTGCTCTCGGCACGCGAGGATCCATTGTCCATTCAACGCGCGTTCCGCGCCGGAGCGAGCGGATACTTGGGGATAAAGATGATCGCGGAGTTTATCAAGCGTGAAGGTCCGGCCGGTTATCCTATGCGAGCGCAAGAACCCGGGACGGCCATTTTAAATTCTTGCTACTAACGAGGTCGAGCCGGCGCGGTCCGAGGTGAAACTTCTAAGTGATCGCGAGCTGCAAGTTTTTCATTTGTTCATGACTTGAGAGTTGTGGTGCGTTCCATCAGGAGGACGCAGGATTGGAGGATTGTCATTTTGATTTCTGCCGACAGTGCTTGGTCACCGCCTGCGTTTTGAGTCTTTTACAAGATTTAAGAACCAGAGTTCAAGACTTCTTTCCAGCCGTCCATGCAAATGCGCGCCAATGCTAGCCAGCGATTGGACGCTGCCGTCTGGCGGGCAGTTAAGGCGGCTCTTTGGGCGCGGCGTGGTTAGCTGGCATTCGCACCCCCATTTTCATGCGTCAGAGCCTACAAGGAATATGTCCCCAATTGCTGCAGTTAACCCCTGGCCGTTGTGATGAATTACTTTGATTTTATGCCTACGGGGAAGTGCTACAGCCGATCGCACAATGGCGTGATCGGCGTTTCTATTGCAGGAAAATCTGCATGTTCTGAAAGTCAAAGGTTACCGCATAGGGCTTGAAGAAATCGTGGCCGACCATGCCCGCAAGGTGAAAGCCAAACATATTTTCCCAGGGGAACGGTCCATCGTAAAGACCCGGGACGTTGCTTTCCTTTATGTCTCCGAAGGAAAGTTGATGGACGGTGTACGGCACGATTTTCAGCTTTCCGCCTCCGCCAGCTCCTTCGTACGCTTTGTTTTCCTCCAGCTTGATTCCGGCTTCTTTGATAACAGACTCAGCCAATTTAACACCCGCACCCGTCAGTCCTGTGTCGACGAAGAGGAGCGCAGGCGGGAGCGTCTCGACGCGACCCCAGCCCACCATGAAGTGATCGCTCGCCATCCAGATTGGAACTACGACTCTTTTGCCTGATGATTTTGTAAACTGTTCGAGGCTTTCGACAGTCTTTCGGCGCAGCACAAGCTCGCCGCGTGGATAATCCATCGTCGTCAGGAAATGGTAAAACAAAGTAGTCCCGATGATTCCGTCGATTTGTTTCACGCCAAACCCTTTCGAGAGTTGGCGCAAGGGAAGCATTGCCGTGGGCAGGTTTTTGACGGTCCAGTCGCCGATGGTGAGTGACTCAATCCGCCCTTGCTGGACCTCAGTATGCTGTCCGCCTGAAAACGTGCCTTGGACCGCGCCGAAGTGCGGGACGCCAAGCTCCCTGGCGAAGTCCGTATCGAGCGCGATCTCTGAACCCCCGGTATCGATGAAGAAGGTGACTTCGTCGCCGCCATTTATGCGCACGCTAACCACCGGCAGCGGATCGATTTTTACGAACTTCAATCGCGTACTCGTCCCGTTGCCATGCAGGTCATAGGGAATCTGACCCTTGAAGCTCTCCAACTTCGCAACGTTGAGGCACGGATATTGCGAAATAATCAGCTTGTTGCTGCTTACGTCGAGGCCGGTCAGCGCTGCCGCTGCGCTTTGGAAATCGTCGCGGCGATAAAACGCCTCGGCCAGCATGACTTTTGCGTCGGTGTCAGTTGGCCGCAGGGTAATCGCTTTTTCCAGCCATTTCTGCGCATCGTCAAGCCGATTGGAAAGCAATGCAATGCGACCCAACTGGAGGGTTGCCGAATAATCCTTGGGATTTTGAGCGACGATTCGCGAGTAAAGTTCGCCAGCCTCGGCAAATTTCCCAAGCTGAAAGAGTCGATTGGCGGATTCAATTCCTGATTGCGTGGACTGGGGTGCCGCTTGTCCTAACAAACTATAAGACGCCATTGTTAGGGCGAGGACGATACAAGTTCTGTCGAATTTCATTTGAGTTTCGGGGATCATACGGCGACTGAATTACGAGGCCATATGATTTTTCGATGAATTGCCATACGCCATTCCAATCCTTGCCGGGAGGATTTCGGCGAAAGACTTGAATGCGCTCAACGAAGAGACGAGACGGACCGTCATTCGGACGAATTTGGAGACATTCGCGAAAAGTCGCCTCGGCCAAATCCCACTCCTGGGCAAGGTACATCTTCCAAGCTTGCTGGTAGCGTTCGCACAAGCTTGCTAATTCTTGCGACAATTGCCCGGCCGCGGACATCAATTCAAAGATCCGCGCTTTCCAGCGCCGTGATGTGCGTCAGCGACTGCGAAATTCATTTTCGCTGGACGCACAAACTGCTTAGACTCCAGCCAACGCAGCGCCGATGTGGCGAAATGGCAGACGCAACGGACTTAAAGACGCGGTCTTCCGTCGTGCTTCCCGACGTTGGCGTGGTAACATTCTTGTTGCGCCGTTCGTTTCGACTGGCACGCGGCGCGAATTGCGAAAGACCGCGACGCGTTGGAGCGCGTTCTATTGAATTCACTAGAACCGCGACACATTCACGGACGCGCCCTAACGAATTCCAACATGCTAAAAAACGATTTGACGGGCTTCCGAGTGTTCGTGTAGGGTGACGGCACGCTGCTTGGTATAACAAAAGGACACACACACGCTGAGCATGTGAAGTAGCACGGCGCAACATGCGCCGCTCAGCGACGCGGTCACGCTTGGCCGCTTTAACAATCAACAGTGAAAGGTGTCCAACATGGCAAAACGAGAGCGGCTTTCAGCGGTCAGCGCATCGCTGGAACCATTGCTTAGTTACAAACAAATGGCGGCTGAACTCGACGTGTCAGTCCGTCAGTTGCTTGAGTGGGTCTATAACGGCGTGGTGCCGCATTTCAGACTCGGCCACAGAACAATCCCCATCCGTGAGAAAGGAAAACACGCAGCCCCTTTGCGTTACAACGTCCAATGGAGTTGAAGTTTTCTTTTCTTCTTTCTTTTCTTTTTGGGCGGTTTTTTCTTTCTCTTTCTCCCTTTTCTTTTACCTGTGCCTCAGCTTTGAGCGTCGCGTTACGCGTGTCAGATAGACCCTTACCTGAACATCAGGTGACGCCCGACTAGACAAAAGCTCGACAAAATTGTCGCGGATCATGTAAAAAGGGCTAGTTCCCATTATCTGAGGTGCTGACGTTGAAAATTGCGCGAAGTTTTTGGAATTCGATTCTACGCAAGATAACAGTCGACCGCGGAAGCAAGGCATGCATCAACGACCTTGAGGAGCACATCGACAGGCCCTGGAAACTCGCGGGCGACCTAGAGGAACCCCTTGCGAGTCGCTCGGTCCTGCGCTCGCTCGAAGAGTCGCTGTTTATACGACAGGGTGATTACTGGACGATTCGTTATCAAGGGCAGACTGCAATCCTCAAAGCCTCGCGCGGTCTCGACAGTGTCAGCTATCTGCTGCGTCGTCCGGGGCGCGAAGTCCACGTCAGTGAATTGCTCGCTACACCTATTTACCTCCCAGCGCCAACGGTGCTACGCAGCTTGCGGGAGGCCAGCGGTGATGTGGTAACCGCCGGACTACAGGACGCCGGGTCAATTCTCGATTCTCAGGCCAAGGCAGAATACAAGCACCGCATTGACGAGTTGCGGAAAGATATAGAGGAGGCGGAGAAGTTTAAAGATTCCTACCGTGCTGCCGTGGCCCGCAGCGAGATAGACACTATAGCCGAGCAACTGGCCGCTGCGGTCGGATTCGGCGCCAGAAATCGGTGCGCTTCGTCCGGAGCCGAGCGGGCGCGTTCGGCCGTCACCAAGCGGATAAAACAGGCTATCAACAGAATCGGAGCGGTCATCCCCCAGCTCGGCCGCCACTTGGCCGCGAGAATCAAGACGGGATACTTCTGCTCCTACAATCCGCACCCAGATCGTTCCGTCGCCTGGAAGTTCTGATTTTTGGGCTTTTCCGTCGTTGTGGCGCGAAAAGTCACAATGTGACGCAAAAAGTCACGCCTATACTACGAAAAACTCAAATCAATTCGGCGAGCAGATGGTTTCGTCTGTCGCCAAAAAATGGAGGTATATATGGCTACTCAAAATAATTGGCGTTGGTGTCATAAATGTGAGGGATTGTATTTTGCGGGGCATGCCACCCAAGGAAAATGTCCAGAAACGGGAATTCCAGCCACGGGACCACATGACCATACAGGCAGCGGAGATTATAGCTTGGTGCAGAACACACCTTCTGATCCAGGCCAGAAAAATTGGCGTTGGTGTCATAAATGTGAGGGATTGTATTTTGCGGGGCATGCCACCCAAGGAAAATGTCCAAAGGGGGGACCACATAACCATACAGGCAGCGGAGATTATAGCTTGATACAGAACACACCTTCTGATCCAGGCCAGAAAAATTGGCGTTGGTGTCATAAATGTGAGGGATTGTATTTTGCGGGGCATGCCACCCAAGGAAAATGTCCAGACCACGGAGCACATAGCCATACAGGCAGCGGAGATTACAGCTTGGAGCAGGTTTAAGACCAAGGGCCTTTTTTTGGGCGCCGTGCGAATTCATAAACACCGGCTGGGTTAGTCCCCGTTTAATTCCAGGCTTCCCCGCAGTCGTTGAGCTTCTTTTTTAATAGCATGTGCGGGCTGTTCTGCCTGTCGAGGGATGCACGGTCACCAACCGTGTCTCGGCCATAAAAGAACGATATCTAGTGTTGAAATCGACGTTAGCATAGCAGCATCTTCGCACACACGGCGAACGTTGGTTCGCTTATGCTGGTCGAACTACTGAAAACCTTTCTCGCTCCGGCTTCCGTTCTTTGCCTTACGCCTACGGCGACGGTGAAGGCGTAATCGACGAAGCAGGTTGACGGGACTCATGGGGGCAGTCTGTGTCTGGCAGTGCGATATCGCTATCATTCAATCACAAATCGCCGCGGGTCGTAAAGCGTGCGCTCACGGCCATCGTTCTAGTGATTGTAGCGAGCTTTCGCGGTGTTGGTTTCTTGTTCTCGGCTAGCCCTGCATCGTCATACTGGCTGAACCTCGTGGCGAACACGCTGAGGCGACTGCGAAGGTCGCTCACGTGACGAATTGAACGGCGGTCGTCTTTTTTTGCTTTGAGAAGTTCCTTTACGAGTTCCTTGGCGGTGCATGATTTCTCGGTCGCTTTCAGATGCGCAATAAAAAAGTCTGTGGCGTCTTTGATTGTGGGCGACGGGGAATCTTCACTCGCTCGTTTGCAATCGCTCAGCCTGTCCGCGCATTCTTGCGCCATGATGCGCAACGCCTCAGGAAATTCCGCGTGCGCGATGCCGTAGTTCTTCCGCTCTCTGTTTTTGGCAGAGGCGAAAAGTTCGGCGTGCTCTTTAACCTCGAAAAACTTTCGCTTCCGTTGTCCAGCTTCACGATAATTCAACATGAAGCGGAGCGTTGGCATACTGCAACGTTAAAATGCGTCACAATGGCGCGAGCATGTGATATATTAAATTGTGCTCAAAACGGCATTTCCCCATAGAGAAAAAGGCCGTTTGAGAGCGAAAAAGCCGATGTGGCGAAATGGCAGACGCAACGGACTTAAAATCCGTTCCGGAGTAATCCGGGTATGGGTTCGAATCCCATCATCGGCACCCCTGAAAACGCAATTTCCTAAGGGATACTCGTTAGGCTCGGCAATTTTAGTGTTTGCGAATGATCACGCACGGAAACGCATCCAAAACAGGGTCTATTTGCCAAGTATTCGCCAAGTAATTAGTCGCGCGGCAAGTCCGATGGGCGTTTCTTTTCAGCGATGCCTGTAGCTCAGCGGTTAGAGCAGGGGACTCATAATTCAAGAAAGAGTTTTTGCGTGGGTTTTCACTGCGTTGCACAGCATGGCCGACGCTAGGTGTTTCGGCCATCCAGCCCTCACATGCCTTTGGGTTCGCTTGCGTCATTTTGCAGTGAAAACTGCGCGGACCGTAGAAAACGGTTTCGGGGTCGCGGCGTTTTGCCTCGACAGAGCTGGCGAGATTTTTCCGAAACCCGGCGTCGCTTAAACGGGCCTGAATCAGATGAAGGACATTTTTCCGCGAGACTCTTGCGCCTCCCAGACCTGCAATCGCAGAATCAACAGGCGGCGCTGCTGCAGATTCATTCCAAGTTTTAAGGAAAAATCTTGTCTAATTCTTTTACCAGCCCATGGCTGCCTTGAATCTTTAAGCGGCCAGTCAGGTATGCCCATGAGACGTTGAGGGTTTTATTTGACATAGCAACCCAATCTTCATCGCTCGCTACAAACGTGACATTCGGATTGTCAATCTTTCCCTTGCCCATTTTGTAAGTTCCATCATTTACAATCAACCACCAGTCGCCGCCGCTTGGACCACTGAGTTCCCACTGGTAGCTGGCATGCACTCCTTTTGCCTTGTCTGCTTGAAAAGCGTCTTGCCTCTTATTTAACGCCTGTTGCGGTGTAGAATTGTGCTGCCTACTAGAGCCCCCGTCCTGCGCTTGGCATGGTGAGGCAAGCGCGAGCGCTGCGAATGCCAACAAGACGTAAGGCCTTTTGTTTTTCATTATCAATAGTGATTTACCTCGTTCATCTGAGTGCTCTCCGGCGTATCGTGCGAAAGACTGAGGCTTTGGAGGAACCGTTCCCGCGGCCAAGTGAGGATACTCCAAAAGGCGGCACGCAAGTGCTTCCTGTGTGCGCCACGGCAGCCCAACTGGATTACTTTGTAGCGCTGGCGTTGCAGCAACACGGCGAGCAGTCCGCTTTGCGTAAGGGTCGGGGTTGATTTTGTCATGACGTATCTCCGTTTCTAATGGCTTATGTAATCGCCCGGCAGGTGAGTGCGCTCTGAGCGCTACGAATTTCATAAACCGTTTTTTTTGGGTTGACCGCTCCAAATCTGCGCGGAACGAGGAACCATCTTCACGGGGCGCTTTCAACAGCGGCCCCCCTTCAGGTGACTCGGGGCTCCAGTTGAATCTGGAGATCGCGCTAAGCGGTGTCTCAGCGAAGGTTAAGCCTTTCAACCAGTTTCAGCCGGCCGAAAATGCGTCGAGGCGTCGGATGACGTAATCGAAGATGATCTTACTACCAATGCCGGCAACCGCAAATAGGACTTAGTCTAATGCGTTTAGGGAGCCGCAACAAACGGCGAGGGAATCGCCGAAGCGGTCTCAATCACATTCTCGCCACCCGATGATCGATCCGGCATCGCCATCGGGGAGGCGAAGTTTTCGGTACCATCTCTTGGCCGCACTCGCGGTTCGGGATTAGCGATCATGTCTGGAGTCTCGACGAAATGGTTGGCTACTGATAGATTGAACGTCATGGAAATCACAACAATGGTAGCATCGCATTGCGACAACACCTGCACCGCATTTCGGACTGAACCCCCGCTTACGAAAGAAGTTTTGGATTGCGCTGTCACCAATTTTTTTCCGGCCGGATTGGGAGACATGTTTTCAACCAAGGACGGACTGCTGATCGTGGCTAGAGTTGGAATTCCGAACAGCGCGATTGAAGATTACGTGCGGTATTTGACAAGCGCGGAAAAGAAAGTCGACAAACAACGGGAAACGGACGAAAAAAAACGACAAGATGGTTTGCAAGATCGAGCCGCTGAATCGGGTTTGCCCTTGGAATAAATCCGTCCATACCAAATTTCAAACTGAGCCAGTGCCCGAAAACGCCAGTTTATCACGATATTATTAATTAACTTTTTACTACTAAGCACTCATATAGTTCCGTCAACGTATCCGTGCGCCATAGTCGTGATTTAAGAGGCGATCTATGCGCGATCGCGTGGAGTATCGTTTTGATTTCATCGATAAGAGCTGCCTGCATAGTTGCGTTGTTTGTCTCACTCTTGTTTCCTGGAACTTTCTTGTCACCGGCCAATTCTGTGGCTGGGACCTCTTCGCCGCTCTCAAATTCTGCTCAGCCAGCGCCAGCCGCGCAGGCCAATGCCCGCAACCGTGAAGGATTCCGGCCAGCTTTTCAAGCGGGTGAACGCGACATACACGGCAACCAACTCGGCGGCACTGAACTCATCAACCTCGTCGCGTTTCAGGAGAAGTTGTACGCCGGCACAGGATATTGGGAAGATCCAGACTCCAGATCAGGACCTCAAATCATGGTCCTCGACTCTGCTGGGGGTCGATGGCGCCAGGAGTATGCGTTTTCAGAGAAACTGCCGGACGGTGTTTACCGCTTTGGAAGATTGACGGCACTCCGAGCAATCACGTTTACAACGGATGCGAATGGACAAACGCTAACGACGCCATTCTCCTTGCTGATCGCCGGATTGGAGGCGCACGGCGGTTTGCATGGTGGCGTTCGGGCGCAGGGCGCGGTGTTCGCTCGCGATGAATCGGGACATTGGACGGAGACGACTCTGGCCATTCGCTCCGTTCGCGCACTTTTTCTGTTTCGGGATCCGGTCACCAAGACCGATCAACTGTTCGTCGGTGGTGTTGGTCCGCGTATGGCAGGCGGGAACCGCGAGGGCGCAATTTTCGTTGGCGTCTATGACCCACACGCTCCCGGGAAGATCAGATGGCGAACTGAATTCACTGACTTTGAAGACCGCGTAATGGCATTCACCGCATGTGCCGACCATCTCTACTTCTCGGCGAAAGGAGATTTGTTTGAGCGCACCACCAACGATCCTCATCCCGCATGGGAGAAGGTTTACTCTGACCGTCATTCTCTCGGTCCCAACAACAGCGGCTTGCGTGGTTTAACAACCGTTCCGGACCCAGAAGCCTCAGGCCATCAAGTTATATTGGCGGGTTTAGAGGGCCCGGGATTGATGTTACGAATCGATCCTGCCAGACAACACTCTGTAACTACTGAGCTAGATATTCCACAGTTTCTGGCCCAGCATTGGGGTAACTTGCGTACATCGTATGTTATTCCTGCCTACAATGATATTTATCCGGTAACTAATCCTCGTTCCAGGGCAACCGAGTACCTGATTGGCCTGCAAGCCCATTCGCCGCGCAAAGGAGAAGGGCGTTCTGCGTGGTATCTTGTTCGTGATTCCAAGGCTCGTTACACGCTTCGCCAGGTTCGTCCACTTACGAAGTCAGATCCTCGAGCGCCCTCCAAACTAGTGGCTGTCCGCGCAATCACTCTGTCGCCATTTCCTTCCGATTCAGACAGCATCCTCTACTTTGGAGGCTATGACGCCAACGGTCGGCCCGCACATGACTCGGCGTGGCTGTATCGAGTGGGATTGGATACCGCACTTCACGGAGACTAGGCTTCGGTTGAATGGGATATGCGCTCCGGGCCCTTGAGTGGTTTCAACCTCAGCGGTAGAATCGGTTTCGCCAAGGCCGCTCCGACATCAGTCGCAAGCCTTCGCGACCGGCTTGAGCAGAGACTTATAAAAAACTATGCCTTCCTCAGCAGCTTCCAACAATTGGCTTTTTTATCCTGAGCCCAATTCTCGTGCGAAGCTGCGATTACTTTGTTTTCCTTACGCCGGGGGACGTGCTTCAGTATTTGGAGGCTGGCAGAAATGGCTTCCTTCTGATGTGGAGCTTGGCTGCGTTCAACTGCCCGGACGCGATACAAACCGTCTCGAACCTTTCACGGACTTTAATTCGCTGATCCGGGCATTGGTGCCCGTTGCAGGCGATGCTTGCACCCTTCCGCTGGCGTTCTTTGGCCACAGCATGGGAACGTTGATCAGCTTCGAACTTGCTCGCGAATTTCAGACGCGCAATTGGCCGGCGCCTGTGCAGATGTTCCTCTCCGGGCATCGGGCTCCGCACCAGAGCGATTCAGAGACGCCGCTGCACGGATTACCGGACGAACGTTTCGTCCGGGAATTACAACGACGGTATGGGGAAACCCAAGATTTTCTGCAGAGTCCTGAGCTGGCGGAGTTGTTCTTGCCTCTGCTGCGTGCCGATTTTTCCGTTTGTGAGACCTATCGCTATCGCCCCCGATGAGCCCTTGGATAGCCCATTTTTTGTGCTCGGAGGAGGGCAGGACCTATTCATGTAAGGCCCCGCGTCATTGGGGGCATGTGCCGGGGCATCCGTCACCCCCCTCTCGAAAAAGCAGTCTCACAACGGCACAGGGTGAATCGCATCGACAGATTCTCGCCCTGTCAGACGCTCGTTGCACCACTTTTGCGAAATCACAGGTTTATCGAAGATGTCGGCATGGCGCTACGAGAAACGTGGATGGCTGCGGAAAGGCCCGTGCCCGTTAGAGTCCGGCCATCGGCAAATCTTTTCCGGCGAGCCTGAATCGTTAAATCGTTGAACCGTTGCATCGGAAAACGATTCACGAATTACGAATTACCAATTACGATTCAGAAATGGAGCGACCGCTTTTTATTCCGGTGATTCTCGGGACCTCCCGCCAGGGAAGGAGAACTGAGTACGCTGCGCGCTTTGTTCTTGAGCAAACAAAGAAACATGCGGATGTCGAGACGGAGCTGATCGACGTGTGTAAGCTTCCTTTGAAACTCGATGACGCAGGCGAGCAAATGAAGGATCCAAAATTCTCAGCGACTATCCAGCGTTGCGACGGACTTATCATAGTAACTCCGGAATACAATCATGGTTACCCCGGCCTTCTGAAGCACGCCCTCGACATGAATCTGGAGGAGTACATTCACAAAGCCGTTGGAATATGCGGTGTCTCGGCGGGTCCGTTTGGCGGCGCGCGCGTGATCGAGGCGCTGTTGCCAGTCCTGCGCGAGCTGGGCCTGGTGACAATTTTTTGGGACGTCAATTTCGGAAACGTGCAAAAGCTTTTCGATGACCAGGGAAATTTGCTCGATCAAAGTTATGTGCGACGCCTCGGCAAATTCCTGAATGAATTGATCTGGATGGCGCGCGTTCTTCGCTACGGACGGGAAAACATTCCTGAAGTTAAGACGGAATAATTGGGCGACAGCCATGTCGAAAGACGCGCTAGCCGAGCGAATGCGACGCCTTGGCATTCGTGATTCCGACTTTGAGGAAACCTTTGCGCGATCCAGTGGGCCGGGAGGTCAAAACGTAAACAAAGTTGCAACCGCTGTAACGCTGCGTCACAGGCCGAGTGGCATCAGCGTGACAGTGCAGGATTCACGCTCGCAAGCGGTGAACCGCAAACTGGCGCGCGACCGACTACTGGATGCGATCGAGAGCGCTCGAGCAGAAAAGCGTCGTTTGGCCGAGATCGCAAAGAGAGAAAAAGCGCGGCGAAGAAAATCCCCGCGGCCAGCTCGTTTGAAGAAGAGAATTCTGGAATCGAAGCGAAAACGCGGTGAGCTAAAGAAACAGCGGTCGAGGGTCGAAATTTAAAATAATTCTTCGCTCTAAATACGTCTGGCGATGCGACCTGCGACGAATCGTTTGTTGAAGAAACAATTCATGCTATGAAAAAAGCAATCATATTTGGTTCGGCATTTTCCATTCTCGCCTTGATGCTGGTCTCTTGTTCCAGCCAGCCTGAGACGACTAGCACCACAACGCGCCAGACTACAGTCACAACGCCTGTGGCGCCGCCGACTTCGCAAACAACGACGACGACCACGCACCAGATGGGTGGCGGCTATTGATCGGTGGAAACTGGCAGCTAGAAGTCACGGGGGCTGGCTTCTGTAGTCTCGGCCCTATGGGCCGTTCCCTCCTGATATGAAAGCACTGGCGAGGCGGACCGGCCACAGGTCCGCACACGGACGGATTCGTCCTGCGGGAACCGTTGGCTACAAGATTTACGAAATCGCTTTATGATTTTTCTACCGGGGCCTCGTCGGTTTGGGCTTCTTCTTCCGCCTGGCTAACGACTGGCGCAATCGCCTGAAGCTTTTCGCCGTTGCGGAGATCCATCAATTTTACACCCATCGTGTTTCGGCCGGTTTCGCGAATTTCTTTCACCCGCGTGCGCACCATCTGGCCTTTGTTGGCGATGAGCATGATCTCATCAGTCTCGCGGACAGTGAGCGCGCCAACCACATCGCCCGTTTTCTCACCGGTTTTCATGGTAATAATGCCTTTGCCGCCGCGCGATTGCCGCCGGTAATCATCGAACGACGTCCGTTTGCCAATTCCATTTTCGCCGGCGACCAGCAGCATGGCGTTTGGATCGACAATGGCGATGGCCACAACGTGATCGCCTTTCGCCGGGGCGAATTCCCCAAACGCCGACTGTGTTGCGACCCTGATCGCGCAGTTGTTCTTCGTGAAATCGCAAGCTCATTCCATCCTTGGTAATGAGCACGATCTCGTTATTGCCGTTCGTTAGCTTGGCATCAATCAACCGGTCGCCTTCCTCGATCTGGATGGCGATGATGCCTCCACGGCGAACATTCGCGTAATCGGAAAGGTTCGATTTTTTAACGATGCCGGACTGCGTGGCGAACACGATGTGGAGATTTTCGTCCCAGGTCTGATCGACAGCGCTTGGTCCCGTACCGGATTTTTTTGACTGAATACGGATCGTCGCGGCGATTTTTTCATCGGGCTTGAGCTCGAGAATATTCGCGATCGAGCGGCCCTTGGCAGCGCGGCCCATCTCGGGAATTTCGTAAACTTTTTCCACATACGCGCGTCCCGAAGCGGTGAAAAACATCAGGTAATCGTGCGTGGTCGCGGTAAAAAGATGCTCCACGAAATCGCCTTCCTCTTCCTCGGTGGCGCCTTCGCGCGTTTGCATGCCGATCACGCCTTTGCCGCCGCGGCGCTGGGCACGAAACGCGCTCACGGCCGTGCGTTTAATAAAGCCCCCATGCGTAATGCTGATGATGCAGCCCTCGTTCGCGATGAGGTCTTCCATGTTAATCTCGGCTTGATCAGGCGCGAGCTGTGTCAGGCGCGGCGAGCCGTATTTGTCGCGAATTTCTCGGAGCTCCTTTTTGATAATCGTGAAGACACGTTGCTCTTTGGCCAGGATGTCGCGAAGGTCTTTGATGGATTCGAGTAGTTCCTTGTACTCCTTGTCGATCTTCTCTCGCTCGAGCCCCGTGAGCTGATACAGCCGAAGATTAAGGATTTCGTCAGCCTGATGTTCGCTGAAAGCGTAGCGGCCATTTGTCAGGCGGGCCTCAGTGCGAATCAATATGCCGATCTGCTCGACCTGACGCTTGGTGAATTCGAAGGCCAATAGTTTTACTCGGGCTTCATCGCGGCTGGCCGACCCGCGAATGATACGGAGAAATTCGTCGAGATTAGCGAGCGCGATGAGGTAACCCTCGAGCGTTTCAGCGCGCTCCTCCGCTTTGCGCAACTCAAAGCGGGTCCGGCGCAGCACGACTTCACGCCGGTGCTCGATATAGCAGGCGTTCGCTTCCTTGAGAGAAAGAAGCTTGGGCCGCCCATGATCAATCGCGAGCATGATGACCGCGAAGGAGCTTTCCATCGCAGTGTGCTTGTAGAGATTGTTGATGACGACCTTTGGATTGCCGTCGCGCTTTAGCTCGATAACGACCCGCGTATTTTCATCGGATTCGTCACGAACGGCGCTAATTTCTGTCAGCACTTTTTCGTTTACTAGCGACGCGATGCGTTCGACGAGGGTAGCGCGATTGACGTTGTATGGAATTTCAGTGATGACGATTTGTTCTCGGCCGCCTTTGAGCTCCTCAATGCCGGCCTTGCCGCGCACCTTCATACTGCCGCGGCCAGTCTCGAGATATTGTTTGATTCCCGACACGCCGCAGATGACGCAGCCAGTCGGGAAGTCCGGCCCTTTTACATGTTTCATCAGCTCCTCGAGCGTGATTTCCGGATCGTCGATTTGCGCGCAGATTCCATCAATCACTTCGCTGAGATTGTGCGGCGGAATATTGGTCGCCATGCCCACAGCGATGCCGGTCCCGCCATTAACGAGCAGATTTGGAAAGGCAGCCGGGAAAACCGTCGGCTCGGTGCGTGTTTCGTCATAATTTGGGACGAAATCGACCGTGTCCTTGTCCATGTCGGTCATCAGCGCGGCGCCGAGATGCGTCATACGCGCTTCGGTGTAACGCATCGCCGCTGGGGGATCGCCTTCGACGGAGCCGAAGTTACCCTGGCCGTTGACGAGCGTTTCACGCATAGCCCACGGCTGGGCCATGTGGACGAGCGTAGGATAGATCACCGCTTCGCCGTGCGGATGATAATTTCCGCTGGTGTCACCGCAAATCTTCGCGCATTTGCGATGCTGTCGTCCCGGGAAAAGAGAGAGATCATGCATCGCGTAGAGAATTCTGCGCTGCGATGGCTTGAGTCCGTCGCGCGCGTCCGGTAACGCGCGCGAAATAATGACCGACATCGAGTAATCGAGGAAGGACCTCGATACTTCTTCGGCTACATTTATCGGTTCAATTTTCTCGTTTGGGTTAAGCATGACGTTTGGATTTATCCATGCGCTGGCAAGTAGGCGGAAGGACGCTCGGTAAGGAAGCGCTCTTCCCAAATTCGGGAAATTTCGTCAGCCTGTCTGATCGTTACGGGAGGACCGATCCGCGCGTCGCGCGGCAGCGAGATTTTCAAGAAATCCACCACACCGCGGAGAGTTCCCTCGTAATCCCGGCATAGTTCTTCGTACTCGACATGGAAGGGAGCAACGCCGATTCGCTGAAAAAATGTGTACCAGATATTTTCCTGTCGCTCGGCTTCTCTTAGAGATTGTTCGATCAACTGCGCGTCAAATTGCGGTTCTCGTGACGCGGTTTTTCCCTCCTGCACTTTCCAAAGACCGGTCTGAAGCGCGCGCGCTGTGGACAATGCTTGCCGCAGTTTGTGGCGCCGAAGGATGTGTACAAAGCGAAGGCGTGGGAAGGCATTTCGCAACATACGTGAGATCATCAGTCGCTGCGTCGCCAAAGGCGTGAGTACCTCGCAGTCGGGCAAGGAAATCGTCCAGATACCAGCTCATTAGCTTAAAGCCGAATACCTCATTGTGGGTTGTCTTCGTGTCGACGATGCCACGCACATAGCCCGGATAATCAGCGTTTGGATCCAGTCCGAGCCCGGCACCGTAGCGGCCTTCGGACTTTGTGAGGAAGAACTGTTTCGGCATGCCCGCCTGGCGCGTGGCGCGCAAGCCATCCGTCAGCAAATTGCTACCCGAACGCGGAATTGTGCAGACAACATAACAGCGTCGCGGATGGCGTAGCTTGTGAAACAGGCCTCCCATCTTGGAATTTACACGTCGAGATTGCGCACATTCAGCGCGTTGTCTTCGATGAATTGCCGGCGTGGCTCGACGACATCACCCATCAGAATCGTGAACATTTTATCGGCATCGACGGCGTTATCGTCGTTCAGGTCCACCTTCAGGAGTTTGCGTTTCTCCGGATTCATCGTGGTCTCGAACAACTCCTTGGCGTTCATTTCACCGAGACCTTTGAACCGCTTGATTTGCACTCCGCGGCGGCCAATCTCCAAAATCTTCTCCAGGATTTCGGGAATTGAAAACAGCGGATGCAAAACCGCTTTTTCGCCTTCGCCTTCGATCAATTCAAAGATCGGCTGGTCGCTGGTCGCGTAGTGAGCGACTTTCAAACCTTTGCGGGCCAATTCGGCTATAATTTTTTCAATCGTGGCCGATTCGTGCAGCTCTACCAGTCTGCCGCGTCTGCGACTCCCGTCTGTCCGCACTGGCGCTTCGCCCAGCGGAAGCAATTCCTGGCCAAGCTCGGTGTCGAACAAATTCAGGTCCAGATTCTCTTGATGAAATTTGCGTACCGCTTTCTCGTCGTGAAAATAATGCACGGTCTCCTCGTTTCCCTCGCGCACCTTCACCAGATGCGTTGGAAGCTTGCCCGACTTCGCGTTTCGTTCAGCAAGATAAGTTTCGAAATCACCGCCATGGCGGCGCACTGCTTCGCTTAACTTCGCAAGTTTCTCGAGCGATTCGAGAATGTCCTTTAGCTGTGTCGCCGGAATTTCTTTGTTATCGGCCAGATTTCTCAATCGAACGTCTTCAGCGCCAAGCGAAATGAGGATTTTGTTCAGCCGGGCATCGTCATCGACGTATTCTTCGCGTTTCTTCCGCTTGATTTGGTAAAGGGGTGGTTGCGCGATGTAAATCCTGCCCGCACGCACCAGCTCGGTCATTTGCCGGAAGAAGAAAGTAAGCAACAGAGTGCGAATGTGCGATCCATCGACGTCCGCATCTGTCATGATAATAATCCGGCCGTAGCGCAGCTTGGTGATATCGAAACGCCCTTCGTCTTTGCCGTTGCCATCCTCTTTGGATTTGCCGATCCCGGCGCCGATAGCAGTAATCATCGACTGGATCTCATTGTTCTTTAGGAACTGATCCTCGCGCGCTTTTTCCACGTTTATCAATTTTCCGCGAATCGGCAGAATGGCTTGGTAGCGCCGGTCGCGTCCCTGTTTGGCGGAGCCACCCGCTGAATCGCCTTCGACGATGTAAAGCTCAGTCAATTCCGGATCGCGCTCGGAGCAATCAGCCAACTTCCCTGGCAATCCGCCGCCGGTGAGAGCGCCCTTGCGAATTGTTTCCCTGGCTTTTCGAGCCGCTTCCCGTGCCCGCGCGGCCGTGAGAACTTTGTCGAAAATCCGTCGTGCGACTGGCGGGTTCTTGTCGAAATAGGTCATTAGCCCGTCATACACGACCGAGTTTACGATCCCATCGATCTCAGTGTTGACGAGCTTCACCTTGGTCTGCGATTCGAAGCGTGGATTAGGCAACTTGACGCTGAGGACACAAATCAAGCCTTCGCGCACATCGTCTCCGGAGATCGAAGGGTCCTTCTCTTTGAGAAAATTGCTTGATTTCGCGTACTGATTGACGGCCTTGGTGAGCGCTGTGCGGAAGCCGGTCAGATGCGTGCCACCATCCGGATTCGGGATTGAATTGGCAAAGGGTAAAATCTGGTCGTTGTAGCTGTCGTTGTATTGGAGCACCACATCGAGAAACACTTCATCGCGTTGTCGGGAGATCACGACCGGCTTCGGATGCAGCACCTGTTTGTTCTCGCCGAGCTGCTTTACAAATTCTTCGATGCCGTGTTTGTACAAGAATCTCTCTTGCTTCGCCGGGTCGGCACGCTCATCCGTAAGCGTGATCTCGAGACCGGGATTGAGAAACGCCAGTTCGCGCAACCGCGTTGCGAGACGCTCGAATTTGAACTCCGTCGTGATTGTGAAAATCGTCGGGTCCGGAAGGAACGTAATCAGTGTGCCAGTGGTCTTTTTGTTTTTGACCTCGCCGATAACGCTGAGTTTGTCCGTCGTCTTGCCCTTGGCGAAAGCCATGTGATAGACCTTGCCGTCGCGCGATACTTCTACCTTGAACCATTCCGAAAGCGCGTTCGTGCATTTCGCGCCTACGCCGTGCAGGCCGCCCGAATATTTGTAGGCGCCTTGTCCAAATTTTCCGCCGGCGTGCAGATTTGTTAGCACCAGCTCGATCGCTGGCATTTTCCATTTGGGATGAATATCGACGGGAATTCCACGGCCATTATCGCGCACCGACAGCGATCCATCGACATGGACGGTCAATTCTATTTTTGTACAAAACCCAGCGAGATGTTCATCGATCGAATTATCCAACACCTCGAAAACCAAATGGTGCAAACCGCGCTCATCAGGATCGCCGATGAACATTCCAGGCCGTTTTCGAACCGCCTCGAGGCCCTCCAATTTGTCGATTTGCGCGGCGTCGTACTTTTGTGCCGCGCCAATTCCAGTCGATCCCCGGCCAGACGATTTTTCGACCGGAATTTCTTCTTGAGTTTTTAGCATAGATTAAGGCCGGAAAGACCTTATAAAGAGGATACCCGAATTGTCTCGATAAACAACTAATATCTCGTCGGAAATCCTGCCAGATTGCCCCTAGGAATTGGGCACCCACGATCGACAAAACGCTAGATATTGTATTTGGCCGCCTATGGTCGTCTAGAAGAACGACAGAGCATTTCTGATTGCTTGACCATGCGATTTTTAAACTGGAAAATGCGGGCCTCGGATGCGCGCGCAAACGTTCTTGGAAGCACGGTGGATTCTCTTAGTTTTGGCTTTGGCCGCAGTAGCGAGCTGGTTTGTTTCAACGTGGTTGTCGCTCATTTTTCTGGCGCTTTTTCTTTTCACGATTGCTTTTTTCCGCGACCCGGATCGTCCGGTGCCGGCAGATCCGAACCTGATCGTTGCTCCGGCTGATGGCAGGGTCAGCGACATCGTTGAACTGGATGAGAAGGAAGTTCTAAAAACAAAAACGCGGCGCGTAGGAATTTTCCTATCGATCTTCGACGTCCACACGAATCGAGCGCCGATCGCTGGACGTATCGTTTATCGTCAGCATCATGAAGGTCTCTGCCTCGATGCTCGCGATCCAGATTGCCCGGAGAAAAATGAAGCGATGACATGGGCGTTCGAAACTTCGCGAGCAACGATTGTCGTTAGGCAACTGACCGGCGCGATTGCCAGGCGCATCGTGGCCTGGTCAAACGTTGGAGATGAATTGAAAAAGGGAGAACGCTTTGGGATGATTCGCTTCGGCTCGCGGACGGAATTATACTTACCGCTCGAAGCTGAAGTCCTAGTGAAAACAGGCGATCACGTTTCCGGAGGATCGACAGTCATCGCGCGTCTGCCCGACTGATGAACGACCAACGTGCCACCATGAAATCCGCCTCTCCCCTTGGTGAAGGGGAGAGGATTGAGGTGAGGGGCGTTATCGAATCCGCAGAACCGGACAACCCTCACCCTACCCTCTCCCTTGAGAAGGGCGAGGCGACAAGAACGCAAACGCTGACAACAGTTCGATGAATTCGTGAACGAACAACCTCAAAATTTATCTCCTGCCCAATTTGATGACGGCGGGAAATCTTTTTTGCGGGTTTACCGCAACGCTAAAAATTCTTGAGGGCGCTCTGCTGCAAAGCACGAATGCCGATCTTGCTGGGGATCGTTTTCACGAAGCGATCTGGTTCATTCTCGGCGCGTTTGTCTTTGATTTTTTAGACGGAAGACTTGCGCGGCTCGGCGGCCACGACACTCCATTTGGCCGCGAGTTCGACTCACTCGCTGACATCGTTTCGTTCGGGCTTGCGCCGGCACTCATGGTTTACAGAGTCGTTCTCAACCAATTTCCAAATGCCTGCTGGATCATCGCATTTGTTTACTTGGCGTGCGGCGCGTTGCGTCTTGCTCGCTTTAATTCAGCGGCGGCGACAAACGGACCTAATCATCAAAAGACCTTTACGGGTTTTCCCATACCCGCAGCCGCCGGTTTGATTGCGTCAATCACGTTGTTTCTTCTTTGGCTTGCTGAAGGTGAACATCACCTCGGCAACTGGCGTTTCGTGCTACCGCCGTTGCTGCTCTTTCTCTCATTCATGATGTTCAGCCGGTTCCAATATCCGAGCTTCAAGGCGGTTAATTGGAAGACGAAGAAATCGATTCCGCGTTTTCTCGCCATCATCCTAATTCTCGTTGTCACGGTAATGTATTACGAGTGGATGCCGGCGGTGCTTTTCCTCGCATATCTGCTCTATGGCGTGCTCCGCTCCTGGCTCTCGCGCGACTGGCGTCGTGAAATCGAAGAAGAAATCGGCGAAGAGCCTTCCGAAGAGGCAGCCGAACAAGCGCGATAAGGTCGGCACCGATTTGTGTTAAAGTCGACAAACAGAAGGAAATGAAGGCAACAAAGTTTGGATAAGACTTGGGTTCCTGATCTTCATTCTCTTCGCTACCTTTTGTTGTACATCATAGATTCAATTGCCGAACAGCTATTGGAGAGCGCCGGGTAGCTATAAGTCCTGATCTTGGGAGGCGTTCTCAAACGCAAAGCCGCCACGCGGTGAAACGTGACGGCTGATTGCGCACTGCGTCTTTTACTCAGTCGAGTTAGGGAGTAAAAACAATCTGTCCGTGATAAGTGCCGTGCCCACCGAAGTCGCCATCGCACTCGCTGCCCAGATCACCTTCAGCCGTGCCCTGCGCATGCATACCAGTGAGACCGTCAGTCCCGTATACGCCCACAAAACTCAAAGTTTCGTGGCCGGTGTTAACGTTGCCCCTGCCTGTATAGAGGAAGAGCAACGTGCCGGACCTATTGCCAACCGAACCGGTGAAAACTGCGGTTCCGTACAAAGTTATGGAACCGTCGGGATGAATTATGTCCAGCTCAGTGCCTTCGAGAGTGCCGTCAAAGGTGCCGGTCGCTGTTGTAGTGACGTTGAACGTGACAATCGTGTTGTCACCGACTTGGCGAGGAGGACCAGCGTAAGTGAAACAAGGAAAAAAACCTCCGTTTGCGGGTGCGGGTCTGCTAGCCTCAGCGCTCGATAACGTTAATGACGCACCGGCGATTGCGAGCGCCAAAAAGCTTTTGCTGAGATGTGATAGGATACGATTTCGATTAAACCAATAATTAGTTTTCAGATAAGTTTTCATACAAACCTCTAAAGGAACAAGCAGCCAAAGTTCCGGAATATTTTGAGCAACAAAAAGCCGCCACTCGGTAACAGGTGACGGCTGTTTTGGAGGTCTGGCGGCGGGGATGCAGCCTGTCTTATCTTGATCGGCTATCGAATGTCGTTTGCTCAATGCCCGTGCACTGGGATCAGCACAAAGTTGTGGACTGTTCCGTCGTTGAACGATCCGCCGCCGATAATCTCGCCACGATTGTTAACGGCGATGGCGAACGTGGAATCCAAGTCCCAGTTGGAGCCAGCCGGAAAGAATGTGGTTAGATCGATACCCTGGCTGGTGGAATTGGGCCAGATAAAGGGACGACTTTTCGAAAAGTCGTCATTGAATCCATAGCCCACGATCTGGCCGTTGTCACTGATGCCTGCCGCGACAGTGTTGGTAAACTCGCTAACTGTGTTCAGAACCACCGCCGGGCTCGAGCTGCTGGCCCACGATACCGCGCGCACGGCGGCGAAGCCGGGCGTATATGCGTAACCAACCATGTTTCCCGCATTATTGATGCCGTGACTGTAGAAAACGACAAAGCTGTAAATGAATCCGCCTCCCGGTGAAGCCAGCGCCACAGGAGTGCTCGTGCTGTTCGCCCAAAACACGGCATGGCATTCAACGCCGGCTTGGTCGCACGCGTCGCCGAGGATGTTGCCGGAAGCATTGATGCTGGTGGCTACGCTGGCAAAAAGCTCATTACTCAACACGTGAAGATAAATGGGCGCTGCGTTGCTGTTCGGCCAAAAGACTGCCGGGTTCACTGAAAAGTCCGCGTTAAAGAACTGGCCGACGATCTGGCCTGATGGATTGATGTCGTACACTTCACCCGCAAGGCCGGCCGGCAGACCGGGGAGTTCGACCGGGGCACTGTTAGGGCTTGCCCAAAACAAGGGCCGCTCAACAGAGAAGTCTTCGTTAAACGCAATTCCCACTATCTCGCGCCGAGGGTTAATACTCCTGGCGACGCTGTTGAGGCCAGGCAATGTGCCGAGATCAATCGCCGCGCTCCGGCTGCTGGGCCAAAATGCGCCGTGTCTGGGCCCGGGTGCGAACTGCTTGTTGCCGACGATGTGACCGGACTGACTTATGTCGAACACCGTTCTCCCTCCGAGCTCGATCAGCATGTATCGCACCTGCGGTGGCGCTTGGGGCGTGGACGTGACGAAGGTGCTCCTCGGTGCGTCAGGATTCGCGGAAGGGCCGCTGGCTACTGCCGCAGTGGTTACTGAGATAAACAGTGCCGCTAAGCAGGTGAGGAGCGGTGCGGTTGCGAAGCGCAAACTTGATGGGAGACAATTTCGAGTAAACGAACAATTAGTTTTCAGATGGGTTTTCATACAGATCACTAAAGGAACTGGGGACCAAAGTTCCGGAACTTTTTGGAGCAAATAGAAAGCCGCCACCGGTTACGGATGACGGCTTATTGGGAGATACGGCTATTGTTGTGGGTTCTGAGCTTAACTGATTGGTGAGGACCAGTTGCAGCGCAGTTTTACTCAGTTCAATGCCTCGAGATTGTGCCTGCCACAGAAAACGAACCGATGCCAGTGTTCGGTCCGGTGGCGATTGCCGACCCAGCCAGATCGCCGCTCCCTGTTGCCCCATAGAACCGACCGGTGCCTCCTGTGACAGTGTAAGTGCCCTCAAACGTGACCGCATTATTTGGCAAGAAAGTGGTCTGGAATATCATCTCCAATACAACCGTGTCTCCATTGGCCCCAGTTAATGTGTAGGTCGCAGTCGCCATGCCGGTATTCACATTGACGATCTGGTTGTCTGTGACCGCAGTGGTCGCTCCCAAGTGGCTGGCATTGCCATGTCCGGTAACCGAGATGTAGAAGAATGGGTACACGAACTCGATCTCGACTTCGGTGGTGAAGGCTGCCCTAAACGGGACCTGGTCGCGAGCTGACGCGGGAGTTGGTGCCGAGATAAATACCGCCGCAAAGCCGGCGAGGAGCAGTGCGGTTGCGAAGCGCGGATGTGATAGGAAACGATTTTGAGTTAACCAGTAATAAGTTTTCATACAAACCTCTAAAGGAAGTGGAAACCAAAGTTCCGGAAATTTTTGGATCAATAGCGAGAAGGCGCCACCCGGTTAACGAAGACGCCTAAATGTGAGATGGAGCTGTTGTTGTAGGCAGCACTGCTCATTGGCGTATCCATCAAATCGGCCTGTTACATATCCTAGCTTATGTCCCGATACACTCGGGCTTACAACGTATCGTCGACTAGGACAGGCGATGCCGTCGGCTGATGTCGTAGAGTCCTTGTATGTAATGGAATTGGCGTACGCCACGCCAAATCGAGAGTTAGATCGGCAGTGTCCTGTGGGTCGTTCAGTGGGGGGTTACCCACTACAAGGACGCGGTTTCCATCGCGGCTCACATCGGTCGCGGTGTAATAGTGAGGGTCAGGCTGTCCGGATGCGAGCATAAGGTCGTCAACGAGCACAAGCCCGGAGTCCGCTCTCCACACAAATCCAACCTGCGGCGGGCTGCTCGGCCCGACTACGCATGTAGACAGCTGTCCCACGGCTACGCGCCCGTCATCGGACACGTCTTGGACAGCGCTCGTGTTGTACGCTTCCTCGAGGCCGTTTTCTGGAAGAATCGTGAAGCCGTTGCGGCGAGTCCATACAAAGGGTTTTCGGTTACAGGCGGGATCGGAGCATGAAGGGCAACTGAATTGCTGGGCTAGTGCGCCGCCTGCCGCGTTGCCTTGCGAATCAACCGAGCTTAGGTTAACGACACTAAGACCATTTGGGGGCACAAACATCTCGGGATTCCCGTTTGCCCCCCAGCGCATCAGAACCACGCGCCCATTGCTGAGGACTGCATAGCCGAAAATCACACCGCTGTCGGCAATGAATACAGCTACGCTGGACCGCACCGCAATGCCGCCGGTGGATAGTTGCTTTTCGACGCCATTCACCCATTTCGTAGCCTTGCAATTTGCCAGGAACGCTGCGCCAGCGGCTCCGACGATAACTGAGCCATCATTGTTCATCGGGTGCCTGCGGCGCACCGTGTAAGCAATGTTGAGGTCGAACGGGTTACTGCCAACTGCCGACCACAGCTGAGTACTAAGCAGGATCTGCGGGCTACCATCGCGCCACACTGCTGCCTGGCTGACGCCGACGCGGCTAGCGCGCAGAGTACCTGCGATCAGCCGTCCATCGTTTGATACAGCGACCGCGTTGCCTTGGGGATAGGTCGCGGGCACCGTAAGAAACTCGACCGGGCTCCCATCGGCCGTCCACATCCACGGCGCGGTGGTGTAGCGGTCAAGGAAGATTACACCGCCGACAACCTTGCTCCCATTCGGAGTCATTCCGCTCGGCACATAGATGCTTCTCATCCAGTTGAACTCGCCTTCCAGCTCGAACAGCGTCGATGTTCCAAGTTCTTCTGACCATAGATAGGGTGCGTACGTCTCGCACCAGAGGAAGCCGCCATGGTCATAAGTCGTCGCGCCAGCGCCAAGGCCGTGGTCGAGATCGACAAGGCCAACACCCAGGTCGTATCCTTCTCCGCAACTGCCAGTCCCCTCAGCGCCCCTAATTTGCGTAACGTTAACTATTGTCGGGTTCGACCCGCTAAGTGGCGCGTTGGCGGATGTCTCATTGTTGACGAAATTGAGCCGAACAGTCTGATCCGTGGTTAAGCCAACAGGAGCGGAACCGATGGTGACCCGAGGAAGGATGTCGGCTTGCGTTCGAGCTGCACTAAGCGTCACTAACACAGCGAATAGCAGCGTGAGTTTGGTTAGTAAGTTTCGATTTTTCATACAATCTGCTAAAGGAACTCGAATCCAAAGTTCCGGAATTTGGAGATTTCGAAGACCGTTTTGCCTTGAATAGCTCGACGGCAGCACCAGTTATTAGCAACGTTCACAGCGGTGGTTCGTGATGGCCGAGACCGAATCGGCAGCGCTGGAGCATTCCCAAAAGCACTCCCTACGGCGCTTGCCGCAAAGAGGCTTACTGCGTGTTAAGGGAGCTCTCCTACGGGCACACGTTCCCGTAGAAACCTGTCTTATGACTTTAGGGTTACGGACACGGGCGTGGAGCCGGGCGCGGTCGCGGCGGAGTAGCCCTTCGTGTGTGTGTCAGTGTGGCAACGAAATCTTTGTTTTTCTCGCGCGAGCAGGTGATGATCGTATTTTTCCAAGATCGTTTAGCGGTACCTTATGCGTAGGCGTCAACTGGTCTGAGGCAGCGGCGTCGCAAAGTGAAATCAGACAGATGAGAATGGTCGTCTTAGATGTTTCGGAGACGCCTCATGTCGTGTTACACGGTCCATACAGAGACTCAGGGCCTGGGCAGTGGAGTCGGGCGAGGTCGCGGAGTCGGCTGCACCCTGGGCGCCGCGCGCATGAAACCGTGATTCACATTGCTCGCATCAATGTAGTTTCCGGTAATTGCATCGGCATCGTTGTTGCAACTAGCGATGGTGCCCTGGCCGGGGCCTGTGCCCGCGCCCGGAACATCGAACGTGGCAGTGATGGTGCCGTCCGGAGCGCGTAGGAAACCGTGATTGGTACCGTTCGCGTCAATGTAGTTTCCGGTGATCGCCCCCGACGCGTTGATGTTGTTGGCGACGGTGCCCTGGCCCGGCCCTGTGCCCCCGCCGGGAACGTCGAACGTGGTGATGGTGCCGTCCGCGGCGCGCAAGAAACCGTGATTCACATTGCTCGAGTCGATGTCGAATCCCTCAGCCGTTCCTGCATCGTTGATGCCAGTGGGATACGTGCCCTGGTAGGGACCTGTGCCCACGCCCGGAACATCGAACACGGTGATGGTGCCGTCGGGAGCGCGCAGGTAGCCGTGATAGACATTGTTCGCGTCAATCGAGAGTCCCGAGATTGCCCCCGCCGAATTGAGACAATCTACGCTACCCATATAGGTTCCTTGGAAAGGGCCAGTGCCCGCGCCCGGGGCATCGAAGCTGGTGATCGCGCCGCCGGGAGCTCGCACGATCCCGTGAGCCACTGAGCTGGGGTCACGGTACCAGCCTGCGATCACGCCGGTCGAATTGATGTTCTCGGCATTGGTGCCTTGGTTGGGGCCAGTGCCCTGGCCGGGGACGTCGAATATAGTGATGGTGCCGTCAGTAGCGCGCAGGTAGCCGTGAAACACATTGTTCCCGTCAATGGTAAGTCCCGTGATGGCCCCCGACCGATTGATGCTAAAGGCGTAGGTGCCCTGGAAAGGACCTGTGCCCGCGTCGGAGGCGCTGAATGTGGTGATGGTGCCGTCGGTAGCGCGCACGAAACCGTGATACACATTGCTCGCGTCAAGGTAGAATCCCATGATCGTACTTCCCAGGTTAATGGCGTAAGCGAAGGTGCCCTGGTTGGGGCCTGTGCCTGCGCCCGGAGCATCGAATGTGATGATGGGGAGCCCGAAGGGCGTGTTGCCAACATCCAGGACGCCATCGCGCAGGCCGCCTACCAGCAGGCGCGCTGACGCGAAGAGCAAGCCAACACTAATGAATATGTTGAATATGTTTGGGAGAATTTTTGTTTTCATACTGGAGTTTTGGATTTGAATTGTTCTGCGTCTCAAAAAGATGTGTCTTGATAACTAATTTCCTTTCACACGAGCATCTAAAGGAACTGGCAGCCAAAGTTCCGGGAATTTTTTGGAGATTTGCGTCGGAGGCCCGAATCGGATGCCCGCTTCACACGAATTGCACCCGCCTCCGCCTCGCTTCGGCGTGGCAGGCGAAGTGTCACAAATTTCATAAGCCTTGAGTCGCCTGCCCGAAGTCAATTGGTGCGAATTCGTGAATCGAACTGATGGGATCAGCGAGATAGAAGGCAAAGCCGCGCGGGCAGCGGCGAGCGAACAGGGCAGGGAGCGAGTTTCAAATTCGCGTCTGCATCTTTCGGCTTGTAGCAGAGTCAAAAACCCGTCACGCTTTGGCTGGTGAATGCGGAAGCCGAGCCGCGGGTGTTTACCACCACGCGCTGGAGTCTCGTCCTCGCGGGAGCGAACGCCGATGCCGACACGCAAAAGGCTGCCGAGGCGCTGGCGGAGCTATGTCGAACTTATTGGCGACCTGTTTTTTCTTACGTATGCCGCCGTGGCTATTCGGCTGAGGATGCTCAGGACATCACGCAGGATTTCTTCCTCATGATTTTGAAAACAAACTGGCTGCGGCAGGCCGACCAAAGTCGCGGCCGCTTCCGGTCGCTCTTGCTAAAGTCAGTCCAGAATTTTCTGCACAACGTCACCGACACAAAACAAACGCTGAAACGGGGCGGCGCCGTTCAATTCGTTTCATGGGATGCCTGGATGGCAGAAGCGCCCTCGCAGATCTCGATCTCGCCACGCGCGCTTGCCTCGCTTGCACCCGAGCGACTTTTCGATCTTCGTTGGGCCGCGACAGTCGTAGAGCAGGCGCTCCGGCGTTTGCGTGAGGAGTGTGAAGGCAAAGGACGCTTGCGGCTTTTTGAAGGATTGCGTGATTATCTCGCGGCAGAACACGCCGATATATCGTATGCCAATCTCGCTGTCTCGTTAGGTATTGCAGAGACAGTAGTGAAAAAGCAGCTACATAATTTGCGTGAACGGTACCGGTGGCTCCTGCGCGATGAAGTCGCTCATACCGTTGCGCACCCGGCAGATGTGGATGACGAGATCCGACATCTGTGCGCCGCGCTAGCCACAGCAGCCTGATGAGTAAAACAACAAGCTTCCTTAAATGCTACTCTCATGTATCTCCCAGAATACTGCGTCCGCGCCAGCTTGACTGAGTGGCGTCCCGATCCCCGATTCTCTGCGATGCTCAGAGAAATCGGAGTCGAAACATGAGCGCCAGTACCCGAACATCGCAAGCTCGCCGCGATTATGTTCACGGACATGGTCGGCTACAGCGCTCTCGTCGAGCGGAACGAGGCGCTCGCGCTTCAACTGCTGGAAGAACACCGCCGGCTCCTAAGGTTAATCTTTCCAAAGCATGAGGGGTCTGAAATCAAAACAATCGGGGATGGTTTTCTGGTTGAATTTTCCAGCGCCTTGGCGGCGGTGCAATGCGGAATTGAAATTCAGGAGGCAATCGCTAAGCGAAACTCTGCCAATCCATCGCAAGGGAATTTCCAAGTCCGTATCGGAATTCACGCCGGCGATGTTGTCCGTCGTGCTGACGACGTGATTGGCGATGGCGTCAATATCGCTGCTCGCATCGTACCATTGGCCGGAGCATGCGGCATTTGTGTTTCGCGGCAGGTCTTCGATCAGGTCGAGAGTCGCCTTGTCAATCCGCTGAAAAGGATGGGGCAGGTCAAACTCAAGAATATGATCCGGCCTCTTGAGGTTTATTGGGTCGGATACGAGGGCGCGCCGACCGATCTGCCGGACCTTGCGCAGACCGATCACGTTTCATCGACTCAGAAATCGATTGCTGTTTTGCCATTCGTTAACATGAGCTCAGATCCGGAGAACGAATACCTAAGTGACGGTCTGACAGAAGACCTGATAATGGCGTTCTCACGATTGAAGGGGCTCCGCGTGCCGGCGCGGACTTCAAGCTTCGCCTTCAAGGGAAAAAACGAGGACATCTGCCGGATAGGTCACCAATTGAATGTGACGAAGATTCTGGAGGGCAGTGTGCGCAAGGTTGGTGATCGGCTGCGCATAACGGCGCAACTGATTAATGTAGCTGACGGCGATCACTTGTGGGCCAACACGTTCGATCGCCAAATGCAAGAGGTCTTTGCGATTCAGGACGAGATTACGCGCGAAATCGTAAACGCACTTGAGATGCAGTTGGTTGACGCAGGCGATCAGCCGTTAGCAAAACACGGCACTTACAATACCGACGCCTACCAACTTTATCTTCAGGCGAGGTATCACTTTTATAAGTTTACCGGCGAGGGTTTCAGGCGCTGTCTAGAGTGTTGCAAAAACGCGCTCGAAATAGAGCCCAATTACGCGCTGGCTTATGCTGCCTTATCACTGTCCTATCAAACTGGCTGGTTCTACGGCTTTCTTTCGTTTGAAGAAAAGCTGGCTGCAATCGGTCCTCATGATCTGTTCGCAGAGAAGGCAGTGGAACTCGATCCGAACCTGGCCGAAACGCAGACCGTCTTGGGGATAGTAAAATGTTGGAACCTGAGGGACTGGTCTGGAGGTGAAGAGTGCTTCAAACGCGCGATCGAGCTCAATCCGAACTACGTCACTGCTCACGAGCATTACGGTGGCCTGTTGGCATGCCTGAGACGGACCGATGAGGCTCTAGCCCAGGCGCGTTTGGCGCTACAGATCGATCCCTTGTCTCCCATGATCAATCTCCACGTCGGCGTAGTGTATTGGATACTTCATCGTTATGACCTGTTGCTGGAACAAGCCCGTAGATTGTTTGAACTGGAATCAAACTTCTTTGGGACCTACTGGCTCTTCGGGTGGGGGCATTGGTGTCAAGGCATGCGAGATGCGGCCATCGCAGATTTGCGCAAAGCGCTTACACTGGGAGGAGGGCCTATTCAACTGGCAGACCTTGGATGCTTTTTGGGGCTGTTGGGTCGGAAGGCTGAAGCTCAACAGGCGCTTGAAGACTTAAACGAACTGGGAAAACAGAGATATGTTCAACCGGCTTATCGTGGCTTCGTTCATGCGAGTTTGGGCAATTATGACGAGGCCTTCGCTTGCTTTGCTGAGGGCATGCAACACGAAAACCTCAGCGTTGCACTCATTGGGGAATACTGCATCTCTGCCGGTTTGGACGAGTTGCGTGCCGACCCGCGATTTCCGGCGTTACTTAAAGAAATCGGACTCGAAGAAAGCATTCGCGATGAAGTAACGGGCTCAGGCGCTGCAGAGACGGTCGTCAAAAAGCAACTAATTGGTCCGCCCACGCCTGTAAGCGAGAGTCCGAAGAAGTGCCCACGCTGCGGCGCTGTCATTCCAAGTAATCAGAGGACATGCATCAACTGTCTCCTGCACGAAGGACTCGAAGCTAAAGGCGAGGCTTCGCGCGAAGTATTCGAAAGCGTTCTCGCAAAAGCGAATGTGATCGACACACACTGGCGTCTTGGCCATTACGAAATTTTGGAGGAAATCGGGCGCGGCGGAATGGGAGTAATTTATCGCGCGCGCCAGCAGCATTCACGCCGGATCGTCGCGGTGAAACGCATTCTCGCTCACCAGGTGAACTCACACGAGACGCTGGTGCGTTTTCGGCGCGAAGCCGAAGCAGTCGCGAGCCTCGATCATCCAAACATTCTCCCCATTTATGAGGTCAGCGAAAGTGAAGAGGGCCTGCCGTTTTTCAGCATGAAGTACGCGACGGGCGGAAGCCTTCGCACTGCGGCACCGACGCTGCGCAAGGACCCGCGCGAGTGCGTGCGCGTGATGGCAAAGGTCGCCCGCGCGATGGCTTACGCCCATAGTAAGGGAGTTCTGCATCGCGATCTTCAACCCGGAAACATTCTCCTTGATGAGAATGGCGAACCGATGGTGAGCGACTTTGGTCTGGCGAAATGGCTCGATCAAGGCAGCGACCTAACGAGAACGCTGGAGACACTTGGAACACCGGGCTACATCCCACCCGAGCAAGCGGAACGCCCAGCCGATAAGCTTACCTGCGCCGCTGACGTTTACAGTTTGGGCGCGATTTTGTTTTACCTTCTTACTGGCCGTCCTCCGTTCGTCGGCTCGAATGTTCTTCATGTTATTCATCAAGCCGCTGCGACGCCGTCGCCGCGTTTGCGTTCACTCGCAGCATCGCTTGATCGCGATATGGAGACAATCGTCGCTCGCTGTCTGGAGAGCGATCCCAACGCGCGCTACCAATCCGCCGGGGCGTTAGCCGATGACCTTGAGCATTGGCTGCGGCGCGAACCGATTCGAGCGCGACGCACTGGAGTTTTTGCTCGCGCACGCAAATGGGTGCGACGGAATCCGACTTCGACGGCGCTGGTGGCATCATTGGTTGCTCTCGGAGCGGGGATTGGCGTGATGTTCTGGGAGCGTCAATCACCACACCCACCTTCGCCGCTGCCGGCCGGTATTGCGGTGCTTCCATTCGAAAATCTAAGCGCGGAGCCCGAAAACGCGTTTTTCACTGATGGTGTGCAAGACGAAATCCTTAACGACTTGGCAAGGATTTCGGATTTGAAAGTCATCAGCCGGACATCGGTGATGCAATACAAGAGCGGCGCGAAACGTAACCTGCGCCAGATTGCGAATGAACTCGGGATTGCGCATGTGGTGGAGGGAAGTGTCCAACGTGCCGCAAATCGTGTCCGCGTCACCGCGCAGCTAATCGACGCAAGGACAGACACGCATTTGTGGGTCGAGCGTTACGATCGACCACTTGATGACGTCTTTGTGATTCAAAGCGATATTGCCAAAGCAATTGCCAGCCAGCTACAGGCAAAGCTGTCGCCAAAGACGAAATCTGCCATTGAGGAGCGACCCACTAAGGACCTCGCCGCTTACGACATTTACGTTCGCGCAAAATCGCTCATGATGGTCCCGTTGATCGACTCGAAGAACTACTTCGAGGCCGCACGTTTGCTTGACCAAGCAATCGCGCGCGACCCGGATTTTTTTCTCGCCTACTGCTTGAGCGCCGAAGCGCACAGCCGCCTTTACGGGGCCTTTGATCACACACCGGCGCGACGCGACTTAGCCGATCGCGCGGTTAAGACTGCCCTTCATCTCCGGCCTGAAGCAGGCGAAGCGCATATCGAGCGGGCTCGATATCTCTACAAATGCAACCTCGATTACGACAACGCCCGCGCGGAACTCGCCCTTGCCCAGCGCACGCTACCTAACAACGCCCAGATCCTCGCATTGATGAGCAGTATCGACTGGTTCCAGGGCCGCTGGAACGAGTCGGTGCGCAACGATGAAGAAGCTCTGAAGCTCGACCCACGCAATTTATTTACTCTTCGGGGGCTCTCAATGAGTTACCACCTTATGCGCCGTTTTGCTGAGTCGGCCGCCACTATGGATCGCGCCCTCGCTTTGGCCCCCCACGATGCCGATATGCGAGTATATCGAGCCTGGCTTGATCTCCAGTGGCGGGCCAATCCGAAGCCTCTGCGTGCAATCCTAGAAACGCTTTTCAATGGAAGTCCAGCCGCGGCCGAAGACGCTGGTGAACTTTGGCTTGATCTCGTTTTGTGTGAACGTGATTCAGCCGCGGCGGGTCGTGCTCTGGCAGCCAACCCGAGGGGATTTAACAGGCAAGGGCTCTTTTTCTCTGGCACTTTGCTAGAAGGTTGTGTCGCGCGCGCTTTCGGCGACGACGCGGCAGCGCAAAAAGCCTTTACCGCGGCGCGCACCGAAGCTGCACTCAAGGTGCGCGAACAGCCTGACTACGGGCCGCCGCTCTGCGTGCTCGGTCTGATCGACGCCGGCCTGGGGCGAAAAGAGGAGGCCATCCGTGAGGGCCGTCGCGCCAGCGAACTAACCCCAGTTACTAAGGACGCGGTCAACGGAGCCTACATCATGCAATTTCTCGGCGTTATCTACGCGTGGGCCGGAGAGAAAGATCTTGCGATCAAACAAATCGCCGCGACGCTGCAAGTCGCGAGCGGTCTAAGCTACGGCGAACTCCGCCTGCATCCTTTCTGGGATCCGCTGCGCGGCGATCCGCGCTTCGAGAAACTCGTAGAGGAATCGAAGAAACCAGTCGCGCTGGAATAGCTTAGTTGTAGCGGCAGGCGTGCCGCCTGCATCTAATGCAAGCAGCCGACACGGCTGCCTCTACAGTTTTTGATTTAATCGCGCGAGAATTTCGGGATCGCGAACGTCTGCCCATTCGCCGGTGAGCTCGAGTGCTTTCACTTTTTTACCGGACTGAGCGAGGTCGCGGATAGCGTCGGTCAGTTCGTATTCACCGCGCGGCGATGGTTTCAATTTTGCGATGAAATCGAAAATGCTTGGCCGAAATGCGTAGAGACCCGGCGTTATACCAGGGGCTTGTCGATTCGCCTGGCTTTGGTTTTTCGCGAAGATCGACGAGCTCCATTTGGTCGTTCACAAAAACCGCTCCGCCTTTGCTGACGTCTTCGCCGCGCGTAACCGTGATGATCGCTTCGACATCACTCGGAAGATCGACCACGCGTTTGTAATTCGCCGGACTGATCAAAATATCGCCATAACTCAAAATGAATGGCGAGTCGCCATGAAATCGCGAGCGAGCTCGACAACGCGCCCCGTCCCGTCCTGCACCGTCTGCGTTGTATATTGAATGGCGACGTTGTAACGCGAACCGTCGCCGAAAAAATCCTGCACAGCATCAGCGCGATAGCCAACCACAATAAGACAATCGCGCTATCCCGGCGTCGCGCAGTCCTTCGACGATGTGCTGTAGCACCGGTTTCCCGCGCACTTCGATCATCGGCTTTGGAACGTCATTAGTCAGCTCGCGCATGCGGGTGCCGCGCCCGGCTGCGAGTACCACTGCCCTGTCGATCTTTGTTGTCATGTCGAGCGAAGCCGAGACATCTCTAGACATTTCTGAGCATCGTTAGCGCTGGAAAGCAGAAACACTAAGAGATTCCTCCACTCCGGTCGGAATGACAGAAAATGTTCGCGGCAAGCTGGCGCGAGTCCCCCGGCGTCGCGGCGCTTCGCCCTCCAGTCACTATTCACTCTTCTTCGGAGGGCTAATCATCAGCACTGGCAGGCTAGCTTGCTTGATTAGTTCACTCACTTTCGGCAAATCTTCCTGCTTGACCTGCGCCCACTTCTTTAACTGCTCGTCGAGTTGGTTTCTTAACATCTGGAACACCTCGAGTTGCGGCTTGGTTGGCTCAGTATCCCCCGTCTCAATGAGGTGACTAAATGTATCGAACCGCTCGTTCAACATATTCGGGAAAACCAGGTTCGCTTCTGACCCCTTCATATTCACTTGAACGAGCTTCTGTTCGACTTCGGACATTTTGTGATCGAGATCGTCTGCTGCCGCGAGCGCCGGTTTCAATCGTTGATCATCACCGAAACGTTTGTGCAAGTTCTGGATCTGCGATCGCAAATCGCGAATCTCATTAACCGCCCGGTGCAGTTGCGAGATGTGATCATTCACTTGCATGGCCAAAGTGAATTGCTTTTGCAACGCTGCTTCCTGTCCTTTGTTTCGCGGATCGATTGTCAAATGAAGCGGAGTAGTCTGCGATTTGCCGCCGACGGTTAGTTTCACCTGGTAATCGCCCGGCAGTGCCAAGGGTCCCTTTGGTCCCGTGCTCGAATAGAATGCACCTGGGATTTGAATCGGATCGTCGTAACGCAGGTCCCACGCGAACCTGTTCATCCCTTCGTTGGCCGGGATCGTCTTCACACGCTCAACGCGATCCGGCCATTCAGGCGGTTGCTCGACTTCCTTTTTCTCTTTACTGGAAAGGTGCCTCACGACTTTGCCGGAACTGTCGAGAATATCGAGCGAGACTTCGTCTTTTGGCGCAGTTTTGAAATAATAATCGATGATCGCGCCGGGAGGCGGGTTATCACCCACTGGCTGGCGTTTGTCGAATTCCTCCGGATAATGCAAACGCACTGCGTTTTGCGGTTGATAAAGAATTACATCTCCTTGAGCGGATTGCGCGCTCAACTGGCGCAGCGGCGTAAGATCGTCGAGTACCCAGAACGAACGGCCATGAGTTGCCACGACAAGGTCGTCATCCTTTACCACGAGATCGTGAATGGGCGAGACAGGCAGGTTCAACTGGAGCGGCTGCCAATGCGCCCCGTCGTCAAATGAAACGAAAACGCCGAGCTCCGTGCCTGCGTAGAGCATTCCACGTTTCCTGGGATCTTCCCGCACAGCATGGACGTAAGCGCCTTCGGGAATGCCGGTCACAATCGCGCTCCAGCTTTTTCCCAGGTCAGTCGTTTTAAAAATGTAAGGTTTGAAGTCGTCGAGTTTATGCCGATCCACAGCAACGTATGCGGTGTTGGCATCGTGGGAAGACGGATCGATGAGGCTGACTGTGCTCCACTCGGGCATCTTCGGCGTGACGTTCGACCAATGCTGGCCGTCATCAGTTGTGAGGTGGACAAGTCCATCATCTGTGCCGGCCCAGAGCGTTCCTTTTTTTAGCGGCGACTCCGCCAGTGCGAACACGGTGTCGTAATATTCAACTGAAGTGATGTCGTTAGTCAGCGGACCGCCGCTTGGCTGTTGTTTGGATTTATCGTTACGGGTTAAGTCGCCGCTGATCTGCGTCCAGCTCTGTCCGTGATCGGTCGATTTGAAAACGCTCTCTGCTCCCGTGTACAGAACGTCAGGATTGTGCGGAGACAATGTGAGAGGCGTCACCCACTGAAAACGATGAACAACATCGGCCGCGCCGTGGCCGGAATTATCGAGAGGTAGAACGCTAACGTCCTGGGTTTCTTCCTTCGCCTTATCGTAACGATAGATGGAGTTTTCGTTGTTTGAATAAATGATGTGCCAATCCCGCGGATCGGGTAGAACAAAGCCGGCCTCGCCGCTGCCGACCTCGAACCAATTTGCCGCCCCGATTGCACCCCAATCTGTCCGGCTTGCGATACCAACACTCGAATTGTCCTGTTGCGCGCCGTAAATGTGATAAGGGAAAGCGTTGTCCACGGAAACATGATAAAACTGCGCGGTCGGCTGATTGTTTTGGGTCGTCCACGTTTTTCCGCCGTCGATTGAGATACTCACGCCTCCATCATTCGCGTTCGCGATGCGATTAGGATTTTGCGGATCAATCCAGAGTCCGTGGTGATCGCCGTGCCGCGCTGGCAACAAATTAAAAGTTTTTCCGCCATCAACCGAACGAAACAATCCAGTGTTTAAAAGGTAAACTGTGTCAGCGGATTTCGGGTCAGCATAGACTTTGCTGAAATACCAGGCGCGCTGGCGAAACCGGCCGTCGTCATTTACACGGGTCCAATGTTGTCCGGCATCATCGGAACGATAAAGGCCGCCTTCTTTCGCCTCGATGATCGCATAAACGCGGTTCGAATCGGCACCGGAAACCGCGATACCGATCCTGCCGAGGATCCCTTCGGGTAGGCCATTGCCCTCGAGACGTTTCCAGGTAACGCCATTATCTTCAGATCGGTAGAGCCCACTTCCTGGACCGCCGCTTGAAAAAAACCACGGCTGCCGTCGAGCCTGCCACAGGGAAGCGAAAACAATGTTCGGATTGTGCGGATCAAAAACGACATCGATCCCGCCGGTGTTTTCATCTTTAGACAAAACTTTCGTCCACGTTTTCCCACCGTCGGCAGTGCGAAATATTCCGCGCTCAGCGTTTGGACCAAACGCGTGACCAAGAGCCGCCACCAGCACGACGTTCTCATCTCTTGGATCGACGATTAGTGCGCCGATTTGACGGCTGTCTTTTAACCCAACATTTTTCCACGTCTTGCCGCCATCGATGGATTTGAAAACTCCGGTGCCATAAGTGGTATTACCGCGTATGGCCGCTTCGCCCGTCCCTGTGTAAATCACGTTGTGATCTGATGGAGCAATAGCAATCGCTCCGATCGATGAAATTGGTTGCTTATCGAAGAGGGGAGTCCAGTTCGCGCCGCCATCAATCGTTTTCCAAACTCCCCCTGCGACGGCACCAAAATAATAAGTGTCCGGCTCGCCAGGCACGCCTTCAATTGTTAAGGCGCGCCCGCCGCGAAACGGTCCAATCTGTCGCCACTGCATTCCGCTGAACAATTTTTCATCAATGCTTCCAGGCGGAGCAGGAGTAGGGGATGGAGCGGGTTGAGCAGCAGATGAAAAGAAGAATATGGAAGTAGCGAAAATGGTTTGAACCAGCCAAAGAGAACGGCAAGCAGGCGTAATCATCCGCCTAAGGTGGAAAGCCTGCGACTTCGTTCAACTGGAATTGCACGCGCGAAGCGTCGACACTGACTTTCCGCAACGTCCTGCGGAATCTTTGTTAAGCGTTGATTGCTGCCATTCTAGTGGTGGGAGTTTCCAACGCGGTTCCACCCGGTTCGCCGCCGCCAAAATGCCGCGCGGCGTAATACGAGCCAATTACCAAAACGGCTGCAATAAACTGAGCAACGAGGGTCTCAACCGTGGGGAACACGGCAAACCAGAGTCCCATCCAGGGCGGCATATAGTTTTTTAGCGACGTGATTTCAGTCGTGGAAATCCAATGGGCCATCTGCATTTCCTGCGTTTGCTCGCCGACCATTACCAGCAACACGACTCCGAGGAGAATGCCGGTTGTGATCAGCATTTTCCGATAAGGCAGCCGCTGCTGAAGAACGAAGGTCAATACCGCTACCATCCCCGTCAAAACAATGCCCAACAGCGCGCCTTTCAGCACCACGGCGCCGCCGAGTCGCAGATAATAGCTTTGCAAAAAAAGCACGACTTCAAATCCTTCGCGATACAGGGACGTGAATCCGAGAAGGATCAATCCGAACCAGAGACGCCGCTGGGAGATCTCGGCCGTGCGTGCATTTTCGAGTAGCGCCCTGCGGCGGCGATTGTGGGCGCGAATCCAGCCTCCCCAATAAATTTTGTGAAAGAACCAGTTCATGATCACGAGCAGCACGAGGACTGCGAGCAACCCGGTGGCAGCTTGCAAATCGAGCGCTGACATATTGTCGCTGAGGGACCCAACGATACGCACTGCGATCAACCACGTGATCAAACTGGCGATAAAGGCAAAGGCTGCGCCGAGCGCGACCGGCCGGCGATGGCCCCGTTTCGTGCCCGTCATGCTGGCTGTGATCGCTGCCAGGACCAGGATACATTCCAAGCCCTCGCGAAACACAAGAATTCCAATGTCTAGAAACGCCACGGTCGGGCTGGTGTCGGGCCGCGTTGGATCCGGCGCGCCGTGCGCCGTAACTCCCTGCCACACAAGCATCGCCACCACGCAAAGCGCAGCTACAACGATGCCGATGCGCAAAGCAGGCTTCATTTCGCTTCAAAGTTTATCACATACCAATGCGCCTGCTGGCGATTGATTGCTATTTTTTAGCGGCTGATTGCGGCACGTAATCGGGTTCAGCCAATCATTTGCCGTTAATAACTCGGCAACTTACGGTGAACGCCGCATGCCGGAATATGTTCTGGGTCACGATTTGAAAGGCGAGGGGAAGCGACTCGCGTTGATGTCGGAATTACTCGATCCCATGCACCGTCGGTATCTTCAATCGCTTGATGTCGTTAAATCAGGCGCAAGGACCTTGGAAGTTGGCTGCGGCAACGGCTCAATTTCCGCGTGGCTTGCCCGGGAGGTCGCTCCGGATGGACGGGCGGTAGCTGTCGATCTCGATCTTTCGCTCGTCGACGTGCATTTGCCGAATTTGGAGTTGCGCAAGGAGGATATCATGGCACAGCCCGTGGAACCTGGCGGCTTCGATCTTGTGACTGCTCGTGCGGTGCTTCACCACGTTGCCGACGCCGAGAGGGCGATCGCGAATCTCGTTGCAAGCTTGCGGCCTGGAGGCGCCATCCTCTTGATTGAACCGGATTTCCTTCCGGTGACAATCGCCGAGCCGCCGGAGGTGCGTGCGTTCTGGAGTGGCTGGCTTGCATGGTCGCGTGACCGGGGAATCGATTATCAAATCGGTCGCACTCTGGCGCCGAGATTGGCGGCCTTGGGTATCGAGAAAATCGGCGGCACCGCAGAAACTGCAATCTACAACGGGACGAGTTTGTGGGCAGATTATTGGACACAGACGATCAGAGAACTTCGCCAGGACTTGACGAGTTCTGGCAAGCTTAACAACGCATCGGTTGACACCTTACTCGGCTATTGCGCCGATCCTGCTTGGTGGACGCAAACGATCGCCTTTACTGCGGTTCATGGTTACGCTCCTGGCCGGTGAGAAATTGATCTCCACCTTCCGCGTCGCCGGCTAATATGGTCAGGCAGACCGAAATCCTCCCGCGGGTGCTGTTGTGATTTGCGGTGAAACGAGTAATTTCCGGCGGTGCAACGAGCCCGGGGTTTTACGTTGATCGAGATTGCTCTCGCTATCTTCATACTGCTGTTATTGCTTGTGATGGCAGTGCCTAGCTTTAGCGGCGTGATAGCAAACAGGCGGCTGAAGCAATCGCTGGATGAGTTCAACAATCTTGTGCATCAGGCGCAGACGCTAAGCGTCACCGAGCGTCGTCCTTACTTGATCGTTTGGGGTAAGAACAATGTCATGGTGCGACCGGAAGCTTTTGCAAAAGATGAGGAAGCTAAAGGAAAGGCTGAGTTTCGTCTCAGCAGGGGAAGCACGCTAAAACTCTCGCTTCCGGTGGCATTGGCGGAAAAATATCCGGCTGAATGGATTTTCTGGCCATCGGGTACCTGCGAACCGGCAATCGTCCGTTTTCAAGGTCCCGCTGGTTCATGGACGGGGAATTACTCGCCGCTAACGGGACGGCCGGAGATTACGAGTTATGTGGTCCGATGATGTTTCGTTAGAGCGTTTAAGCGTTACACCGTTAAAGCGGGCAAAGTCGAACCGCTTCAACGCTTCAACACTTCAACGCCTCAACGCGTTTGCCCTGTACGAGGTTCTCCTTGGCATCACGATTTTTGCGCTCGGTGTCATCGCGCTTGGACACGCGGTCGAGAATTGTCTCAATGCGAGCACGATCAACGCCGAAGAAGGCGTGGTGCGACAGATTTTGTCGAATCGCATGGCAGAAATTCAGGCCACGAAAAGCGTTCCTGATGATTCCAAGGAATTCAAGGTGGACACCAATTACGGAGGCATAAAGGTTGTCCAAAAAGCCACGGCAGCGGAACTGACAGAACTGGATAATACGCTTCTCAACGGAATCTACCTTGTCACATTGACGGCTCAGTGGCAGCAGGGCGGTGTTCCCCAGTCAAAACAGGTTCAGTTTTATGTTTACCGTCCAGGGTAGAGAACGGAATCGGCGAATCGGGGAATGGGCGAATCGGCGCGGTCGCGGTTTCACGTTGCTCGAAATCATGCTCGCGGTGGGAATCCTCGGGCTAATGTCGCTGGCGATTTTTCGTTTTGTGCAAGCGAACATGACGGCGCTGCGTGTGTCATCCGATATAGCCTCGAGGGATTCGCAGTATGACGGACTGCGCGATCTTTTGACATCGGAATGGCAAAGCCTCAGTTCCGTTAGCTCGAAAATGTACGGGGAACCGGTCAAGCTTAACGAACGCGAGCGTGATTGGGTGCAGTGGTATTGTAGCGCCGGGCTTGGACTTCTTACTCGCTACGCGCCGGGCGACTTTATAGTTACGCTACGATTACAACCGGAAAGCGAAAAAAGCGACCGGCTCGACCTCGGCTTCTTGCGAAAACCGAAGAACGATCCCGATGTTGGAGAAGGGCACGAGACGTGGGTACCATTAATTAAGAATGTGAGCAGCCTCCAGATCAGTTACTTCAATCCAAACTTGAACACGTGGATCGATCGATGGTCAAACACGTCCCAGATGCCATGGCTGGTGAAGTTGACCGTTGGGCGCTCTGATTCACCGGTGCCATGGGAAGCGATAATTCCGTTGAAGCGGACGCCGTATTGAGAATGAAGGCTCCAAATTCGAAATTGCGCGGTGGCGCTGCGCTATTGCTTGCGCTTTGGGCCTTGTTCTTGCTTAGCGCAATGGTCATTTCATGGGCGTTGGACATTAATTCGCGCCTTGCGGTTTCAGGCAACGCAAGCCGCGTTTTGGACGCCGAAGCCATGGCATCATCGGGCGCTGACCTTGCATTACATCCATTGATCAAGCCTGATTCTGCGAATTTGCACAGACAAATGGACCATCAGGAAGGTTACGACGTCCAAATTATTGGCGAGTGTGGTCGATTGAATTTGAATCTGCTCGCCCCTGGAGGAGTAGAGAACAGAGCGCTTGTGGAGATTTTGCGCCAATATCTCAACCTTAAAGGGATTGACCTGAATAACGTTGATACAATGGTAGACTCCTTGGTCGACTGGATGTCGCCGCCGGGCCTTAACCGACTGAATGCTTGTCCGGAAAGCGATGATTATCAGCCGGCACATGCGGCACTGACATCGGTGGATGACCTGAAGAAGATCTGCGGGTGGGCTGAATTTACTTCCAAGCCCGGTTGGGACGAAGATTTTACTCTCAGTAACTGTGGGGGAGCATTCGATCTTGGCTGGGCATCGCGGGATATGTTGCGCGCCTTAGTGCAATCTTTAGGCATAGGGGGAGACGACAACGTGAATCGGTTTTTGCAGTTGCGGCAAGGTCCTGATGGAATCGATGGAACGGCTGATGATTTTCAATTCGGCATTGCCGTAGGGGGGACGACGCAAAAAGGTGCCACTGCGGGATCATTACCGCCAGAGGTTCAAACAGCGCTTGGTCTTAACCAGCAACAATTCCAGCAGATTCAAAGCTTAAACTTAAACCTCGGATTTAAAAACACTTTGGTCTTTCGCGTTACGAGCGTAGGAAAGTCAGGCGATGTTACGCGTACAGTGCAGATGATAGTATCAAAAGGAGGGCCCGCAGGTGGGCGCCCTCAGGTGACGAGTTGGAAGGAGCTCTGATCGAGACAGGAATGCCATCCATTTTCATCGTTCCCACCGCGCACGGATGGAATTTTCTGCGTTCATCCACGGCCGCATCGCCGCGCGAAGCGGCTGCGGGCAGTGCTGGTCAGAACGGCTCGTGGAACGTGCGCAAGCTGCAGACGCTGGGGGAAGCTGTGCCGTTGCTTTCAGCGACCGACGATTTTGTCCTCGGTCTGCCTCTTGCTGCCGTGCTCGCCCAACGATTTCGCCTGCCAAGTGTCGATCCGGCAGAGTTCCCGGAAATGATTCGGATCCAGATCGAGAAAGTGTTGCCGTTCTCCGCCGAAGACGTGACCACCGATTTCGAAGTGATCGAGCAGGACGAAAACGGAAGTGTGGTCTCCGCCGTGGCGGTCAGAAATGAACAGCTTGCCGAGATTGCCGCTCCCTTGCTTGACCGCGGTTTTATCCCGCGGCAGGTCACCGTTTATGCAGCGCAGCGCGCCAGCACTTATGCACCAAAGGGAAATGCGCTCCTCATTTATCCTGAAGGCGAGACGCTGGTTTACGCCGTGACAGAAAACGGCAAATTGAGCCTTGCGCGAGTGTTCGAAAATGGCAACGGAGAACAACTGCAACTTGAGTTGCCGCAGTTGCGAATGAGCGCCGAGCTACAAGGCATCAATGCTTCCTCTCCAAATGTCTTGTTGGATGAAAGCTGCTACCAGATGCGGGACACTTTGCAGGGAATCCTCGCCAGTTCTACTGAGATAGTTGGGGTCGAACTGCCACCTGCCTCCGTTAAACTGAATCTGCTGCCAGAGAGCTGGCGCCGCCGTCGCTCACAATTGATCAGGCAGGCAGAATGGCGAAAGCGGCTCATCTGGATAGGTGGCGCTTACGTTGCGCTTGTCTTTGTTTTGCTCGCTTATCTGGGCTTGCTCCGATTTCAAACAGGACGGCTTGACAAGCGCATTGCACACGATGCTCCCGGGACGCAGTTCGTCCGCGCCACGGAAGCCAACTGGAAGGCATTGGCTCCGGCGATCGATTCGCGTTATTATCCGGTCGAAATTCTGCTGCATCTTTTCGAAAGCCTGCCATCGCCCGAGGTGCGGATTACGGCTTACAACCAGTCGGCGCGGCAGGTTTCGGTCGACGGCGAGGCAAATACAGCTGCTCTCGCTTATCAGTTCATCGAAAAGATAAAAAAGAATCCGGATTTGCGAGTGTTTCAATTTGACATGGCTGCGCCTCGAATTCTGCCAAACGACCATGCGCAGTTCCGATTGGAGGGGAAGCCACGATGATACCGGCATGGTACCATCGAATGAATCCGCGCGAGCGTGTGCTCGCATGGGTCGCGGCCGGCACGGTGTTTGTGTTACTCAACCTTTTTATTTTGAACTGGATTTTCGGCGCGCTTGCCAGCGCACAAAAGCGAGTGGCGGCGCGCAGGTCAGCGTTAGCCGAACAAACTCTTTACGTGAAGGAACGAGACCTCTGGACGAAACGGGACGAATGGATCCGCCAACATCAACCAACTCTCAAAGATCCAGCAGAAGCCTCCGCGCTGCTCGACCAGTTAAAGGAAATAGCCGGCAAATATAATATTTTGATCGAGAACCCCGCGATTGGTTCCGGGGAAACAACGCCATATCATCAGACGGTTTTTGCTTCCATTGAAACAAAGAGTCCCTGGCCGCCGCTGGTTCATTTTCTTTATGATGTGCAGCGACCGGACGCTTTCATCGTGCTTGAAAATTTTAATCTGGCGATTGATGGCAGCGATCCCACGATGATGCGCGGCAAATTTAAAATCGCCCGCTGGTTTGCTCCGGCGCAACGAACGAAGTAAAATAACCTGGTCCATTTATGAAATATTCACTTACCCTAATATCGGTCGCGACTCTGCTCGGAGCGATCTGCGCGCAGGCCGAGGATGTTCTGCCACCGCGGTTCGCCTACGAGCGTTACTCAAAGATGGTGGATAATTCGCCGTTTGCGATCGCAACGGCAGTGGCAGCGCCTGCGGCCACGCCCGATTTTGCGAAGGATCTTTACGTAGCCAACGCCGCCCGTTCGCCCGACGGCGATTTGGTAACGCTCGCTTCGACTTCCGATCACAATTTCAAGAAATACATTACCACCAAAGCACCTGTAGACGGCTACAGTATCGCCAATATTGAATGGTCGGAACGCGTGGGTGCGACGAAGGTGACAATTAGCAAGGATGGAAATTTTGCGACAATCACATTTAACCAGGCGCTCTTGCAGCAGTCTGCGCCCAACCCCGCGATAGCTTCAAGAATGCTCACGCCACCCGGGCCTAACATTCCTACCCCTAACCTATCCTCACCGAAATTACCTGCCGGGTTGCCTCCCGAGGTGCAAAACCTGGCTCCACCTACGCGAGAGCTTCGATCCCCCCATTCCCGAGGTTTAATTCAACGGAACCCAAGGGGCGCGTCGAAGGCGCCCGGTGCCAAGAATTGAAGCGGCCTTGCTCGCTGGGTTAACCGCCGCCCCAATCGTCGTCCGCAGTGTCAGCCTGCCGATCCGCCCCGGCAGAGTACAGGTCATAGCCGCTCGGGTTTTTGAGACCAGGAGAGCGATAAATGTACTCGTTTCCCCAGGGATCTTTTGGCAGCTCTTTGAATAACTGATACCACCGGGCGGGTCTCGGGTCCTTGTCTGGCTGGGTCACCAACGCCTGCAGGCCTTGCTCGGTTGTTGGATAAAAGCCGTTCAAGCTTTCATACAGCTGCAATTGCGTTTTGATCGCCTGGACGTCCGCTTGAACCCGCATTGTTTTTGCGATGGCAGTCGTATTGCCGAGTTTTGAAATAGCCACTCCCAATATGATCACGATAATGCTCACCACGAGCATGATCTCGAGCAGCGTGAAGCCCTGTTGTTTTCTTTTCATTCTTATCCCGATGAAGGAATCACCCCTCCCATTCTGTGCGCGGTAACACTACCTTGCTCTTGAAGAATTTCTAGTGCGCGGTGCGTAACAGATAATCCGACTTGTCCCAGATATACTTTAATTGAATCTGCGTGGCCCGTATTGCCGAAGCTCCGGCGTCAGCGCCGTTCACAACGACCAAATCGTTCGTGCCCGTTTTTAAGCTCGCGGCCGGTACAATTTTCTGAGCGCGCAGCCATCCGGTGTAGTTGAAATGCATCTGCGTGGAGAGCGGTTCTACTTCGCCTCTGTACGCCGGATCAGCAAGGTCTGGCAGCGCCAGGGAAGCAGGCCCAATGTTCTGGCCGTTGAGATAAATTTCCGGCGGAGCGTCAATCCGCGGGTTGGCGATTTCAAAAGTCAACAATGCCGTCAGCGGTTGGGCTTCGATTGGGAATTGAAACGCAGCGCTCGCCTGGGTTTGTCCATTAATCCCGATTGTCTCTGACGAGAGCGTTGCCGTAACGGTTCCAAAATTCTCAAGGTCGTCAGGCGGCGCGTGCAGTGTCGGCACCGACGAGAAAGGCTGGGGAATCACATCGCGATGTTCCGCGTTCACAGGATGCACGACTTCACTGCTCGTCATCCAATCGAGATACGCTCCTCGCACCGTTCTTCCGTCGCCCGGCACTTCGATATCGATGGAAGACGCGCCGGTCATCGGAATGAACACCGAATCCGAGCTTGGCAGATTCATTCCCGCTCCAAGAGTCCCAGAGCGCAAAACGTGTGTGCCAGACTCGTCCCAGGCGATAACCTCGGGCTGCTGATCTGCTTTGTCTTCGAAGAATAGGCGGAAAAAAAGAACCTGATAATCCGGGCTCGGTTGCGTGACGCGAATGCGAAAGACGCTTTTGGACATTGGAGCCCCTTCTGTCGTTTCAGCTGGCAGCAGGGTCAGCGCTTCAACCCAGGCGGGAGCGTTCTGTATTTTTGAATTTTGAGCCGCGTTTTGGCGCAGATCGAGCCAGGCGCTCTCTGGGAGCGGCTGCTGCGTCGCGTCGGTGGGAGCGGGGAGAGCATCGGTGAACGCGTCCTGTGCGCTCACGCGGCAAATTGCGGCGAAGAATATCGCAAAGACGGCGCGAACTAACATTGAGCGGGCGAGATTATTCGAGCACAGGCTTGATTGCAAGCTTTCAGTTTCAATGCGGCCTGATTTGCAAGCTGTGTGTCATCTCGAATACGGCCGACAGAATGCTGAAAACAACCAGACCAACCAGAACGGCGATCACAACGATGATAACCGGCGGAATCAATTGCGAGATCAGGCCAACCGTTTTGTCGAGTTCGCGCTCATAAACGTCGGCGATGGCCTGCATGGTTTCGGCGAAATGTCCTGTTTGTTCTCCCACCGCCATCATGTCGGTGAACAAATCAGGGAACAATTTTTGCGCTTGAAGAGCTGCCGAGAGCGTCGCGCCTTCGATGACTGCTCTGCGGACCTCGCCCAACTTGAGTTCGAGGAATCGGTTCCCGGCAATTTCAGTTACCAGATCGAGTGCGCGAAGCAGAGGTGTCCCATTTTCGATCAAGATTCCCAAGGTGCGCGAGAATTGCGCGTAGTAACGGTGTCGAATGACGCCCCCGTAGCCGGGAATCATCAACCGGAAACGATCCCAACCGATGCGCCCTTCATCGGTGCGAACGAGCGCACGGAAACCGACGACTGCGCTGATCCCTAACAGCAAGCCGACCCACCAATACCCTGTGATCGCATGATGAATTTGCAGCAGAATCCGCGTGGGCAATGGAAGCGCTCCACCAGTCTGTGCCATGAATCCGCTCAACTGCGGCACCATGAACGTTATAAAAATTGTAATGAGAACGGCGCCAGCCAGCGCGAGAAAGGCAGGATAAATCAAAGCCTGCTGCACGCGGTCTCGCAGTTCTTTCGCCTGCATCAAATGTTTGACCAGCCTGAGTAGAATCTGCGGCAGCGCTCCGCTAGCCTCGCCGGCAGCTACAAGGTTTACATAGATCGGCGGGAAAATTCGCGGCAGCTCACTTAAGGCCTGCGAGAAACTGCGGCCATCGACTAGCGCCTGATGCAGCGTTTGCGTCATTTGTTGGACGCGCGGCTGCTTCAAACGCCTTGCCAAAATAGAGAGCCCCTCGTCGAGCGTCATTCCCGCCTGGAGCAAATGAGCGAGCTGCTCGGTGAAAACGAGCAACTGACCGTGCGGGATTTTCAGATTCTGGGTGGGCGCCGCGACTCGTGCGCCATCGCGTTGTGCCGTTTTGGGCTCCGGCCCCATTTGCTCGATCCGGACAGGGATACATTTTTGCAATTCAATTTGTCGGATGGCGACTGCTCGATCTGCGCAATCGAGTACACCCTCAACCAGGCTGCCCTGCGCGTCGCGAGCACGATATGCAAACTGTGGCATCGGCGTGGAAAATTAGTCGGAAACCGAAGATCGCAAACTAGAATCTGGCTTTGCGAGGTTGAATCATTGAAAGGTTACAAAGTTAAAAAGGTCCTTTCGGAACGATAGATGGTTTTAACGAATCAGGAGTCACGCGGGTTTACCCCTAATTACCGTGATCGCGCAAAATATTTTGCTTGCCATGGCGCTTGATCTTGCTAAGAGCGGCGGACATGAAGTGTGCAGCCGTATTCGTGCTCGTCTCTATTGCCTGTGTATCGCAAACATTCGCGGTGTTGCGACCGCTCTTTCCGGCAAAGCCGGCGCCACCGTTTAGCGGCGAAGTAATTGCCATCGGGAACGATTCGATTCGATATTCTCAAGCTCCCACTACAGCGCCGAGATAGAACCGTGTCTGGTCGCGAGAAGCGACCTTTGTAATTTGCCGGAATGGAATGCGCAACTTACAAAGCTGCGCTGCGACGATGAGAGCGCTACGCGCCTGCCGCCTTTACGGCATCATTGATCTCGGGTACATCCCGCGAGTGCGGGATTGCAGTCGTATCGCCGAACAAATGGTCACCGGTGGTGTCGATCTCATTCAACTTCGCGGAAAAGGAAAATCGATCGACGAGCTGGTCAACCTCGCGTCTGAGATCCATGAAATCACGGCCCCATCCAGCACACCGCTGATTGTGAACGATCATGCCGGGATCGCAGCGCGAGTTCCCGTCGAAGGCGTGCACGTTGGACAGGACGACGATTCAATTCTTGTTGCGCGCGAAAAAGCCGGAAGAGATTTGATTGTTGGCAAATCGACGCACAGTCTGGCCCAGGCGCACGCGGCGCAGAGCGAAGGCGCTGATTACATCGGATTCGGTCCGATCTTCGCCACGCCAACAAAACCGGACTACAAGCCAATCGGGCTGGGTGACATCAGGCAAGTTCATCTCGACATCGGCATCCCGATCTTCTGTATTGGCGGGATCAATATCGACAATCTTCAGCAGGTGATCGATGCCGGAGCGAAGCGCGTTGTTATGGTTTCCGCCTTGCTCAAGGCGCACAGCCTTGTTGATTACGCGCGCTGCGCCACCGATATGCTCGCGTAAATGTCGAATGACGAATGACGAATGCCGAAGGAATACTGATCAATGACGAAGCTCGAATGACGAATGCCGAAGGAATGCTGATCAATGACGAAGCTCAAATGACGAATGACGAAGGAATGACGGAGCTCGAAGATTCCGACGAGTCGGATGAGCGTGTTTTGGTCCAATAACGAGACGCCGTTTGTTCGCGAAGAGCCTGAGACGAAGTCGGTTTACGATTTGGAAGAGCGCACGGCTCGATTCGGTGAAGCGATAATTGATTTTGCGAAGAAGGTCCCGGTGGGACCGCTTACTCAGCGAATCATTAATCAACTGGTCGGCGCGGGAACGAGTGTTGGCGCCAATTACGACGAAGCCGACGACGCAGTGTCAAAGAAAGAATTTTTGAAGTGCATTGGCACGTGCAAGAAAGAAGCGCGTGAGAGCAAGCATTTTTTGCGGATGGCCGCTCGTGCCGTTCCCGAGCTGAAATCCGAAGCGCGAGAACTGTGGCTCGAAGCGAGAGCATTGCACCTGATCTTTGCCAAGATTTGGAGGAGCGGAAGAGAGAAATGACAAAGCGCGAACCGCGTATCTTTCGGCATTCGCCATTCGTGCTTAGTTCGTCATTCGTCATTCGTCATTCGTGCTTAATTCGTCATTCGTCATTCGACATTCGTCATTCTAACCATGTCTGTCCTCGTTGTTGGCTCGATTGCAATCGACACAGTTAAGACCCCGGTAGAAGAACATTCCGATTTGTTAGGCGGATCCGCGTCCTACGCTGCGTTGGGCGCAAGTTTTTTTTCACCAGTTCGATTGGTCGGAATCGTAGGCAATGACTTTCCCGAATCTGAATTTCAGTTTTGGAAATCGCGCAAGATCGACAGCGAAGGTGTGCAGCGCGCGAATGGAAAAACTTTCCGCTGGTCGGGCGAATACTCCTGGGACTTGAATACGCGCGAAACGCGCTCCATTGCACTGAACGTCTTCGAAGATTTCAAACCGGCGTTGCCGGAGTCGTATCGTGAAACCGATTTCGTTTTGCTGGCCAACATCGCGCCGTCGCTGCAAGCGCATGTGCTCGACCAGATGAAGCGCCCCCGTTTTGTCGTCGCTGACACGATGGATCTCTGGATCGAGACAGCGCGACCGGACCTCGATGCGCTGCTTCGGCGGGTGAATCTCCTTATCTTAAACGACAGCGAAGCGCGCGAGATCACCAGGGAGACAAGTCTTATCAAGGCCGGGCGTAGCATTCGAAAAATGGGTCCAGATTACGTTGCGATAAAGAAAGGCGAGCACGGCGCCCTGCTTTTTGGCGAAGGCGATCAATTTTTCAACTGCGGCGCGTATCCGCTGGAAGACATTCACGATCCCACCGGGGCAGGGGACACATTTGCTGGCGGAATGGCAGGCTATCTCGCGGGCACCGTGAAAAAAGTGCACTTTAATGACTTACGGAGAGCAATGATTTACGGCAGTGTTCTGGCCAGCTTTTGCGTGGAAGCGTTCAGTCTGGAGCGTTTGCGCACACTCTCGATGGAAGAAATCGCGAAGCGCTATGAGACGTTCAAACTCATGAGCCAGTTCGAGGTGCCGGCGTGAGGACTGGGCCGGAACTGGATTACCGCGCATTACTGCTTCGCGCGTTGATCACTACGGCCTTCTGCATCGTCGCCGTATTGATCTGTTACTTTTGGATTGATCGCCCGGTGGCGTTCTTTGTCTATCACCATCACATCAACACGATTCAGGTTTTTCGATGGCTCACTTATCCACCGCCAGAGGTGCAGAATTGGTCGGCTCTTGTTTTGACGATCTTAATGGTTCGACGGGCGTGGGGATCATTTCTGCGCTGGCAGAAGACGCTCTTTGTCGCGTGTCTCAGCCTGATTGTTGCCGATGATTTCCGCATCTCGTTAGGCGACGTTTTCGGTCGCTATTGGCCGGAGACCTGGACTCACGATAATCCATCCCTCATCGGCACCGGGACGTACGGTTTCCATCCATTTCAGCGTGGCGACGACATCGGCAGTTTTCCATCAGGTCACGCTTGTAGAATCCTGGCGTTCGCTGCGGTGTGGGTAATTGCGATGCCGCGCAGTCGAACCGTACAAGTCGTAGTCATCATTCTCTCAGCTTCAATGCTCGTGAGTCTTGTGGCGATGAATTATCATTTCGTCAGCGACGTGATTGCCGGCAGTGTGTTGGGCGGAATCGTCGCGATGTACGCGGCGCACCTGGCGCGGCTGCAAACGCCTTAGTTGTGATGTCGGATATGGTTTCCAGTTGCAGGTTCGCAACCGGGCGACTTACCCAACTGCGCCACAAGATCGGACTCCTTGCCCTTGCAATTGTTTGCGCGGCGCCGGTCGATGTTGGCGGACGCGAGTCTAAAGATTGGATCGTCCTGGAAAATTGCCGGCTGATTTCAAATCCGGCGAATGACGGTGACAGTTTTCACGCGAGCGCAGGTGCGAGGGAATACATTTTTCGCCTCTACATGGTTGACGCGCCTGAAACGGACGAAATGAATCCGGCGCGTCTCGTTGAACAGGCAAAATACTTTGCGATCACCGTGCCCCAGGCCATCGAAGTAGGTCTGGCAGCCAAAGAGTTCACGCGCGAGAAATTGTCCGAGCCGTTTACGGTGTTTACGCGCATGTCAGATGCGATGGGCCACAGCAGGCTCGAGCGGTTTTACGCGTTTGTGCAGACTAAAGACGGTGATCTTGGCGAGCAGTTGGTTCGCAATGGGCTTGCACGAAACTATGGATTCAAAGCCGTCCCGCCGGGATTGAAGAAATTCGCGACTGGAACTGGAAAAACTTCAACAATTCGAAGACGAAGCAAAGCAGGAGAAAATCGGAGGCTGGGGCGTTAATGCTGGTCGACTAAATGCCCATGCTCAAAAGCCAGCGCCTTTTAGTGTTTTCGTAGCCGAAAAGAACGCCCGAGCCCCGGACGTTGCCTCCGGCGAATACGTTCTCACCGGATTTCCGCACCGCCAGCCATTGAGCCCTTCGGCTGCCGCAGTCGGCCCAGTTGAAGCTAAAAAGTCGCATGCAAAAGAAAAAATCGAGCTGGGCAGATCGACATCAACAAGGCAACGGAGAAGGAATTGAAAATGATTCCTGGCATCGGGCCGGTTATGGCTGCTCGAATTATTGCCGCGCGACCGTTTCGCAGCGCCGATGATTTGAAAAAAGTAAACGGAATCGGCGACAAGAAATACGCCAAAATCCGGCCGTATTTTCAGTGAGGAAGAAGACGTGCGCGCTCGCCGTCGAACGCTGAATTGCTCGAGAGCCATCGCAGCCAGGGACCAGTCTAAGAGGAACACCGCAAACCCCGCCGGCAAATTTGATCAAGCAGTCGGTAAGCGCGCCCGTGGAGATTCGACTCTCAAACGTTCAATCACCGCTAGTGATTTTTCTTCCGTGTCGAGCCACAGCCCACTATGAAAGTGAGGCGTGCGTGACGAGCATTTTGAATGGGATGACGAGAAAAGTAAGATCAACAAGGCAAAACACGGAATCGATTTTGAGGAAGCGAGGAAGCTCTGGAGCAGTGGTGTTGACGAATTCCCTTCGCCGCGAGGGATACAAATGCGGTATGTTGCTTTTGGAAAGTTGAGAAATAAGCTGTACATTGTTGCGTTAACCTACAGAGGGCATCGGCGGCGTCTGATCAGCGCACGTGAAGCAACAAATGACGAGCGAGAAAAATATGAAGCTGAAAAGAAAGCAGCCAGGAAAAAGAGCGCTACCTAAAGTTGCATTCAAACGCGCTTCGAAGAAGAAGGCTGCAAGATACTCTCGCTCGCTTGCTCGACTCAAGCGGGCTCATCCAGCAGTGCAGAAGGCGAAGAAGAAGCAGCCGGTGCGCGATGAACTGCTGGAACGATTCGAGAGCGGCAAAAGCATCGTGGATTATATCGACTTTTCTGCAGGACGATTTGTCCAAATTCCGTAGAGCAGGAACTGCAACGCGACCGCCTCGTCAGGCAAAAATTTCAAAGAAGCGGCGGGTGCGCGATGAAGTGCCGGAGAGATTTGCGCGCGCGGCGGACTCGCGACCGTCGCTCCTTGAAACATTCGGAAAAGCGCGGCAGCGCGCCCGTGGGGATTTAACCTCACAAGGAGCGGCGGTCTCCTCGGGCGCCGTAGCCTCGGCGAAGGCGGCTAGTCCGCCGTAGCGTGACGCGGGCAATCGTGTCAGCGATGCACCAGAGGCAGACAGGATTGCATGCTTTCGGGTAGCGATTCGAACTCCATGAACCTAAAGCATCGGAAAAAACTTTCAGTGGTCGGACAGCGGATGTCCTACTTGTGGTGCTAGGCTGACCTGAAACAATGAAGAAACAATCTGGCATCATCATTTATTCCCCTACCGATCTGATTCGCTACCTGGCATCGCCGTTCGCGTCGTGGCTGGACCGGTACTATCTGGAAAACCCTGAGGCGATCGCGCCGGACAAACAAACTGAGGAGGAAGAACTGCTTTCCCGCACCGGTGACAAACACGAGCAGTCGGTTCTGAGCGGCTACAAAGCCTCAACTTCCGTTATTGAGATCGCAAAGGGTAATTTTGCCACCGCGCACGCAGCAACGCTCGCTGCGATCAAAGATAAGGCGCCGATCATTTATCAGGCGGCTTTGCAGGATGGAGTCTTTGCCGGGTACGCGGATTTTCTGGAGCTCGATACCTCAGGAAAATATCAGGTTTGGGATACGAAGCTGGCACTCTCGCCAAAGCCTTATTACCCGATTCAACTCTGCTGCTACTCCGAAATGCTGGCTGCCACCACGGGGCAGGGGATGCCGGAGCGGATCGGGGTCATTCTGGGGAACGGTGATCGCGTCGAGTTCAGGGTCGAGGATTTCATCCATTATTACCGTCACATCAAAAACAGTTTCATTGCTATGCAGACTGCATTCAGCGGAAACATGGACGATTGCCCGGAACCGCTGCCGCGTGCTGAACATGGACGATGGAGCTCGTATGCGGAGAGCTTCTTCCTCGACAAAGACCACCTGGTTCAGGTCGCAGGTATCACCGTCGGCCAAATTAAAAAGCTGAAGGCAGCTGGCATTGCAACCATGAGGGGCCTTGCCGCAGCCTCAGGCAAATCAGTTCTAAAGCTGGACAGCGGCACATTGGAGAAGCTTGTTTCGCAGGCGCGACTTCAATGTGAGACGCGCGACGAGCGTAAGGCGAATCCTGAGGCTAAACCGCGTTACGAAGTTCTGCCGCATAAGGGCCCGAATGGCGAGCCCGTGGGTCTGGCTATGCTCCCGCCAACCGATGCGGCGGATGTTTTCTTCGACATGGAAGGATATCCGTTGGTTCCCGGAGGACTGGAATACCTGTTCGGCACCTGGGCGCGAAACGAAGACGACTGGCGAATTCGATTTCCGCGACTGGTGGGCTCACGATCGCGACGAAGAAAAGGTCGCGTTTGAGGGATTCATCGACTGGGTTTACGCGCGCTGGAAGAAAAATCCAGCGATGCACATCTATCATTACGCCGCCTACGAAGTGAGCGCTGTTAGGCGCCTGAGCACGCGCCACGACACACGCCAGGACGAAGTCGATGATCTGCTCCGTAACAATGTATTCATCGATCTGTATCAAATCGTCCGCCATGCCGTGCGGATTGGCGAAGACAGCTACTCCATCAAAAGCATCGAGACGCTTTACCGACCGAAACGTAGGACGGACGTCACGACCGCTTCGGGATCGATCGTTCAATACGCGAACTGGATGGCGACCAAACAGCCGCGCGATTGGCAAAGCAGCAACATTTTGAAAGGCATTCGTGATTACAACGAGGACGACTGTAAATCTAATGCCGAACTTTGGGAGTGGTTAAGGAACCTGGCGAAAGAGCAGGGGATCTCTTACGTCGATCGTCATTCCGCAGACGCACCGGCGCCGCCGAAACCGGCCGACCCTGAGATCGCTAAGCGACAGGAGCTCTCGGCCAAACTTCGCGCTAACGGAGATCCAATCTCAGTCGTGCTCGGCGACCTGGTCGATTTCCATCGGCGCGAGCTAAAACCGATGTGGTGGAAAATGTTCGACCGCGCCGACGCGAGTGCTGAAGAACTTCGTGACGATTCTGGTTGTATCGAGGGGTTGAAAGCGGTCGGAGATTGCGTAGCCGAAAAGAAGTCATTCCTCCAGAAATACACCTTCGATCCATCGCAGGAATGCAAGTTAGGCACCGATGACAGGATAATGTTCACTCATAATCTGGACGCAAGCTTCGCGATCGCTTCGATCGATCTGGATCTCGGTGAACTGACGCTGAAAATTGGCAAGAAAGGTTTGGAGGATAAATGTCAGGGAAAATTTCCCAGTAATGGTTCGATTTTGAAGAACGAATATGTGAACCCTGGCGAGATTCCGGATGCGCTCTTCGACATAGCTTCGCAGCAGCTGACTAACGATCTTCACCCGCCGGTGAAATCCTTGCTGGAACGATTGACTCCGGCGAATCCGCTGCAAGTAGATGGTGAATCAACCGTCGATGCGGCGCTTCGAATCATCGGATTAATGAATGGCGGCTGCCTCGTCATTCAGGGGCCGCCGGGCACCGGAAAGACCTACACCGCTTCATGTATGATCGATTCTCTTTTGGCTGCCGGTAAAAAGGTTGGTGTCACGTCCAACAGTCACAAAGCCGTGGTCAATCTGCTCAAGGCGTGCGGCGACGCAGCCCGGCGGAACGGTCGTCAGCTGGTTGGTCTGAAAGTCGGCGACGAGCCCGACAAGGATCTGCATTCAGCCAATCCAGACTTGCGTTATGTGAAGGATACAGGCGCAGCGCGCGCAGAATATTCCGCCGGGATCATTGCCGGCACGGCTTGGCTTTTTAGTCGGCCAGAATGGAAGGACCAGCTCGACTTCCTGTTCATCGATGAAGCAGGCCAAGTCTCTTTAGCGAACGCGGTCGCGACAGCGCGGTCGGCCAGGAATCTTGTGCTGCTTGGCGACCAAATGCAGTTGGAGCAACCGGTCCAAGGTTCTCATCCTGGCGATGCCGGCCTGTCGGCTCTTCACTACGCGTTAAAAGATACTGAGAAAAGCAAGGAAGACGCGCCAGTCTTCCATGCGGTGGTGCCGGCCGATCGCGGGCTCTTTCTCGGTGAATCGCGCCGAATGCATCCGAACGTTTGCCGATTCATTTCCGAGAGCATCTACGAGAGTCGTCTCGGATCGCTACCGGAATGCGCTCGACAGAAAATCGAAATTCCGGGGAGCGCACGCGACTCGCGTGCCACTTTCGGCGACTCGCCGAAAGGATTTGTCATGATCGAATCAGGCATCGTTTTCAGCGGAGTCGAGCACGACGGCGACATCCAGCAGAGCGACGAAGAAGTTGAGCGGGTCAAAGCTATTTACGACGAGATGCTTGGTCGCGCATACACGGCGAAGGATGGCACAACGAAAGCCGCTGGCACTTGAGGATTTCCTATTCATCGCTCCGTACAACGCCCAAGTCCGCGCCCTTGAAAGCAGCGCTGCCGACAGGCGCACGGGTCGGCAGCGTCGACAAGTTCCAAGGGCAAGAAGCCGCCGTTTGTATCCTGTCGCTGTGCTCCAGCTACGGCGAATACGGCTCGCGCGGCCTGCGCTTCATCCTCGATCGTTCCCGGATCAACGTCGCGATCTCGCGCGCCAAATGTCTGGCCATTGTCGTCGCCGATCCGCGCATCGCTAACGCGGCCGCCGGCTCGATTGGCGAGATGAAGTTGCTGAATCTCTACTGCAAGCTAATGACGCAAAATTATGAGCCGACTGGTTAGGATCGGACTCAATTTCTCAGAATTGCGGCGTGCGTTTTGTCACCAAAATTTCTTCGGCTCCGCGATCCACTGCGAATTGGGAGCAACTTCAGCCGTCACGCATCTGCATTTCGAGTCACTCCTAAACCGACAGTGACCGAAATTTTGCAATCGATATGCGCTTCTCCCTGATTCATCGGAAAAAGCCGGAACTAAGTGCGATTTCACGCAATCTTTTCGGCTCGGTCACATAGCTAAATTTCTGCTATTTTCCGCGCTTCTCATCGGAACGAGTTTTGGGTAGAATTGCCTGCTCAATAGGCGGAGCAAATGCGAAGGAGCGCGACCAAAACATTCCGTTTTCTTAGAAGGTGAACGCCAGATTTCTCAGCCCGGATCCCCGTCAGAGAGCATCGGTTGAACTCGACAATCTTCTCGCACAAGGCACAGATCAGATCGCCATCGCGGTAGCTTTCCTCACTCCAAGGGGTGCCGAAGTAATCAAACGGCACGTGCAACGTCTTCGATCGGCAGATTCGTTCCTGGTCGTCGCGTGGGAGCTGCCGACGACTCTCCAAGTCTTGAATGATTTGCACGCGTTGATTCCGCGTAATCTTTATCTTCACCTAGGAGACAAAACACCGGTAGAGAGAGGTGTCGGCCGAGGTCTCATGCATTCGAAGGTGTACTTTGCCCGGCGCGAACAACAATGCTGGCTTTGGACGGGAAGTCACAACCTTACGGCGTCAGCCGTTCTCGGTGTGAACTGTGAGGCGGCTGTTGTTATGAGCGGCGAAGTCGATGAGCCTGTATTTCAAGACGCGTTGACGCACCCCACATTAACGACGCACGGTGCAATTAGTGAAAGACCTTGCCTGAGCGAACGTTGACATGATCAAAACAAAGTCAGTTTATTCGCCCATTAATCGGCAGAAAGAAGAAATGGTTTGCGCATTTTGGTGACACGTTTCCGTGGCCGTGGCCTGCCGGTCTCTCGTTACCATGTCTGGATGGCGAGCTTAGGTCCCAGTGAAAAGTTGTTGAGAGACTTTTGGGCGGAGAAGATTAAGTGGGGCGAGTTTAGCCGTGGCTACAAAAAAGAATTGTTCGAAGCCAGCGCTATTGACCGGAAGAACAAGACCATCAAAAACCATGGGCAGAGTTGACGTTGCGGCTTCTCCAGAAGCTCGCCAAACGCAGCACAGTCACGTTGTTATGTCATTGCGCAGAAGACCAACCACATTGCCATCGTCACGTTTACAAAGAATCCTGAACGGCAAAGTCTGATTTATAGCAAGTATTTTGCATTTGAATCTCCGACGCGAATACTTCGCGAAGATTGCCACGAAAGGAAAGCGCGTGGAATATCGGACACAGACGCCGTATTGGAAGAAATCCTGTTGGACGAATTCTGAAAATCAAACGTTGGAAATCATGAGGCGCCCGCAAGCCGAGACCGCCGCCGAACTAGACGCGCTCCTTCCCTCAATCCTCGACAAAGCTTTCAAAGGAGAATTGTGAAGGTTGATTCTTCGCTTTTACGGCTGTTTCGGCAAAGTCGTTATGCGCGCAGTTTCGAGGACGAAAATAGTCTAACAAAACTAAATCGTCGGGAGCTGTTCGCCGTCGCTGCAGTTACATTTGTAGCAAAGCATGATCCGGTTTTTGGGCGGGAACTACTATTGGCGCGGGTCGCTGGTGTACCCAGAAAAGACCTTGCGCATAATTTCACAATCAAGCCTCAGGCACACGCCTGCGCAGATCTCCTAATTATCGATGAGGTGAATCGTCGGCATTACGTTATCGAATTCAAAGTCCATGCGCCAACAGACGAGAAACAGTCTCCTGAGGCGAAAGCGTTCGCTGGAGCGCGGGGATACTGTTCGCAAATGAAGCAACGCTTCGGCGATGTCAGTGGCCAGAACCTCACTTATACTCTCCTCGCTAAAAACGCAGAATTTGACGACAAACTCGTCCATGGCGTTTCATGCCGCGCGCGAACTTGGAAAGAATTCATGCCGGCAAACGGCAAAGAGACCCTTCTCGTGGCTGATTTACTCGACTCACTCGGTGAATTTGGTATTCCAGTGCTTCAACTCCGAAACGTCCGCTCTATGAAAAACTCGCGTGATGCCGAAGGCGCATTCAAGATTCACCAGCTGTTGCAATCGATTCTGACAGACTTTCGCGCATCTGGCCTCGACATTGGATCGGATGAGACCTACCGCTGGTGTGGAATGAATCTCATCGCACGCAAGGGCCAACACCCCCGTCTGCGTAGATGGCTGGGCCACGATTGGAGTTACATTGGGTGGATCGGCTATTCGTTACCAAGAACGACCAGAAAACCAGACCTATCGGTTTGGCTGTACTTCGAACCGAAGCAGTCGCGACGGCGGGAGGAGACTATTCAGCTTTTGAGACGGAAGTTGCCAGGGAAGACAGTCAAAGCATTCGAAACAGAAAATTGGCTAATTGTGTCAGAAGCGGCCGAACGAATCCGGGACGAAAAAGAGTGGTTCAGAAAGACGCTTCAAAATGTTCTTGAAAACGCCGTCCCCACTTCAGTGCGAGACAAGCCACATAAAGACTTATAAATCCGCAGCGCTGCGCAACCCGCTCTACCCGAGTCACACTAGCAGACTCTCCAAAGCCGAGGACTGATCAAAACAAAGTCAGTTTAAAAGGTGAGAATTATGAAAACAGCGTTTCGATTGAGATTTCCAATCTCGAAGATTGAATACTGGGCGAAGCGCTACGATTACGAGGCTAATGACGATGAAAAAAAGATTGTGCCAATTGCGCGGGCTGTAAAACGGCGAGGCTACCTAACGAAAAGAGAGTTTCTGACAGTTTGCCGCTGGAAAACGCCCCGATCTCAACCGCGCTGTCGAAAAAACTCCCCCGACTTCATTCGTAACGTGACGAAGTGCGCGCTCAGCACTTCGGTGGAACGATTACGAATTGAAAAGCTGATATCGTTAGATGGTGTGGGTTGGCCTACTGCCTCGGTGATACTTCATTTTTTTCACTCAGACCCATACCCGATTATGGATTTTCGCGCGCTGTGGTCTCTGAACGAGGTTCCAAAAACATACGGCTTTAATTTTTGGCAGGAATACACTTCGTATTGTCGCGGCCTTTCCAAGCGCGCGGGCGTTTCGATGCGCACACTGGACCGCGCCTTGTGGCAGTTCTCGAAGGAAAACCAGCGATGACGCAAGACTGCGAAAACGGCCGTCAGCCGACAGGACCACCGAACTCGACGCGCTTCTTCCGTGCAATCCTCGACAAAACTTTCAAAGGAGAATTGTCGGCTTGGGCCTCAGCTGCGATTGACTCCGGGGGTCGGAAGTGGTCATATCAGTCGATGGCAACGGTTCTCCCTGATCGAGACATCGAGCGTCTAATCGGTTTCGCAATCAAAGATGCCAATGCAAAATTAATCAATCCGAACGGAATTGAGTTACGTCTTGGCCACCGCGCTCGTTTTATGTCCACTGGCGAGGAATTTGAGTTGCCGGATGACTCGTTTTTGCAAATTCGGCCCGGCGAATCAGTTGTTATTGCAAGCCTTGAGTCGCTGGACTTCTCGAAGGAAACAATCTCGCGTGTCTTTCCCGATTCCATGCTCATGGCTCTGATAACGCCCACTACAACCATGATGCGTGAAGGAGCGATGAACGTCGCGACGAAGGTAGATGCGGGGTTCGTGGGCCAGCTGAACTGGGGGTTGCGCAACAGTTCTCACAAAGATCTGATTCTACAGAGGGGCGAATCAATTTTTAAGTTAACGCTTCTTCTGCTGCGCGGTGATGAAGTTCCCGAAATGGCGTACGGCGAGCGGGACGGAGATCGCTATCAACACACCGAAGGCATCAAGCTTTCGGGACGCCGCCTACCCGCGGATATCCCTAAGTCAAAACTCGTTGGTTCATCGATCACCAAGCTCGATCCAAAGAAACAGCTCCGAGAAGCGGGTTATCCTTTCGATCACATCGGCTCAGAGCTGATAAGATTGGATGGCAAGTTCGAAATGGTTTCACGCGACGTTGCATCGCTTGCTCAAAAAATCGAAGGGGAAACGAAATCAGTTGTGGATAAAATCGAAGAGACGAAGCGTTGGCTCGTGGAGCACGTCGAAAACTTGTTCTCAAAGAAATTTCTCTGGCTAGTTGGCACCTTCATCGGCGGAGTTGCAGTGCTCTACGCAATATTGGGCTTCTTAAAAACACTTGCATTGCCTGATTCTGCGTTAGTCGTCATCGCCGCTATCGGCGGAATCATCATTCTGGTCGCGTCGACGTTGCTGTCACAAAAACGCGGATGAATCGCCTGCAAGCCGAGACCGGCGCCGAACTTGACTCGCTTCTCCCCCCGGTCCTCGACAAAGCCTTCAAAGTCGAATCGTAGTCGATGTTCATCTCCTACTATGACGAATCGGGAGATGATGGTTTCCCATCGACGTCATCGCCGCTGTTCGTCTTGACGGCGGTGTACCAATATCATCTGAATTGGAAAGAGAACTACGAGCGCGTGAAGGCGTTCAAGAAGCAGCTCGCTCATGATTTCCCGTTTCCTTTCCATGAGGAGCTGCACACGCGTGAGTTCATTCTCAACAAAGCGCCATATCATCTCTGGGGGATTTCCGAGGAAGATCGCGCGCACATTATCGATCTTTACTGCCAGCTGACGGCGCAACTTGAGGCAAAGATCATCAGCGTTGTGATTGTGAAGGACCGGCTGCAGAAAAAGGACATCGACATTCTGGACACCGCGCTGACGTATTCTGTCCAGCGGATCGAAAATGATCTCGCAGCCGATCCGCAGAATAGATTCGAGATCATCACCGACTGGGGACGCGTGGGGAAGATGCGCAAGACGACGCGCCGCGTGCAGAAGATCAACTTCATTCCATCGAAGTTTGGTCCAACGCCCCGCAGGCAGGAAATTCAAAAGCTGATCGAAGATCCGCTGCCAAAGGACTCCAGCGAATCCTATTTCATTCAGTTGGCCGATCTCGTGGCGTGCGTTGTCTCGTTCTATGCTGTAGTCGCGCAGAACGTCGGTAAGCTTCCCAACCGCATGCCGAAGGTCATCAATTCCGACTGGATTTACGCCTGGATGGAAATGCTAAAGCCAGTGTTAAATTTGAAAGCCGCTGGTGATGACCAGTACGGCGTGAAGTTCCATCCGACCTAAAAAAATCAGCACCTACGACGCATACGCGTTTTCGGTGCTTCGAAGCAAGGATCGCCAGAAATGGCAGGGAGAGCAAGCAGAAAATGCAATTCCGTCGTCTGCGACGCCAAGTTGTGAAACTCCCGCTGGTTCCCACGGCTCGGTTCATCGAAAACGCGAATGATCTAAAGAAATGAGAGCCGATCTGACGTTTTAGCCGGCGATGGCGTTCAATTCCTTGATTGCCTCATGCGGCAATTGAAGGCCAGCCCCAGTCCATGATGGCACCAAGCGCCTCCTGACTATACTTCGCCTCGATCTACCTCGCGCCACACTCGCCGGCTTCCGGACGGGCCGCCTCGATGTGCCCGCGTAACAGACTTTGTCGGAGGCCTGCCGCACAGCCTTCTAAAGGCTCGTCCAGAGTGCGTGATCTGCGCAATAAGTCTTTTTATCAAGTGCGGGTCGCTGCACCAGTTTGCCAACCCATGAATCCGTTCATCGATTTGCCGAAAGCAGTAACAGCACTTGCTGTTATCATGTTTGGAGTGCTTCGTCTGGCATTTGAAACTCTGACAGCTGGGGAAGGGAAGGGCCATACAGCGCCTGTAATTCTCCGGTGAATTTCGCCGTGCTCGAAACAATCGTTTCGATTTGCTTTTCGCGTTTTGCCCAGGCCCGGTTGATTGCCGCTTTTTCGCGCACAGGTCTGCCTGCATCTGTTGAAATTGCTCGGCGATTGTAGCCAGCCGTTCGTGGAACTGCGGACTCATGAAATACTGAAAGATTCTTGATTTTTGGTCGTCCTGGCCGCCTAGCGCCAGCCGGGTTTGCGCAAGCAGCGCCATGTTTACTCGCAGAGTTTCTGCCAGGCAGGCTGCCAGTGGAAAAGTTGTGATCAAAACTCCTCTGATGCCTCTCATATGCTGAACGTGCGCAGGCAGTGCGCTCCCCAATCGAGATCTGCGGGCCGCTCTGCGAGTGAGCACGCGAAAGGCGTCTACACCGCGGCGCCAACTGCAGCTGATACGGCCGCCTCTAATCGTGTGCTTGTCGTACTCGCGGAAGCTACGGCGCGTCATGAGCCGCTTACGATGCTGAGTCGGAAACAACGCTAAGAAAGCTTGAGTGAACTGCGGTCACGTGGCGGCCAGGGCTTTCCTCGATCCCATCTCGGTGCCCGGCCTCCCTGCCAAGCGCGCGTTCCCCGTCCAGCCGTAAAGTTCGTCCTAACGAACGCTAGCTTTCAATGCGGCGCGTTTCGCTTCACGATCGCGACCATCTGTTTCGCGTGCGAACGCGTGAGCTCACGTCGGCTGGCTAGGCCGCCGCGGCGCCCAATCTTCGCGAGGTATTGAAATTGACTCATGTGCTCCCGCCCATTTGTATCTCGCTCGCTCCCTCTCGGCTCGACCGCTACCCTTGCAGTCCCGCGGCTGCGATCGTTTCCCCCACGTAATCGCCTTTCAGCTTCAGTTATAGAATCTTCAACGATGCATCGTAACCTCCTCCTCCCCCTCCAGCCGCTTATGATAAATGCAATGTCTGCGTTCGCATGGACTACCGGAAAGGGTTCGCCCGCCACACCACGCGACTCTGGGCAGGCTGAGCAGGCGGCGTGGCAAGCAGCAATCACCTTATGCGTCGTAATCGGCTTTCGATGGATGACGGTTGAAGGGCATTAGCCACTCCGGCGATTAGTGCTCGCCGGTAATCGCTGATTGCGTGACGTTTCGGCTATGAGCGCTGACGATCTCAAAGGCGTCGTTCATTCCGATCCCGAAATCATGGGCGGCACGCCCGTGTTCGTCGGAACGCGCGTTCCGTTGCAGAACCTGATCGATTCCCTCGAAGGTGGCGAATCGATCGAAGATTTCCTCGACGGATTTCCTTCCGTGAAACGCGAACAGGTGATCGCAGTGATTGAGGCCGCCAAGCTGCGAATGCTCGAAACGGTGTGAGAGTGCTCATCGATGAGTGCCTCAACTGGCGGTCGGCCACGCACTACACGGGCAATTGAGTCGTTCGCTCCCGCTCGCTCAGCCTTCGGCCTTCCCGTCTCGTTCTTCGCTCCCAGCGAATTAGGTCTGTACGTCGGTGCAGCGGATGGGCTGGAGCGGTATTAAGAACGGTGAGTTGCTGAACAAGATGCGACAGGAGCGGGTCGACGTTTTCATCACAGGCGATCCAAAAGTCCCAATTCCAGCAATACCTTCCGGCGGCGGATGTGGCGGTTGTGGTCCTGCGAGCCCAAAGCACACGGCTGGCGGAAACGGTGCCGCTGATCAAAGAAGTGCTGGAGCAGATTGAATCGTTGCGCCCGGGAGCAGTCACTATCATTTCGAACCCCTCCTGAGCTACGGCGCCCGAAGGAGCAGTTGATGCTAAAAAAAGAAGACTGGCCAGAGACGCTCAATCACCGGAGACGGGCAGCTAGCCAGAGACG
>CAVWVV010000009.1:0-12584 GCA_963758425.1 uncultured Verrucomicrobiae bacterium
CGGACTTATTTTGCTGTCATTCCGAGCGAAGTCGAGGGCTGAAGGCTCATACCATGGGCCGTTCGCCAGGTTAATAGCATCAACGCTATTAACCTGGCAATCCCGTGATGAAACCGCTGGGTAACGCGGCGGGATTCTTCGACTCTGCGGAGTTTATGCTGAGCGAAGGAAGCGAGTCGAACGGGCCTAGGCTCAGAACGACGGGGAGTGGGGTTGCCCCTGACGAATTCATCGGCAGATTGAAATTGCAACTTTCCATGAAGACAACGCTTGCTCATCAACTCGCCAATTATTCGTCCTCGTTTCGGTTTGAGGATCTTTCCAAAGAAGTCGTGCACGAAGTAAAACGGCGTGTCATTGACTCGCTGGGTTGCGCACTGGGCGCGTGGAACGAAGAGCCGTGCATCATTGCGCGAAACGTCGCTTCCGATTTCTCGGCGAAACACGGATCGACAATCATCGGCACGAACCACAAGGCGCCGCCGGACTGGACCGCATTCGCGAACGGCTGTTGCATTCGTTATTTCGATTACAACGACACGTATTTGTCGAAAGAGCCGGCACATCCGAGCGATAATATTTCCGCGGCGCTGGCTGCGGCGGAAAGCGTGAGCGCAAGCGGCCGTGAATTGATCGCTGCGATCGCGCTTGCTTACGAAGTGCAATGCAGACTTTGCGATGCCGCGAGTATCCGCGCGCGTGGCTGGGATCATGTGACGTACGGCGCGTTCTCCACAGCGCTCGCGTGCGCGCGCCTGATGAAACTTGACCCGGAAAAAACGCGACACGCCGTGAATATTGCTGGCGTCGCGAGCGCTGCGATGCGCCAGTCCCGTGCAGGCGAACTCTCGCATTGGAAAGGCGTTGCATTCGCTGACGCCGCACGGCGCGGCGTTTATTCGGCGTTGCTTGCCAGAGCAGGAATGACCGGGCCGGCCCCAATTTTCGAAGGACAAATGGCTTTCGAAAAGCAACTCGGTGTTTCGCTGGGGAACGTCGGAGAAAAGTTCCGCGGCGCGCCGGAAATGATTTTGAACACCAGCATCAAGTTTTGGCCGGCGGAATATCACAGCCAAAGCGCAATCGAAGCAGCGCTCTCATTGCGCGAGGAAGTTGGCGATCCCGCCAAGGTAAAATCAATGACGATCGAAAGCCACGACGCCTCGGTGGATATCATCGGCAGCGAGCCAGAGAAATGGAAACCGGCCACACGCGAAACGGCAGACCACAGCTTGCCTTACATTACGGCGATTGCGCTGATCGACGGCCAAGTAACCGATAAACAATTCGACCGCGAGCGCTTTAGCCATCCAAACGTATGGAAATTTTTGGAGAACGTGAAGGTGGAACGCAATTCGGAGTTGAGCTCGATGTATCCCGGCGCGGTGGCGAACATCGTACATGTCGAGCTTGCAGATGGCCGGCGATTAACCAGGCGAGTCGATTATCCGCTTGGGCACGCCAAGAATCCGCTGAAGGATTCAGAGGTCGAGGAGAAATTCTTTGCGCTTGTTGAGCCGGCAATTGGTCGAAAGCGCGCAAAGAAGATTGTCGATCTTGCGTGGAAGCTCGACGAAGCGGCAAATGTTGACGAGCTGATGAAGGCGCTGCTGATGCCGGAGAAGTAATCAGAGACGATTCTCGACTTCGCTCAGGAGCATGACAAAGAAAGGCAAAGCTGCACGATTACGCGAGTTGATCGCGCAAGGCTGCGTGATGCTGCCCGGTGTCCCGAATGCTGCGATGGCACGGCAGGTGGAACGCACCGGCTTTGACGCCGTGTACATCAGCGGCGCGGGGATGGCGAACGCAACCGCTGGCGTACCGGACATCGGGTTGCTGTCGATGACGGAAGTCGTGAGGCTCGCAGGGTATGTTGCGAATGCGGTTGCGATTCCGGCAATTGTCGATGCGGACACCGGTTTTGGTGGCGCGGAGAATGTCGCACGAACCGTTTGCGAACTGGAAAAGGCGGGCCTGGCCGGCTGTCACATCGAAGATCAGGAATTTCCCAAGCGCTGTGGACATCTCGCAGGGAAATCGGTGGTCGATGTTGACGAGATGGCAGAAAGACTCAAAGCGGCCGTCAACGCGCGCCGCGACGAAGACTTCATGATCATCGCCCGAACAGATGCGCGTGCGGTTGAAGATTTCGATCGTGCCGTGGAACGCTCGCGTCATTACCTCAAGGCAGGCGCGGATGGGATTTTCCCTGAAGCGTTGCAAAGCGCCGATGAATTCAAAGCATTCGGCCACGAAGTGAAAGCTCCGCTCCTCGCAAACATGACGGAGTTCGGCAAAAGTCCGCTGCTGAGTTTCGACGAGCTTGCTGGTTTTGGATATAAAATGGTGATTTTCCCACAGAGCGCGTTTCGCGTGTCAATGAAAGCGAGCGAAAAATTTCTACACGATCTGAAAAAGCAAGGGACGCAATCGGGTTGGATCGATAAGATGCAAACGCGGGAGCAGCTTTATCAGTTGCTCGATTATGATCCGGCAGCGGAAAGCTGGAAGGGTGGATGTTGAATCTCAACTGGTTAAATCCGATGAGTTGAACGATTGTGATTCGCAAGTAAAGAGAGACCAATGCCTACTGACAAGAAACCAGAATACAGCCCGGGATTAGCGGGCGTTATTGCGGGTGAAACGGCGATTTGCTGGGTCGATCCGAATGCCGGGTTGATGTACCGCGGCTACGACATTCATGACATGGCGCAGAAGGCGAGTTTTGAAGAAGTCGCCTACCTCCTGCTCAATGGCGAGTTGCCCAATGGAAAACAATTGGTCGAGTTTGCGCAACAGATTGCCGCGGAACGCGCGCTGCCTGGGCCGGTGACCGAAATGCTCCGGCTTCTGCCGAGGAAGACTCATCCAATGGATATGTTGCGCACCGGCGTATCGATGCTGAGCGCCTTCGACAAGGACCTGAGTGACAGCTCGCACGATGCGAACATCCGCAAGTCGATCCGCCTGATCGCGCGCGTTTCCACCTTAATTACCGACGGCTGGCGCATCTCCCATGGAGACGAACCGTTGCCCGAGAAGCCCGATCTCACTCAAGCCGGCAATTTCTTTTATAAGTTAGAGGGCAAAGTTCCGCAGGATTGGAAAATCCGAATGCTGGACACGATTTTCAATCTTTACGCCGATCACGAATTTAACGCCTCCACTTTTGCCGCGCGCGTGACCGCTTCGACCTTGGCAGGAATTTACGCTGCAGTGACCTCAGCGGTCGCAACACTTAAAGGCCCGTTGCATGGCGGCGCCAATGAGGAATCGATGAAAATGCTTGAGGAAATCGGGACGCCAGACCGGGCGGAAGCCTGGTTGATGAAAAAATTGGAGACCAAAGACAAGATCATGGGGTTCGGCCATCGCGTTTACAAAAAAGGCGACTCACGCGTGCCGGTGATGCGTGAGATCGGGCGCGATCTGGGCAAGCGCACAGGCAAGGAAAACTGGATTCCAATCTGCGAGAAGCTTGAAGAAGTGATGGATCGCGAAAAACATCTCTGCGCCAATGTCGATCTTTATGCGGCGCCGGTGTTTTGGATGCTCGGGTTTCCACCGGAGCTAAACACGCCTCTGTTCGCTGCGTCGCGCGTGGCCGGCTGGTGCGCACACGTGACCGAGCAGCACGATCACAATCGTCTGATCAGGCCACGCTCACTTTACGTTGGGCATGAATTGCGTCCGTATCCGAGCTCGTCTGCGCGCGGCGGATAACCTTGACGTGGTGGGGCGCGACCGCCGTGCCCGCCGATCCAAACAAGCATCATGGGCGACAAATCTCTCCAGGAGCAATACGCACCGCACAATGCCTGCTGGGGCTGTGGCCCTGCGAATCCGGACGGACTACATATCCGGAGTTTCCCACAAAACGGCGAAGTTATCGCAGAGTGGAAACCAGAAAAAAAATACGAAGCTTTTGAGGGAGTACTGAACGGCGGCGTCATCGGCACGTTGCTCGATTGCCATTGCAATTGGACGGCTGCCTATCATCTGATGAAGCATGCGAAAGAGGACCACCCGCCGTGCACTGTCACGGCGGAGTATGCAATCAAATTGCTCCGGCCAACGCCAACGAATGATTCGGTGTTTCTTTCCGCTAAAGTTGTCGATCTGACGGATGATCGCGCGACCATTGAAGGAACGCTCACCGCAGGTGGAAAAGTTTGCGCAACGTGTCGCGGAGTTTTCGTCGCAGTTGAAAGAAGGGCATCCCGCCTATCATCGATGGTAAGACGTTTTCTGTTGTTAACCTTCCTGGCGGCAAGTGCAGTGTCAGCGGAAAATGATCGCGGCGAACTCGGATTGCAGCGATCGAGACACGAATCGGCGGCCGAATCGGCATGGCTGCGCTCGATACCAGCAACAACAAACATCTTGATTATCGGGCGGACGAGCGATTTGCGATGTGCAGCACGTTCAAATTTCTTGCGGCCGCGGCTGTACTGAAGCGCGTCGATGAGAAAAAGGAGAAACTGGAGCGGTTCGTGCCTTATGGAGCGAAGGAGATCCTGGAATATGCGCCGGTGACAAAAGAACATCTCAAAGACGGCGGTATGACCTTGGGCGCGCTGTGCGCGGCCGCGATCGAACAGAGCGACAACACGGCCGGCAATCTCCTCTTGAATGCCATTGGCGGGCCTGCCGGCCTAACGAATTTTGTGCGCACCCTGGGCGATCGAGTGACGCGCCTCGATCGGTTTGAGCCGGAATTGAACAGCGCCATTCCTGGTGACGAGCGCGATACAACAACGCCTGCGGCGATTTGTTCGGACATGCAGAAGCTGTTGCTCGGCGACGCTTTATCAGAAGCATCGCGCCGCCAGCTCGAAGACTGGTTACAGCGCAATGAAACTGGAGGAGCGATGATTCGTGCCGGCGTTCCGAAAAACTGGATTATTGGCGACAAGACCGGGCGCGGGTCAAACGGCACGACGAATGATATTGCCATCATGCGTCCGCCTGGTCGTGCGCCGATCCTGCTGGCCATTTACTCTGCAGGATCAACAGCGACTGCGAACGATCGAGCGGCAGCCATCGCCGAGGTGGCAAAAATTGTCGCTGAATCGATGTAACCAAAAGAGATCGCGAGCAACGCTCGGAATTTGACGCCTGAATTTCGTCGATGCGCAATTCGCAGAGGCGCGCTCAGTTTGCGTCATGAAACCATCAACTCCGAAAGCTTTCGCGAGCAGCGCATTTCGTATTGTTCCACTTCCCACCGAAGTCGCAGAGGAAGCTCGACAGATGGCAGAGTCTGGGGCCGCCGACCACGCTGTCATCAAAGTGGATTCTGCGACTGGCTATCCGTGCCGGCACTGTCTGCGTTGGGCAAAGCCTGGCGAGCGCGTCATTCTCTTTCCCTACGCTTCGATTCCTGCGGGTCATCCGTATTCTGAGACCGGACCGATTTTCGTTCATGCTGAGCCCTGCGAACGTTACGGCGCGACGCGGGAATATCCGGCAGACTTTCGCAATGGCCGCGCCTTCCGCGCTTACGACGCAAATTACAACATGATCGATGCCGAGGTCGCGAACGCAAATGAACCGGAAGCAGTCATCGAGAAGCTGCTCCAAAATTCTGAAACCGAATTCGTGGATGCGCGAAGCGTTACTCGCGGCTGTTTTACCTTTCGAATCCAGCGCGGTTGAGGAGCGGGGTGAAATTCGCTGCCCGAATTTCGTCGATGCGTCAGCGCATGCGAGTGCTTAATTTGTTAACATGGAAACAATGGAACTTCTTCCTCCGAGTGAAACGATGTATCGCGCGTTAGTGAATCGCGACACAAGTTTTGAAGGCATATTTTTTGTTGGAGTGCGCACAACGGGAATTTTCTGTCGGCCAACCTGCACGGCGAAAAAGCCGGCGCGGGAGAACGTCGATTTCTTCGCCACACCAAGTGAGGCGCTGGAAAGCGGTTATCGTCCATGCTTGCGCTGCCATCCTATGAATCCGAACCAACACCCGCCCAAATTGATCGCGCGTCTCCGTACCGAGGTCGAGCGCGCCCCTGGCGGACGGCTCACAGACAAGGAGCTGGCGGCGCTGGCGATCGATCCCTCGACCGCCCGCCGTCAATTCAAACGCCACTACGGAATGACTTTTCAAGCTTATCATCGCGCGCGCCGGATGGGTCTCGCCTTGAGCCAGGTGCGGCAGGGCAGCCGCGTGGAGGAAGCGCGCAACGGTAGCGGCTTTGAATCTGAGAGCGGTTTTCGAGAAGCGTTTACGAGGATTTTTGGCGAGCCCCCGACGAATGCGAAGTCGAGCGCACCGCTTCTTGCGGAGCGAATCGATACGCCGCTCGGAGCGATGATCGCCGTCGCTGATGACGAAGGTTTGCGACTGCTTGAGTTTTTCGATCGCCGCGCGACCGAACGTGAGTTGTCAGTGTTGCGAAAGCGACTGCGAACAAATGTAGTGCCGGGAAAACATCGGCATCTGGAAGCAGTGCGTTCGCAATTGGTCGATTACTTCTCCGGCAAAGATCTAAAGTTCAATATTCCACTCGCGCCGGTCGGTTCGCCGTTTCAACTGCGGGCCTGGAGAATTTTGCAGTCGATTCCCGTAGGCGAAACACGCTCGTATTCCTGGATGGCGAAACGCCTGGGAGATGAAAACGCGCGCAGGGCTGTCGGCCGTGCGAATGGCACAAACATGATCAGCATTATCATTCCGTGTCACCGCGTGATCCGCGCTGACGGCACGCTGTGCGGATACGGCGGCGGATTGTGGCGCAAGAAATGGTTGCTAGACCACGAACGTCGCCACGCGACGAAGTGATCAGTGAACGGTTGATGCTGGCGTTTGTCGCCCTATCCTGAGCACCGATCACAGATCACTTCCTAAACACGCGATGTCCATTCCAAAGGTCATTGCTGGTGTTGCCTTTAACGTGGCGCTTTACGCCGTGCTGCTTTTTGTTCCCGCCGGCACGTTGCACTGGTGGCGCGCATGGGTGTTTCTCGCCATTACCGTAGCCGTGATGGCCGTGGCCATTTTCAGCATCTTGCCTGATAACGCTGACCTGCTCTCCCAGCGCGCCAAGGGGATCATACAAAAGGGACAGCCCGTATGGGACAGGATTCTCGTAATTTTGCTCGTCGTTTCTTTTGTCGGGCAGATCCTCTTTATTCCCCTGGATGCCTTCCGGTTCCATCTTATGCCAAAACCCGGCGGGCTCGTTTCATTTCTCGGGCTTGCGCTTTACGTCGCGGGCTGGTGGATCATGACTCTTGCGATGAAAGTCAACCCTTTTGCCGTGCCTGTCGTTAGGCTTCAGGAAGAGAGGCACCAGCGAGTCGTCGACGCTGGTATTTATGCGGTGGTGCGGCATCCCATGTATGCCGGGTTTGTCCCGATGGTTGTGGGCCCGGCGCTGTGGCTGGGATCATATACGGCGGCTTTGCTGGCAATCGTTCCCATCGCAGTGCTGGCAGTGCGGAGCGTATTCGAGGAGCGATTTTTGAAGCGGGAATTGAATGGCTACCACACCTACACGGAAAAAGTCCGTTACCGCCTGATCCCTTTTGTCTGGTAACCGCAGCCAGGTTCGCAAATGGCGGGATTTCCACGGAAACGAGTTCGTGGCGCACGCGAGCTATCCGGGACGGGTTTGAACCACCGCCACGGAACGACAAGGCCAGAAGCGGCCTCATTTTGCCGGGGATGGAGCGACGAGCTCTTGGAAACGCGGATCATTTCGGAGCGGATCGAACATTGGATCGAGCCGGAGCAGAGCGGAAGTAAGTGGCGCGGCTGTATGCTCCGTACGTACAGGTATCGACAGCAGTTGCCGTAAAGCAGCGATGGCGCGGTCTGGCTCGCCCATCTGCGCCGCCACTGCGGCGAGGACCTGGATCGAAACGGGTCCGCTCACCGCGTCTTTCTCGATCGGGTTCGCAGCGATCGCCCGTTCGGCGAGAGCTAATGCCGCGGCCTTGTCACCAAGGCCCATATTCGCCAGTGCGAGAACGCCAAGCAGGTTGAAATTTTCTGGCTGTTCCTTGAGGAACGATTCCAGCTCGGCGCGTGCCTGTTGCCAACTTTTCTGCGCAGCGGCATGGTCTCCTGCAACGTCTTGTGCCCAGCCTAACCAAAAGCGCAGGTCGCCATTGAAGTAACCCAACGCCGGATCAGGCTTGTCCAATATCTCCTTTAGCCGAGGGATGGTTGGTGCAGGGCGGCGCTCTAGGATCGCTTGGTAAACTTGTGCTTCCAAGACTACGGTGTCGTCGGCGTCCGGATGCAGCGGAGCGAGGAGCGCCGCGGCTCTCGGCAGATCGCCTTGGGCTTGCGCGATACCGGCCTTGAACGCCAGAGTATGATCGTCGTCCGGTGTGATATTAAGAACGTGATCAAGCCTTCGTTGCGCTTCGGGGAAGCGACGAAGCCTCATATAGGAAAGCGCGTGCTGGGTGAGCAGTTGCCCGTTTTGCGGGTCGAGCCGCTCGGCTTCGTTGAAGTACGACTCGCTCTGGTCCCACTCGCCTCGCCTCCGAGTAACATAGGCAAGCAATTCAGGAATCCGGCTACTATTTGGCAGAAACTGACGTGCCTGCTCAAAGTAACGCGCCGCGGTATTGTAATCCTTGAGGCAGGCGTAGTGGTAAAAACCCTTAGCCAATACGGCCTGGCCAAGATTGGGCTCAAGACTGAGCGCGGTATCGGCTGCCTGCCGTGCCTCTTCACGAAGAGCGACCGTTGGTTGAAGATTGTTGTGAGATAGCCACGCGCATCAACGTATGACAGCAGCGCCCAGGCAACGGCGAACTTCGGATCCACTCGCACCGCTTCTCTGAGATATTTCTGCGCACCAAGGGCGTTGGCTGGTGTATTGCTTAAAGGTTTCAGACTATAAGCCAGACCACGCAGGTAGGCATTGTAAGCTTCGACATTATCAGTCGGTTTGGCGGCGATGACTTGCTCTTCCTGACCGGTGAGGTTCGCTCGCAACTGCTCGGCAATGGCTTTGGCCACCTCACTCTCGACCGAAAAGATGTCGGTCAGTTTGCGATCAAACGTATCGGCCCACAGATGGGAATCATTTGCCGCTTTGATTAACTGCACGTTCACGCGCACGGCGTCGCCGCTCTTCTGCACCCTTCCTTCCAGAATGTGGGCGACGCCAAGTTGCCTGGCGATTTCAGGAAGGTTTTCAGGCGCGCTTTTGTAATGCTGCGTGGAGGTGCGCGAGATCACCTTCAGATCTGCGATCTTGGATAAGCGGGTCAGGATCTCATCCTGAATGCCGTCGGCAAAGTAGGCGTTCGCTTTATCTTCGCTTAGATTCTCGAACGGCAGCACCGCAATACTTTTCTGAGAGATCGCCTCGCCAGTCTGCCTGTAAAACGGGCGTCGCCCCACAATCAGCATTGCAATAACCAACAGCAGTACCCCGATAATGATGAAGTCGAGGATCCGTCCAGTGGCGCGCTGAACCGATCTCGCCTGTACCGGATCGAGATCTTCCGTCCGCACTATTCCTTCGGGGGTCAATTCGTAGAGCCAGGAGAGCAGCATCGCGATTGGAAATCCGATCGCCAGCGCAATGACCATAAAACGCACTGCGGAATTCGGAATTTCAAAAAACGGGAAGACCTGCGTCGTGAGCTGCGTGAGGAACCATGCGACCACTCCGTAAGCGACCGCGGCGCGGTAAACATTGCGCCGTTTCAGCTCGGCCAAAAAGTTTGTTGGATTCACTCTGTGCGCCCTTGGATAAAGCGCCCGTCAGCGACAGGACTCTACCTCGACGCCAGGGGGCGTGAAAAGCACGTTATTAATCAGCTCGCTCGCCGTAGTCTGCGAAATGTGAAAATCGGCAAGCAACTGAAATGCTAGTGCAAACGTGATTGACGCTCCGTAGTTGGAGAATCGCCGCTTCAAGTTCCACAAAAGCAGTCAATTTTTCATCCGCGTGCACAACGAAATGCTTTCCGTCGCCGCGATGTGCGTTTGCAATCCAGATTGTTCGCCCGTTGGAATCCATCGCCGAGACACAACCAAAACTCCGGGCGCTAATCGCTACTCCTTCGCGCGAACTAATGAAGTCGCGCAAAGACAATAACGATATAGAAAATGAAGCTGGCCATTCCGAACACGACCAGAGCCTTGTGACACCATTCGCGCCGCGTCAACGCCCCGACGAGAAAGATCGTCCCGAAGAATGCATGAAATGCTAGATCGGTCGGGTGAAGCAACTCGCCGTAGAGCACTACACCTTTGCAGATACTTACCAAAATAACGAAGAAGCCGAGCGCGAAGAACCAGACACGATGCGCGTAGAAACTTTCACGTAGATCGACAATTCCTTCACCGAACAAATCGGGAAAGACCAATCCGGCCAGCATGTAAGTCAGGATCGTTTGCAGCAAAACGACCGAAAATGCGGCAAACGTCCATGGCTGATAGTGGCGCAAATCGAACATCGCCCACCAGCTTTGGACGCAAATCAGCAGCAGCAAGACCGCCCAGGCGATCACTGGCCAGTAAATGCGAATCCGCGTCCGCGACAGCAAAATTCCCCGGAACCCCTTCAAAATTTGCGTAACGGCGAGACCGAGAATGACGGAAATAAGAACCGAGAGATAACTAAACTCGTCCATGCGCAGGATGTATTCCACTCTCGTACCTGTGGGATATTCTGCACGAGGAATTCATCAAGGAGTGCGCAACGACGCCAACGGTCTGGCCAAAACAATGCAGCAGGAACAACGGAAAAAACAAAAAAAGCAGACATCTCGCGACTTAGTCCCGAAAAAGGACGTGAAAGGTGGCCGGGGAGTTGGCGGTACGACGCCAAGCAACCCGTCGCGCCGCCGGCGGGCTAAGGCGCAGCGGTGGTTGTGCGGAGAATCTGATTCGAGAAGGCAATTTGCATCGGAAGTGGGCTACTTGGGTTTTCCAAGCTCGACGAAAAATTCGGGGACGCGGAATTTTCTTCCGTCAGAGCAGAAGGCGGGAAAAATTTCCCGGACCGAGAATCGCACTGCAAAATGCTTGTCAGAAAGAGAACGAGAGAATTTCAACCATGCCGTTTTTGCTTTGGCATTTTTCTCTCGGCGACAAGACCGAGAATCGCCCGGCGCAATTTCTCGCGGTCTGCTGGATTGCCCATGTCGACTTTAAGGTTCATCGCCTCCGCGACGGTTTTAGCGTAAGCAACGCCTTGCTGCTCAGCCAATCGCTCCCAGCGTTCATCGGCCATGATCTCGATAAGATTGGAGACGGAACGGTTCTCTAAAGATGCCATTTGTTCCAGTTTGTTTCGTTGCTCCTCACGCACCGTCAGGTTGAGCTTCGGTTTGTTCTTGTTCTTTTTGAATTTTGCCATTCGCACCTCCGATCTCAAGCGGACCCGGGGACCCAAAGTCTACTAGAAGTTTTTTACACCTCGTCCTTAATAGCCGATCACGCAGGCTAAAAGCAATAATTTTATACGACTAAAAATGTCGTCGCAAAATTGGTTGACCGACGCCATATTTACGTATAAACGGCGCATGCCATACAACGGAACCTTGATACAACCGGTGATACCGCATTCTTCGACTACGGTGAACCGCGCGAAGTGCGCGACGGCTTGCGCCGCGAAATCGTACCACGGGAACTGCTCGCGGACGTGCCGGTCGAACCTGTCTGCGACCGCGTGCGAGTGGAACGTTCACTCTTTGGGAATTCACCCGGAACTGTATCGCCCCGTAGGAACCGCTGCAGAAGTTGTCGAGCGCGTCGTTCGTTTCGTCGTTCGTTCCACCACCGATTGGTTCCAGAAGGATGCGGAAAGATTAAGAACCGGCGTCCATAAATGTGTATCTCCGCCAGAAAAGGCAAGTCGCGGAAGCCGAAGCAGCGCGCGACGTTCTTACCTAGCAGGACGATGCGCTCGACGCGCCAATCCATTAGGACGTTGGCAGCGTTGACGTTGCCTTTTGCGCGGTCGAACACGTCGCCTTTACGGCGCTTCCCGCTGTAGTGCGTGTTCAGGTGCTTCCGGCGACACGCGATCAGCTCGTCGTAATCCATTCCGGCGAGCCGCGCGATCTTCTGGCCGTTCGGGCCGGCAAGTGGTTTGCGCGGGTCGCCGCGCCGCGAGGGCGCTTGGCCGACCAGCCCGATCTTGTGCGTCTCGATCTTCTTCTGTTTCATGAAGTAGACAAGTCCATTGCGCTGTTGGGCTACTAGGACCGGCTCATACGCCGATCTCTCATCGATGCGAGAGATTACTAAGCGGGCGGCCCCGACAACCGTTTCGAAGGCCTAATAGTCCGCAAACATCGATTCGGATCGGATCGTAAAAGAAACTCTGATTTTTGTGCAAGCTTAAATTTTGCGCATCTGAATCTTTCGGAGCTGTTCTTCCTGTGCTACACCGCTGCCGCCAAAAACGGCATGAACTGGCGCAGGCAGTTGACGAATACTTAGCAAATAAACGGTCATTTCGTGCGTTTTTGTGCGGGACGGTTCGTAACCGATTGGATCGTTAAAATCCTAACAATTCTCGCTCGTAAAATCGCGTTTTAGAGGGCAAAAAAAACACGCGCCCGGGGTGACTCAACACCCGACCCACGGATTA
>CAVWVV010000010.1:0-133764 GCA_963758425.1 uncultured Verrucomicrobiae bacterium
TGCGACGATCTGGCGGCAGCGCCGATCACTTCATTGATGGCGCGCTATCCTACTGTGGACTGGAGCGCGGTGGACGAAGTCGTGCTCGGTTGCGCCAATCAGGCCGGCGAAGACAACCGCAATGTTGCGCGCATGGCCACGTTGCTGTCCGGTCTGCCGGAAACAGTGCCAGCGGTGACGGTGAATCGACTGTGCGCTTCTGGTCTGGAAGCAATTGGTCAAGCCGCTCGCGCGATCGCCGGCGGCGACGCGGAGTTTGTGATTGCTGGGGGCGTCGAAAGTATGTCTCGCGCGCCGTTCGTCATGCCTAAAGCTGAAGCTGCATTTACTCGCGAGCAAAAACTGGAGGACAGTACGCTCGGATGGCATTGCATTAATCCGGTGATGCAGTCGCGGTACGGCGTCGATTCGATGACGCAAACCGCGGACAACCTCGCTCGCGAACGCGGCATTACACGTGACTGCCAGGACGCATATGCATTGCGCAGCCAGCAGCGCACTGCGCGCGCACGGGCGGAAGGTTGGCTGGCCGAAGAGATCACTGCAGTGCAAATCAGCAATGGCAGCGATAGCATCATCGTTGATGAGGACGAACATCCGCGCCCTAAGATCACGCTTGAGCAACTGGCTAAACTAAAACCACTTTTGGGCACGGATAGCACCATCACCGCAGGCAATGCCTCCGGCATAAACGATGGTGCCTGTGCATTACTACTGGCGTCGGCCGCAGCGCTGAACACACACCGCTTGCAACCCTTAGCGCGCATCATCAGCGCGGCGGCGGTCGGAGTTGCTCCGCGGATCATGGGCATCGGACCAGTGCCAGCGATCCACAAATTGCTAACCAAGATTGGGCGGCGCCTCGACGAGTTCGACAGCATCGAAATCAATGAAGCCTTCGCCGCTCAGGTGCTCGCGTGTACGCGTAGTCTCGGACTGGCCGACGATGCCGAGCATGTCAACGGCAACGGCGGCGCGATCGCGCTTGGGCATCCGCTTGGCGCGAGCGGTGCGCGTTTGGTGATGACCGCCGTCTATGCTTTGCGCAGGCAGCAACAGGCCCGCGCCTTGGTGAGCCTATGCGTTGGGGTTGGCCAAGGCGTTGCATTGGCCCTCGAGCGGGTGTGACCAAATGAAGATGACTTCACTTGCGCTTTCCATCACACAAGAGTTGCAATGAAAACTAAATACGACGTGGTTGTCCTCGGTGCCGGACACAATGGTCTCGTGGCCGCGGCTTATCTCGCGCGGGGCGGTTTGAGTGTCCTGGTGTTGGAGAAAAATGACTACATCGGCGGAGCCACCACCTCGCAAAAAGTTTTCCCGGACTACGATGCATATCTGTCGCGCTACTCTTACCTGGTCAGCTTGTTCCCGGAGAAAATTATTCGCGATCTTGGCCTGAAACTCGAGCTGCGCAGACGCGCGACCAGGTCGTTCACGCCGTATTTGAAAAATGGTCGCCACGCCGGCTTGCTCTTGAGCAACGTCTCCGAGGAAGCGAGTCGTCAATCCATCTTCGAGCTTACTGGAAGTTTTGCGGAGGCGGAGCAGCTCAAGAAATTTTACGGCTTGGTTCGTGTCTTTGCCGAAAATGTCTGGGACACAATGCTGGAGCCGCTCGTGGCGAAAGAAGATTTCCGGCGTTGCTTCGACGCAGACGATACACACCGCAAGGCCTGGCGCAGTTTGGTTGAAGAACCACTCGGTTGCGTAGTGGAACGCTATTTGCAAGACGATTTCCTTCGCGGTCTGGTTTTCACGGACGCGAAGGTTGGCCTCTTCACTCATCCCTACGATGAGACGCTGCTGCAGAACCGCTGTTTCCTCTACCATGTGATAGGGAACAAAACCGGCGAATGGAAGGTGCCCGTTGGTGGAATGGGTGGTGTCGTGCGCGAGTTGGAGAAGGCCGCACGAAACAGCGGGGCGGAGATGTTAACGCGAGTCCATCTTCACTCGCTGAATGTGACCGGGAAAAAGCGAGGCGCTGAATTTGACTGCGATGGAAAAACGCACGCAATCGAGGCGCGCTTCGTTCTTGTAAACTTTGGCAGGAACGTGCTGGCGAACTTGCTGGGCAGACCGTATCAGCCGGATCGGACAGATGAGGGCTCGGTGTTCAAGATCAACATGCTCCTCCGCCGGTTGCCGAAACTAAAAACGAAGCGTCACCCCGAAGCGGACGCTTTCTGCGGCACGTTTCGTATTAACGAAGGCTACGGCGAAATGAACCTCAGCTATCAACAGGCCTTGCAGGGGCAGCTGCCCGACAAAGTTCCTTCGGAGATCTATTGTCACACGCTCACCGATAACAGTATTCTATCGACAGACCTGCGCGCGCAGGGATTCCACACCATGACAGTCTTCGGTCTCGATACGCCATGGCGTTTGTTTACCCAGAACAATGATGCGATGCGTCAGCGCGCGGAACAACAATTCGTCGAAGAACTAAATGGCTGGTTGGCGGAGCCGCTGGAAGATTGCCTTGCTATTGCACGCGATGGGAGTTTCTGCATCGAAAGCAAAAGTCCAGTCGACATCGAGGAAGCACTCGGCCTCTACCATGGCAATATCTTCCAGAACGCACTGACGTTTCCTTTTGCCGAGACAAAAGAACAAGTGGGTGGGTGGGGAGTTGAGACGGAATTTGAGAAGGTCTTTCTCTGCGGCTCAAGCGCACACCGCGGCGGCGCAGTCAGCGGCATTCCTGGTCACAATGCCGCGATGAAGGTGCTGGAAACAATCAAGGTGAGGAAGCTCGCGCCGCGCACGAAGATCTCGAGTCGACCCGCGCCGTCGGCAAGATTGTCCTAAGGTTCTCCTAGCGTTTGATCCACTTCGCGTACCAATCGAGATAGCGTTTGTAGCGATCAATGATATAGCTCGGCTTTTTCAAATCGTGGAATTGGCCGGGATAAATCACGAGCTCGGTGGAGATACCAAGGCTGCGCAATGCTTGATACATTTGTTCGGTGTTAAGAAGCGGCACGTTGAAGTCGCTTTCGCCGCAGAGAAATAATGTCGGCGTTTTGATGCGGTCGGCATGCAGGAACGGATAGGAAAGTCGCAACCATAATTCCGGATTTTTCCACGGCAGGCCGAGTTCGTTTTCGTAATCGCGAATGTATTCATCGGTGCCGTAGCCGGCGAGCACGTTGGAAGCTGACGCGCCGCTGACCGCGGCTTTGAAGCGCGTGGTCGTCGCGATAATGTAGTTCGTGGAAATTCCACCGTAGCTCCAACCGCCCACCACGAGACGGTCGGGATCGGCGAGACCACGCGCGACTGCATCATCCACCGCGGCCAGACCGTCCTCGACATCGACGCTGCCCCAGGCAGCGTAAATTCCCATCGCGTATTTTTCGCCGCGGCCAGTCGAGCCGCGCGGATTTGGCATGATGACGGCGTACCCGTTGGCTGCGAAGAGCTGCTTCTCGAAATCGAATTCGTTCGTGTATTGCGATGCCGGTCCGCCATGCAACCGCAGCAGCGTCGGAATCTTTCCCGCCACCCCATTTGGCCTAACGAGGAATCCGTCTACTTCGGTCCCGTCCTTGCTCTTGAATTTTGTCTCGCTCACCGGCGCCAGTTTGATCTGCGAAAGAAAGGCATCGTTTTGTTTCGTTAGGCAACGCAAACTATTCTCTTCCGCGGCGAAAATTTCGTACGGCCGTTCCGGCGTACTCGCCCGCACGATGACGTTGCCGTTTTTGCTTACATCGTATGCGGTGACGGTGCGTCGGCCGCCCACCACGGTTTCCGTGGCATTGCCCGCCGCAGAAACGCGGACGAGCGTCTGGACGCCATCATCTTCCAGCACAACGAAGACAGACTTCCCATCCGGCGACCAGTGCGGGTGAACAACGTTGCGATCAAGATCCTGCGTCAGCACTTTCGCTTCGCCGCCGCTTGCGGGAATGATGGCGAGCGAATGCACTGCATACTCAACCTTTTTTGGATCGCCGCCGTGAATATAAGCCACGGTCTTCCCATCAGGACTCCAGACCGGCGCACTTTCCCAATACGGGTCGGCATCGGATTCGGGAGAAGTGGTGAGCTGACGTTCCTTAGCTCCCGGCATTGCACCGATGATCCAGACATCCCAGTTCTCGCTGCGATCGGGATCGTTGCCACGCTTTGTGACAAAGGCGATCTCCTTTCCCTGGGGCGACCACGCCGGTAACACATCATCGTGTTTACCGGAAGTAAGCTGCTCCAGTTTACGGCTCGTTAGGTCAAGCAACTCTAGATGTGAGTAGCGATTCGTTAAGTAACCATCGATGTCCTGTTTGAATTGAAACCGATCGATCACAATCGGTGGTACCGTCTTCTTTTCTTTCTCCTTCTTCTCTGCCTCACGCGGATCCGGATCTTTCACGACAAGAACGATGCGTTTCGAATCCGGCGCCCATGCAAAATCTTCCACCCCACCTTTTGTCTCGGTGAACTTCTGAGCTTCACCTCCGCCCATCGGCAAAATCCACAGTTGATCGATCTCGTTTTCGTCTTCGCGTCCGGAAAGAAATGCGATCCATTTCCCGTCTGGGCTCCAGCGCGGATGGGCCGCGTCTTTACTTCCGAAAGTAAGCGCGCGATTTTCCGAGCCGTCCCACTTCGCCAGCCAAAGATTTCCTGCAAGTTTGTCCTTCTCCATGTCCGCCGTTCTCACGACGTAGGCGACGAGATTTCCGTCTTTCGAAATGTTTGGCTCGTCCACATCGCGGACCTGCGCGAAATCTTCCGGCTTCAATAAACGCGGCGCAGCGGGGGTGGAATTGGCAGCGCATGTTACGGAAGCAGTTGCAAGCACAAAGAGGATGTCGCCCAAAAATCGAACAAGATTCATATGCGGAATGGCGATGCCCGGGCGGCGCGCCTCTATACCCAATAGCGGGAATCAATTTTGGCAAGGACACACCGCAATCGGGCGAGAACCGGTTGTAAAGATAAAGAAGCCCAGCGGAATTGTGCGATTTTCTGCTGACTTCGCAAAGGCTTTCGGAGTTCGACGCACCTGTCGCGAATGGAGCGAGCTGGGAAGCCGCGACATAGGTGGCAAGACCCGACGGATGAGGGTGAGAGCGCGGACAGCGCTCGGGTCAGAGCTTTTGGAGTTGGGGCCCTTGCTCGCGAATGTTCGGAGTTGGGCGTTGGGTTCCCCCCAATTTCCGCTTTTGAAAACCCCGGCCGCCTGCTCGCGAACAGTTTCGGAGTTGCTTCGCATCCGTTACGGCAGCTTGTCAGCTTCCGGCAGGTCCTACCCCGGCACTCCATTTCCCTATTGCGTCCTGTCCGCCGTTTGGAAGGACTCGCCGTGACGAAGCTCCCTACTCCGAGCTCTACATTTCCCACGTTCCTCTGCAACTCCGGATGATTCTCCGGGTCCTCTGTTTTGAAAATGCCACCATGCGCCAGCCCAACGTAAAAGATGAATGGGTTATGCGGATCGAGCGCGATGTCCGAGACGCGACCGCCCATCACAGCAGGACCGATGGACCGCGCCTTTAGATTTTTGAAAAGAACATCGGTCAACGGTGGCGCTGTGGTCGCGGAAGGCGAACTTTTTGGGCCGGTCAAAGGCGGTGTGGTGCTTTCGGGCGAAGTAGCAGCCGAACCGGCGGGCGACGGTTTCATTTCGGTGCGATGAAGCGGGTCCTCCTGTGCCGACACAGGTAACGCCGTCGAAATCAAAAGAAAGAGAGCGAAAAGTCGGAGAGCTATCATATCGCTAGAGCAGTATTAAATTCGCCCGATATCGTTCGCCATTAACCGCTAATCAATCGGAATTGAACATAAGGCCGATGAGTTTCTCAGAGGCCTTGTACGCGCGTGAGACTTTTTCCTTAGGATCTAATGCAAGACACGCTGATCGAGGCGCGCGCGTTTCGCGATCTCGCCTGGGCGGCGAAATGCCTCGCCATCCCAGTCGGGGTTTTAACGCTGAAGGATAAGCCCGCGCCTCCTGATTCGTAACCGCGCATGATCGCAATCGCGTGAAGATTGGGAAATCATTGCTGACAATCTCAGCAAAGCTGCTTGGTAGTGAGTCAGTTACAATATGCTTCTCCTTAGGAAAGATCGCAATTATCTCGTAACCTAGCCTTATGCCTCTTCTCTCGATCCTGGATCTCGCGTTTGTCCCAGAAGGCGGAACGTCGGCGGACGCATTGAGGAACACGCGCGATCTGGCGCAACATGCGGAGAGGTGGGGGTATCGCCGCTTCTGGCTGGCGGAGCATCACAACATCGGCGGCATTGCGAGCGCGGCGACAGCAGTGGTCATCGGGTATGTCGCGGCGAACACGCGAACAATTCGCGTTGGCGCTGGCGGAATCATGCTGCCGAATCACTCGCCGCTGGTGATCGCGGAGCAATTCGGCACTCTCGAAACGCTTTATCCGGGAAGGATCGATCTCGGCCTCGGTCGCGCCCCGGGAACAGATCAACGCACCTTGTTGGCGCTGCGCAGAACTCCAGATAGCGCTGAGAGCTTCCCCGACGACGTGTTGGAATTGCAGCAGTTTTTTGAACCGGCGAAACAGGGTCAGCCGGTGAAGGCGGTGCCGGGTGCTGGGCTCGATGTGCCACTTTGGATTTTGGGTTCAAGTTTATTCGGCGCGCAGCTCGCCGCGATTCTGGGACTGCCTTATGCATTCGCTTCGCATTTTGCGCCTGCCGCTTTGATGCCAGGGCTGCAGGAATATCGCAGCCGCTTCAAGCCATCGAAACAACTTTGTCAGTCTTATGCGGCGGCAGGAGTGAATGTATTTGCCGCGGAAACCGATGCTGAAGCGTGCCGGCTTTTTACCTCAGCGCAGCAACAATTCACTAGAATGGTGCGAGGGACGCGCGGAAAACTCCCGCCGCCGATCGACGACATCGAGACTTACTGGACACCAGCGGAGAAGGAACAGGCTGCCGGCATGCTCAAGTATAGTTTCGTAGGTTCGCCGGACACGGTTCGGTCGGGTTTGCAGCAGTTCGTCGACGAAACAGGTGTCGAAGAGTTAATCGTCGCGTCGGCTATCTATGATCACCCGGCACGGCTTCGCTCTTATGAGATTCTCGCGCAACTCGTCTAGATGCTCAATCTCCGAGTTCTTGAAGATATCGATGCACAAAGGTGACGTCTTCACTGCAGCGACGAGAAGAAGCGACCGAGCAGCGACGCCAATCAAAAATCCAGCCAATTACTGGATCGGCTCCGTCTGTGTCTCAAGAAGGTGTGCGGGAGCACACATACGAACTTCTACAGGATTACGCGATTAACATGGGAGGCTGGAGCAAGCGTGTCAGGCGCGGCCAGCGCTACCACGGAAGGATTTTCGTTGATTACGCTGAGATCGATATAAGCGGGGTCTCGTATACTGTCCCTTCGGGCATCTTGTCTGCACCGAAAGATTGAAAAGGGATTGGGAAATAATCGCTGACAGTCTCAGCAAAGCCGGTTGGAGTTGGGGCTGCGTCTCAGCGATTGATTCCGAGGGGCGAACGATCTGGATTGCTGATGCCCACCGCGATGACTGTCCGCACCTCTTTCCGTTGTGGCGTCACGTAAGACGAATCGCAGGAATCACCGAACCATCTTCGAGCATGAGCTGCAGCTGAGGTCGGTGATCACGGCCGGTTCTGATCTGTTCGCGGCAAAGCCGGTGCCGAACCGGGCGATGCTTCGCGGTATGTCAACGCGACGGCGTTCATACAGTAGCGCAATCCAGTCGGCGGAGGTCCGTCATTGAAGACATGTCCGAGATGCGATCCGCAACGGGCGCACGAAATTTCCACTCCGAAGATCGCCGAGGACGTGCTGCTTTCGTGAATCGCTTCCTTGCGGATCGGCTGCCAGAAACTCGGCCAGCCGGTGCCCGAATTGAATTTCGTCTCCGCGTTGTAAAGCGGATTGCCGCACGCCGAGCAGACGTAAGTGCCGTTGTGGTGATCGAGCGCGTTACCGCTAAAAGACGGCAGCTCCGTACCCGCTCGGCGCATGACGTAGAACTGCTGCGGCGACAATATGACCAGCCATTCTTTGTAGGTGAGATCGACTTTCTGGTCGAGCGGGATAGCGTCCAGCTTCGCCCGTATTTGCGCTGCATCAACATTGCTGGGATGCGCGCGGGAGCATGCCGAAAGTGCGATGCAAACACTCACGCCTAACAAAAATTGAACCGTTCGTTCCATTTCGTAAAAGGAACTACGGTTTCAACCAGCCACCTGTCGCTTGGATCGGCGGAGCGGTCTCGCCCGATTTAACCCAAGCGGCAAGGGCGGTCGCCTTATCGGTCCCAGCATTGCTCGAAAACAAAGCCGTTCCCGTCCAAAGGTTGCCCCGATTCGTCATCTCACTCTTCGCCAACTGCAATACGACGAAATCGTGACGCAATTTGCGTCCGCTGTTTTCGCCGCGTTTCACGTCCGATTCGAGATCGTTTCCGAGCAGCGCGACGTTCAACGCTAAAGGCCGCGCCTGCATGGTGTCCGGAGCGAAAGTGGCGCTAACCTTGCCATCGTCGCCTACTGACACACGCAACACGCCAACTTTGGTGGACGTGATCGGCATCGCATTGCCGCCAAACCAGTCTCGCCATTCCTTGCCGTTGACGACAAAACTGGGAGTGTAAACCGAGTCGCCGCCCCAAGCCGCGGCATAACGATGTTGTCTCGATGTGAATTCTGGTTTGGCGAAACGATCGCGCCAGCCGAGATGGTCCCAGTAATCAACGTGGAAGGCGACGGGAACCGCCTTTTTCCAGAGGTCTGAACTCGATTTGAGTGCGTTCAGCCATTTCTCGGCCGGCGGACAACTGCTACACCCTTCCGAAGTGAAGAGTTCGATGAGCGAGCTTTGCGTGTCGCCGCTCTCGAATGTCTTCGGCCCTGAGGCAAAGATGTAGCCCGCGGCAAGCCAGATCACCATCATTACAGCCGCAATAACCCGTCGCTTGTTCTCACTCATCCGTAAGGCAACAGCGGTCATTACTTTTTCGTCTGATCGCTCAGCGCCCATTCGTTCCAGTAAACATGATAAATGCTTTCGCCTCTTTAGAGGAAAAAACCGTCAAATGCTACGACTTCGTTGAAACTGATGGCAGCGTCCAATTCGCGAATGTAAATACTTCGCGACAAATCCTGACTACGAGCCACCGCCGTCTGGGTCTCGGATAATGCCGCGAGGATGGCAAGTGTAATCCAAACCGACCCACTACCAAAATCCGCGATCCGGCATGTCCGATGCACGCAAGAACGGGAGGCTATCCCATTTCCGCCCGGAGCACCTCAAGTGGAGGCTGGCTGGAAACCCCGCGACTGGTTAGCAACCCGATCAATACCGTTACAGTAGTTGCCGATGCGGTAGCGATCAGCAACGGAAGAAGAGTCGGAGCATAGCTGAGCTTGAAAACAAATGTCGCAAGTGCCCAGCTCGCGGCGACGGCCAGACCGGTGCCGGTGAGACTCGCCAGAAACCCAAGGAGGAAATATTCCGCACCAAGGATTTGCCAGATCTGACGACGTGATGCCCCCAAGGTACAGGAGAAGAACGCTCTCCTCGACTCTCTGGTAGCGACCACTCCAGATTGCACTCGCCACCACGATCAGGCCCGCGGCGACAGTGAACAGTGACATCACCCGAATAACCAACGCCACCTTGCTCAAGATCGAATCGACCGTTTGAATAACCGCAGCAAGATCCAAGGCAGAGACATTCGGAAACTTCGAGACAATTGCATTCTGAAGGCGGGCCGAATCCGCCGGTGTCTTCGCCCGGCTGACTAATACGTGAAATGTCGGTGCGGCTTCAAGCACGCCGGCCGGGAAAACGACGAAGAAGTTCGTTTGAAAACGCTTCCAATCTACGCTTCGCAAGCTCGCGATGCGCGTCCGGATGGGAATGCCTTGGACGTCGAAGACCAATTCGTCTCCAACATTGACTCCGAGGTCCTTCGCGATCTCGCGATCTAACGAGATTGGAACTACATCGCCGGAATGATAATCGACCCGGCCGATCCATTTCCCGGCCGTGACCTTTTCTGTCTCGACTATCTGCTCGCGATAAGTCGATCGATATTCTCGCTCTAACTCCCATTCGGGGATCTTCCGTTGCGGGTCGGCCAGAATGTCACTGCTCTTCCTTCCCTTGATCTCGCTCAGCCGCATCGTCACGATCGGCGCCTTCTGCACCACCGGAAAACCTAGAGAACCTACCAGCGCAGCGACGGCATCTTTCTGGTCCGACTGGATATCAAACAAGAAGATATTCGGCTGATTATTCCGACCGATTGACTGGAATTGCGTCATCACGACGTCCCGCGTGAGATGGATTGTGAGCAGCAAAAAAGTTCCGAGACCGAGGGAAACAATGAGAAGAAGAGTTCGATTGTTCGGGCGGTACAGATTTGCCAGTCCCTGCCGGAGGGCGAAGCTCCAGCTCACCGGAAACCAGCGGCGTAGCGACACAATCAGGAGCCGCGCGACTCCCGCAAAGATCGCGACGGCGACGCCAAGTGCGACGGCGAAGACCAAACCTTGAAGCCACGTTTCACTCCGGTAGATCGCGAACGCTGTGGTGCTCGCCACAATCAACGCGTAGGCTGCAAGCAATAGCGGATCACGAGCGAACGACTGCGTTTCGACTCTGGCATCCGCTGAGCGAAGCATCAGCAAAGGAGATACTCTGCGAAACCGCAGGAGCGGTGGCACGGCGAATAGGAGGCAAATTCCGCAGCCGATCAAAACGCCAGTCAGAATCGGCCACCACGCAATCACGTTTGGAATCGTTAATGGTAAAAATGTCCGCAGAATACTCGGGAAAATTCGCTGCAGTCCAATCCCTACCAAACCGCCGAACAATGCTCCGGCCAGGCTGATCGCCGATGCCTGAATAAAGTAAATAAATGCTATTCCGTTCGTCGAAGTACCCAGACACCGCAGAATCGCGCCAGTTCGCACTTTTTGCTGCAGGTGCGCTTGGATTGCACTCGCTATCCCCACGGCGCCCAGCAACAATGAAATGAATCCGACCAGATTCAGAAATCGGTAAAGATTCTCGACCGATGCTCCGAAATCCTTTTTTCGTTTGTCGACCGTTTCGAACTCAAGGCCTAAGCGTCGGATTTGTGGCGTGAGCGCGGCAATTTTCTGCGCCACATCCGTTCCTTCGCGAAACTTCACATAGGCGCGGTAATGAGCCACGCTTCCCGGACGGAGCAGATCAAGCGGAAGATCCTGCAGCGCAATGTAAACACGCGGCGCGAAACTCGCAGACGCTGATGCGTCGCCCGGCACTTTTCTCAGAGCACCGGCGATCTCGAAATCGCGGCCGCCTAGCGAAACGTTACCCCCGGCTGCCGCTCCAAACTGGAAAAGCAACGTTTCGTCTGGGACAGCGCGACCGCCTTGCCTCAAATCTTGCACTGCCTCTGCTGGTTCAGTTTCCATCTTTCCGTAGAATGGGAAGTCGCCGCTGAGGGCGCGAAGATGCACCAGGCGCGTACCGCGGCCGAGAAACACAGCCATGGTCGACAAACGCACCTCGCGCGCCTGTGCTCCGCCGATCGAACCCAGAAACCCTTCTTCTGTAGTGGTGAACGGACGCGTGGATTCGATGATCAGGTCTGCTCCCACCAACGTCCGCGCCTGGTCATCGATCGATTGCGAAAGGCTTTGGCGAAACGAACCGATGGCTACCAGCGCCGCGACTCCCACCGTGATAGAAAGTGAGAAGAGCAGAAGGCGCATTCGACTGGTACGACTGTCGCGCCACGCCATTTTGAGTATGAAACTAGGCGCCATCCTGAACCATTTCACCGTTCCGCAACCGGATCGTTTTCTCTGTGAGACACGCGACCTCTGGGTCGTGCGTCACCAGCACGAGCGTCGTTCCGGAGTCGGAATTCAGTTCGAGCATGATGTCAATCACCGACCGGCTTGTCTCCGCGTCCAGATTTCCCGTGGGCTCGTCGGCGAATAGGACAAGCGGCTCGTTAATGAACGCCCGCGCCAGCGCGACGCGTTGTTGTTCGCCACCGGACAATTGGGTCGGAAGATGCGAAACGCGCTCCGCGAGCCCGACGCGTTCCAGGAGTTGCAGCCCTTGCTGTCGGGCTGTCCGGTCGCCGCGCAATTCCATCGGCACGGTGACGTTTTCTAGCGCAGTCAGGGTCGGGATCAGCTGGAAACTTTGAAAGACGAAACCTACCAGCTGGTTTCGCACTCGCGCCCGCTCGTCTTCTCCGATTTCGTCCAGGGCAATTCCATTCAGACAGACGTGGCCTGAAGTAGGAAGGTCGAGCCCCGCGCACAATCCCAATAGCGTGGTTTTCCCGCTTCCCGAGGGTCCGAGGATGGAGCACGTCGCGCCCGGTCCCAAAACGAACGAAATATCTTTTAGTACCGTTAATTCACCGGAGTTCGTGCGGTATGACTTCGTCAAGCGTTGAACATCCAGGATGGCAAAGGCATTCATTGACGTTAAGGTGCAACTCGCTTTCGTTTCGCAACGCGTGGGCAAAACAATACCTCAAGTCAGTCTATTCGCCTTCTTCGTTGGCTTTTCTCTCGCTACGGGGAGCTTGGCGGAAACTGCGGCGGTCGCGCCGAAAAAGGCGATCGTGTTTCTCGGCGATAGTATCACCGCCGGTTACGGTTTGGCCAAAGGAGATGCCTATCCGGCTCTGATCCAAAAGAAAATAGAAGAAGCGGGCCTGCCCTACGAAGTAGAAAACGCCGGGCTTAGCGGCGATACCACCGCCGGTGCCTTGCGGCGGATCGATTGGCTTCTGCAGCGGCCAATCCACGTGCTAGTGATCGAGCTCGGCGGTAACGACGGATTACGCGGGCTGCCCCCTGGCGTGACTGAGGCAAACCTGCAGTCCATTATCGATAAAGTAAGAGCGCGAAGCCCGCTCACTAGAATCATGATCGCTGGAATGCGGCTCCCGCCGAATCTCGGCGCCGATTACACTGGCGAGTTCGAGCAGGTCTTCTCCAAGCTGGCGACGAAGAATGGAGCAGTGCTCGTCCCGTTTCTGCTCGAGGGCGTTGGCGGTGATCGAGGTCTCAACCAGCCGGATCAAATCCATCCGACTGCCGCCGGGCAGAAGATCATCGCCGAAACGGTGTGGAAGAGGTTGCAGCCATTGTTGCAGACGAAATGAACTGTTGGGCGATGCGCGCTTCCAGTCGTTCAATGTCGAGATGCTCGAAGAACTCTCGTAATGAATAAAAGGTCAATCGCCGGCACAGAATGACCACCCACTTCGTCCGAAATTTCCGTAGCGTATTTGGTAGCGCTGGCCTGATTACCTTCGAACGATCGCAGTTAAGAGTCACTTGCTCTGCCAATTGAGCTAACGGTGCAAAGAACTTCGATTTTCGATTGCTGATTTTAGCAGAGTTTCGATCAGCCGAAAAATCCTTCAAGCTTGATAGGCATAATTTGTAAGGGAAATGGGAGCCCCCTTCGACTAATGAGGTACGAGGTGCTTATGAGACAAAAGGCTCGCGGTTTGATCGTTTAGTCGCTCAATATTATCTGGCGGTTTACAGCTTCGCCGAACGATTCACCGATAATCCTAGCGAAGCAGTCGCGCTCATGCGGGGCGCATTCTACAGCGCGCGCAAACGAGCGGAAAACTTACGTAACCCGACTGCCATCGCGCTGATCCTGATCTCCGCAGTCGTCCGCGCGGGACTTGCGCCCGCCTAATCTGAGGTTACGTATCTCAAAGGTTTGCGTCGCGGCTGCTAGCCGCGGCGTGCTGCTTGCGTGCTTGGAATTGCTTTGACCGCGATCACGCATATTGCAATTTTGGGGACAATGAAACTCTTGTCTGTCAACGTGGGACTACCCCGTGAAATCGAGTGGAAGGGAAAGGTGGTCCGCACTTCTATCTTCAAGGTGCCGGTGCGGGGTCGAGTGCAAGTTGGGCAGCTCAACTTAGAAGGTGATCAGCAGTCTGATCTGTCCGTGCATGGAGGAATCGCTAAGGCTGTTTACGCCTATCCGTCGGAGCATTACCCATTTTGGCGACAGGAACTTCCTGGCATCGATCTCGCGTGGGCAGTTTTCGGCGAGAACTTCACAACAGAGGGATTGCTTGAGGAGACGGTTCACATCGGCGACCGCTTTCGGGTTGGTTCTGCAGAATTTGTCGTCACCCAACCTCGAATGCCGTGTTTTAAGCTAGGCGTTCGCTTCGACCGCTCGGATATCGTAAAGCGATTCCTGCAGAGCGGTCGCACCGGGTTTTATTTTGCCGTTCCTAGAGAGGGGGAGGTCACTGCTGGCGACGCGATAGATTTGCTCAATCGAGATGGGCGCGGCGTCACGGTTGCCGATATCGTGAAGCTGTACCGGCGAGATGCTACCAACCAGGATCTGTTGCGCCGTGTCAGCGAGCTACCCTCGCTTCCCAAAAGCTGGCGAGATTACTTTCGTACGCGTCTTTGGAATCCGGATGACTGAGAGTGGCAAAGATTTACCCTCAAACGGATTGATTATCCGAAGGCAGGCAGTCTCCCGAAAAGGAATCGGGCTTCGCGCATCGTATCCTCGCTACTCATGGTCGCATCGACATGACTTCATCGCGCAGCTCGCAGGCGATCTCCTTGCGACCGCCAGACCGAACTTTTGGCCGCGAGAAACTGCAGCTGGATCGGATTTCGCGTTTGAAGAAAAGATTGAACAGATGCGGCACGAGCGTCATGTCGCGACAGTAGCAGACCTCATCTGCTGCAGATCCATCGTCGAGAGCGTACTCGATCGAGCCGGCTGCAACCGGACAGCGAAGTTGCACAGCTGATTCCAATAAGGTCGATTTGAATGGCAACAGAGCCGAGCCGTCGGTACTCGTCCCTTCAGGAAATAGAACCACGACCGAACCACAAGCGATCGCCTTACGAATAAGACTCACAACTGCCATGCTGGACAACCTGCGCTCGCGATCGACAAAAATGGTGCCAGCAGCGTGTGCCAGCCAGCCGAAGAACGGCCATGTCGCGACATCGCGCTTGGCTACGAAGACACACGGCCGAATTGAGCTGAGCACAACGACGTCGAGGTAGCTAAGATGATTGCTCGCCAGGAGGCCGGATGCCGGCATGGGACCGCGCGTCGTTACGCGAATGCCGAGAACGCGACAGGCGAATCGCGACCAGCGATGAAGCCATGCCGCTCGAGCGTGGAGACGTCGTGCGCGCGAGAAGAACGGGATCGTAATCGCGTTCTCAACAAGTGCACAGAACGAGAAAAACGCGACGGCGAACGCACGCCAGAGTCCAACAAAAACCGTGGTAATCAAGAATTGTAGTCCGTCTCTGCGAGACGGCGACGGGAATTGGTGGGCGTGAGACGGCACGAAACAAATCTGGCGCGCGCTGCCGCTCTCACGGCGCAGCAATCAAACAATCAAGCGAGCACTCCGACCGGCTCATCGAAAATTTGATCGAACCGAAGAAACTCGGAAACTTTTGCGAAAGCATCTTGCCGAATAGGCTTGCCGATCTCTAAACCGGCAGCTTATCCGGTACAACCGGAGAATTCTCTCCGTTGGCTCCTCCTTCGAGGCGCGCAGACTTTGGATTCCAACGGCCGTGAGATTTTTGTCGAGTGTTCTGTTTCAATGTCGGCAGGTCGGGATCGAGAAAAGCAAGGGCGTGCGGCGGTTTGATTACCCGGACTCCAGCAGCGCGTTGCTGTTCCACGATCCGATCGCGGAGCGCCTGCATTCGAGTCCAATGCACCTTCGGTCGGAAATGATGCTCCGCGTGATAGCCGTTAAAGAACCAGACCCAATTGTAAAGTTTATCGTAACTGCTCACGCCCCACGCAAGCGGTTCGTCCGGGTTGCCGCCATAGTGGCGGTAGTAGCCATTGAGGTAGGAAAGGCAATGACCAAAGTACCAGAACGGCACAAGAAAACAGATGTAGCGCCAGTTGAGAACGCCGAGGATAACGAACGTCGAAACGAACAACGTTAACTCTGTCACGCCCCAGAAGGCGTCGCGAGCATTCTTGCGTTTTAATTCCCGATAGACCGTCTTGGGGTCTTCACGGAAGAAACTCAGGAAAGTGTACTTAAGCGGGTGCTCGGCGTTACCCTCATGTCCATGTTTGTAGATCGAGATCCAATCCACTGTCTCGCCATTCTCACTAGGCCGGTCAGCGTTTCCCTTGTGGTGCTGCATGTGAATGCACTCGTAAAAAATCTGGCTAAATCCAACAGTGATTGATTCAAGAATACTGAACAGCCGGTTAAGCAATGGCGATCGAAAGTAAGGATTGTGAATGAAGTTGTGCGAAATGCCATTGATATTCCATGAAATGCTCACCGAGTAGATGAAGCCAAGAATGAGCATGATCCAGAGTGGAACCCGCGGGAAGAGATAGAACATCCCGAAGAAATAGACGCAGTGGGAAATTGCGGCCAGTACAGGCAACGCGTCCCAGCGGGTATGCGCAAAAATCCTCGAATCCGTTTTAGGCGATTCTATGACGACTGCGCTTGATTTCATCACGTTGAATTCTTGTGACGCAGAGTAACCCACTCAACTGGGCGTGACCAGCCAAAAAACTTGCTCCCTCTCAGTTGGAGAGACAAACGACGATTAGATTGGCTGGAGAAAAGAAAGTTACGCCTGTGTATGGCGCGCGTAATGCCTTTCTACACCCCTTGGAAGCAAACGTTTACGGCCGCGTTGACGGCGGCGCGCCAGGGTCGCGCGGCCCCCTTTCGTTTTCATGCGGGCACGAAAACCATGCTGACGCTTGCGTGTTCGTTTGGATGGCTGATAAGTGCGTTTCATAAAACCGAAAACAGACTCGGCGCGATTTAAGAGCGGCTAAAGTAAGATCGAGCGCAATATTGTCAACGCTACCAAGCGCATCAATAGTTAACCCCGGCACGACCTGTCAGGCTAATTTGATTGCCAGGACGGCGGATTTTTGGAATAAGCAGTGCAAGCAATGGGCGAAAAAGAACATTTGGTGATTGAGCCAGCAACCGAGGCCGATCTCGATGAACTGTCGGAAATGCTTGGCGGATTATTCACCCAGGAAGGCGATTTCCGCCCGGACAAGGAAAAACAACTTCGTGGTTTACGCTTGATTTTCGAGCAACCCAGCAGGGGCCGCGTCTTTGTATTGCGGAGAAACGGGGCGATCGTGGGGATGATCAATTTGCTGTTTACTATCAGCACCGCTGAGGGCGGCTTCGTTATCCTGCTGGAAGACCTAGTGATCCACAAGCAATACCAAGGCAAGGGTTACGGTTCCAAGCTTCTCCAGCATGCGATCGACTTTGCCAAACAGAAAAATTTCCTTCGCGTTACGTTGCTGACCGACCGGCCGGAAAATGTGGCGCAGGAATTTTTCCGCCATCATGGTTTTGTTGAGTCTTCGATGATTCCGATGCGGCTGTGGATCACGCCGCAACAAGATAATCAGACGGAATAAGTGCCACCGCAGATTACGCGGATAGCGCGCTCGTGGACAACGGCAGCGCCTCACTATGGAGGGGCGAGCTCTGCGATGCTAAACGCACGGCCACGACGCCGCGGTCCCGGAAAAAGGCCCGCGGAGTACGCCCATCCATTTATCCACGTATTATTAATCCACGATATCCGCTTCATCTGCGGTTAGTCTTCTCATCGATCCATACGTTCAACTGAGGGGCGAGCCGTTTTTTGAATTCTGATCGGAAGTGAATTTCATCCACGGCTTTTGCCACCTGCGGAGCGCTCGCTGCCGGCAGACTGTTTTTCGCGTACGTCCTTAGCTCTTCAGCGCGCGAATCGTCCGAGAAAAAGATGAATAAACTGGGCGCATACGTGTTAGCGCCCAGCGCGTCGGTCTTTGCAAGTAGCGCTTTCATGTTCGCCCTGGCAAAATCCCATGCGATATCCGAGTGATCACTTTCACGAGCGACTCTGGAGACAAGAAAGACCGCTCGGCTCGTTGGCAACTCGTCCGTAAGCGCAATGGGAAGCGTCTTTTTCACCAGCTTGGGATCCATCGCACCGGCCAGCGCGTCGTAATAATTTTGTTTTTCTTCAGCGCTCGTTGTCTTGAGGCCAAGCTGATGAAGCTCGTTCCAAGTCGCGTCATCAGCATACCGCCCGACAACTGAAAAGACCGCTGGGCGAAGGTCAGGAGCCAGCGATTCCGGATTAGCGAGAAAAGCCTTAAAACGTTCGCGACAATTCGCGACGACTTTCGGATCATCGAGGTTCCCGAGCGCCGTAATCAGGCTCGCCCGAAGGTTTGTTGCCGCGGCGCCTGGTTCGTCCCGTTTAGTCTCCCAGCCAACCGCATCAAAGGTAGGACGCAAGAGTGATCGTGCATAGCGCTGAAATTTCTCTTGTTCGGAACTGCCACTCAAAAGCCGGTTAATAAAATCCAGTACGTGAATGATCTGTTCGCGCTCGGCCAGTTCGGTCGAAGCCGGCAGTTTTTCCACCAACTCAAAGAATAGAGAGATCGGTGCGCGATTGGCTTGCACCAGAGCCCAGGTGTCGCTTAGCAAATTGACGCGATCCTCAGCGCCCAGATTCTTCAAAGCCCCCAGCAATAATTTCCACGATGGCTGGTCGTATTCGACGCGATAATTTCCCGCGCCTTTTACGTTCAGCTTGAGCGCTCGATCCGGTGGGACGTCGTGGATGCTGTCGGACTTCCCGGCCATCAGAAGTGTCATGGAAGTTTTGCCGACTACCGCATACGTGAGCGGGATTTTCCAATCGAGTGGTGGAGGGTTCTTAAAATTGACGGTAAAGCGTTCCTGTGTGAGCGAGACGTTGCCACCTTGCTCTCGTTTCACTCTCACGATGGGAAATCCCGGTTGCTCTGTCCAACCGGCCGCGATTTCCGCGATCGGCTTGCCGGAGGTTTCCGAAAGCGCATCCCATAAGTCCGCTGTCGTGGTGTTTGAATACATATGCGCCGCGATGTAACGGCGAATTCCTTCCCGAAACACATCTTCGCCGAGAAAACTCTCCAGCATCCGCAAGAATGACTGGCCTTTTTTGTAAGTTATATCGTCGAAGGCGCTGTTGGCTTCGGCCTCGGTCGCGACCGGCTGCTGGACCGGATGAGTCGTCGATCGCGCGTCGCCTTCCATTGCTGCTTCTTTGGCGATTCCGACACGGCGGGTTGGATCCCGCGGGAATTCCCGGCGCAGCCAAACTTCCCATTGTGGATTAAAGTGCGCGGTGCATTTGGAGCCCATCCACGAGGCAAATCCTTCGTTGAGCCAAAGATTATCCCACCATGCCATTGTCACGAGGTCGCCGAACCATTGGTGCGCCATTTCATGTGCGAGAACCTCGTAGATATCTTGTTTTGTTTCTGCAGAGGAACTCTTCGGATCAAACAGAAGTTTCGATTCGTAGTAAGTAATGCCGCCCCAGTTTTCCATCGCGCCTCCAAAGCCGCCCGGCAGCGCGATCTGATCCAGTTTCGGCAAGGGATAGGCCACGCCGAAATAATCGTTGTAGTATTGCAGGATTTGCGCGGTGGCTTCGAGCGCGTAGCGCCCCATCTTAGCCTTGCCTTTCGTCGCAATCACTCGGAGCTGGGTAGGGCCGCTTCGCGATTCAATGACATCGAGTTCGCCTGCAACGAAAACGTTCAGGTAACTGGACATCGGCGGGGTCGCAGCGAAGCGGACCTCTTTGCCGCCAGCGATTTTTTTCTCGCTCTCGATCGGCATGTTCGAGACAGCGAGCCAGTTCTCCGGTACGACCGCGGTCAATTGGAAGCGCGCGCGAAAGACCGGCTCGTCCCAGCAAGGAAAAAATCGACGGGCATCGGTCGCTTCAAATTGGCTTCCCAGCATGGTCTTCCGAGCGCCACTGCCTTGCTCCTGATAGCGCATGTAGAAGAGGCCTTGCCCTTGCTCATTTATTTTACCCGTGAAACGAAGCGTGAGCGCGTGGTTGCCCGTCGCAAGCTCTGACGGTAACGCAAGCGCAAGCAGTTCGTTTTCCTCGTCAATCTTAATTGCAGACGCGGGCAATTCTTTGCCATCGATGGACGCCGCTTCGATTTTGAGTTCGAGCACATTCAACACCAATTGGCGAACGCGGCTACGAACGTTGAGCTTCACCGTCTCCGTCCCTGCAAATGTCAACTTGTCGATATCAGGGATGATCCGAACGGAGTAATCCGTCGGGACCACTTCTTTCGGGAGCTTTCCGGGTGTGTCTTTGAAACTGAATGCCTTTTCTGAAGCAAGTGCCGGGGACATGATTGCAAATTGAGCCACAAGAAACAGAAGCGGGGTGCGCATTTCTAGCGTTAAGCAATGCGCGTCGCTTATTGTACAACCAACACGAGCAATAATTGCCCGCTGCCAACCTGAGGACCTTTGATGACCAGAGGACTGCGTTTGCTCAGCTTGGCATCCGTTTCGAGCAAGAGCTCTTTCTCCTTGTAAAGCTTCAAATTCAAAACGTAGCCGGCCGCGCTTTCACCCTGTGAGTCGACATGCAGTCCAAAAAATTTGCTGGTTGCGAGCCAGTCTTCCTGTCCGGTCTTGAGAGTCTTTTGCGACTGGCCGATCACCTGAAACTGGTTGTAGCCAAAGAATTTTTTCAGTGACCCCTCGATCCGCGTGAGTTCCGGCGGAATCGGTTGTGGCTGCGCAACATTTTCCGCAATAACAAGTCCGCTCCACACCGTTTCGGCACCCTGCGACGCAGATGCCGCACCTGCAATCAGTGAGACAAAAGGGATTAACAACGCAAGCGAGCGACCCATGAGCAATTATTTGGCGGCGTAATCGGCAGGCAAACTTTGGAGACCCTCCGTCCACAACACCGTTACGTGGTCTTGCTTCACCTCGAACATTGAGACGGTTGCATTCGGGCTGACGACCGGATCAACGCGCGCATTTAGAATCTGGGTGAGGTATTGCGATTCCTCCGCAGGATTCTTGTCGCGAATGACGAAGACTGTAAAAACCAAAAAGACGGCGAGCGAAGCGGTCCCCGCCCACAACAGGCGAGGAATTGTCCACCACGTGGAGGCTTTGGCTTCGCGATCCGCAGAAGGCACGCGACTTTCTCTCATGATTCTTTCCCGGAGCTGATGGCTAAAAAATTCTTCGTTTGTCAGCGTAGAGGCACCCAACTCGCGCTTCAAAAGAGCGCCAAGTTTTCTTGCGCCCGCTTTTTCGGCTTCAGCGGCAGTCTTGTCTGGCAACGACACCTCGAATTCCGACAGTTCTCGCCCGCTAAGCTGTCCGTCCAGCCATGCGGTCCACTTTTCTTCAAATGTTTTCATAAACGTCCCTTAACAAATTTTGCAATTTCTTGCGCGCATAAAACAGGCGCGACATCACCGTGCCTATTGAGCAACCGAGTGCTTCCGCGATTTCATGATATTGCATCTCTTCGATCTCTTTCATCAAAATGACGGCTCGTTGCTCAGGCGAGAGCTGAGCAATCGCCTGGTCGATCCGCGCGCGAATCTCGCTCCGTTCAATCATCTCGTGAGGCAAAGCTTCTGACTTCGGCACGGTTTTAGATGCCGGCTCCACTTCTTTTAGCTGGATCGCATCGTCGAACTCGCTGCCTCCGCCTTTAACTTGTTTTTTGCGGAGCCAGTCGATCGTCACGTTCATGACGATCCGATAAATCCAGGTGTAAAACGACGAACGTCCCCGAAAGCGCTTAATCGATTTCCATGCTTTGAGGAAGCTGTCCTGAGCGAGGTCCCACGCGTCCTGCTCGCTATGAACCATGTTGTAAATCATGCCAAATACTCGTGTTCGGTAGCGAGTTACCAGCTCATCGAATGCCTCGGTGTCACCAGCCTGGGATCGTGTCACCAAGTCCAAGTCCGACACATCGGCCTGAGCCAGAGTCGCTTCCGTTTGCATGATTGGACGGGAGCGGGCCCTATTTCATTCAACGCCGAAAACCTTCCGTGCCGAACCGGCGACGCCACTCCCCACGGTACTCGCCCATCAGAGTGACAATGCCATCTCGCACTTGAAAAAGTCGCTGTCGAAGCACTGCATATTGTGAGCGGCTAACCAGGCCAGCAACCTTCCTGAGTTGCGCCGCCGCGTCCATGGAAATCGTGATTGCTTTCAAGGCCCGCTTCAAATAGGCGATCGTCATCCCAATTTCACTCAGACTATCGCCACTCAAGGCTGCGGCCAGTTTGGCGTTCGCCACCGCCGCCTGTGTGGCCAATTTCACAGCTGCCGGCTCGTTCGGAAGCGAATCGTTTCGATCGAACAGGTGATCAATCCAAATCGTCAAAGCGAAGGCAGCACGATACAGATCATGTCCTTCAAAGGTCTCTGCTGATCTGAATGTCTCGTCGATTTCACGGTCGTCCTCTTCCGCTGCGTCTTCATCAGGCAGCGCGTCGAGTTCCGCGCTCCAATCCCTGGGATCCAACAATTGGGTCCAACCCATTTCACGAGCGATGATCTCGTCGCGTTGGGGATCATCAAGGTATTCTTCCAGCAATCGCATGTACTTTTCTGCCTTGCCTTCCTGTTGCTGTAAAAAATGTTCCCACTCGTACTCGTCCCAGACGCGTTCGGGCTCACCCTCGTAGCCGGCCATGATGAAAGACTAAACGCGAGCTTGTCTCAGCGCGCAAAGTCTTTTGCAATCGCAACTGTCCGCATGCGGCATCGATGTCATGCCCTTTCTCGCGACGCAACGTCACCGGAATCCCTTCGGCTCGTACGATCGACAGAAATTTTTCCTGGCGCTTTTCTGAAGGTCGCGCCAAGGGCAGACCGGACACACTATTGTGTCGAATCAAATTCACTTTTGCCGAGAGGCGATGTGCGTGACGAGAAAGGAGACGCGCTTGGTCGTCAGAATCGTTCACGTCTGCGATCAAGATGTATTCGAAGGTGAGGTGCTGCTTCTTGTGAGCTTTGTAATAGTCGCAAGTCGAAAGCAGTGTCTCGACGTTGTAACGGCGATTGATCGGCATGATCTGATTGCGAACCTCCTCAGTGGCCATGCAGAGAAACGGCCAGCCGAATTTGCAAACGTTCTTCACCCAGTTTGCGAATCTGCGGCGCTAACCCACTGGTTGAAATCGTAATGTGGTGCGCGCCGATAAGGCCCCACTCCGCGTTAATTATCCGAATCGCCCGGAGCCCGTTCTCGAGGTTGGCGAGCGGCTCGGCCATCCCCATGAACACAATGTCGTCGATCTTTTCACCAGTCGCAGGCTCAACTGCGACGAGCTGGTCGACAATTTCGTTTGCGCTCAGATTGCGCGAAAAACCTTCCAAACCGCTCGCGCAGAATTTGCATCCGTATACGCAGCCCACCTGGGTCGAGACACAGATCGTCCGACGATCCGTTCTCCCGCCATAAAGCGCCAGCGACGCCGGAATCAAGACCGATTCGATCAATTTCCGTCGGCTAAACGAAAAAGAAATTTCCGCGTCGTATCAGGCGCACCGAGCACTCGTATGACGTCGATCTTGCCAAGTGAAAACGTCTCCGAAAGCCGCTTGCGCAACGGTCGCGGTAAACTCGTCATTTTGTCGATCGTGTCGACGCGCTTTTTGTAAAGCCAGTCGGCGATCTGACCCGCGCGATATGAGGGTTCCCCCCAGGTTGCGGAGCTGCTCCTGAAGCTCGTTGAGAATAAGAGATTTGAGATCGCCCTTGCCGGCGCTCTTCACTACAAAATCTACCGGACACCGCGCCTTGCATCAAACATCTGCGGAAGTAGGTTCGTCATGTGAAGGAATGCTTTGCACTGTACGCGGTTCTGGTTCTGGTTGTCGCATCGCTGCTTTCCGCGTGTGCGACGTCCGAGGATTCGATGAGCGGTGATTCGGCCTCTTCGGCTGCTACGTCCGGTACGCCGGTTCCCGGGGAAAAATTGTCCGATGAGGGAAGGTTTACCCCGGGTGCCGCTGGGGCTGGCGGAAACGTGCACTGGTGATTTTCCCTGTAGCCGCCGACCTGTGGGCGGCGCGACCGGTGCCTCTCAACAACGTCTGTGCCGCGCTTCGCAGGGCGAAGGAGATTTCTGCTTGATCGCGCAAACGCACGGAGAACACTCAGCGGCAATGCACAGAACGCGCTCGTCGCTCACTCTTGGTTGGGAGGCCGCGCGAGCCAACGCACTGCCAGCGTTAATTATTCAGGCGCTCATGCTGATGTTGCTCCTGAGTTTTTACACCAGTCACACAGCGTTCGCGTTTCTTTCGCAGATTGCCGAGCTAAAGCGCACGGGTGGGATCCTGTTTGTGATCGTCGCATCCGTAACCGCGGGGGCACTTATTCCGGAATTGTTCTTGATTCTTTTCTTCCAGCGAGGCCGTCCCAGTCGTCGGAATCTTCGCAATTTGCTGTTTACCGTACCCGTCTGGGGTCTCGACGGAACGCTTGTCGATCTCTTGTATCGAAATCAAGCAACCTGGTTTGGAAACGTCGCAACCCTGCCGGTAGTTGCGGCGAAAATTTGCGTCGATCAATTTGGTTACAATCCCGTTTTCGCGGCGCCGTTTGGTGTGCTGACCTATGAGTGGAAGAACAGCGGCATCTCGCTCCAGCCCATTCGCGATCTTTTCACATGGAAACATTATCGCGACAAAATCATTCCGACATTGCTTGCCACATGGGCAGTTTGGATTCCGCTGATGGCAATCATCTATTCCCTGCCGCTTGCTCTCCAATTTCCACTATTCGGGCTGGCGCTTACCTTTTGGGTGTTGCTCCTCACTTACATGACCAATCGGTTTGCTGGGCAGATTGAAGCTGATGCACCGCTGGCGCTGGCTACGACCGAAGTTAAATAGTTAAAAGAGTTACAATGTTAAAAAGACTACGGACGAACAATCCCTGTGGCTCGGAGTTCCGTTTTAACTTTTTAACCTTTTAACTTTTCACGAAGTGCATCAGCGCTTCGTGCACGCCCGCGCCGTGGTCTTGCTGCGCCACGTAACCGCCTCCGTTGCGGACTGCGTTTTGCACCTCCGGGATTGCGTTCCCCGGGCAGGATGGCATCGCAGCAACTTTTCCATTCAACATTGAGATATCGTTGTGATGATCGCCGGCCGCGAAGATGTTGTCGCGCCCGACTTCGATCAAGCGTGCCAACTCAGCCAGTGCCGCACCCTTGTGATAATCAGTGTGGCAAAAACGGAGGTAAATGCCGTTCCGTTGGTAATCAAACTTTGGATGCCCGGCTCGTGCTTGCTCGATAAATCGGGCAATGTGTTCAATCTCTTCTTCATTTTCCGCAGCAAGACCTTCGAGACGATCCGAATCATAAATCAGGCGTGCCTTCGTTTCTTGAATCACGAAGTCGATTACCTCGGCGAGCACTGGCTGTGCCGAGGAAAACAACTCGGCATGATCGCGTGCGCAGCGGTCGTTCCAGTCTCCGAACGGCTCCCATTTGTCTCCGTTTCCCCCGCGACGAAAGACATCGCGTTCGGTTGTTAGAATGAAATCAGGTCGGATCTGGAATTCAAAATTGGCAAGCCCGGATTCGAGCAGATCGACCGAGCGCCCGGTGTTGATTGCCCAGATCGCACCCGCGTCTTGCAGCTGACGAATCATCTCCATGCACTGCCGATCCAGTCCCGCGCCTGCGGGACCAGCGTGTGAAACAAGGGTGCCGTCAAAATCCACACTCAAGAGTTGAATTCGCGAATGCATCGAGAGATTAACTTAGGAATTGATTTCCGACATGCAATGCGTCGATTAGAAGCGCGGGACAATTAGGAACTAAGACTGACAATGAAATCGGCTTACGAACTAGCAATGGAGCGGCTTGAGAAACGGTCACCATCCATCTCGCTCACTGACGATCAGAAAAAAGAAATCGCAGAAGTCGATTCGGTTTATCGGGCAAAGATCGCCGAGAGGGAAGTCTTCTTGAAGGATCAAATTCGCAAGGCGCAAATCGCTGGAAATTCCGAGGAAGCGCAATCGCTTGAGAAGCAGCTTGCCTCGGAAATGCGTCGCTTGCAGGAAGAATGCGAAGCTAAAAAAGAGAAACTTCGAGCAAGTTTCTCCCGTAGGTAGAGGCGGTTCACCGAACCGCCCGCGGGCGATTGAGGTCAATCGCCCGTATCTCTGTATCCTTGCGCTCACCGCGTCTTGGCAGATCTGGATCCAGAAAACCGAGCATATGCGCGCGCCTGATTGTACGAACGCCTTCCTGTTTTTGCATGTCTTCGATGCTTTTATGAAATTTTTCCATCTTCGTCCAATGCACTTTGGGCCGGAAATGGTGCTCGGCATGGTAACCGTTGTAGAAAAACAGCCAATTGTAGATTCTTCCGTAGCTGCTTACACCCCAGGCGATCGGTTTATCAGGATTCGCACCATAATGCCGATAGTAGCCGTTGAGATAACTGAAGCAGTGGCCCAGATACCAGAACGGCAGGAAATAAAAAATCACGTAGCGCCAGTTGAACAGGAACATCACGAAGAGTGTGGTCGCAAACGCGGCCAGCTCGAGGTTGCCCCAGAAAAGGTCGCCGTTATTGCGTTTGCGCAGTTCTCTACGAATTGCTCCGACATCGTCGCGAAAGAAACTCAGGAACACATACCTCCATGGATTTTCCGCTTCGCCGTGGTGACCGTGCCGATATATGGACAACCAATCAATAGTATCGCCCTTTTCATCCTGGCGATCAGAATTCCCCTTGTGATGCTGCATGTGCACGCCATCGTACATCGTCTGCGAGAAACAGCAGGCGACGGATTGTGTGACTCCAAAAACGCGATTCAGAATCTTGGAGCGGAAGAACGGATTGTGAATGAAGTTGTGCCCCACCCCGTTGATGTTCGCATTGACCATCAGCGAATAAATGAATCCGAGAATCAGCATCACCCAAAGCGGCGCATGCGGGTAAAGAAAAAATAGTCCAACGAAATAAGCCAGATGAAATAGACCGGACAGCGCTGGTATGGCATCCCAGCGTGTGTACGCGAACAACCGGGAGTTTGTTGTCGGCCGTTCTATTCGAATAACTTCGGCATTCATTGAGAAAGTCTGGGGCACCAGAACTTCGCTACAGAAAAGTTGATTGGCAAGTTTTGAAGATTGCCAAGGCCATTCCCCCACGCCTAAGTTAGCCGCTCCATGTTCGCGCTCCAACCGGAATTAAAGATTTTCAGCGGCTCTGCTAATCGCGACTTGGCCGAGCGCATTTGTAAATATGTAGGTGTGCCGCTGGGTCAGGCGACGATCAGCTCATTTCCCGACAGCGAGACCTACGTAAGGATCGAGGAAAACATCCGGGGCCATGACGTTTTCATCATTCAGCCGACCTGTCCGCCTACTAACCAGCATCTGATGGAGTTGCTCATCATGGTGGATGCGGCACGGCGGGCCAGCGCGGATCGTATTACTGCGGTGATTCCATTTTTTGGATACGCGCGCCAGGACCGAAAGGACCAACCGCGGGTCCCGATTACAGCCAAACTGGTGGCGAATTTGCTGCATGCCGCCGGGGTGAGTCGCGTGCTGACAATGGATTTGCATGCACAACAAGTACAGGGGTTCTTCGACATCCCGGTGGATCACCTCTATTCCCTGCCCGTATTAATTAAGTATCTGCGACAACAGCTCACTGGGAAAACGACAGTTGTTTCGCCAGATTTGGGCGGACTCAAGATGGCTTCAGCTTACGCCGAGGCACTGCATGCGAATCTCGCAATTGTGGCAAAGGAACGCCGAAGCGCCACGGAGACCGAGGCGTTATATCTCATCGGTGAAGTGGAAGGGCGCGATGTGCTGTTGGTTGATGACCTAACCGAGACGGCTGGTACATTGACTTCTGCCGCAGAGCTTTTGAAAAAACGCGGCGCAAAAAAAATCTACGCTGGCGTCTCGCACGCTGTTCTGGTCGATATCGCAATCGAACGTTTGCAAAAGTCTCAAATTGCGGAATTAGTAACCACCAACAGCACGCCCGTGCGCACCGTGAAAGGGTTTAAGACCACGGTGCTATGCGTTTCCGAGCTTCTCGGGGAAGGCATCAAGCGGATTCATAATGACGAGTCGGTTTCGTCGCTGTTTAACATAGAAAACGGAACAAATGGCAAAACAGGTTAAGTTAAAGGCAGAGCCGCGGACGAACGTGGGCCGCTCGGGTGCGCGCAAGCTACGCGCTCGCGGAATTATTCCAGCCGTCATTTACGGTGGAAAAGTTAAACCGCAGTCCTTGCAAGTTGCCGCTCGGGACATCAATGCAATGATGAGCCACGCCTCAGGCGAAAACGTCTTGGTTGACCTCGAGATCACAGGTGAAAAATCGAATCGCGCGGCGCTGGTGCAGGAGGTGCAGCATGCCCCGGTGGGTGGCGAGATCGTCCATGTCGATTTTCACGCCATTTCCATGGATGAGACGATCCAGGCTGAAGTTCCCCTCGAACCGACTGGCACTCCCGTCGGGGTTAAGACTTTCGGCGGACTTCTTGAGCAGAGCCTACGCGCTCTCGCCATCGAATGTTTGCCTCGTGATTTGCCAGATCGAATTAGCGTAGATGTATCGCAATTAAATATCGGCGATTCCATTCACGTGCGCGATATTCAACTACCGTCCGGCGTTACCGCAAAGGTGCCATTAGATTTGACAGCTCTTTCCGTGCTGGCTCCAGTTGTCGAAGAAGAACCTGTTGCCGTTGAGGCTGAAGCGGCGGCGGCAGGACCAGAAGTTATCACTGAGAAGAAAGAAGAGGGCGAAGCTGCTGGTGCCGCGCCGGCTACAAAGGAAAAGGCTCCAAAAGAAAAAGAGCAAAAGAAGTAGCCTTCTTGATTGCGGATTTTGGAAAATGCCAGTCCGGCTCGAACCGGATCGCGGATTGAGCGGACGTGGTAGAATCGACTCGACAGATTCGCTTGGTTGCTGGGCTGGGAAACCCTGGACCGGAATATGCCTCCACCCGGCACAACATTGGTTTCATGGTAGCCGATCAGCTTGCCGCGCAGTTTGGATCGACTTGGGAAAAATCGGCAAAGTGGAACGCCTTATTGACCAAATGCGGAGATGTGTTTCTCACAAAACCGATGAGCTACATGAACCGGAGTGGCTATCCGCTCCTGGCAATAGCGCAGTTTTACAAGATCGACCCGCCCGAGATTCTTGTGATGCTTGATGATACGGCGTTGCCGCTCGGCCGCCTGAGATTGCGGCTCGGCGGTGGATCCGGCGGACACAACGGCCTTGAATCCGTCATTATGCAATTTGCCACCGAAGAGATCCCCCGCCTCCGCATCGGAATCGGAGAGGCCCCCGCTGCAGGATCAGTCGATTACGTATTGAGCCGTTTCTTCGAAGAGGAAAAACCGATTGTTAGATCCACAATCGATCGCGCGGTAGCAGCGGTAAAATGCGCGATTGACAATGATCTCATTTCCGCGATGAACATTTTCAACAAACCTGAAGAACCATGAAAAACCGTTACGAAGCCCTGCTTGTGCTAAACGCGCAAGGCCGGGAAGAGACCGTCAAGGAAATCATCGATCGACTGGAATCTGAGTTCCAACAAGAAGGCGCACACATCGAACAGGTGCAGAAAATGGATAAGCGGCAGTTTTCCTATGCCTCGGGACCGCTCAACGCCGGATACTACGTCAACTTTGTCTTCAACGCCGAGCCGCAGTCGATTGCGAAACTGCGCTCGAAATTCAAGCTCGACCCCGAGGTTTATCGCCAGAATTATCAGCGTCTCCGGGAAAAGAAGGAAAAGCCTGCGAAAAAGATGGCGAAAGCTAAGTGACTTGGATATAAGCCGGGAATGGCCAGTTTCAATAAAGTCATTCTGCTCGGAAATCTCACACGCGATCCGGAAGTCCGCTATACGCCCAAGGGCAGTGCAGTTTGCGATCTCGGCATCGCCGTCAACCGCGTTTACACAACTGAGGGCGGGGAGAGACGCGAAGAAGTTACTTTTGTCGATGTGGTGTTATGGGCGCGCCTGGCCGAAATCGCCGGCGAATATTTAAGGAAGGGCCGGCCCATATTCATCGAAGGCCGTCTGCAAATGGACAGCTGGGATGACAAGCAGACCGGGCAAAAGCGGACCAAACTTCGCGTCGTGGGTGAGAGCATGCAATTGCTGGGCGGTCGCCCGGGCGGCGCCGCAGGTGAGACCGCCGAAGAAGATCGAAACGCTGGCAGCAAAACGACTGCGCCGCCGAAGTCCGCTAAATCGGCCGAGCCAGACGACGACGAAATTCCCTTCTAGAAATACCGCGAGCCTCCAGTTTGCGGCTTACAAATGAACGCGACGGAAGCATGTATCGCGCTCAATATGCTGCCGACAGTCGGGCCAGTGCGGTTGCGAAAACTGCTGGAGGTATTCAAGCGGCCGCAAGAAATTCTCGCGGCTAAACGCAACGAGCTTCGAAAAGTCGAAGGAATCGGTAACGAAGTAGCCGATCAAATTAGCAACTGGGAATCGATTGTCGATCTTGACGCGGAGCTTGACCGGATTCGCGAATTCGGAGCCACGGTCATAACACAGGAATCACCATCATATCCCAGGGCGTTGCGCGAAATTCATGCGCCGCCGATTGTGCTGTACGTTTGGGGTGAACTGAAAGAACGCGACCATCACGCAATTGGCATCATCGGCGCGCGTCGGACTACACATTACGGAGTCGAATCCGCAAAAAAGCTCGCATATCAACTTGCGTATGCTGGATTGACCGTAATCAGCGGACTCGCGCGCGGGATCGACACCGCTGCGCATCAAGGAGCGCTGGCAGCAAAAGGCCGGACGATTGCGGCGATCGGCTCCGGACTCGCAAGGCTCTATCCGCCGGAGAACGCTGCGCTTGCCGAAAAAATTCGAGCTGGAAATGGCGCGATCGTGTCCGAATTTTCCATGGAAATTGAACCAGATCGCCAAACCTTCCCAATGCGTAACCGGATCATTTCGGGTTGGAGTCACGGGGTTCTCGTCGTGGAGGCAGGCTTGAATAGCGGTGCGCTCATCACGGCATCGCAGGCCCTCGAACAAGGAAGGTCTGTGTATGCTGTGCCTGGTCACATCAACGCGCCGAGCGCGATGGGATCTAATCGTCTCATCCAGCAAGGCGCCAAGCTGGTCATGGATGCCAGCGACATCCTGGATGATTTGCAGATTCTTCTGCCTGAGGCAAAACCGTCTGCCGAAGCCGCCGTGCGGCCCTTGCCGTCGCTTTCTGAGGAAGAGCGCCGCATCTACGACGCCATCGAAGCGTCGGAGACATCGATTGATGACATCGCAGAGAAAACACACCTGCCGAGTGCGACGGTTTCATCGACTCTCTTGCAATTGGAATTGAAGCGTTTGGTCAAACAGTTGCCGGGAAAATATTTTGTAAAGCTGGGATAGGTATCGTGTTATGCGGACTACCCCGGGCACGTGTGCCTAAAAAACGTCTCCCACTTGCAAAAGTCCTGTAAGTGGGTTCGATTGCCAGCCCCCATGTCCAAGTCTCTCATAATTACAGAGAAGCCATCGGTTGCCGGCGACATCGCAAAGGCACTAGGTGACTTCAAAAAAGGCAAGGATTACTACGAGAACGAGAAATATCTCATCTCGTGGGCGGTCGGCCACCTGTTCGAGCTCGCGGTACCTGCGTCCATGAAGGCACAGGACAAGTGGGATATGAAGAAACTGCCCATCATGCCGCCGGAATTTGAACTCGCGCCTGCAGAAAAAATGGGCGGCCGCGTCAATGTTCTTCGTAAGCTCATCAAAGATAAAAACGTTTTGGACATCATCAATGCCTGCGACGCGGGTCGCGAAGGTGAATTGATCTTTCGCTATATCATCCAATACGCCGGCACAAAAAAAACGATCAAACGTCTCTGGCTGCAATCGATGACACCGGAGGCCATTCGCGAAGGCTTTGCCCGATTACGCACTGACGCTGAAATGCAGCCTCTCGCCAGCGCAGCACGGAGCCGGAACGAGGCAGACTGGCTGGTCGGCATCAACGCGACGCGTGCGTTTACGTTGCGGCTCAGCGGCGGCCGTGGAAGCACGGTCACTTCGCTTGGGCGCGTGCAGACTCCGACGCTGACGATCATCGTGGACCGCGAGAGAAAAATTCAGGAGTTCAAACCGCGCGAGCTTCGCGAGATCATCGGCAAATTTCGGGCCGCAGCGGGCGAATATGCGGGTCGTTGGTTCGATGAAGCATTTGAGAAGGACGAGACTGAAAGCGAGCGAACCCAGAGACTACTGAACCGCCTTCAGTTGCATCTGCCAGATGCCGAGCAACGACTTGACTCCGCAAACGGCTCACTTTGGGATGAGCACCGCACCGCGCCGCGATTGTGGCATCGCGAAATCGCGGACGCCATTCAGCGCAAATGCAGTGGCAAGGAAGGGATCGTCGAGCTGGAAGAAAAGAAACCGACCACGCAGGTCGCGCCGCAACTATATGATCTTACGACCTTGCAACGCGAAGCGAACAATCGCTTCGGTTTCTCGGCGAAACGCACATTGCAAATCGCGCAGGCCCTTTATGAGAAGCACAAAGCCATTACCTATCCCCGCACGGACTCGCGCGCGTTGCCAGAGGATTACCTCCCTACAGTAAGATCGACCCTGACCAAGATCGATAATCCGTTTGCGCGCAAGGTGCTCGACAACAATTGGGTCAAGCCGAACAAACGTATCTTCAACGACGCAAAAGTGGGCGACCATTTTGCGATTATTCCAACCGGCGCGGTTTCGCATTCACTCGATGATTACGAGCGCAAGCTTTTCGACCTGGTGACCAGGCGCTTCGTAGCCGTATTCTTTCCGCCCGCGCAATACGAGAACACGACTCGGATCACGCGTGTCGAAGGCGAGGCGTTCAAGACAGAAGGAAAAATTCTCGTGACGTCCGGATGGTTGGAAGTTTATGGCCGCGAAGCCGCGAGTGAGAAACCGGAGGAAAATCTGCCGTCCGTCAGGCAAGGCGAACGCGTCGCGACAATCAGTGTCGAAATCAAAATCGACCAGACCAAGCCGCCGGCTCGTTATACCGAAGCGACCATCCTTGGTGCGATGGAGTCCGCGGGAAAACTTGTTGAAGACGAAGAACTGCGTGACGCGATGAAAGAGAAAGGGCTGGGCACACCGGCCACTCGCGCCGCCATCATCGAGACGTTGATTTCAGCGCACTACCTGACGCGGCAAGGAAAGGAACTGCAACCGACGGCAAAGGCCATCCAAACAATCACTCTTTTAAAAAATGCGGTGCCTGAGCTGACCAGCCCGGAACTCACCGGTGAATGGGAATTTCGTTTGCGCGAAATCGAGCATCGCAAGCTTACGCGCGACGCGTTCATGCGCGACATTCGCCATCTCACAGAAGAAATCGTCGGCAAGGCGAAGCATTTTCATCCCGATGAACATATGCCGGACAGCGAGCCGTTCGGCACATGCCCAAAGTGTGGTTCGCCTATCATCGAGCGATTCAAAAGTTTCACCTGCACAAACGAAGAATGCGATTTTACGATTTGGAAGACTATTGCGGGGCGATTGTTAAGCCGCGAAGAATTTGAGACTCTCGTCCGTGACAAACAGGTCGGTCCCTTAAGCGGCTTTCGCAGCAGGAAAGGCAAACGTTTCCCAGCAGTGCTCAAGCTAAACAATGACTTCAAGGCTGAATTTGATTTCGGGCCGAATGGTCAGGAGAACGGCGCCGCGCAACCGGTGGATTTCTCAGGAAAGGAGCCGATTGGCAAATGTCCAAAGTGTGGCGGGCGCGTGTTCGAGTTGGGAATGAGCTACGTTTGCGAAAATTCAGTAGGCCCCAAAAAAACGTGCGACTTTCGAGCCGGCAAAGTCATTTTGCAGCAACCGGTAGATCCCGACCAGATGAAAAAACTGCTCAATACTGGCAAGACCGATTTGCTCCCGCGCTTCATTTCCCGCAAAGGCAGACCGTTCAAAGCATTTCTAGTGCAGACCGACAAGAAAGATGTCGGCTTCGAATTTGAAAGGCGCGAGCCAAAGACCAAGAAAGAACGAAAAGCCAAGGAAACGGTCGCCAAAATCGATTTCGCAGGCAAAGAATCGCTTGGCAAATGCCCAAAATGCGGCGGAAAGATTTTTGAAACTGAGAATAGCTACATTTGTGAGCATTCGCAGGCCGACCGGAAGCCATGCAAATTCAAGCTAAGCAAAACAATTCTCGGTAAGGACATTCCAAAGGAGCAGGCCCAGAAGCTACTGGCGACGGGGAAAACCGATCTCCTCGGCGGTTTCATCTCGAAAAGAGGACGCCCATTTTCCGCGTACTTGAAATTGGATGACGGTAAAGTCGGTTTCGAGTTTCCTGAGAAAACCACGCCACCGGAAGAATCCAAACAGGAGAACGTTCCAGCGACGTCTTGAGGCAGAAGACGTTCTTAGCCACTAGCTAGTTTCGATTCGCGCCGCCACGTTAGTTAGCCTGCTGACATGCAGGTTCAACCTGTTGTTGCACATGATGTACCATGGCCACGGCGGCTATCAGCACGCATGCTGCGATCACTTGGTGCGAGTGAAGCATCGCGTGAAAGATCCCCCATGTGATGCACACTGCCGCGAGTGTTTGCATCATTTCAAAATAGCCGGCCGTTGATGCGCGCGTGAGGCGCAGTCCTTGAAAATAAATCAAGAGCGGAATTCCGCCTGAGATCGACGCCAGGAACAAGAGCAGGACGATTGCCTTAACGGGGTGCGCTTGCGCCTCCGTTGGCCAAAGCGCTGCACCGTGAAGTTTGCCGTAAGCCAGAAGAATCAGCGTCATGCATGCGAGACCGATGACGATGCGCATGCTCGAGGCAAGGCGAAGCGACATGCCGATCATCAGCCCGCGGCCGGCGACTGTCGATAATCCCCACAACAGCGCACAGATCAGCGCATACCCTGAGCCAAGATTCAGCCCAGCGCGCTCAAAGGAAACACCAATCATGGTTGGATGCGCGACAGATACGAAGATACCGGCGACGATTGCGGTGGCGGCGTAAAAGAAGAAGCGATGGTCAAGCCGGTCGCCAAAAAGCAGGAATGCCCCAACAGTTGATATAACAGGCTGGATATTCAGAACGACATTCACCACAGTCGGATTCCCGTACTTCAATGCCAGGGTGAAGAAGATCGTGCCGACTGCCGAGCCGGCGAAGCCTGAAAAAAGAAGATAACCCCACGTGCACACCTGGACTTTTGGAATCTCGCGTAAGCGCGGGATTAGAATCGGCAGGAACATGATCAGAATCAGCACGTGTTCCCAAAACACGATCACCTTCGCATCGAACAACTCGTTAAGTGGAATCCGCCATGCACTCTCTGTACCCCAAAGCGCAGCGCCGAGACCAACCAACCACGGACCGTAGCTAGCGCTGCGTGTCGTGCCGTTTTGCATTTCGAAGCGTGTATCGTCGGCCGTACGTCGCGTCAATGCAGGATAATCGCATCGCCCTCTGAAAAGCTATGCGAAGACGCTTCGCACTCCAAAGAACTGCGCGCGAAATCCGATAACAAGATTTACTCGGTTTCGCAGGGGCTTTCGGAGGGCGTACGCGTCCTCGGATCGCTTTTCGCGATAGTTTCGCCAACTCGAATAAACAATCAAAGAAGCATTGACACCACAACGAATGGTATGGTAATTGGGATTTCCATACTATGCGTTGCCCCAAGTGCGGGTCTCGTGATGACAAGGTCATCGATTCCCGTCAGTCGCGGGATAGCTCCAGTATCCGTCGTCGTCGCGAATGTTTGAAGTGTAAGTACCGGTTTACCACATACGAAGAGATCGAGCGCTCTGATCTGCGCGTAGTGAAACGCGACAGAACCCATGAACCATTTGATCGGCGCAAGCTGGCCGCCAGCATCGCGAAAGCTTTTGAAAAACGCTCCACCAGTCTTCTCACCCTGGAAGACACTGTGGATGAGATTGTACATGAAGTTGAAACGAGCGGCCGTGAGGTTCCCTCGTCCGTAATCGGCGCCAAAGTGCTTGAAAAACTGCGTGGGATCGATGAAGTAGCCTATCTGCGCTACGCCTCAGTTTACCAGCGGTTTCAGGACGTTGATCAATTTGTAGATGCTATTCATACTCTTGGGCGTCGCGTAAAGCCGAATGCGCTCCAGCGGGAGTTGTTTTCATCTGAGACCGCGCAGAAGCCTGCGCCCGCACTACGAAGTGTCCCCAATTAGTAAGAATCATGGTCGCGTTTAAAGAAGAATTTCCATATCTCCGCACAGATTCGGGACAACTGTTCGAGTTCAACCGGGATTGGCTGCACGCGGCGATCACGCGCGCGGCCCATGAAGCGGGCTATCCCAGTTGGTGGCTAACTGATCACGTAACGGAAAGCATCGCCTTCTACCTGCACCTTCGAAACGACGAAAACATCGTCGCGTTTAGTCAGTTGTCCCAAACCGTACGGTACGTCCTAAAAGCCATCGGTTATAAGGAGATTGTGCCCTTTTTCGCGCCGGCGCCGCCGCCCATTTGCGTCTCGTTACTCGACATCGCTTACCATGCCGGCGCGGGTTACGAGCTCGCATTTTTTGATCTCTTGGAAAAGCGAATTAACAATCTCATTGAAATCGGCGCCGATAATCTCGTGCTCTGCTCGCTGCAGCCTTGCGTAAAGCATCTTCGCGGGGTGAAAACGTGGACGCGCACGTGCGATGCGCTGCGTGAGGAAATTGTCTGCTTCGTGCGCGAAAGACTAACGACTGCGATTGATCCCACAATTGTGAGGCTCGATTGTTCGCTACGCTAAAGGAGGTCCAGGACCGCCGAAAGATTCGAATCCATGGCGTTTGGCATTTGAATTACGGCCAGAATGCGCAGATTTACCCGAATTCTCTAGGTGACTAACCACTTCACGCCATGACCATTTTCGAAAAAATCATCGCGCGCCAAATTCCAGCGAAAATTATCTGGGAAGATGATGATGCAGTCGCTTTTCACGACGTTAATCCACAAGCACCCGTCCACGTGCTGATCGTGCCCAAGAGAGTAGTTCCTCGCCTCGCAGATGCGAAGGATGAAGATCGCGCGCTGCTCGGCAAATTGCTTCTGGTTGCGCGCGATCTGGCCAAGAAACTGGAGTTATCGAACGGCTATCGTATCGTCATCAATTGCGGACCAGATGCGGGTGAAAGTGTTCCGCATTTGCATGTACATCTTCTTGGCAAACGCGCGCTGGCCTGGCCACCGGGATGAATAGCGTAAGCGTTGTCTATTTGCGCTGCATCGATTCGCGACAGGGCGACTCGGTCCTTTTTCGCCATGACAGGTTCGCCCTACTCTATTCGCGAATCCGTGCCCAATCGATCCCAATGACGCGCTTCTCCGCAAACGGTTTTAACGATCTTGGGAAAACAAGATAACGCGCACCTTTCCTCTCTTTAAAGCCAATGATTCCAAATTCTGTCCCGCTCTCGCTCTTTTGGATTGTCATCACCCGATTGTTCTTTAGCTGTGCTTGAAAACGTCGATCTGCGGCGGGTTTTTCCCAAAGAGTGTAAACATTCGGTTGGCCGCATTCCTCCGCTACCTGCGAAAAGCGTATCGTTTTTGTTTTAAGGAGTTTCATGGCTCAGCAGTGACCGGCACACCTGGCGGTCGCGCCGTACCAGAAAAAGTCCGCCAGAGAACTACGGCAAAGAGGATCAGACTACCGTTGCTGCATTCCTGCCCTGGCGGGATTCGTAAGTCCTCAATCCATAGCCCCTGACGGAGGTGAAATTTTGCTCCAACATTTGCATCGTGCAACCCTGACCTCTTTCGTGGAAAAGGCGGAGACATTGACAAGCTGCGACGCTTCTGTTTGCATCGACTCCGTGAAATGTTTCGTGTGGCTTTTGCTGGCATTTCTTTTCGCCTCTGTGAATTCCTGTACAACACTCGTTAACCGGCGCGATCTTTACAGTCCTGAACCGGGACCAGATTCCCTGGAAGCGGCGCGCCAGTGGTACGGCGTCACAACAACACACACAACGGCAACAACGACTAGAAGCGAAGAAATCGTTTCCCCAGCGAGCGTACGCCGATATTAGATTACTCGACTCCTCAAACGAGCCGGAGGACCTTAACCGAATGGCAGGTTTGCCTTGATGCGGGCGACATCCGTGTCGTCCACGCGCGCTGCTTTGCTCAAATGGCGCTTCCGCTTTGCACTTTTTACTGACAATAAGTGGCGTCGCGAAGAGTGCGCTCGCAACACTTTGCCACGCGCAGTGATCTTGAACCGTTTTGCCACGGCCTTACGGGTTTTACTGCGAGCGATTGGCTTTGGCATAAGACGATAAGATATTAGGTAGTTAGATTTTCACAACCGCCTTTTGTTGTCCGCTCCCTTGTTTTCCTTGGGATCTTCGCGTTTTGCGTAGAGGGCTTGCCCGCGATCATTTCGGAGTTGAACGTTGCTGAAACTTCGAGGATGAAGGAATCACAGAATCGAAAACCGCGCGTTATCATAATCGGCGGTGGATTTGGCGGGCTTCAGGCGGCGAAGAAGCTTGGTCGCAAGAATGTCCGGGTCACAGTGATCGACCGCACAAATTATCATCTTTTTCAGCCTTTACTCTACCAGGTCGCGACCGCCGCGCTCTCACCGGCAGACATTGCGGCTCCGGTGCGCTCGGTGTTAAGCAAATTTAAGAACGTCGAGGTCATCCTCGCCGAAGTGGAGTCCGTGGATGTCGCTGCCAAAAAAGTAAAAACCACCGACTTAGAATTCGACTACGATTATTTAATTCTCGCGACTGGCGCCCGACATTCCTACTTCGGACATAATGATTGGGAAAAACTAGCTCCAGGATTGAAGAGTCTTGAAGACGCGATTGAACTGCGGCGTCGGATTCTTATAGCATTCGAATACGCGGAGAAAACCAACGATGAAGCGGCGCGCAAGGCGGCGATGACCTTTGTCATCATCGGTGGCGGACCGACCGGTGTGGAAATGGCGGGAGCGATCGCAGAAATCTCCCGTTACACGCTAGCGAAAGATTTTCGCCACATCGATCCATCGCGGGCGCGGGTCATTCTCATCGAAGGCGAGTCGCGTTTGCTATCTGCCTTTCCCGAGGACTTATCGCAAAGCGCCAAAAAACAGCTCACAGATCTCGGCGTAGACGTGCGCACGGGCGTACGGGCAACGAATCTTAATGAGGCCGGAGTGCAACTCGGCGACGAATTCATACCCTGCCGTGTTAAAATCTGGGCGGCCGGCAACAATGCGTCGTTTGTCGGGAAAACACTCGATGCGCCAGTTGATCGAGTCGGTCGTGTCGTTGTGAACAATGATCTTACCATTCCCGGCCATCCTGAAGTTCAGATCATCGGTGACCTGGCAAACTTTTCACATCAGACCGGAGAGCCTTTGCCGGGAGTATCACCAGTAGCCATCCAACAAGGACGTCACGCCGCGCGTAACATTCTTGCGATGATTAAAGGGCGCAAACCGCAGCGCTTCCACTATTGGGACAAGGGAAACATCGCTACAATTGGTCGGAACAAAGCGGTCGCGGATTTAAAATTCATGCACTTGAGCGGTCTTCCGGCATGGTTGGCGTGGCTGTTTGTGCACATTATTTTCCTCGTCGGTTTTCGGAACCGGCTGCTTGTCCTTTTTCAATGGGCTTGGGCGTATTTTACGTTCGATAAAGGGGCCCGATTGATCACCCGCAATTTCCAGTCGGAGCAAAGGCCCCCGACGTGACGGATGTCATGTTGAGCGAAGCGAAACATCTCTGATTATTTGTTTTCGATTGCCCCGCGGAAATGATCAGAGATTCTTCGCTTCGCTCAGAATGACAGCTCCGGACATTTCCGTACGTAATCGTCAGCGAAAAATCCCCGTCGATGTTGCCGAGCTCCAAAATTTCGCTGTAAAGGCCCTGCGCCGCTGTTTGCAGTTACACAAGCAAAAACCGACAGACTTGGACAAATTGCATGGGCTTTTCGTCTGGCTCATCTCGGATCGCCGGATGGCGCAGTTACATCGAAAATTCATGCATCGAACAGGGCCGACCGACGTGCTGACTTTTCAACATGGCGAAATCTTTATCGGCGTTGAGACAGCAAAGATACATGCCCGCGCGTTTGGAAACTCGCTCGCGAGCGAGCTTCGCCTCTATATCGTCCATGGGCTCTTACATTTGCATGGCTGTGACGATCAAACGCGAACCAGCGCGCGGAAAATGCACAAGATGCAGGAAAAGATTCTGCGCGACTGCAGTGGCGCTGCTTAGCCGCCAACCTTGTAGCCCGGATCGCTGATCCCGGGAGAATGGATCACCCAGAACAGGCGTCCCCGATGTCGGCCATAGCAGACAGCTTGTTTGAACTGAGAGCGTCGTATGTTAGCGTTTCCACCATGAGTCGCGAGCCACGGCGGGGAGTCGGATGCCGGGCGCAGAGCAAAGAAACAGAGGGAACAGCTCATGTTTTGGATGAGACTGGCTCCGTAACGACCGCGGAGCCAACCAAGGAAACGCGCTCGGAAGAAGATATCGACCTTCCCTGGCAGATAGTGGTTCACAATGATCCCGTGAATTTGATGAGCTACGTGACCATGGTTTTTCAACGGGTCTTCGGGTATCCGCGCGAGAAAGCAGAAAGGCACATGTTAGAAGTGCATCACAGGGGACGTTCAGTGTTATGGGCCGGCATGCGAGAGCCTGCCGAGCTTTATGTGCAGCAGTTACACGGCTATCTCCTGCTCGCCACACTGGAAAAGATCAGTTGATATGGAGATTTGCCGTCACAACGACCACATCGAGATCTCCGAGCTAGACCCGTTTCTTGCCGAACTCCTTCGGCAGATTCCCGCAAGCGCCAGCCCAGACGGGGTACCAGATGCCGAGCAACGTCTTTTCAGTTCCCCAGCGAACAGAAATGAGACGGAGCTTTGCGCAGAGTGGAAGATGTACGTCGAACCTGAACTGCGGCGCCTTTTTCAGAGCGCCACCGAAACGGTGGCTGCCGACCTGGAGCAACTAAACGGCAACGAAAAAAGTGTCGCGAACCGTACCCTGCGCATCCCCGCCAAACATGCCGATGCCTGGCTGAGCGCGCTCAATCAGGCGCGACTGGTCATCGCGGCAAAAAATAACTTCACCGAAAGCGAATTGGGCGATCACTTTCGCTCACCCATCGGGTCGCGCCGGGACCTGAGTCTCTTCCAGATAAACTTCTACGGTTTTCTGCAGGAATTCATCCTGCGCGACTTGCGCGGTTGAGAGACCAGGCCTGCGACTACGCTTCTTTTCGTGCACGCACCATTGCCATGAGGCGGTCTTTGATTGCGGCTGAAGACTTCGCCGGGCGCAGACTCAGTGCGAATGCTTCGTGTAACCCGTAACATTCGCCGATGTAGTCCTCCGCCTTTTTTCCAAATTTCTTCCGAGCTTTTTCGAATTCCTCCAACTCTTCTGTCTCCAGCGCACCGATGACGTAGAGCCGCGATTGGTTCTGGAATTCCTTAAAGTTCACCTTTCAACTCCTTGAGGCCGTCATAGATTTTTTTCAGTCCTAGTTCAAGCCTGGTCTTTACCGTACCTAAAGGTGTATTCGTTTTAGCGGCGATTTCGCGCTGGCTCATGCCTCGAAAAAATGCCAGGTCGATCGCCTGCTGTTGGGCGGGTGGAAGCCCACTGATTACCTTGCGTATCAGGCTGCGCGTGTCACTAAGCACGATTTCTTCCGCAGTGGAATTATGGATCCATGCATCAGGCTGTTGTTCGGTTTCATTTTGCAAGCGTTCTTCTGCGCGCGCATAAGCCTGCTTTTTCCGCAACCCGTCAATCGCCCGACGCCGGGCCAGTGTCACCATCCAGCCAAGTGGTTTGCCCTTTTGTGAAGAGAAGTTTTTTGCCTGGTTCCAAATCTCCATGAAAATCTCTTGTAAGAGATCGTCAGCCTCCGCTTCGTTGTGAATCACTCGCAAAATAAGCGCCTTCAAAATGCCGTTGTATCGATCGTAGAGCTGAGAAAGCGCATCGGGGTCCTCGGCTTGAATCGCCTTCATTAATTCCAAGTCGCTAGGCGCTCCGGGCTCGAGTTGCGGGGCGACAGAGAACGGTCGCGTTCGCGGTTTTGTGACGTGCACCCGTTTCCTTGGTTTGCGACGCGTGGAAGAAATGAGTTTGGGTCGTCCCATGAGAGGTTAAAATTGCGGTAATCAATCAGCGGAGAACGCGCGAACTAAGCATCAAATCTCTTAAGCTGCACAGACCAATTCGTCCACCCGTTTCCTAGACAGACACGCCAATGTACCGTGAATCGTGCCTCACGAGAAATCTTGACCCAGACGACGGTTCCACTACGATCGGCAAACGTAAACCACCCCTGAGCAAAACTGCTTCTGTTCTGGGAAGAACACGCATGTCTCGCGGAACAATTGATGAACCGATGATTGCGTCGCGCGTCTTATGCGTCAAAAATTAAACGTATGGCGCAAGAGGAGACTCCAACAAGCGTGGATCCGTTCTGGTACAAAGACGCAATCATCTACGAGACGCACGTCAAAACGTTTTGCGACAGCGACGGGGACGGGATGGGTGACTTTCGCGGACTGATCGAGAAACTGGATTACCTCCAGGAACTCGGCATCACCGCCATTTGGCTCCTGCCCTTTTATCCGTCACCGCTGCGGGATGACGGATACGACATCGCCGATTACTTCGACGTCAATCCAAATTTCGGCACTCTCGACGATTTCCGTGCGTTCCTTGACGCGGCGCATGCGCGAAATCTGCGGGTCATTACGGAGCTGGTCATCAATCACACTTCCGATCAAAATCCGTGGTTTCAAAAGTCGCGCCGTGCTGTAGCCGCCGCCGGTGTCCGGCATCTCCAGCGACGATCTCGCCTACAAAGACTTCTATGTGTGGAGCGATACCCCGGAGAAATACAAGGATTCGCGAATCATTTTTAAAGACTTCGAAACATCGAACTGGGCATGGGACCCTGTCGCAAAGGCCTATTACTGGCATCGCTTTTATTCGCATCAGCCGGACCTGAACTTTGATAACCCGGCGGTGCATGACGCCGTCGAGAAAGTATGCGATTTCTGGCTCGGCTTGGGCGTAGATGGACTTCGTCTTGACGCTATCCCTTACCTTTACGAACGAGAAAACACGAGCTGCGAGAATCTGCCAGAGACGCATCAATACCTCCGCAAACTCCGTGCCCACATTGACGCGAAATTTCCAAATCGCATGCTGCTCTCGGAGGCGAACCAATGGCCGGAAGATGCGGCCGCGTACTTCGGCAACGGCGACGAATCGCACATGAATTTTCATTTTCCGCTCATGCCTCGCATGTTCATGGCGCTGCAGATGGAGGACCGCTTTCCAATCATCGATATCCTGGAACAGACTCCGTCGATTCCCGAACAGTGTCAGTGGGCGATGTTTCTGCGCAACCATGATGAGCTAACCCTTGAAATGGTCACGGACGAGGAGCGCGATTACATGTATCGAGTTTACGCTACCGATCCGCACGCTCGCATTAATCTTGGAATTCGTCGGCGTCTCGCGCCATTGCTCGCAAACAGCCGCCGCAAAATCGAGCTGCTCAACACGCTGCTGTTCTCAATGCCTGGTACTCCGATCATTTATTACGGAGATGAGATCGGCATGGGCGACAATTTTTATCTCGGCGATCGCAACGGCTGCCGGACACCGATGCAGTGGAGCCCTGACCGCAACGCAGGATTTTCAAGAGCAAATCCACAGCAGCTTTATCTGCCGATCACGATCGACCCTGAATATCATTACGAAGCCGTCAACGTGGAGAACCAGCAGAAAAATCTCTCCTCGTTACTTTGGTGGACGCGCCGGGTCATCGCCATGCGGAAAAATTTCAAGGCATTTTCGCGCGGTTCGCTTGAATTTCTCTATCCGGACAATCCCAAGGTTCTCGCCTTTCTTCGCCGGTACGGGGACGAGATCATTCTGGTAGTAGTAAATCTCTCGCGCTTTGCGCAGTCGGCAGAATTAGATCTTTCGCGCTTTGCCGGTTACGTACCGATGGAGGTTTTTAGTCGCAACCTCTTTCGGCCGATCAGAAAATCCCGTTACGTCATCACGCTCGGTCCGCATGCGTACTACTGGTTCGCTCTGCACGCGCCGACCGATGGGCGCCGTATTCTACGAAAGAAAGCGGTGCCGATAATCGGCGCGCCGATCGAGCTGGAAAAGCTCCTGGATAATGGTCAGCGCGCTGCAATTGAAGGCGAAATTTTACCCAGATACCTTCAGACATGCCGCTGGTTCGGTTCGAAGGCGAGGACCTTTCGCCATCTGAAGGTCGTTGAGCAGCCTGCAATCTCAGCGGACGGCGATAGCGCCCACCTTTGGTTCGTCGAAGTCAGTTATTTGGATGGACCAACGGAAACTTATGCGCTCCCGGTCAAGATCGCTTCTGGAGACGCTGCGCGCTCAATTTCTCAAGCCGCACCGCACGCGATTATTGCCCGTTTTGAAGGCACTGAAGAAAATATTCTGTTTGATGCCATCTGGGATCCGAAGTGTCGCTCACAATTCCTTACTGCGATCGTTCGTGGCGAGAAAATAAAAGCGCGAGCCGGCGAACTTGTCGGCACAGTTGCCAAAACGATCGAACCAGATCAGCCGGTCAGCTTCGAGAATTCAGAGGTTTTGGGTGCAGAGCAGAGCAACTCTTCGATGCTCTTTGATAAGAAATTTTTCCTTAAGCTTTATCGCAAGCTCGAGGACGGCATCAATCCAGATGTTGAAATAACTCGATTTCTCACAGAGCACACCAAGTTCCCAAATGTGCCGGCGTTTGTCGGCGCGATCGAATACCGCCAGCCAAAAGCGGAACCGACTGTTGTTTGTCTGCTGCAGCGCGCCGTCTCCAGCGAAGCCGATGTCTGGACACTCGCTTTGGACGCAGTCGGCCGCTATTACGAGCGTGTGCTGGGCCGCAAAGCGGATCTTCAGAATGAAACCGCGCCACCCGGCACGTTGCTCGATGAGCTGATCGGCGGTGTTCATCCTGAGAAAACAAATTTGCTGGGACAACGCACCGGTGAGTTACATCTCGCGCTCGCCTCGAATTCCGATGATCCGGCGTTCCGACCGGAGCCATTCAATGCGATGGCCCAACGCTCCGTTTACCAAAACATGCGGGCGTCGCTGCGGCGCACGTTTACTCTTTTGGAAAAGAAAATATGCGACCTTCCGGCAGCTTTCCGCGACGAAGCCAAGGAAGTGCTCGACGCCGAACAAGAGATACTGGCGCGCGAAAAACGGCTGCTCGATCGTCGCACCAATGCCGCGAAAATCCGGATTCATGGCGACTATCATCTTGGTCAATTGCTTTACACCGGAAAAGACGTCGTCATTTTGGATTTCGAAGGCGAACCGGCACGGCCGCTGAGCGAACGAAAACTGAAACGCTCCGCACTCCGTGACGTCGCCGGCATGATGCGATCGTTCCAATACGCTGCCTATAGCGCTCTCTGGCAACCGGCCATGCGCAAAGAAGATGTGCCATTTTTAGAACGCTGGGCCGATCTTTGGTATCGTCACATGGCCAGCGTTTTTCTACAGAGCTATTTGAAGACAACAGGCAGTGCCGTCTTCATCCCGCAAAACAGCGAAGACCTCCAAATCATGATCGAAGCCTATCTGCTCGACAAAGCTGTTTACGAAATTGGTTACGAACTAAACAATCGCCCCAGCTGGGTCGTGATCCCCGTCCGCGGGATCAAGCACATTTTGAAATCGGCGTGATACATTCTCCAGCACTGATAGGCGCGAAAGAAAATAGTCCAGCATTTCAACGCTGGGCTATTGGTTGTTAACGGAATCAAGGCCTGAAGGGACGAAAGAATCAATCAAGCATTCGCTCGTCGCAATCGAAGCCATGTCGCCGAAGCATCGCGACTAATTCCTCCCAAAGAGTTTCCAAGACTGCGTTTGTTTGAATGGCAGGAAGGGTACGGCGCATTTAGCATCGGCGTTTCCGGTATCGATGACACGGTCATGTATACTCGGAACCAAACAGAACATCATCGCGCGCGATTCCAAACGCAATGAACGAGGATACTGCTGAACGAGTGCATACGTCTTTCGCCCCTACCGGCACCTTAAGTCCGACATATCATGGTTGACCCAGCGTTGAAACGCTGGGCTATTCTCGCAAAATAATACTAATTACTTGCGGCGTTTTAGCCTGCGTTTATAAGCACTTAACCAGTTTTATGAATCAACATCTTGACCAAATCGACAATGACATCGCGGACAAACATCTGCTGAAACATCCATTTTATCGCGCATGGGCGCGGGGTGAGCTAAGCAAGGAAGCACTCAAGGATTATGCGCGACAGTACTATCATCATGTCGCGGCGTTTCCGACGTATCTGTCGGCGGCGCATGCTAACTGCGATGATCAGGCCACGCGGAAACAGTTGCTAAACAATTTAATCGATGAAGAAGCTGGCTCGCCAAATCATCCCGAGCTTTGGAAAAAATTTGCGGATGGTCTCGGCGTCGGAGATGCCGAGCTTGTGCAGACCGAGAAACAACCCGAGACGAAGAAGTTGGTAGACACGTTCCGTTCAGTTTGTGGCCAGGGATCAACGGCGGAAGGTTTGGGAGCACTGTATGCGTACGAGAGCCAAATTCCCTCCATCTGTGAATCGAAGATTGACGGGCTCAAAAACCACTACGGATTCGCCAAACCCGAGCACTACGAATATTTCACGGTTCACATCGAGGCAGATCGCGAGCATTCCGCGGCTGAGCGCGACTTGCTGAGCCGTTACCTCGACGACCGCAATTTCGAATCAGTGAAAGTCTCGGTGAGCCGCGTTCTGGACGCGCTCTGGGAAATGCTCTCCGGTGTTTGTCGGCGTCACGCGATCGCGTGCTGAGAGCGGTTCGTTTATGGAGTTGTAGCCACGGTGCTGTGTTGCCGTGAAATTAACGCCTAAACACAGCGAGGCGGCTACGTCAGCTTACCGCGGGCGCAGGACGAGAAACGAACGCATCTTGTGGCGACAAACTGACAGCACTTGCGGCTGACTGAGATCAAGCGCGGCAGCGATCTTGTTGTAATCCGCAACTGACGTAACCGGTTGTTGATTGATTTCCTCGATCACGTCTCCCTTTTGCAAATCCGCGACCCCACCGTCAGCATCGACTCCAGTAACCAATACACCTTGCACATTGTCAGGCAGATCGAGCTGGCGTGCTATTCCCGGAGTCAATTCGCTAACTTGAATTGCTGCAAGCGGACCGTTACTTGTTTGCTGATCGTTCGATCCTCTCGGGTTTTGCGGCTGTGAAGGAGCTCGTTTTGGCACTACGCCCGCGCTTTGATAATCCTGGGGCTGCTCTTTGATCTGAGTTGTTACCTTCAACGGCTTGCCATCACGCAAGATTTCCAGCTCAACATTCTTGTCCAATTCGGCTTGGCCCACCATTTTCCGGAGCGTCGTGATGTTTTCGACGCCGCGCCCGTTAAACCTGCGAACGACATCGCCTGGCTGCAGTTTCGCCTGTGCGGCCGGCGACCCGGGCATTACTTCATCGACCACCACTCCTTCGCTGTCGGTCGCGCTCGGTTGGTCTGATTGCAGCCCTCGACTCACGATTCCCAAGTAACCGCGAATTATACGACCATGCTTTAGAACGCTTTCGAGTACATTGCGAACGGTGTTAGATGGAATCGCAAAACCAATCCCTTCTGAACCGCCACTGCGGGAAACGATTTGTTCGTTGATACCGACAACTTCCCCACGCAAGTTGATCAACGGCCCACCGCTGTTTCCCGGATTGATTGCCGCGTTAGTCTGGAGCAGATCACCTCGAAAATCTGTGCTGTTCGGTTGTCCCTTCCAGCTAATAATTCCGTCTGTCACTGTCTCTTGGAGACCAAATGGATTACCGATGGCCAAGACAAAATCGCCAGGCTGCACCGTGTCCGAGTCTGCAAGTTTGAGTGGCTTCACGCCGGGATTGTCAATCTTGAGCACTGCCAAATCCATCTGAGAATCCGAACCGACCAACCGAGCCTTCTTCGTGCGACCATCGCTCAGCTGCACCTCAATTTGATCAACCTGATTGCCTTCCCCGTCGGTGACTACATGGGTGTTTGTGATGATATGGCCTTCGTTTGTTACGATTACACCGGAGCCAAGCGCATTTTGGACCAGAGTCTCACCGGGCGGCTGGCGAAACCGCCGCTGGTTACCGAAGAAAAACTCAAATGGGTCAAGCCCATACTCGCGCTGGACACGAACCCTTTTCGACGTCTTTATGGCGACAACGGAGGGAAGCACGCTGCTTACGAGCGCGCGGCGCTCCCGGTTCAATGCCTCCAGCGACGCGACCTGCTTTGGATCCACGCTCGGATTGGATGCTAGCGTATACTTTTCAGGCTTCGGGACGGAGGATAGGTTCAGGCCGCCATGCTTCAGGCGGTAGTCGTACAACAGAGAAATTCCCGCGCTGATCAGCAGGACAAAGAGCAAAAATTTCGCAAAGTTTTTCATTAACTAACGTTGGAAAAGGTTCGTCCCTGTTGTTCGACAATTAAACGCCGGAAACGTTGATTGTCAGGCAATTCCAAACGCGGGTCCCTTTCCATAATCGATACCGCGGCCGCGCGAGCGCGTCGCATCAAATGCGCGTCTGTCTTCAAATTACCAATCTTGAGCGCAGGCAGGCCGCTCTGAGCCGTGCCAAGCAGGTCGCCTGGGCCACGCAATTCCCAGTCTGCTTCTGCCACTTCGAAGCCGTCTCTTGTTCTTTCTAAAACCGCCAGTTTTGCCGAAGCCTCTTTCGCCTGAGCCGAGGTGAGTAAAATGCAATACGACTTGTGCTCCCCTCGCCCGATCCGTCCGCGAAGCTGATGCAGTTGCGCAAGCCCAAAACGCTCCGCGTTTTCAACAAGCATCACGCTGGCGTTGGGAACGTCTACACCGACCTCAAGCACCGTCGTGCTGATCACCGCGTTTATCTCACCGCTGCGAAAACGTTTCATGATTTCCTGCTTCTCCGACGGAGGAATTCGGCCGTGCAGCAGATCGCAGCGAAACGGGTGCAAACGCTCCCGCCACAATTCGTACTCGGCCGCAGCGGCTTTCGCATCGAGTTTTTCACTTTCATCGATCAACGGATAAATCACATAAAGCTGGCGGCCAGCCTCCAACTGTGTTCGCAAAAACGTAAGCACCTCGCCGAGCTTCGACTCATCGCGCACAGCCGTGATGATTTTCCCCCGGTTCCACGGCATCTCATCGATAGTTGAGACATCAAGGTCGCCGTAGATCGTCATTGTCAGCGTGCGCGGAATCGGCGTTGCGGTCATCACGAGCACGTCGGGCGCTGGTTCGTGTGCGCTCAATTGGGCGCGCTGCGCAACACCAAACTTATGCTGCTCATCGATCACAACGAGCCCGAGGTTTGAAAACGAAACTTTGTCGTATAGCAGCGCATGTGTTCCCACAATGATCTGGGGTTCCTCGCGCGCCGGATCGCCCAGACACTCAAACAATGGCAATGGTCCGCTTTCCTCCTGCCGGGCGGCGGTTCGCAGCGCCACGCGTACGCCGAGCGGCTCGAGCCAGCGCCGCAAGACATCATAATGTTGTTCCGCCAGAATTTGTGTAGGCGCCATAAACGCGGCCTGATAGCCGCCCTCGACAGCGAGTAGCATTGCTGCGATGGCGACAACGGTTTTTCCCGAACCCACGTCGCCCTGTAACAAACGATTCATCGGATGACTCGCTGCCAGGTCATGCCGGATTTCACTAATCACCTTAGATTGCGCAGCAGTTAACTCAAATGGTAACGACCTCACCAACCTATCGAGCAGCGCCCCCGCCCCACAGTGTTTCTCGCCCTGTCGAATCGAGGCATCGGCGCGTCGCGACGCAATTAGCATTTGCATCGCGAAGAATTCAGTGAGCACCAGATGTTCGTGCGCGGCATCACGCGCTTCCCAGTTAGCTGGGAAATGGATTACGCGAATCGCGTCGCGTGTCTCGCCCTTAGCAAGATTGCTCGGCGTCAATCTTTCCAATCCGGCATCAGTGGAAGGAAGTTCGTTCAACAGCCGGTAAATCATGCTGCGCAAGACGCGCTGCGAAAGACCTTCCGTCGCAGCGTAGATCGGCGTGATTCTACGAAAATGGATCGAGATCTCCTCATCATTCTCGATGACTTCGAACTCTGGATGGTCCATGCAAATTCGCTTTCCGCGTAGCCGCGGTTTGCCAAAGACCACCATGCGTTGACCGGTAGCGATCATTTTCTGCACGTAATGCAGATTGAACCACCGGCACACCAGCGGCTCGCTCAGAGCGTTTGGGTTCGATTCTTGCAGTGTGGCCTCGAAAATTTTCTTCCAACCGCCGAAACGCCGCAGCGACGTTTTGGCCACCTCCCCGCAAAGACAGATCGGAACATCGCTCTCCTCGCGTGGAAACTGTGGGAACTCAGTTCGATCTTCGTGGCGTCGCGGAAAATGCGTAAGCAAATCTGCCACCGTCTCGATGCCAAGCCGCCGCAGCGCGAGAAGCTTCGGGCGCGGGATCCAACTTAGTTCTTCGAGCGACTGCGAAATTGCAACGCTGCTGGGCAACGGTTTCGGAAACGCCGATGATCCGGGATCAGCGATCTGTGAGCGGTTATATAACTTCGCGCTGTTCACTGTTCACAAGCGCGGCGTTCAGCTTGCCGCACCGCCTCGATCTGCATGCCAACCAGAGTTTCGCCGTCATACTCGTCGGCGCGAATTCTAAATGCGATGTCCCACGGCGTTGGTGGCAGTGGATTCGTCACGCCACCAAAAAAAACTGCGCGGCGATGGCGATTGCCCTGACGCAGACGAAAGATGAGATGTTTTTCGTTGACGACCCTGGGAAGCGCGACCGGCTCGACCTCGCGCGCAAGGAAAAGCGGCTGGGGATTTCCATTTCCAAATGGCTGCAACATTTCGTGCCAGCGCAGAAAATCTATATCGATCTCCGTAAACGCCAGCTCATGGTCCAATCGCACGCAAGGTTGAAGAGCTTCTTCGGAAAGGACTTCGCGCGCAGCTTTGCGAAATGCCCCAGCAAAGAGGTCGAAATTTTCCTCGTGCAGTGCAAGACCCGCGGCCATTTCATGTCCCCCGAATTTGTCAAGTCTCTCCGCGCAGCAGCTTAACGCTTCGACGAGATTCAACCCCTCAATGCTTCGTCCGCTTCCTTTTCCGATTCCATTCTCGTCAAAGCCAATGACGATCGTGGGTCGATGATATCTTCGAGCGATTCGTGATGCCACAATGCCCGGTCCTCCCTGATGCCAGCCGGGCGCTCCAACTACGATTGCTGCGTCGCACGTCGCATCGAGCTGACCCTCTATTTTCTCTATCGCTGAGTCGAAAATTTGTTTTTCCATCTCCTGGCGTTCGCGATTTTGCCGGTCGAGCTCTGCCGCCAGCATCGTTGCCTCGCCGTCGTCGTTGGTGAGCAATAGGCGTAACGATTTTTCCGCTGTGCTCAAACGCCCTGCAGCGTTCAATCGCGGGCCAAGTCGGTAACCAATGTCCTCAGGCAAAATTGGCGGTCGCACCACGGCAAGCTGCATTAATTTCCTCAGCCCGATACGTGAGGTCTGCCCGATCTCGATCGCGCCGCGCTGCACCAAAACGCGGTTTTCGGCACGAAGCGGCACGATGTCCGCCACGGTGCCGAGTGCTACAAGGTCGAGCTTGGATTTCAAATCGAACTCAGGCAGCGGCGCCGTTTTCAGCAATGCATGACAAAGTTTGAAGACAATGCCGACGCTGCAGAGATACTCGAAGCCGGAGTCCGTTGTTTTCGGGTTTACGATCGCGATGCAGTCGGGTAACGCCGACTTCGGCTCATGATGATCGAGCACGATCACGTCCACGCCGCGTTTCCGAAGATCGGCAATCTCCGTTGCTGACGAGGTCCCGCAATCGACAGCGATCAGCAGTTGGGGTTGATATTGCCCGAGACAACGCTCGATGCTTTCGGGGCTCAAGCCGTAGCCTTCCTCCATACGCAACGGCAGAAACAATTCCGGAGCGCTGCCGTAAGTGCGCAACACCTCCGCAAGCAGCGTCAGTGATGTGACGCCATCCACATCGTAATCGCCGAAGAGCACGATGCGTTGTCGTCGATTCAAGGCCTCGAGAATGCGGGAAACAGCCGCGTGCATTTGGGGCAGTAAAAATGGATCACTCAGCGAGCTTAGGCGCGGCCGCAGAAATGCGTTCACGTCCTCGGCGCAGCGAAACCCTTTTCGCAAAAGCAACCGCGCAATGCACTCCGATCCGCAAATCTGGTTCCACGAAATAGCGCTGTCATTCAGTTCCTCAGGCGCCGCTAGAATCCATCGGTGTTGCACTGATCAGTTTATTCGCGGAAAAATTTCTGACAAGATGCAGCACGGTGACCTCAAATTAACGATACATCAAGATTCGGCCAATTATTCCATCTCGCCGCAAACAATCACAATTAAATGAGATTCCGCTGGTTAGTCCTCATCTGCGTTTTTCTTCTGTTGGTCTACGGAGCGTCGCCATACTTTTCATTCTGGCGATTCTCAGCAGCACTTCGATCTGGCGACAGCGCGGCTCTGAGTTCGCGCATGGATTTTCCCGCTATTCGAGCATCGCTAAAGAAACAGCTTGTTGCGCGGTTCACTCGGGGAACGACAGGTCACAAGTGGTTGAATGATCTTGGGCCAACGCTGATTGACGCGATCGTTGACGCTTACGTTACTCCGGAAGGCATTGCGGCGTTGATATCCAATCCGGAAGTCCTGAAAAGCCTCAAACGTCCGCAACAGTTCCGCTTCCCTACCGGCAAAGCTGAAGATTGGTCGAAAGTAAAACATGCATTCTTTGCAGGACCGCGCACTTTTGTGGTCGAACGACAGGGAATCAAACTCCGATTCCGTTTCACGGGCTTGGGCTGGACGCTGTACGAACTCGATCTTGGTCTGGGTGAGGCAAAGTGATAATTCTTCAACAAACGAAATACCTCTCTAAACAACACGGAACGCGAGATTTCGCTTTGGAAGCAGACCGTGCTTTAAGCACAAATTTGCAAAGATTCGCAGACCTTCCTTTTCTTTTTCCACAAAGCTGAATCGAAGATGTTCACGGTAATAGCGGGAGAGGAATTCGCCATCGACTCCCTTCCGTAGGCCGGAGTCGGCGATCCCGGCTACAACTTCCGCGACCAAGGTGTCAAGATTAGCAAGGTTTGCATCGCGCAAGGCGCGCAGCGAGTTCGCGATTTGTTTTGGATCGGTGACTTCGGGGCGAATAAGCCAGAGCGCGTAAACGAACGGAATTCCGACGAATTTCTGCCACTGTTCACCCAGGTCCCAGAAAGAAAATTCGTTAGCGTACTCTTGTCGGACGTATACGGCTTGATCACCGATGAGAAGTTGTGCGCGACGGACCAAAGCTGACTTCGTCACGGCGGGGGCTCCCGCGACAGGCTGAACCAAGCGCGGATTCAATCCGAGATCTGCCAGCAAACAACGCAAAAGGTTGATAGAAGTTTCTGATGCCGGATCGAGTTCAATCTCTTTGATCTCCGTAATCTCGCCACGATGCGCGACGATTACGCTGTAAACCGGTCCATTCGAAGAAATGGAAACGTCATCAACGATCCGGTAGATCGGGTTACGCAGAAATTCAAAACTGGAGACAAGCGCAACATCAAGTTTGCCAGCGGCGAGTTTATTGCAAAGCGCTGATGGGTGATCGAAGTCCACGTCACCTTCCCAGCCGTGGATCAGCGGGCGGGCGTTGAGATATCTTACGCAACCGAGGCGGAGCGATTTCAACGCGAGATGTGATTAGTGAGAAGAGCGCGATTAAAAGTGAGTTTCATTCGCACTTCTTACGTCTCACTTCACTTCTTGTTGACCGTCACGCGCAGACCAATTCGGGCTCGTTAGGCCGTCCCGCTCGGCGGGCGTCATTCAAATGTCGATAGTGACTGTCACGCTGCACCGGCTCGCGGCCCGCTTCCCGAATGGCATGTTCGAGAGCAGCTACAGTCTGCTGCTGCGGAGTCGTTGCGCCGGCCATGTGGAAGATTTTCTCTTCCAAAATTGTGCCATGCAGATCGTCCGCGCCGTAGCTGAGCGACACCTGCGCGAGAGGCAACCCGAGGCTGACCCAATAAGCGGTCAGATGATCGATGTTATCCAAATAAATGCGGCTTACCGCCAGATTGCGAAGCTGCTCAAACGCGGAGGCGCGCTTGATTTGGGCGAGGATCCCATGGGATTGAGACGGTTCGAAAGCAAAGGGAACGAAGCCAGTGAATCCGCCGGTCTCATCCTGTAATTCTCGAAGCTGCCGCAAATGATCTACCCGCTGAGCGACTGTTTCGATATGCCCGTAGAGCATGGTGCAGGTGCTGCGGCCGCCCATTGAGTGCCAGGTTCGATGAACGTCGAGCCATTCAGCGGCAGTTTCTTTGCCGCGGCAGATCTTATCGCGTACAACAGGATCGAAAATCTCCGCGCCGCCACCCGTAATCGAGCCGAGACCAGCGGCGCGCAGAGTTCCCAGTGTGTCACGGATTGGCATCCGGAAAATCCGCTGAGCCAAATGCCGGACCTCGATCGCGGTAAAAGCCTTGATGTGAAGGTTCGGATCGAGTGCACGCAGCCTCCGCAAAAGATCCAAATACCATTCTCTCTTTAGCGTGGGATGCAGCCCGCCCACCATATGCACCTCGGTAACTCCGAGGGGAAGCGCATCTCCCACCACTCGAATAATTTCGTCGATCGCGTATTCAAAAGCGTGTGCGTCGCGCTTTTTGGCAGCGAAAGCACAGAACTGGCAAGATAAAATACAAATGTTGGAGTAATTGATGTAACGGTTGTGGATGTAAGTGGCGTAGTTGCCGTTCTTTCGTTCGCGCACAACGTTGGCGATCATTCCAAGAGCATTAAGATCATTTGCGCCATAGAGAGCGAGAGCGTCTGCCTCTGAAAGCCGCTGCCGCGCTTCAACCTTTTCTGCAATCGTCCTGAGTTCTTTCGGAATAAGCTGGTAATTCATGCGGAGGCTGAGGGTAAGCCCTCGGTAGCCAAGCATTGCACAGGCCGCTTTAGCCTTGCAACAAAAACCATGGCTACAAATCCGACGGAGCGTGAATTTTGGCTAGTTGTCGTTTTTCTGGCAAGCTTTGTCTCAGACAACCGTCTAAATGAACCGATGTCTGGCAACGATCGCGGAAATAAAGGGAGATCGGAAGAAGACGCCGACGATGTGCGCCTTATGCGGCTTATCGGTCGAGGCGACACCCGCGCGCTGGAGGAGCTGATCGAGAAACATCAAGCTTTGGTCGCCGGAACCGTGGCGCGCATGCTGGGCAGCAATTCCGACGTGGAAGACATCGCGCAGCAGGTATTCATTCGAGTGTGGAAAAGCGCGCGTCGCTATGTCCCGCGGGCAAAATTCACGACCTGGCTATTGAAAATTACGCGTAATCTCGTTTTCAACGAGCTACGCCGCGCCAAGCGTCACGCGCATGTTCCACTTCAGCCGGAAGCGGGCGCAGAAGATCCGCCTCTGAAAGATGAGGCGAACCCGGCTCCCGATGCTTCCCTGCTGGAACGGGAACTTCAGCGAACGATCGAAGGAGCAATTCTCCAGCTTCCAGAGACCCAGCGAATGGCACTGGTCCTCCGGAGATATGAGCAGCTTAGCTACGACCAGATCGCCGAGGTTCTCGACCTTTCAGTTCCTGCTGTAAAAAGCGTTCTCTTTCGCGCGCGCACAGAACTGCGGTCGCGATTGAGCAAGTACCTTGGTTAGGATTGTTATTTTCTCGCTCTTACTCGGCCTCCTGCTCAATTCGTTCTTTCTGTCGGGGAATCTGTCGGATTCCTCTACAGGGAAGGTTAGGGCTCGATCACCCGGCCGCGGACCCGACGGATCTGGCTGTGGTGCGTGAGTACGTGAACATGTCCGTCGCTGCCACGAAAAAATGCGCTTAAGAGCCAGCTGACGATCGAAATGATGATTGCACCAAAAAATGCGCGCCAGAAGCCTGGAACTTCAAAACATGGCATGATCTCGCCAACAAATTTCAACATCAGCGCATTAATAATTAAGATGAAAAGCCCCAGCGTAACGAGAATCAACGGCAGACTCAGCAACAGAAGGACGGGACGAATAAAAGCGTTGATGATACCGAGCAGAAGCGATGCGCCCAGCAGACAACCGAGGCGGTCGCCGTAATTGATCCCGACAATCGGCGCAGCTACAAACACGGCAATTGTCGTCGCGATCCAGCGGAAAACAAAATGTCTCATACCAGTAACGTTTCTAAATTTACTCCTCGATCAAAGAAGCGCGAGAAAGCACTTGCCAACCAATCGAGGAAGGCTAAACGAATTAAAGTCATCAAGGATTAAATCTGTGCCGAAAAAAAGGAAAATTGTCCAAGATAAAAATGAGACGCCTCCCGAGACCGGCGGCTCCTTCAAAATAAAAGCTGGTAAAGGCAATCGCGTACGCCGCGCCACAGCGAGTCGAAAACCGCGCGAGACCGGTGCCAGGAAAGGCGCAACTGTAGGAAAAGTGTCAAGCCCCAACGAGGCGGCAGAAATCGCCGAGCCATCAGACGAAGCGATTCGGCTCCGAGCCTACTTTATCTCGGAGCGACGACGCCGATTTGCGCTGCCCGGTGACGCAGAGTCCGATTGGCTGGAAGCGAAACGACAGCTGCTCTCTCAGGGCCGCTAAGCTTGGAACTAGCAACCGCGAATCGCCGTTAATTAATGAAATGGAAAACGCTCTTGTCGATTTAGCGCAGGCCCTGCGAGAACGCCTGGCAGTAATTCGCGACGAGCAAAGCCGCCGTGATGGAGCAAAACACATTGCGCGATTGCATACTGTCTCGGAAAAAATCGACAGGTTACAAGCATCGCTGCCGCAGCCCATCGATCCCAGACTAGCGCATTACCTTGAGCGCAAGAGCTACGCCAAAGCGCTCGAGTTCCTCGAGGGATAGATCACCGGGAATACAGCTCGACGATGAGCTGCTCGTTCACGATCGGCTGTATCTCTTCTCGAGACGGGACGCGCGTAACTTTGCCGCTGAGCCCGTCGCGATCGACTGTGAGCCAGTCGGGCACGGGAACAATTTGCGTAAGATCAAGGTTACGGAGCACGAGTTGACGCGATTTCGGCTTGTCTTTGATCGTGATTTCGTCGCCTGCTTTCACGTTGTAGGAAGCGACATTCACACCACGCCCATTCACCAGCACGTGGCCGTGTGACACGAGCTGGCGAGCAGCGCTGCGGGTATTAGCAAGGCCAAGCCGGTAAACGACATTATCGATACGCGTCTCCAATAGTTGAAGAAGTGTTTCACCTGTCACACCGCGCTTCTGCAGCGCCTTCTCGAAAATCCTCCGAAATTGCCGCTCGAGAAGCCCATATTGATAGCGCAGCTTCTGTTTTTCGCCGAGCGCAATCGCGTACTCCGATTGTTTGCGCCGGGAACCTCTGGGGCCATGGATGCCGGGCGGATAATTCTTTCGCTCCAATGCCTTGGAAGAACCGAAAAGCGGCACCCCGTAACGGCGGCTTACTCTCGTTTTTGGTCCTGTGTATCTGGCCATTTTAGAAAAGTGTTAGCGGAGAACTGATAGTTGATGGTGTTAGACGCGGCGCTGTTTTGGCGGACGACAACCGTTGTGTGGCACTGGAGTAACATCACGAATAATAGTCAGATCGAGCCCTACTGCCTGCAACGCGCGAACCGCGGATTCCCGCCCGGCTCCCGGCCCTTTTACCAAAACTTCCACTTCCTTCAGCCCATGACCCATTGCCTGCCGGGACGCGTCCTGGGCAACCATCTGCGCTGCATAAGCAGTGCTTTTGCGCGAACCTTTGAAGCCGACCTTGCCAGCGCTCGACCATCCGATCACGTTGCCTTTCGTGTCGGTGATTGTCACGATTGTGTTGTTGAACGTCGAAAGCACATGCGCGATGCCCGAATGAACGTTCTTGCTGCCTTTCGCTTTGACGATCTTTGGCTTCTCGACCTCATCGCTTGAAAGCGAAAGATTTTCCGAAGCTGCTGCCGCGGCAGGAGCTGACCGTTCCTTTTTTTGCTTGGCTGATTTCTTAGCGGGCTTCGCTGGCGCGTCAGCCTTTGACGCTGGCGGCTTTTCGCCTTCCAGGGGACCAGCCGGAGGTGCCGCTGGTGTGGGCTCCTTCGTTTTCGGCTCTTCTGAGCTTGGGTTGGTTGGATTCTCTGGGTCAGCCATAACTCTAATTCGTTGTTAGACCTTGCCGGCTTTGGCTTCCGGATTGCGGACAACGCCTACGGTCTTGCGTGGGCCCTTGCGCGTCCGGGCATTGGTCGAAGTGCGTTGTCCGCGCACGGGCAAACCTTTCCGATGCCGAATGCCGCGATAACAATTGATTGCCTGCAGACGTTTCAGGTTGCCTTGCACGTCACGACGCAAATCGCCCTCGATCTTGATCTTGTTGTTCGTGATTGCGTGAATGATTTCGTTCAATTGCTGCGGCGTAAGATTTTTCGCCCGCAAGTTGGGATCGATATTCGTCTGTTCGAGAATTCGCCGAGCTGCGGCAAAGCCGATTCCATAGATATAGGTGAGAGACGCCTCGATGCGTTTCTCTGCCGGAATTTCAACTCCTAGTAATCTTGGCATAAATCAATACTCCACTACTCCATTACTTACCCCTGGCGTTGCTTATGGCGCGGGTTCTTGCAGATCACGCGCACCACGTTCTTGCGCTTCACGATCCTGCAACTGGCACAAAGCCTTTTTACTGATGGTCGTACTTTCATAATCCGCGAGACGGAAAACGCGGAGCCGGCTCCGCGTTGTCATTTTTGGCGATAGGTAATTCGCCCCTTGGACAAATCGTAGGGTGAAATCTCTAGCATAACTTTGTCTCCTGGCAAGATCCGAATGAAGTGCAGCCGCATTTTCCCGGAAATATGCGCCAGAACACGGTGACCATTAGCCAATTCAACCCGAAACATAGTATTGGGCAGCAGCTCGACGACTCTGCCTTCTACTTCAATTGCGTCTTTGCGCGCCATGTCAGGATTTCTGGCTCGTCCTTTGTGATCAGAACCGTGTGCTCGAAGTGCGCCGAGGGCATTCCATCCGCCGTGCGCACCGTCCAACCATCGTCGAGCAATCTTACGTCGGAGGTGCCAATGTTAATCATCGGCTCAATGGCCAGCGTCATCCCAGCCTTTAACTTCGGCCCGCTGCCGCGCTTGCCGTAGTTGGGAATCTGCGGCTCCTCGTGCATTTTTCGTCCCACGCCGTGTCCAACGAATTCGCGTACAACCGAAAAACCAAACCGGCGCGCTTCATCCTCGATTTCAGCGCATATGTCGCCGACGCGCTGGCCTTCGCGGGCGACCCCAATTGCGCGGGCCAACGCATTTTCCGTCACGCGCAGCAACTGGTCGGTTCGCTCGTCAATGATTCCCACCGGTACCGTAGTCGCGTTGTCCCCTACCCAACCCTCCTGCACGATGCCAATATCCAGTTTTACGATGTCGCCATATTGAATGCGCCGTTGGGTGCCGATGCCGTGCACGACTTCGTCATTCAGCGAAATACAAATATTGCCGGGAAAAACCCGGTGCCCGAGTCGATAGCCGAGAAATGCACTTTTCACGTGTGCATCGCTCATGAAGTCGGCTGCCGCTTCGTCCACTTCTTTTGTTGTAATGCCGGGACGGACCAGGTCACTGACACGGTCGAGAATATCGCTCGCGGTGCGGCACGCCTGCCGCATCTTTTCAATTTCCTTCGCGTTCTTGATCGGAATCATGCTGCGATTTTGTTTTCAATCAGCCGTGAAATATCGCTAAAGACTGCCTCGCGATCACGATTGCCGTCGATCCGATGCAGTATCGACATTTTTCCATAAAAAGATGCCAGGGGCTCAGTCTTAGTGCGGAACTCTTGCAAACGCGTTTGCAACACGCTTAGATCATCGTCGCTGCGACGCACTAGTGGACCATCGCAATAGGGACATACAGCGCGTTCGGCAAACTGCGCGCTCGACGAACTGGTTGTAAAGCCGCACTCCCCACATTGGAGCCGCCCGGCGATGCGATCGCGCACGGTCTGTTCCGAGACTTCCAGCCAGATCGCCAAGTCCAACGCAGTCCGCAAGCGCGCTAGAATGGACATCAAACTTTCGGCCTGCCGCAGCGTCCGGGGAAAACCATCGAATACGAATCCGTGACCGCCATGCAGGCGCAACCAGTCTTCGATTAGTTCGATGATTATTTTGTCGGAGACGAGCCCGCCGCTTTGCAGCACTTCGGCGGTCTTCTTTCCCAACGGCGTTCCGAGGTCCCTTTCACGACGCAAGATTGCGCCCGGCGAAGTGACGGGAATGCCAAATTGGCGCGTAATCATTTCTGCCTGGGTTCCTTTGCCGGAACCCGGCGCGCCGAGAAGAACGAGCCGCCTTTTCACCTATCGCCCGTAAAGAAAAATGGCGACGCCGGCAATAAACAGCACGGCGATCCCAACATAGAGCCACAACAGCGTGCCGCTTGCTGCCGTTTCGCCGCGACTGTACGCGCCGGAACCAAATGCTCTGCCCCGAATACGACCCTTGCGTAAGAAACCGTCGTAATGCCGCTGAATAAGGTGCGTTTCTACCTGGCGCATCGTATCGAGCATAACGCCCACAATGATCAATAAGCTTGTGCCGCCAAAGAATTGTGCCGTAATCATGGGCACGTTCAATCCCTGGCTCAGAAGACTTGGTAAAACCGCTATCAGCGTCAGGAAAATTGCACCGGCAAACGTTAGCCGCGTCATTGTGAAATCAAGAAAATCGGCAGTCGGTTTTCCCGGTCGCACACCCGGAATGTATCCGCCGTATTTCTTCAGGTCGTCTGCGATTTGGGTTGGTTGAAACTGCGTCGCGACCCAGAAATAACTGAAAAAGAAAATCATTGCCGCGAGAGCGACATAATGGGGCCAACCGGTGGAAAGTGCGCTGGCAATCCGATTGGCTGTGGGACTGTTTTTAAATGCATACTGAACAATCGTCGCCGGGAAGAGAAGCAGCGCCCACGCGAAAATGATGGGCATCACGCCGGCATAATTCACTTTCAAAGGCATGTATTGTGTTTGGCCGCCGTACATTTTGCGGCCAACTACGCGCTTGGCGTATTGCACAGTAATCTTCCGCACCCCCTGCGTGATTGTGATCACTGCGGCGATGACGACGATCAGGAAGAACACCAGCAGCACAAGAACCATGGGGTTGACCTGGCTCGATCCGGTCTGTGCCGAGGGGACAAAGGTCTTCCACGCCTGCGCTAGCGCAGCGGGCAGGCGCGCAACAATGCCAACAGTAATAATGAGCGATATCCCGTTACCGATGCCGCGCTCGGTAATTTGATCGCCCAGCCACATCAACAAAAGCGTCCCGGTTGTGAGGGAAACCACTGTTACGATTCGAAATTTCCAGCCTAGGTCATCCACCAGCGGAATTCCAAGGTTCTTGATGACGTCGGTAATCCCCGGCAGCATGGTGTGATACGACTCCGGATGCTGAAATGAAAGCGCCAGCAAATACCCTTGGAAAATGCAGAGACCTACTGTCGCGTAGCGCGTTAACTGCATGATTTTTTGCCGTCCGCCATCTTCCCGTGCGAGCCTGCTGAGCTGCGGAATCACCGCAGTCAGCAACTGCATCATGATCGACGCGCTGATGTAAGGCATGATGCCGAGGGAGAACACTGCGCAATTCTCCAGCGCGCCGCCACTAAACAAGTTAAAGAGCGCTGCGAGACCACCTCCCGTGCGCTGGGTCAGCGAGGTTCGAAACCATTCCTGCAACACACCCTGGTTAACCCCCGGAGTTGTGATGGCAGCTCCCAAGCGCACAATCACAATTACCGCCAGCGTAAACAAAATGCGCCGACGCAATTCCGGTATCTTAACCGTATTGAGAAACGCCGAAACCATCCGCTAAATGTGAAACATTATGTGCCGGGAAGCTAGCTCTCCCGCGTTGCTTTCTTTTTTGCTTTGGCCGAGGTCTTCTTGGACGATTTTTTCTGCCTCGTCCGCTGTGATGCAGCTTCGCCAGCCGCTTCCTCTGCCGAAGCTTCACGTACCGCAGCAGCGTGAGGGCGCCCGGCTTTCTCACGCAACGTAATCGTCCCGCCAGCCTTTTCGATTTTTTCCCGGGCCGCTGCGCTGACTTTATCGGCTTCCACTTTCAGGCCGTGTTTTAGTTCGCCGTCGCCAAGGATTTTTATTCCTACGAAATCACCGCGGATGAGCTTCGACTCGCGCAGCAGTTGTTCGTCAACTGCAGTTCCAGCCTTAAAGGCATTGAGATCGTCTAGGTTGACAATCGCATAGCGCTTATGAAAGGCGGCATTATTAAATCCTCGCTTCGGCAATCGTCGAATCAACGGCATCTGTCCGCCTTCGAACCCCAGACGAATGCTCCCACCCGAGCGCGCCTTTTGTCCTTTATGACCTTTGCCACTCGTCTTTCCGTGCCCTGAACTCTCACCGCAACCCAGGCGCTTGACGCGATGTCGCGATCCCGGTCGCGGCCGTAAACTATGAAGACGCATCATGTTGCTCACCTTTTCCATCGCTCAAGTGAATTCCGCGCACTTTAAAAATTTCGTCCCGACGACGAAGTGACTTCAACGCAGCGATCGTCGCTTTCACTACGTTGGCGTGATTGCTTGATCCGAGCGACTTGGCCAGCACGTCTCGAATGCCGGCTGCTTCGGCGACCGCCCGGACACCTCCTCCAGCAATAACTCCGGTCCCCGGAGAGGCGGGTCGCAATAGCACTCGCGCTCCGTCGTATTCGCCAATCACTTCGTGTGGAATTGTGTTTTCGTTCAATGAAACTTTTTCCATGGATTTGCGCGCGGCTTCGGAGGCCTTCCGAATCGCTTCTGATACTTCGTTGGCCTTGCCAAACCCGCACCCCACTTTTCCATCGTGATCTCCAGCCACGATCAACGCGCTAAAGCTAAAACGGCGCCCGCCCTTTACGACCTTCGCACAGCGGTTGATGAACACGACTTTTTCCGTCGTATCGCCCTTTGCCGCCGGCGCCTTATCCGTCCTGCGCATGTCCGGTCGTCTGCCTGCTGAAGTTGTTTGAGCCATGAATTAGAATTTTAAGCCGCCCGCACGGGCAGCGTCCGCCAATGCCTTCACTTTTCCGTGATAAAGGAATCCGCCGCGATCAAAAACGACTCGCTCGAGTTTTTTCGCCAGCGAACGTTCTGCGATTGCCTTTCCAACTTGTTCTGCCGAGGTCTTGTTTGCGGCGACTTTATCTTTACCCACGAAGGAACTCTCCGCCGTCGATGCAGCGGCCAGCGTCCGTCCCGAATCGTCGTCGATCACTTGGGCATAGACGTGTCTGCCAGAGAAATGAACTGAAAGCCGCGGTCGTTGCGCCGTGCCTCCCACTTTTTTCCTAATCCTTCGATGAACGCTTTGTCTCGCTGCCTTACGAATCGTCGCCATAATTATTGAACTGTCTTGCCCACTTTGCGACGAATCTGCTCGCCCGCGTAGCGAACGCCTTTGCCCTTGTACGGTTCCGGAGGATAAAAGCGACGGATGTCCGCCGCCACCTGGCCAACCAATTTTTTGTCTACGCCTTGGACTGTAATTTTTGTGTTATCCGCGACCGTGATTTTAATGTCGTTCGGGATCGAAAATGGAACCGGATGCGAGAAACCGAGGCTTAAATTAAGGGTAGACCCCTGCACGGCCGCCTTGAAACCCACTCCTTCAATCTCGAGTTGCTTGGTGAACCCCTCGCTCACACCCTGCACCATGTTATGCACGAGACTGCGTGAAAGCCCATGCAAGGCTTTTACACTGCGTGATTCTGCTTCGCGTACCAAGGACACTCGATTATCCTCCACGCTTGCCCGGATTTGACGCGGAAGCTTCCAGTGAAGTTTACCTTTGGGTCCCTCCACTGAAACGGCTCCCTCTTGGTCAATGTTCACCTTGACCTTGTCGGGAATCTCGACCGCCTTATTTCCAATTCGTGACATGAGTTCGTGATTCGTTAAATCGTCACCAAACGTAAGCCAGTAGCTCGCCGCCCACCTTTTGCTTTCGCGCCTCGCGTCCGGATAAAACGCCGCGCGACGTTGAAAGAATGGCCAAACCCATTCCACCCAGAACCCTCGGGATTTCATCCGCGGCAACGTACCGCCGCAATCCCGGGCGGCTCACACGACGCAGTCCTGCAATGGCGCTGGAGCGGTTCACAATTTTGTTGGTGATCTTGATGCGCGGATGCGCAGCGCTCGTGTCGACCGAGTAATCGGAAATGTAACCTTCATCCTTCAGGATACGCGCGATTTCGGCCTTGATCTTCGAGTACGGCACGAGCATTTCCGATTTTTGCGCTCGCGTTCCGTTGCGGACACGCGCAAGAAAATCGGCAATAGGATCTGTGACAGTGCTCATGACAATCAGGCGGGTTGCGCGGCGGGCTTCCTTGCCCTGTCGCTAAACGGCATTCCCATTTCGCTTAACAGCGATTTGGCTTCCTCATCGGTCCGCGCCGTGGTGACGATTGTAACATCAAATCCGATGTTTCGCTTGATTTTATCCAGCTCGACCTCTGGAAAAATCGATTGATCCGAAACCCCGAGCGTATAGTTGCCCTGGTTATCAAAACAGCGCGGAGAGACGCCGCGAAAATCGCGGATGCGTGGCAGCGCGGCTTTGATAAAGCGCTCGAGGAATTCGTACATGCGCTCTCCGCGCAGAGTCACCTTCGCGCCAATGGCCTCGCCTTTGCGCAATTTGAAGTTGGAAATACTTTTCTTGGCCAGCGTTTCCACCGGGCGCTGGCCTGTAATTAACGCAAGCTCTGCTTTCGCTTCTTCCAGCGCTTGCTTCACATCAGATTGCGAGCCAACGGAAGTATTAATCACGACTTTTTCCACCCTGGGAACCTGGTGAACGTTTTTGTAACCGTGCTGCTTCTGCAGCGCCGGCATAACGCGCTCTTTGTAATGGCGATGAAATTCGTTTTCCATTTTTCAGTTTGTCATGTCAAGCGAAGTCGAGACATCTCTAGTCACTTAGACTGCTTACTGTTCTTCTTTTTCTTTCTTCGATTTCTTCGCGGCCTTTTTCTCAGTCTTCTTCTCGCGCTCGATCAATTTCACATTCGAGATATGAATGGGGCCTTCGCGTTCGGCGATTTTCCCGCTCGGATTATCCTGGGATTTTCGAAGGTGTTTCTTGATGATCCGCACGCCTTCGACGACAACACGCTGTTTTCCCGGAAACACCGCCAGGATCCTTCCTGAAGAGCCGCGGAAATTCCCGGAGATGACCTCGACTTGGTCGCCTTTTTTAACGTGACACGTAATGCGGTTCATAAGACTTCGGGGGCAAGCGAGACAATTTTCATGAAATTCCGCTCACGCAATTCGCGGGCGACCGGTCCAAAAATGCGCGTGCCGCGGGGATTCAAATCTTTATCGATAATCACGATGGCATTGTTATCGAAGCGCAGCAGCGACCCATCCTCGCGTCGAATTGCTTGCTTCGTACGAACGAGCACTGCGCGTACCACTTCGCCCTTCTTCACTGTCCCGGTAGCGCTCGCTTCCTTGACGTTTGCAGTAATCACGTCGCCGATCCCCGCGTAACGCGTGGCTTTGCCAATGACACCAATCATCGTGGCCATGCGCGCACCGCTATTGTCTGCCACATCCAATCTGGATCGAATTTGTACCATAAAATCGATAGTTATTTTTGGATGACCTCCACCAGACGCCACCGTTTTAACTTACTGACCGGCCGGGTCTCCATGATGCGGACCCTGTCACCAGTTTTCGCCTGGTTCTGTTCGTCGTGCGCGTAGAATTTTTTCATCTGTTTGACGATCTTGCCGAACTTCGGATGCGGCACACGCGTCACCGTGCGCACCACAATTGTTTTATTCATGCTACTGGAAACCACATCGCCGGTGCGCGTCTTACGCGAGCTGCGGGCAATAGGCGCGGGAGCAGATTGCGGTTGGTGTTCGTCAGCCATAGTTAGTTCGCCTCAGTTTGTTTCTCGCGTTGCGATAGCTCCGTTTCGATGCGGCCAATATCCCGCCGCAGCAGGCGTAACCTGCTTGGCTGTTCCAGCTGGCCGCTCTGTTGTTGCAAACGCAGATGAAGCCTTTCCTGGCGTAAGTCGCGCCTTTTTGTCAGCAACTCGTCGGTGCTCAGCTCGGTGATCTCTTTCATTTTCATGATGCTTAAGCGGCCTTCACGTGGTGGCGTGTGAGAAACTTCGTCCGCACCGGCAATTTATCCGCAGCCAGTCGCAAAGACTCGCGCGCTACCGATTCCGGCACGCCGTCTAATTCGAACAAAATGTTACCAGGGCGCACCGTCGCGACCCAGTGCTCGGGCTGGCCCTTGCCCTTGCCCATGCGTGTTTCCGGTGGACGAGAGGTTACGGATTTGTCCGGGAAAATGCGGATCCACAACTTGCCTTTGCGTTTCATATTGCGTGTGAGCGCGACGCGCGCGGCTTCCAGTTGTGTATTCGTGATCCAGGCACGTTCAAGAGTCTGCAACCCGAACTCGCCAAAGTCGATTTTGAGATTGCGTGAAGCAGTTCCCTTGCGGCTGCCCCGCTGGGTTTTTCGATACTTCACGCGTTTTGGCATCAACGGCATAAAATTTCTCCCTAGACTTGAACCGGCTCGGGCGCCGGAGCTGGCGGCGGTGGCGGTGGGGAAGCGGGCTGAACGGGCGGCTCCTCCTTTTTACAGATCCAACATTTGACTCCGATTTTTCCGTAAACGGTGTTGGCTTCGGCAAACCCGTAATCGATCGCTGTTCGCAGCGTGTGCAGAGGAACTTTGCCTTCCCGATACCATTCCGAGCGCGAAATCTCCGCGCCATTAAGCCGGCCTGAAGAACGAAGCCGAATTCCTTCGGCGCCAAAATCCATCGCCGTCTGCACGGCTTTCTTCATTGCGCGGCGATAAGCAATCCGCCGCTCGATCTGTAGCGCCACATTCTCGGCCACCAATTGCGCGTCGAGCTCCGGTGTCTTGATCTCCTGAATGTCGATCTTGACTTGCTTGCCCTGCGCCATCTTGGAAATCTCTTCTGTCATTTTCTCGATCTCGGCGCCTTTGCGTCCGATCACGATTCCCGGGCGCGCCGTGAAAATAGTTACCCGGATGCTGTTCCACGCCCGCTCGATCACAATTTTCGAGACAGCTGCATACTGCAGCTTTTTCTTTACGTAATTACGAATCTGTAAATCGGAGTGCAAAAACGCCGGCAGCTCCTGGGGCGAGGCATACCAGCGAGAGCGCCAGTCGCGGTTCACGCCCAGGCGAAAGCCAATCGGATTAACTTTTTGTCCCATAAGTCAGTATAACAAAATTACTTGTTCGATTTCCTGGCCGCCTTTTTCGCTCGCGGCTTTTTCTCAGTCGTCGACTTTTCGGTCGCGTCGCCGGCTGCGGTTTCTTTCTTCTTCTCGGCCCTCTGTTCCGCTTTCTGTTTCGCCCTTCTAGTCTCGCGTGTCTCAACTTTAATTTCGTCCGTAAGCACGATTCGAATATGACTGGTCCGCTTTAAAATCCGGCTCGCGCTACCCCGGGCACGCGCCATGATCCGCTTGAACGTCGGGCCTTCGCCTACAACCGCTTCTTTTACGACCAATCCGTCCGGCTTGAGGTTTGCGTTGTTCTCGGCATTAGCGATTGCACTTTTCAATGTCTTGTTGATTAGAAACGCGGCTTTCTTAGGTGTAAAAGCAAGCAGATCGAGCGCTGCCGAGACCGGCAGACCCTGAATCTCACGGGTGACTTCGCGCGCCTTAAACGGCGAAATCCGCGCATACTTGTATATCGATCTGACTTCCATCGCTTCGCTGAAGTTAAAAGGGTTACAACGTTAAAAAGGCAGCTGTCTTCCGTTTTAACTTTATAACTCTTTTAACATTCTTAACTCTCTCTCATTTCAAACTCACGTCCGGTTGCGCATCCGCCTGGAGGCGGTCCCCTACTTTTATTCTGTCCTTCTTTGAATCCATTTCCTGAATCACGGCGCCGCAAATCCTTTGTCGCACATCAATTACTCGTAGGGTCGCGATCCTTTTATCGCCGCGCATTACCCGCATTGGCATCCCAACCTTGACGCCTTGTTTTTCGCCAACGTTGCCAACTACAAATGACCATTCGTCCTTCACACTGATCACGTTACCGTCCATCAAACTTGGTTCCGGTAAATCCGGCGCATTCGAGGACTTTGTGACGAGCCTGTCTACGCTGCGCAGTTGAGTCTCCACGTCCATTCGCGTCTTCGCATCCGCGCTCTGCGACGTTTTCAAGTAACATAACACCGCTTCGTCCAGGCGCAGCATTTGATCGCGATACTCGTCGCGTTCCTTCTGCGCGAGTTGAAGATCACTCACTGCCGCCAGTAAACGCTGCTCCAGCTTCGCACGGTCTTTGTTCGCGGATGCCAGCCCCAGCGCCTCCATCTGCAATTGCAAATCGGAGTACTTGCGGCGAAACAATTCGGCCTCCGCATTGGACTCCGCCAGGCTGCTGGTCAACGCCTTCAGCGATTCCTGGCCAATCGATAATTGCTTCCGCAAATCTTCATTTTGCTGAAGCAAACCCACCGCAGTCATCTCTGAAGACACCCGCGCCGGTTGCGAACTCGCCGATGCCGCAGGCGATAGGCCGGTCATCCTAGAGTCACTCGCTCCCGCGTTTTCAGTCTTGGATTTTGACAAAGAACTATTTCCCTCTGCCGCCAACCCTTGGGCCAGCGTCACGCAACCCACCACCAGAAGAGTCGCTAGCCGATAGTTGATCGTCGATGGTTTCACCTTGGCAAAACGCAACGGCTCATCTCTATCAACTCGTAACTCTCAGTAAAACTTACTCTCAGCTAAAATTATTTAGTCACCTTCGCCGTATGCGAACCGTGTTTCTTAAAAACGCGCGTGGGCGAAAATTCGCCCAGCTTATGACCGACCATGTTCTCGGTAACGAAAACGGAATTAAACGTCTTCCCGTTATGCACCAAAAACGTGTGGCCGACAAAATCCGGCGTCACCATCGAGCGCCGCGACCACGTTTTGATCGGTTTCTTTACGCCTGAGCTGTTCATCTTGTCGATCTTCTCCAGAAGATACAACTCGACGAAGGGTCCTTTCTTTAACGATCTAGCCATAATTTTCAAGTGATTTGTGGAGGGTCGAGCTCTGCGAGACCGGCGTCGCAGAGCTCCGCCCTCCAACACTCACGTCTTCTTCTTCGGTCTTCTCCTCTCCAAAATAAAGCGATCACTCGGCTTATGTTTACTGCGCGTCTTAAATCCTTTGGCCAGTTGTCCCCAGGGACTGACCGGGTGATGTCGTCCGCCGCCACCTTTTGATTTACCCTGGCCGCCACCCATCGGATGATCGATGGGGTTCATCACCATGCCGCGCACGTGCGGGCGACGTCCTCGCCAGCGAGTGCGTCCGGCTTTACCGCTCGACACGTTCATGTGATCGACATTTCCTACCTGTCCAATGGTCGCAAAGCAGTTCTCGTGAATGCGCCGAATTTCGCCCGAAGGCATTTTCACCAGTGCGTAACCACCTTCGATGTTTGTTAAAGTCGCCTGTTGCCCAGCGCTCCGCGCGACCTGTCCACCGCGGCCCGGACTCAATTCGATGTTATGGATGTTAGTACCCAACGGAATCGCGCGAAGTGGCAAAGCATTTCCCAAATCGGGTGCGATATTGTCTCCGGCGGCGACCACCGATCCCACTTGGAGGCCGTTTGGCGCGAGAATGTAACTTAGTTCGCCATCCGCGTACTTAATGAGAGCGATGCGCGCAGAGCGGTTTGGGTCGTACTCGATTCCGACAACCTGTGCGGAGACACCGCGCTTGCGTCGCTTAAAATCAACCTTGCGATATCTCTGTTTGTGACCCCCGCCAATGTGCCGCGACGTAAGCCGCCCGTAGCTGTTGCGACCGCCGGTTTTCTTCTTCGGCTCAACAAGCCTCTTCTCAGGGCGCCACTTTGTGATTTCATCGAAAGCAGGCAGCGACTTGAAACGCAGCGTTGGCGTTAATGGACGAAATTCTTTTAAAGCCATAGCTAGATAAGATCGATCTTCTCGCCTTCCTTCAAAGTGACGATCGCTTTCTTCCAGCGCGGACGGCGTCCCACGGGTCCGCGGACTCGTTTCTCCTTGCCCGCGTAATTACAAGTGTTCACATCGACCACTTTCTTTTGAAACATGCGTTCGATTGCGTTCTTGATTTGAATTTTGTTTGCGCGTGGACTGACACGAAAGACGTACTTGTTCTGCTTCTCGCTCATCAGGGTTGACTTTTCGGTCAACGAAGCAGTTTGAATAATCTCGTGCGGCTCGTTCATTGCGTTACTCCGTGGATTCGCTACTTCGAGGCGGGCGAGTACGCTCCGCTAATCTTTCCAGCGCCTTCTGAGTGACAAGAATTTTCTCGAATGCGAGCAACTGCTCGGTGTTTACATCTGAAGCCGTGGCAAGTGTCACCGGTTTGACATTCCGTCCTGACTTCAACGTGTTTTGATCGAATGTATCCGAGACCAATAAAATTTTCCGGGCGTCTGTTTGTTTTTTCAGCAGCGTCACAAACGACTTCGTCTTCAGCTCTGGCACAACGAATTTGTCGATCGTCAAAATGTCGCCTCCTTTGATTCGCTCGCTCAACGCTTTTCGAAAGGCGAGACGCCGCACGGATTTCGAGATCTTTTTAGAGTAATCGCGCGGCTTCGGCCCAAAAACGACGCCGCCGCCGCGCCAGATGGGCGACGATTTGTAGCCAGCCCGCGCGCGGCCGGTTCCTTTTTGTCGCCACGGTTTTGCACCCGAGAGATCCACTTCTGCTTTCGTTTTGGTATTGGCCGAACCGGAACGACGCGCCGCGCGCATGGCAACGATCGTGTCGTGAACAGCCTGGGTGCCGTGTCCATCTTCGATCAGTTCAATTCCGGCTTCCTTGGCAGCGGCTTTAGTTAGAACTTTTGCGCTCATTTCTTATCGAACCGTTATCGCCGGCTTCTTCGCTGCCACGGCTTGATCTTCTTTTCTGTGCGCCTGATGCTCCGCAATTCTCACTCCAGGATTCTTGATTGCCGGTCTGACAACGACATAACTTCCATTTGCTCCCGGAACCGCGCCGCTGATCAAAATGATTTTTTCAGTCTCGCGCACCTGCATGACCTGAAGATTCTGCACGGTCACACGCTCATCGCCGAGATGGCCCGGCATGCCTTGGTTTTTCCAAATCCGTCCGGGCGTGGACCGATTACCGACTGCGCCGATCCGCCGGTGCGTTTTCGAACCGTGCGCCGCGCCTTGCCCATGAAAGTTGTGCTTCTTCATCACGCCCTGAAATCCTTTTCCCTTCGATCGGCCAATCACATCGACATAGTCGCCCGCTTGAAATTGCGTAACGCTCAAATTGACCTCGCCTTCGGGAAGATCGCTCGTCAGGCGAAACTCGCGCACGAATTTTTGCGGTCCTACGCCTGCCTTCTTGAATTCGCCAAGCAACGGTTTGGTCACGCGCGATTCCTTCTGCGCGGCGAACCCGACCTGCACGGCGGAATAGCTCTCGTTTTCTTCGGTCAAACGACGCAGCAAAACGTTATCGCCGGCAGCGATCACGGTCACGGGGCACAATCGACCCTTGGCGTCGTAAACGCTGGTCATACCAATTTTTTGTCCAAGAAGTCCGATGATCATGACCGTGCGATTGCAAATGTTTCAGAAGCGCCTCCGCTTAAATCTTAATCGTAATGTCAACGCCCGCAGGCAAATTCAGTTTTTTTAATTCGTCCACCGTCTTCGCCGTCGGCTCAATGATGTCCAATAGCCTCTTGTGTGTGCGAATTTCAAATTGTTCCATCGACTTTTTATCAACGTGTGGAGAGCGGTTCACGGTGAATTTCTCGATTAATGTCGGCAGCGGAATCGGCCCGGCCACGCGCGCCCCCGTACGCTTCGCAGTTTCCACAATCTCCACCGCAGATTGGTCAAGCATGCGGTGATCGAACGCTTTTAGGCGAATCCGGATGCGCTGGCCATTACTCATTTGGCCTCTTTCTGGTCGAGAATGGCCGGAACCAGGTTCGCCGGCACCGGTTGGAAATGCGACGGTTCCATTGAATAACTGGAGCGACCCTTCGAAAGCGAACGAATGGCAGTCGCGTAGCCGAACAGTTCAGCGAGTGGAACCTCGGCGTGAATGATGGCGAGGTGCCCGCGCGTCTCGATGTTGTTGATGCTTCCACGACGGCGGCTCAAGTCGCCGCAGATATCCCCCTGAAACTCATCGGGTGTGATATTTTCGACTTTCATGATCGGCTCCAGCAGAATCGGCTTCCCCTGTCGAAATCCGTCTTTCATCGCGAAGATCGCCGCCATTTTGAATGCGAGCTCGCTGGAATCGACTTCGTGAAACGAACCGTAAACGATATCGACTTCAACATCGACAACAGGATAACCGCCCAGCACGCCATTGAGCACGGCTTCGTCGATGCCTTTTTTGACGGCAGGAATGTATTCGCGCGGAATGACGCCGCCGACAATTTTGTTTTCGACAACCAACCCGGTGCTTCGAGCGCCTGGACGGACATCCACTTCGACGTGGCCGTACTGACCGCGGCCACCTGATTGTTTGATCAGCTTGCCAACGCCGTGCGCGCTGGCAGTGATCGTTTCGCGATACGCGATCTGGGGTTTGCCCGCGTTCGCGTCGACTTTGAATTCGCGGAACATGCGGTCGCGAATAATCTCCAAATGCAGCTCCCCCATTCCGGCGATGATGGTCTGGCCGGTGTCTTCGTGCGTATAAACCTTGAACGTCGGATCTTCTTCGGACAACCGCTGCAGGGCGATGCCCATTTTTTCTTGATCCAATTTTGTCTTTGGCTCGATCGCCATTGAAATGACGGGATCAGGAAACGTCGGCGGCTCGAGCAGAATCGGATGGTCTTCGTCGCAAAGAGTATCGCCCGTGGTGATATTTTTAATTCCGACAATGGCGGCGATATCGCCCGAGTAACAGGTCTCTATGTCTGCGCGTTTATCCGCCTGGATCTGGATCAAGCGCGAGATGCGCTCGCGTTTGTTCGTGCGCGGGTTGTAAACCGTGTCGCCTTTGCTCAGCGTGCCCGAATAAACACGGAAGAAAACCAGCTTTCCGACAAACGGGTCGCTCCAAAGCTTGAAGGCCAGCGAGCAGAAGTTTCCGTTGTCATCAGTCGGCGCATCAATCGGCTGGCCGGTATCGGGGTCCTGACCCTTGGCCGGCGGAATGTCGAGCGGGCTAGGCAAATAATCGACCACCGCATCGACCAGGTACTGCACGCCAATGTTCTTTAATGCTGAGCCACCGATGACTGGCACAAACTTATTGGCGATCGTTTGCCGGCGAATTCCAGCCTTCAACAGCTCCGGCGTCACCGGTTTTTCATGGATGACAGCCTCAGCAACCTCGTCATCGATATTTGAAACTTGTTGGACCAGATCGTTGTAAGCCTTCTCAACAAGATCGACATATTCCTTCGGCACATCGGTGACTTCGTACGTCGATCCCAGCTGATCACTATCTGAATAGATAATCGCCTTCTTACTAATGACGTCGAGCTGACCCTTAAGCTGGTCCTCCTTGCCGAGCGGCAACAAGACCGGCCATGCGTTGGCGCCGAGTTTTTTGTGAATGCTGTCAACGGACATTTCGAAGTCCGCGCCGACCCGGTCCATCTTATTGATGAACGCCAAACACGGCACGTTGTACTTGGTCGCCTGACGCCAGACCGTTTCCGATTGCGGCTGCACGCCGGCCACACCATCGAAAACTGCAATCGCGCCATCCAGCACGCGCAATGAACGTTCCACCTCTGCAGTGAAATCGACGTGTCCCGGCGTATCAATAATGTTGATCCGCTCTTTGATCCCTTCGAAAATTTTGTAAACCCCCTCCTCTTTGCGTTGCGCCCAGGTGCATGTCGTCGCAGCAGAGGTAATCGTGATCCCGCGCTCGCGCTCCTGCTCCATCCAGTCGGTGACCGTCGTGCCTTCGTGCACCTCGCCCATCTTGTGGATCATGCCGGTGTAAAACAGCACCCGTTCGGTAATCGTTGTCTTGCCGGCGTCAATGTGCGCTGCGATGCCGATGTTCCGCGTTCGTTCCAGCGGGAACTTGCGATTCGGCGAATTTGGATTTTTCACCGAAGTCTTTTTCTGTTCCATCGTCGCCGTCGCCATAGTCGTCACCAACGGAAATGCGCAAATGCGCGGTTCGCTTGGGCCATTTTATGCGTATCTTCGCGTTTCTTGATCGCGTTCCCCTGGCCCGCCGCGGCATCTCTTATCTCCTGAGCCAGTGCTTCGGCCATCGGCATGCCTTTGCGATTATCCGCGTATTGGACGATCCACCGGGTAGCCAGAGAAATCTGTCGCGAGGGCGTCACCTCCATCGGGACTTGATAAGTCGCTCCGCCGACCCGGCGTGATTTTACTTCCAGTCGCGGACGGACATTTTCGACGGCTTTATTTACAACTTCCAACGGATCGACTGAATCAGAACCTTCGCGGGATTTCTCGATCGCTGTGTACACGATCCGTTCCGCCAACGATTTCTTGCCGCGCTTCATCACCGTCGTAATGAGACGCTCCACCGCCGGGCTCCCATAGCGGGAATCGACGCGCTCCTCTTTTTTGTAAACTCTTTTCCGTCGCGACATCTTTGACTTTCCTATCCAATTATTTCTTCTCGGCGGCGGCTTCCTTCGCTGCGCCTCCGCCAGCACCAGCCTTCGGACGCTTCGCCCCGTATTTGGAGCGGCCGCGCCGGCGTCCATCCACGCCCAGCGCGTCGAGCGTTCCGCGCACAATGTGATAGCGGACACCCGGCAAATCCTTCACGCGTCCCCCGCGTACAAGCACGATCGAGTGCTCCTGTAAATTATGCCCCTCGCCAGGAATGTAGGCAATCACTTCCTGGCCATTCGTCAACCGCACTTTTGCCACCTTGCGCAGCGCAGAATTCGGCTTCTTCGGTGTGCGCGTCATCACCTGCACGCACACGCCGCGCCGTTGCGGACAATCGGCCAGCGCCGGTGACTTCGACTTCACCGAAACCTTTCGGCGTCCTTTGCGGATCAGTTGATTAATCGTAGGCATCTTCCAAATTTCAAAAACAAAACGCCGCCAAAAGCGTCGGGCTTGGGGCGACAAAAAACCCGCCCAGGTCGCGCAGCAAACTCACCCACGCGCCTGATGCGGTGAGCCCCGAATATAGAGGGAAAAACGCGGTCTGCAAAAAATATTTTATACTCCGTTTGTCATTCCGAACGGAGTCGAGCAATCTCTGATTGAGATGCAGAAAAACTTCGAACGTTTAGCTATCGATAAACATTCGAATGCGCGGCGTGGACGCCTAACGACTGCGCATGGCGAGATCGATACGCCGGCCTTCATGCCCGTAGGAACGCAAGGTTCAGTGAAAGGCGTCAGTCCGCGGGAGCTGCATGAACTGAATGCCCAAATCGTTTTGGGAAATACGTATCATCTATTCGTTAGGCCGGGACTCGATGTGATCAAACATTTTGGCGGCCTGCACAACTTTATGAACTGGGATGGACCCATTCTCACTGATAGCGGTGGTTACCAGATTTTTTCGTTGGCCAAATTGCGGAAAATCACGGAGGACGGCGTCGAGTTTCAAAATCACATCGATGGCGCGAGAGCATTCATCTCGCCGGAGATCGCCATGGAAATTCAGACGCTGCTCGGCAGCGATATCGCGATGGCGCTCGATGAATGCGTTCCGTATCCATGTGAGTACGATTATGGAGCGCAAAGCGCGGAGATGACGACGCGCTGGGCGAAGAGATGCTGCGAGTGGAAACGGCGAAACGGCGAAACGGCGAAACGGGGACTCGCCGACTCGCCGACTGGCCGATTCGCCGATTCGATGCTTTTCGGCATCGTTCAGGGCGGAACCTTCGAGCAACTGCGCAAGGCAAGCGCGCAGGCGATTGTGGATCTTGATTTCGATGGTTACGCCATCGGCGGCGTGAGCGTGGGCGAGCCAGAGGAGGAAATGATGCGAGCCGTCGAATGGGCGGAGCCATTCTTGCCCGGGAATAAACCACGTTACGCGATGGGACTTGGCACCCCGCCGCAACTGCTTGAGTTGATCGCGCGCGGGATGGATATGTTCGATTGCGTGTTGCCTACGCGCCTTGCGCGAAATGGAACAGCATTCACCACGGCGGGCACGGTCAACTTAAAAAACGCCGAGTTCATTCTGGACAAGAATCCGATCGAAGAAAACTGCGCGTGCGATACCTGTCGTGAATTTTCGCGCGGCTACATTCGACACCTCATCAAGGCGGAAGAAATTCTTGGTCTTCGCTTGATCACGCTGCATAACTTGCATTTTTATTTGAATCTAATGAATCAAGCGCGCGCTGAAATCGAAAAGGAAACATTCGATCAGTTTCGCAAAGCGTTTGCAGCGCAATACAAAACGCGAGATGCGTTGACGGTCGAATGAGGTAGGGCGGCGCGCTGCGCCCCGGACGCCGCAGCGCGGCTTCCCTACTATTAATCTATTCTTTGCTGGCTGCCCTTCGTGCTGCGCGCAGATCCACTACGAACCGGTCATACTCGCGCTGTCGCGATTCCTCGTCCGCTTGTCGAAGAAGAGACGATGGATGCACCGTGGCGAGGGCTCTCGGCGAAAGTTTCGACGATAATACCTTGCCGCGCTCGCGGGTAACACGAAATGATGGACCGAAAACCGTCTGCGCTGCCGTCGCACCGAGACACACCAGCAACTTTGGCTTCACAAGGCACAGCTCCGCTTCCAGCCACGGCCGACAGGCTGCGATTTCCCGCGAATTTGGTTTCTGGTGAATCCGGCGCTTTCCACGGGGCTCCCATTTGAAGTGTTTCACCGCGTTCGTAACGTAAACTCCCTTGCGATCAATTCCCGCTTCTTCGAGCGCATGATCCATGATTTTTCCAGCAGGTCCAACGAAGGGTTTACCCTGCTGATCTTCGTAATCGCCCGGCTGTTCGCCGACCAGCATGATCGCCGCGTCTTTCGGGCCTTCGCCAAACACGGTTTGTGTAGCGCGCTTGTAAAGATGACACGCTGTGCATACGCGCGCCGCATCGCACACCTCGGCCAGGCTTGATGTGTCCGGCGGTTGCGCCGGGCGCGCGTATTCTTCAGTGCCCGTCGCCATCTTCGACTATGAATCGCAACTTCATTACAATTCGTGTCTGTTTAACCAAATGATTCTGGAAACGTCCCGATTAATTCTGCGTCCATTCCAAGACGAAGACATCGGGCGGCTCGCCGAACTCATGGCCAACTGCGATTTTATGCGCTTTTCGCTCGGCTCATACACGCGCGAGCAAACGCAGACCGTACTGCAGAAATTCCTCTCTTGGAACCAGGCTCGTTTGCCTTCGCAGTTTGCGGTCATTTTTTCGCAGCAACAACGAGCTGATCGGTTATTGCGGTTTCCTTCACCAGCATCTCGACGGGGCACATGAAATCGAAATCGGTTATCGGCTTGATCCTGACTATTGGAACCGCGGGCTCGCGAGCGAGGCCGCCCAGGCTGTCTGTGATCACGCTTTCCGTGATCTAACCTTATCAAAGGTCATTTCACTGATTCATCCCGACAATATCGCCTCACGCCGCGTGGCTGAAAAAAACGGAATGAAGATCGAAAGAAAAACAGTTTTTCGAGGATTCCCCACGCAGGTTTTTGCGATCACTCGGGGGCAGTGGCTTGCGCAGCGTGGCGCTGGATGAACTCGCGCGCGAGTGCTCGATAGGCTTCGGCGGCTGCTCCACTCGGAGCGTATTCCAGAATCGATTTCCCAAAGCTGGGCGCCTCGCTCAAGCGCACACTGCGCGGAATCACAGTCTGATAAACGCGCTCGCCGAAATGCTGGCGCACCTCCGCAACCACCTGCTCGCTAAGGTTTGTCCGGCCGTCAAACATTGTCATAACGATACCGCCAAGTTCGAGGCGCTTGTTCGCGCCTGAGTCGCGCACCTGCTCGATCAATCGAACAATTTTGACCAGTCCTTCCAGCGCGAAATACTCACACTGTATTGGGGTCAAGAGTTCGTCGGCCGCCGCAAGTGCGTTGGTCATCAGGATTCCAAGCGACGGTGGACAATCCAGCAGGACAAAATCAAATGTCTCATCTGCGTGCAGTGGCTGGAGCGTTTCCGCCAGGCGCGTGAGATGATTCGGCATCCGCGCGATCTCGACCTCGGCACCAGCCAGATCGAGATCGGAAGGCACAATGAACAGGGCTTCGCGTTCCGTGGGAAAGATTCTTTCGGTAATAGAGGCGGCGCCAAGTAATGGCTCATAAAGACTAGTCTGCTCTACTGCTTGCAAGCCAAACGAGCTGGTAGCGTTGGCTTGTGGATCAAGATCGATAATCAAAATGCGATGACCCAGTTCAGCCAGCGCGGCGCCGAGATTTACTGCCGTGGTCGTTTTGCCCACACCGCCTTTTTGATTAGCGATCGCGACGATTTTCATAACTCAGAATAATCAAGCAGGCTGCGCATCGTTTTCAGTCTTCCAGGCTCGCCAGATGATGTTGCCAGTCGCTGCAAACGGAAACTAAATTTTTCGGATTTCAGATTTGGAATTTCAGCAGTAGCGTTTGAGTGTCCAAGCCCGTGAAAGCTCCTTCAGTATCAATCGAACCTACACCGACCGCGAAACCGCTGGCTCGCGAGGACCTCGTTGTCTTACGCAGCCAGGACGAGCGCGGCGTAGTCACGCTGACGCTAAACCGACCGCACGCGTTCAATGCCTTGTCGGGGACAATGCTTGCGGCACTACAGCGTCGAATTCGACGCAATAGCCAAAGACGAGGCACTGCGGGTGGTCGTTCTTGCAGCGGCGGGCAAAGCGTTCTGTGCCGGTCATGATCTAAAAGAGATGCGCGCAACGCCGTCGCTCGATTACTACGAGCGGCTTTTCAGCCAATGTTCTGAGATGATGCTTGGCATCCAGCGATTGCCTGCGCCGGTGATCGCTCGTGTTCAAGGCGTTGCCACTGCGGCAGGCTGCCAGTTGGTGGCGATGTGCGATCTCGCCGTAGCGGCAAGCACTGCAAAGTTCGCGGTCAGCGGAGTTAATCTGGGTCTTTTTTGCTCGGCGCCGGGCGTGGCACTCTCGCGCAATGTTTTGCGCAAGGCGGCATTCGAGATGCTCGTTACGGGCGAATTTATCAGCGCCGAAGACGCAAAGGTGCGCGGCCTGATTAACCGGGTGGTGGAGCCGGAACAGCTCGACGCCGAAGTCGAAAAACTCGTTGCGCTAATCATTGCAAAACCGCGTATCGCTGTGGCGATCGGAAAGGAATTCTTTTACCGGCAAAATGAACTGGGCATTGCCGCAGCTTATGAAGCGGCTGCGCAGACCATGGCCTGCAACATGATGGATGAAGCTGCGCTCGAAGGCGTTCAGGCATTCATTGACAAGCGCCAGCCGCGCCGGCCCAAAAATCCAAAATCGCTCTGAGTTTTTCAACGCTTTAACGCCGTAACTTTTCTGTGTCTTTCACTGTTCAAGAACTGGCCAGCATGTCTGGCGGCGAGGTGATTGGCGACTCAAAGCTGAAAATCACCGGCGCTGCATCACTGGCAGAAGCGACAAGCGAAGAAATCAGTTTTTTTGCCAATCGAAAATATATCAGCCTTCTGCGAAAGACGCGGGCTTCAGCTGTTTTTGTTCCGCCTGATTTCGCTGAACCCCTGGCCGCCGCCCAGGTTCGCGTCTCGAATCCTACCAGGGCCTTCGAGCAGGTCGTGCTCAAATTTGCACCGAAACCGATCACGTTTGCGCCGGGCATTCATGCAAGCGCGATTGTGGGATCAGGCGTTCGCGTCGGAAAACGTGTATCAATCCAGCCACGTGCCGTCATCGAAGACGGTGCCAAAATCGGCGACGACACAGTTATTGGCGCCGGAAGTTACATTGGACATGAAACAATAATCGGGTCGGCGTGTCTGATTTATCCTCTGGTGACCATTCGTGAGCGAAGCCGGATAGGTTCACGAGTAATCATTCACAGCGGTGCAGTGATTGGGGCTGATGGCTTTGGCTTTGAAATGGTCGATGGCCGGCAGCAAAAGATTCAACAACTGGGAATCGTGCAGATCGACGATGATGTCGAGATCGGCGCAAACACGACTATTGATCGCGCCCGGTTTGGCCGAACCTGGATTCAGCAAGGCGTCAAGATCGACAATCTCGTGCAAATTGCGCACAACGTCGTGATCGGCAAGAATACTGTCATCGCAGCGCAGACCGGAATTGCCGGCAGTGTTCAGATCGGTCAGCGTGTCCTAATTGGCGGTCAGGCTGGTATCATTGGGCACATCGAGATTGGCGATAACACCGCCATCGGTGCGCAAAGTGGCATCTCCAAGAACATCAGTGGCGGGGCATGGTGGGCGTCGCCCGCCGTGCCGCTTGCAGAAGCAAAGCAACAGATTGCCTGGATTCGCCGGCTCGGGAAACTCGTCGCGCGAGTGAAAGAGATCGAGAAGAAATTGGAACTCTAGCCTCGTCGCGGACTGGAAAGAAGGCCGCGTAACGCTTCGGGGGAAATCCATTCTGCGCCGCACGCCTGCACGGTTTGTCCTTCCATCGAATCGGAGGTAGCTACCATTAGCTCGAACCGTTTCGCGTATTTGCTCGCCAGTCGCTCGATGATGGCGTCGGCTGTCTGGCCCGTGCGGGAATAGAAGATTTGCACGTCGGCGGGATCGGAAGTCTCCTGGATCTTTCTTCCTTTGCCATCAAAGACGACGACCACGCGCACCCCAGTCCAATCCTGGTAATTGCGCAACTGTTTGGTCAGCTCTTCACGCGCCAGCGAGGACCGCCGCGCTTGGAGCTTGCGTAATTCAGGCCAGGCAAAAATAACGCTATGCCCATCGACGATCAGATAACGGGCTCGGTTCGGCATTGCTACGTCTGTGCACGAAATCACCAAACCCAGGTCGTCGCATCGCGATCGAGTCGAATCTACTCTTCCGCTGGTTCCTTCTTTGCCTGCTGCTTGCCTGAAGCTGGTTGCATGGCGCTGGCTCGCAGCGCTGCTTTCTTGCGCTCCAGATACACTCTACGTCGTTTGCGTTTGGCTCGTACACGGTGCTGTTGTCCCACGGGATGTCTATCGGTTGAAACAGTGACAAACGCAATATGATTGAACTCCGATTATTTCACACCCAAACATTCGACCCGAAATCGCGATTGCGTTTCTGCGTCATTCGTTTAAAAAGGGCACCATTCCATGACGCATCGGGAATCGGCGGCATCCTCCTCCACGCCGAAAAGCGTGGCCGGTCTTGCCATTTTGCTGCTAGTATTGGCAGCATTTTTCGGGTTCTTAAACAGTCAAAAAATGAAAACGCTTCGCGCAACGGTTGCGACTGCACAGGCTGCGCGCGATGTAGCTGAACGCCGCATACGCGAGAAACTGAATCCGTCGGCTAATGGCGCTGTAGAAGACCAGGGTAAAATCGCACAAGCAGAAAACAGAGCTGCAAAAGCCGAGGCAGAACTGGCTCAAATACAGAAAGAGAAGGCCGATCTGCAGACCAAATTGGATGAGAACCAGAAAGAGACCGCTTCTTTGCAGACGCCCGTGCAAGAAGCAGAAAAAAATCCAAATGCTTCGCCTACTGACAACTCCGCCGCGACAGCGCCGGCCGCGGATTTGCAGTCGCAAGTCGATGATCTTCGCCGTCAATTAGACAGCGCGGAAAAAGAAAAGGCTTTCCTTTCCGAAAAGCTCCAGGACATCCAGGATCGCGCAGATCAGCCGAAGGAAGGAAAGAAACGGCGGGAAACCGTCCGCGAGACTGCCCCCCGCCGAACAGGTTTGCGCGGGACGGTCCTTGCGGTCAATCAGGCGTACAACTTCGTAGTTTTGAATCTCGGCACGCGTCACGGAGTCGAGTCGAATGCGGAGATGCTTGTTTTGCGAGATGGAGCGTTGGTCGGAAAAATTCGCATTTCTTCAGTTGAACCGGCAACCGCCATCGGCGATATCATCACCAGTAGTTTGGCGCGCGGCGCTCAAATGCAACCCGGAGACAACGTAATTTATGCTGGCACAAATCCGTAATCTTCGAACAATTGTCGTCCCTGTTCTGCTGTGTGCGTTGGTGTTAGGCATGTCCTCGTGCGCGACTCAGAAGGAAACTGCCCTGGTCAAAGATCCAGATGATCGTCACGACTCGCAGATCCCGTGGAACAAGCAAGAACCATGGGAAACCACTGGGCAGTTTTCTGCAATGACAGATAGGCGGTAGCCGCGGGCGTTGATCTCGGCATGTGAGGAACCAAAGCGCCCTTCCTGAGTCATCAAGCCCGGCTACAACCAAACCGATCAAATCCAGAAACCGGCTGGAATGACTGCGTTTTTGGGTATCACGACAATGCCGTCACGGATAAAGTAGTTGTCTGAATCCAAGTTTGGCGGTTTACCCTCCGGCGTAATCACAACGCCATCCGCGATGCGAGCATTTTTGTCGATGATCGCACGATCGATCACGCAATTACGTCCAATGCCGATGGGCAGCCGTGACGAATCGGTCTGTCCTAATTCAAAATAATCCGCGCCCATCACTATGCTGTTTCGAATAGTCGCGCCGCTTTGAATAACACTGCGTATTCCCACTACACATCGTTCCAGATGCGCATCCGAGATGATGCATCCATCCGAAATGATCGCCTGTCGCAGGGTGGCGCCATTGATTTTGCTTCCCGGCAAGAAGCGCGGATGCGTGTAAATCGGAGACTCGGGCTCAAAGAAACTGTACTCGGGCACTACATCCGTGAGATCCAGATTCGCCTCGTAGAAAGCGCGGATTGTTCCGATGTCTTCCCAATAACCCTCAAAAATAAATGCGCTGACATGCCGGTCTTTGATCGATTGCGGGATAATATGTTTTCCGAAATCGACCAGATCGTTCTGCAACGATTGGATGAGCACCTCACGGTTGAAGACGTAAATTCCCATCGAGGCCTGGAACAATTCTTCATCTTCATTCGAGCCGATGGCGCTGAGAAGCTGCCGGCTTATCTTCATTTCCTGCAACACTGCTTCTTCGGTCGGCTTCTCGACGAAACGCGTGATTCGGCGATCAACACCACTCTGCATGATGCCAAACTCAGAAACCTGATGCAGCGCCACGGGTTTAGTGGCCAAAGTGATGTCTGCGCCAAGCCGGATGTGCTGATGCAGCAGCGCACGAAAATCCATCCGGTAAAGCTGGTCCCCGCTTAGGACCAAGTAATAATCAAACGGACGCTCGAGGAAATAGCGCATGTTTTGCCGGACAGCGTCAGCAGTTCCCTGATACCACTGCGAGCCGGTTGGCGTTTGTTGAGCGGCGAGAATGTCCACAAAGCTGCGCGAGAAATTGTCGAACTTGTAGCTGTCTTGAATATGCCGATGCAGCGACATGCTGTTGAACTGGGTCAGCACATAGATCGAGCGCAGCCCGGAATTCAGACAATTGCTGATTGGGATATCGACAATTCGATATTTGCCACCGAGCGGTACGGCAGGTTTGGCGCGGTCCTTCGTCAATGGGAACAAACGGGAGCCGGCGCCACCGCCCATAACGATGGCAAGCGTTCGCTGGATTGTGCCGGGTGGCAACGCCCCGAACGCTTCTGCGCTGGGATTTTTTGGAAACAAATCGCGCTGCGACTGGTGTTGCATTGTTTACTAATCAATAACTCAGCGACTGCTTTTTTGCGGTAACTTTTTTACTGCCGAGCTAAGGCGACGCCAGCGCCTCGAGTTTTCACTAAGGTGTAAGCGAAAGTGTCTGTTTCTTGCGGCTGAGGACAGCCGCCGCTACACTCCAAAAACATGTGTGGAATTGTTGGCTACGTTGGACGCGCTCAAGCCGCGCCCATTTTGCTCGACGGACTGCGTCGCCTTGAATATCGAGGTTACGACTCAGCCGGCATTGCCATTTTAGACGGGGGGCGTCTGGAAACGCGAAAATGCGCCGGACGCATCGCAGCTCTCGCAAAGCTAATGAGAAAGCAACCGGTCTCAGGTTCGTTCGGGGTCAGTCACACACGCTGGGCGACGCACGGCAAAGTCACCGACCAAAACGCGCATCCGCACTTCGATGCCAGCGGCAAACTGGCGCTGGTCCACAACGGCGTAATAGAAAATTATCAGACGCTCAAAGATGAGCTAATCCGAAGCGGTGACACAAAGTTTCGCTCCGAAACCGACACCGAAGTGCTCGCGCATCTGATTGGCAAACTCTATGACGAATCGTGCGCCAGCACGGTGGATGTTCCCGAAAAAAAGGCGCGACTGCTTGCGGCCGTTCGCGCCGCGCTTCGCCAGGTGATCGGCACATATGGTATTGCTTTGGTCCACGCTGACGTGCCGGATTTCATGATCGGCGCACGGCGCGGGAGCCCACTCGTGCTCGGAGTAGGCAACGGCGAAAATTTTCTGGCCAGTGACGTCAGTGCAATCGTCGCTTACACCCGTGACGCTGTTTATCTAAACGATTTCGACATAGTTGCCGCGGGAAGCGACAAGTTCGAGATCACTTCTCTGGCGGGCGACAGTAGTGAGCATCCCGTCAGTAAGGTTGAATTTACAGCCGAAGACATCGGAAAAGGGGATTATCCCCATTACATGCTCAAAGAAATCTTTGAGCAACCAAACACGGTACGCGACGCGATGCGTGGCCGTCTCGACCCGGAGGAATGCACGGCAAAGCTGGGCGGCCTGAACATGGCGCCTCCCGAGCTTCGCGATGTCGGCCGTATCGTCCTTACAGGTTGTGGCACGGCGCTTCATGCCGGCATTGTCGGTGAATATTTGATCGAGCGACTTGCGAATATTCCAACCGAAGTCGAATACGCGAGTGAGTTTCGCCATCGTAATACACCAATGACTCCTGAGACGCTGGTCTTTGCTATCAGCCAGAGCGGCGAAACCGCTGATACACTCGGAGCCCTGCGCGAAAGCCGACGCAAAGGCTTTCGCACTCTGGGAGTTTGTAACAATGTCGCGAGCACGATTGCGCGAGAGAGCGACGGAGGAGTTTATATGCACGCAGGACCGGAAATCGGCGTCGCCGCTACAAAATCTTTTACGTCGCAACTTGTCATTCTTACGCTCCTTGGGTTGCTCTTTGGCCGGATGCGAAATCTTTCCGCAGCGGACGGGAGCCGCGTGATTGAAGCGCTGGAAGCGTTGCCCGGCCAGATCGAAACGGTTCTGGATCTGAGCGACCAAATTAAGGCAGTTGCCAAAAAATATGCCGATGCAAACGGCATGCTTTTTTTTGGTCGGCAATTCAACTTCCCGGTCGCGCTCGAAGGCGCGCTGAAGATGAAGGAGATCACGTATTTGTTTGCAGAAGGGCACCCGAGCGCTGAGCTCAAGCATGGAGTCATTGCGCTGATTCGTCCTGATCTGCCCTCGGTATTTATCGCTCCCGATGATTCGGTTTTCTCCAAAAACCTGAACAACATCGAGCAGGTTAAGGCCCGCAAAGGGCCCATCATTGCAGTGACCAGCGGAAACGGCCCGAAGCGCCTCAAAGAAGTTGCCAACGAAATAATCGTGCTACCGGAAGCGCCTGAGTACGTAATGCCCATCCTGGCTGTCGTCCCGCTTCAACTTCTCGCTTATCACCTGGCAGTTCAGCTGGGCCGCGATGTCGATAAACCGCGCAATCTCGCAAAGAGTGTGACCGTGGAATAATCTCCACGTTGGTAGGGACAGCGCGCTGCGGCGTCCGGACATCGCAGTGCGATGCCCCCAACATCCGCTGCCGCTGGAAATTTAGCGGTTTTGCAGTAAACTGCGCGCGCTCCAGCATTCTTCCCAGGTGCAACACAACGAAGAGTACGTGCTCAAGGTCCTCGAAGAAGGTGGACTCATCACGCGTCCGCAGATCGACGGCGCGCGGTCACTTCTAAACGGCGAACCGGGCGTAGTCGATATCCTAATCAACGACGGAGTTGTCTCCGACGTGGAGATCTCGCGCACGCTCGCAGCGCAAGCGCACATGGATTGGATCGACATCTCTTCGATGGTGATTCCACCACAAATCATCAATCAAATCCGGGGCGAAGACGCGCGCCGTTTCAAAGTGATCCCAGTCGCCTTCGGCGAGACCGGCCTGGTGGTGGCGGTCGGTAATCCACTCGACATCGATACGATCGACAGCCTGAGTTTTCTCCTGCAACGCGAGCTGGAACTGGTGTGCACCAGCCCCCAGAAAATTCGTGATGCACTGATCAAATACTACGGGACGGCCGATGAAGCAGCCGACGTCCTGCAGAAAAAAATCGGAGAAGACATCGATCTCGGGTTGGAAATTGGGGATGGCTCGGAAGCGACTGCAGTCGATGAAGCCGACGCGCCCATTATCCGGCTTGTCTCCATGTTGCTGATCGAGGCGCACCGCGCAGGCGCAAGCGATATTCATCTCGAACCGCTGGACAAGAAGTTTCGCGTTCGCTTCAGAATCGATGGCGTTTTGCAGGAGATGCAAGCGCCACCGAAACGTTTGCAATCCGCAATCATCAGCCGGCTCAAAATTATGACCGGTTCAATGAGCATTGCCGAGAAACGCCTGCCACAGGACGGCCGGATCCAGGTTAAAATCAAAAAGAAGCCAATCGATCTTCGCGTTTCAACGATTCCTACCAATCACGGTGAGGGCGTAGTGATGCGGCTACTGGATAAATCCAGTCTAAAGCTTGGCTTGCCGGAGCTTGGATTTTTCTCAGACGACCAGGAAATGTTCGAACGCCTGATCAAACTGCCGGACGGCATTTTACTCGTCACCGGCCCTACCGGCTCCGGAAAGACGACCACTCTCTACGGCTGCCTCAATTACATCAACAAATCCGACCGCAAAATCATCACCGTGGAGGAGCCGGTCGAGTATCAAATGACGGGCATCAATCAGGTGCAGGTGAATAGTGAGATCGGGATGACTTTTCCGGCGGCCTTGCGCTCCATTCTGCGCCAGGCGCCCAACATCATCATGATTGGTGAAATTCGAGACCTCGAGACAGCGAGCATTGCTACGAACGCGAGTCTCACTGGTCACCTCGTCTTCAGTACGCTGCACACCAATGATGCCCCTTCCGCGGTGGCGCGCTTAGTCGATCTTGGTGTTCAGCCGTTTCTGGTGGCTTCCTCCGTGCGAGCGATCATGGCGCAAAGGCTTGTCCGCCGATTATGTGCACACTGCAAACAACCAGGAGAACTCAGCGAGACCGAATTGCGGGCATTGCGAATCGAGCCCGGTCAGCTCTCCGAGGCTCAAGTAATGAAGCCGGTAGGGTGCGAGCGATGCCGTCAAATCGGTTACAAGGGTCGAATCGGTATCTTCGAGATTTTTGTGATCAACGACGATGTGCGCCACATGATCAACAAACGCAGCCCGACTTTGTTGCTGCGGCAACGAGCACGCGAACTTGGCATGCGCACGCTTCGCGAAGATGGGGTCCGCAAGGTGCTCGCCGGTCTCACCTCTGCGCAAGAAGTCATCTCTATCACAGTCGGGGACGTGAGCTAACAAACATGAAGGAAAAGCAGTTAGCCGAATTTTTTATCGAGCAGCGCGTGCTTGAGCCTTCGCAAGCGGAAGATGTCCTAAGCGAAGTAGAACTGAACGGAAAGACCGTTGCCCAGGCGATGATCGATGGCGGCTTCATCGACGAGCACGGCTTTTATCAGACAATTGCAAACGGGCTCGGCACCGACTTGATCGATCTAGCCGAGCGTGATATCCCGCCTGAGATTTTGCATCTCATTCCCAGCGGTCTGGCTCGGTTACACGGTGCTCTTCCGGTTGAGATGAGCGGAACGACATTGCGAGTCGCCCTCGTTGATCCGTTCGATCTCCACGCTGCGGAGGATCTTCGCTTTGCGCTCGGTAAAGACATCCACGTCGTCGTTTCGCACTCGGATCAAATCGAAGACCTGATCAAACAGCATTATGGCACCGATACGACGAGCATGGATGAAGTTCTCAAGCAACTCGGCCAAGCTGGCGAGCTTCTGTCCGTCTCAGGCGGACGCGACGGAGACGGCGAAGCGGCAGTTGAAGCCGAAGCAAACGCAACTCCGATCATTCGCTTTGTCGATCTCATTCTTTACCAGGCGATCCAGGACCGCGCGAGCGACATTCATTTCGAGCCATTCGAAAATGAGTTCAAGATCCGCTATCGCGTTGATGGCGCGCTCTACGAAATGTCGCCACCGCCGCGTCATCTTGCTCTGCCCGTCATCTCGCGGCTGAAAGTGATGGCAAATATGAATATTGCAGAAAGACGGTTGCCCCAGGATGGCCGCATTCAGAAGCATATCGCCGGACGCAACGTCGATCTCCGCGTTTCAACATTGCCAACTCAATTCGGCGAGAGCCTCGTGCTGCGGGTTCTTGATCGCAGCATCGTAAATCTTGACCTCGAAGCACTCGGAATGCCCGATTACATCTACAATTTTCTGCTGGAGATGATCGAGCGTCCGAATGGCATCTTCATTGCGACCGGACCGACCGGCTCTGGAAAGACAACGACGCTTTACTCCTGCCTGCGTAAAGTCAATACGATTGATTCGAAGCTCCTGACTGCAGAAGAGCCGGTCGAATACGATCTGGAAGGAATCGTGCAAGTGCCGGTGAACGAAGCCATCGGTCTGACGTTTGCGCGTGTCTTGCGGTCGTTTCTGCGTCAGGACCCTGATCGCATCATGGTCGGCGAGACACGCGATCTTGAGACCGCGCAAATTGCAATCCAAGCGTCTTTAACCGGGCACCTTGTTTTCACTACGCTCCATACAAACGATGCGCCTGGGGCAATCACGCGTTTGATCGACATGGGTGTGGAGCCGTTTCTAATCTCATCCACGCTCGAGGCAGTGCTCGGTCAGCGTTTACTGCGCAGCATCTGCCGACAGTGTCGCACGACTTACACACCGAGCGAGACGTTACTTGCTGAGCTGGGAATCTCGCGGCAGGACATCGGCAACAAACAATTCTTTTATGGCAAAGGTTGTGATGCTTGTAACAACACCGGGTACAAAGGAAGAAAGGGAATCTACGAGCTGCTGAGACTCACCGACCCGATTCGTGAGCTAATCAATGAACGCGCGCCAACGGTTACCTTAAAGCAAAAGGCTGTAGAGCTTGGAATGGTAACACTGCGCCAGGACGGCTTGCGCAGCATGTTCGCTGGCGACACCACCGTCGAGGAAGTGCTGAGATACACATGAGGATGACGAAGCAGTAATGACAAAGGCTAAAGGAAGCCAAAATCACCGAATGATGAAACAACAGACGTCGCTTTTCCCTTCTTGGGAGCTTTTGTCATTCGTCATCAATTTCTCATTCGACATTCGGATTTCGTAATTTTGTGAGTTCGTGGAATCCCAGTGCTCGACATAGCATCCCGAGTTAACTAAAATCGCTCGCCATGGCGCGTTATAACTACGTTGCTCTCGATGCCCGGGGACAAGAAGCAACTGGGTTGGTTGAAGCCGCTTCGACCAATGACGCAATCGGCCGATTGCGTCAGGCTGGGTATTTCCCAACGAGTGTCTACGAGGAGGCTGTAGCCCGCCCCGACGACAAAGCAGCTCGGCGCCGCGCGGCGAAGATGGTGCGCGCGGCGAAACCGCGCGCGAAGACCGGAATTGTTCTTTTCAAGCGCACGAAGGTTAAGCCAAAAATCCTGATGATTTTCACGCGTCAACTGGCAACGCTCATTGATTCCGGGTTGCCATTGGTGCGAAGTTTGACCGTCTTGGCAAAACAGGAACGCGACAAGGTATTGAAGAATACAATTAACAACCTCTCCGATTCCGTTCAGAGCGGTAATACATTTTCGGACGCGCTTGCCTCGCATCCGCGAATCTTTAACAATTTGTACGTTAACATGGTCAAAGCCGGCGAGGTCGGCGGTGTGCTCGAGATGGCGCTCAACCGGCTTTCGGAATTTCAGGAGAAAGCTGCGAAGATTAAGAACAAGGTCATCGCAGCAATGGTCTATCCGCTCATTGTGATGACAATGGCAGTGGGCATCATGGCTTTTCTCCTTGTCTTCATTGTGCCGAAATTCGAATCCATCTTTCACGACATGCTTGGTGATAAACCGCTACCACCCGTCACCACGTTTGTTATCGGAGCCAGTAACCTCGTAAAGGATCATGGTCTTGTTCTGCTCGGGGCGGTAATCGTCGCCGTGACGGCTTACAAATTTATTGGCCGCACGCGAGGCGGGCGATTCGTGATTGACAGTTTCAAACTGCGAATGCCGCTCTTTGGCGATTTGAATCGCAAAACGGCAATCTCACGGTTTGCGCGCACACTTGGAACGCTGGTCACGAGCGGTGTGCCGATTTTGCAGGCATTAAATATTACCCGCGAAACCGCCGGCAACGCCGCGATTGCCGCCGCGATCTCACAGGTGCACGACAGCGTGAAGGAAGGCGAATCGATCGTTCAACCCCTGGAGGCCAGTCGCGCTTTTCCGCCGATGGTGATCAGCATGATCGATGTGGGCGAAGAAACCGGTAAACTTCCAGAAATGCTTCTGAAGATTGCCGATGTTTATGACGACGAAGTCGATAACTCAGTCGCAGCCCTTACATCAATGCTCGAGCCCATCATGATCGTGTTTCTAGCGCTGATTGTCGGCACAATCGTGCTAGCTCTCTTTACGCCGCTTATCAGCATCATCACCGGCTTGCAGCAGCAGACGTGATGCGCTTGCGGCGCGAATGACGAAATCCGAATGACGAATGTTGAATGTTGTAGAGGCGTTTGTGTCAAACGCCGAATCGATGGGTTCGGCGCTTGGCATAAACGCCGCGACAACGCGGCTTTCACTCTCATTGAACTAATTGTCGTCACCACTGTTATCATCATTCTAACTGGATTGGTTCTAAGCGCGGTCGGTTACGTTCAGAAGAAAGGTGCCCGCGCCCGCGCCGAAACCGAAATCGCCGCCTTGTCTGCGGCCTGCGAAAGTTACAAGGCCGACAATGGAATTTATCCACGGGATACGACGAACAATACAACCGACAACCTCGCCGCGCTGACTAGTCATACTCCGCCTGATCCATTACCCACTTCTTACGATCCCGGGAATTCCACATATTCCGCTGCGAGCTTTTATCTTTATGGTCAGCTTTCTGGAAACATTAGCGGTGATCGCTCCACGTATTCGCAGAAGAGCTATTTCCAATTCAAACCGAATATGCTTTCACCAGCTGGAGGAACAGGAACAGTAACCGCCATCAGGGATCCATTCGGAAATAGCTATGGTTATTCTACAGCCAATCAGGCAAACTCATCTTACGGTTTTAATCCCACATTCGATCTGTGGAGCACTGGTGGCACGTCGAACGCGACCGACGCAGCTTACGAGAACGCGTGGATCAAAAACTGGTAGGGCGCGACACCCGGGCGCGCCGACTTCACCCTTCGCTCGTGTGCACCACAACCTCCACACGGCGATTCGGGCTTTGCTCTTCAATTGATCCGTTTGGCGAGGCACGGAATTTCGCTGCGCCGTAACCGCGCGTTTCGATTTGCGCAGGATTAATCCGCATTGCCTCCACTAAATAACGTTTCACGCTGTCAGCGCGGCGCTGGCTGAGATCCAGATTGTATTCGAACGACCCGAATGAATCCGTGTAACCTTCCACGGAAAATGTTGCCTTCGGATTACGCTGGATGAGAGTGCCCAGCTTTTGCAATTGACCGATGGCGCTTGATTGCAGCACGTCGCTGTCATATTCGAAGAGTTGATCGTCCGGCAGTCGCAATTTTGTGCCTGACCCGAGCGGACCCTTTTGTGCGAGCAGTTGATCCAAGTCGCTGAAGCCGGCAGTGTGCCCTTTAATTGGTCCGGCGCTGTCACCGGGCATCTTGCTGGTAAAGGTGTTGGGGCGCTTGATCGTCGTACTCGTGGCCAGCTCCGTGCCGCTAAGCGCTGGCTGTGGACGGCCCGACTGTGAACTATTGTTGAGCAGCGATTGTTCGTGCGTCGCCTTTGAATCGTTGACGAGACTCTGCGCAGTCGATCGCTCGATTTCAGTAAGAACGGAATTTACCTCAGGCTGTTCCACCTTCGGTTGATCAGGCAAGACGTCCTGCATGTCGTCAGGAATCGCCGCGCTTGCTTGAATGTCCTGCAGTAGCTTGTCGAACGATTTCTTTTCGTCTGGCAACTGCACATCAGTATTGTCCGGGTTCGGTTTTGCAGCCGGATTTGTCTGATCGACGCTGCTCTTGCCCAGATCCGACGCGTTGATGCTCCTGACCTTGAACGTTGCCGTCTGCTCATTTGGAGGCATCAAAGCTTCCACAGTTTGGAAACGCGTCCGGTAAAAATAAGCGCAGAGCGCGAGATGTATTCCCAGCGAAACGATTAATCCAAACCAGAGCCAACTGCGCTCTTTGCTACCAGTAAGCAGTCCTTCGGTCTCGAACCGGTCCAAGCCGTCGAAATCGGAAACTCTCATGTGGTTTTCAACATATCACATTCGGACGCGGGAGCTACGGCGCGACGAAGGTTCGCTAACCCAACCTATCTTCCTAGCCGCCAGCACGGGTTTGCTCGATGAAGGCGCTTGCGGCGCGGCGGATTTCGTCGGCTACGCGCGCTTCGGGTGACACAAATTTCGGTGTGAACCATGGAAAGAGTCCGATCAAATCGTGCGTGACCAGGATTTGCCCATCGCAATACTTGCCCGAGCCGATACCGATGGTTGGGATGCCGACTGCCCTTGTAATCTGTTTTGCGATATCTGCGACCACAATCTCCAGCACGACAGAAAATGCACCTGCCTGTTCCACAGCACGGGCGTCGGCCAGCAGGGCTTCCGCCTCGGACTGAGTACGACCCTTAATCCTGTAGCCACCTTCCTCCCGCACACTTTGGGGTAGCATGCCGATGTGCGCCATGAACGGGATGCCTGCGTTTGTGATCGCTTGAATTTGTGCCACATGACTCACACCGCCTTCAAGCTTCACCGCCTGTGCGCCAACATCGACAAATTTCCTGGCGGTCTCCACAGCCTGTTCGGGTGTGTCGTACGTGTGGATCGGCAGATCCGCTACGAGTAATGCCTGTTTAACACCGCGAGCGACTGCGCGGGTGTGATGCAGCATGTCTTCCTGCGTTACACCGGTCGTATCCTGGTAACCAAGTACGACCATGCCTAACGAGTCGCCTACCAGGATAATGTCGATGCCGCTTTCGTCGAGCAGACGCGCTGTGGGATAATCGTAAGCCGTCAACGCGGTGATCTTTTCGCCGCGTTGTTTCATTTCGCGAAAATCTTTCATCGGATCTGCCGGAAGATCATCCGCCAACTTGAGAACGCAAGCTGTAGCAGAAAGCGCTACGAGCAAAATTTGCGGCGCCGAATTCCTGTAGAGGCAGGCGTGTTGCCTGCAAATCCACGACAAAACGCAGCTGACACGGCTGCCACCACAGTCCATCGCGCTACCAGTCGTTCATCAATCGAACCACCTCCCCAGATTCGTTGGATTCTGCGAGCAATTCTCGAATAGTTTTTCTCTGATCAGGCAAGACCAAGTCCTCCCGGATATCGGCCAGCGGTCGAAGTACGAATCTTCTCAAGTGGATACGCGGATGCGGCAATTGCAGTTGTTCGTTGTCGATCTGCTGATCGCCGCAGTAGAGAAGGTCGATGTCGATCTTACGCGAGACGTTTTTCGGATGATCAGGCTTGCGGCCTAACGACTCTTCGATTTGAGCAAGTTGTTCAAGCAACTGCACGGGGTTGCCTTCAAAATCAAATTCAATGACTGCGTTCAAAAATTTTGACGCTTCCGGCTCACAATCAACGGGGTCGGTTTCGTAGATCCCCGAAGAGAGAACGGGCGGTCGGATCCGGTTCAGCTCCATAATTTGTCGTCGCGCTACACGCAAATTCTCGAGCCGATCCCCGAGATTGGATCCGAGCGCAACTGCCGTTCTCATTGGTGGTAGCTGCAGCGGCGTCCTATGATCGCGGTGCTGAATTCGTTCGGCATTGATAGAGCGCCGCTACAAATCTACAGGCCCAGCACATCCTGCATCGAGTAAAGTCCCGGCGACTGGCTGATAATCCATTCCGCTGCGCGTAAGGCGCCTCGTGCAAAAATTTCGCGGCTCGCTGCGCGGTGCGTGAGCTCGAGGCGCTCGGCGGGTCCGCTAAAATTTATTGTGTGCTCGCCAACTACGTCGCCTTCGCGAATTGATTGGATTGGAATTTCACGCTTCGTTTTTTTAGTCCCTTTCAAAACTTCGGCTAACGTTTTGGCCGTCCCGCTGGGCGCATCTTTTTTCATCTTGTGATGCGTTTCGACAATCGCGACGTCAAAATCGCCGCCGAGTTGCTCGGCAGCTTTGCACGTCAGCCAGAAAAGCACATTGACTCCGACGCTGAAATTGGATGCGAACACGATCGGCAACGATTGCGCGGTCTCTTCGATGGTGCCGCGTTGCTCTGTAGAGTGACCGGTCGTCCCAATGACCAACGGCTTGCGATGCTGCAAGGCAGCCGCGCAGATTTCAGTGATGGCGCCGGCATGACTGAAATCAATCGCCACATCACAATTTCTCATGGCCGGCTCAATCGGGTCGCCCAGATCACACCGCGCCATGATGTCGATTTTTGGGTCGCCATTCGCAAGCTCAGTGATGGTTTTTCCCATGCGCCCAGCGGCTCCAATGAGCAATACGCGCACGGGAGACGAGTTCATCTTACGGGTTCGCGCTCGAAAATCATTTCTGCCGCTCAAACTCTTCGAGCGTCCTGCGCAAACGCGCTTGATTTGCTCCATTCATCTCGCATAAAGGGAGACGCACTTCGCCGGACATCGTCCCGCGCCAGCCGAGCGCTGTCTTTACCGGCACAGGATTCGGTTCAATGAACAAATCCTTGAAAAGCGGAAACATCTTACGATGCAGGTTCAAGGCCAATTTCGCATCACCGCATTCATAAGCTCGGACGAGCGCGCAAACTTCAGCCGGAAACAGATTTGAAGCGACACTAACAACGCCGACTGCTCCAACCGACATGAACGGCAGCGTTAATGAATCGTCGCCGCTCAAAATCGTAAATGACTCAGGCAAACGGGCGCGTAACTCGCTGACACGCTCGACATTCCCACTGGCTTCCTTGATTGTAACAATATTGCTGCATTCCTTCGCCAGGCGCGTCACCGTATCGGACGCGATATCCACCCCGCATCGGCCAGGAATGTTGTACAGCATGATGGGTAGGGCTGTGGCGTCGGCAATCGTTTTGAAATGGCGAAACAAACCTTCCTGGCTCGGTTTGTTGTAATATGGCGCGACGAGAAGCGCGCCGTCAGCGCCGAGTTTCTCGGCAGTCTTTGTATCGGCCACGGCGTGATGCGTCGCGTTGGAACCTGTGCCGGCGAGAACCTGACAACGTTTTTTCGCGGTGGCGACCGCAAGGCGGATCAGTTCCTGGCGTTCCTCGTGTGACAGAGTCGGCGATTCGCCGGTGGTGCCTACAGCGACGACTCCGCTGATTCCGGCAGCGATTTGGCTCTCGACTAGTTTCTCGAAAGCAGCAACATCAATCGCGCCATTGCGAAACGGTGTGACTAGGGCCGTAAACGTGCCGCGAAACATGCAATTAACTGTAGGTTGGCCTATTCAATTGTCATGTCGAGCGAAGTCGAGAGATCTCTGATTATTTTTGTCCCTTAAAATTAGATATTCCTCGACTGCGCTCGGAATGACAAGACATCCACGCTTGCGGGCTTTAAATCTCGGTTGTTCCGTCGAACACAAACTCGGCCGGGCCGGTGAGCGTGACGTTTTTGAATTGCGCCTGTATTTTCTTGAAGCCGACGTGCAATTCGTCGCCGCCGCGCGCCCCAACGTTGATCGGGCCGTTGACGTTTTCCGTGGCAGCGAAAATGAGCGCGCTCGCGACTACCCCGGTACCGCATGCGAGGGTTTCACCTTCCACGCCTCGTTCGTAGGTGCGGACAGCGATCTTATCGGCTCCGCGTTTCTCAATGAAGTTCACGTTTGCGCCCTTTGGCGAAAACATTTCGTGATAACGAATCGCTGAGCCTTCTCGCAACACATCGACATCGCCGACTTGTGTGACCGGAACAACAACATGCGGCACGCCGCTATTAATGAAATGAACGATTCTTTTTTCCGTGCCGACGCGAAGGGGAACGCTGAGTCGCAAATCAGTCGGCTCCGTCATTTGCAGAGTGACGAGGTCTCCGGCTAACTCCGCCGAAATGACGCCAGCGGGAGTCTCAAAGGAAATTTTGCCCTCAGTCCCCGCCACCCTGTTTGCAAACCGCGCGAAACAGCGCGCGCCGTTGCCGCACATCTCCGCTTCTCCCCCATCGGCATTAAAGTAGCGCATTCGGAAATCGGCGTGGTCCGATGGATTTTCCAACAACAAAATTCCGTCCGCTCCGATACCGCGGTGGCGATCACAAAGGCGTGCGATTTGGCTGTGATTTAGATGGATATTCCCGACCCTGTTATCGATTAGGATGAAATCGTTTCCTGCGCCGTTCATCTTAGTGAAACGCACCATGGAATCCGTCTAACACAGCAAGGTGTCGCAGGCAATCCTGCCTCCAGGTCTTAGTGACTCAGACAGGATTGTCGGGTCACGGCATTGCCAGATCGCGTTTTAATGATTACTTGTCCCGCCGTGAAGCGACTAGGGGCTTGGGTTTTTCTTGGGATTTTTGTATCGCAAGCATTGTTCGCGGGCGATTGCAACAGCTTAATCCTTGAGCAGATCAAGGAGATGCCGCAGGGTGGCCGCTATTCTGTTTCGCATTTTGCAAAGATCCGTCTTCAATCTTCGGCACACTTTGAGTCCGGCAAATTTTTCATTCTTCCTTCGCAGGCCTCGCCGAGTTTCTGCTCAGGCGCCACATATCTGGTTTTTATCAGAACGATCGAGACGTTGCGTGCACGCGGGCAGCTGCGCCTCGATTATTCCACATTGGAGCGGTTGATCATTCGAGATCAGCGCGATGGCGAAGGTATCTGGGGCCGATGGAACGCAAACGGACCCGGCACAGCCCGTCTTTTTCACGAGCTCCGGCTGGGACAGAACTTCGACAACTTCGACCAAGCCAAGCCGGGCGATTTCATGAAGATTTTCTGGTCGCGGCAGGTGGGAAAAAACGAGCACGGACATTCCACGATTTTTCTCGGCACGGAAAATCGCCCGGACGGCCAGTATGTCCGTTATTGGTCGAGCAATATTCCCTCTGGCTACGGTGAGAAAAGCGTTCCGCGAGCTAAGATCGCCTACGCCATTTTTTCGCGTCTTCAAAACCCGACGAATCTGGCGCGAATCAATGACGCGCCATTTGTTGATACCTATTTGGCGTCGCTTCCGCGGAGCCGTTCCAGTATTGCCGAAGCCAGCGCCAAGTGCGGGCTTTGATTCGATGCAACGAGTGCCACTATAGGGGGCGGATTGGCTTCTCCGAAGATGATGCGGAAAGCGCAAATGGCGGCTGGGAAGCCGTCCTTTCTTGAGGGTATCGACGTTTCTTAAATGGTACTTGCCTTCACGCAAACCGCTCCTTAAAACGGAGCGATGATGATCGAAACCTTAAAACGTCATTGGTGGGTGCCGGTGATAAGGGGTATCGCTGCAATTGTTTTTGGGGTTATCGCGTTCACGCATCCCGTTATGGCTATCGCAACACTGGTACTGTTTTTCGGAGCGTGGGTGTTGATCGACGGCATATTTCGCATTGTCGGCGCGATTGGACATCGCTCTTCAAATCCGGACTGGGGATGGCAGGTCGTTATCGGAGCTCTTGGTATCGTCGTGGGATTCCTCACGTTCCACGCGCCCCGGATTACGGCGTTGGCATTAGTTATCTACATCGCGGCTTGGGCGCTTATGATTGGTGCGTCCGAAATTGTGCTAGCAGTAAAATTACGCCACGAAATCAAAGGCGAATGGTTTCTAATCCTTATGGGTCTGGCATCTATCGTGTTCTCTATCCTGCTTCTGTGGAATCCTATCGCTGGCGCCGCAGCAGTGATCTGGCTCATTGCATGGTACTCTGTTGTACTTGGCATTCTTGCCATCTTTTTTGGCTTCCGCCTCCGCACGTTGGCCCTCTCTTAAAAGTATCGTACCAACCCAAACGGTGCGGGCGAGGGCGCCTTTCGGGGCCTTTTTTTTGGGGTTAGGCATGCACTTTTTGCGCGACAAACCAGGGAGCCCGCGGGTTTGTTGAAGAAAATACGGCTTGGTGCGATTGATAAGGCGATTCCTCTACGACGTTGCAATATGAGTCTTCCGATTTTACGCGTCGAATTCGAGCCCACGAGAGTCCCCGGCCTCTTGATCGCCTATGAAGAAAACTGCCTCTGCTCCCCGCCTCCGATCAGCCAGTAGTTCATATCTCAACGGTGACCAACTCGATAGCAAGCAACTCCTTGCGGCCCTGACGGCATTTAAGCGCGGAGATTTTTCCGCTCAACTGCTGGACGATTGGACAGGCATAGCCGGCAAGGTTGCAGATACCTTCAACGATGTGATCCGGATCAATCAGCGCCTGACGCAAGAACTGGCACGCATCGGGCACGTAGTTGGAAAGGAAGGCAGGATCAGACAAAGAGCCTCTCTCGGAGAAGCGTCCGGCTCATGGTTTGCGCCTGAGACGCATGAGCACGCTGGCAAGTTCGAAGACGCGTGAGAATCGCTGGGCCTATGGAGTAAACCTATAGACTGCAGTGTGCACGGCTCTTCTTGTGCCTTTGACCACACTGTGGCCGACATTCTTGGCCGTCTGCACAGTACTTTTCGCAACGTTTTTCGCTGTTCTCACAGGTCCCGCCTCAATCGAGCCGATGGAAATGGCAAACGCGAGAATTATCGAAAAGAATGCTTTCATAGTACTAAATAATTCGTTTCTGACAGCCCGCATGCGCCTACCCTACGGACCCCGTGTGGCAACCCCGAAAGCCTTCGGGGCTGGGCCCGCCAGGATTCGAACCTGGGACCAAGGGATTATGAGTCCCCTGCTCTAACCGCTGAGCTACAGGCCCATCTGTCTATTTTCCAGATAATTACGACAAAGCGCAGAATTCAACCAGAAATTCCATCCATATCTCGTTTAGATGGTGAACGCGAAAACCTCGCTAACTGGACCAATCTTGCTTGCGGTGTTGTCGTTGTTGGTTGGCGTAAAAGGATTGATTCGCGCTAGGGCCGCTTGGTTACAGCATACAGTCGTTTGGGAGTTACTCGGCCGCGGTGCTCCGCGCACTTGGATGGATCCTAGGCAGGCTGCCGTTTTTTGGAGCCTCATCATTTTGTTTGGGTTCTCATGGCTAGTTGTCGCCATTTATCGCAGACTTACACACACTGACTGCGCTCACGCCTTCGAATCTCGTCGCTCACCTCCACGCGCATGCGCAGATTGCGAAGCGACTGTTGCAGCAGTCGTACAAAAAGCGATACACTCCATCGACATTCATCGAGGAAACCGCCGATGGCTATCAGGTCGGTTCGCCTACGTGCGCGAGAGGGGTCTGATGCCTCACAAAAACCTGATGCCAAGGACGCGAGCGTGGGCCTGAACGACGCGCAACGCCATCACCGGATGAATTTCCCACGCTGCGGAGCCGGGAAAATGGCTTTTCCGGTTTGATTTAACATCGGAGCGACGGACGGAATGGCCGCTGGGAGCTGTTTGCTTTTTTGGTCAACGGTACAAAAAAGTGGCCGCCCCCGAAGGAACGGCCACTCTTGTATCGGGAAATTGTTTAACTTGTTTAACTTTTGAAAAAGCGCCTGGCCATACCGAGGCTACCCAACGCCGCGCCCAGCAACATTACTGTTGCACCGCTGTCCGGAACCGATCGGGGATCTGGGGCAAGGATAAATTCAATCTGCTTTACCTCTTTGAATGTACTCATCAGCGTGACCGATTTGATCGTCTCCCCATCAAGCGAGATAATGCCTTGCCGTTCGAAATCGTTATTCCTGCCAAGGCCACTGAAGCTAAAAGTTTGTGGGGCGTGTCCTTGATTATCCTGTACTATGACGGTCACGTTCCCCATCGCAGCGCGTTCCAGTTGGCCACGGAATGAGAAACCAGAGAAGAGGTTGCCATTCTCCGGGGTGAAAATCAGCTGCGTGAGTGACTGGTTATGTCCCGGTTTGATGTTTGCGAATCCGCTGCCACTAGTTACCTTCCCGGTGGTGTGGATATCCACATGGGGGGCATTGGGATGGTTGTCGCCAACGAATCCCTCGAAGTCGTTAACCCCAGGATTGTTGTGCGCCACGTCAATGAACATCTGTTCTCCATCTGGCTTTGAATCGATGATGAAATTGGCCCTCGCCGACAATGTAAGCGCAGTGGTCAGGGCAGCTATTGAGACAATGTATTTAAATGCCGTCATGAAATTACGTAGTAGGTTATTTGGCCTTCCGTGACTTCTCGTCATTGAGAATTCATTTCCGACCTGCTTATTGTATACGTATATATGGCGCATGTCAAGCAATAAATTTGACGCCGACGTTTTTAGCGTATAGGGTTTATTGCTTTCAGCCTGCGTGATCGCCTATGAAGAACGAGGTTGTAAAAAACTTCGGTCCCCATCTGCTTATGCAAATGCACAGAATTCTCTCCCTGATAGGCTGGATCCTTGTTGTGTACGCTGTTTGCGCCGTGTTCCTGACGGCATTTTACTTTTGCATCAGAGAAAAAAGACCCAAAATTACTGAATGCCGCTTGAGATCGCAGGAGCAATTTTAGCTGCCAATGGCAAAATCCAAAAAGAACAAGAACAGATCGAAGCTCAACCTGACGGTGCGTGAGGAGCAACGAAACAAACTGGAACAAATGGCATCTTTAGAGAACCGTTCCGTCTCCAATCTTATCGAGATTATGGCCGATGAACGTTGGGAGCGATTGGCTGAGCAGCAGGGCATTGCTTACGCTAAAACCGTCGCGGAGGCGATGAACCTTAAACTCGACGCGGACAATCCAGCAGACCGCGAGAAATTGCGCCGAGCGATTCTCGGTCTTGTCGCCGAGAGAAAAATGCCGAAGCAAAAACGGGATAGTTGAAATTCTCTCATTCAACTTTCCGGCAAGCCTTGCCATCAAGTTTTTGTAAGGCATCAGACCCCTCTCTCGCACCTTGAAAAGAGCCGTGGTTCAACTTCTTGTCGCGCCGTGCAGCCGCATCCATTGTTTTAAACGAAATCCTACGGAGCAGCGACTGCGCCGGGGCTCAACGGTGCGGAGAGGCGGCGACTTGGTGGCCGTGCTAATTCATAAACACCGGCTGGGTTAGTGCCCGTTTAATTCCCGGCTCCCCGCAGTCGTTGAGCAAACATTTTTTGAGTATGCAGAATTCCTTTTTTGGGCCGATCCCGGGGGAACCAGTTGTCATCCGCTTCCCGACCAGCCCGCGTCTAGAAAATTGCGGCTGAAAAATAGTCTTGCAAGGGTTTGTGAAGAACTGTTAATAACTTGCAATAATTCCGGGAGGTTCGTGGAAATGGGCCGTCGTGTGAGAGACTTGGGTCTTCGTAGTCCCTATGACAAGGTGGGCGGCTTGTTTTATTTCGGCCGAATGCTGGACAAAATCCGTCGCCATGACAAAGGAGAATTGCCTCTCGAATATGAAGTGAACCTTGGAAAAGGTTTTGATGAAAAATGCACAACCTTTCTCCGAGTTAGATACGAGCTAGTAGTCGAGTACGTGAACCACGGCCTCAACGACGCGGCAATTTTGCAGTCGTGTTTTGGGATGGGACATCGACCGTCCGAGGGTGAGATTTATATGTGGAATGAATTCATGCGAAAACGAGGCTGGAATGACGAACTTTCCGAGACGCTGGAGAGCGAGAAAAAAAAAGGAGCCATGGTTTCCAGGTCGGAGATCCAGACGATGTTTCAATTCATTGATGCTGATGAAGGGCGCTTGGTAAACGATAACCATATAAACGGCTCCTCTCGCTCAAAGTATGTTAGGACAGGAAATGGCGTTCTGGCCAAAGAATAGAGACCGCTCCCGTGCTCCAAAAAAGTCGTAGTCCTTGGTATTCGCACGGCTCCATATCCGTGGTGGCACGATAAAAGCAGCCAATCGTTGCCAGACAGTTGCCGAATAACCCTCGAAAACAGCCACCTCCCGCTCAGGATGGCGCAGAAATCGTCGGAGCGTTTGCCTGCAAGAAAATCGTGTTTACGAAAAGGTTTACTCGCCGAAGGGAACGTGATCAGGCATGGTTCGGGAGCGCAGGAGCGGGGGCAGCTTTAATATCCAGCCTACGAATGGCAGGTTCGTTTCATTGCCCGTCACGCCGCAGGAAACCTTTAGGTCGATTAACCAGGTAACCTGTCTGCCAATACGTCTGCCTTCTCAATCTTCGGCGGCTCTGCTAGTAACTCGGGCGCTTTCTCCATCAGCGCCTTGGCAACTTTTCCCGAAAGGTGCGCGTCGCGTCCGGCATCATCCGAAAATGCGTCGAAGATGGCGAAGGTGGTTGGGCCAAGTCGTATACCGAACCAGGCAGTTGTTGCGGGCTCTTGTGCAACCAAGCCCTGCCCGTCGCGCAAGAATTTGGCGACTTCGTTTTCTTTGCCCGCTTTGGCCTCGAGTCTAACAAATAGTGCTTTTGTGGTCATGTCGTGATCTCTTTGTGAAGTATTGATGGAGAGCTGTGGGGAGATCGTATCTTTGTTTCAGTTTAAGTCGAACTGAATCAGTTCGCTTGCGGCGAATTGGTTTGACAGGTTGGCTCCCCGCTGGCTCGCGCGTCTCGATCACGTTGCCCGCATCATCGTAAACGCGAATCACAGGGCGATGTGATGGACTGCGAAACTCGCGCAAGCCGATTGCGTTGCTGACTGCGTTTGGCTCGGCGTACCAGAGCCGACCGAATTGCAGAGCATCGGAAATCAGATTGACGCCGCGTCTGTCCTTGCGAGAGCATATTTCGTGTGTGCATTTTTTGCGTGGACAAAGTCGAGGATTCTGCGTTAAAATTCTTTGGCAACAAACTGCGAGCACTCACCGGTGCGGAGAGGCGGTTAATAGAGGCCGTGCTGATTTCATGTAACATCGCGCCAGGGTAAGTCCCCGTGAATCCTGGCCCCTCGCAGTTCGTTGCACTGTTTCTTCGTGACAAAGCAGCCATCGCGACAGGGACTTTTTTGCTTTTTTGCTCTCGTTCTAGGGCGCCCGCCTAGCAAGAACGAGATAAGGCACGGCCGGAGTCGATGGCAAGCACGCTGACGTTATTTCGCAATGGTGCCGTTAGTAACTGTCTTGGTTTCAAGCATAAGGTAGATAGGGTTTGAGCGCACTGTTGAGCACGATCAGCAGTTTTCGCATCGTCGCAGTGAGGGCGAGTGCCGGTTTGCCAGCCGCTCGCAATCGCAGATAAAAATTGCGCAGGATTGGGTTGTGACGCGCGGCGACTAATGCGGCCATGTAAAGTCCATGCCGCTTCGAAACGCCGTCCACCATAGATCGCGCGTTTTGCCGCGCATCTTTCCGCTATCGCGATTAAACGGCGCTACTCCGACCAAAGCTGCAACTTCACGACGATTGAGTTGCCCCAGTTCGGGCATTTGCGTCAGCAGTAAGGCCGCGGTGCGCAAACCAACTCCCTTGATTGAGATCAGTTTCTCTGCCTTGGCAGATAGACGTGGCGACTGTTCAATGTGCTCTTTGATAAGCAGAATCGAGTTTTTCAATCTGCTTTTTGATTTGGTTGATCAAACTGCGATTCAATCTCACCACCGAGGCATCGCTCACCCGCGCAGCGCGATTCTGTTCCATCACCAGCCAAATGAGTTAAGTGCCTGCGTCGGCTCTCCAACTCTCGCAGATGTCCAGTAGCTGTTCGAGTTTACTTCCCACGCCCAAGAGCAGGCGCGCATCGGACCAACGGACGTTCTTGGTCTAACCAGAAACGGCTTCATCGAGGATCTCGCACCTGCCGCCCTTTTGTCCCAAATCAGCGCGGCTTTAAAGAAGATAGAGGCTCCATCGACTGGCTAGGTCGTTTTGACCGCCCAAATGACTATGAAGAGGCCGATCAGTCCCCCCGCGATGATCCCACTCGGAATCACGTATGGTGCGTCGCCCGATTTCGGACCTCCCTTCGCAAGATAAATCACAAGACTGAAGGCTAGTCCGTAGAGTGCGCCAGTGACCATCGCGGACCACCATCGAGTAGTTGTAGCTAAGGAAAAGCCTGTAAGAAGTGCAACCAGTACGCCCTTCAACGTGGCCGCAAAAAGGATCTGCCATTTGTATGGTTCCTTGGGCTCAAAAAAAATGCCGACGCCGTCCAAGGCGCCGAGCACCGCACCAATGACTACTACGACGGGGAAATTCATCAGTCGGTGGCCCGATGCAGATGGTTCAGACAACTCATAGTAGGCGTGAAATCATCCAATCTAACGAGACAGAGATAAGCCACGGCAGGGTGTCGTGACAAGCACGCTCATTCGACAAGGAGTTCGCCGCCCCAGTCGGCTGGGTCGGAATCGAAAATCGTCTCCGAGAGCGTCCACGGATGTCCCCATGGGTCGAGGAACGAGCATTGGCGTTCGCCATACATGTGATCCGCGGGTTCAGCGAGTACACGAGCACCGGCTGTCTTGGCGCGTAGAAAGAGTACGTCGATCTCCGTGACACGAAGCAGGATGGAGTGCGCCCCAGGGCCCTGCAGTGTTGAAGGAGCGGCGTCGGCGTGTCCGCCGGGTTTGGTAACGACGATGGCCCCGTTGCTGTGCGCGAGCTGACACCGATGGTCGGCGATGCGGAGACGTTCGGTGAACGGCAGGGCCGTTGTGAGCCACTCGACTGCTTCGCGCACGTCGGGGTAGTACAGGACGGGTATTACCGCCGTGTTTGGTGCCGATCGGTTCTTCTTCAGCATGGGTTCAGAGGTTACCAGTGCTTCCCTGGTCGCCTAACGAGAAATAGACTTTAGCTTGCAATCTATTTCCTGCCCTTCCCGGGGGAAAGCGATTAAAAGCCTGCACGGCGCGAATTGTGCCGAATCATTCGGGATTTAGGAAACGGAATCCAACGGGCCGGATCATTTGCCGTCTGGCAATCAAAAACGATTCTGGCGGCCTGTGCCGCGTGGAGACGGCTCTTCAAAACAAGAGCGGAAGGAGGTTGCCGCTGCGGTTCGGGAAATGATCGAAGCCAAGAAAGTTGGCGGAGTTAGTGACGTTTATCTGAACGACCTGCGCTCTCGCAAAGATCTTACGCAGCGCAGAGAAGGGAAAACACACACGCGGAGGGTCATTGACGGCATGTTGACGTTACGAGCGTCTAAAGTGGTCGTTTCTGTTCGCAAGCGTTCGCTGATGAGCAGGGGCAAACATTGGTGTCGAGGGTGAAACACTACATTATGAGTCCCCTGCTCTAACCGCTGAGCTACAGGCCCGCTTTACTTGTGCATTGAAGCATAGCATATCCGGGTGACCAATCCGGAAAGCAGAGAGCTCAGCTAAAATTTCGGATTGCGCATTTTGAATCGAGGATTTGGGATAACGCGGTGATTCGCGGAACCCTGAGCGTCATCGAAATCGCCATTCTCAGCGTGCTGATCCTCGCGACACGTTGCGCGAATTATCAGGATGTTTTTGTCGCCGGGAATATTTATTTCACCGACGCGGATTGTTACGCAAGGATGACGCGCGTGCGAATGTGCTCAGAGCATCCCGGGTTGATCGTGACGGTACCACGACTTCGAGAACTTCCCGACAGGAACCACTCCGCACACAACTGCGCCGCTGGATTATCTCATTCTCGCCTTGTCGACCTTGCTGAAACCATTCACGCCGCACGCGATCGAGATAGCCGGCGCGCTGATCTCGCCGTTGCTTGCGCTGCTCGGAGGCTGGTTTTTCTGGTGGTGGTCACGGCGAATGAAATTTCGCTATCGTTGGGTGATGCTGATTCTGTACGCAATTAGTCCCATTCTCGTTCATGGAACGGAACTCGGCAGGCCGGATCATCAATCTTTGCTGATGCTGCTCTTAACAATTGCGATTTGCGCAGAATGGAGCCTACAAGCGAGTGCACAGCCGATTGGGTCATGGCCGCTACCTGAAATCGGAGTAAATGGAGCATCGTCAGTGGAATCGCATGGGGATTGGCGATTTGGACCTCGGCTTATGAGTCGCTCGTTTTATTTTTGCTTCTGATGGTTGTGAATGCGCTTAAAGACCCAAAAGCGATTTCGGTCGGGACTCGGCGCGCCGGTTGGCTTTGTTTTGCTCTAGTCATTGTGATCGCGCTTTTGATTGAGCGACGCATCCCGTCATTTTCGATCGTGTATTCAAACCCGCTCTTTCAAAACTGGGCGCACACCATTGGCGAACTCACGCATATCTCGCCGGCAAATCCAATCTGGTTGCGTTGGTGCGGCTATTTGCTCCTGGTCACGCCGTTCCTGGTTTGGTTCAGCGTGGCCAAGACCCGCCACAAGAGTGAGTTGACGCCGCCACCATTTGTTCTCGTGCTTCTCGTTGCTACCTATGTCCTGACAATTTGGCAGGCGCGCTGGGGATACTTCTTTGTACTGATCTTCGCGTTGGCGCTGCCGCGTTTGCTCGAGCCGATTAAATCGCGTGGGGCCGTTTGGATCGCATTTTTCCTATCGATCTTTTCGATTTTGCGCGATTGGGATGAAAGACTTTGGCCAAACGAAGCGGAACTCGCTCTTCGGGTCGAACAGCGGGACGAATTCAGTACAGTTGCGCGACCTGGCGCTCAATTTGCGATCGTCAGAGATTCGCCCGTTCCTGGCACCGTGGTGGCTTTCACCATCGATCGCCTATTGGTCCGGGCAGCCCGGGATAGCTGGAAGCTCGCACGAAGGTCTGGACGGCATTGCGGACAGCGCGCGATTTTTCCTTTGCGACGATTGGCAAAAAGCACGCCAAATTCTGGAGAATCACCAAACGGCGTGGGTTATTGCGTACAATTCCGAACGTGTGGCGCAAAACTCGGCAGCAATTTTGAGTCAGGTAGCGCCTTCGCACCCGCTGTGCCGCGTGCTGGATAGGACCCCAGGCCAGATGCCACCGTTCCTGATTTTCGCTGCGCAGAATAGGACGTGCAAACTGTACCGCACTATTGCACAATAAAAAATTGCGCCGTGAAGCGAGAATTCGTTGACATGTGTTGACGACTGTCCCAATACTACCAGATGCTCAAAAGATTCGTCTCGCAAAAGCCGATGCCGCCGGTGACAGAAAAATCGCGGTATTCGGGTACAGATGACAACAATCATCCTGCGAGTGGCGAAGAACCAATAATAACAACAACAATCATCGATAAACCAAAACCTATGGCAGATCACGGTGGCAAAGACATCCTCTCGAGCGATGTCGAAATCAAAGGCTCGATCAAGTTCCAAAAGGAACTTCTCATCGACGGGAAGGTCGAAGGGGAAATCAATTCCGACGGCGTCTTGACGATTGGTGAAAACGCTGACATTCGCGGCGAGATAAAAACCAAATCGATCACCGTCTACGGCAAAGTGCAGGGCAACATCACAGTGGGGGAGCGTTGCGAGCTAAAATCAAAATGCACATTGCAGGGAGATTTGAAAGCAGCGCGCCTTGTCATTGAAGAGGGAGCGACTTTTATTGGCAAATCCGAAGTCACCAGCGGAATGGTTTCTGCAAAACCGGCTCGCCCGGAGGTTGTGCGATCCAGCGAGCCAATCAAGGCAGCATTTGGAGGGCGCGGATAAAGAGGGAATCCAGGGGTTAGCGTCCGGTGGCCAGTCCGTCGCCTGCAAAAGTCAGTCTTGAATGCCCACACTGCGGCTTCAAACAGATGGAGTATGCAGCGGCGAAAAGCTCGATTTGTCGCCAATGCGGTCGCTACTTCTCTCCGTTCGCGCCAAAACCCAGCCTGAAGCTGCGGGTTCGCGAAGAAGCACCCCCGCCGGCGAACTCTTCCATCCTTGGCAAATTTGAGGATTTTTGGAAACGACGGCACAGCTCTGTTGTCGAGTGTTTCGAATGTAAACGGAAACAGCAGGTTTGTGGCAGCGCCACTTCCACAATCTGCCCGTCGTGCAGCGCGCACATTGATCTGCGCGACTACAAAATCAGCAGCGGTTTCAGCCGCACGATTCGGACACGAGGGGACGTACATCTCACGGGCAAAGGCGATCTGGGCGGCAGCAGTGTGATTTGTCGGTCCGCTTTAATCGAGGGCAGACTCCGAGGCAATCTGCATTGCGACGATACCGCGACGATCAACTTCGCAGGGAAAATTCCGGGACGGATCAGCGCGCGCCGCGTCATCGTCGAGCGCAAAGCCGATATTCATTGCTTCCGACGGCTCCGGGCGGAAAGCATCGAAATCAAGGGAAGGATGTCGGGAGAGATCATTGCCCAAACCGTGGCGATTCAAAAGAAAGGCGCACTCGAAGGCCATGTCACAGCAAGAGCAATTTCGGTGGAAAAAGGCGGCGTGTTTTCCGGTCAGCTTGTGATCGGCCGGGCCGATCTTACACAGGGAGAACTGTTGCAGGAACGGAAACCAGACGTCGCGTCCATCCCCGAGAGCGATTTTTCGGGGGTCGATCCACGGCCATTGCCCGCGACGTAACAGCAATCTTCTCCATGCAAAGACTGCATCCACGCAGTCCGTACGAGAAACTTGGCGGCTATGTGCATCTGCCGCGTTTGATCGACAAAGCCAGGCTTCACCGCGAGGGTCTGCTCAACGGCTACAACTATAAGACCGTCGGGTTCGACAAGCATCTGCTGGCTTTCCTAAAAATTGACGGCGACGCGTTTGAAGAAATCGTCAACACGCTGGATGAGGATGACGCAATTCTCAAGTGGGTGCAGACAAACGGTGCGCGGCATTCTTCCGAAGCAATTGAACAGTGGAACCAAGCGATGATTTCACGGCATCCAGACACGGCGGCAAAAAAGGCGCGCTTTGTCCACTTTCTAAAGGAGGTCGGTGGCGAAGGGCGCAAAGATATTCGGACTTATTTCGATCTGATCGAGTTTGACGAAGGACGATTGAAATGACGAACCACTGAATGGCGAATGACGAAAGAAACTTGAATTACAAATGACTAAAAGTGCTAGCGCGCTTTCGTTATTCGGATTTCATCATTAACAATCACGTTTTGATCGTCCTGAGAATCGCGTCCGCTTTCTCCAATGTTTCTTTGCTTCCGATATCGAGCCATTTCCCCTTGATCTGGTACGTCTTTACTGGTTTACGCGTGTAGAGCCATTGCACGAACCGGCCCGGCTGATCGGGGTTATTGCCAGCTGCAAGGTACGTGGTCAGGAGAGAGAGGACCGAAGGCGCGTAATAGTAAAGGGCGATTGCGGCCAAGGTTCCGCGCGGCTTCTGCGGTTTCTCTTCCAAGTGACTAATGATTCCATGGTCGTCGATTAAGACGTTGCCATACTTTTTGATCGCTTCGCGATCGCCAACGTCATAGACCCCAACCGTTGCTTCGCTTCCTTTGGCGCAAACCACAAAGTCCTCGAGTGATTCAGTAAACAAATTGTCACCGGCAACAATGAGGAGGCTGCTTTGGCTCAAGTTCTCGCACGTGGCTACAAAATTGATATCTCCAATTGCTCCCAGCTTATCGTCGTCGCTCTTGGAGCCATCGTTGACAATTTTGAATTTGAATTGCGGATGTCGATTTTGATAGCGCTCGCTCCAAGCCTGAAAGTCCCCCGCGAATTTGTCATTCGTCACTACATAAACCGTCTCCAGATCGGAAACATCCTGAAGATTGTCCACGACCCATTCGATGATCGGCTTACCACCGACGACGAGCAGCGGCTTCGCTTTATTGAGGGTTAGTGGATAAAGGCGTGTTGCGTAGCCGGCCGCGAGGATTAGAGCATTCATAAGATCAAGAAAGCAGAGCTGTGCGCGTTTCTTACTACTTCGATTTTGAAGCGCCTCCACCCAGAATTGCATTTTGAAGACGCTGCTGGATCGCCCTGATGCGATGCGGATCGGTAATCTTGGCACGTGTGGAACGATCCACGACGTACAAAGTATCAATGGCTGCGCCAGCTTGCGTGTTGATGCGAGAGAGCGGGATCAAAAGATTTTCGCGGTCAAGGCAGGTCAAGACATCGTAAAGCAAGCCGATCCGGTCCGGTGCCTGAATCTCAATAAGCGCATAAACCGGATGCGTTTTGTTATCGATTGCAATCCGCGTTGGAAATTCAATTCCTGTCGTAAGATGATAGCTTTGGCGCTTGGCTTTTTCGATTAATGGAAGGAAATCAAAGCTCTCATCTTCGAGCGCTCGCCGCAAAGTTTGCTCTACGAGCGTAAAGTCGCGCTGGTGTGTGACAGGTCGTGCTTTCGTGTCACACACACGAAAAACGCCCAGCACAACGTTGTCTCCCCGCGGAAAGATATCAGCGCTCAAAATATTTAAAGGCACAACCGAAAATGAGCCGGCCACTTTTGCCAATAACCGTTCACGCTCCCAGGTACAGAAGATGACAACGCTGTGCCCCTGCTCCGGAACGGCCTTCCATTGGGTTGCCGGAGCCAGCGGAAAATCTCCTCCGCTGGAGACATTCTCCAGAAACGACCGGAACAGTTTTAGGTGCTCGATAATCTCGGGGAGGTCGCTGGCGCGAAAATAATTGTCAGGCATGAACTCAAAAAGAGCTTCAATCTCTCCTGCAAAATCAGCGGGAAGCTTTGCGGTTACCGAGGTCTGCAAACTCTCGCGCTCGACCTTTGTTTGTTCGTAGTAAGACTTCTGGTCCTCCAGGCACCGAGAGGTCTCGTGAAATAACGCCCATACCAAAGATTCCTTCCAATCCGACCACCCCTCTGCGCTTGTACCCTGGCCGTCCGCCAGAGTAAGCAGCATCAACGGGTTTAGATTTTTCTGATGCTTCACAATGTGGGCGAAGTCTGTCACTGTGGCTGGATCATCAAGATTTCTTTGCTGCGCGATCATGGAAAGAGTGAGGTGATGATCGACCAGCATGATGAGCGACTTCCGCTGCTCGGACGACAACTGCAGACGCGCAGCGACACGCTGGGCAAAGAGCGCGCTCGCTTCGGAGTGTGGTCTGGCGCCAACCGCTTTACCGCTATCGTGTAAAAGGAGCGCGAGATAGAGAACAAACGGGTCCTCCAGTTGCTCGAAAATCTTGCGATAAGCGATCAGCTTCGGATCATTCGTCTGCGCCAGGGCATCAAGTTTATCGATGCACACCAACGTATGCTCGTCGGCCGTATAACGATGCAGAAACTCATGCTGCACCAGACATGTAAGCTGTCCGAATTCGGGAATGTAGCGCCCTAGAAAATCGACCCGATGCATCATTCGGAGGATGCGACCTACTCTCCCCTTTTGTGATAGAATCTCCTTGAAGATCGCGCGCGGTCCGCGTGCATACTGATACGTGCGAGTAACCTGGCCAAGACTTCTGCTCAACAGATCCTCCAGCTCCGGGCTCAGATCCAGGCCACGTTCCTGGGCAAACCGAAATGCTTGCATCATCTGCTCGGGATCTTTGCGAAAAAGATCGCGGCGCGCCGCGTGCAATTGCTTGTTGCGAACAAAGAAGAAATCTCCCACAGGAGTTTTATGTGCCCGCATCAACGGAAGAAAACTGAACAGAGAACGGGTCTTACTTGTGACATATCCGCTTACAAATTGCTCCGTGATGCGTTCGGTGACCCGGAAGATGTTTCGCGTGTGCTCGTAATAATCCCGCATGAGTGCCTCGCTGCGGAGTTGGCCGTTCCCAGAAGAACAATCGAGCAGTTTTGCGATCTGTTCCTGTAAACTAATGTGAAGAATGTCGGTCGCGCGTCCCGTCGCGTAATGCAAAGCGGTACGCAAACGCAGGAGAAAATCGTACGCCTTCTCTATTCGGCGCTGGTCGCTTTCGCTCAGCCAGTCTTTTCCCACAAGCTGGTTCGTGCTCAGCGAACCCTCTTTGAAATAGGTCATCCAAAGAAGGTTTTGATAGTCGCGCAGGCCACCGCATCCGCTTTTCAGGTTCGGTTCCTGAAGATAGACGCTGTCGCCGAATTTCTTGTGCCGGGCGACCTGATCCTGCATGCGCAGTTCCACGTATTCTCGTTCATATCCATTGACACACTTCGAACGAAATTGCCGCCGAAATTCTCGCGCTAGCTCGGCATCGCCCGCGAGAAACCGCGATTCCAGCATGGCAGTCTTTGTGCGCATGTCCTGATTTGCTTGAGCGACCGCTTCTTTGATGGAGCGCGTGGAGTGTCCAACCTTGAAACCGCTATCCCATAGAAGATAAAGAACTTGTTGCACCATCTCCTCCAGATGTGGCGAAATTCCCTTCTTTTCCTGATGATGCAAAAGCATCACGTCGATATCGCTAAACGGGTTGAGCTCGCCCCGGCCGTATCCACCAAGAGCGATCAAGGCAAGTGGGACTCTGGCGGCCCCGTTTCCGCGAGCAGAGCTTGCGGCGGCGCCGAAAACATACTGCAATAAAACGTCGACCAGTTCAGCGCGCCGGGCACAAATTTCACGGCCACCGCCGCCCGCCTGGTGCTTCAGGCGCAACCGATGCTCCTCCACCTTGAGAAACGTCTTGTAAAGCGGAAGGACTTCGGTTGGACGTCTGGTACCCGTCGCTGCAAGACGGCTTGCCGCGTGCGCCAAAACCTGCTCTAGATGACGGGACGTTCTCATCGGCAATTCGAATCGCTGTTCAATCTAAAATTGGATCGTCAAAATCCAAAATCTCGGACTCACTAGAAACGGTGTCTATTCTAAGCCTCATCTGATAAATGGCACTGTCATGTTGAGCGAAGCGAAACATCTCTGATCTATTTCCCTTGGTCGAATCGATCAAAAATTCACCGAGATTCTTCGCTCCGCTCAGAATGACATTGTGAGTGACCTTTGACGCGGCACACCCTTTCTACCTGATTGCAAGGAAATCAGTATTTCAGAAATGAAGCGACCGGTGTCGGCTCGAGCTGCTTACGGCCATGAAGGAATTCCAACTCAATGAGAAACTGTGCTTCGAGCAGACGTCCCCCCGCCTTGCGAATGAGGACAGCCGCAGCGGCAGAAGTCCCGCCCGTGGCCAGCAAATCATCTACCAGCACAATTTGTTCACCCGCGTTAATAGCATCGATGTGCATCTCCATTTCCGCTTCGCCGTACTCGAGCGAGTAACTGGCGATCGCAGTCTGGAAAGGAAGCTTGCCGCGCTTTCGGATCGGAACAAAACCGACACCGAGCTCATAGGCCACCGCCGATCCAAAGAGGAACCCCCGCGCATCGATCCCAACGATCTTGTCGATTTTCCTGCCGCTGCAGCGCTCCAAAAACAAATTAATTGATGCGCGAAACAGCGCCGGATTGCTCAGAATCGGCGTGATGTCTTTGAATACTATTCCCTTTTTCGGAAAATCCGGGACATCGCGTACAGCAGTGCGGAGTTTCTCAAGCCTGTCTAAAGCCATTGGCGCGAATGCTAGCGGGCTGTGGCAGAACGTCAATCTGCTCAGCCATGACAAACCCACCGAGGACGCGCAACGCGCCATCGCAGACACGTCAGCGCGCTTCGCAGAGCGAAGCAAGCACAACGCGCATTGCAAAGCGGGGACCCTGCTCTTACAGTAGGTTTTCTTAGAGTGGATCGCGGTTTCCTCATCGTTTCGACAATCTGTTTTCTGGCGGCGGTTGTGCACAGCGGTATTGAGTTGCACGCCGGAATGTTTCGCCCGATGCGGTTCAACTTTTTTGCGATCGGCTTGGGCTTTGTTTTTCAAACGGCATTTTTGTCAATCCGCGGTCATATGCTGGGACGCTGTCCCCTCACGAACTTATTTGAGGTCTTTATCTTTCTCGCCTGGTCGATAGCGCTGATCTACATGCTGGTCGGTCCCGCTTATCGCCTATCGCTGATGGGCGCATTCACCGCGCCGCTCGTGGTCCTCCTTCAGGGTTTTGCTCTGATCGCGCCAATTGACGTTCGCCATCCAGTGAAGTTGCCCGCAAATGCATGGCTGGAGTTTCACGCGTCGGTTTCGCTCGTGGCCTATGGCGCGTTTGCACTCGCTGGTATCGCTGGCGTGATGTATCTGGTGCAGGAACGTCAGCTCAAGACGCACCAATTGCATTCGATTTTTTATCATCTCCCACCACTGGCGGATCTTTTTGCCGTCATCACACGCCTGCTTTGGTGGGGCTTTGTACTTTACACATTTGGTCTAGTCAGCGGTTTTTTTATCGGGCACCCGTTGCCCTATATCCAAGTAGCATGTGCCATCGGTGTCTGGGTGCTGTACGCTTCAATTTTGCAAGGGCGGCACCTTCAACGGCTCGCGCCCAAACAGATAGCCGCCTTAAGCATCGTTGGCTTTAGTGCGGCGTTGACGCTTCTGTGGGGAATCACGTTTACCGCGCAAACGACTTCGCCGCCATGAATCTTTTCTGCGTCGGCCTGAGTCATCAGACGTCGAACGTGGAGACACGCGAGCGCTTCGCCGGTCACGCTCAGAGCGAATGCATTTTGCGGAATGCCGGTTGCGCGGAAGCGTTATTGCTCACAACTTGCAATCGCGTCGAAGTTTACGGGGCATCGGAGAAGCGTGTGTCGACCGATGAAATTGCGCACTGCCTGGCGCGAGAGATTGAAAAGGACGCCCACCAATATGCACCTGCATTTTACCGCTACGAAGGCGAAAAATGCGTGCAGCATCTTTTCCGAGTGGCCTCGGGACTTGACTCGATGGTCGTAGGCGAGAGCGAGATTTTCGGCCAGACGAAAAAAGCGTATGAGTCGGCAAGAAAATCTGAAGCGGTCGGTCCCTATTTGCATCGTTTGTTTCAACGGGCCTTTCGCGTGGCGAAGCAAGTCCGCACTCACACAGAAATCACCCGTGGTGCGGTATCCGTCGGCTCTGTCGCGGTTGATCTTGCCCAAAGAATTTTCGGTCAGCTGGATAATTGCAAAGTCTTGGTCCTGGGCGCGGGGGAAACGAGCGAGCGCACCGCGCGTGCCCTAAGCTCCCGAGGCGTGAGCGATCTGCGGGTGAGCAATCGCTCAAATGATCGCGCCCAGGAGTTGGCACAGCGAGTAGGTGGCCAGTCCGTCCAGTTCGATGAATGGCCACGGCAATGCTGCGAGATCGATATCCTGATTACATCGACTTCTTCGGAAACTCCGTTACTGACCGCAACAAACCTGGGACCCATGCTGTCCAATCGCGTCGATCGTCCGCTTTTCATCATCGATATCGCTGTACCGCGCGATGTCGATCCCGCAGTAAATGAAATGGAAGGTGTGTATCTTTACGACATCGATGCATTGCGGTCTGTCGCCGAGCAGTCGCTCGCAGTGCGCCGGCAGCAAATAGCTTCTGCAGAAGCGATCATTGCCGAACACGTCGCAGATTTCCTCGAGAAAGTTTCCTGCGAACTGAATCGCCCCTCGTCAATCGCCGGGCATCCAACGGTCGCTGACAGTTCGCTCCGCGCATCGCAGCTGTAGGGGGAAGCTGACAGCTTCCCCTACACACTATGCCGGACTAAATTCCTGCGATGACAAGAAAAATCATCCTGGGCACGCGCGGCAGCGAGCTGGCACGCGCGCAGGCCCGGTTGGTTGAAAAAGCAATTCAAGCGGTGCATCCGGACACAAAAATCGAGACAAGAATCATCACGACACGAGGCGACAAAGCCAGGCTTCTTGAGCGTCGAGCTGGGCGCAAAGGATTGTTCACAGCAGAAATCGAGCGGGCCCTTCTTGGCGGCGACGTCGATGTCGCGGTCCACAGCGCGAAAGATCTTCCGAGTGAAACGAATCCAGACGCAGAAATTGCTGCGGTTCTTCCTCGTGGACCGATGGATGACGTGTTGGTTTCGAAACATCCGGGCGGTTTCGCTTCATTACCGCCGAGCGCCACCGTCGCCACGGGCAGTGTGAGAAGGAAATGCCAATTCTTGTGGAAACGCGCGGATCTCAAACTCGTCGACCTTCGTGGAAACGTTCCAACGCGACTGCGTAAACTGACCGATAACAATTGGGACGCCATCGTGCTGGCTCGCGCCGGGCTCGCACGGCTCAGTCTATCGCCAACTCATCACGAGATCAGTTTCGAGCGCAGACAATTATCCATTGAAATCCTTCCACCCGAAATTTTTTTGCCTGCAGGTGGTCAGGGAATCATTGCGCTTCAAGTTCGTGCTAGCGATGAAAACACGAAGGCGATCGTCGATCTCGTGAACGATCACAAGACATTGCTTTGTTTGCGAGCAGAGCGAGAGTTTCTGCGTTTGTTGCACGGCGACTGCAATTGTCCGGTGGGCGTGCTGGCGACAATTGAGGGCAACAAGATGAAACTGAGGGCTCAATTGTTTACTGATCAATCAGCAACACCACGGGAGGCTGAAGTGGAAGGCACTGACAATGAAGGTGAACGTTTAACAGTGCAGCTACTGAATCGATTGCAAGCACCGGCCTCCGAGCAAGGCTGCGGCTTGCCAGGTGAGCATGAGTAAGACTGGTAAGGTTTATCTCGTTGGTGCCGGGCCGGGCGATCTCGGCTTGGTAACATTACGTGCCAAGGAGTGCATCGAGAATGCGGACGTGATCATTTACGATCACCTTGCAAATCCGGAGACACTCGGCTGGACGCGGGACGATGCGGAAATCATTTATGTCGGCAAAACGCCTGGCGAATCGCGGAGCAACCAGAATGAAATTAATGCGTTGCTGATCGAGAAAGCGCACGAAGGAAAGCACGTCGTTCGACTGAAGGGCGGGGATCCCTTCGTGTTTGGTCGAGGCGCTGAAGAAGCGCAGGCGATCGCCGATGCGGGTATTCCATTCGAAATTGTGCCTGGAATTACCTCCTCGATCGCCGGGCCGGCTTACGCAGGCATTCCCATGACACATCGGGCGCACAATTCACATGTGACATTCTTTACGGGACACGAAGACCCGGCGAAGACAGAAAGCGCAATCGATTACGCGGCGCTGGCGAAACTTGGCGGGACCCAAGTCATGTTGATGGGCGTGGAGCGCCTGGGTTCGATCACGAGCGAAATGATGAAGCACGGCGTGCGCGGCGATTTGCCGATAGCGCTTGTTCGCTGGGCGACTACTGGGCAACAAGAAACGCTCACCGGCACACTTCGCGATATTGCCCAGAAGGCAGTTGCAAATAGTTTTGCGGCGCCCGCGGTGGCAGTATTTGGAGAAGTTGTCGCGTTACGAGACAAGCTCAATTGGTACGAAAAGCGGCCGCTCCTTGGGAAAAGAATTGTCGTTACGCGGACAAGAAAACAAGCCAGCGTGTTAAGCAGCAAGCTGCGCTCGTTGGGTGCTGACGTTATCGAACTGCCCACCATTCGCATCGAGCCGCCGAGTGATTTACGCGAATTCGCAGAACTTGTGCAGGGCGCGCACATTTATGACTGGATCGTGTTTACCAGCGCAAATGGCGTTGACGCTTTTTTCAATATTTTCTTCAAACTATACGATGATGCGCGCGAGATCGGCGGCGCCCGAATTGCCGCCATCGGTCCGGCTACAGCTCAACGGGTGAAAGACTTTCATCTACATGTCGATCTTCAACCGAAAGAATTCGTTGCCGAGGACGTCGTCCGCGAATTCAAGAAACAGGGAAGCATCGAAAATTTAAAGATTCTTTTGGTGCGCGCGGAAAAAGCGCGGAACGTGCTTCCAAAAGAGCTCTCGTCCTTGGGAGCGATCGTGGACGAAGCACTCGCATATCGGACCGTGCCCGAGACGCGCGATACGAGCGGGGCGCGGCAACAACTGGCGAAGAATGGGGCCGATTTAATAACCTTCACCAGTTCTTCGACCGTGGAAAATTTTCTCGCCTTGGGGCTACCCTGGCCGAAAGGAATGCAAGTTGCCAGCATTGGCCCAATCACGTCGCAGACTGCGCGCGACAATGGTTTGAAGGTCGAAATCGAAGCAGAGCGCCACGACATCGACGGTCTGGTAGAAGCAATCGGCGCCTTCTTTGCCAGGAGGGCTGCCACGAACAGTTAAAAGTGGAATAGTTAAAAAGTTAAATTGGGTATCAGAAATGGCTTTACCCAAACACCCTTTTAACTTTGCAATATTTTAACTTTTTAACTTTGTGGATTAAATCGGAACTTGGTTCGACCGCGCTTGGCGTTGGCTTTGGCTTTGCGACGATGCTTCTGCGAAGGCGTCTCGAAGGCGCGTAAACGGCGGACCTCCTCGAGAATGCCCTCGGCATCCAGCTTGTTCTTCAGCCGCTTCAACGCGCGATCGACGGGCTCACCTTTGCGAACGATCACTTCTGGCATCAATAATCACTCCTGACTTTAGCGATAGACTCCTAATCGGCGAGCGGGACCCTACTCGGGGCGGGCGGCCCCGTCAAATCTGCTCGGAAAAGCTCCTCCGGGATCGCTACTGGCGCCCAAACCCAGCGGTAGCGATGGACTTGGACTTCAAAAGCGGCTCAGCGCTGGGCAAGAGGATTGGCTGCTGCCGCTTTTTGGGTGATCTCGCGCCGCAGGGCCGTAGCGCCGCCGCCGCGGGCCCGCGTCCACCACAGCACAATAGGTGAGGCGATAAAGATGGAGGAGTAAGTGCCGACAACCACGCCGATAATGATGGCGAGCGAGAAATCACGTAACACCGCGCCGCCGAACAAAAACAGGCAAAGAATCGGTATAAGCGTGACCGTGCTTGTAAGAATCGTGCGGCTCAGCGTCTGGTTGATGCTCGAGTTCATGATTTCCTCGATCGTCCCGCGCCTTCCGCTGGCGAGACCTTCCCGGATCCGGTCGTAAACGACAATGGTATCGTTAATAGAATAGCCTGCGATCGTCAGCACGGCGCCGACCATCGTCAGCGTCAGCTCGCGCCCGAGAAGCGCGAACACGCCGACCGTCATAAGCACGTCATGCAAGAGGGCAACAATCGCCCCTACGGCAAAGGAAAGTTCGAAGCGGAACGTCACGAAAATCAAAATGCCCAGGATGCCCAGACCTAGCGCGATCAACGAACTTTTTGCGAGCTCGCCGCCCACCAGCGCGCCGACGCGTTCTGAGCCTTCAACTCTAAAGCCAGAGCCTGGCAGCGTCTGCATAACTTGCTTTTCCACCTTGTCGCTGGTGTTCAATGGCGTGCGGATGGTGATGTAACTCCTGCCGACTTGCGACGATTCCTGGATGGAAGCGTCAGCAAGACCAATTGGCTTGAGCGCACCGCGCACCTGCCCGACATCGATCTTGCCAGGTGCACTCAAAGTGATGAGATCGCCGCCGCGAAAATCGACGCCAAAATTACGTTCGCCGCGTTTGTAAAAGGCGGCTGCGCCAGCCAGAAGCAGTGCGAGCGAGCACATGCACGCAATAAAGCCTTTACCGAGGAAATTGATATTTTGCGCTGAAATCAAGTGCAGCATCGAGATGCGTTTCAGCCGCCCCGTATCGACAAGCCAGCCGAGGCAATTCCGCCCCACAATCAGCGCCGTGAACAACGAAGCCAAAATCCCGAGGCTAAGTGAGATGGCGAAGCCTTTTACCGGGCCGCTCGCTTTCCAAAAAAGAATCGCCGCAGTGATCAGCGTCGTGACGTTGGCGTCGAAAATGGAGCTGAACGCTTTCTCGTACGCCGTGTTCACCGCGACCTTGAGCGATTTCCCAAGCGCCATTTCTTCGCGCAACCGCTCGTAAATCAGCACGTTCGCGTCCACGGAAAGGCCAATCGTCAAAATGATTCCTGCAATGCCGGGCAATGTGAGGACGAAGTGGAACATCGTCAGCGCACCGACAAGCAAAATGAGATTGATGATCAGCGCGAGATTTGCGATGAGACCGGGAATTTTGTAGTAGACGGCCACGCAAACGAGCGTGATGACCAGTCCGACCAAACCGGCGAGAATGCTCGCGCGAATCGAATCCAGCCCGAGAGTCGGCGAAACGCTGCGCTCTTCCTCGATACTCACAGGCGTTTGCAACGGATTCTCTAATACGCTGGCGAGACCCCGCGCTTCCGGTTCACCCATCCGCCCGCCGCTGATGACCGCGTTGCCCCCGTAAATGGCCGTCTTAATGACAGGCGCGGATTGGATCACACCATCGAGAACGATAGCGAATCGGTGACCTACGTTTGCCGCCGTGATATCGCCGAATCGTTTCGCGCCTTCTGTGTCGAAATCCAATTTAACCTCCCATCCCTCGTTGCCATAGCCGGCGCTTGCATGACTGACATGCTCCCCGGCGAGATCTGCTTTCTTTTTTACAAGCAATCGCTCCTCCCTTGCCTTCTCGTTTTCTTCTGCGGCGATCTTGTAAACTTCGATCCGGTAGTCCGGCGGGATCACTTCTTTGCCGGCATCAATCGCGCGCAGGCGATCACCATTGTCAGGATAAACCATCCGAAACTCGAGTTTCGCCACGCGCGAAAGTTGATCGCGCGCTTCCTGAACCTTCGCTGTGTCGAGTCCCGGAATCTGCACCAGAATCCGATCGCTGCCGACCGGGCTGATAATTGGTTCGCCTCCACCGAAGTAATCGACGCGCTTGCGAATTACCTCGACTGCCTGATCGAGCATGCCCTTGGTGACCTCTTTATCGGCACCCTTCAGCCGGATAAGAAAGGAGGTGCCGCCTTGAATATCGAGGCCGAGCGCGATCTTCTTCTGCGGCGGCCAGATAGTGACAATGCTGGAGACGACAAGCACCAGCATGAGCGTCATGGCCAGCAGCCGTTTCCGCGGCCCTTGATCGGTGGCGAAATACCACCCGAATAGGACGAGCATGGCGAGTCCGGCAAGAAATGTAAACGCAGGGGTCATTCCGGTTTAACTATTTAACAATTTAACTTTCTTTCAGCACCGTTGTAATAGCCGATTTATCCATCTCGATCTTTACGTTGTCGGCTACTTTCACCAGGATGGTATTCTCCTTCACATTCGAGATTAAACCGTGAATACCGGCATTGGTCACGACCCGGTCTCCGGTTTTCAAACTCGAAATTAACTGCTGTTGCTGTTGCTGCCGCTTTTTTTGCGGTCGGATCATCACAAAGTACATGATGATAAAAATGAAAATTAGCGGCACAAAAAATGAACCAATACCGCCACCCGGCATCTGTTGAGGAGCCGCGCTTTGCGCCTGAGCAAGAAACGTCTGGAACATATTTAGAATTGGAGAGCGCACCTTAAACGCGAAAGCGTTCCCTGCAATCGTTCTTTCGCGTCACTCGGACTATCAAAACCGATCGGCGCCAGGAGAATTCTGCACCGGAAAGACTCAAGGCGTCTTCGCTTGATGAAAAATACACGAGGCGTGCTAATCTTTGTTCGCCGATAAACGGGGGTATAGCTCAGTTGGTAGAACGTCTCGTTCACAATGAGCGCTCGACAATTTTTCCCATGTTCTCCCCACCTGCCCTGACCTGCTTTTCATAGGTAAATTGCTCGGGCGGGCTCTCTCTCAAGTGTTCTCAAACATGCTCAAAAAATACCGTCGGTGTACAAAGATGTGGACAAAGGGTGCTCGTCAATAATAAATCGCGCCCGAATCGCGCGTTTGATCGCCTTAGGATCGCTTCCGACAATGAAGGGCTCGCAGAGGTCCAAAGAGCGGAAATTTCATCACAGCGTTTGTGTGGTCTTGTTTGAAGACGCTGTTTGCCAAGCACGCATCCATCTTACGCGTCAATCTATTCGCGACAGCGACGCTGATTGCGGAAAAAATCACGTTTTCCTCTCGTAGATCGATTGATTTTTGAAACGAAAAGGAACGTTCTGAAATCGATGGTTTCGCAATCCTAAGTCTGGAGCGTGTAACGGCGTAGTCTTATTCATCAAGCAATCTGCCAAACGTTCCGGCATGCCTATACACCACCTCGCGGCCTAACGATGATGTTAATCGAACGATGGGCCTCAATCACAGACATGCAGCCCCAAAAACATCGACCCCCTGTCGAGTGACGCGCCGCCCGACTTTGGATTCGAGCAACGAGCTATCATGTCGCGAATGATAGATCGAGCGGACTGACTACACCAACCAGGTAACGTTCCGCCATCCTGAAGTTTAGAAATCACGAATCTGATCTTCAGTCCCCGGCGCGTGATGCGAATGGCAGAGCTAGCAATGGACTCCAAGAGCGCCGTTTTTCGATTGACAATCCATCGATGGACGAGAGAATCCAAGGACTCGAGTCGCACGCCATCTGACTCGCGCCATTGGAAACGGAAGAGCAAGAAGAACGGTAGCAACAAAGACGGAGTGCCTGCATGCCGCTTGACGACCTACTCCTTAAGGTTCGTCTGGTAGACGAACTGGGACGGTTCCTCAAAGGAACCGTCGACCTCGAGGTAGTGCATCGGAGACGACGTCGCCGGATCGTGCACCGGCACGCCGACGCGTCCGGGGAAATTCACGTACGGGGTATCCGTCCGCGCCGATTTCTCGGGTACAGAGTTACGGTCGCGCCAACCTCCGGTCTGCCCCCACAAACGCAGTTCGTCAAGCTGCCGCCCGCCGGACCTGCATCGGTGCTGTTCATCTATCCGATGAAAGCGCTTCGAGCCTCGATCGTCGAGGCCGGCACCTACGTCGTGTCCGGCCGGGTGTCCAGTCCGAATAGCGCAAGCATCGCCGGGCTTCGCGTGCAGATCGTGGACCGGAATGTCGGCCAGGATGTGCCCCTCGCTGAAACCGTCACCGACATCCATGGTCGGTATCGCGTCAGCTTCGTGGCGAGGACGGCACCAAAAGAAAAGGCTCAGCTCGATCTGCAGGCTCGCGTTCTTTCGAGAGAAGCCGTCGTCGGCGCATCCGACGTGCGCTACGACGCAACCGCCGAAGAGACTCTGAACATCGTGCTGCCCGCCGGCACGGCGACCCTGGCCACCGAGCACGAGGCGTTGATTGGAGCGGTTTCGAGAAGCTTCAAGGGACCGTTGCACGAGCTTCAGGAGACGCGCGAACGAGCAGATATCACCTATCTTGCGAACAAGACCGGATGGGACGCACGGGCAGTCGCCCTGGCGGCGCTCGCGGATCAATTCAGTCAGATTCGCGGCCGCGACAGAGAGGCTGACGGGATTCCGTCCCCTCTCTACTACGCGCTGTTCCGCGCCGGGCTGCCTGCCAACGCAGACGCGCTCTATCAGTTCGACCGCCATACCGTGCAGCGTGTGTGGAAGGAAGCCCTTGCGCAGGGGGTGATTCCGAAGAAGCTCGAAGAAGAAATTCCACGAGCGACGGCCGCCTTTGCCGACCTCAGTGCCGACAAGCTACTCGTCGCCGCGGCGCCCGACGCCGTTTCATCTCTCCAAGAACTGCTGGAGGTGGCACAGGTAGAGCCGGAGCAGCAACAGCAGTTTGCCGCCCTCTATGTCGAAAATCGGACAGACCTGATCAAGTTCTGGGACACCGTGTCGAACACCCTCGGGAAGGAGGTCGCCAATCGTCTGCAGGTTAACGGAAAACTCGGGCTCCTCACGCTGAATAACGGTCCGTTGATCCAGCAACTGCAGCAGCGTGTCGGCGGCGACGCCGGTTTGTCCGATCCGGTCGCACTAGCCGCGGCGGGGCTGCACAAAGCCTCCGCCTGGCGTGAGCTGCTGCCTGCAGAAACACCAATTCCGGAAAAAATTCCGGGAAACACGGCGGAGATGCGGCAGGCGAACTACGCCGAGTATCTCGCGGCGCAGGTGCGATTGAGTTATCCAACCGCAGCGGTCGCGCAAATGGTGCAGAGCGGCGAGTTCAAAGTGGAAGCGGCCGCTCCGGTCCATGACTTTCTCACGAAGCACCACGGGCAATTCGAGATCGGTGTCCAGCCCGTGGAGCAATACATCGCCCGCAAGAATCTCGAAGTGCCCGTCGAGACGGTGCAGGGGATCAAGGTGCTCCAGCGCCTGTATCAGATCACGCCGTCGGATCAGGCCATGTCAGCGCTGCTAAGCCGCGGCCTCCACTCGGCCTACCACGTCGTCCAGTACGGCCAGGACGCGTTCATCCGCGATTTCGCCGACGAACTGGGAGGCGTCGAGCAGGCACGACAGACATACGACAAGTCGGCCCACGTGCACAACGCGGTGCTGAATGTGGCGATCAGTTACCTGACTGCGAGGAACGGCGTTCCCCTCGGAGCTGAACTCCTTACTACGAGTACCACCAACCCGCCGGACGGGCTGCTCGGCGATCGGAAGGCCAGGCTGAGCAGCGGGCAAGTCGTGGATCCCGCCCCGACTGGCGGGACGGGCGGCGACGTGATTGCGTACCCGACGCTGGAGGGCCTGTTTGGATCGATGGACTTCTGCTCGTGCGAGGAGTGCCGCTCGATCCTGTCGCCCGCCGCCTACCTGGTGGACCTTCTGAATTTCGTCAACCAGCCCGCGCCCCCGGCGGGAACCGAGAATCCGCAAACCGTCCTTCTTGAACGGCGGCCTGATCTCGAGCACCTGCCCCTGACGTGCGAAAACACCAACACAGCGATGCCGTACATCGACGTGGTCAACGAGACGCTCGAGTATTTCATTGCGAACGAAACAGATCGGTTCTCGCTCGCCGGCTACGTCGGCCACGACACGGGAGACGCGCTGTCAGCGGATCTGCTGGCCAGTCCTCAGTACGTCATGGACACGGCCTACAACGCGCTCCTCGGTCAACGGTTCCCACCGCCGCTGCCATTCCATAAGTCGCTGGAGGAGCTGCGCAGGTATTTCGAGAAGTTCGAGGTCCCGTTGACCCTCGCCATGGAGCGGTTCCGCGTGAGCGAAGCGCTCGAACGCGGAACGGCTGCGTACGGGTGGCGCGACCTGCTCATGGAGGAAGCGCGTATTTCCCGCGCTGAACACAAGATCTTCACGGACTCGACCGCTGTCCCTTTGTGGAGGATGTACGGCTTTCCCAACGGAACAGCAGATGCCGACGTCGTTGCCGGGCTGTCCAACGCGAAGGAATTCACGAGGCGGCTGGACATTACCTATGACGACCTGGTCAGGATCTTGTCAACGCGATTTGTCAACCCCGACAGCAATCTGATTCTGAGGGCCCAAAAACTCGGTGTTTCGTTCGGGGTACTGGCTGCCTTGAAGAACGGGACCATAACCCCCGCAGCGTTTGATGCCCTCTTGCCCACTGGCGCCGGAGCCATCGACCCCGCAAACTACGGCGGCGACATCAAAGGCTGGGTCACCGACGACACGAACTTCTCGCGGTTGATGGGACTGATTGTCCTCGCCGATCCCACCGGCAGTTCCGATCCGTGCAACTTCGGAAGTTTGGAATTCCGGCACGCCCTGCCGATGAGCGGCCCGACCGACACCTCCACGCGACTGACGCCAGCCGAGTTCGTCCGCATCCTGCGCCTCATTCGGTTGTGGAAAAGGACCGGCTGGACGATCGAGCAGACCGACGAGACCATTTGTGCGCTGTTCAATGCGGACATGGCGCCAACACTCGACGTGGATACGGTGGAGAAGCTCGATGCGGGGTTCCTACGAGTTCTGCTTCGCCTGGGCATCGTCCTGCGTGTCATGAGAGCCCTGAATCTCAATGTCACTCGAGACCTGCTGCCGCTCCTGGCGGTGTGGACGCCGATCGGCACCCGCGGCCCGATCTCGCTTTATCGGCAGATGTTCCTCAATCCGACGATTCTCGAACAGGATCCGGTGTTCGACGACAACGGGTTCGGCGAGTTTCTCCAGGACGGCGCGCAGAAACTCCTCGAGCACAGCGAGGCGCTTCGCGCCGCGTTCAATCTCACCGGCGAGGAATTCGATCGCATCCTCGCAGCGCTCGGGTTCGATGCCAACACGCCGCTGGACATTGCAAATGTCAGTGCCATTTACCGTCGAGGGTGGCTAGCACGCAAACTGCTCATCAGCGTCCAGGAGCTCTTGCTGCTTGCAAAAGTGACCGATCTCGATCCGTTCGCTCCTCCAAATCCGACCAACCCAGCCATCCTCAGGCTGGCGACGCTCGTGAGCAACCTCAAGACTCAAGGGCTGAAGTCGCCGGCAGCCCTGTATCTGATCTGGAACGAGGATCTGAACGGCACGTCGGCACCTGAAAAGGCACAAGTGCGTGAGCTTGCGCGCACTCTGCGCGCGGACTTCTCCGGGATCGACGATCAGTTTGCGGTCGTCGACGACCCAACAGGCGACATCCTGCGGGCGCGGATGGATCTGGTTTACGGCACGGAGGCCACATCCACCTTCCTCTCCTTGCTGGCCGAGCCCGCCGACGCCGATGCGCTGCAGCTGGATGTCCCGTTCACGAACCCGCAGCCGACGCTGAAACAGACGATCATCGATACCGACGCGAATATCGGCTACGACAATTTCCGTCATCGGCTGTCCGCAAAGGGGGTGTTTACCGCCCAGCGCCGCCAGGCTTTGCGAGCGTTGCCCGCCGTACCGGCCGGCTTCAAAGCTGCCATCGATGCACTTTTCGATCGCAGCGAAGATGTGGTCGGCTCATTTTTCGGCCGATACCCTGAGCTGAAGCCGTTATATGACGCGTACGTGGCATCGCCCGCGCCAGTCCCGAAAAAACGCCGTCAGCTGTTGGCGGATTTTCAGCCGGAGCTCTCGCGCCGACGCAAGCGCCAGCAGGCGCTCCAGCGCGTCAGCGCATCGGTTGGTCTGGATCTAGCGTCCACACAGACGCTCCTCGACCCGCCCGCCCCGCCGTTCCCCCTCCACCAGGCCGGACACCCGAATCGTTCCGCGCTGAGCGATATTCTCGCTGTGGGGAAGCAAGGGCTGGCGGCGCAGTTCTTCTTCCGCAATACTGCCACGGGCACGGTCGACCTCGAAGATCCAGTCGCGAGGACGTTGAGCTACTCGGCGCCCGACAATCCGCTCCCCGAAAATCCAGGACCCGGCAACACGATCTCGGGCATCTGGCGCGGGTTGATCGAAGCACCGGAAGCTGGCTTCTACAACATGATGGTCGAAGCCGACGCCGCAGCGAACGCGGCGCTGAGTCTCAATGGGCACGCCGTAGCCCTCACGCAGAATGGACGGGTCTGGCGCAACACCGACCCGATCGAGCTTGGGGCCGGCACGCTCAACGACATCGTCATCACCGTCCAGAAGATCAGGAACACTCTAGCGATCAAGTGGGAAACGCCGGTGCGGCCGCGCGAGGTGATTCCCGCTCGATATCTCTATCCGCCGGATGCCTTGGGCGTCTTTTTCGACGCGTACACCCGCTTCGTGAAAGCCGCTTCGCTATCCGTCGCTCTCAAGATGACGCCGAACGAGATCTCGCATTTTGCGACGGCCACGGAGTACGAAATCGGCGGCGACGGATGGTTGAACGTTCTTGCTGTGACGGGAAGGCCTAATCCACCGGTCTCGAAAGCGCTGCTGAAGCCGCTCGAAGCCCTTTTGGACTTCGCCCGCATCAAGGCCGAAATCTCGCCCGACGATGAGTCGCTCCTCACGATCATACAGCACCCTGCTGCGGCTACGGCGACCAGTGAGAGCTTGCTCTTCACGCTGACGCGATGGGATCAGAAGTCGCTCCAGGACGTCGTGGCAAATTTCACGGGGACGATCGCGGATCTGAAGCGTTTCGAGTTCTTCCGCCGTGTGTACGACGCATTTGAGCTCATTGGCCTGATGGGGATTGCGGGTGGCGCGATAATCGGCGCCACGACCAATGATCCGGGCCCGGACACTGTCCGCAACCTCCAGGGGGCCCTGCGCGCCCGCTACGAACCTGACGACTGGCGAGAAGTCATACAGCCGATCAACGACGTGTTACGCGGCTTGCGGCGTGATGCCTTGGTGGCCTATGTGCTTCACCAGATGCGATCGAGGCCGGCGAAAGCGCACATCGACACACCTGACAAGCTGTTCGAGTTCTTCCTCATGGACGTACAGATGGAGTCGTGCATGCAGACGTCGCGCATCCGGCATGCGCTGTCGTCGGTGCAACTGTTCATCGAACGCTGCCTCATGAATTTAGAGCCTCGGGTGTCGCCCGAGGCGCTGAACGGCAAACAGTGGGAGTGGATGAAGCGGTACCGGGTGTGGGAAGCCAACCGCAAGGTGTTCCTGTTTCCGGAGAACTGGCTGGAGCCCGAGCTGCGCGATGACAAATCGCCATTCTTCAAAGAGCTCGAGGGCGAACTGCTGGGAGGTGAAATTACCGAAGACACCGCGGTCGTTGCGCTACTGAACTACCTCGAGAAGCTGGAAGGCGTGGCCAAGCTTCAGCCAGTTGGCATCCATCACGTCGACGCCGATCCGGTGCGCCGAACCGGGGAAATCGATCATGTGATCGCCGCGACGCCTGGCTCCAGACGCAAATACTTTTATCGGCGCCGCGAGTACGGGTATTGGACGGCCTGGGAACAGATCAAACTAGATATCGAGGGCACCCCTGTCATACCAGTCGTCTGGGACGATCGGCTGCTGCTGTTTTGGCTGCAGGTCATGAAAGAGGCGCCGGCGGCTTCTTCGAAGCCAGGAGGGAGCAAGAATCTGGTTGATTTGACAACGGACGACGTGCCCGCGGATCCTGCGGTGACGACCCAGGCGATCCTGGGATGGAGTGAGTACTACAACGGCAAGTGGCAATCACCGAAAACCTCCGAAGTCGACCTGCCGTCGGACATTCATTCCTCGAGCACGGCTTTCATCCGCAGGAATCTCACGCTTGGAGTGTCTTACGACGAGCAGCAGGAGTGGCTCAGAGTGTCGATCCTTTATCAAGGATCTGCGAGGACCTCGTTCGTCCTGTACAACACCCACAGCTCACCGGTCCGCCTGGCCGACCAGACGGAAAATGAAATGTTTCTCGGTTTCGAGTGGTACGCACCTTACCGCGGGATCGATCCGAGCGACACCGACTCGGCGGCGATCCTTGATATCACCTATGCGTCCCCGGACACCAGTGCGACGGGCTGGTTTCCGTATACCAACGTCGATCGTCACGTGCTGGCGCCTGATACGCCGGTCTCCGTAATCACGCCACATCACCCTCTTGGCGAGAAACGATTCGTGGCGCCGTTCTTCATGGAAGACCGCCGACACGCGTTTTTTGTGTCCACGTCGCAGGAAGTGAAGTGGCTTCAGGACTTCTTCGATCTGGGCATTGTGTACTATCCGGGCCCGATGGTGGAAGTGACCATCCCGCCGCTGATCGTTCAGCCGGAAGAGGTGCTCGTGAAACCAAATCTCTGGGGCGATGGAGGTCCGGTCGGGCCAATCGGTCCCGATCCGGGCGTGGTCTATCAGGCCGGAATCACGGAGTTCGTCACGCAGGACGCCTATATCAAGCAGGGTCTGGGGACGTCGGGCGCCGTCATCTACGGTGACATGCAAATCGGGCCGTCCGGCGGCTTCGCGCAATCGCCGGCGATGCAGAGACGACGACCGCCGAAGGGAGGCCCGCGATGAACGTCAACTATGCGATCGGCTTCCATGACCAGGACACGGCGTTCAGCAAGATGGGCATGGAAGCGACGACGGTCGTCAGCGGCCACTGGGACACGAAGTACACGTACACGTTCGAGAACTTCTTTCATCCGTTCGTCGGCAGGCTGATCAAACGGCTCAATCGGGAGTCATTGCCGGGACTGATGGATCCGAAGTGGCAGGCCGACCTGACGACGCCGTTCTTCAACGACCTCTATCATCCGCACAACGACAACCTGACAGCAATTGTGTCGTTCCCGAAGGAGATCGACGTCTCCGACCACGGACCTTACGCGAACTACAACTGGGAGCTGTTCTTTCACGTGCCGCTCACGGTCGCCGTGCACTTGAGCAAGACGCAGCGTTTTGCCGAGGCCCAGCGCTGGTTCCACTACATCTTCGATCCGACGTCGAACGACAAGTCGGCCGATCCGCCGAAGCGCTTCTGGCGGTTTCTTGCTTTTCGCAAGGACACGGATCCGAAACGCATCGACGAACTGCTGGCGCTCTTGAGCAAGCCGGAAGGGGAACTGACTGCGGACGAGAAGAAGCTTCGGGACAGCGTGCTTGACGGCTACACCGCGATTCTCAATAAGCCTTTTCAACCTCACGCGGTGGCTCGCACGCGCCACGTCGCCTATCAGTACACCGTTGTCATGAAGTACCTCGACAACCTGATCGCGTGGGGCGATTCCCTTTTCCAGCAGGACACGATCGAGAGCATCAACGAGGCCACGCAGCGCTACGTGCTGGCCGCGAACATCCTGGGGCCGAGGCCGCAACAGATCCCGTCCCGGGGCCTCGTGCAGCCGAAGACCTATCACGACATCAAGGCGCTCTCGCAGGATCCGATGGGGAACGCCATCGTCGACCTCGAGGGACAGTTTCCCTTCAACTTTTCGACGTCCTCGTCTGGCGCGGGCGACGCCCCTGGTACCGGCCCCCTGTTCGGCATCGGACGAACGCTGTACTTCTGCATTCCGCGCAATGACAAGCTACTCGGATACTGGGACACGGTGGCGGATCGACTGTTCAAGATCCGGCACTGCATGAACATCGTCGGCATCGTGCGGCCGCTGGCGTTGTTCGACCCGCCCATCGATCCCGGCATGCTGGTCAAGGCCGCCGCCGCCGGCATCGACATCGGCAGCATCATCAGCGGTCTCAGCCAGCCGGTCGGACCCGTACGGGCGCTCCCGCTGATCGGCAAAGCGCTTGAACTGTGCACCGAAGTCCGAAGAATGGGCGCATCGCTGCTGGCGGCGCTGGAACACGGAGATGCCGAGCATCTCGCTCTCGTGAGGCAGACGCACGAGCTCAACATTCAGCGGGCGCTGCAGGAAGTGCGGTTCCTGCAACTCAAGCTCGCGAAGGAGACCACACAGTCCCTGCTCGCGACCCGCGACATCGTCCTTCAGCGGTACAAGTTCTTCCAGAAACAGCTTGCCCTGCCCGACGACCCCAACGTTCCAACGAACCTCAAGATCAACGGAAGTCCGCTCACGGAGGAAAATTTTGACGACGCCTTCGCCGCGCTCGTCGAAACCTACGACAAGCCCGTCACGCTGGCCAAGCCGGCGGATCTGAAAAAGGCGGGACAAAATTCGCCGTCGCAACAGTCAGGCGCCACGGGCTCGGGTCAACTATTCATGAGCGACACCGAAGATTCTGAGCTGAATACCAGCCTAGTGACGTCGAAAGACCTGCGAACAGCCGCTTCCGTGACACAGACCGCCGCGCCGATTCTCTCGTTGATCCCCGATATCGAGATAAACTTGGAGTACTGGGGACTGGGCGGGTCGCCCACAGTGTTCGGCGGCAAGAAGATCGCCGCTGCGGCCAAGTGGGCTGCCGACGTCCTGAAGCTGGCGGCGGAAATCGAACAGATCAAAGCCGAACAGTCGAAACGCAAAGCTGACCACGAGAACCGCGGCGTGAAATGGGCGCGGCAGTTCAATCAGGCGGCGCTCGAGCTCAAGAAGATTGGGCGGCACATCGTCACCTCACTCATCAGCGAAGAAGTCGCGCGGCACGAGCTCGACACGATCAAAACTCAGATCGCGGACGCTCAACAGGTCGACGAACTCCTCCATCAGAAGTTCACGAACGAAGATCTCTACATTTGGATGCAGGGAGAGATTTCCCGGCTCTACTACGAGTACTACCGCTTCGCGTTCGATACGGCACGCAAGGCCGAGCGGACGATGAAACAGGAGCTGATGCGCCCGGAACTGGATGCGCAGGACTTCGTGAAATTCAACTATTGGGACGGCGGCCGTAAAGGGCTGATGACCGGTGAGGCGCTCTATCTCGATGTGAAGCGCATGGAGATGGCGTATCACGACAATAACAAACGCGAGCTGGAACTCACTCGAGACGTGTCGCTGCGTCAACTCGACCCGGTTGCGTTGCTGACCCTTCGAAGCGCTGGGACATGCGAGGTGACGATTCCCGAATGGCTGTACGATCGCGATTGTCCCGGCCACTATTTGCGGAGAATCAAGAGCGTTGCCGTCTCGGTCGTCCGGGTGGGCGTACCTGAGACGCAGGTGTTCTGCACGCTGTCGCTGCTCCGCAGCTCAGTTCGAAAGGCCGCGGTCCTCAAGGACGGCGAATATCTCCGGCAGGGCGCCGAAGACGATCGCTTCGTCGACTACACGGGCGCCATCCAGTCGATCGTCACAAGCAGCCAGACCCGCGACAGCGGCATGTTCCAGACCGATCTCCACGAGCCCCGATTCCTTCCGTTTGAAGGCTCGGGAGCGGTGAGCACGTGGAAGCTGGACCTTCCGAAAGACTACCCGGGGTTTGACTACGGATCCATTACCGATCTCGTGCTGCACGTTCGCTTCACGGCCCGACAGGGCGTCGATCCGACGAAGGTCAAGTCTGCGCTCGACGACCTGTTTCAACTGACAGTGAGCGGTGGACCGAACTTCGCGCGTCTGTTCACGCTTCAGGAAGATTTTCCGGCGGAGTGGTCCGCCTTCACGACGGGCGCAGATCCGTTCCAGGCGACCGTCCGGAGAAATGACTTTCCGTACTTTACACACGGCAAGACGATCACGATTTCCGAGATCGAACTGCGCGGTCAGAACGTCGCGAAGCACCACCTGGCTGGGAATCCGGCAGGAGCCACGACAGACCTTCAGGCAGGCTCGTTTGTGTTCAGCGCGCCGCCGGATCCCGCCGGTCCGACTCAAGTGTTGACCCGAAATGCAACCACTCAGGTGTTCATGATCGTGCGCTATACGCTGTCAGCATGACTCGTCAAGAGAGCGCACAGGACATGTGTCGAGTATTAGGTAGCGTCAATTGTTTTGTGTAAAAGTTTTGAGAGGGTGTTTTCTCCAGTGGCTGTTCATTCGGTCAAAGACACTAAAGAGGATGCGTTCACAGCTGTCGCGTGTGGTGAAGGCGCACATGGTGCGGATGCGCCGTCGTACTTCGACAAAGAGCCGTTCGATCACGTTGGTGGTGCGGAGGCGTTTCCAATGTGCCTGCGCACAGTCGTAAAAGGCCAGCAGTTCTTCTAGATCCAGCTCCAAGCAACGCACCGCTCGCTCGGCTTGGACTCTCCAGCGAGTTTTCCAGACGCGGAATCGAGCGCTGGCTTCGCGGCGGGTCCTGGCTTGATAAATGAGTTTGGCCTCTTGCAGACATTCTTGCTGACTTTTTTTGAGTCTGGCGGAGACGTTGCGCAGCTTGTGTACCCAACAGCGCTGCAAGGAGACTCGCGGCCACACCAGCTCTAAGGCCGCGATCAATCCGGGATTTCCGTCGGTGGTGATCAGTCTTAATTTCGTGCCGCGCAACCCGCGCCGCCACAGTTCTTCAAGCAAGCTTCGCCAGCTTTCTTCGCTCTCACTTCGAACCAAAAGGAAATCGATTAACGCGCGCTGGCCATCCTCGCCGATGCCGTAGGCGCACAGAGCAACGCGCCGCTGCACTTTGCCCACCAATCGAATGCGCACGCTCACCGCATCGAAAATCAAATACCGATACGTGTCGGCAAGAGCGCGCCGATGCCAGGCAGCCACCGTTTGGTCCAGCACCTTACTGACCGCGCTCCACGGTGGCGGCGCTCACCGCCTCATCCAATAAGGTGGCCAGCG
>CAVWVV010000011.1:0-36585 GCA_963758425.1 uncultured Verrucomicrobiae bacterium
TCACGCGAACTTAGACCAATTGAGACACGAACTTCACGAATCGACACCCATTGAGACACTAATTTCACTAATTTACACGGATCGATACAAGGGGGGCCTGGCCTCATGAAGGTTGGTGATAGTTCGTGTAATTCGTGTCATGTGCTTACGAAATTCGTGATAATTCGTGTAATTCGTGTCGAGCCTTATGCAATTCGTGTCTACGCCCGGACCACAGTAATTAAATGGCGCAGCTCATCTTCAATGTCGCCGGGCATCGCCACCGTGTGGGCAATCTCCTCTCGCAATAATGTTTGGTAACGCTGACGAAATCGGTAAAACGCTTGTTTGACGGCGTTCTCCGTCATGCCGAATTCGCTGGCGACCTGGGCTTGCGAAGGCCGCTCCGGCTCGTCCATGAGCATTTTCTTCATCTGATCAAAGAACCGCAGATTGCCCGCACTGCGATACTCATCCCGCAGCCGCGCCATCACTCGCTCCAGAACCGTAAACGCCCAACGACGTTCGTAGATTTGGTCGGCTGTCAATCTGTCGCTCCGTTCAACATTGATGCGCTCCCCCTCACGAATTTCCTCCAATGGAATTAACCGCTGTCCTTTGCCGCGCTTGACGGCCATCGCATGCCGCGACTCATCGGCCAGAAAATTCTTGACGGACGTAAGCAGGTAAGAACGAAGCCGTCCCTTCTCCTTTCGGACAGTCTTCAGATCTTTGCGCTCGAGCAATAAAGCGAAGAAACCCTGGGTAAGATCCTCCGCGTCTTCGCTCCGAGCACCCTGTCGGCGCACGAAGCCATAAATAGGTCGCCAATACGTGCGACAAAGTTTTTCGAGCGCCTCTTGTGCCGCTGGCGATTCACCTTGTGCCTCCAGCACCACGCTCCAGTGCGTGGTAGTAAACGCTGCTGGACCGTGTTGAACGTCTCCGCCTATCGCGGTCAGCGACGTCACTTCGTCCTCGGGAGGCCACAGCCCGATCGAACTAAAAATCCGCGCGGAAATCAAGCCTGCATGATGTAGCCACCGGTTCGCCGCAGGACGAATCCGTCCCGTGAGCGGACCTGTGGCCGGTTCACTTTGTGCCTGATTTTCACACTAGGAAGACGGCCCACAGGACCGTGGCTACAGCGGCGCGCGCAGTCAAAATCAATCGCCACACTGATAAATAGCATCCACCAGGCGGAGCGACTTCTCGTTCGGCAGAAGCGATTGTTCCATTTGATTCATCACGTAGGCGAACGAAATCCTGTTTTCAGGATCGGCAAAGGCGTGGCTGCCACCGGCGCCGGGATGTCCGAAAGCGTTCGGTGAGGGGCCGAACATCCTTTGTGTAACCAAGGAGGGGCGGTTTCCAATCCGCCCCATTTTTTGGCTCGGCGGACTGGAGACCGCCGCTCCTTGTGCAGAATCTTTCATGAACCCGGCTGAGAAACGCTGTCGGTATTTGAAAAACGCGGTCCATGCCATCGGTGAGCGTCGTCGTCATCCATTCGATTGTTTGTTCCGAGAAAAACGCTTGTCCATCGAGGTTCCCTCCATTCGCAAGCATGGAATAGAACTTCGCAAGTGCCGACGCGCTCCCGATTCCTCCGAAGGAGACAATCGGTTGGGCGCGGACAGCGGGCGTGTTCATCCCGCTAATGGACTGCAGCCCGTAGGGTGACGTGAATGTTTTGCGCGCCAGTGTGCCGGGCGTAGTCAGGTCGCTGTAAAATTTCGAGCCGGACTGGCGGTTTTTCGGGTCCGGCGGCCTGCCGCTTTTTGCAGCGTAAACGGTCGCCACGCGTGAATTCTCTCGTTCGGGCAAACCGATCCAAAGATCGAGATTCAGCGGCTGCGCAAACGTGTCGCTCCAATACTGGGAGAGCGTTTTCCCGGCGATCCGACGCACGAGTTCGTCGAGCAAGAATCCAAACGTGCGGGCGTGATACCCATGTGCAGTCCCCGGCGGCCACAATGGCTTTTGTAATTCGAGTGCCCTGATAACGGCGTGGTAATCGAGTATATCAACTCGCGCATCCAAAGCGCAAAGCCCGGCTTGATGCGAAAGCAATTGCGACAGCGTAATTTTTTCTTTGCCGGCTTGTGCGAACTCAGGCCAGAACTCCGCCACGGGTCTGTCGATTTCGATCCCGTGTTCCTGCAACACATGGAGGACGCATGCGCTGCCAATTCCCTTCGTCGCAGACCAAATGAGGACGAGCGTATCAGCTTCCCAGGCGTTTTCGCGGCGGGCATCGCAAAATCCGTCGTAAAGATCGACAACGGGTTTTCCATTTTGCCAGACAGAAACCGCGGCTCCCAAATCGCCGAAATGCTCGAAGTTTTCCCGGAACAGGGGCTCGAGTTGCCGAAGAAGTTGGCCGCTTTCCAGTTGCATCGCGGAACGATAAACACAAGGAGCGGCGGTCTCTAGTCCGCCGGAAAAACGCCTCTGGTTTATTCTATGCTCCGTGCCACCTCGCTCTCGTACAAAATGTATTCCCCGCTCTGCAGGCGCGCCTTCGCAGCATTTCTGCGGATATAGCGCACGCAATTCGCGAAATGCATTACCGTCGCGAACCAGACCGATCAAAATAATCCCGCTGCCATAGGCTACCATCGCGACCCAGCAATGAGTTTATTTTCCGCGAGGTGAAGCTCTTCCAACTGCGCAACAGGTTTTCCAAAGGCCAATTGGCGTTTTGCACGAATAGCGCATGCACATGATTCGGCATCACGACATCCGAAATGCGGGCTAGCCGTCGCCCGTCGAAATAGCGCAACGCCTCAGCGACGATCTCAGCACAATCATGACGCCGCAGAATGCAGGAGCCATAGCCGGCATCGAGCCAACGCTCAATCGCTCCGGAGAACCGCTCATGATACTCGTTCTCAACCTCGGCACTCCAAGGTTGTGGATGAACACGCAACCACGCTTCACGCTCAGACTCCCATTGAGTGCGCAGGCGATGAGGCACAGCGTCGGCAAGTCGAAATGTAACGAAGTAAACCGCGCCCTCCTGTTGCCAATGCGGCAAGCGATTCGCCGTGAAACGAATATCTGCGTACGGATTGAAGAAGCGCAGTTCGGCCACGGAGCCAATTGTATAAAGCGAGAGGTGGCTCCGCGAAAACTCCAAAAAACTTCCAGCTGATATCCAAGGGCGGGCGGTTTCCAATCCGCCCCTTTTTTGGACGGCGGACTGGAGACCGCCGCTCCTTGATTCACGGCAGCAGCTCTTCCAATTCGTCGAGCCGCTGTTCAAACAAACGCAATGTGCTCTCGATTGGAGCGGATGTGGTCATGTCCACACCCGCCGCCTTTAACGTCTCGAGTGGAAATTTCGAACCGCCGGACCGCAGAAAACTAAGATATGCCTCCACACTTCCGGACTCGTGGGCAAGCACGCGCTGCGAAAGCGCAACCGCAGCCGAAATTCCTGTCGCATACTTGTAAACGTAAAATGCGTGGTAGAAATGCGGAATACGCAGGCATTCCAAGTCCAACTCGGGATCGAGCGCGAAGTTTTCGGCAAAATAAGTTTCGAGAAGCGTATGATATTGCGACCTGAAAACGTCAAGCGTCAGCGCGTCGCCACTCTCCTCAATGGCGTGAATAATTTTCTCAAACTCAGCAAACATGGTCTGCCGGAAAAGCGTCCCTCGCAGGTCGTCGATTTGCCGGTTGATGATGTAGGCGCGCATCTTCGGATCGTTCGTTGTTTTGAGCAGGTAATGAGTGAGCAGTTCCTCGTTAAATGTTGAGGCGACCTCGGCCAGGAAAATCGGATACTCGTAATCCTGGAACCGCTGCGAATTTTGCGAAAACCAGCTGTGCATGGAGTGCCCCGCTTCGTGCGCAAGCGTGTAAACATCGGCGAAAACATCTTCCTTGTAATTCATAAGCATGTAGGGCGGAGCCTCGTAACTTCCCGATGAAAACGCGCCACTGCGTTTGCCTTTCGTTTCGTAGCGGTCGCACCAGCGACCAGTGCGCAGACCTTCCGCCAGCACATCAACATACTCCTTCCCAAGCGGCTCAAGCGCGCCTAAGACCATTTCCACAGCCTGATCAAACGTGAAACCGGTCTCGATTTCCGGAACGAGCGGGACGTAGGTGTCGCAATAATGCAGCTCGCGCAATCCAAGCGCACGCCGGCGCAAATCGAAATAACGAAAAAGCGGCTTCAAATTCGCGCGAACCGATTGAATCAATCCGTCGTAAACGGCAATCGGCACATCGTCTGGAAACAGCGTTGCCTCGAGCGCAGATGAATAATGTCTTGCTCGCGCATGGAAGACATCTGCCTTGACGGAGTAAGCAAGTGACGCGGCAAGTGTGTACTGATGGTCGCGAAATTCTGCATAGAATTGATGGAAAGCGCGTTTGCGCAGCTCATGATCGCGCTTGACCAAAAATGAGCTGAACGAGCTCTGGGTGAGCGGTCTCTCGCGCCCTGTCTGATCGATCAAGACGCCAAACTTCATGTCCACATCGGTCAATTGCGAAAACGTGTCGTCGTAACCGCTGAGCGCGACACTCCCCAGCGCAAGAAGACGTTCCTCGGGCACTGAGAGCACGTGCGGTTTCATTCGGCGAATCTTGTGCAACTTGATTCGCCACTCGGTCAGCGCAGGATCGGCAACGAATTTGGCGAACGTTTCGTCGTCAATCGCCAGAATTTCAGGAACCACAAATGCCGCGGCTTCGCCGATCTTCGTGAGCAGATTTTGAACCTGCCCTATCCGCGCAAGATATTCGTTATTGGTGCTGTCCTCTGCCAGTTGCAGCGACGCGTAGTGATAAACGCGCTCGATCTTCAAATCGAGCGACTTTTCGAACTCAAGCAACCCTGCCAGCGTCTGTGCCGAATCCCCTACTCTGCCCTTCCAGTCCTGAAGTTTTGGATACGTCCGTTGAAGCCAGGCAAAATCTTCCTGCCATTTTCCGACATTCGCAAAAAGATGCGTCAAGTCCCACTTGTCAGAGTCGGAAATATCAGCGCGAGTTCGGATTTTGGATTCGTCCATGAGGAAATTGTCACATGGAACGCGTTATCTTCAACGAGTCGAAAAAGCGGCTCTTAGCGCGCGAGATTTGCGCCTTCACCGCTTTTGGATTCGAAGCCTGGGAGCGCCGTTATCAGCGCCGGAGTGACGCCTCAGATTGGCGTCGCCACCCTGGCAATTTCAGTGTTTCATGGCTGGCATGAAACGGCTTTTGATTTTGCAGTTATTTGGCGCGTTAGTCGTTGCAATGGCGCGCGCCACGACAAACTTCGATCTAGCGGCCAAGGCGACAAACGAACTCGCGGTCGATCTTCACCGTCAACTCGCCACAGGTAACGAGAACCTTTGCGTTTCACCGTTCTCTATTGAAAGCGCCCTCGCCATGACGTTCGCTGGCGCGGATGGCGACACGTGCACGGAGATGGCGCGCGTGCTGCATTTTTCAAGCGACGCGAGCGCGGTGGCCGCCTCGTTTGCCTTGCTTCAGCAGTCGCTGGAAGAAATGACCGTGAAGACAGCCGAACTGGTGAAGAAATCCAAGGAATTCGGCGGGCCGAGCGAGCCGATCGCATTGAACATCACCAACCGGCTCTTCGCGCAAAAAGACTACGATTTTCGTCAGGATTTTTTGTCGCTGGTAAAGCAAGATTATGGCGCCGCATTCGAGCCGATCGACTTCACCGTCAATCCTGCAGCAGCTGCACAGCATATCAATAAATGGGTGGCAAACGAGACGCGCGACAAGATTCGTGATCTCATTCCCGTCGAGGCGCTGAACAAATTGACGCGGCTGGTCCTGGCGAACGCACTTTATCTCAAAGCACCCTGGTCGGATGCATTTTCCGAGAAGGCAACGCAGCCGGAACCATTCCATGTCCGTGGTGGAGCGCCGGTCAATGTTCCGATGATGCGGAAAAGGGCGCGATTTGGTTACGCCAGGCGCGAAGGCTTCACCGCGGTCAGCCTTCCCTACGCCGGCGACGATCTTCAGTTTCTCGTTCTTTGTCCCGACGACGTAAATGGTCTGCGTGCTTTGGAATCGAAGCTCACCGCGGATGTTTTGGCGGAATGCGCAAAGCTCGGAGCGCAGGATGTCGACCTGCATTTGCCAAAGTTCAAACTCGAACCGCCTACGATCGCGCTCGCCGAAAAACTTCAGGCGCTTGGAATGAAAAGCGCATTCGATATTCCGCGAGGCAGCGCGAATTTCGATAAGATCGCGCCCCGCAAGCCGAATGATTACCTCTACATCTCCAATGTCTTTCACAAGACCTTCATCGCCGTTGACGAAAAAGGAACCGAAGCAGCCGCAGCCACCGCGGTAGTAATGATGAGAGCGACGGCGATTGCGCGGCCAAAACCACCGCCAATCGAGGTGAAAGTCGATCATCCATTCATTTATGCCATTCAACACGTCCCAACCGGCGTCTGCTCTTTTTCTCGGGCGCGTGACGGATCCTCGTTAGAACAAGGAAGGGCGATCTCCAGATCGCCCACGGCGGACTGGAGACCGCCGCTCCTTGGCGAGTTACCCTTCGTAACTTAGTTCTCCATTCACGATCCACGCGGCAGACGTGTATGGATGCGGCTCGGTTTTGTTTACGTCGAGGATGTGTATCACCTCGATGCCGCGCACTTTAAGGTAATCAGATATCAGCGAACGGTGACAGCGCCACCAGACCGCTTCTGCGCACATGATCGCAGCAGGGCTGGCGTCGGCAGCAAGATCGAGAAGGCGCTTAACACCTTTGTCGAACTCTTCTGTCTCCATGTAATCGGCGTAACCGCGAAATGATTCATTCCGCCAGGCTGTATTGGGGGAATCCTCCCTTGGTTTTCTTCGGCCACCAAGCTGGGGAGAATGTTCGTAGCAGATTCCGACTTTGCCTAACGAGTCTGCCAACGTCTCCTTATTAAACTGCGGGTGGCGCTTCGATCCCGGGAGCGACCTGACATCAACAACCAACCTGATTCCGTTCGACTTTAACAAGGACACAAAATCGTCGATCGAACGTGTCGAATGTCCGATCGTCCAGACCTTCATGTATTGCAGACAAACGCCAATTCACTAAAGGCGCAACCGACGCCCATCGGAGAATTATGTCGAATCAATGCGCCGGTTTTGGAGGAGCCACTGCCTCGGCCATCGACTTGAGCAATCGGCCGAGATCGCTATTGGTGGAGATGACCGCGGTAGTATCTTTTGCAAATGCGGCGCGCATGACATCGAGGCTGCGAAGGAATGAATAAAGCTCCTGCGCATCAGGTGGATTGAATGCGGCGGCATAAATGGAAGCTGCTTCGGCGTCGGCCTTCCCTTCGGTCTCCAGCGCATTCCTCGTGGCCGTGGAACTGATCGAGGCCACGTCGCTTTCCTTTTGCCCGCTGATGTTTGCCGCCTCGCCGCGGCCTTCGGAACGAAAACGGGCAGCGATCTGGTGTCGCTCACTCGACATGCGCTCAATAATTTTCTCGGCAACGGCTGGATTGTATTTGCTGCGCTTGAATCGTTCGTCGAGCAGTTCAATTCCGAAATCGGAAATCTTCTGTCGCGTGCGTTCGGTAATTTGTTTCTCGATTTGGCCACGCCCAAATTCAATATCGGGAATTGTCGTGGGCAAGACCGTGCCGCTTTTCTCCAACTCCTCGTCGCGCACCGGTTTTCGTCCTTTAGTAACGCGGATGATCTCCACGAGATCGTGCGTGGCGACAGCGGTTCGCGTTTCGCTTCCGAGAATGTCATCCAGACGCGATAGCGCACTGCGTTCGTCGTTGAGCCGATTATAGTAGAGGAAGGGATCGCTGATACGCCATCGGGCAAAACAATCGACAATAATGTAGAGCTTGTCTTTGGTCGGGCATTCAGTCGGCGGTCCGTCCCAGGCGAGGATACGCTTGTCAAAACGGTGCACCTTATCGAACACGGGCAGTTTGATCTTCAATCCGGGGCTTGTGACCGTGCGAACGATTTTGCCGAAACGCGTGATGATCACAGTTTCATATTGATGGACAACGAAAAGCACCGTTCCCCATTTGAGCGCGGTCAAAATGAAAAGAATTCCCAGGATCGACATCAATCGGCTCTGCAAAAAGCGCACAATGGCCGAAACAGCCGCGGGTCGTGGAGTAACATCGATAACGTTCATTGTGAGGCCTTCGTTTGATCGGCTGGCAATAGCGGCAACGTCTGGAGAATGCTTTTCAAGCTGTCGTCGACGATGATTTTCTTTTGCAAATTGGGGAAGATCGCTTGCATCGCTTCAAGATAAAGACGGCGCCGCGTTACTTCCGGCGCTTTCCGATACTCAGCCAACAACAGAGAAAATTTTTGCGCTTCGCCCTTTGCCTCGTTAACCCGGCGGAAGGCATAAGCTTCGGCCTGTTTCTCGCGCTCTTTCGCCTGGCCGCGAGCGTTCGGCACGGCATCGTTATACACTGCCCAGGCTTGATTAATCGCCGTCTGTTTTTCCTGTTGCGCCTGGTTGACCTCATTAAACGCACCCTGCACGGCCGGCGGAGGACGCACTGTCGCGAGTTGCACCTGCTGAATCTGAATTCCCAGGTCGTACTGCGAAGAAAGGTCGGCCAAACGTTTCAACGTCGACGATTCAATGTCGTGTCGTCCAATTGTGAGTACTTCGTCCACGGTGCGATCGCCAATCACCTCGCGCATCACGCTCTCGGAAAGGTCCCGCAACGTCTTCTCCGGTTCGCGTGCTCCGAACAGGTACGTTTTGGGATCGGTAATCCGATACTGCACCACCCATGGGACAAGGGCGGTGTTTAGATCACCCGTGATCATGGTCTCGGTTTCCTCCGGTTCCATATCACCCTGGTATGCATTCGTGGCGTTCGGCGTAGAAAAACCAAACTCCAGTTTTAGCAGGCGCTGGGTCGGCACAATGTGTATCTCGTCGATATAGGGAATCGCATAAGCGAGTCCGGGATTGACCACATCGTGGTAAGCGCCAAAGCGAGTCTTAACCCCGACGGAGTTTGCCGGGATTGAGGTGAAACCGAACAACAGCGTGATGAACGTGAAGACAAGCCCGACACAGGCGATCAAGCCAAGAATCAGCCGCACAGGTTTCACTGCGGCGTGTGGCGATGCGACCATTTGAGCCATTTAGCTCAGTTTTGCCTCAAATGCACAATCTCGCGCAAGCCTTTCCTTTCAAGAAGTAATGACTTGTCAGCCGTCCCATTTTTAGTCGGCCCCGGGGCTCTTCGGCGGCATTCCTTGACTAGCTGGCAATACGCTCCAAGACTGGGGCATGAAAATGAGAAACACGATCTTGTCAGTAATCATCGGGCTTGGCACATTGGGCGTGATGGCAGCGGCGGAAACTCAGCAGCAACCGGAGGTCGGAAAGCCTGCGCCTGATTTTAGCCTAACGACTGGTGATGGTTCGCAGGTAAACCTGAAGGATTATCGCGGCAAATGGGTCGTGCTCTATTTTTACCCGAAAGATTTTACCAGCGGCTGCACCATGGAGGCGCGCAATTTCCAGCGCGACCTGGCAAAATATGAAGACTCCGGAGCGGTCATTCTCGGCGTGAGCGTGGACACCGCCCAATCGCACAAGGATTTTTGCACGAAGGAAGGACTCAACTTCAAATTGCTCGCCGACCCTGACGGGAAGGTCTCGACCGAGTACGGTTCGGTGATGGATTACAAAGGGAGCAAACTCGCCGCGCGAAACACCTTCATCGTTAATCCGAAAGGCGAGATCGCCAAGGTATATACTGGTGTCAAGCCCGCCGACCACAGCGAGCAAGTGCTAAAAGATCTAGCGGAATTAAAGAAGAGTTAATTAATCTACAGCTAACAATGGCGGCTCCAAGGAAATCAATCGATTGCCGGGATCATCCGAGTGAGAGAAATTGCTCGCTAAAAATTTCCGGCACCGAGCAGGAAGTGGTGCATGCTGCGGTGCGGCACGCGGTCTCGGCGCACGGCCACGAAGAGACGCTGGAATTGCGCGAGCAGATCAAATCGATGCTCAAAGACGAGGCGAATTAGCGCGCAGCGGCGGCAACGAGATCAACATCGCGTTAATGCCGGCCTCGGCTTTTCATTCGGCGCATTTGCGTTTGGGCTTCGGTTTCTAACTCGGTGAGCAGTTGCTTCGAAATATTCGAAAGCTTGCCTGACCACGACACGCCCACAACAACCGCGGGAAAATTCGGCAACTCCAAAACGCGCACCCCCGCGGCAGGCTTGAAGCCTGGGACTGCCACTGCCAAACCGATTCCATAACCGCTCGAGACGTAACGCTCGATCAAGCGAGCCGAATTGACCTCGATGCCGCAAAACCATTCCGCTCCAAGGCGTTTAAGACCGCGCTGAAAGGAAGCGTGAACTGGATCCGTTCGCGGGAAGCTGATCAGCGTTTCTTCGATCTTGTCTCGCTTCCACAACTCCCCAGCGCGAGCCAGCCCGGAATTTCTGTGAACAAGCAGAATCAACGGTAGCTCGAGTAATGGTCGAACCTGAATCCCAGTGCGCGGTTTTTTCTCAACCAGGGTTATCGCAAGATCGACATCTCGGGCCAAGAGTAATCTCTCCGCTTCGGCGCGCGCCGCCTCGTGCAGATAGAGCCGGAACTCGGGAAATTTAGTCCGAAGCTTCTGCAGCAGTTCCGGAATGTAGTCGTGGAGCACGATCGACGGCGCAGCAATGCGCAATTGCGGCGACCTGTTCTGACGTAGCTTTTCACCAACGATCTCGATGTTGTCGAAAAACGGCTTGATAAACTCGAATAGTTCCAGCCCTGCCTGCGAAAGCGCGAATGGTCGTCGCTGAAACAGCTTGGTGCCCAGCGACTCCTCCAGCTTCGCAATTTGCCCGCTCACTGCAGGTTGTTGGATGCCGTAAGGGATATTGCGGACCGCGGCCGCAATGCCGCCGTGTTTTGCGACGAAATAAAACAGCTCGAGGTGATGAATGTTCATGATCGAAAGCCTCGATGAAATCCGCAATTTTTATCAATTAACATTCATCGTGCAAAGCAGTTATCCTCTGCAGCAAGGCCGGATATTCGGTCAAAACTAACAAACAAATGGAACTCCTAGTCCTGTTCATCATCGGTCTGTTGATTGGTATTATCATCCTGCCGTTCGTCGCGCTCGCCAAAGCAAACAGCGCAAAGCGCGGCGTTGACGACTTAGTTACGCGATTGTCTTCACTTGAAAACGACGTGCGCAATTTGCGGCCGGAGGTCGTCCCGGCCCCGCAACCTGAAGTCGCCGTGGCAGCGATGGAAGCCGTCCCGATACCGGTTCCAATCACAACCGCTCCAATCCGGCAAGAGAAAGTATCGGTGCCGCCGCCAATTCCCGAAAGATTCATCAAAGAAGCCGTTCCTCGAATCGCAACGCCGCCCAAACCACCGATTAATTGGGAGCAATTCATGGGCGCGAAGCTGTTCGCTTGGATTGGCGGGCTCGCCCTTTTCCTCGGCGTGGCGTTTTTCGTGAAATATTCGTTCGAGCACAATCTCATCTCGCCGGAGCTGCGGGTTGCGATTGGATTTGTCGTTGGCGCAAGCCTTGTCATCGGCGGTCTGCTTTTAAAACGGAAGGAAAACGCTGTCACTGCGCAAACGCTCTGCGCGACAGGAATCCTGGTGCTCTATGCCGTGACGTTTTCCTGTCGAGCTTATTATCACTTCGCATTCTTTGGTCTCATTCCAACGTTTTTATTGATGACGCTGATCACGGCGGTCGCGTTCCTGCTGGCCGTCCGGTTGAATGCGATGGTCGTCGCTGTGCTTGGGATCGCCGGCGGTTTTCTCACGCCGGCATTGCTTTCGACAGGCGAAGATTACCCTCTCGGCCTTTTCGTCTATATCGCGTTGCTCGATGTCGGTCTCCTCGCGGTTGCGCAACGACAACGATGGAATGCGCTTGCGATTTTAGGCGCACTAGGAACAGCGTTAATGCAATTCGCCTGGATCACCACGTTCTTTGTCCCGGAAAAATATTTCGCCGGCAACAAAGTCCTTGTTGTCATGGCAGTGTTTGGGGGATTTCAAGGGCTGTTTCTTGCAGCGGTAGCATGGGCAAAGCGAACCAGAAAAATGAACCATGAGCTTCTCGCCTGCGCGCTCGGGCTTGCAGGCGCGGCGATCCTCGCGGCGTTTTACCTGCTCTCATTCCCAACGATCGCGCACCGGCCAACGCTCTTGTTCAGCTATGTTTTCATTGTCGATCTTGGCCTTCTCGCACTCACGTTGCTCGAAAGCAGATTGACTATTGTTAACGCCCTCGCAGGGCTGGCGGCATTCATTCTTCTCGCCGCATGGACGAACTCGTATCTCACCTCTGCATATCTTTATATTGCGCTGTCATTCTATTTTATTTTCGCGCTGTTTCATTCCGCGACCCCGCTTGTGCTGCAACGTCTGCGCAAGATTCATCTCCCGTGGTGGAGTCAGGCATTTCCCGCGTTGTCGCTCCTGTTGATGTTGATGCCGATTTTTCAAATCACCGAACTTTCAATTGTCGTTTGGCCGTTCGTGTTAATTGTCGTTCTTCTCGCGTTCGGTCTCGCTCTGGCAACGGGCAGGCTCCTGCCGATTTTCGCCATGCTCCTGCTCACTCTGATAGCGGTAGGCGGGTGGCTGCTGCGGATTCCAAGCGAGCTCACGGGCTTGCCGACAGCGCTGTTCATTCTTGGCGGCTTTGCAATTTTCTTTCTGGTCGGCGCAAGTTGGGCCTGCCGGCGTTTCGTGAAGGAGGGAACCGCCGCGCCAAAACTCTTCGGTGACATCACCGATCCCGGGAATCTTTCGGTTCAGCTTCCAGCGTTGTCTGCCGCGATGCCTTTTCTGCTGTTAATCATGGTAACGCTGCGGTTACCCCTTGTGAATCCATCCGCGGTATTTGGCCTCGCACTGTTGCTGGTCATTTTGCTTCTCGGCATGAGCGAAATGCTCTTGCTAGACGTGCTCCCGGCGATCGGGCTCGCTTGCGTGCTCGCATTAGAGCATGCGTGGCATTTTCAGCATTTCGATCCTACGCGTGCCACGCTACCGCTGACTTGGTACCTCGGGTTTTACGCCTTGTTCACGATCTTTCCTTTCATTTTCCATCGCAAATTTGCGGGGAAAACTGCGCCATGGGCCGCCGCGGCGCTAGCTGGACCGTTGCATTTTTACCTGGTGTATGACGTTGTTCGCAGCGCTTATCCGAGCCATTTACCTGGTCTCGTACCCCTGGCATTTGCTCTGCCCTCGCTCCTCGGACTTCTTGTGGTGCTTAAACGCACATCACTCACCAGCCCCGCCCGAAATGCGCAACTCGCACTTTTTGGAGGCGTAGCGCTGTTCTTCATTACGCTGATTTTCCCGATCCAGTTTGATCGACAATGGATCACGGTGGGCTGGGCCCTGGAGGGTGCAGCGCTTTGCTGGCTGTTTCATCGCGTTCCGCATCCGGGACTGCGCCTGACAGGTGTCGTTTTGCTCGTGATTGTCTTTGCGCGGCTTGCCCTCAATCCGGCCGTGCTGAGTTATCATCCGCACGCAGCATTCCCAATTCTTAATTGGTATCTTTACACCTACGGCATCGCGACCGTGTGTCTGTTCGGTGCCGGACGATTCCTCGCGCCGCCGCGCCATCTCGTGCTCGGGTCGAATGTGCTGCCCTTGCTTTACACACTAGGCACGGTGCTCGCCTTTTTAATCGTAAACATCGAGATCGCCGATTACTTCAGCGCACCGGGCGCGACTGCATTGACGTTTCAATTCTCAGGGAATTTCGCGCGCGACATGAGTTATAGCATCGCCTGGGCGTTGTTCGCGCTATTGATGCTTATTGTTGGCATCCGTAAGCAAATTGCGCCTGTGCGTTATGCGAGTCTCGGTTTGCTTGGTCTCACCGTCTTGAAACTTTTCTTTCACGATCTTTCGCAACTAGACCAACTTTATCGTATCAGCGCATTCGTAGTGGTCGCCATCATCGCGATGGTCGCGTCATTCCTGTATCAGCGATTCCTCGGCGCCGCGGAGAAAGCCGATGCAACGAAATCGACGATTGCCTCAGCTCCATAGGGTTTGCGGGCTTATCGTATTAAACGAGCTCCTTTTCCGGCTGTTACTCCCGTCGTTGCAGCCCAGCGAACTGCGCCAGATGCAGGCGTTTCTTTTCGAATTAGCGGCACAGTGATCAATCAAATCAATGACGACACAAAAAATTATCGATTAACGCAACGCGGGTTCAGCGGCATAGCGTTTGCGCATGATTGCAAAGAAATTCGCACTCGCATTCGGCATCGCTGTTGTTTTTCCGGCGATGATTCACTACGGAGTCAGCACATTCTCGCTAGAGCCGCGATGGCAGGACTACCATGTTGCGTCGCTGATTGACTCAAATTCTGCGGAGTATCAGAAGAAGGATGCTGAGTATAGAGCCGCCGAGAGAACGTTCGAGAAACATCTTTTCGCAATCGCCGTGCCGCTCGGTCTCGTCACGGTCATCGTCGGCGCATTTCTGGCCCTCCCAGCCATTGGCAGTGGATTGATGTTCGGTGGCATCTTCAGCGTCTGCGACGGCTACTTCAATTATTGGTCGGAGCTTTCCGCTCAACTGAAGTTCTGCTCGCTTCTCGCGGCCTTTATCGTTCTGCTAGTCGCCGGATACCGGAAACTTGAGAAGAAAGAAGCCTGAGAGTTGGTGGGAATGGTTGGCATGGGCTGCTTCGAAACAAGTTAGGTAGCTACGAGCACGAATATGAGACGACTCCTTATTACCCTCGTGACGCTGGGGGCTGCCGCCGTTGTCTGCGTCCTTTTCAGTGGCTGGCTGCTCGCGCATCCTGTTCAAACCCGAATTGGAAGTGCGCCCGGCGATCTAAACGCTGAACGGGTGACATTTCCAAGCGATTCGGGCGCAAATGTCCACGGTTGGTGGTGCCCGATCCAGAATGGCCGCGGCGCTGTCTTACTTCTGCCCGGCATTCGCGCGAATCGTTTGAGCATGGTTGATCGCGCGCGATTTTTGTGCCGCGCTGGTTACTCGGTCTTGCTGATCGATTTCCAAGCAACTGGCGAAACAAAAGGCGATCACATCACCTTTGGATGGAAGGAAAGCCGCGACGTGCTCGCTGCGGTAGATTTTCTACGCCATATCGATCCAACCGATAGAATTGCTATTATTGGTAGTTCATTGGGCGGCGCAGCTGCTCTGCTCGCAACACCTCCGCCAAAAGTTGACGCACTTGTTCTGGAGGAAGTCTATCCGACCATCGAAATCGCAACACGGAACCGGATGGAAAATTACCTCGGCCGTATCGGACGGATGATGACGCCAATATTGATGAACCAATTGCACTGGCGGCTTGGGATTTCAGCATCGCAATTACGCCCAGTCGATCACATCGCCAGCGTCGAGTGTCCGCTGCTCATCATCAGCGGCGAAAAAGATAGAAACACCAGACCGGCCGACACACGGATGCTGTTTGAGCGCGCGCGATCGCCCAAGCAACTTTGGTTTGTACCAAATGCCGGACACGTCGATCTCCATCGAGCGACCGCAGTTGATTATGAATCGCGCGTCCTTGCATTCCTCAAACAAATGTGAAAGTAAGAATTCCCGCTGGACTCCGCGTCTTCCTCGTCGCCGCTGCCTTATATTTCGCTGTGATGTTTCTCGGTCATTTGCCGGACCATCTGATTTTGTTTCCAACAAGAACGCCGATCAATGCAGGCGGCGCAGTTCGGAGAACTATTCCGTTCGAAAATGGACAATTGGAAATATGGATCGCGCAATCCCGCCTGGCACGATCCAAAGGCACTGCGGACATGTATGTTTTGCGCTTTTATGGCAACGCAGACCGCGCTGAGCGTTGGCCCGCTGAAGAAGCAGAGATGTGGAATGATCGCGCAGTCGAAGTCTGGGGAATGAATTATCCGGGATTCGGCGGCAGCACAGGGCCAGCGCGGCTTTCCAGGATCGGGCCGGCTGCGCTCGCGGTGTTTGATGAATTAAAACGCCACGCAATTGATCGACCAATCGTGCCTTTTGGAACTAGCATCGGCGCAACTGCCGCGCTGCACGTAGCGGGGTCCCGGCCTGCCGGGATTGCCGGATTAATTTTGCAGAATCCTCCGCCGTTACGCGAAATGATTCTGCGCCGGTTTGGCTGGTGGAATCTGTGGCTGCTAGCTGGTCCTGTGGCGTTACAGATTCCGAAAGACCTCGACAGCATTGCAAATGCCAAAGCGATTCATGCGCCTGCAATCTTCTTGCTAGCGGAAAAGGATGAAGTCGTTCCTCCGCACTATCACAAGCTTGTAGTTGAGGCCTATGCCGGAGAAAAGCGCGTCATTCAACTGCCTGGCGCCTACCATAACGATCCGATCGAAAGCGCAGCGCTCGCCAATTTGAATAACGCAGTGGATTGGCTGTTGGCAAAGACGCGCTCCCCTTAAGCGCGGTAATAACGCGGTCTCTACTGTAGATCCAGCCATTTGCCGCTCGATTTTCGGGTTCGATCCCCATTAAGCTCGGCGCGCCATGCAGAACGCGCAGAATCTCATGAGCAGCTTCGAGTTTATCGCCGCGCTGATGTCGATCATCATCGGCTTGGGCGTAACCAATCTGCTCGCCGGCGCCGGCCGCGCGTTTTATCGCCGCAAAGAGAATCCACTCGATGAGGTCCACCTTGTCCTAACTCTCGCCACGCTGTTGCTGCTGACTTTGCAGTGGTGGGTCACATTTAAGTGGAACACTGAGGTCAACTGGAGCTTCGACAAGTTCCTCCTGCTGATCGTTTGGACCATCACACTCTATATGCTGACCGTTTTCCTTTACCCGCCTGATTTATCGGAAGCAGAAGAACACCAGGGCCGTTTCGAACGAAACCGTGCGGGCTATTACTCCACCTTCATCGCAATGTGTTTGCTCGACATCGCGCAAACCGCGGTTCACGGCGATCTCTTTCATCCGATCTGGTACGTTCCGTTTATCGGTCAATACGCGGTGCTGGCGGCCGGTGGGCTCATTGCCCATCGGCGGGGTTACGACCGGTTTTTCGCGTGGTACCAACTGATCACGCTGCTGGTCTGGGCGCTCGTTGTGAGAAGATTTCTTGTCGGGAACGCGATGACACCCTAGTTGGAGGCGTGTTGTCTTCAGCGTTTAACTTCCACCCATTCATTGCGCGCCCGAGAATCGGCGACGGCTTGCACGACGCGCATGTAGCCAAGGCCCTCTTCGAAATTCGGATGGGGGCGCACGCGGCCCTTGGATTTCACCGCGGCGAGAAAATCCTCTTCCACGCGCCACTCGGTTTCTAATTCCGAAGGAAGATCGACAACGTGCAGCCCGCGATCGCCGACCTTTCCCACTTGCACCACATCCGAACCGAAATCGTAAGCGAGCGTGCCGCTGTTACCGTAAATTTCCACTCGATCACTCGGCGCCAGCGCATCGATACCGCTAAACTCCAGCACTCCTTCCGCGCCGTTATCGAAAGCGCAAAGGACGGTCAGCAAATCGGGAACGATGACTTCGTAGCCCTCGCGTATTGGGTGAATGACTTTTCCGCGCGCGAAGACACCGTTGATCTCGCCAAGCCAGCGTTGCAGCACTTCGATGTAAATCCCGAGTGTGAGCACGTGGAGCCCGCTGATTTCGATCTTCTGCCGCCAATGCGGCGAAGCGGCCGGATCCAAATAGTTGCTGATAAAACTTTGCAATCGCACATGATGCGGACGGCCGATGTAACCTTCAGCCAGGAGTTTTTTCACGAGGAGATCGGCCCGCATTCCCATCGGCGGCGGGCAAAGCATCGTCACCAGTTCTGGATAACGCTTTGATGCCGCGAGCATTTCCTCAGCTTCCGCCAGATCCATCGACATACGCGCCTGACAAAAAACGTGTTTGCCAGCCTCAAGCGCCGAGACAGTCACGGCCGAATGCATTACCGGCGGCGTGCCGATCCAGATAATGTCGATGTCCGGCAGGGCAAGTAGCTCGGGCCAATTCCGCATCGGCGTGGCTGACGGACAGTATTCCTGGCAAAATTTTTCCGAGCTTTCGTACGTTGAATTGGAGACGGCAACAATCTCAACCTCCGGATGTTTCTTAAGAGCTGGCAAGTGGCGAGCGCGAACGATGTTGCCCGCTCCAACAATCCCAATCCGCAATTTGTGATTATTCTTGTGCATTGGCTATGTGCGATGTCGATCTTGCCAACTCGACTGGCTCTTGTGCGAGCTAAATTTGACCGCCTCCGCCAGTTGCGCGTTCAACCATGAATTTTTCGAGGAGAAGAATACAAAGCGCGACGGATCAACATCCACTTGACCGGCTGGCTGGTGCGCGCCACTTTACGCGGCGTTTTTCATTCACGTTATGTCGAGAATTTGCAGTATTACGGGATCAAAAGCCATGCGCGGCAGCGTTATTCACCGGCGCGGCCTGGCTAAGAAGAAGGGCGGTGTAGGGCGGCATATCACGAAAAATGTGCCGCGCATTTTCGCACCGAACCTGCAGCGCCAGCGTATTTGGGTGCCTGAGTTGAAGAAGTTTGTACGCGTTCGCGTTACGGCGCGTGGTCTAAAGACGATCAACAAAAACGGTGCCTATAAAACGCTCAGAAAAGCCGGCGCGATCTGAAATTGTAAACCGTGTCTGAGACCGAAGGCTTTTGGGGCTGATACAGGCGCCCTGCAAAATCGAATCGAAGCAACTTACTCTCCTCAAATCAAAAATTCACCGCGCCGCCGTCACCGGAACAAGCCTGGATTATGAAGGTAGCTTGACGGTTTCCGCCGATCTGGCTGAACTCGTTGGACTGATTCCATATGAAAAAATCCGGGTGAGCAATTTGAACAATGGCGAACGATTCGAGACCTATGCCATTTTCGGCGAAACTCGGCGTCGAATCATCGAACTAAACGGTCCCACGGCGCATCTCGGCAAAATCGGCGACCGTCTCACCATCATGAGTTTTGCGCGCTATACGCTCGAAGAAGCGGCATTACATGCACCGCGTATTGCGCTCCTTGAACAGAAAAAAATGAAGTCGTTCGTTACGAAGGGGGCGACGCGGCGCCTTCGCTAAGAATCGTTAACGAATAGGGCCCACGCCAAATTGCCAACGCGAGCGTTTGCTCCGCTGGTTCAGCGGATCCGCGTTCGACTGCCTCTGCGGCCACGTCCGGCGCCAAAGCTTCCCGCGGTTTGGCTTTTCCTCGTGGAAGATCGAGCGAGCCATCATTAAACTCGATCACAAAGCCTTCGTTGATCAGCCAGCGCAAATCGGATACAAGCGCGAGTTTGCGCGGCTGTGCATCCTCGGTTGCAACATTGCCAATCAACTTCTCAAAAAGCTGTTTGCGATTGATCACCGCTGTCCCTGCCAGCGCTTCGAGAATCGCATTCACAGTTCGAGAGACGCCAGCTTGTTCGTGAACAAAGGCGCGTGTTCGGATTGGCGAGACAAACAACATCCCGCGGCGATGGCGAAAAACGTGGAGCCCATTCTGTCGAAATCGTCCAGCCAACTCCTGCATCATACCTGAGGGCGAGCGCGTTTCCCGCACCCAAGTATCCTCGACCGCCCGATTGAGTAATCTGTCCTGTAAACGCCGACTCATGACTCCGCCGATGGTCGCTTCCTCCAGTCCCTTGATTAATCCCTCCAAATAATGCGACCGAAAATGCCGCTCCGCCTCGGTCGGGGAAGAGAATGTTAAAGAAACTTCTTCGCGGCTCGTCACGTAAGTAGTCACCTTCCGAGCCTCTTCTTTCCAGTGATCAATCAACTCGGCATTATTCACAATCTCGATCTGTCGCTGGTAATCCGCGAAGCTCATCCGGCGGCTAAACCGTTGCTCGTAAAGGCTACGCAGTTGCAACTGATAATTGTGATGGTTCGTCGGGCCAAGAAGTGTCCCGCTCAACCGGCATCGCGCGATATTTGAGAAATTTCCCTTGATCGGTTCGGACTCGGTAACGTCGATCCTATAGAAATCGGACTGTGCCAGGCGGAACGCATTTCGCTCGAGGAATTCTCGATTCAGAGACAAGGCCTCATTATCGCCAAGCCGATAAAGCGGCGATTCCGCTTTCGTCGTGAGCCGCACGTCGTACCGTTCAGGCTTTTCAAGAAACAAACGCGCCAGGGCGTACAGCGAATATGCCACTGAACCCGACTTGATTTGCTCAAGGACGTTTTCGAACGCCGGGGAGTATGGCAGAAAGCGGATTGTGATCTCCAGTGGCGGTTGTGTTACGGAAGGACGCTGCTCTCCCCTTGGACGATCTTCCATCCTTCCGCGCCGTGTCGAATGCCGGTCCGGTTCGGACCGGTGACGCCTTGTCTCGTGCTTGCCGGCTTTCGTTATTGGCCGTTGGACGCCCGCTCGCGATCTACCGGAGTCCAGCCTTGAGCGTCTTCCCCGGTGCGTCGGCGCACCCCGACGGTGTTCCGCTGGGCGCTCGGGACCGTGCTCGACTTCCACATCCGCGTAGCGTTTTGCCTCGACTGGTTCTTTCACCCAGGCAGGCAGCAGCTTTAGATCGAGCAGGTCGGCAGCCTCGACAGGGGAAGATGTCATCGGCTTCATCTACTCGAATGATAAACGGAAGCAAACGTGAAGGTTTTTGCCACCAAACCCGAAAATGATTGACAACCTCTTTAATTCATTTACTTGCCATGCTGTGCTCGGGAATGCTTTAGGCTTTTCCACGCGCGACCAACACAAACCGAACAAATTTTATGGCGGAAAAATCGATCGAAGAGAAAGTTAAGGACATCATTGTCGAGCAACTCGGCGTCAATCCGGAGCAGGTCACGCCACAGGCCTCTTTCATTGAGGATTTGGGCGCAGACTCGCTGGATATCGTCGAACTGGTGATGGCATTTGAAGAGGAATTTTCTGTCGAAGTCCCGGACGAAGACGCCGAAAAGCTGCAGACAGTCGGCGACGTGACTAAGTATATCGAAGAGAAATCGTCCAAGCAGTAGCGCTTTTCTCGAGCGCTTCGGACTCGATCATCTTCGAGAGCAATAAACACGGCACGTATCGTTTAGCGCCAACGGCGCTGTCTCATGCGAGCTTGGGGCATCGCCCCAGGAATTCAAATCGCCGTGGTAACAAGCGCTGAAAGCGCGGCTTCAATCTGGCGGGCCAATCGAACTCGTGCGTGCTGTGAATTGCGCTTTCAGCGCTAGCGCTTTTCGGGGTGTGGTAACCAATCCTGAGGCGATGCCTCAGGCTGGCGGTGACTACGCCGCACCTTTGGCGCTAAAGAGACCCTGTGCCGTGTTTTTGCTTATTGGTTGCGAAAGCCAAACACGCGACTCAGACTAACTTTCGATGAATTTCCCGCTGTTGGAAAAGCCGCTATTCCAAGTTGGCGGCCACTACGTAACTTTCCTCGGCCTGATCGCGTTTGCTGGCCTTTTCGCGGCGGGACTTATCATTGCGCGATTTTTACAAAGCCAGGCCGTTCGCCGTTTTTTCAGCCGTTTCAAGGTCGACACGAATTTCATCGCGATCGTCACGATCATCTTGAGTCTGGCGTCGATCATCTTTTTCACGGTCAGTGCGATCAACGCCGCCGGAATTCCATTAGCTTGGAATGCAGCTCTTCCGGCGATCAAGCTAAGCCTGGTTCAGATTTTTCTGCTGGTCGCGCTCCTGATCGCGGTTTTTTGGATCTCTTCGAGAACGAAGCGGTTTCTTTTCAACCGGCTGCTTGCGCAAAGTGGGCTTGATCGTTCGCTCCAGTACGCCATTGCCCAGGTCGTCAGCAACGTCGTGCTGGTGGTCGGCATCTTCATTGTCATTGAGAATACGGGGATTCATCTCGCCGCTTTGGCAGTTTTCGCCGGTGCGGTTGGTGTGGGCTTGGGCTTCGGGCTGCAAAATATTGCCAGTAACTTCATCAGCGGTCTGGTGATACTGGCAGAGAGACCAATCACCATCGGGGACCGAGTGGAAGTGGCAGGGATCGTCGGTCAAGTGGAGCACATCCGCGCGCGCAGCACAGTTATTCGGACCAACGACAACATCATGATGATTGTGCCGAACACGAAGTTCATCGATTCACCCGTGACCAATTGGACCTACACCGATCGGCGCGTGCGGTTCCGAATCCCAGTCGGCGTCGCCTATGGCAGCGACATCGCCAAAGTGTGCGAAACGTTGCTGGCTGTGGGACGTGAAAATCCCAATACGCTAGGAGAACCCGCTCCGAGTGTTTTCCTTAAAAAATTTGGTGAGAACTCGATCGATTTTGAGCTGGTGGTCTGGAGCAGTGAGATGAGCTCCAGGCCAAGCCGTTATCGCAGCGATCTCAATTTTGCGATCGCTGAAAAATTTCGCCAGGCCGAGATCGAGATGCCATTTCCCCAGCGCGATCTTCACATGCGCAGCGGCGTGCTCAAAGTGGAAGGCCTGGAGACTGGAACATCGAAACGATCGGAGTCCTAGTTCGCACGCCGTAATCTGATCGTAACCTGGCAGCAGGATCCAGTCTAGCTTTCCGGGATCAGCGGCGGCGGTGCCAGGGCACGCTTTACCACGTCGATCAATTCGGCAGCAGCAACCGGTTTCTCAAGAAAGGCGAAGGCGCCTAACTGGATCGCCTGAGCTTCGGCGTCGGGCCCGCCAAATGCTGTGATGATGATCACTGGTAATTCCGGTAAGGCGCTGGCAAGCGCTAAAACCCCACGTCCGCTGAACATCGGCATCCGCAGATCAGTGATAACAAGATCGAATCGGGTTTCAGACTCCATTAGCTTCGATAAAACCACGGTTGGATCTGAAACGCCGGTGACTCGCATGCCTTCCTTCGAAAGCACCCGCGTCATTGCCCGTAGCATTCCCAGATCGTCATCTACAACCAAAACAGATTTGTTCCGCAAGTAGCTCATGATCGTTTCAAAGAATAGTGCCCCCAGCGATCGTCATGTCACGCGACCGACAGCAAAAGGAAGTTCAATGCTAAACGTGCTGCCTTTCCCCAGTGAGGTTGTGCAATCGATCTTCCCGCCATGCTCATTGACGATTTGCTGGGTATGTGCAAGGCCGAGGCCGGTTCCATCGCTCTTCGTCGTGAAAAATGGTACAAAAAGATTCCGAGCCTCCTCGTGGGTCATGCCGCGACCATCGTCACTGATGGATACTAAGGCCTTTGTTCCATTTTTCTTTGTGTTGACGGTTAGATTGCCCCCATTGGGCATCGCGTCGACTGCATTGCGAATCACATTTAAGAAGGCCTCCCAGAGTTGCTCGGGATCGCCATGAACCGGCGGTAAGTCCGCATCAAATGCCTTTCGTAATTGCACATGTTTTTCATTGAGCAACGGTTGCAGGAAACTGAGTTTCTCTTCGAACAAACCCTTTAGCGAAAGAGCAGCACGCTCGGACTTTGGCATTCGGCCGAATTGGAGGTACTCCTGTAGAACTTGATGGATACGAACGACCTGAGAACGCATTTCGCGCAACAGTACGCGGCATTCTTCGAAAGAGCGGGCTTCTGAGTTTGCAGCAGCATTAAGTTCCTCTCCAATCAGGTCAAGGTTGAGGGAAATCGACCCGAGAGGGTTGCGAATTTCATGGGCAACCTGCGCTGCCATCGAGCCAACCACAGCGAGACGCTCCGCCTGGATTTTGGCATGCTCCAGCCGCTTTCGCTCTTCGATCTCCGCATTCAGCGCGGCAGTTCGGCGCTCGACCATTTGCTCAAGATAGTAGTGAGAAGTGCGGAACGCGGTCAGTAGCCAAACGACCACCAAAAAAAAGACAAAAAGCATGATCGCATTCCAAATGGGAATGAGGGGAGACTGGTATGTTGCCCCATTGAGCATATCACTGATGAGCCATGCGGCTGCGCACAAAGCGCCCACGGCAAATCCCATCCATCGGCCAGCCACCCATGCCGCGATGCACGTCGGCAACAAGTAAAAGGCTGATATTGCCCACTCACGACCTGTAAGATAATCTAGGACTCCAAGAACAATTGCCAGCGCGATAGCTGCGACCGTGGCGAGGATCTTCGACCCCACTGGACGTTCTTCAATAGAATTCACATCAAAACCCAATGCTAAAGAATTTTGACAAATCTGCTCGCAGGTTTGTTCAGCTTGCGTTTCCTTCCGATGAAGACAGGCGCTGGCGCCGGTGCCTCAGCATCCGAATGCAAGACAACAGCCGATCTGATTTTAGTCGCGGCAAGTCCGGAGAAACTCTGATTCCATGCCGCCCGGCAGCAGCATTGTAACTTCGCCAGGCTTGGCAAAGGTCCTCACGCACGCTGAGCTTCAAACTTGCGAGGCATGGAAACGGGCACTTCAAAATAAGTGCAAAGATCATCGTTACTACGAGATCCTCGAAGAAACCTTGCAGGACAGTTTCGAATACCACCACCTGCTGGTCGAGGATGATTCTGGCAATGCGCGGGCAATCCAGCCTGTATTCTTTGTTCGGCAAAATCTTGTCGAAGGCGTACCTGGTAAGATGAGTTCAATTGTGGATCGTGTTCGCAAAATTTTCCCACGCTTTCTAACGATGCGCGTCTTGATGGTTGGCTGCGCGGCGGGTACAGGCGACTTGGCAGCATGCGACGAGAGAGACGAAAGGTGGGTGGCAAACGCACTGCAAGCGAGCCTCTCCAGTTATGCAAGACAAAACAAGGCTTCGCTGGTCGTGTTGAAGGATTTTCCTGCGACCTATCGCTTGGAGCTGGAAACGTTCCCCAAAAATGGTTATGCGCGAATTCCCAGCATGCCAATGACACGCCTGCCACTCCCTTACAACAACTGGGACGAATATTTTCGCACGCTCAGCAAAGCCAGTCGAAAAGATCTGCGCCGAAAATTCCGCAAAACAGAGCGTGCGCCCAAGATTGAGATGGAGGTCGTCAGCGACATCGCGCCTCTGGTTGATGAAATCCATCCCCTGTATCTCGCTGTCCACGAGCGTTCGCCATTAAAATTCGAGACCCTGACGAAAGATTATTTTCGCGCAATCGGACAGCGGATGCCGGATCGAGCGCGCTTCTTCATTTGGCGCCAGCGGGGGAAGATCGTTGCATTCAGCTTTTGCTTCGTCTGCGACGACAAAATTTATGACGAATGCATTGGACTGGACTACAGCGTCGCGCTCGACCTGCATCTTTATTTTTACACGTTGCGCGACATCATCTCCTGGGCGCTGGAACAAGGTTTGAAGTACTATTATAGCAATCCGCTCAACTACGAACCGAAACTGCATCTGGATTGCGAGCTTGTGCCGCTCGATCTGTACGTCATGCACACAAATTCGCTGCTCAATCCGATCTTTCGCCGTCTCATCAAATATCTCGGTCCCACGCGTCACGATCCTGTTTTGCAGCGGTTTCCTAATGCTGATCAGCTCTGATGAGGCGTTCTTGTAGCCACGGCCCTGTGGGCCGTTTTGGTACCGTTTTCTTAACCGGCCACAGGCCGGTGCGCTACAGACTCGCTACGATTCGAAATTGGTTGCGACGATTTGACCGCACGCTAGAAAAGCAAAATGCAAAATCGACCTTCCGGTTTCGGCAACCCCTGGCTGCAACTTGCTCTTAGCGTTGCGTGCGTGCTCGTGTCCGAATTTCTTTTGAAGCGTGGAGCAACAGAGGTGGCGGACACGGGCAGCGCATGGTCCTGGACCGGTGTTAACGGTTTGGCTTCGCCCTTGGTGTGGTGGGCAATTCTTCTCATCATCGCCAGCTTCATCAGTTGGCTTTACGTGCTGAGATATATTCCTCTCACCATCGCTTTTCCTCTGTCGCGTGTAGTCGATATCCTCGTTCCGCTCGGCTGCTGGATTTTTCTCGGCGAATTGATTTCGCCACTGCGCTGGTGCGGGATTGCGTTGGTCGTTATTGGACTGGCGCTGGTCGCGAAACCGATCGCACAATTCGAGGAACGGCTGTGAGACCGTTGAGATACTGGAATGGAACGCGTTGCCGTCGATTTTTGGCGCTGGCCAAGACGCGAGTGCAGCGCCGATATCCGCAGCGATCCCGGCCAAGCGAGCAACGCCGGCCAGCGCCAAAAGCGGCGCAACCCTACGGGCGCGAGGCAGAAGGGGCGTCTGGCCGCGTCGCTCCTTCGTTGCAGCCCGCTGCGGGGATGCGCCTCATTCGCTCCTTGCCATCCGCCCCTTCTGTCTCTACGCGCGGCCCATTCCAGTATTTCAACGGTCTCATATGACTTTTCTCGCCTTTTTTCTCATCGTTGTTTCACTGTTAAGTTTCGTCGCGGCTCAGCTCATCCTGAAGCGAGCGATGGAGGCCACGACAACGACCGGTTTTCGGAACGCTCAGTTTGTCCGGAAGGTTACCGGTGGCATTCTTCTGATGACGATCTCGTTCTTTCTCACGCTCGGATTGCTGCAGCGATTCGACCTGAGTTATCTCTATCCATTCCAAGGTTTGAGCGTGATCTTCATCACACTGATGGCAGCGGTCGTCTTAAAGGAAAAGCTAAGCATGCGACTGACGGTTGGCGCGTTGCTGATCAGCGTCGGGATCGTGCTCGTTTCAATGAGCTAGAGTTCCGCCTCGCAAAGAACTCTAAGCAAATCCTTCATTAGCAAATGGGCTTGGCGCGGATAGAACGCGCCAACCCCGTATCTTTCTGTTTAGCTTTGTAGGTTGTCTTTCACTTCAAGCCGGTTCGTCTTTTATTCAGTTCTGGCCTCGTCTTGCCGAGGTAGCGCTTCCCCCATCAACGGGATCAAGCGCTACGCTCGGCGACGGTTTGGCAGAGGCCTGCCCAACGCTCAGCGTCCTCGCCTCTTACGACGATGGTGCCGCTGATGGTACCACTGGTCTCGCCGGTCACAAAGTTCAGGCATCGGTCCAGGGTGAAGCTGCCTCTAGCACCAGCGTACCGGCCCGTTCCGCCAACAATGGTATTGGTTTCTACAAGGTGAACATCGCCGTTGGCGCATAAACCAGGGTTACTTCCAATTGAGGACGTTACAATGCTGTCACCGTTGGCGGCGTCTCCCACTATCAAACGACTTGCCCCGGCGCTCTCAGGTGGCATACCCAGGAAAGCAAAGGCCAGTGGGGCCGTATAAAACAGTGTGAATGGACCAAGCTGCGTGTCGGTTGACGTGACGCTCCCATTGACATAAAACCCTTCCGTTGGATCGGGAAAAGGTGCCTCACTTTCGCTCCCTGCGATAGTACCATTAATTCGTATCACTCCCGCTTCCACCGCGGAGCTGACGAGCGCCACGGTCAGGAAGATTGCTGTCATTAGGCTGATTCTTTTAATGTTATTCATTATTTAATTTCTTTCTGGTTTTGGCCTTCTTTGGCTCGCTCATCGTGAGTTGTCATTTCCGGCCGTTCACAGGAGTACTGCGTAAAATTTTTGCGATCTCTTACGCCGGAAGTTTTGAAATTTTGAAGAACCGCGGATTACGCGGATGTCACGGATGCAACAATGGGTTCCTAAACAGAAGGAAGCGAAGACAGCGAAGACTCCGTTTAGTTCCGCCGAAAGAGAGCCTCTGTCCTCTTTGCTGGCTTCTATTAGCGGAGGAAGACCTCGGAAGACAGATTTTTAATTTTTGCGGCCTGCGGAGTTTTACTCCGGTGAATTCAAACAGCCCCGGGCTGGTCGGTCACGGAGTGCATTTCTTTCGTACGCTCCCGCCAATGCGAGCCGCCATTCTCAAAAAAATCCAACAGAGTCAGCCGCCACGCTGGTGAGGCGTGGCGGCTGCTTGCGTAGCTGCGGCCTTTTCAACGGCAACAGAGTCTGTGCCGTTGATGAGGCTATCGAAGCGCATTCGCTGAACTGCCATGCACTGGGATTAGCGCAACGGCATGCTGTTCTCCATTGAGCAATCCCGCACCGCTGATCTCGCCGCGATTATTGATGCTGCGAGCCACTATCAGTTCCCAGCCTGAGCCCGGTGGGATTACCGTGTTCAGATCGATGCCCTGGCTGGTGGGACTGGCCCATAGGAAGGCATGCAAATCCGAAAAGTCGCTGTTGAATGCGGTGCCGACGATCTGGCGTCGATCGTTGATGCCCTCCGCCCCTCCGTTGGTGAACTCGCCGGTCGTGCTCAGAATGACCGCGGGGCTTGAGCTGCTGGCCCAGAACACGGCACGAGTCGCGGAGAAGTCCGCGTTGTGAGCGAACCCAACCATGCTGCCCGCGTTGTTAAGCGCAGGGGCAACGGCCCCCCCGGTTAAGGCGACATCTGTGTAAATGAATTCCCCTCCGGGCGAAGCCAGCGCCACTGGGGCGCTTGCGCTGTTGGCCCAGAACACCGCACGAGATTCGACAAAGTCTTCGTCGAAGCCGTCGCCGAGGATGTTGCCCACAGCATTGATGCTGATGGCGCCCCCGAACCGAAGCGTTTCGCTCAACTCGGGAAGGTAAATGGGCGCTGCGTTGCTCCTCGGCCAAACGACCGGCTGGGGCGCTGAAAAGTCCGAGGCAGAGAACGTCCCGACAATCTGGCCGACTGGACTGATGGCGGATGCCAAACCTGCAAACCCGACCGGCAGACCGGGCAGTTCCATGGGCGCACTTTGAGTGCTTGCCCAAAACAGGGGCCGAGCCGATAAAACCGGGTAGGCGGCTAGCGCGTATCCTACGATCTCGCCGCGCGGATTAACGCCAAATCCCCTGCTCCCAGTGAAACCTGGCAATGTGCCGAGATCAATCGGCGGGCTCTGGGGAGTGGGCCAAAAGGCGGCATCCCTGTCCGGCCCACCAAAGTTTATTGAGCCGACAATCCGGCCGGAGTCAGTTATCTGATTTCCAACTCCATCCGTGCCGAGGTCAATTACCGTGTATTGCACCTGCGGTGCCGCCCGTGGCACTTGTGGCGCTTTGACTGCGCCCGGCCTGCCTTGCCCGGAGGCGATCATTACGGTAACCAGCGTCGCAAACGCGACGGTAAGTCTTAGAATGTTTGCCTTGTTCATAATTTAATTTTCTTTCCGTTGTTTTGGCCTTCCGTGATTTCTCGTCATTGAGTTGTCATTTCTGGCCGTCCACTGATGTACTGCGTAAAATTTTTGAGACCCTTACGCGGGAAGTTTGGAAATTTTTGGAAGACACCACGGATTCCGCGGATGTCACGGATGCAACCAAAACTGACTTCGTCTGAAGTCGCCTCCGGCGACATGTCAGAAATGAGATTGCACGTTTCAGCAAAAATATTTCTAATGGGATTCTTCGAGCCTTTTGGCGTCGGATATGAACGCCCCAGACAACTCGGGATCCTCTCGCCCTGCGCTTACAGCGATACTCGGATCTTTTTTAGTTTCCGTTGCAAACGCATTTGCTCAGGAGACGGCAGCTCCCGACGTTGCACAGGTCGAGCGAGTGATAGTCACCGGTTCGAATATTCCCACAGCAGAAGAGACGGGCCCAAACCCAGTTGACACGTATCGCCCGGCAGACCTCGCGAAATTGGGCATTCGCAACGCACAGGACCTGCAAACGTTTCTTCCTCAGGAAGCGGGCGGCACCGTTAACATGAACATCGGCAATGGCGGGGACGGTACTGTGCAGATCAACTTGCGGGGGCTGCTCCCGAAAGAGACGTTGATTCTGGTTGATGGAAAACGTGTCGCCTTTGGTTCGTTAGGCGTCGCCGGCTCGAGCCAAGGCCAGGACATTAACCTCATTCCCTTCCCGATGATCGATCACATCGACATCCTGAAAGATGGCGCCTCAGCCGTGTACGGCTCCGACGCTGTTACCGGTGTGGTCAACTTCTTTTTGATCCACAAGTTCCGTGGTCTGGAGATCGGGGGCAGCTATGGAAACACAAACCTGGGAGCATCTAACGACATGGGCGAGTGGGAGGCATGGATCAAAGCCGGCACTGGTGATGACAAGACAGACATTGTGGTCATTGCCGATTTCTGGCAGCGCGACGGCGGTGTCTTTAGTCGCGATCGCGACATTTCTTCCAACGGAGATTTCACCCGCTTTGGCGGATTTGATTCGCGCAGCGGGAGTGAACCTGGCCGCGTCGGCAGCTTCCGCTTGATCCCGAAATTGTTTTTTAGCGCGAGCTCTCCGCCGCAGCACTCAGCTCCCAACGCCGCGACTTCTCCATTTTATATCAGACCCACAAGTCCCGTATTCAATAACGGAAACGGTTTTTTAAATGGGACGATCCCCGGTTTGGATGGGAACTACGTCGCCTTTAACTTTGCTGCTTTCACGCCAGCGCTTCCACCTGCTGATCGCCAAGCCTTCTATGGCTCCTTCGTGCGCGATCTTTGTGACAAGTACCTGACGTTGTTCGCGGACTTCAAATTTGTCCGCTCATATTTCGATTCATCCCTGGCAGCAGTTCCCTTTGTGCCTGATCCATTCAAGATTCCGGGCTTTAACGTGGGCTTTAGTCCCCAAGGCATTAGCGTGCCGATCTCAAATCCGTTCAATCCGTTTACGGTCGCGGATGCGACTATTCCAAATTTCTTTCCTGACGGAAGCGGTCTTCCAGTAACTACTGGGGTTCGGTTCCGTGGCATTAACGACACCGGCGAAAGACGCGAAAAGCTTACCTACTGGGACACTCTCTTTGATGTTGGGCTCAAGGGTGAGATGGGAGAATTTGGCGATTACTTCAAGACGTGGAACTGGGAAACCGGTTTTCGTTACTCGCGGAACGAGGGGCAAAATTTGTCGATAGGCGAGGTCAGCCAGATTGGACTGCGGGAAGCGCTGCTGGATACGAATCCGGCCACGGCGTTTAATCCATTCCATGGCTTCCTTGGCCACAACAGCAAGGCGGCCAGAAGCGGAGTCTATGTTACACTGCAAAATACCGGCGAGTTTGAGTTGCCGTTAGGTTATGCAACCATCAACGGCGACTTGTTTAGTCTTCCGGCAGGGCCAGTCTCATTTGCGATCGGCGGCGAGTATCGCGCCGAGAGAATGACACGTAATCGTGACGCGCTTAATCAAACGTTTAATTCGATTGGCTCGGTGGATGGGCAAGACTTCCGAGTGAACCGGGACGTGTGGTCAATCTACCAAGAGGTGCGGGTTCCCTTTACGAGTCCTACATGGAACTTCCCCGGCTTTTACAGCTTCGAGGTTGACTTCGCGGAGCGCGAGGAATGGTACAGCCAGAACACTTCGACAGTTCTAACTCCATTCCAACCGGCGACCAGCTCCCAGTATAACGGACAGAGACCGAAGGTATCGGTCCGGTGGCAGCCGCTTGATCCAAAGTATATCGGCGCCGTTACATTGCGCGGCAGCTACACCGAAGCGTTCCACGCGCCAACGCTATTCGAGATTACGCCTGCGGGCTCGCAGAACTTCGCACTGGTAACCGATCCATTTTCAAGGGTGAACGAGAACCCACAGCAGATTGAGGAACGCATTAGTGGAAATCCGCTGCTGCAGCCGGAAGTCGCCTATGAATGGTCTTACGGGATCGTTTACAGCCCGAAATGGCTCAAGGGCCTTACCCTAAGTGCGGATTGGTGGCACATTGATTTGCGATCGCTCATCTCGCCCCTCGGCGCGCAATTCATTATCGAGAGTAATCCGCCGCCCGCACCACCTGCGGTCCAGAACGGGCCGTTGGTATTTCGCGCACCCAGCGGGATTCCCGGCGTGGTTGGTCCAGTGACCGTGGTTATCGACCCAAATGAAAATCTTTCTGGCGCGATCTTCGAAGGTCTCGACTATGAAGCAATCTATATTCTGGATTCTTCGATTTTTGGCCACGGGGATTACGGTCGGCTAACATTCACCGTAAATGGCACATGGCTCTCCCGCGCCGAGCTGCAAGTTAACCCTAACAGCAAACGATTTGGTATCGCAGGCGAATTTTTACCGCCGGGATTCACGCTAACGAGTTCGCTGCCACGGAATCGAGCTAATTTTAGCCTGTTCTACGATGGCCCAGACGACACTTGGATGCAGGGGTTTGATATTGGCGCGATGGTCCACTGGATTGGCCAATACAAGGACGACAATATTAGTCTGACGGGATCAATCCGAAGTTGAAAATGCCTAGAACCGGAGGGCCGTTTGACACTAACTGTGGCCGACTCCGATTAGCCTCATTTCCGCGCGCGCAAAGTGGCAGCATGGACTACGCTCGACTTGATCGCATCGTACACGTTCAATCTACCGCCACCCGTCGCCGGCTGAGGTGCCGGGCTTTGCGAAGGACGGCGGCAAGAACATGAAGATGAAGGATGGTAAAGAGAAAAATGTCATGCCAGTCTCTACAGCTGAGTACAACTCCCTGTGGATGGCGCGCTTGGTTGAATAACACGACTCTTACGCTTGGGATGCAGAATGTGTTCGACGAGAATCCATCTTTCGTGGCCGGCAGCTTCGAGAACGGCTACGACGAGGCGCTTGCCACGATCAAGGGCCGGTTCTGGTACCTTCAGCTAAAAAAGAGATTCTAGCGCGGATAGCCAGCGGATGTTACGGATTAGGGCTGTAGAGGCAGCCGTGTCGGCTGCTTTGTGATAGATGCAGGCGGCAGGCCTGCCACTACAGAATTACTTCGGAGCGAGAGAGGCGACGATTTCAGACACGAATTTGAAACTCGCTCGTTTCCCCGCTCACTCGCCGCTCTCCCGTCGCGGTTTTACCTTCTATGTCGCTGACCCCTCAGCTCCATTCACTAACCCACACGAATTAAAGCAAAAATCCTGTGATTAGTGACAATTCGTGAAATTAGTGTCTCTCCTTCGGCGCGAGGGATGCGACCCGCCTTCGCCAAGGCTACGGCGTGGTTGGCAAAGACACAGCACTATTTTGGAGCAAGCGAATCTACGATTTTTTCGAAGCACGGCTCGCCGCGCAGCGGGTCCCAGGACGGGTCCAGTTTCAAATAGCCATAACTAACAGAAGCGCCGCTACCGGGGTAGCGGACGACGGTGACAAGCTGTTCGCAGGCGAGATCTTTTTCACCGACCCACGCAGCAATCATCGCAAAATATTCGATCATGTGGAGACCATTAATTGAGTCCTTTTCCACGGGAAGCAGCTCGACCGCGCGCCGCCCTTCTCGCAAAGCCTCCTCCTTCCGCCCGAGAGCGGCATCGATTACTCCGAGCACGCACCATGCCGGGCCGTAATCTGGTTGAGCCAGAACTATTTTCTCCTGCTCCACGCGCGCAGCATTAAAAGCCAACTGCGCTTTGTGTTCGTCGTTTGTCATGCGCGCGATAACGCCTTCCACGAAAGGACGCGGGAAATGAACGGCGTCACCGCCTAACGGGCTTTCGCCGGACGGCGAGCAAGGCCTCTTTCGCGGCAGCGACGTCGCGTTCGGCGAGCGCGCAACTCAGCCACCAACCGGCGATCTGCGGCATGGCAGCAGGATTTGTCGCCCGGATCTCATCGATCAATTGGCGCAACGGTCTGGTATCAGCTTTCCAATCCACTTCTACGATGCGCGCGCTGCTTTCCACACGAGATTGTTCGGCTCGATAGTCAATATGCGATCGAAGTTCGATTTTTGTTCAGCATAACGCCGGAGGGCTCGGTAACTATCTCCGAGTTGTCGAGCGAGTTAAGGTTGCGCGGGTCGAGCTCAAGTGACCGCTCGAGATTTCGAGTGGACTCTTCCCAGCGCCCCTGACGCCTTTGGATGTAACCCGTTACTCGAAAGATCCGCGGATCGTTGGGCAGCGTCTGGCGGGCAACTTCCAGTTCAGCCAGAGCGCCGTCGTAATCGAGGTATCCATTATAAAGATGAAACGCTCGCGCGAGGTGTGCTTCGCCGGCATTTGGACGGATGCGGAATGCTTCCTGAATGGCTGCTTCTGCTAACGCCAACCGCGCAGGAGTATGGTCGTAGGCAAAGAAGTAAATCTGGTCATGAGCACAGGCGAGCTCGAAATACGCTTCGAAAAATGATGGATCGCGCGCCACGGCCGCGTTCAGCAGATCGATAGCCTGCAGCCCCGAATCAGCGCTGGCCGCCGCGCGATGTTGGCGTTAAACTAATGGCGCGCGAATAGAGCTCGAAAGCGACGAGATCGCCCGTCGGTTTGCGTTCAATCGCCAGTTTCTCAGCAGGTGAGATTTTAGCACGGAGTTGGCCGGCAATTTTCTGCGCAATCTCGCTCTGAATTGCGAACAGATCATTCAAATCGCGGTCGTATTGCTCCACCCAGACGTGAGTGTCAGTGCGCGTGTCGATCAGCTGCGCATTCATGTGAAACCGTGTCCCGATCCTGCGGACGCTGCCCTCCAGAACATGCGATACGCGCAGATCATTACCGATCTGTCGCACATTTCGTTTGTCGCGATATTCCATCACGCTGGTCCGGCTGATCACTTTCAGATCGGCGATCCTCGCCAGCTTGGTCAGAATGTCGTCCTGGACGCCGTCGACGAAGGCAGCGGCGTCTTCTCTCTGCTCGCTGAGATTTTCAAACGGCAGAACGGCGATTCCAGTTGTTAGCGGTTGGCGGATAAATTCACTTTTCCAGACGATCCATCCCAGCGGCTGCCGCCAGAGCGATCAGCGATGCCGCTAGTAGCGCGCTGGTTGGATTGCGCCGCACCCATTTCCTTCCTCGCGCGAAAAGTCCAGTGTGACGCGCCTGAATCGGCTCGTGCTTTAGCCAGCGCTCCAAGTCTTCGGCCAGCGCGAGGGCGGAAGAGTAGCGGCGCTTTGGATCTTTCTCGAGGCATTTGAGGCAGATTGTAGAGAGGTCGCGATCTATTTTCGGATTTAAGAGACGCGGTTGCCGCGGTTCGGTATCCAAGAGGAGCTTGATCGTCTCGTACGTTGCTCCACCGGCAAAGGGCGGATGACCGGTGAGTAATTGATAGAGGACCGCACCGATCCCATAAACATCCGTGGCATTGCTCACTGCCGTGTTGTTTCCCACTGCTTGCTCGGGCGCCATGTAACTGGGCGTGCCAAGGATGTCCAGCGTGTGCGTGACACTGCTTTCAGATTCGACTAAGCGGGCAAGGCCAAAATCGGTAAGATGCGGTTCGCCTTTTGCATCCAGCAGAATGTTTCCCGGTTTGATGTCACGATGAAGAATTCCATGTTCATGCGCGTAATGAACAGTGCGCGCGACTTTCGCGATTAATTCCACAGCGCGCCGAATCGGCATCGGCTCGCGCCTGGTCACTTCGTCGAGTTGTCCGCCTTCGACGAATTTCATGCTGAAGTAGCAGGAGCCATCCCGCTCATCCACTTCGTAAATGGGGACAATGCATGGATGATCGAGACTGGCGGCGGCTTCGGCTTCCCGGCGAAAGCGCTTCAAATGCGCTTTGCTCGCCCACTGACCAAGGCTAATGACTTTTAAGGCAACCGTGCGATTGAGCCTCTTTTGCCGCGCACGAAACACGACCCCCTGACCGCCGCGTCCGATTTCTTCCAGCAACTCATAATCGCCTAACTCTCCCAACATGGTTGCGGCGCGCTGCCGACCTCTTTCTATCGGCGAAACCAGTAGCGTCGTCATCCGCTTGATCGCGTCGAGCCGCCGTCGCACGCTTCGCGCCGGGGCTCATGGCGGGATCCGCCCCGGCTACAGGTGCATCCGGCAAAATCCCGAGCGCCGTTTCCAGCACGCACGCGGTGCAAAGCCCTCTCGGCGCGTCAGAAAAGATTTTCGCGCCGCATTTGCGGCAAATTCTGAATACTCTGATCATTGCCCGAGACTCGGCGTGCGTCCCCATTTTGTACTGCGTAAAATTCTGTCGGGCCTTATGCGCGAATCACAGCAATCAGATAACGCAACTCGTTTTCGATATCGCCGGGAGTCGCAACAGTATGAGCAATTTCCTCGCGCAATAACGATTGATAGCTTTGCCGAAATCGATGAAAGGCCTGCGAAACGGCGTTTTCGGTCATCCCAAGTTGCGCCGCAATATCCGCCTGCGACGGCGCCCCCGGCTCGTCTGCCAGCAATTGATTGAAGGAATCGAACAACGCCGCGTTACCTCGCTTACGGTAAGTATCCTCTAATCGGCTCAGCACGCGATCCAGCAATGTCGAAGCCCAACGGCGCTCGTAAATCCGCTCGGCAGTGAGCGGGTCGGCTGGCTCCATGCCGCTCCGTTCCTCAGTACGCAGTTCTTCCAACGGAATGAGCTGCTGGCCTTTGCCACGTTTGATCGCCATCGCGCGGCGGCGTTCGTCGGCCAGAAAGTGCTTCAGCGCCGTGAGCAGATAAGAACGTAATCGCCCCTTCTCTTTGCGCACAGTCCGCAGATCCCGGCGCTCCAACAAAAGAGCAAAAAAACCTTGCGTGAGATCCTGCGCTTCCTCCGGCCCGGCCCCTTGTCGCCGCACAAAGCTGTAAATGGGCCGCCAATAAATCCGGCAGAGTTTCTCAAGTGCCTCTTGTGCTGCCGGCGATTCGCCTTGTGCCTCCAGCACCACGCTCCAATGCGTGGTAGTAAACGCCGCCGGGCCGTGATAAGCATTTCCGCCAATCGCGCTCAGCGACGTCACCTCGTCTTCAGCAGGGACCACACCCCAATTGAATCAAAAAATCCCATGGCAAGCAAGCCTCGAGGTGTTCCCGGGCAGTAGTATTTCTCACGTGAGGGGCGGTTTTGGCTTTGCAGGGGGAGTTTGCTGCAGTACGTTGGCGT
>CAVWVV010000012.1:0-83075 GCA_963758425.1 uncultured Verrucomicrobiae bacterium
GCGACCTTCTAAAAAACAGAAAGGCAACTATGAGTGAAGCAATTGAAATGGAAATCGTCGGACTTTCGCGCCGGGACAAGCATAACCTGCTGGAACACGTCCCGAAAGAACTGGTCCAGTTCCAATCGGCACCGGTGAAGCCCGGCGAGCTTGGTGATCCTACAGCCATCGTCGCAATTATCTGCCTGACTGCGATGAGCCTCAGCGGATTGTTCGCCTGGCTCGCTCGACAGGGAACCGCAGTCAAGGCCTCGGCGACAATCAAACTGCCTGGTGTTGAAGGGGGTATCAATGTCGATTTGGGACCAAAAACAACCGAACAGGAATTAAAGGCCGAACTCGCCCGACACGGGGTAAAAGTAGAGTAAAGAATCTGGAGATTCTGGATGTTCGCCGTTTTCGTTCTTCCTAATTGAAACGCGTTCGCTACCCACGCTGACCTCCCCCCCCATCCCCCCCTTCCTCCTCCCCCCCCTTCACTCGCTCCTACCCTCGTCGCTTTACCTTGATCACTCGCACTGCCCGTGCTTGCGCCAGCTACTAGGGTGCCGCTACCCGCGCGATTGAAACTCGTTTGCTTCCCAGCTCACTCGCCGCTACCCACCGCGGCTTTGCCTTCTATGTCGCTTTCCCCAAACGCTCCATTCCCTCACTCGCGACGTGTTCTATGTCGCTGCTCGGAGTCGCTCCATCCGTGATTCATAATTTCTAATTTGATTACGATGGCCTCCACCACCTTACCCGGCGGCACATTCAAGCTCGCCGATGATCTGATCCTGACTCGCATGGGCTACGGCGCCATGCAGCTCGCCGGTCCACATGTATTCGGGCCACCAAAAGATCACGACGGCGCGATCGCAGTCCTGCGCGAGGTCGTCAGGCTCGGAATCAATCACATCGACACCAGCGACTTCTATGGGCCGCATATCACCAATCGACTGATCAAAGAAGCACTGCATCCGTATCCGGAGCAGTTACGGATCGTCACCAAGGTCGGTGCGCGGCGGGACGCGGAAGGAAATTGGCCGAGAGCGCTCGCACCCGATGAGCTCCGGGAAGCTGTTGATGATAACCTCACAAACCTCGGGCTCGACGTCCTTGATGTGGTCAATCTGCGGGTCGGTGGCCTGGACTCGCCGACGCCAGGCTCGATCGCGGAACCGTTCCGCGTGCTCGCGGAAATGCAGAGAGCGGGTCTGAATAACGGGTGCGTCTCGGAGACCTGTCTTTACCCGACCCACCCCCTCAGCACCTCGGGGTAAGCAACGTCACCGCCGAGCAAATTGCCGAGGCGCAATCGATCGCTCCGGTGGTGTGCGTCCAAAACTTCTACAACATCGCCAATCCATCCAGATGACGCGTCATAGAATCAAAACGTGGCCTAACAGAGCTTTCGCCTTATGTGCCGTTCTTCCCGCTCGGTGGTTTTGCACCGCTGCAATCCGAAACGTTGTCGAACGTCGCTGCTCGTTTAAATGCCAGGGCAATGAGCGTCGCATTGGCATGGCTGCTTCAACGTTCGCCGAACATTCTGCTCATTCCCGGAACATCATCAGTGGAACACCTGAGAGAAAACGTTGCTGGCGCAGGCCTTCAGTTGCCTCATGAGGCAATTAAGGAATTGAACGCCATCGCAGGCTAAAACGTCAGATCGGCTCTCACTTCTTGAGATCGTTCGCGATTGGAAAGCCCGGCCCGTCCGCTCAATTTACCCGCCGCGGCGGGCGAAGACTTTCGGAGTTGCGATGGGAAGCCAATTCTCCCAATCTCACCGTCCAATTCTCACAATCCACTTACGCCGCCTGCAACTCCCGCGCGTGCGTGATTTCTCGTTTGTGAACCGGACGCACTTGCGAACTTTCGACAGTGGCCACTGCCACGGTATCGCCGTCCAGCGTGGTGAATTCCACTTCGTAAGCCAGGCCGTCCCGGTAAATATGCACGACCGTTCCCACATCGCCCGCTTTCAATCCTTCGGCGGGGAGATCGCTTTTCAAAACGACTCGGTCATGTTCTTTGATCGCTTTGCCTTTCATACTTTGTGCGGATAAGCCGTAACCAATCTAGCCACATTCCATCCCTTATCGACAATCCAAATTGTTTGCACGTTAGCCGGTTCGCCCATCGGCGATTCAACTTTTCCAACAATAACATATTTCTCACCGTGCGGCGACGTTGCGCTTTCCGTGATTTCCGCCTCGCGCGCCAATTTCTACAATGCCTTCGCCAGTGTTTCCCATTCAGAAAGGCGAAAATCCGAGCCCTTCGAAAAACGCTGGCTTGCCGCCATTATCGGGATGGGCAGCATTGAGCAAATAATCGGCGACCTTGTGACGCTCCACAACGGCCTTGTCGGCATTGGGTAATTTCACTGCGGCACATTGCCAGAGCACGCTGTTGTTGTCGCGCCGGATTTGCCGGCTGTAGCGGCCGGCGGCCTGCCACGAGATTAGTCTATGCGAAGGCAGCTGCAGACAAATTGCGCGACTCTGAACCCGTCTGCATAACGGTTACCTTTCGAACGCATCTAAGCGGCTTACGATGCATAAGCGATATCCGCTGTAGTGGCAGGCGTGTCGCCTGCGGTTTAGTTGTAGCCGCTGTCGCTGACTGCGGCCTTCTGTGCGCCGGGGGGCCCGCCAGCCGTGTGCTTCGGGCTCGCAGGACTACAACCGCCACACCCGCCGTCGGAAGGTGTTGCTGGAATTGCAAATTTCGATCGCCTGTGATGAAAACGTCGAACCGCTCCTGCCGCATCTTGTCCAGCAACTCACCATTCTTAATTCCGCTCCAGCCCATCCGCTGCACCGACGTGCAGACCTGAATTCGCTGGGAGCGAAGAACGAGACGGGAAGGCCAAAGGCTGAGCGAGCGGGAGCGAACGAATCAAATGCCCGCGTAGTGCGCGGCCGAGCCGCCAGTTGAGGCACTCATCGATGAGCACTCTCACACCGTTTCGAGCATTCGCAGCTTGGCGGCCTCAATCACTGCGATCACCTGTTCGCGTTTCACGGAAGGAAATCCGTCGAGGAAATCTTCGATCGATTCGCCACCTTCCAGGGAATCGATCAGGTTCTGCAACGGAACGCGTGTTCCGACAAACACGGGCGTGCCGCCCATGATTTCGGGATCGGAATGAACGACGCCTTTGAGATCGTCAGCGTTCATAGTCGGAACGTAACGCAATCAGCGATCATCGGCGAGCACCAATCGCCGCAGTGGTTAATGCCCTTCAACTGTTCCCTGGCGCACCGTAGCGCGCCACCGCGGCGAAGGAGGCAACTGTTCACGTCAGCGAACGGAGCCGCGGGAACGCGAGCGACCCACCTACGCCAAGGCTACGGCGAGGCGGGCATAGATGGGCAAACCGGCAGCTCGAAATGAGCGGGAGCGAATAAGCCAAAGGTTTTGAAATCGCACTGCGCTGTAGCGTGCGCTGTCTCAGCGCAGAATGAAATGAATTTTAGATTTACTCCGCTGAAGACCCACCTTCGCACAAGGCTACGGCGAGGCGTGCAGCGGACTCTACAGCCTTTTCCTGGCTTCCACGAAAGAGTAAAAAGTGAGGGCATGCCCAGAAGGATCTGGAACCCCGAGCCGCGTCTCCCGTTTTACTTCTTTTTGCGCAACTCCATGACCCCTTCGGCGATGCACTGCCATTTGCCATTGCGCTCCGTCCAGGTATCCACCCAAACGTAGGTGCGGGTAAACTGTTTACCATCCTTGTCCTTGCCCTTCTCCGTCGTCGTGCCGGAGACGGTGGCCAGGTTCGGCCCGTAGACATGAACATCCATGTTTTCGTTCACGGCCGAGCTCAAGGTGTTGGGTTCGTTTTTAGCCTGATCGAGGAGCTGGGACTTTCCAAGATGTTTTCCTTCGGGATTGAATCCGGCAAAGTCGTCCGCTATTACATTTCCGATGGCGGCGGAATCCTTGCTTACCAGCGCCTTAACCCAGGCGTCTTCCATCTGTTTGAGATTGGCTTGGACCGCGCTGGAGTCAGCAGCGCTTTCCTGAGCGTGCGCGCAGGGCGCGATTGCGAAGGCGAGGAATGTGCTTATCAGAAGTGGCGTGAATAATTTCATAATAATTTTTTTCAGGTTGAATTTAGAGCAGCTCGTCTCGAACCGAGAACCCTTTCAGGGCGAGCTACAGCGATGTCAGCGCGCTCTGACGCGCATATCGATGCCAGAAGCGTGCGGCCCAGCCGCCGAACCGTCAAGACAGAATGAGCTTGGCCCCGACATTCATGACCGCATTTGTAGCCGCTGTCGTTGACTGCGGCCGAGTCAGTCTGCTCCCGCGCTGTAGCGTGCGCTGTCTCAGCGCAGAATGAAATGAATTCGAGTTTCTCCGCTGAGGACTCGCCGGGGCGAGCAAGCTCTGGACACTACAACCGTTTTCGTTCTTCCCAATCGAAACGCGTTCGCTACCCACGCTCACTCGCTCCTACCCTCGTCGCTTTACCTTCTATGTCGCTCCTCCCAGTCGCTCCATTCGTGATTCATAATTTCTAATTTGAAAACGATGGCCTCCATCACCTTGCCCGGCGCTGCCTTTCCTAATCACTCGCCATGATGAATAGCGGCTGCATTTCGAAATCGGTGTAGAGTGGACGCAGGCGCTCCTTGTTATAGTACTTTGTCCACGTTGACCGTTTTCTTGCTGCTGGTCACCACTTCAATCGGCACGTTGTCATAGCGCCCATTCTTCAAGACGACGAGGCGGCCGTGGCGGCCATGCAAGATGAGATCGAGGGCGAGGTTGCCGTAGGCCATGGGCACGATCGAATCAATCGCGTCGGGATCGCCGCCGCGCACCATGTAGCCGAGACGCTGGTTGATGGTCTGGATCGGCTTGCCCTTGTTGTATTTGGCGGAACGGTCTTTGAGTTCGGCCGAGACCAGGTCGCCGATTCCGCCGAGTTTCAGATGCCCGAACGCGTCGGTCGTCTTGTCGGAGAACACCATTTCGCCGCCTTCGAACATTGCTCCTTCCGAAACGATAACCACTGAATATTTGCTCGGGTGATGCGCGCGGTCATAGCACAACAACTCGGTCAGATGCTCCATGTCGAATTTGTATTCGGGGATGACGCACCGATTGGCCGCGCCCGCCATCGTTGGCAACATCGCAGTGAACCCCGCGTAGCGTCCGAACACTTCCATAACGAGAAATCGCTCGTGAGATCCGGCCGACGTGCGGAGGCGATTCGACAATTCAATCGTCCGGCTGACGCATGTGCTAAAGCCGATGCAATAATCGGTGCCCGGCACGTCATTGTCCATCGTCTTGGGTATCGCCACGACCTTGACGCCTTCCTTGGACAAACGGGTCGCAAAAGAAAGTGTGTCGTCGCCGCCGATCGGAATCAGATAGTCAATTCCCAGCCAATCCAGGTTCTTGATGACTTCAGAAGTGAGATCGTTCTTGTCTTGATTGAACGTTGCGCGCAGCGCTTCAGGTACCTCTTCTTTTTTCACTGCTGACGGGTTCGTCCGCGAGGTATGCAGAAACGTGCCGCCGGTGCGTGCTGCACGATTGACGATCTCTTCCGTCAGGATTTGAAAGTGCTCGCTGTTGTCGGCGTGTTCATCACGCACGATGCTGATCGCGCCCAGCCAGCCATGGCGGATACCAACGACCTGATAGCCTTCGCGCAGGGCGCGAATGGTGACCGCGCGGATCGCCGGATTGAGCCCCGGCACATCCCCGCCGCCGGTGAGAATACCGATCACGCCTTTCTTGGTGCTCATGCGACCGCTTTGTCGTTTTCTTCGAGCATGCAAAAGAAAAATCGACGGAAGCGATTGGATGTGCAAGAGGCATCGCTCAGAGACCGCGGGTAAGTTTGTTAGCCATCTATCATAAGCCGCTCTTGGCCCGCCGTAGCCAACCATGCATGGCGAAGGAGGCTACGATGCATAGCGTTGTAGCCGCGTGTCGTTGACCGCGGCAGAGTTCTAGCAGCGTGCGTTGTTCTTCGTGCGAAAAGGCGTCGGTCACGGTCCGCACTGCGCGCACGGAAGTCTTCGACAATGGAGTTCGCGGGAGCGGGCGACATGGACGGGAAGCCCGAAGGGTGAGCGAGCGGGAACGAGTGAATCAATCTTTAACGGCCGCTGACCGTTGTGTGAACCGGAGCGATACGGCGTAACGAGAATTTCGAATATCAAATGGCGTGGATACGACCCCATTTCCCCCACCAGAGCTGACAGCGGCGGCTAACCTGTCAAGATTTGTTGACTGACCCCTATTCTTATTCTCGCGCGCGACTAAGGTTCGAATCGCGGCCATGGAACGTGGAGCCGCGGGCCGCGTTGATAGTTAGGTGTTAGTAATGATCCGGATGCCTTTTGCACACGTGCGCCGCGATGTCTGGAATTCATGCTTGTAACGCGCGCTCGAATTGGCGACGATCACGAATATTTAGACCTCGATGAAGTTGGAGAAACGACCAACGGTATTCGATCGCAGCATTTCGAGAAGCTGCGCGATCCGCACCCTTGTCATGCGACTTGTTCTGTTCGCTGTCGCAATGCCTTTCACGCGAAATGTGGCTGCGCAGCAGGAACCTGAAGTGTTAGTGGACTTAAATTCGGGCGACCATATTTACAGACATCTGCCAGATTTCTTTCAGCACGAACCCGCCGGTACAACGGCCATCCGATTGCAATCCGGCAAATATTCTGTCTTACAACAAGGCGCGTGGCACAAACTAACAAAACAGAATGTGCTCCATTTCGTTTACCACACTGAAAAGTCGGACGGTCCGATGAGAGCCTTTCTCGTCGAAGCTTATCGGCTTTACGGACACATGACAGTCCCTCCTCAAAAAACAGTAAGTGTTTATCGCAACTGGTCGTGGCCGGGAGAAAATCGGAGGAGCGGAAATCCTTTTCCCTACACCAAAGACACGCGCTTAAGTATCGACGATTTTAAGAACTCGCACGCGTTGCAGGACGTGGCAGTGATCAACAAAAAGTTAAACCTTCCATGGCACGCCAAGCTTGGCGACGGCGACAGCCTCGGGGAATTCCGCAATAAAATCACGAGCAACATTGTTGCCGACATAGCGCCAGCGGGACATGTGAGTTCGAAATTTGTTGGCGTCGATGCCGCGTTTCTTCCACAGCAAACGTGGCGTCTTATCGCTTATCAGCCCGGAGTTGATTACAATGGCGGCGGTTCCACAGTGCCATTTAACATCGAGTTACACGGGCGAGAAAAATACGTCATCTTTAGAACTATCACCCCCGATTCGGCGGACGACCCGTATTACGTCCTGGCCTTCGAATAAATGGTAAACAAGTTCGGAGACGTTTTTGGCGAGCTCCTGACATGGCTGTTGACCCCAGCTTCGCCGCCATGGCGAAATACAACAAAGAAACCAATCGAGTTCGCGATCCAAGTGATCACCGCGGGAGCAGGTTTGACTTGTCTCGTCCTCGTTGCCAAAAAGCTCAACGAAAGAGGCTTCGCACTCCATATCGCTTCGAATTTACAGCTCAGTGTCTTTGGATTCATAGCGTTACCGATGTTTTTGATGATCCTTCTGTTTTGGACTTCGAGTGAGTTTCAGACGGCGATCTCAGATGTGATTGATTGGTTATTCAGGATCTGGGCATGCGTTCTACTACTGCTGCTGGGATTGGGCCTGTATTACCGAAACAAGTTCGGCTTGAGCGAACAAAACGATCAACTTGCTACAGCGTCCGACTTGCCAACTTATGCGCGATTCTGGCCGGCTTATCTGGGATGCGTAGCATTCGCCACGTTGCCAATGCTTCTTCGATTCTGGTACAAGACTGAGACAAAATGGAGGGATTGCGCCATAGGCGCAGTGTTGCTGCTAACGACGTCGATCTTGGGAGCTATATTTCTGATGCGCCCAGACTCGTTTTGGTTCCCGACTGAATAACGACAAGCCGACAGTTTGATCGATGGCAGCGCCATAAATTCGCCATAACAATTCGCGTGTATGTACAAGCGGGCGGTTATTTGTCGAAGGCGCTGTGGCCGTTTACCTCCACCAACTAACCTACTTCTTCAAATCCGCAGAGATTTCGGCGAACTGGGCGAGGGCGGCTTGGAGGTCTTCGAGAACGGAGTTCGCGGGAAGCTGGCGACATGGACGGGAAGCCCGAGGGGTGAGCGAGCGGGAACGAGCGAATAAATCTTTGACGGGCCGCTTAGTCTCGCGTGAAATGGACCGATCCGGCCTAACGAGAATTTCGAATATCAAATGGCGTGGATACGACCCCATTTCCCCACCGGAGCTGACAGCGGCTGCTAACCTGTCAAGATTTGTTGACTGACCCCCTATTCTTATTTCCGACCCCCTATTCTTATTTCCCCCTATTCTTATTTCCTATTCTTATTTCCCCGGGCTGCGCGATCAAAACCTCAGGAACTCAGTGAACGCGAGTGAATCCCGCACAAACGATACGAAATAGATGCTCTGGCAAGTAAGAAGAGAAAGCGAGAATGTTGAAGATGTTCGCGGATCTGGCGGCTGATCTTTGGCTTTTGACTCCGGCTCGATGCGTTCGACTCTCACTTCTCTGCAACGCGAGGCTACGCGGGCAGGCCTTTCCGCGCGATCAGTTGTATCTCGGCAGCTCCCGCTGCGCTCGACCACATACCCTCGTGGCGTAACCGGCCATCTCTCTCATCCCATTTGCTCGATTCCATCTGGTCGCAAAAGCCGACATACCAAAGACTGGAATGCCGTCTAAGAGGGAAGGCCTTTGCGGGCAATGGTCTCCATCTCATTACAGAAGCGATCAAGCTCACTGAGCGTCGTATAAACGTTGGGCGTGACGCGAATACCCTGGAATTCTTCGCGCATGATCGGCGTGGTAAAGATGCGGTGTTTGTCGAATAGATATTTCGTCACCGATTCCGGATTGGTGCCGTCGACGTGGACGTTTCCGATCGCGCACGATTGATTTGGATCGAACGAAGTGTTGAACCGAATTTTGGGCACCTCTTTGAGACGGTTCATCCAGTAACGGGACAGGTAACGTAACCGCGCTTCCTTGCGTCTGCCGCCGATGCCGTTGTGAAAGAGAAGCGCTTCACCAATGGCGAGCTTCGGCGCGGCCGAGTGAGTGCCGATCTCTTCGAATTTGCGGATGTCCCATGCCTGCTTGGCTTCCGCAGCCATGAGCGGCCAGAGTTTGTCGATTTTATCGCGCTTGACGTAAAGCATGCCGGTGCCTTTCGGCGCATAGAGCCATTTGTGCAGACTGGTGCCGAAGTAATCGCAACCGAGGTCGCTCTGTTTGAAATAGAATTGGGCAAAGGAATGCGCGCCGTCGACGATGGTCTCAATGCCGTGCGTGCGCGCCACGTCGCAGACTGCTTTCACCGGAGTGATTTGGCCGGTGACGTTGATCTGATGGGAAATGAGGACGAGGCGAGTGCGGTCGGTGATTCCTTTTTCAAACGCGGCCGCGATCTCGTTGAGGTTCTTCGGCGGAATCGGAATCTGAATGAGCTTGAGCTTGAGATTTTCCCGTTTTTCCCGCTGACGCAATGTGGTGAGCATGCGCGGATAGTCCTGGGTGGTGGTGAGAATTTCGTCGCCGGGTTTGAGGTCCATACCCATGAGCAGAATCTCGAGCGACTCAGAAGCGTTGCGCGTGATCGCAATCTCTTCGCGATCGCAGCCGAACAGCTCGGCCAGGCCGGTGCGAATGGTTTCCGATTGCGGCTCGAGGATTTGCCACATCGTGTAAGCGGTGGCGTCTTCCTGTTCCCAGATGTAACGAACGAGCGCCTCGGTCACGATCCGCGGGCTGGGCGAAACGCCGCCATTGTTCAGGTTGATGATGCCGCGTGTAACGCTGAACGAGTTTTGGATAGTAGCCCAGTAATCTTCATCCGTGGCCGCTTCTTCCGGGGTGAGATGCGCGACGTTCTTCGACGCTGCTTCGACGTTTCTTAATAACGAGCCGATCGTTGCGGAAGAAAGCGTGGCCAGACCGAGACTTTTGCCGGCGATGGAAATGAAATCCCGACGGGTGCGCTTGCGAATGACAGAATTCGGGCTCGTCATGAGGTGGGCAGCATTAAGAAAAGAATGGAGCTGATGGGATCAGCGACATAGAAGGTAAAGTGACGAGGGTAGGAGCGAGTGAGCCGGGAGGCGAGTGAGTTTCAATGGAGCGAGTGGGACGAGCGACATGGACGGCAAAGCCGCGAGGGTAACGGAGACCGAGTCGGGGGCCGAGGGAATCAAAATCGCGTCGCGTGCGCACGTGTGTCAGCACTAATCAAAGCGGTTTCGATGCCGGCGTGCAATCATTGTCTTCGAGAGCCGATTGGAACAACGTGATCCAACGTCAAATGCTCTGCTCGCGAATGGAGCTGACGGGATCAGCGACATAGAAGGTAAAGCGACAAGGGTAGGAGCGAGTGAGCGTGGGCAGCGAACGAGTTTCAATGGAGCGACTGGGATGAGCGACATGGCCGGTAAAGCCGCGAGGTAGCGGTCGAGCGCTGCGGGAGCAGCCGAGATACAATGGAGCTGATGGGATCAGCGTGAGCGACATGGCCGGAGGGTTGGGATCACGACCTGGGAGGAGTGTTTAGCGGTCGAGCACTCCACGTTGACTTTGCGGATTGCAAGACGAGCCTTTCTCATCATGGGCGACAAATCTCCGAAAGCGAATCAGAAGCACAAGGCACAGCAACAGGCGAAAGCCAACAGCGCGACTCAGAAGAAAGAGCAACAGGCCTCAGCCGCCAAGGTGGCGCCGAGAAAGAAGTAGACGATGCTGCCAAGCAGCAACATTGGTTCGTTAGGAGATTCCGCCCGGCTCAGCTGGGGCGAGGCGACGTGTCGGGATCGGATACGTTAGAAATCACCGCGAAGTAACGATTCAACGGTTTAACGATTGAACCTTTCAACGTTCTGTGTGCGCGCTGTCCTCGATTTGATTCCTGAACGATCGCGACTTCGACGCATTCGGAGTGTCAATAGTTAGCTCTGATCCCAAGAAACTTAAGCCTTCCGCCGCGCCTCGGGTCGCGGCATCTTTAGAAACTATGACCGTCCAGAATCTCTCGACCCAGCCGCCTTTTATCACGAAGGACGGCTCGACTATCCGTTCGATCCTCGATCGCACGAATGCGCCCGTACAAAACCAAAGCCTTGCGGAAGCGCGCGTCGCCGCAGGAGGCAGGACAGAGCGGCATTATCACAAGGTCGCGGAGGAGCTTTATTTCATCCTGGAAGGCGCGGGCGAGATAGAGCTCGATGGTGAACATCACACGGTCCGCCGGGGCGATGCGATCCTGATCCCGCCAGGCGCGTGGCACACGATCGTGGCTAGAGAGCCGCTGCGCTTTCTCTGCTGCTGCGCGCCGCCTTACTCGCACGAGGATACGTATTTCACGTAACCGAAAGCGAGGGCTGACGCTTTTCTCCGCGCTTCGGAGCTGGTACCGCCGTTAAGTGGGTTCATCTTTTCAGATCAGCGGCGATTGGAAAGCCCGGCCGTTGCTGCGCATCCGTTACGGCGGCGAACTGGGCAAGCGCGGCTTGGAGGTTTTCAACGATCTCGGCTGCAATGATGTCGGGATCGGGAAGGTTGGCGCTGTCTTCGAGGCTTGATTCCTGAACGATAGCGACTTCGACGCATTCGGAGTGTCAATAGTTAGCTCTGACCCCGTCTCCGCCTCATAGTTAGCTCTGACCCCGTCTCCGCCTCTCCTCCCGCGTTCGCTGACGAAAAGGCGCTGGGAGAACGAATCAGTCTTCGATCGGGGAGCGCAGTGAGCTTGGTCTGAGCCTGCGAGTTCCGCTATTGCTCCTTTCAATCAGAAGGCGTTCCTAAAGGTAAGCGCTGACCTCCGCCATTCCCGAATGTTAAATATTAAGATGCGACCCCGTCCGCTTCTCTTTTCAGCATTTCAGCGTTTCAAAGAAGCAATCGAGCGAGAAGCGGTCATCTTCGCGCGGAAGACAGAGAACAAAGAGGAGGAGGGCGAGGCGCGGAATGACGTGGCCGCTAAAGTCGAAGAGCGCGTCGTGCAGAAGATGGCCGAATGTGACGATGACGAGTACCATGCCGAGCGCGATGAGCGCATCGCGGGTGCGTAATCCGAGAAGAACGAGCGCGCCGCTGATGAGTTCGATGAACGGAATGGTCACGCCGACTGCCCAGAGCGACCAGATCGGGAGGAAGGTATCGGAGAACGGCAGAAAGTATTTTCGCGCGTGCTCGAGCGGGCCGAGCTGAAAAACCTTCATCACGCCGGCCATAAAGAAGATGAGACCGAGGACGAGGCGGGCGAAGAGAATCGCCCAGGCGCGATTCAGATTTGGTTTCATTTTTTCAAGCTAGAACCGCTCACGGCCAGTCGTGCAAGCCAAAACCAAATCCGCCAGCGCTTCAAAAACTCGTCGCCCAATAACGACTAACAACCAATGGAACACCTGAGAGAGAATAGAGCTGGCGGGATCAGCGACATAGAAGGTAAAGCTGCGAGGGAAGCAGCGAGCGAGGGTGGGCGGCGAGCGAGTTTCAATGGACTCGTTAAGGGCCAACCGGTTAAACCGCTCGTGGTTACCGCGGATGTTAGCAGCAATTCCGAGATCAGATAAACCAGTCCGAGCAGAAGGGAGACTGACATTGCGCTGAGCATTCTCTTATATCTAGCGACTGCTCAAACCATTTTGGCGACCTTTGCTTCGAGGTGGGGACGATCTGTATCTCGATCTGAGCTGCCGAAATAGATGTGAATCGGAATACAGCAACTAGCTCGCTGGCGGACTATGAAGCGTTAGCGCGTTGACGATCTTTCTTGATAAACCTTTCGTGATCTTCTGTGGAATCTCCGCATGCGCTCGATTCCAATCTTCCGGCTTGGGCTCGACCGTCAATTCGATTGGGTCTTTGTAATCGCGACCAATTTGCTGAAGCTGACCGACATTGATTTCACCGATTCGCTCGAGCCGACGTTCGGGCGGATTTTCCAATCCCATTCGAAAAATATCCCAGTGATCGGCGAGTGGCACGAGCGCCAGGCGACTCACTGAAATATTCTCGCCTCTGAATAAGCTTGGTGAGGCACGTTGGCCATCCCACTTCTCCGTCAAAATAGCGCGGACAATGTCCTCGTTAGGCGCGACCGGCATTAACTTGCGAGTCGGCTCGCTAGCGCTCTAACTTCGGTCGCCGGAGCAGAGTCTTCCAGCTCCTTGGCCTCAATATAAAACTCGACCTCATTTGGTCGAAACTCAACTTCTACTGCTTTGCCTTCCTTGTCTTCCCAGCAAAGCTCGATGTTGCCTTCGTCCGTCAGAAATACACTCGGCGCTGTACCTTTCGGAAATCTTGCGGCTTCCAAGAATCGGTAAAACGCCTCCAGCGCACGAGGCGACAGTGGTTTGCCCGTTCCATAGCCCCATCCGGCAGAGTAATAATGGCGGAAATGATGCAGTCGTCCCCAGCCCTTCGGACCGAGCTTCGATAACAGAAGTTCTTCGCGCTCGCCTTCGCCTTCGCTCGAGACTGCTGTCCGCACGCCGAAAATCGGCGTTTCGTCGCGCAGATTATCCGAGAGTTGATAAATGGACTGCCGCGGCTGCGGTAAAGTCGTCGTCATCTGTAGATGGGGCTTAATGTGGCCAAGAAATCTGGCTTTAACAAGCCAAAGAATATCTGCTTCTCAAAGTCGTGTGTCTCTCGAAACTTCGCAAGGCCATTCTGGAATAAATCGAAGTCCAATGACCCCAGCCAGGCATCCACGTCTAGCACACTGCCGACCCGTGTGGTGTCGCCGGTTCCCAGAATTGCGCTGTTTGCTACTAGAAGGCGTGCAGTTAATGGAGGTTTGGTCAACACCGCAGTAACTGAACGTTCACCTGCCGTTAGCCGTTTGCTACCCGTGGCGACTTCCAGCACAAGCTTTTCGAAAATATCGAAGCTAAAGAAATTAATGTAGCGTACGGCGAGTCGCTCGCCTTCCGACACGAAACCGAGCTGCTGTAATTCTGCTATCAGCCAAGCCATCTCCTTCTCGAGAGCGGGCCAGCCGGGATATTCCTTTGACTTGGTGATGAGGCTGATGACGCGCGGTCCAAACTGAATCAGGAAATCGCCAGCACTGAGGAACTGAATCAACGGCTGGTACGTGAACGCGGGTTCACGGCGGCGCATTTCCTCTGGAAATTGGGCAAGTGGAAGACTCTTCTGCTCTGGATAACGCTCGCGGATTCTCGCAAACAACAGCCCCGGCAATGTGGCCCACGACTCTGAAGTAACGAAACGGATTTCCAAGATCGCTTCTACAATTGGGCACGGATCGATCTTAATCGGCAACCGGTCGGGAATCGGAATTGGAAACTCGTCCGTCATCACTTCGCTCCGCTTTATGCTGCCCACTTTAGTCCGTGGCTCGCATAGTCCAGCATCATATCGAGTACGTCGTCGCACTTCTTTCTAAAAAGGATTCGGTCATAAGTGTTAGGTAGGTTCTTGTCCAAGACGTCTTCGACAGCCGCTCGCACGATTTTTCTGCTTTGCTGATCCTTAAACCAATCTTGAATCAGGACTGGTGGAGCTTGCTCGCGCAGACGATGGAGAAGAGCTTTGGCTGCTAGTTTGACCGTCTGTGTTTCCTCTTTCGTCATTGTCTCTTTTTTGATCAGATCGAATAGCTCGAGTTCATCTTCGGAGAGTCCTTCGCGAACGTGGCGTTCGGCTTCTGCCTTCAACTCCTTGGTGAATTTCAAAAGTTCCTCGAAATAATTCTCGTTCGAGGTCCCGCCAGCATTGTATTCATCGATGATCTCTTGCAGTCGCTGGGCGAAATCGCTCCTCGTTCGATTCTCTTTTAGCATTTGCTCTAACTTTTTCTCGATGAACGCGCGAAGGTCTGCGATTTCGATATTTCTGTAAGCCGCTTTCTTGAAGTCCTTGCGTAATTCTTCGAAGTCGATCTTGCTGAGATCCCATTTCCTTCCCTGTTTCAATATTCCGTAGCCGCTTGCGGCATCATTCGATTCTTTGGCCACGACGACGCTTTCATCGAGTAATTCCCCCACGCGTAGACCGACGGCGTCGATGTCAGTTTGCTCGATGATCGCGTCAATCACGCCGCGCAAATATTGAAACACAGCAACTGTGCGAACGATCTCTGGCTGACGCAGGATCTCCGGCTTACTCGCCTCGTACAGGGCGGTCACAGTATTTTCATAAACACTGAACGCTTTGCGCCATTCGTCCTGCGTGAGAAGCACATCGGCGTACTCTTTGAATTGCTCGACGTTCTTGAACGTATCCTGGGTGTTCAGCAGTTTATCGATGCGAACACTGTGCGATTGGCAAAACGCAGTGGTTTGCTCAATAGAATCATCAAGGAGGCGAAACAGTTCGGCCTTCTCTTTTACGGGGGGTTCATCGGCACCTTCCGCGCCTTGCGCGTAATCTTTCAACGCCTTCTTCATGTTGCGGAAGACGTTGTAGTAATCAACGATCTCGCCCGTCCGCTTTTCGACACCATTAATCTTGAATGACGTTACCCGGTTCGCGCGGGCGATCGATTGCATCAGCGTGTGATCTTTCTGAGGCTTATCGAGATATAGCGTCGATACGGTGGGCGCATCGAAACCGGTCAGCCACATCGCGCAAACAAAGACAAGCTGAAGCGGATGCTCGGGATCTTTGAAGTTGTACTCGATATCGTGACCGTGTTCGTCAACGCTGTTCATTCGCTGCCGATGGGGCTTAATGTCTAGCTCCTGTTTTTTGAACTTCTCCTCCTCGCCGGCTTCTTCGCTAACGACAACGGCCATCTCAACTCGGCGCATATAATCCACCCTCTTCTTCAATCTCTCCTTCTCAATTTCACTGCCCGATTTATTGATGCGCCCCAGCAGCTCTTTGATCTGTTCTTTCCAAAGCCGCTGGACCTTGTCGTACATTTTCACCGCAGTGAACTTGTCGACTGAGATGACGATTCCTTTTCCCAGATAACCTCGCCTTGGAAAGTGATAGACGATGTCTTTGGCGATCGTTTCCAACCGATCGTCGCGCTTTATTACTTCGACCTCAGTCGAGAACTTCTTTTCCAGCTTTTCCTTTTGGGCGTCATCCAGATTTTCGTCCTCGAGGATTTCGTAAAATTCATCACTTAAGTCTTCGTTCTGAATCAGCACTTGTGGGACACGCTTTTGATAGAAAAGTGGCACGGTCGCGCCGTCATCCATCGACTGCTGGAAGTTGTACTCGGAGACATAATCCCCGAACCAGGCATTGGTTTTGCGTTCGCGTCCCAGCAGCGGCGTTCCGGTGAACGCCATGTACTGCGCATTCGGCAAACCATGCCGCATGTTTTCGGCGAGCGATTTGTACTGAGTGCGGTGCGCTTCATCTACCATCACCACGATATCGTCGCGCTCGGACAACAGTGGATATTCCTTCCCCTTGGGCCAACCGAACTTCTGGATCAGGGTGAATACAAGACGCTTGTTCTGGCCAAGAAACTTGCGCATTTCTTCGCTGTCCTTGGGTTGAGCCGTATCGCTCTTCTTGACCGTCTCGGTGTGCAGGAAGTTGCGATAGATCTGGCCATCCAGGTCTTCCCGATCCGTAACGACAACAAACGTGAAGTTTCCGGTGAGCGTGCGAAAGATTTTGCGCACCAGGAAAATCATCGAGAAACTTTTGCCCGATCCTTGCGTGTGCCAAAAAACGCCGAGCTTCCCTTCCTTCTTTTTGCGATTCAGGAAAGCGTCGTAAGCCTTGTTCACGCCGATGAATTGGTGGTTTTGGCCAATGATCTTTTGCTTGTCGTCGTAATAGAGGACGAAGTGCTCCACGTAATCCAGGAGTCGAGCTTTCGGGAATAACCCGTCGATTACTCGAACCATGGTCTCGCCTTTCTCCTCAATGCTTTCGCGATTGACCTTCTCCTTCTCGTCATCAACGCGAAGCCATGTAAAGAAATGCTCCCATTCAGCCGTCATGCTTCCAACGCGCGTTTGCAGACCATTTGAAAGCACACAAAAAGCGTTCGTTAGGTAAAGCTGCGGTATCTCGGACCGATAAGCGACGACGTTGGACTCGAAGGCGCTCTTTAATTTAACGTTCGAATTCTTGAGCTCGATGAAGACGAGCGGAATTCCATTCACGTAAAGCAGCACATCCGGCCGGCGATATCCGCGTTCGCCTTTCACCCACATCTGGGAAACAGCCAGGAATTCGTTGTTCTCTGGATTCTGGAAATCGATGAGCCTTACCCGTTCATCCTCTGTTCGACCTTGTTTGTTCTCGAACTGAACGGGAACACCATCGCGGATGAGCGTGTCGATTTCGTGATTGGCCGCGACGGCAGACATCGCCTGGCGTTTCTCTAAAAGTTTCGAAAGTGCGTCCTCGATTGCAGATTCGGGAATCTTGGGATTCAGTCGCTGTCGCCGCATTTCTGAGCCGATCGATAAATACAACATCGCGCTTGTCTGCTCGGTTCGATCCGTCATTAAGGTCTTCCGGATCGGTTGTGTGGCAGTTGAGCACGTCATATCCGAGTTGATGTTGCAGGCGTTGGAGAAGCGCCTGCTCAATTTGGTCTTCGGAAATGAAGTTAGGCATCAGTTTGCCTCCAGGCATTGCATGTTCACGGAACCGTGAACATGGCTGTTTTCGTGAACATCCGAAGTCGCAATGGCAATCACTCAATGCTCCATTTCTCCGCCATGCCCGGCGGGAACTGGATGTCGAGGTTTTCGACGGAAAGTTTGCCGGAAATAAGGCGAGGCAAAAGAAGATCGCGACAGCGTCTTAGGCTCTCGCATTGACGGTAAAAGATTACCTTTTGCTCGGTGAATGGTCGCACCGTGCTTTCAAATTCTTCCAAAAGCCTCGAGTTGGGGACAACGAGTTTTTGTTTTCCCAACAGAATCGGGCTTAGATTCATCTGCGCCGTGCTGCCGAGAGATAAATTCTCAATCAGCTGAATCATGCTCCGATTGTTGAATGTGTAATAAACGAACTGAGAGCTATTCGCTAGCTTTGGGCGCAGTTTGGCTACGCGTTGATTTAATAGCAGACTCGAACCAAATACGTGGCAGACCCGCCCAACATTGCCAGTCAGCGACATCAAGACATCTCCAGCACGCAAAACACAATGCTGCTTCATGTTTGAAGGCGGTTCCTCAATAAAGTCGCTACACTCCGGAATGAAGAAGCCTTCTTGGACATTCTTGATGGTTACGATCCCGAATCTCCCGCTGGAAGTATACGTCTCGCTCTTGAATGAATAACCGGATAAGAAATCGACGATTTCGGAAATGCGTTTGACCTCCCAATCCTCAGGAATCCCTTTGACAAACTTCACTTTTTCGTGACCGGGGAAGCGGAGGCGCACGAACCATTCGCGATAGATTTCTTGAGCCAGCGTTTCTAGAAGTGCGATGCATCGCTGGTTGTTTTCAATCAGCTCGTCATACGCCGAGAGAACCGCAGCAATTTTCCGCTGGGTTGGCACAGGCGGGCGAAAAATCCGACACTGATAGATTCGGCTTGGTGAGGTGTGCTTAACTGTTGCGCCGTTAGAAGAAGCTTTGACTTGATCGCGAAAAAACTGCCAGTTGAAATATTGATATAAAAATCGGCGATCAATTTCGTTCGTGTGCGAGACCAAGCCGAGTCGTTGGTTGTGCAGATACAAATCTGATTTGTCGATAAACATTGCACCGCCAAGTATCGATGCATGTTGGGTAAGATCGGTCATGACTACCACCAAGTCGCCTTTAGCTAGAACGTAACCTTGTGGGATATCACCAGTGTAGAACGTCTCCTTGTCGCCTTTGAGTTTGAGTCCGCCCCTCGGATAAATGTTACCCGGTGTCAGGAGTATGTAATCTCCGCTGTCACTGAAATGCTCGCCCTTAAATGCAAAGCCGTGCTTGATTTTCACAAGCTTTCCTAAGCGCATTTCAGTCCAAGCTCTCACTTTTCGTCCACTAGCAATCGCAAGTTCGAGCCGACAACCTTGCCGAGCGCAATAGCTTCGCTGTTTAGTTTTTCCAACTCGTTGTTCAGGCGAATGGCTTCGTCGATAAACTCCTCTTCTGTCTTTCCATCCTCTTCAATCACCACGCCAACGTAGCGGCCGGGATTCAGCGAATACTCCTGCTCCTTTACTTCCGCCGGGATGGCGAGTTTGCACAAGCCTGTCACGTCTTCGTATTCCGCCTTGGGAAATCGCTCCTGCAACCAGTGGATGTGTTGGTAGAAGATTTCGGCGTTCTTCACTTCCTTGTGCAATTCCTCCAGCGCGGTCTTGAGCGCCTTGGTCTTGCGGTCGGTCGCGGCGCGTTTGCCGTCCTTCTGCGCCTGCTCGGCCTGCTGTTTCTCATGCTGGCGAACGATTTTGTCTAATTGCTTTAAGCCCTCGTGCAGGGCGGCAAAGAAAGGATCGAATGCTTCGCGCAACTGGTGCTGCGCTTTGTTCTTTTCGATCCATCGCTTTTTCGCCGGCGTGCTTTGTCGTCCGAGTATTGTTCGTAGCGGGTTTGGAGTTTGTTCAGGCCAGCCCATTGCTTAACGAGATCGGCCACGGCTTGTTTCCCGTCGTCGTCGTCGAGCACTTCGAGCAATTGCGCGGAGACCGGTTCAACGCGGGTCTTGTTCTCGATGAGCCGCTCCATCCCCGCCGCGAAGTAGCGGTCCACGAGTTGCACAAACTTTTCGCGACGGCCTTTGTGAAGCTGACTGATGATGGCGATGTTCTGAATCTGTTCCTCGGAGAACTCGCGGTGGGCGCGGTCGATCGGAGTGAAAATGTTCCGGGCATCGATGAAGAGGATGCGGTCGTCCTTCTTCCCTTTGTCGAAGAACCAGAGCGTGGCTGGGAGCGTGACGGTGTAGAACATGTTCGAGGGCAGCGTCAGCATCGCGTAGATGAGGTTCTTCTCGATCAACGTGCGGCGGATGTCGGCCTCGGAATGGCGCGCGTCGGAAGCGGAGTTGGCCATGACGAGCGCCGCGCGGCCTTTCGGCTTGAGTGAGGTAGCGAAGAGATCGATCCAGAGATAATTGGCGTTAGGAACGGTTTCTTTACCTTTGTCTTTTTTCTTGGCTTTGCTCTTATTCCGCGGAATGCCGTAGGTGCTAAACCGCCTGTCCTTTTCAACTCGGTTTAAGCTGACGTCGTCGACATTGAACGGCGGATTTGCGAGCACGTAGTCGAACGCGCCAAAGCTATTGAAGTGGTCGTCGTAGTAGCTAATGCCCTTCTTGATATCGCCGCGCAGACCGTTCACGGCCAAATTCATCTTCGCAAGATTGACTGTCTCAAGGACCTTCTCTTGTCCGTAAACATAGACACTGCTGTCCACGCCTTTGGATAATTCCTTGCGATGTTCCTCAATGAAGTGCGCAGACTGAACGAACATGCCGCCAGAGCCGCAGGCAGGATCGAACACCTTCCCGCCGTGCGGTTCTATGATCTCGACCATCAAGCGCACAACCGAGCGCGGCGTGAAGAATTCACCGCCCTTGTGCCCTTCACTGCGAGCAAATTCACCGAGGAAATATTCGTAGATTTGTCCCAGCAAATCGCCGCCCGCATCCGACGGGATATTGGCGAAGTTTTTCAGCAGATCGTTAGGGATCGTGCGCGTCTTCGGGTCGCGCGTGAGTTTGAAATACTCGTCCTTCGGTAAAACGCCTTCCAGCTCGGGCTTGTATTTCTCAATGTCCTTCATCGCCTCCTTCAGCGCCTTGGCGATGTCTTTGCTCTCTGGCAGGTTGAGCAGGTAATCGTATCGAGCGTGATCAGGCAGATAGAACCCGCACTTCTCTATAGCGATATCGGACAACTTCTTCTCGCGCCGAGTTCCCTTGAGTTTCTGATACTCGGAAATGATTTCCTCCTCGTGCCTCCGGTAGTTGTTGTCGGCAAACTTAAGAAAAATCAGGCCGAGAACCGGCGTCGAGTACTCGCTCGATTTAAGATCAGAATTCGCGCGCAGATTGTTAGCGGCAGCCCACAGATCCTTTTCAAGTTGCTTGAGTTGTTCTTTCGTCATCGGTGCGAGCCGCGTGCCAGCTGCCAAACCAGCATCTTTATTCTGAGGGCGAGACCTTAGCCGAAACTTTTTCCGAAGACCAGCCTTCGTGAAATCGAACTACGGCCTGGCGAGGAAGCCGCCGAAGGCGCGGGGAAGGTAAGAAGTAAGAAGTTCGCCACGGCGAAGCCGTCCTTTGGCGGAGAAGAAGGAAGGACAAAGCATTGTATCTCTGCTGCTCCCGCAGCACTCGACCGCTAAACACTCCTCCCAGGTTATGATCCCAACCCTCCGGCCATGTTGCTCATCCCATTCGCTCCATTGCGGGATGCGGAGAGTGGGGGCGTCCGTATTTTCTCGCAGTTCATTGGCGATGTCAGTTAGTCTGGCAGAATGTCTTGCGGGATCGCGCTGAATGTCCGACGGACCGCGGTATGGTGATGCCAAGCGTATTGATCATTGAGGATGATGAGGATGGTCGTCAGGCCGTCGCCAAGTTGTTCGCGCGGGCAGATTGGAAAGTCTTTGAGGCCGCCGATGGCGATTCCGGAGTGGAACTCGCTCTCCGGAACCGGCCGGAGGTAATTTTATGCGACCTGCTGATGCCGAAGTCGAATGGCTTTCAAGTTTGTCGCACCATCCGGCAACAGCTCCAGCCGACGAAGATCATCGTAGTGTCGGGACGTGATTATGCGGTCGATCGCGCGAGCGCGCTCGAAGCCGGCGCGGACGAATTTCTGCTGAAGCCGATTACCTGGGAAGTGCTGCGCGAGTCAATCGACCGACTCCTAACGCCGATTCCGGAGCGACCACGAGCGACGACTTCGCCCGAGGAACTCGGTTCGGTGCCGCCTCGGATAAAGTTGTGGGGCGTGCGCGGCTCGCTCCCGGTGCCGGGGCCGGCGACGATCCGGTATGGAGGCAATACCAGTTGCGTAGAAGTGCGGGCCGACGGCGAAATTATCGTGCTCGACGCGGGCACCGGGATTCATGCCCTCGGTCTGGCGCTGGAAAAGGAGCTGGGACCGGGAACGATCAAGCTGACTCTTCTCATCACACACACGCATTGGGATCACATTCAGGGTCTGCCGTTCTTTTCCCCGGCCTACAACAGCAAAAATCTGATCCGGATCCTGGGTTATGAAGGAGCGCGTGCTGGTCTGGGCGCGATCCTGGCCGGCCAGATGGAGACGCCGTTTTTTCCGGTGAGCTTGCATGAGTTGCCCAGTCATCTGGCGATCGAAGAGCTAAAGGACATGGAGTTTCACATCGGCACGGTGAAGGTGCAGGCAAAGTTTGCGAATCATCCGGGCATCTGCGTCGGCTATCGGCTCTTTACCAGCGCCGGATCGATCGCCTACATGCCGGACAACGAGCCGTACGAGCGTCTCAAAATGCAACTCGCGGCGCAGGATGGAATCGATGGGAACGAAGCGCGAAATTTTGCCGGCACGGAGCGGGCCAAGATGGTGGAGTTTGTGCGGAATTGCGAAGTAGCGATTCTGGACGCGCAGTATACCGACGAGGAATATAAGAAATGCGTTGGGTGGGGGCATAGTTCACTCAGCAGCGTGGTCGAGCTTGCGCTCGATGCGAATGTGAAAAGGCTTTTGCTTTTCCATCACGATCCGAGTCATGACGATGACATGATCGATCGAATGGTGGAGCAGGCGCGGGAGCTGGTGAGGAAAAGCGGAAAGGCAATGGTGATTGAAGGGGCGCGCGAAGGCGCTGAGATTCTGCTGGAGTTACCAGCGCAGCGGCAGCTGCGCTGAGTTAATGGTTATCTGTTATTGGTGATTAGAGGGCAGCCGCCTCCGCTGACGCAGAGCTATGGCGTGACCCGCCTTCGTGAGACTTCCGTCTTCGGTTGACTACGACGTGACGAGCCGGCATGGCAAGCAAGACGGCGCGACAGGTGATGTTTGATGTGAATGTAAAGAAAACCGAAATCGGAAAGCGCAGTTAGAATTACTAATTAAGAATCCGCCTTCGCCCGAGCGCTACTCCGAAAGCGTTCGCGAGCGGGCGGCGTGACCTGCCAGGGAATTTAAGCGACTACAAGGCGGCCTTTTGGCTCGGGGATCGGGATTCTGTCCTCCTTTGCTGTTTGCAACCAAAAGCTCACCGCTTCCTCAGCATTACCGATGGCTTCAGCGCGCGTGTTCCCGTGCGCCATGCAGCCCGGGGAGCTCGGGAACATCGACAACGAAGGCGTTATCTTCTTCGCTCCACCACACGATCATTTCGTAACGAGGATTCACACTCCGAGCTCGGCTTTCAGGTCCTCAAGTGAAATTGTCGGTGCATTCTTTTCTTCAGCCACTGCTGCGCGAAGATCGACAAGGTCCTCTGCATCTTGCAGGAGCTGCTGAAGCGCGACGAATTCGTCGTACGGTAGAATGACGAATTCGTTCACACCATTTTTCTTCAGAACTTCTGGATGGAGCTTGATCATAGGACTAACGATAAGCCTCGCGGCGGTGAACAACACGATACACAACAATCGTGTCGCCCTCAATCTCGAACAGCACCCGGTAGTCACCGACCCGCAGGCGATATTCCGGTGTCCGGTGCGTGAGCTTTTTCACATCGCCAGCCAGCTCGTCTGTCATGGCTTCGATTTTGTCGAGAACGCGGCGCACCTGCGCATGTGGTAAGGCCTTGAGATCTTTGCGGACGCGCGGTTTGAAAGCGAGGCGATACTTCAAGGCGGTAGTTCCAATCAGCCTACGAACAGCTCACCAACTTCGCGAGAGTTGCTCACTGCGACGGATGCCTTTGCTTTACGTGAGATCTCCCTGAGCGGAGCCGCAACGGTATTCAACTTCGGCTTCAGCATTTGAAAGCGCGGAGAATAGCAGAAAACTAGCTCTGTGAGGAGGAGAAAATCCGCCTTCGCGCAACCAGCCTTCGCGTGAAGCTACGGCGAGTCGAGAGGCTACGGCGCGACAAGGAAGGATGAAGGAAGAATTAGGAAGTTCGCCTCGCCACGGCTAGTCCCCGCACACAGGCGGGCAGGCTGTCCGCTGGCGGACATGATGACGAGTGGCTCGGGAAATCACAGGCGAATCAAATCGAGTGGCTCGCTGCCTGCGGCTATCGCTCGTTCGATAAAGACTCGTAGCTTAGGGCGCGGCGTCGGGTCATTGATGATCTCCTCCCAGCGATCATCATCCACCTGAGCGATCGCGAATCGCGGGGCAACGGCAGTCGAGCTACGGTAGTTGGCGTCAAGCTACCGGGCCGTGCGAGTGATCATGGGTAAGCCGAGAGGCCGAATGGATCGCTTTTGGGAAAAGCGACATAGGAAGGCAAAGCCGCGATCGGGTGAGTGGCGAGCGAGCATGGGAAGCGAACGAGTTTCAAAGGAGCGGGAGCGAGTAAGTCAATCCGCGCCGCGGGCAGCCGGATTGGTTAATTGGGGACGCAGCCCTGCTGCGCGTTATCGGTTATCAGTGGCGGAAAGGAAAGTTGAGGGTTGAGTGCTGATTGTTGAGAGCTGAGCGGGAGCTGCCGGAAGATGTTGTTAGTTAACTCTTGTTTGAGCCGCGCATTCGACGGCGGATCCAGGAAGGATTTCTGCGACAGTCGAGGATTGCGCGAACCCTGAGGACATTAGCTTCCACGCGGTAATAAATTGCGAACGGAAAGCGCTTGCTCAGGCTACGGTGGTATCCAAAAACTTTAGCGTGAACACCAGCGTTCGTGGCCAATAGATCGACATCCGCCAAAAGCGAATCACGGAAGTAGCTCCCCAACCCGGGTGCTTGGCTCTCGTAAAAGTGATATCCGGCGATTAAGTCTTCCCGCGCCTCCGGCAGGATTTCGATCCTCACGAAGTTTGACGACGGATGTCCGCTTTAGCTTTTTCCCAGTCGATGAATTTCGATTTCCCTGATTCGATATCGCGTTCGCGGTCGCGCAGCTCTTTTTCGTGCCAGGCTGGCGACTCAACCGCATCAGGTTTCGACGATAAGCTTTGCCAAAGCGCTTCCATCGTTTGGAGCTTCTCTTCAACGCTCAGCTTTGGAATGGCTGTTCGAATTTCCTCAACCGTGCTCACGCCGAAAGTGTAATCGACAGAGAAACAAACGTCCAACGCTCAACGCCCAACGTCGAAGTTCCGGATTTCGGAAAGCGGAAAAGCTAATCACGAAGCCAGGAATCGAGCGGATGGGATGAGCGAGATAGAAGGTAAAGCGACGAGGGTAGGAGCGAGCGAGTGCGGGCAACGAGCGAGTTTCAATTCACAAGTTGGTGGCGGATCGTCATGACCGACCTGTCTGTAGCATCGCGGTGCTGGGCATCTTTTGGCGGGGCCATTGGTTGTGGAGCCGGCGTTACGGCCTCGAAGATAGCGCCTCGATTTTGATCAGCTGGGCGATGATTGTTACGATCCTGATCTTTATCTATCCGCTGAAGGCAATTTTCGGAGCAATCATCCAAACGTCACCCGGATTCACGCCGCGCATCTTCGTCCTCCATCCGGTCGAGCATCAGCGCGCCGTCGAGTGCGGCCTGGTTGCACAGGGCCACATCGGAGTCTTGATTGGCGATTTCCAGCAACCCCTCGCGAATCGCCCGACGCTCGGCTTCACTCAGATTCGGAAGCTCCTTGATGATTTCGGATGCGCTCACGGCGAAATTATAGCCTCGGTCGGCAATTTGTCAGCGAGAGCACAGCCAAAACTTTTTCGGATGAGAAGGGATTTCGATGTGACTCCGGTTCTGATTTTTCCCGGTTGGACTTTGAAGAGCGCAAAAGCAGAAACCGGCGTGGTTCTTCTGAATGATGACATGATCTCCAATTTCTTCGAGTCGCGACCGACTGTGTTGCCGGACGATCAAATTACAAACATCTGTTCGCATCTTGATCAAACCGCGCGCAGTTAGGATTGACTAATTCGGTGGGCAAGCTGCAGAATCGAGACTGAGTTAGCATTCTGATGATTACCTCCCCCTTCGCGAAGACTTCTCTTTGGTTGGTCTGGCTGCTCTTGCTTGCAGGTTGTTCCTCGCTCTCGCAAAGAAAGGTTACGGGGTACGACCACGTGAGCGTGTATTTCGCGACGACCCGGGAATACGATGCGAGCGCCACGCCGGATCGTGCTTTCACAAAGACCGGGACGAAGAAGGAGTGGATCTTTTACGGGTACTGCGGAGGTGGGCGTTCCTTTACCTCACTCAGAAGGAACGCAAAAGGGAATCAAAGTAGAGAGGATAGACCTGCCGAAGGGAGACCGGCAGCATGAATTCCGCGTGCTAACCGCCGCGGAAACGACGAATCCCCACCGACCGCTGATCGTGTTCGTGCATGGGTTCAATAATACCTTCGAAACGGCGGCAGAACGGGCGGCGCTCTACGCGTACGATTTGCAACCGGATGTCTCGAGCAAGGCTGCGATCTTCAGCTGGCCTTCAAAGGAAAGCCTCTTCGGATATCAACATGACGAAGATGTCGTGCTCGTAAACCAGGATCGCGCGCGCCAGGTTCTGGGAATCTTGCGCACCCATGATTCCGCCAGCCCAGTAGTGTTAATCGGTCATAGCATGGGCTGCCGAGTTTTAACCTTCGCGCTGCGAGAAATAGAGCTCATCAGCGACAAAGGCGGGTCGCCAAAGCGTCACCCGCAATTCGCGCAACTCATCCTGATCGAGCCGGACGTGGACTCAGAGTATTTCCGGGAGAATATCCCGCGTATGCGAGCGGTCTGCGGCCACGTGACCGTCTATGCGTCGAGCCACGACAATGCCTTACGCTTCTCGCAGTTTCTGCACGATGACCCACGACTGGGTGAGCTGGGAAAGCAGGGATTGGCAAAGAAGATCGATGTGATCGATGCCTCGGCGGCCAAGACCGACTGGATTGGGCATAGCTATGATGGACCGCCGCTCTTCGAAGACATCCGCGCATTACTACGGGGTGCAACGCTCGAAGAGCGAAGCGGCAAAACCTTGGAACAGAATCCTGTGACGAAGGTTTATCGGTTGAAAAAGACGCTGAGCTGATTGGTGATCAGTTGGAAGCAGCCGCCTCCGCCGAGGCTACGGCGTGACAGGAGGCGACGGCGTCACCCACGCCGTGTTGCCCTTCACGGCGGGTAAACTCCATGTGGAATGCTCTCCAACGTTGAAACTTGGCGAGCCGGGGTTGTCAGGCGGTCACGGTCCGAGATTAGCAGTTGTGGTACGCGCTTTCTGGGCGATAGTGGGAGGTCAAGAAGTACTAAGGAGGAAAGTCAGCCTCCGGTGCGCGCCAAAGCCGGTGCGACGTTGGTGCCGGGTAGAAAGTCAGAATCAATTATGAAAGCCGATCTCATTGAAGCCGCCTCTAAAGTAATCACTAATCAGCAAATCCTGGTGAACATGGTCTCACGCCGCGTGCGACAGCTTTCGCTCGGTCATCGTCCCCTGGTGGAATATGCTCCGGGGCTTCGTGAAGCCGATATCGCGTTAACCGAGATCGCCAACGGAAAATTGACGTTCGAGTCGACTTTCGGTCAGAACGGAAACGCTGAGCCTGTCCCCCACGTCGTGCAGTTCCCCGATGTCATCGTCGCCAAGAAAGCGGTGGCGAAGAAAAAAGCGGCGTAAGCAAGGAATTTAGAGAATTAGGAATTAGGAGTCCTTCGAGCTCTTCAGAATCGTAACAAAAATGGCGATGAGTTCGTCGCATTCTTGCCGGACAATTGAAAGCGTATCTGCCGGAACGATCTTTCCATCGACGAGCAGTTCGAGCCAGTAGGTCGTCTCCTCGAGTTCACGCAGTGAATCGCCGCATTTCGCGATGAACTCGGCTCGACTGCGAGCGCGATACGCTTCCCGGTAGTTCGCCCCGACCGATGTGCCAGATCGCAAAACCTGTTTGCCCAGTACTTGAGCTTCTGTTGTTTTCGGCAACTCGGAAAACAGGCGAATAATCTGCAACGCGAATTCCTTCGTGCGTTGCCTGAGATCCTTTTTTTCCGGCTGCATCCTTCTTAATTCAACCTTCTTAAGTCTTAATTATCGCTGGGTAAGTTGGAAGACCAAAAAGCGGAGATGAGTAGTTGATCCGCCTTCGGGCAAGGCTTCCGTCTTCGTCTGACTACGACGTGACGAGTCGGCGTGACAGGTAGTTGAGAGCGTAAAGCTCCGTCGGAGCCACGCCCCTTTTCCGGGAAGCGCAAAGAGGAAAGCGCAAAAGAGATGAGCCGCCTTGGATTCAAACTTTGGCGTGAGAGGAATCGCAAGCGCAGCGAGCGCGGTGATCGGTGATCAGTTATGGTCTAAAGCTCAGCTTCTTCGGGATTTCTTGAGCAGTTTGCGAAGCCGGCGAGTGGTTTCATCGCGATTGATCTTACTCGACGCCACGTCGAGCATCAGTTTTTCCCATTTGGCGCTATCCGGTAACGTTTCGATTCCATTGATCCGCAAGAACACGATCGCCGCCATCATAGCGGTGCGTTTATTCCCGTCGAGAAACGGATGGTTCTTACAGATGTAAAACAGATATGCAGCGGCGATTTCAACCAGATCATGATAGGGGGACTTGCCGCCGAACGTTGATTGCGGTGCGAGTACCGCCGATGCGAGAAGATTCTCATCACGGACGCCGCCCAGACCACCGAATTGCTTGATCGCTTCGGCATGAATCTCAACAACGGTCTCGATGCTGAGATGAACACAGTCTTCGGGCCTCGCGCTCACGCCAATTTGCGCAGCGTCTTACGATAATCCTTGGCCGTTTTTTTAATGACGGAACGAATCTCTTCCGTCGAGGGGCCGGAGCGTAGCGGCATCAACACGATCGCGCCGGTGTGCGGCACGACGGTGACATTGACCTGGTCTCCGACTTTAACGCGCGCGAGGTCCATCAAAGCGGTATCGAAAATGATCCCCTGAGAGTTTCCGACTTTAGTGATGGTCTTGGTCATTTCGTAATACTATGTTTTACAGAACGCGAATTGTCAATGGCGACAGGCGGAGAAGCGGCAACAAATCAGCTGAAAAGTTTGTCGAACTCGTTCGGTCCCAAGCCGGAAAATCCAACGGAGCTCGATTGAAACTCGCTGGCTCCCGCTGCGCTCGCTGTTACCTCACAGTTTTACCTTCTATGTCGCTCCTCCCGGTCGCTCCATTGAAACTCGCTCGTTGCCCACATTGACTCATGTCCTCCCGCCCATTTGAAACTCTTTCGCTTCCCAGCTCACTCGCCGCTACCCACCGCGGCTTTGCCTTCTATGTCGCTTTTCCCAAACGCTCCATTGTATCTCGCTCGCTCCCGCTCGGCTCGACCGCTACCCGTCGCGACTTTACCGGCCATGTCGCTCGTATCCCTACGGCTCCATGTCCCTCACTCGCACGACGTGTTCTATGTCGCTTTTCCCAAAGCTCCATTCGTCTGCGGGTTTGCCCACGATCACTCGCACTGCCCGGTGCTTGCGCCAGCTACCCTAGCTGCGTTGCCGTCTACCCGCGCGATTGAAACTCGTTCGCTTCCCAGCTCAGCTCGACCGCTACCCATCGCGGCTTTACCGTGCTCATGTCGCCGTTTCCCTACTGAAGCTCCATTCCCTCACTCGCGACGTGTTCTATGTCGCTGATCCCATCAGCTCCGTTGCTTCGTCTGTAGTCGTAACTGACCGCAGGCGGCGGCAATGTCGTGGCCTTTCTCGCGGCGCAAGGTTGCGACCACACCGTGCTTCCGCAGGAGCGATTGAAATCGTTCCTGCCGCGCGCGCGAGGGGCGGGACCATTCCAGGCCTTCGACGGTGTTGTATGGAATGAGATTGATCTTGGCCGACAGACGGCGCGCGATTTTGGCCAGCTCGCGAGCCTGCTCGTCAGTGTCGTTGACGCCGGCGATAAGGATGTGCTCGAGCGTCATCCTTCGTTTTTTCGCGACGTAGTAATCGCAAGCTTCGAGTAAGACTTTGAGCGGATACTTGCGATTAACAGGCATGATCTGGCTGCGCACTTCGTCGGTTGCGCCATGTAGTGAAAGGGCGAGACGAAACTGCGTGGACTCGTTGGCTAGCTCGCGAATTTGCGGCGCGAGTCCGCTAGTCGAAACCGTAATGTGGCGGGCGCCGATGCCGAGACCCCATGGCGCATTGATGATGCGAATCGCGCGCAGAAGATTCTTCAGGTTGGCGAGCGGCTCGCCCATGCCCATGAAGACGACGTTATCGATTTTTTCGCCACTCTTCTCTTCAATCGCAATGAGCTGTTGCACGATCTCGCCTGCATCGAGATTGCGCGTCCAGCCTTCCAGTCCGCTCGCGCAAAATTTGCAGCCATAAGCGCAGCCGACCTGGCTCGAGACGCAAATTGTCCGGCGATCTGAGGGTTGGCCATAAAGTGCGGGCGACGCTGGGATGAGGACAGACTCGATCAGGTTTTGGTCGCGTAAGCGGAAAAGAAATTTCTGCGTGGTGTCTTTCGAGCCAAGGACGCGGACGACTTCTGTCTTCGGTGTGTCGAATTCCGCTGCGAGCTCGCTGCGCAACTCGTTAGGCAAATCCGTCATCGCGTCGAAGGAGGCGACGCGTTTTTTGTAGATCCACTCGGTAATCTGCTTCGCGCGATAGGAAGGCGCGCCGCGCTCGCGGAGAAAACCCGCCAGTTCTTCCACGATGATTCCGGTGAGCGAGGGCTTCACGCGGGACTGTACGCGCAAGAAAGGAAGAAGGAAGAAGTATGAAACCAGATACCGGAAAGCCGAAAGCCGAAAGCCGAAAGCCAGAACGACGTGTTTGTCGACGGCTGTTGGGTCACAGTTGACGTGGACGGCTTTGTATATACGGAGCGGGTGATCTGCGCGGGCGATCCCGAGTTTATCGAAGTTGAGTAGCGCAGATTCTACGCGACACAAAAGCGCTCCGCTGAAAATGCGGGGCGCTTTTTTTTGGTATCGACCTGTTCGCAGGGAACCGGACGGGTGCGCTGGCACGATTTGTAAATAGGCGATCGATGCCGCCTAAGAAGGCTTCTGCCTGACGCGGCTCAGGGAATTACACGAAGGGCTCTGAATAGATCGCGAACTTCCAACGACTAAGCATTATTATTATGAAAAGACTTACTAGTTTATTGATAGGCTGTTCACTGACTCTGGCTGGAGCCGCATTGGCGCAACAGCCAGTCCAAGAGCAATCACCATCAAAGGGCAAACACGCCCCGGAAAAAACACACGCGACTCAAGCACAGCCGAAGCCGAATGCGGCGAAGCCTCAGGCCCCAGCTGCGGCGCAGCACGAGCAGCACGGAGCGATGAAGGAACAAGGAGCTACGCATCAGCCCGGTACGATGAAGGAACACGGGGCTGCGCATGAGCACGCCACTACGAATGAGCCTGGCGCAGGAAAGAGCGCAAAAGCTTCAGCACACCAGGAATCTGCGACCGCCCCGAAAACGAATGTTTCCGGTGAATCAGCCGATACGTCGACGCCCACGGCGCGGCAGCAGCGAATTGAGGAGCGGAGAAAAGCAAGGGGCGGCGCCGCGGCGGCAAAGACATCTACTAATCCGGCAGCGCCGAACACAGCTGCGGCAGGTGCAGCTCAATCAGGTGCGGCAGCCGGCCAACAAAATGTGCAGGCTAATGCAGGGGCCAAAGCGAAGAAGCCGGATCCGCAGCAGGTGCAGCAGATCAAATCACAACACGCGAACTTTCGTGCACAGCCAAAGCCACAGCAGGTTCCGGCGGTTACCTATAACCAGAGTTATCGGATTCAAGGAGCCGAACACTGGCAGGGTACGCAATACGAAGTATTCCGCTCGTATCATCCGGAATGGCACGATCAGGGCTGGTATCACTCGCATTACAACCGTGTGGAGCTGATCGGTGGCGGTTACTACTTCTGGAACAACGGCTACTGGTATCCGGCATGGGGTTACAGTCCTTCGGCGCAATATTATGCCTACGACGGCCCGATCTATGTCGGTCAACATGCTGAGCCGCCGGATAAGGTGATCGCCGACGTGCAGGGCGTGCTGCAACAGATGGGCTATTACACGGGTGAAGTGGATGGATTGCTCGGGCCGTTGACCCGCGAGGCGCTCGCCGCTTACCAGGCCGACCAGGGGCTCACCACGACAGCGGCGATCGACGAGCCGACGCTCGATTCCCTCGGGATGAGCTAATAAGAAATTGAATTAGAAGGTTAGATTTGAGAAGCCGCCCGGGCACTAATGCCTTGGCGGCTTTTCTTTGTTGCGTTTGCTTTTCAATCCGCTGGTATCCTTTTGATTTACATCTGCGCTCGCTCCCGCGCTGCCTTAGCGGCAATTTACATCTGCGCTCGCTCCCGCACTGCCTTAGCGGCGATGTCGCTCGTCCCTCTTCGCTCCATTCACAGTGGAGCCGAAAGGATTTGAAACTCGTTCGGTTCCCACCTCGCTTGTCGCTCACCCTGGCGACTTTACCTTCTACGTCATTCGTCCCCGTCACTCCGTTCGCAGTCGGGCTGCGAGAATTTCGCAGTCCGTGCCGTAATCTTTCGCAACGCAGTTTGTAAAGTAGATCGCTTTGCCGTCGGTAGACCAGCGCGGTGCTGTTCCGCGGCCTTCTGTGTTTGCGACCAGACGCAGGTTGGCGCCGTCGGCGTCTATGACAAAAATCTGGTAACCGTGTCCACGGCGGTTCGAGGCGAAGGCGATCCTCCTACCATCAGGCGACCACGCCGGCCAGCCGTCGAAGAAAGGGTTGTTCGTAAGATTGCGCGGGTTTGAGCCGTCGCCATCGGCAACAAAGACCTCCGAGTTCTCGTCACCAATGATTTTGCGGAACGCGATATGTTTCATATCGGGCGACCACGAACCATAGGTATTGATCCCGCCTGTGATAAGTGGCGTGATTTTCTTCGTGGCCAGATCGACCGCGTTGATGTCGGCGGAATTCTTCTTCGGCGGCGCCAGGTCGTCATTCGTACAATAGATGACACGTTTGCTGTCAGCGGACCAGTTTGGATGGATGGTATTCTGTTCCGGCGGTGTAAGCAGTTCCACGGTGCTGCCATCAATTCCCATGATCGCAATGCTGTGACGGTCCCTGGTGATGAGGACGAACGCGATCTTCGTCCCATCCGATGACCACGCGGGATCTTCGTGATCGGCATCGTCACGGGTAAGCTGGACTACGTTGGAACCATCGACGTCCATGGTCAACAATTGTTCCTTACCGGAAATCATTGAGATAAAGACGAGCTTTTTGCCGTCGGGCGAAGGGAACGGATCGAAATTTTGGGCATGAGTGATCTGCACCGGAATGGAAATTGCCCTATCTGCGGCGGCAGTGGCATGCAGCCACGTCAGCGATATCGCAAGGAGAAGCGAAAAAAAAGTCAGCGGTAAGAAGGAAGAATTAAGACGTGAAGTCATACCTGCCTTGTTGGCGATGAATCTGTCACAGGGCAAAGAAGTACAAAGGACAAAAGAAGGAAAAAAGCGGACACTTGAAAAGCGGGGCCGGCAATTGAGAGGAAGAATTAGGCGAAAGAATGAGGAATCAGAAAAAATAAATTAAGAATTAAGAATTAGAATGAGGGATTATTCCTCGATTGCGCCGCTTATTTTTCGCAGGTGTTCTCGAAAGGTGTAACTCGAATCGGCTGCTCGCTTCTCCAGATATCGCGCAAACTCCAACTGTTCCCGCAGCGAGCGCCCGCTTTTGATAGTCTCCGCCTGATGCCGTTCCCGTTGCCAGATTTCGTGTGCCACGCGAATCAGTTCATCGACATGCTTAGCCGCCGCAAACAAACAACCGTCGTCGTCGGCGAAAACGACATCGGCGGGTTCGACTAGGAAATTGCCGAAGCGCGCGGAGCGCAAGGCCAAGGGATCGCGAGGGTCGAGCCGTTGCGGGCCGGAAGGACAGACTCCATATGTGAAAATAGGCAGACGAATCTGTCGAAGCTCGGGCGTATCGCGATGTGCGCCCCAGACTACAATTCCACCCAAACCGCATTGTTCGGCCTCGAGCGCGGTCAAATCACCAATGCAGCCTTCGTCCAGGCGGCCGCCGTTATCGATTACTAAAACTTCGCCGGTTTGCGCGCCCTCCATTGCTTCCAGGAAAATGTCGACGCTTCCAAAATGTCTGACCGGCAGCGCCGGACCCGCAAGACGTTGATCGGGTGTCACCGGCCGAATGCCGGGCGGACTGATTCTGAGCGGAATTTTCAAGCGCAGAGCGGCATCGGCGATGAGCGGAGTAGAAAGTTCGGCAAAAGCGCGAGATAACGATTCCGCTTCCATGTTGCGACCTTGCTCGCATTCGGCTGGCTTTGCAAAAGAAGGAAAAACCGGGCGATATGCAAATCCGGAGAGGAAAATCCTTACAAACGTAGTGCTGTCTCTTGCATAGGATTCCCGGCAGATGAACGGACGCCATCGACGAGATATGCGTCAGCCATGCCTGCTAACCTGGATTCGTTGCCCCGGTTACGCGGATTTCGGTTGCGCGGGATGGAGATGACGCGGCTGGAAACTTTTATCGACGCAGCATTCGCGTTCGCCATTTCGATGTTGGTGATCGCCGCGCAGCAGATCCCCGATAACATCCAGGCGCTCCTGGCGGCATTCAAGAACGTACCGACCTTTGTCTGCAGCATCGCGGTGCTGGGCATCTTTTGGCGGGGACATTGGTTGTGGAGCCGGCGTTACGGCCTCGAAGACAGCGCCTCGATTTTGATTAGCTGGGCGATGATCGTTACGATCCTGATCTTTATCTATCCGCTCAAGGCAATTTTCGGGGCCATGTGGTACCTTCTGAGCAGTGGCCAGGTCGGCCAGCCGTTCTCGCTTCACACCACCGAATCACAGGCGAGAACGATTTTTGCGATTTACGCGCTCGGCTTGATTGCCATTTCCGCTGAAATCCTGCTCCTGAATCTTCGTGCCTGGCAGCTACGTGAGCCGTTGCGTTTGAATGCGCGGGAACGATTGATGACGCGCGGCGAGCTGACGGGCTGGAGCATCCCCGTCGGCGTGGGAATCATTTCGCTTGTCCTGGCTCTAACCCTGCCGCGAGAGCAAATCGCCTGGAGCGGCTGGGTTTATTTTTTGATGGCGATCATATTGCGGGTGCACTGGTTCTGGCACAGGCGAAGGCTGAAGGGGGAGGAAGCCAGGAGCTAGGAGATGGGAGATGGGAGCAGGGGAGCAGAGGACAGAGGATAGAGGACAGAGGACAGAGGACACAGGACACAGGGAGTTCGGAATTAAGAATGGAGCGACTGGCATGAGCGATATAGAACACGTCGCGAGTGAGGGAATGGAGCGTTTGGGGAAAGCGACATAGAAGGCAAAGCCGCGGTGGGTAGCGGCGAGTGAGCTGGGAAGCAAACGAGTTTCAATCGCGTGGGTAGACGGCAACGCAGCTAGGGTAGCTGGCGCAAGCACGGGGCAGTGCGAGTGATCAAGGTAAAGGTCGCCGCGGCGACCGAGTTTCGCGGGCAACGAGCGAGTTTCAATTAAGAAGAAAGCAAGCTATGAAAGCAATTCGGGTGCATGAATTCGGGGATCCGGAAGTACTTCGGTTGGAAGAAGTTCCGACACCGCAGCCTGGTGCTGGTCAGGTGCTAGTGCGGATGCGCGCGATCGGCGTTAACCCGGTGGAGATTTACATTCGCGCGGGAACTTATGCGCGACTTCCAGTCTTGCCTTATACACCAGGCAACGACGGCGCGGGCGTGGTCGAGCAAATTGGTTCGGATGTAAGTGAGTTTAGACCGGGCGATCGCGTTTATGTTGCAGGGTCAGTGAGCGGTACGTATGCCGAGTTCGCGTTGTGCAAAACGGAGCAAGTTCATCGGTTGCCAGAAAATGTTTCTTTCGTGCAAGGCGCAGCCATGGGCACGCCGTACGCGACGGCATATCGCGGGTTGTTCCAGCGCGCCGACGCTGAGCCAGGTGAAACGGTGCTGATACACGGTGCAAGCGGTGGTGTCGGGACGGCGGCGGTGCAATTGGCACGTGCTCGCGGTCTACGTGTGTTCGGCACCGCCAGCAGTGACGAAGGACGCAAGCTCGCGCGCGAACAGGGCGCGCACGAAGTGTTCGATCATGGTGCGCCGGACCATTTCGAGCAGATCATGCAGGCGACCGGCGGCCGCGGTGTCGACGTGATCGTGGAATTGCTCGCGAACGTGAATCTCGGGAAAGATCTGACGATTCTCGCGAAAGGGGGTCGCGTCGCGATCATCGGGAGTCGCGGCCGCGTTGAGATCGATCCGCGCGACACGATGCAGCGTGATGTCGACCTGCGCGGAATGGTGCTCCCGAACACTCCACCGGCAGAGATGGCGAGCATTCACGCCGCGCTCGTGGCCGGTTTGGAAAATGGGGCGTTGCGTCCAGTGATCGGCAAAGAATTTCCGCTGATCGAAGCGGCGCAGGCGCACCGCGCAGTCATGGCGGCGGGCGCGCTTGGGAAAATCGTGCTCGTTCCGAAGAAGTAGCAATCCGGGATCAGCGACTGCCGGCTACAGCTTTCCGCGTCTCGCGGCTGACACAGCCGCCACTGGAGCTTCGCGGGGATCTGGCTGATGTGTGTGATTTAGGACTGCTGAAAACCGATTCTGGGTCGTGGCGGCTCCGGCGGCGGAGGTGGCGGGTTCAGGATTTGCATGAGCTCCTGCAGGACCTGCACAATCGCGGCTTCATGAACGTCCAGGCGAGAGCCGAGCTTTTTCTCCAGCGCAGCGAGTTTCTTCGCAAGCTCACGGGTACCAAGCAGCGTTTCGCGCATCTTGACGAAGGCGCGGATGACGAAGAGGCTCATCTGAACGGCGCGCTTACTGCGAAGGACATTTGCAGCCTGTAGCGCGCCGTGTTCGGTAAATGCAAAGGGAAGAGTCCGCCGCCCACCGCGCCCGGTTTTTGACATCGCAATTTGCGATGAGTTCTCTGGTTTTGACATCGCAATTTGCGATCTCAAAGAATCGAACTCCTCGCGCGTAAGCTGGAACATGAAATCGGGCGGAAATCGATGCCGATTCCGTTTGATCGCTTCGTTGAAACGAAAAGTCGGAACTCCGTAGATTTCTGCCAGGTCGCGATCCAGCATGACGCGCACGCCGCGTATCGTGCGGATCATCCCGTCAATCTGCTCTACTGAAACAGGCGATTCGGATTTTTTCGCCATACAATATTCAGGTCACAATTTGTGACCATGAAACGTTATTTCAGCTCCATCAAGGGTCTTTGCGCTAATAAGCGAGTTTCAAAGTCGCGGGGCCGGCGCTACTGTAAGTCTCCCTTCGATAGGATTTACTATGGAGATTCATCAATTGCGTTACTTCGTCGCCGTGGCGGAGGAAGGAAGTTTTTCGCGCGCCGCCGCCAAGGTGCGCGTCGCTCAGCCTTCGCTCAGTCAACAAATTCGAAAACTGGAAGCGGAGGTTGGTCAACCGCTGTTCGATCGTTTGCCGCGGTCCGTTGTGCTGACTGAAGCGGGTCGTTGTTTGATCGATTACGCGCGCCAGATCTTGGCCTCGATTGGTGACGCTCGCCGTTGCGTGGACGAGCTCAAGGGCGAGATCGCCGGCAAAGTGGCCGTGGGCGCAATTCCTACGATCGCGCCCTATGTGCTCCCGGAGCTGGTCGTGACGTTCCAGAAGCATTATCCAGACGTGACCCTGGAGATCGTGGAGGACGTGACCAAAGGGGTCACTCGACGAATTGACGCTGGCGAACTGGATGTCGCGCTGGCGTCCACGTGCCGCCCGAGTCCAACTCTTCGACGAGAATCTCTGGGCACCGAACCCTTGCTGGCGCTCGTGCCGAAAGCGCATCCCCTGGCAAAAAAGGATTTCGTGGAATTCGACGATCTCAAATCGCTGAGGTTTCTACTGCTTCACGAGATGCATTGCCTGTCGCAGCAGGTGAATCACCTCCTTGAGTCACGTCGTCTCCGGCCGGAGATCGCGCTGGCCGGCAGCCAGCTCAACACGATCGCGAACATGGTCGCGGCCTCCATCGGCGTTTCCATTGTGCCTCAAATGATGGTGAAACACCACGCCACGCCCGGATGCGTCAGTCTGCCGTTCGCTTCGCCGGTTCCGGAGCGCGAGCTCAATCTTCTTTACAATCCGCTTCGATTTCAGAGCAAGGCAGCCGCAGCGTTCCGTCGGGAAGCTGCGGCTGCCCTTTCATCCTAATATTCGTCGATCGCTCGCGACACGAAAGTTCTTATCGCATTCTTTCCAGCGCCACCGCTACCATCGATAACATTGACCAGACCGCGAGGATCAGGATTAATCCAAACCCTGCGAGCTCGGGCAAATAATGAGGGTGCGCCCGCTGCACGTATCGTGTCTCAAGGAATCGCGCAATGCGTTGTCCTATCGGCATCTTACTTTCCATATGATTTTGTCTCCTCTAATCGTTGTTTTTGTTGGTTGGTGAAAAAGTGAAACTCCACAGGCCTAGGTTCAGGAGGCTCTCCGTTAGTGAGACCGAAAACGTCGAAGTTCTTAACGGTGCGTTGTTTATGCCCCAGAACGTGGCCGCGCGAGTCAGGCCAATACGTTCCAGGATCGGTCCTTCCCCTTGGCCGTTCCCATCCCTAAACCTGAGCCGTTCATACAATCAACTGGCCACAGTCTGGAGACGGATTGAAATACTTTATTCGTCTAGAGGCGATAGGATTTGCCTATTCCGGGAAATCAGAGGGTAGAAGGAAAAGGGAATGGAGCACGTGGGAAGCGCGACATGGAAGGTAAAGTGACGAGGGTAGGAGCGAGCAAACCGGGAGGCGAGCGAGTTTCAATTAAGAAGTGTCGAGCATTGTGCTGCGACAATTTGGGCTGTGGCAGTGACAAGTGAATTTCTTTTTTGATTCTTCCGTGATCGGTTCGTCGATTTCCAGCGCGTAATCGTAAAAAAGTTCCTCGCCCGCTTCGATATCGCGAATCGCACAGATGAAAATGCGGTCGTCTTCTTCGATGGCTTCGCAGTTTGGATCGCAGCCATGGTTGATCCAGCGCGCGTCGTTGCCGCCAATCTGTGGATTGATCACCTCACCGTTGTCCAAACCAAAATTGAATGTGTGTGGATCGTTCTCGTCGTTGGGAGCAGCTTCCCAGGAGACGCGTTGGCCGGTGTATTCGATAATGCGAGTCCCTTCGGGAATGAACTGCTTGGCATATACCCCGCGCCCGTGCACACCTGACTCGCGAACCTCGAGCTGTACGGCTGGCTTATGACTTTTGCTCTTCTTGGCCATCGAGGGAATTAAGCAGGAAGAAAAACCGGAAACAAGAATGGAGCTTATTGATAAGCGACATACAAGGGTCCGAGCCGGACTGGCATTTAGTCGCGATGGTAGCGGCGAGCGAGCGCAGGGAGCGAGTTTCAATTAAGAATTGGGAAATACAATTGATAGTGAATATTCGCGGAATGACACAGCAAGAACATGCCCGGCTTGAATCGATCGACGCCGTCTTACGACCTGAGGCTGTCCGCCAACAAATTCTCCCGATTATCGAACGGGTCCGTGCGGAGCTGGCTCGGAAGCAGGAGGCGTTAATGACTTGGGAACCAATTCCATTAACCATTTTCGGTCGCGCATTACCGTCTGAGATCCGATCTGCCTGGGTATTTGCTTTGCGCGCGGGCGCGGACACAGGCGCGGAACGCCATCCGAATAGTCACCAGCGGATGATGACGTTTCAAGGGAGTGGCGATATGCAGACCGGAGAGCCGAGCCAGTGGCAATCGAATGTGTTGGTCAGCAATCCGGACGCGCCGGTGGAACAGCGCTGGATTTCAATTCCACAGAATGCCTGGCATCGCCCAGTGGTTGGCAAAGGCGGGGATTGGACGGTGGTTTCGTTTCACACTGTTCCGGCCGAGGAACTGATTGAAGAAAAGTTGGATGACAGCAGCCAAGATGGAACGAAGCAGATGAAGTATTTGGAGCGGAAGTAAAAGGCATCCGAGTAGAGATATGAAACAATTTCTGGTCGCTGCGCTGACGGTTGTCACCTCCTTGAGCTCGGTGTGGGCGAACCTGGGCGACGGCTCGGACAGAATTGACGACCTGTATGGCAACCTGGTCCAGCGACGGTTGCGCGACGACGGAACTGTCAGCGTCCTCTACCATAAGGATCGATATCTTTACCTTGTGATCTTTGCCAACGACCGGAGCGTTTCGGAAAGCTATTCTCATATAAACGGTACGGATCTATCTGAAAAAGAGATCGCGAAATTTCTGAAAGTAAATGCCGCCGGTGGGGCATGGATTCCTGCCAACACGTCGAAAGAACGGCGCTTCAAAAGAAGTGACGACACAGCTGAGGCGACGTACGGAAGCTCAAGCGGACGCCGGGCACTGACAGTGCGAGAGCTTCGTGGCAAAAATGCGCAACGTGATTAGTGATCGTTTTTCTCGCTGCGACAGCTGCTTCCGCAGCACCAACGCCGAGACGCGCGTGAAAAAGGATCGCCTCTAACTTGACAAACCTGTTAGCCTCTACGGCTGAACCAAAATAAATCTATGTTAAACATTATCTGGTACATCATTGTTGGCTTCATCATCGGATTGCTGGCACGCGCCGTCATGCCGGGCGCACAGCATCTCGGTTTCATAGTCACTACGCTACTCGGTATCGGTGGCTCGATCGTCGGCGGACTGATCGCCCGCCTGTTTTCCAAACCGGAACCAGGCGCCCCGTTTCATCCAGCCGGTCTCATCCTGTCAGTTATCGGCGCGATCATTTTGCTCTTTATTTGGATAAAATTGGCCGGCGCCTGACGAAGGGGAACTGTCGAGGCACTGCGGCGTGGCGGCCGGACAAAACAAGCCAGAGCGCAGTAGCCAGAGAATAGAATCAGTACGAGCTTCGGAATGCGGTCTTCCGCAGCACCAATGCGGCGACAATGCCGACACAGAGAAAGCCGACAATCTGGGTAAGCATGTAACTGGCCGTGTAGACACGTGGGAAGCCGTACCAATTGTAATAGGAAACATTGGTCGCGATGGCGGCCAGGATCCCGGCAACCAGAACGAAGCCGACTCTGCCGGCGAAGCTCGCGATGGGCGTCTGACCAAGCAGGAACACGACCAGGATCGCTTCGAGCAGTTCAGTGCCGAATTCGACTCCGAGCAATTTGCCAAGCGCGAGCGGTCGACCAGGCGCATGGTACATGAGAATGCCAGACGGGTTCGCCGCGATTTTTTCGCCCATGTGTTTCATCGCTTCCTGCTTTTCCTGCCGGGTCGCGTTCTTACCGAGACCGGGGCCTGGAAAGATATAAAGGCCGGTCTGGTCGCCGATGTTGCTTTGCATCGCGCTGAGGACGGCTGATTCATTTGGAATTTCGCCGATCCCAGCTTCGCCCAGAGGCAAGGCCATGTGCGCGATTGAAGTCCAAATGAACATGACGATTCCACCGAGAATACCAGCGAGAAGAATTTTCATAGCGGAATGGTGACGGATCGGGAAGGAGTTTAGAAGGAGAAATTCAGAATTAGAAAATGGAATAGACTGAAGTCACAACGAAGAACGCTCGTTCTTTCTTCGTGCTTCGACGAAATCCCAGGTCAGCCGCTTTGATCCCGCAATCGCAGAGCCCATGATTTGATGGGAAAACCTGTGTATCCGATTGCCTCCCAAGTTTGACTCGACCGCATTCTCTCGTAAAGTTAGCCGCTCTCCCGCGCGGGAGAGATTTTCCCCGATGAATAAAATTCGTAATATCGCCATCATTGCGCACGTCGATCATGGCAAGACGACCTTGGTCGATCAGCTGTTGCGCCAATCGGGCACGTTTCGCGCCAATCAAAAGATTGAAGAGCGCATGATGGATTCGATGGATCTCGAGCGCGAAAAAGGAATCACCATTCGCGCGAAGAATGCAGCTTTTCAGTGGAACGGTTATCGGATCAACATCGTCGATACACCCGGTCACGCCGATTTTGGCGGCGAAGTCGAGCGGATCATGAAAATGGTGGACGGCGTGCTGCTCGTTGTCGATGCGCACGATGGGCCGCAGGCACAGACGCGTTTTGTTTTGCGCAAGGCGATGGAGAACAAATTGAAGCCAGTTGTTGTCATTAACAAGATCGACAGAGAAAACGCGCGCCCGCACAAAGTCCTGGACGAGATTTTTGATCTCTTCGTCGAATTGAAAGCGACTGATGAGCAGCTCGATTTCCCAATCATTTACGCGAGCGCGAAGGACGGTTTTGCCGTGCGCGAACTGCACGAAAACAACGAGGACATGACGCCGCTCTTTCAAGCGATTGTGCAACATGTGCCGCCGCCAAAAATTTCGAGCGACCCATTCTTTCAAATGCTCGTCTCGAATCTGGATTACAGCGATTACCTGGGAAGAATTGCGCTTGGGCGCATTGTCAGCGGGCGCGTCGCAGTCGGGGACTCCATCGTCTGCATTCACCGCGATGGTCGCCATGAACGGGCTACAGTCACGGCGCTTTTTACCTATTCAGGATTGGAGCAGGTGGAAATAAAACACGCGACCGGCGGCGACATCATTGGACTGGCCGGTTTCGAGGAAGTTTATATTGGCGAAACCCTCTCAGATCGCGAAGAGCGGACGCCACTTCAATTTGTAGATATCGATCCGCCTACGATTCGCATGCATATTCTGGTCAACGATTCGCCTTTTGCCGGGCGCGAAGGAAGATTTGTGACGGCGCGGAATATTCGCGAGCGCCTTATTCGCGAGACGCGCGGCAACGTCTCACTCCAGGTCAACGACACGGAAACCGCGGGGGCATTTGAGATCAATGCGCGTGGCGAAATGCAGATCGCGATCCTGATCGAGCAAATGCGACGCGAAGGCTATGAAGTGATGGTCTCGCGTCCCGAGGTGATTTTTCATCGGGCAGAGAACGGCCCCCTGCTCGAGCCCCTGGAAAATCTTTATGTCGATCTACCGGACGAAAATCTCGGTGATATTTTGCAATTGGTTGCCAATCGCAAAGGTGAGGTTGTCAGCATGGATCATCACGCGACACGCGTGTCGATCGAGGCGATTATTCCGACTCGTGGCCTGATCGGCTTTGAAACCGATCTCGTCAACCTGACCCGTGGCGAAGGTCTGATGAGTCATCTCTTTCGCGAATACGCGCCGTTCAAAGGCGAACTCGAAGGACGCGGCCGTGGTGTGATGGTGTCGATGGAATCGGGAGTCAGCACGGCTTACGCGCTCAATAACATTCAGGAACGTGGCCGGCTTTTCATCGGCCCACAGGAGGACATTTACGAGGGGATGGTCGTCGGCGAAAACGCGCGCCCGGAAGATTTGCCAGTCAATCCCTGTAAAGCAAAACATCTCACCAACATGCGTTCGCAAGGTGAAGGGAAAGGCATCCAGCTCGAAGCGCCGCTTCGCATGAGCCTGGAGCGTGCGATTGAATACATCGATGTCGACGAATACGTGGAAGCGACGCCGAAATCACTGCGTTTGCGAAAGCGGATCCTCGACGCAACTGCCCGGAAGCGCGCCGTCGTGATAGCTGCTTAAGTCAGCTGATAAATCACGATTTTTCGGTCCTTGTCCGTGGCAGGGCGCGCATAATTGGACTGTTTTCCTGTTCGAACCCACTTGTTCGAACATTGGAAGAGATTCAGACCAGTCCGGTGCTCAGCTCATAACTACAGACATTACAAAATTTTAATGTAAAAAGTCTTGACGTTTTTGTTCGTATCCTGGCAATCTGGATCCTTCTAAGCTCGCTCCTTCTCATCCGGCTTGGAATCAACCATCTCCACAAATATGAAAACTCATCGTTCGTTTAGTCGCAATCGTCTCGTGCCGCACCTGCGCATCGCAGGTGCCGTAACTCTAATGTCCGCAGCGGCCGCAATGGCGTTCGTCGCTGCGAAACCGTCGGGCCCGTTATGGGCGAAATCAGACAACAAAGACGCGATCAATAAATTCGGCCAAAATCGCGCTGCCTCGTTCCGGAACAAACTCGCCATACCCGGCCCTGAACGAGAAGGCGGACCAATGGCCGCAGCCGAAGAAGATTATGCGAATCGCGCCGGCCCGGCGCCGTATGTGCCGTTCGAATTGACGCGAGGGGCACAGCGAGCTTGGAGCAATGTCAGGGCAAGGGCAATGAACAGAGTGACGACCGGGTTAGGCCCTCTACAGCGTCCGGCGCCAGCTTCACAGTGGACGCTCGTCGGTCCCAGCTCGGCAAACTTCCCCGACGTATTGACCTTTAGCGGAGCTTCCTACACAACCTCTGGTCGAATTACGGCCTTTGCTCTCGCACCGAACTGTGGCCAGGGGCACTGCTACCTTTACCTTGGAGCAGCTGGGGGCGGCGTTTGGAGAACGGACAAGGCACTGCACACCAACCCTTCTCAGAAGTGGGAATTCATTTCCGGTAGCTTCGCTACGAATGCTATCGGGACGTTGACGATCGATCAGAGCGACCCCTCCGGGAACACGATCTATGCCGGGACCGGCGAACCCAACGCCTCGGCCGATTCGGAAGCCGGCTTCGGAATTTACAAATCAACTAATGGCGGCAATACATGGACGCATCTTGCGGCGCACACGGATGTTCCGGCTGGGGCAGGTGTCGATTGCGATGCAGTGTTTGGCGTGCCACCCGGAACATTTGGTTTTCTGTCGGCTCCCGCCTATAGCGGTCCGGCTTTCGACGGGCGGGCCGTCTCTTCGATCATTATCGATCCAAACAGTCCGAATACCATTTACGTTGGCTCCGTTCGCGCTGTGCGCGGCATTAGCTCCGTCTTGAGTGGCGGCGTCGTGACGCTTGCTCCCGGGCTGCCTCCGTATGGATTCTGGAAGTCCACCGATGGAGGGGCGAATTTTACGTTGATTAATTACCAGGACGTCTGCCTGAATCCGACGCTCCCGGGTAGCGCCGGAATCGTCCAGGCAAGTTTTGGTTCAACGCGGGGTGTTCACGAGAGCGCACTCGACCCAAGCTCATCAAGTGTCGTTTATGCCGCTCCGTTCCCGCCAAAACAATGCCATCCCGCTCAATACAAAGGGTGGCGTGTGGCGTTCGACCGATAACGGCGCCAGCTGGACGCAGATGAAGAACGCACTGAATGCTACACAAAACACTGATCGCGCCTCGTTCGCTGTTACACCGATTACGGGTGGGTTTACGCGGATGTACGTCGGCGATGGAAACGCTGGAGCCAATGCGGCGCGGTTGTATCGCACCGACGATGCGGTGCATGCAACTGACGCGAGTTTCACCGATCTGACGGCACTGCAAGACGCATCCTCGGCGCCGAATCAAACCCTTGGCTACTGCACAGGCCAATGCTGGTACGACAACGTGGTTTACTCTCCACCCGGCAAACCTGACGTCGTGTATCTGGGCGGTTCCTTCGACTACGGCAATTATGGCTTTAGGAACAACGGCCGCGCCTTCATCCGCTCAACCGATGCTGGCGTAACGTTCACCGATGTGACGTGGGACGCGACCACGAAGCCAACACCGCCAGGAACCTGTTGCCAGCCGAATCCAATCGCGCCGAATGGTCAACACCCAGACTCGCACGCAATCGTGGAACTACCTGGCAATAACGGTGCTTTCTTTGGCGGTGATGGCGGTATCACGCGCTCAAGTGGGAACTATTCCAATATATCCTCACAATGCGCAGCTCGCGGGCTGAGCGGCAACGATCTTGCAACCTGCGTGCAGTTGCTCTCGGCGGTTCCAACGCAGCTTTTTACAACTTACAATGACGGACTCTCAACGCTGCAATTTCAAAGTGTCTCGATTAACCCATCCAATGCAAACAACCTGATGGGTGGCACGCAGGATAACGGTACATTTGAAAAACCAAGCAATTCGACGACTAACTGGCCGCAGATAATCTACGGCGACGGTGGTCAGTCGGGCTTCAACGTGGGCAACTCCGCGTTTCGGTTCAACTCGTTCACGTCGAACTTCCACGATGTGAACTTCCGGAATGGCGATCCAGTGAAGTGGGTGATCGCGAGTGGTCCGATCGTGGCCAGTGGCGAGAGTGCGCAGTTCTACTCTCCCATCATCCCCGACCCTGTGAGCGCAGGGACGATCTTCCAAGGGTCGTTGAGTGTCTGGCGCACCCAGGATTGGGCTGGCAATCAGGCGTTCCTTGAAGCCAATTGCCCTGAGTTTACAACCTCGGGGGCGAATCCGGCTTGCGGTGACTTCGTGGCCATTGGTCCTGCTGGCGCGACGAGACTGACCGTATCCGCGGCAGATTACCGCGGAACGACCCTTGCCGGTGGCAACGTGGCGGCAGTCGCGCGCGGCTCGTCTGATACGTCAACGTTGTGGGCAGCTACGACGACAGGCCGCGTCTTCATCTCCAAGAACGCCGATACTGCTGCTGCTGGTTCCGTGACGTTCACTCGGCTCGATTCGCTTGCTGCAAACAGCCCGCCTAGGTTCGTCAGCACGATATTCGTCGACCCGGCAGATTCGAACCACGCTTGGATTTCGTATTCGAGTTACAGTTCACTGACCCCAGCAACGCCCGGCCACATCTTCTCCGTGAGGTACAATCCAGGTCCGGGGACGGCAACTTGGACTAGTCTCGATGGATCGGGAGCGACGGCGTTCCCGGATTTTCCCGCGACGAGCGTCGCCTTTGATTCCGTCACCGGCGATCTCTACGCATCGAACGACTGGGGTGTTCTGAAGCGGGCGCACGGCTCGACCGATTGGGAAGTTGCAGCTCCTGGCCTTCCAATGGTCGAGGTCGTAGGAGTTGTGATAGCGCCAAATGCGCGGAAGCTCTATGCGGCTACGCACGGCCGCAGTGCCTGGCAACTGACACTGCCGTAAAGTTGGATTAGTGTTGGGCGGGATAGTGAAATCTATCCCGCCCATTTTTTTGCAGTGATGTCATCTGTTCTCAAGTACCAGGTTTCCGCCTGCGTCTTTTTGGTGCTCGCCGCCAGCGCATTGATTGACGCCGCCCCGCCCGGCTTCATGGAAGGACATTTGAAAATTGTCTCGCCGAAAGAGGTTGAGCTTGCCGATGGAAGTCCACCGGCAGACGCAGCGACCGTGAATTACGCCGAATATCCGTTGATCATCTTGAGCCGTGACCGGAAGAAAGAGATCGCCCGGGTGACAGCGGACGAGAATGGAAAATATCACACTGCGTTGCCGCCGGGTGATTATGTTTTAGATGTGCAAGGGCGTTCGCCCGGGCACGTGCGCGCGAAACCGCAGCAATTCACGATTGTTTCAAACCAGACTGTCCGTGTCGATATGGATATCGATACTGGCGTTCGTTGAGTCACCTTTAGATTTTGCGACGAAAACTTCGCGCGTGATTGACAAACGGTTTCAATTGGGATTGAATAACGCGCGTTAGTTCCCCCTCGTCAGCCATTCTCCCGGCGAGGTGTTGTTCGGAAATTCGCAGGTTTCAATCAGCAGTTGGATAACAATCCCATCCATGGCGGGACATAGTAAGTGGTCGAAGGTCAAGCGGTTTAAGGGCGCGATCGACGCTAAACGCGGCAAGATCTTCAGCAAATTATCAAAGGAGATTACCATCGCGGCAAAGCGCGGCGGGGGCGATCCGAATGGCAATCCGCGTCTGCGCAGCGCGATCCAGGCTGCGCGCGCCCAGAGTATGCCGAACGATAATATCGAGCGTGCGATCAAACGCGGCACCGGCGAAGGGCAAGGATGCGCAACAATTCGACGAGATCGTGTACGAAGGTTACGCGCCCGGCGGAGTGGCCATCATCGTCGAAACGGCGACCGATAATAAGAACCGGACCGGAGCGGAGATTCGAAGTATTTTCAGCCAGCATAACGGCAATCTCGCGTCCACGGGAAGCGTTTCGTACATGTTTCACAGGAAAGGCCAAATCACCGTCCCGCGATCAAGCATCGACGAGGATCGACTGCTGGAGATTGCCTTGGAGGCTGGCGCTGAAGAGTTGACAACCGACGACGATCAGTATGTTGTTACTACTTCCCACGATCAGCTATACGCCGTAGCTGAAGCGCTCAAAAATGCGGGCGTAACCACCGATGGGCAAAAGTTTACATTCATTCCCGATACAACTGTTGCGGTGCCCGACGAGACCGCGGCGCGTCAGGTGCTCCGTTTATGCGATGCGCTTGAGGACGACGACGACGTGCAAAACGTCTATTCAAATCTAGAAATTCCCGACGAATTGCTGGCCAGGTTGCCGGCCTGAAAAACTATTGCTTGCAGGAGACGTGTTAAGGCGGTGCTACGCCCCGAGATTTTAGCTTATGAACGAAGAAAACGAAAACCAACCTGTGCCGACTGAGTCTGCCTTGCCGGAGCAACGTCATCATCACCCGCGCCGTCGTTTCCCGCGAAAGCGTTACAGAGACCGGGGTGATCGGTTCAGGCGCGATGACTCAGAGGAGTCGCCAAATTCTTCATCAGTTAATGCCAATCCCGGCAGCGCCGTTACTGATGTCGAGACCCTCGACCCACCGGCCTCAGGCGGTCGCGAGGGAGGGGATGCGGCTGCCGAAGGTGGCGAACAAGTTCAGGCCGAACCGGAATTCGGCGAAGGTATCATTGAAATCTCGGGCAAGGGTTTCGGGTTTTTGCGTGACGCGAAGCGCAACTTCGTGCAAACGCCGCAGGATATCTTTGTAACCCCCGAAATTGTTCGCCGTTTCGCCCTGCGTGATGGGATGTGGATTTACGGTGAAACCCGGCGCGGCAGCCGCGGCCCGCAATTGGTCAAGCTGCTGAAGATCAATGGCGAGGAGCCGCCGAAATATCAGGGCCTCAGGCCATTTGAGGAGTTGACCACGATCAACCCGAACAAACGGATCAATCTCGAGACGGTACCGGACCGCTATACGACGCGGATCATGGATTTGATGACGCCGCTCGGCATGGGGCAGCGCGGTTTGATTGTCGCGCCGCCGCGCACCGGCAAGACAACGCTGCTGCATCACATCGCCGACGCAGTGGCAAAAAATCATCCGGAGGTCATTCTGATCATCCTGCTTGTCGATGAGCGCCCGGAAGAGGTGACCGATTTTCGTCGTTCGCATCCAACCGCGGAGCTGATGGCCAGCTCCAATGACGCTGACATCAAAAGTCACACGCGCATCTCGCAACTGGCCATCGAGCGTGCGAAACGCCTCGTCGAAGCAGGAAAACACGTATTTATTCTTCTCGACTCAATCACGCGCACGGCTCGCGCATTCAATAATGCGATGGGTGGTGGAGGTCGTACAATGAGTGGCGGCATCGATGCGCGCGCCATGGAAATTCCGCGCAAAATCTTTGCAGCAGCGCGTAACACCGAGGAAGCCGGTTCTCTTACGATTGTCGCGACGGCACTTATCGAAACCGGCAGCCGCATGGACGAACTGATCTTTCAAGAGTTCAAGGGCACCGGAAACATGGAAATGGTGCTCGACCGGAAGATCAGCGACCAGCGGATCTATCCTGCGGTGGATATTTTCCTCTCTGGCACACGGCGAGAAGAGTTGCTGTTACAACCGTGGGAACTGGAGAAAATCAATCTCATCCGACGTGGCCTGGCTGGACACAAACCAGAGGAAGCGATTCAGCGCCTGTTGATGTTCGTGAAAAAATTCCCGACTAACGCTGAGATGCTCAAGGGCATTCCGGGCTGATTGGTTCGCAGGCGATTGCCGGTCTTAACGCGATCGGACACGGTTCACAATTCGCAGTGCGCACTCGACGGTTCTCCAAGAATCTCTACCGAAAAATCTTCGGGAAAAAGCGGCGACGCGAGATTTCCGAACTAAGCACTTCGAGGATTCATCAAAGTGTCCTTCGCGCGATCGCGACCGCGCCTGCCATGCCGTCGAGCGGAGACTACCTCGATGTTGGCAGCGGGACCGGGGAATTGTTGCGACTCGTTGGAGCGCGTTATCCGTTTCGTTCTTTTGGCTGCGATTACACGGATAAATTGCTCTCTGTTCCAGGTCCCAGGATCGACACGGTCGATCTGAATCGCCAACCGCTTCCGTACAGCGATAATCGGTTCGCGCTGGTTACATGCATCGAAACAATCGAGCACTTGGAAAAGTATCGGGCGGTCATTTGCGAAATTTTCCGTGTTCTACAACCGGGGGGCGTCGCAGTGTTCTCAACCCCGAATATTTTAAATCTGCGTTCCCGTTTGCGCTATCTGTCATCTGGCTTTTACAATTTATTTGGCCCCTTAGCGCCTGACGAATCCGACATTCACACCACGCGTGGCCACATCAACCCGGTCAGCTGGTTCTATCTATCCCACGCGCTTCTCAGTGCTGGCTTCCGCGATTTGAAAGTGACGGTGGATAAGTACCAACGCCGCTCCCTTCTGGCATTTCCGTTCCTAATCGTTCCGCTGCGCGCCTCAAACTGGATCGTTTATCATCGTGATAAGAGCAGCTACGGCACGGTGGACGAGCGGAATGCCTGGGCTGTTCGAGCGATGAATTCGCGGGACCTGCTGCTTGGGCGAACGTTAATCGTTACCGCGGTTAAGCCGGCGTAACGAGCCGTTGGTAAAGTGCGTGAATCGCCTCGCGAGCATCGAGATAATCGCGACGGAAAGCGCCGAATTCGCGGTAGCCAAGACGAATGCCAAACTTTCGTTGTTCGTCTGGATCGCTCGGAAGCGTAGAAACGCCTCTGTTTTCATATCGACGCAGCACAAGTTCGCAGCGGCGCAGGAACGCATAAGAGCTTTTGAGCGTCCCAACCTCCGAGCTGCTCAGATGCCCGGGCTCGTGCATGCGATCGGCGGCACGCTCCCAATTTTGTTCCCAGATATTTCCGCGCATCTGCAAGGCTTGAACGAGAAACTCCGCTTCTATGATGCCGCCGTGTCCGGTCTTCAAATCGAGAAAATCCGATCCGCTTCCGCGCTGACGCCGAATGCGCTCAAGCATGTCATCGATTCTAATCAGAAGGTCCGCATTCTTCCCGGCACGACTCCATGCGCGCTTAGCGATCTCCATGAATTCATTTTGTAACGGCCCACTGACGGCGCGCGAGCGAGTTAGCGCCTGCAATTCCCAAGGTTGTGCGCGGCTGGCGTAGTACGATCCATAAGTCTCAAGAGAGCAGACAAGCGGGCCCTTTTCACCTTCAGGGCGCAGCCTTGCATCCAGCGCACAGATATTTCCCTCGGCTGTTGGCTGCGCCATGGCGAGCATGAGATTCTGCGCGGCGCGAACATCCTCCCCGACAAACAAAACGTCCAGGTCCGCGCCGTAGCTGATCTCGCGTCCTCCAAATTTTCCGAGCGCGATAATGGTTAATTGCTCAGTTGCGAGGAGCTTCGCGGTGAAAATCAGACACGCTTCCGCGACATCGGAAAGCTCGGCAAAAGTCGTCGCTGGTTGGATAAGTCCCAGCACGTCGCGCAGGATGATGCGCAACAGCTGCCTCTGCCGGTAGGCGCGAATCGGGTCGAGATTGTTTGCATCTGCGCCTAACGAATCGAGTCGCCTTAAATTCTCCGCTACCGACCGCGGCTCATCAAATGTTGGGTCTCGAGTGATGTCCTCCAAAAGCTGCGGACGGCGAATCAAAAGCTCGCTGGCAAAGCGGCTGGCATCGAAGGTTTTTATAACCAGCTCCAGCAATCGAGGATTTGCGACCAGGAGCTCAAAGAACAGACTGCGCAAACCGTAACCTTCCACAAGGCGAACGAATTGATTCAGCGTCGCATCCGGATCTGCAGTTTTTGCAAGCCATCCTAGCAAGTCCGGACGCAGCTTGCGAAAGATCTGGCGCGTGCGCGGCGCGATATGGAAACCGGCAGCGCCCTGTACGAGAGCAGAAAGCGCCTTCGCCGCGCGTTTCTGATCGTTGAAAATTTCGAGATCGTTTGCCTTGGGCGATCTGGCCGAAGCCGTGGATGTTCCTGAAACAATTCGTTGAAAAATCGGACGCACCGCGCGCATTTTTTCCTGCAGCGCCGCAGTGAAATCTTCACTAGACGGAAACCGGAGGCTGGCTGCGAGGCGTCGCAAAGCTTCCGCCTCTCGAGGAACAATATGCGTTTGCTGTTCGGCCTCTATCTGCAAACGATGCTCCACGCGACGGAGAAATCGGTAAGTAATATCACAAGTCAGCACATCCTCGCGCGGCAGAAGATCCAATTGACGAAGCGCTCGCAGCGCCTTGAGCATACCTGGTTCCTGCAGGAACGGATGACGCGCTCCGTGGATAAACTGCAAGGTTTGCACGATGAACTCGATCTCGCGAATCCCGCCGCGTCCAAGTTTCACGTCGCGTTCCAGCTTGTCGGCGCCGACTATATCGCGCTCGATGCGCCGCTTGATACTGGCGATTTCATCCAGCAAGTCGGGCGACGCGCTTTTGGGGTAAATAAAAGGCTGATGTTGTCGTAGGAATTCGTAAGCCAGCTCGCGGCTGCCGCCGATTCCGCGCGCCTTGATCAGCGCAAGACGTTCCCACGTTTCGCCAAACCCGGCATAATAATTTTCCATGCTCTCGAGCGAGCGGGTCAATGGCCCCGCCGAGCCTTCCGGTCGCAGACGCAGATCAACGCGAAAGAGCGTGCCGGCCGGATGCTGAGCTGAAAATGTTTCGAGGATTCTGTTTCCCAGCCGGTTAAAGAATTCGTGATAGGAAATGTGTGTTGTGAGCTGACCCTCCTCACTGTAGAGAAAGAGAAGATCGACATCGGAGCTGTGATTTAGCTCCCCGCCGCCAAGCTTGCCCAGCGCAAGAATGGCGAATTCGGCCTTGGGCGATCCATACTGTTGCCGCAATTCTGTGTTCCAATGTTCGAACACATTGCGGATACAAATTTCCGCCACCTGCGAAAGCTCACCGGTGGTTTCCTCGAGCGACGCCACGTTTGCAAGCTCGCGTACGGCGATGCGCGTCATCTCACGGCCCTTCCAAAAACGAAGGGCAGAAAAACCCTGGTCTGCGATCGAGTTGCCAGCCGATCTCTGCAAGTAGCCCAGCATCTCCGCATAGCCGCGAGCCGAACCGCAGATCTGCGGCTGGCAAAGCCACAGAAGGCTGTCCGGGTCGTGTGTGAGGCGGGCCGCGCAAATACTGGAGACAGCAAGAAGATGAATCAGGGCAGTCTCGCCCAAGGGAAATTGTTCGACCACATCGGCAAGAGGCCGGGCGGTTTCCGGCCAATGTTCCTTAAGATGAATCAGGGCAGTTTCGACCTGTGCCGGGTTAATTGAAGCAGTAGCTTTTTCGCGAATCCAATGATCACTACGAGCCATCGGCAGAACATCACGCGGATTTTCAGCGAAGACCAGCCGGTTAGCGCGGCTCTTTGACGCGGAGTGCGCAAAACAAGTGCAACTTCGTGTTACATATGTAACACAAATGAACAGGCTCAGGGCGGAGGCGCCAGAACGCGCAGCGCTCTCTTTCGAATTCGGAAATCAACCGGGCAATTGCCCGCGAGTTCGCCATCGAGCTCCAAGGGAACGTCCTGTTCGGTCGTTATGCGCAACTGGCGCGTCTGAAAATATTCGATTTCCGGAACCTTAATGTCGGAGCTGAATACAACGTCCTGGAGATACTTGACGATTTCGAGATAGCCGAGCCGTTTGAAGACGACGACGTCAAACAATCCATCATCGATGATGGCGTGTTTAAAAAACGGGAAGGGCCCTCCGTAAAGGCGCCCGTTGCCGATGAGAACGAACGATCCCTCTTCCAGAGCAGTGTGCTCCGACTCGATGAAGAGCTTCGGCGGTTGCCGTGCCGCGATGTGCATTGCGGAGATCAAATAGCTGAGCGGACCGAAACTGCGTTTGAAAGCGAGGCTGGTCTCTTTCACCACCTGTGCGTCCAGGCCCACGCCGGCAAGCTGGACAAAATATTTCCCATTCGCGCTCGGCACATCGACCAGACGGAGGTTTGCGTCTTGGATGATGTCCCAGCAGCGCTGGAGATTGTGCAATGGCAAGCCAAGCTCCATCGCGAAAACGTTCACACTCCCCATTGGGAGCATGCCCAATGCGGCGTTGCTGCCGACGAGTCCGTTTGCTACCTGGCTAACGGTTCCGTCGCCGCCTGCCGCAACGATCCGTGTAAATCCCTCTTCGACTGCGCGCCTGGCCAGCGCCTCCGCTCCGCCAGAATGTGCTGTAATGCGGACGGGGCAATCGCCAGCGAGTGATTCGATGCGTTCCTGCCAGCTCCGAATGTGTTCCGGGCTGCCCGCGGTTGGATTGAGAATGACAATCGTATCGGTCACAAGGAAAAGTAGCAGAGGGCTTTCACCTTTTCTTCAAACTCGGACTGCGTAACCTCTCACGGTGAAAAGATTGCGCCGGATTTCTTTAATTGCCCTAGGGGCAGTGATTGCACTTGGCGCGATTCTCTTGACCAGCGTCAATCTGTATGTGCAATCGCAAGGTGCACACGCGAAGATTCAACAGGAATTGAGCCGGCGCCTGGGCACCACGCTGGGAATCCGCAGCATGAGCGTGACGCCCTGGGGGGGATTGGAGCTGAGCGGTATCACGATCGCGCAAACTTCGCCAGTTGCCCCTAAATATTTCCTCGAAGCAAAGACATTTCGGCTGCGCGTTCGGTTCCTCTCCCTTTTTTCCCGGCGCCTGGTGATCAAAGAGGTCGCGCTTATCAATCCAAACATAGTTTGGGCGCAAGACGTGGAAGGAAAATGGAAATTGCCCAGGTCACGAGGTACAAAGAAGGCGGTTCCAACTGTGTCCCAGCCGGCGGTAGAAAGCGAATTCGCGCAAACCTCTCAAACACAGACCTCTCCTATTGTTGCCGTTACTCCGGCGAATCTTCCTTCTCCGGTTCGGGCAACGGTCAACGATCAACCTCCCAAACAGGAACCCAGACTGGCAATGCCTCCCGAGGTTCGACGCGTCACTATTAAGAATGGCAATTTCAGTTTTCTCGATCATGCAGGCAGGCTCCTCGCGAGTTTTAATGGGGTAGACTTTCGCACCAGCATCCGCAGCGCCTCGGCGCTCCACGGCGATACGAAGGTGGCGAGAATTTCCTTGCAGAACCGGTTTTTTCTGGAGCAACTACGCTCTCCACTGCGTTACGAGCCGGATGTGCTGGAGCTTTCCAAGATTTCCGCGCGCGCCGGTAACGGTGAGATCAACGGCTATTTTGCGATGCAACCGGAAGCGGAGGATTCTCCGTTTACCACGAGCGTAAAGTTTCGCAATGTGCTGGCCGATCAGATTATCGCAAACGCGGGCGGCCCCAAAGGCACCGTGCAGGGCAAATTGGAAGGAAGTTTCCAAGCTTCCGGCAAAACGGCCGATCCAGAGGCGTTCGTGGGAAAGGGCGAAATTTCCCTGCGCGACGGCCGGGTCCAGCAATATAGCTTGCTAGTGTTACTCGGGGAGCTTCTTCAGATTGAAGAACTAAGAGAGCTTCAACTCGAGCAAGCAGATGCGAGATATCACGTGAATCCAGGCCTGGTCACAATCGACGAACTGATTTTGCGCTCCCCGAATATTCGTCTCACAGCATCGGGAACAGTTGCGTTTAACGGCAATCTGAAACTCGATTCTCAGCTGGCGATCAACGACAAAATTCGTGGTCAGCTTTTCAAAGCGATCCGCCAGAATTTTCAACCAATCAACGAGCCAGGCTATTCTGCGATTGATTTTCAGGTGGGCGGAACGATCGATCGCCCCAGCACAAACTTAATGGACAGGCTGGTCGGTCGTAATCTTAGCAATATGATCAACAGTTTCTTCGGCAGCGGAAAAAAGGAGCGAGCAAAGAAGAAAAAGAAACAGATTGAAGAAGCAGTGCCCGCCGCGCCGTCAACTTCTGCTTCGCCGCAGGAGGCGCTGCCTGAGGCTACTGCAACGCCAACACCAGCCTCGTCGCCATGAGAGTGATCGCCGGCAGCGCCGGCGGAATTCGCCTGGCAGTTCCGAAGCGCGGTGTGCGACCGACGATGGACCGTGTCAAAGCTGCTATCTTTTCCAGTTTGGGCGATGCCGTTATTGGAGCGCGGGTTCTCGACCTTTTCGCGGGAAGCGGCGCCCTTGGAATTGAGGCGCTCAGCCGCGGGGCGGCTTCTGTTGTTTTTGTCGAGCGAGACGGACAATCGGCGGAGATCATCGAGGGCAATCTCGCCAAAGCAAAGTTGAAAGGACGAATTCGACAGCAGGATGTCTTCGATTTCCTCCGGCATGCGTCCGGCGCAGAACAGTTTGATATCGTCTTTGCCGATCCACCCTACGAAAAGACGGAAGACGGTGAGCGGTTTACCGAAAAACTGCTGGCAAACGAAGCGTTGTCTCAATTAATGGACGCAGATGGGATTTTCGTTTTGGAGAAACGGCCGGCTGAAGCTCTTCCCGAAATGAAACAGTGGCATTTGGTTCGCCAGAGAACATATGGGGCCACCGAGGTCTTGTTTCTTTCCGGAGTCAGCAATCAAAAATTCGGGATCCGTAATTGAATGATTCGTTTCATCTACAATTTGTTTTGGCCAATCGGGCTGTTGTTCTTTTTGCCGGGCTATTTGGTGAAGATGATTCGTCGCGGAGGTTACGGCAAAAAGTTCGGACAGCGTCTGGGAATTTACGATTGCGAACTACGCGTTCGCCTGTCGAAACAAAAGTCAACATGGCTGCATGCGGTAAGCGTGGGGGAAGTAAATGTCGCGTTCAAACTAGCCAAATCATTACGTGCGCTCGAACCGGATTTGCACTGCGTTCTGACAACGACCACCACAACTGGTTTCGCTCTGGCAAACAAGAACGCTCCGGCCTGGATCGAAGTCATGTACACACCGCTCGATTACTGGCCGATCATGCGCCGCGCGTTTGCGGTGATCAGGCCGACGCGAATCGTGCTGGTTGAAGCCGAAGTTTGGCCCAATCTTGTCGCATTGGCGCACGAATGCCGAATTCCTACGATATTGGTGAACGCGCGCTTGTCGCCGAGATCCGAGAGACGATTTCGCCGGTTCCGATTTTTCGTGGCGCCGACATTTCGACTACTGGATCTGGTTTGCGCGCAGGAGCCGGATGATGTTGACCGATGGGTCGCGATCGGCGTTGCGCGCCATCGGATTCGCGCCGTCGGAAGCATAAAATACGATCCCAATGAGCGTGATCAAACTTCGGAAACACAAGAAAGTGCATTTCCTCTCAACTTCAGTCATGTGGATCGAGAGCGCCCCGTGCTGTTCGGGGGCAGCACACATCGCGGTGAAGAGGAAGTTTTGGGCACGATTTTTCTGCGGTTACGTCAGCAATTTCCATTGTTGCGCTTGTTTATTGCTCCGCGCCACGTCGAACGGCTCCGCGAAATCCGGGCGCGACTCGAAGCTCTGTCATTGCACGTCGAACAAGCCAGCGAAGTGGCGGTGGATCGCGAATCAGATGCGGATTGTATCCTTCTCGATACAACCGGCGAACTTCAGCGCTGGTATGGTATCGCCACCATTGTATTCATTGGGAAAAGCCTGACCGCGCAAGGCGGGCAAAATCCTGTGGAGCCGATTATGGCCGGCAAACCAGTCGTGTTTGGTCCGCACATGGAAAACTTCGCGACACTTGCGAAAGCACTCGTCCTGAAGAAAGGCGCGATCCAGGTTCGCGATGTCGATTCACTTGAAATGACGATCGCCGAGCTTCTGCGCGACCGCGAGGCGCGCCAGCGCCTTTTGCAAAACGCGCGCGACGTTTTGAGCAAGCATCACGGTGCAACTGCTCGCGCAGCGGCATTGATTCACGAACTTCATTCCGGGCTGTAGGCGCGGACCTATGCCCGGTCTGACGCGTGAGAGCCCGAAAAAGAGACCGCAATTTACCTTGCGTCCAAGAGTAGCAATTCTGATATTGCTCGGCTTTTGTGACCCTATCGTCTAGAGGCCCAGGACACCGCCCTTTCACGGCGGTAACACGGGTTCGAATCCCGTTAGGGTCGCATCCCTCATAGACAGAGGGAGCGACCCCGATTGCATAACAGTTTCACATAACAAGTCCGCCGATTTCCTGCGATATCCAACCTTGTTGTTTGAAGTCTTTTCTGATAAGCAAACCGGGGGATGAAGAGGGAATCGACGCCGAGCGTCCAATCAGAAATACAACCAGCCTACGCTTGCCGTCGCGAGCGAGAAGCGCCAGCACCTCGGTTGCGACCGCCGGGAACGCCGTAATTTCATGGCGTGCGATCTGAAGCGAAGCACCGGGGCCGCGTTACGGATTCCCGCGACGCAGATTCTAGGAAGCAAGATGCCGGCCCCGAAAGCAAGGCAGGCAGCAGCAGTGTTTCTAGTCCATCTTATACCGCTGACCCTGTCAAGAACCGCACCTGACAATGAACATTGTAGATTCGACATCGGATTACGAGGGATGGCTTGGCGAAATGACGGACGTGCAGCGAAGCGCAATAGCTCGGAAGCACAACAAGATGAGAAAGGGGCCATTCCCGCTCCTGCGCGCGACGTTTTATCGCTGGGTCAAGCACTGGGAGGTCCTGTGCCCAGAATTGGAATCTCGCGATCAGGATGTGCTGCTCTCAGTGGGCGATTTGCACGTTGAAAATTTTGGAACCTGGCTTGATTCGCGTCAGAGGCTGGTTTGGGGAATCAATGATTTTGACGAAGCCTGCGAGCTACCCTTCACGAGCGATCTCGTGCGCTTGGCTACGAGCATCGCTGTAGCAGCGGAAACGAAAGAGATTCAGGCGCCATTGCGCGAAATCTGCAACCGCGTGCTTGCCGGGTATCGCGAAGGCGTGGAGGTGGAAGGGAAGCCGATCCTTGTTGAATACGGCGGTTATGCAGAGCTGAAACAATTGGCTGCGGCGATAAAATCACCAAGCAGGTTCCGGAGGAAGCACCTCAATCGCGTGGACAACCCGCGAATTGGCGCCGCCCACCTCCCACCCGGGCTTGAGGACGTCCTTCGCGCTTCGTTGCCTCGAGAGGCGCGACCGACATATCGCGAGGAACGAAAGCCCGGCGGACTCGGTAGTCTTGGCCGGAGGCGCTTCACTGCGGTTGTGGGCAACGGCAAGACGCGCGATATGCGTGCGGCAAAGGCGCTCGTGCCATCGGCGTTGTATTGGTGGAAAGACCGTCCGAGGATGCTTTCGCAAACTGGCACGTTGCTCCAGCGCGCGATCCGCAGTCCAGATCCACATTTACAAGTTCATGACAAATGGCTCGTCCGTCGAATCGCCTCCGATGCATTGAAAATCGATCTTCCGGCGTCTCAAGAGGATCAACGGTTAGCGCTGGCCCCGATGTTGCTACGACTCATGGGATTTGAGACGGCAAATATTCACCTGGGAAGCCGCGGTCCCGCGGACTTAATCCACTCGCTCGACAGGCTGGCTCGAGAACTAGGTTCGAGATGGTTGGAAGAGGCGACGGAAAGGATGGTCTGGGCGGCATACAAGGATCACCGGACGTGGGTAAAGCGTTATAAGCCGGCGTGATAACCGGTCCGGCTACGCCCCAACGCTGCGGTCTGCGCTAGGCAGTCGAGCACCTGCGGATCTTACTTTCAGAAGAATGCTATCAATGGTGCTAAAAAGCTGTGCCGACCGTCGTTGTGATGTGCGTCCAAAATCCAGATTGTTTGCCCGTTGGAATCAATCGCTGAGACACAGCCCCAACTCCAACCGGCTTTGCTGATATTGTCAGAGATGATTTCCCAGTACTTCACCCGCACCACCACTCAGGGCTGTCCACGGAGTAACTGTCGTTGAAACGTCACCAAGCCGAGCAAGCCCAACGTCAGGAGCAGAAGTGTTGAACCCTGATCAGGCGTGTGATGTTCCACAGTTAGGATGGCCTGGTTATCTTCGTAAATGACTGACCATTGCAACATGCCGTTGTCGAAAACCTGGTGCTTAACATGGAAAAATCCAGTAAAGGAGGCGTAATTCAGAAAGGTGAAGGAGTCACCAATGGTGGGAACAAAACCGTTCAAAAGGACGGGATCGACGTATCCGGTAGATTAGCGTTTCCGAGAACATTCAGAGCACTGAATTGTTCCGGGCTCGTACCTGCAATTTGGATCATGAGTGTGGCATATTGCGTCTGCGTGTAAGTACCGAAAACAGTTAGCAAGCCCGGCGTGCCTAGCGCGCCTTCCGGTCTGACCGTTCCCGTACCGGCGAGCGTACCGTTGTGATTAACAAATGTGTTGCTTGTAATAGAGCCATCCACCTGCAGCACGCCACGATTGACATTGGTGTCGCCCGTGTGGGTGTTGGCTCCCGAGAGGATGAGCGTTCCCCAGCGAATCTTGGTCAGCGAACCGCCAGTGCCCGTAGGAAGCTGACGCTCGATCAAACTCCCGTCATCACCGTTACCCGCAAAGGGTTCTTCGATGTCGGCCATTCCCTTAAAGATCAAAAATCAAACCGCAGAAGCCATCTTCCCGACTACGCTGCGTACGAGATTCATCCGGTGATGAAAATAGCAGTCAACGACTGAGGGAAGCGCCTCGGAGTCGAAATGCCGCCATGTTCACGCTTTCGGAGGTTTTAATGCTTGCCGGAAAGAGAACGAAAGAATTTCAACCACGCCGTTTTTACTTTGGCATTTTTCTCTCGGCGACAAGACCGAGGATCGCCCGGCGCAATTTCTCGCGGTCTGCTGGATTGTCCATGTCAACTTTAAGCTTCATCGCCTGTGCGACGGTTTTAGCGTAAGCAACGCCCTGCTGCTCGGCCAATCGCTCCCAACGTTCATCGGCCATGATCTCGATAAGATTGGAGACGGAACGGTTCTCTAAAGATGCCATTTGTTCCAGTTTGTTCCGTTGCTCCTCACGCACCGTCAGGTTGAGCTTCGGTTTGTTCTTGTTCTTTTTGAATTTTGCCATTCGCACCTCCGATCTCAAGCGGACCCGGGGACCCGAAGTCTACTAGAAGTTTTTTACACCTCGTCCTTAATAGCCGATCACGCAGGCTAAAAGCAATAATTTTATACGCTAAAAATGTCGTCGCAAAATTGGTTGACCGACGCCATATTTGCGTATAAACGGCGCATGCCATACAACGGAACCTTGATACAACCGGTGATGCCGCATTGGTGAAAGGAAATGAACATGAGAAACCAAACAAAGGGCATACTGCTTTGAAAATTCTTGCTGACCACATCGGACAACAGCTCAAAGAGCGAGGATTCTGCCTTGTTTTTGAACATGACCTGGAACGCTGCTGGCCAAGCAGCGGGATGTCGCGGGCAGAACGAGAGAGAAAAATCCAAGACTTCGCCGAATCTCAGGGTTGGACTGCCGCAATTCTCGACGCTGGGTTTGCTACGAGAGCAATATTTCAAAAGCCTGAACCTAGTATCGACGCGGCGTCGATCTAATTTCCGATGCGCTGCCATTGGGTCGCCTGTGGTACGGCGAGCCAAGCGCAGTCAGAAACGCAGTTGACTACACGAAGTTTCGCAGCCGCTCACACGATGCTGTGATTCGCGTTTACGATGAAGCGGGAAACGTGATTGAGACGCACTAGCACAGATAAACGCTACGCCGAGTCTTATCTCCGGTGTGCTGCCGCGTGCGCTGCCAACGGCGGCGGCCCCGTTCGATGTGATGAATTAGGCGCGACTGCTTGGTTACCTTGGCTGCTGCTACCGCAACCACAAAGCAGTCCGGATAGGACTAAACCGAGCAGAAGGCGTAATTTCATAGCTTAATGCCCTAATGCCTAACTTTTTTAGGAAAAGCTCGTCTGCTCGTCAATCCGATTTGTTACGCGCAGACCGCCGATTCAAGTTCGACAAACGCAGTCTGCTTTTCATCCGCGTGCACAACGAAACGCTTTCCGTCATCGCGGTGTGCGTCTGCAATCCAGATCGCTTTGTGATCAAACGCTGCCCGGGCCCGGAATAACCGATCCCTACGGTAAGTGCCGCAGGATCTCAATGCCTTTCACGGCAGGGTTAGCTCCGACTTGGTTCATGCCGATGAAGATAGCCGCGTCCTTGGTTGGATTAATCGCGATCACAGTGCCGAATCCTGACGTTCCTCCGTTCTTCACAATCACGGGAGGCAGGTTCGGATTGCGTTCGCCCATATTGTTCGCCCAGGCCATCGCTTGTTTGTTGAATCCGTTCGGCATCGTGTAGATCGGCTTCTGCGCCAGTTGCATCGCCGCGATCAATTCAGCAGAAACCGGTTTACCATTCACTTTCTCATGGCCAAGATTGGCCTCGCCAAAGCTGATCATGTCCTGTGCCGTCGAGCGCAGTCCGCCGGCAGCGTACCAGGCGTAGACCGGCCAGCGCTGCGCATCCCGGCCTGCGCGGTTATGTCCTTGTGCCAGGCGCTTCTGCTGTTCAGGCGTGGGCCGCAGCGTCGTGTCGGCCATGCCCAGGGGCTGGAAAATCTCGGAATTCACCTGATCTTCCCAGGTTTTGCCGGTCGCGGTCGCGACCAGGTAGCTCAGCAGCCCGATTCCGGCGTTGGAGTAACGATAGGGCGCAGGCAACCGGGTCGTCGGTTCGTAGTTGGAAGCCCAAGTGAGAAAGTCTTTCACCGTGTAGTGCTCGATGCTTCGCTGTTCGAGCCCGCGCGGCAGGTTGGTCGGGTCGTCCGGCATTCCCGAGGTAAAGTCCGCCAGCTCCAGCGGTGTCAACTGCTGCGCCCGGAGCGTGTACCCTTCGGGCATGTATTTCTGAGCGGAAGCGTCGGGGCCGATTTGGTTGCGGTTGATAGCCAGCGCGAACAGCGTGGTGGTGAACGTCTTGGTGCAGGAGCCGATCTCCACTAAGGTGCTGGGCGTAAACGGAGCACCCGCGTCGGTAGCCTTTCCATAAGGGAAGAAGTAGCGATGGCCGTGCAGCGAAACCGCGATGATCGTTCCCAGATAAGGAGATCGGCTCCATGTGTGGCCACCGGGCCTACGTTGTCCTTGGGCTAAGTAAGGCTGCATGATGCCGTCGACCACGCGCTTGACCGCTGCTGCCTCGCCGCCCGCATTGGGCTGTAAATTCGGACCGGCGGCGGAGGGTGCTTCCTGCGCGGCAACCTTCGACGCCGCCAAAACCGCGACTGTGACAATCAGGCCAAAACGAGTGGCGGCGCGATGCATAATCTCTTCTCCGGCAATTATCTGCCTGCGAAAACGACGACAGATGTAATTTCGCCTGGACATCTTGGCAAGACTTTCCACGTCGATAAGCCAGAGAGCGGCGTGAGTGGCCGCCCATTGTTTGAGAACGATGATCGGTCGCGTTTGCGACGTATCGCCGAATCGATGGCAGAAGACGAATGTCGTTCTGTGACCGCCGAATTTACCCCGCGCATCGGCGTAGAGCATCCGAACTTCACTAGACTGAAGTTGAACCCCTTTAGTCGATCCCATTGGAAACCTAGTCAGAATAATCCCAGCGGAAAACTGTTGGTGCGAGTAACCGGGCTACTGCTATTTGATTCGGCGCACTTTTTTCACGAGTCCCTGACCCGTGTTACCAACTGGGAGATACACCCCGTACTAAAGATGGAGTATTGCCCCAGCGGAAAAACTTGCCGAGCTGACAGCGACGAGAATTGGTCAGTTTAGATAACGATTAAAACCACATCGCGCTCCAGGTCAGTTAAAAACCTGTGCGATCATTGCGGGCATCGATTAATTAGGCGCTTACCCGGACACGGTTGGCAGAGCGCTGTACGCTGCCTTCAAACACGTGTGCCCGTGTGCTCGTACGTTTCGATCACCGTTGCCAGTTTCATGGTAAACGCAAATCACAACATCGTGTGAACTGCTGTAAAACTAGTGCGCGACAGCTTCCGGCAGATAAAAAAACAAAATGCCGAGGATAACGTAAACGGACAGAAGCTGGACGCCTTCGATCCAGTTGGTTTCGCCGTCGCCGCTGATTTGAAACAGGATGTAAACCGAAGCGACCACGGCGAAGACTTCTGGCCGCGAAAACTCGAGGTCCATCGGCTTACCAAATAAATAGGAGACGAATAGCAGCAGCGGCGCGACAAAGAGTGCGATCTGCAAGCTCGATCCAATCGCGATGCCAACGGTCAGATCCATTTTGTTTTTCAACGCCATAAGAATGGCGCTCGAGTGCTCGGCGGCGTTGCCGATAATCGCGACGACGATGATGCCGACGAAAGTCTCGGTGAGGCCGAACGTCGCGCGTACGCTCTCGATTGTGCCGACCAAAAATTCCGCAAGCAGCGCCACGAATCCAGTGGCGACCAACAGGACCATGATCGCTTTGCCGCTTGACCAATACTCGCTTTTTTCCTCCAGTTCGCCTTCGGTGCCTTGAAAGAAATGTCGGTGCGTCTTGAGCGAGAAACTGAGCACACACAAATAGGTGAGAAAAAGCACTAGTGCGATCGCCAGCGAAAGGCGCTGCTCCATTATCGGACTCCAGCCACTTGGGCTGAGGTCTGCGGCCATATGGAACACCGTCGGAATGATCAACGCGATCGCCGCCAGGGACAGGGAGATTGCCGACGTGCGCGCGCCAGTCCGATTAAACCGCTGCTCGCTGTACCTTAGTACCGCCGCACAAGATCGACAACCCGAAGACGAGCAGAATGTTGCCGATAATCGAGCCCGTGATCGACGCTTTGACCACGCTGCTCAGACCTTTCGATAGCGCAACCACGGCAATGATCAGTTCCGCCGCGTTCCCAAACGTTGCATTCAATAATCCCCCGGCTCCTTCGCCCATTCGCGTGGCCAACGCCTCGGTCGCGCGCCCCATCAATCCCGCCAGCGGAATAATGCCGATGGCCGAGCAAATGAAAAGCGCCGTGGGATTCTCCGCACCCGGCCAGAACCGCAATACAATCCCTATCGGCACAAACAGAAGTAGCCAAGTGAGTGATGGTTTTAGCTTCACAATGAACACTGATTGGCGATTCGGTCGCAGAACCGGAATATTCATAAATGCGCCAACGATCCTTTTCTGATCATTTTGTTCGGCGAACTTCGACTCGCGTAAACGGATGCTCGAATGAACAATAAAAGAACATGCCCCAATCGGGGGAATCTGAAGTAAGGCCGATCGGCAGAGCCACACCAACGACTAGTTGCGCGTCGTTCGGTAAATTGAAGGCGTAACGCGCGCCGGGAGAAACGAGCGCAGTCGTTGCGCGGTCCACAGTCGGCTCCGGCGCCAGTTCGCCTTCGGTGATATCTTCATTCCAGCCCGCCACGGTCTCGAGCAAGAGATTGAAATCACGGCTGACCGCGTAGATCGCGCTCGCCCCGAGATTGTAATTCGTCAGGTGGTGGTCCCGCGCGTTCGGGAACACCGAGATCCCGGCGTTGAAATGCAGGGTCCACCGGTCGCTGATGATTTTGCTGAAAGGCAGATTTGTCTCATAACCCACGACACCAGTGCCCAGGCCCTTGTCCCGATCGCCGGTCGGGAGCACCAAAGAAAGGCGCGGCGCGAAAGCCGGAGTCCATTCGTCTTCCGTTAGCGCCTGGAGACGATAGTTGAGCCGCATATCTTCCATGCCGTTATCCTCTTCCGTGAAAGCGTACGGAATAGTATAAGAGAACTGGTGCGTTTGACTGAAGACCGGCCATTCCTGAGTAAAACTCGGTGTGATCTCGCGCGAGCCGTTGATGAAATTGATCGGAACATTTAATATGTGCTGCACCACGCCCGGCTCCTGATTATAAGCTTCTTCGACGAAGAACGAGTTGTCCTGGATTCCTTTTGCGAGCAGCTCGGAGGCGATCGAAGTACTCACCGCCGACAGGGGACCTGTTACGATCAGAACGCAAGCGATGACAACCAAGTCGCATGATTTCGATCTTGGGCCAAAAGCCGAGAACTGCGGGAGTTTCATACGTAGGTGAGCTTCTTCATTCAATCTTTCTGCAGGAATCGCACAAAGTCGCGAGGTATTGAAAGCGGATTCGAATCCCGCTATGGTTGTTTTTGGTTGGCCAACGCTTTAAAATATACAGCACTGGTAGTTGGTTTATCTTAATCAAACCGATGCAGGCCGCGTTTTATCAGTCTGAATTTGACCAGCCGCATCCGGGGCGGGCGCGCGCGATCATCAAAACGCATCCGGAAGTCCGGCAGTTAATGGTGCGCAATCCGTGGACGGCGTTGATCGCTGTTTCAATCTTGATCATGCAAACAGCCATCGCGTTTGGAATGGGAAGGCTGGGGTTCGGTTATTGGTGGCTCAGTCTTCCCATCGCATATTGTGTCGGCGCGTTCGCGAATCATGCGAATTACGTCATCATTCACGACGCCACTCACAATCTGATTTTTCGGAGCAAAAGCTGGAACAAGATGGTGGCCATCATCGCCGATCTACCCAATCTCACGCCCGGCGCGATGGGCTTTCGTGTTTATCATTTAAAACATCATTCGCATCAGGGTGATTACGAATACGACGCAGACCTGGCGAACCATTGGGAAGCACGCCTGGTAGGCAATAGGTGGTACACGAAGGCAATCTGGCTCATGCTGTTTCCGTTTTTTCAGCTGACGCGTCCGCCACGATTGAAGGCGATTACGATGTGGGATCGCTGGTTCTTCATCAATTTTGCGTGTGCGGCGCTCTACGATGTGGCGGTCGTTTATTTTTGCGGTTGGCCGGGATTTCTTTATCTCGTGTTCGCGTTTTTCTTCTCAATTGGATTGCACCCGGTAGGTGCTCGCTGGATTCAGGAGCACTATACTTACGATTTCGACCAGGAAACGTTCAGCTATTACGGGCCAATCAATCGCGTAGCGCTAAACATGGGTTATCACAACGAGCACCACGATTTGCCCTCGATCCCGTGGAACAACCTGCCGAAACTGCGCGTAATGGCGCCGGAGTTTTACAGCAATCTAAAGTATCACTCATCGTGGAGCCGGTTGTTGTTCCAGTTCGTTTTTGATAAGCGATACAGCCTGTATTCGCGGGTTGAACGAATGAAAGAGAGGAGTGACCCTCAACGGGTTTCCGGCACGATACCTGGCCAGGTTGGCAGTCTTGATCTGAGTGCGAGGCCCATTAGTTTTTAACAATGGCGGAGCGATTGTACATCTCAAACAAGAACGAAACGGTGCGCATGTTCAACAGCGATTTTATGGAGTTTTTTTCGCGGGTGCATCCGGTGACTCCGTTGGCGCTGTACCTGCCGGTGGTTGCTTACATGCTTTACGTGTCTTTGTGGCAACGGCATTTGTCGTTTGTTGCGGTAGTGGCGCTGTTTTTGCTCGGCGTTTTGCTCTGGACGCTAATCGAGTACCTCATTCACCGGTACATCTTCCATTACGAACCGAAGACTCGTTGGGGAAAGCAGCTGCATTTTGTGATTCACGGAGTGCATCACGATTATCCCAACGACGCGCGGCGGCTCGTCATGCCGCCAGTCATAAGCATCCCGCTCGCGTTTCTTTTCTTTGGTCTATTCTTTCTAATTTTTGGAGGCCTCGCGCCAGCGGTGTTTGCCGGGTTGGTTTTCGGCTATATCTGCTATGACATGCTCCATTACGCGACACACCATCTTGCCATGAAACGCGGCGTCTGGCTTTGGTTGAAGCAGTATCACCTCCGCCATCATTTCAAGGACGATGAGGTTGGATACGGCATCAGTTCGCCGCTTTGGGATTACGTTTTCCGCACGACTCGTAAGTAGACGGGGGGTCCATCGCACGCTGTAGCCAGCGTGCCTGTAGCCGGTTGGCAAAACTGTTGCAGTGAGAATCAAACGGCCTACAGGGTCGTGGCTACGATTCTACTAAAGTCTTGTCCGAAATCCGAAACTCGCTAAATTGGCTGCCCCGACACGGAACTCTGCGGATGCAGCGGAAAACTTCGTAAGGAATCTGTGAAGCATAAAAACTCTCAACTTTGCTGGGACACGCCGTCCGTAGGGGCGGGAACGAGCGAAAGACAGTGTACCATTTGATGAACCAGGACCCGGCAAAACTTAGTCTGAGCAATTTCCTGGCGGGTGAAAGCAACGACCCGCTTCAAGCTCCAGCGAGCTTTACAAACTGGATGCGCCTCGGCGCGTGGGCGGTTGAATTGTACGAACCTGAGCTCCTTGCCACAGCAGATGCGCGCACACTGATCAGTTACGGCGGCAAACCGCGGCCGGTGATAAATCTCTGTTCGTATAATTATCTCGGTCTTGCCAATCATCCCGAGGTGCTGCTCGCTGCGCACGAGGCGCTCCGCACCCATGGATTGGGAGCATGCGGATCGCCCATGCTTTCCGGAATGACCGATCTACATCGGGAACTCGAACGGCGCGTCGCAAAGTTTCTTGGACGCGAGGACGCGATGCTATTCAACAGTGGATTTGGCGGCGCGCTAGGCACGATCTCCGGGCTGCTTCGCAAGACCGACGTCGCCCTTCTGGACAACCGCTCCCACCTCAGTTTGCGAGATGGTGCTGTCCTGTCCCGATGCCGCACCGAGAAATTCGAGCATAACGACGCAGGCTCGCTTGATGCCGCGCTGAGCCGTCAAAAAGGGCGCCGCCAACTCGTCATTGTGGAAGGCATCTATTCGATGGACGGCGATTTCGGCAACCTGACGGAACTACTTGCCGTCGCAGCGTCTCATGGCGCGAGCGTTTTTATTGATGAAGCGCATTCCATGCTGGCATGTGGCGAACATGGCCGCGGGGCGGCGGAAAAGTTCGGAGTGGAGGACCGCGTTCCGCTTGTTTATGGGACGTTCTCCAAAGCTTTCGGAGCACTGGGAGGCTTCGTAGCCGGTTCCAAGGAGACGCTGCAATACCTCCGGTTTTATGCGCATCCGTATGTTTATTCCTGTGCGCTGCCAGCCGTGGTGATTGCGGCAATTCTAAAAGCGCTGGAGCTCGGCACGAAGCAGCCGGAACTGCGGACGCAACTTTGGGAAAACGCCGACTATTTCCATGCGCAACTCCGAGGTCTCGGACTGAATACCGGGGCGTCGACAACCTATGTAATGCCCATTGTCATCGGCGATCGGGAGCGCATGTATCGGCTAGGACATGAACTGCGACGCCGTGGTCTATGGGTCGCCCCGGTGGATTATCCGGCTGTGCCACAACATCGGATATGTTTCCGTGCCTGTGTAACTGCTAAACATACGCGCGCGGACCTGGACGAAGCATTGAACATCCTGGCGGACACACTTGTTCCCGCGACGCTCCAGAAGCAAAGCGCGTGAGCGCGCTGGCCGGAAAGATGTACAAAGCTGGCGGGTTTGATTCGGAGCGTTCCCCAGAGCATCGCGACGCTCGGCGTAATTATTGATGTTGCAACGAACAGAGACGCCGCGCTCGGGCGTCGAGGCTACATACAAAACGCGCGAGGTCGAGGGAGTTTTCGATCTCTATTTCTATAGGCCAATAGGGTTTTGGTTGGCCAGGTTTTTTGCGCGGCTCAAGATGACGCCCGCGGCAGTGAGCTTGCTGGCCGGCATCTTTGGCGTCATTGCTGGACACCTTTACTACTATCGCAATCTAAGCATCAACGTTGCGGGGATGATGCTCCATGTTTGCGCGAATACACTCGACAACGCGGATGGGCAGCTCGCGCGTCTGACGCATTCGGAAAGTCGCGAGGGCCGTATCATTGACAGCCTTGCCGACCACCTGGTCTTTGTCAGCGTTTACTTGCATTTGACTCTCCGCTGTCTGTTCGAAGGCTCGTCGCCAGCAATCTTTCTTCTCGCGTTTGCTGCCGGGATCAGTCACGCATTGCAAGGAGCAGCGGCTGATTATTATCGCAGCACCTATCTTTACTTTGTAACGACGGGAGCGCGGAGGGGCGTAGATTCCTCGTCGGGCCTGCGATCGGATTACTCGAAGTTGACCTGGCGTTACACGCCGTGGCGGAAACTCCTGCTTGCATTGTATTTGAACTTTACCCGCCAACAGGAAATGCTGGCACCACGCTTGAAAATGTTGCGTGATGTCGTCAGCCAATTATTTCAAAGCAAAATTCCTGACTGGATAAGAACGCGTTATCGAAATTTAGCCCGTCCAATGCTCAAATGGTGGAGACTATTGATGACGAACATCCGGATGCTGATTTTATTTGCCCTTCTGTTCATCAGCCAACCAGTTTATTATTTCTGGTTCGAACTGATCCCGCTCAACTTGCTCTTCGTTTACCTTCTTTTTCGCCAGGAAAAAATGGCCGGATTGCTGCTGAAAAGATTAGAACCCGCTTGACAGGCCTTTTGTCATGTTGAGCGCAGCGAAACATCTCTGATTAGTTCGGTGGGCAAACGTTGCAGAAATGATCCGAGATTCTTCTCCCGCGACTGCGGGATCAGAATGACAGTGTAGGGTTTTCATTCGTGTCGAACATCGAAATTTCAGAGGTCAACTCGCACCGGGAGCGTAAAGCCTTCATCAAGTTTCCATGGCGAATTTATGTCAACGATCCGGCCTGGGTACCGCCACTAATAATCGAACGCAAAGCGTTCCTCGATCGCAAACGACATCCGTTTTACAGGCACGGTGATGCCGCATTATTTCTGGCTCGAAAAAACGGCGAGATCGTTGGCCGAATCATGGCCAGCGACGACCCGAATTACAATTCGTTGCACCAAACCAACGTCGGCTGTTTCGGCCTGTTTGAGTCCATCGATGATCGCGATGTAGCCGCCGCGCTCTTTGACGCTGCGGCGAGTTGGCTTCGCAAGAAAGGCCGCACTGAGATCATGGGCCCGATCGATTATTCAACCAATTACGTCTGTGGCCTGTTGATCGATGGATTCCAGTTTCCGCCCACAGTATTGACCGCGCACAATCCACCGTACTACCGGCAGTTGATCGAGAGCTGTGGTTTTACAAAAGCGAAGGATTGGTACGCGTGGTGGTTTGCTGATCCGTCAAAAGCCGTGGCGCAGTTGCGACGGCTCGCGGCTCGCGTTCACAGGCATTGCCCTGTCACTTTTCGTCCAGCCAATCTCACAAATCTTCGGGATGAAAGCAGACGGCTCCGTGAAATTTACAACCAGGCATGGGAAAAGAACTGGGGCTTTGTGCCATTCACAGAAGCGGAGATCGAGTTCATGACCAAAGAACTTAAGCCGCTGCTCCTGCCGAAGTTTGCCTGGGTCGCCGAGAACGGCGATGAGCCGGTCGGGTTTGCGCTGGGTGTGCCGGACATCAATGTGGTCCTGCGCGATCTCAACGGCCGGCTGACACGATTTGGGTTTCCGATCGGTCTGATCAAATTACTGTTTTGCAAGAAGCGCATCCGAAAGGGTCGCCTGGTCGCTCTCGGCGTAATTGAAAAATATCGCCGCTCCGGCATTGCCGAGACGCTCGTGCTGCGCGTGATAGAAGAAACAATGGTCAAACGCGGGATCACCGGCGAGTTGAGTATGACGCTCGAAGACAACTACATGATCAACCGCTTTCTCGAAGCGATCGGAGCGAAGCGCTACAAAACGTATCGAATTTACAGCAAATCAATCAACTGGTGTCGATAGTAAGCTCAGATGATTTGGAAAAGAAATTGAGGTCTTTTGAAATGAGATTTAGAATTGGGCAGAGAGGGAACAAAGGCAAGGGTTATTTAAGACGGTGACGCAACGATAAGCAAAAAAAAGTTCTTGATAAGATAAAATAAAAGATGTAAAAACATATATTTTAAGAAACAGGTATAGCTATGGCGAACGCAACAGCAATAAACGGATACCTCTAGAGGAAGCGCGGAACTGGATAGCGAAAGTTTGGCTTCAGGGTGCGGGACTGACTGTTATCATCATTGTAGTGCAAATAATTCTTGGGAGATATCAAGGCTCTGTTCAAGAGGTGTGGGCTTGGTTACAACAGAAGGTCTTTCACACATCGGCACTCATCTTGGGCGTAATGGGAGCAGTTGCGCTGCAGCAGGATTGGATCAACGCACAGTAAACAGATTTTACTTTGGTCTCTCACGCGGTTTGGCAATTTTTTATCTTCTTATTCTCCTATTGATTTTGCTACTTGATCCCTTTGCGCCTGTTCATGGCATAGACTTGTTTAACACAGTGAACTTCTTTCTACTAGCTATTCAGAGTATCGTCGTCGGAGTGATTACGGTGTTGTTTACATCGCAAGAGAAGACCGAGGCTGGCGGCACAGGTAGAAAGGCTGGCGGCACAAGGTAGCTGAAATGTTGCCTTAGTTCTATTTCGGCTGAGATAAGGCCACGAGCAATACTGCGTTTTGCAGATGCATCTGTGATGTGATCTCGCTTGGCTGAACAAACTTTGCAGTCTGCAAAGTCTCTTTGAACTCATAAATTAGAGCAGTGCATTTGTAATTGGATGAATATTGGAGATTTACAATCGCTTAGGGCAATGTATCCGCGCCTTCCTCACGAACTCCGCTGCTCCAGATGCGCTCAGTTCGGCATTCCCTTGGCTAAACGGATGCGGAGTAACAATAAACACGATGACTCGATAATGCACTCGCGGCGCCTTAAAGAGTGCCTGAAGGTAAGCCTTGATTGAGACTTCCTCCATGTACAGGGCATCGAAGAGAGCACCGATTACTGCTTGGGGTTCGCATCCTCGGTTTATTTGCTCGATCCGGGAAGCTATCGCAAAACAGTCAGGCACCGTATAATAACTCCTATCAGAGTAACCACACTGTTCAAATGCACTATCAAGGGTTGCATTCACATCCATCAGTCGGACAGTTTCCTTTTCCCCAACTAAAAGCTTACTCGGAAGCACCTGGAAAGCAGAAGCTTCAGGCGGCGGCCATGGGAATGGCGGAATAGTCTCCTCAGGCTCAGGCTTTTTTGGGGGAGGAGTCATTTCTTACACAAATTCCGGCATGATTTCGGGCGGCGGTGGAGGCTAGGAATAGGGATATCTTCCGGTGGAGGAGTAGCCTTGGAGGCGGCTAAGGAAATGCGTGAGGAGCTGTCGGCTCGGTTGATACAGGTAAAACGTTCTTCTCAGATTCAGTTGAGACGCCTGGAGCGTAGCCAACCACCTCTTTGTGTTGTGCGCATCCTGTATAACGAATCACAAGGCATGCTGCAATCATCGCTATTACCTCTGTTGGTTTCATGTTTCCTATAGAAGCAAAAGTCTCTCTCTTACGACGTTACGGAAACCTCAACGATCGTTGCGATAGAGCCGCGACCAGTCCGGCTTTAACCAAATGTGTCTGCGCCGAAATTTCGCTTGGCTGAACAAACACTGCCTTATTAGCTTTGCTGCCTTTGAATTCGTAAATTAAGGCCGTCAATGATCATAGCTCGAAGAATAGATCTGTTCTCCTAGCTTTACTGGCAATTTATTTGCACGGGCGGCGATGCACGCCTGTGCTCTGCGGCTCTAATTGTTACATTTGTCTGAGTAAATGAATGCGGAGTTACAATGAAAACGATGATGCGATAATGCGCAGCACGCGGCGCTATGTGAACAGCGCAGCTAAGTAATGTGAGGAGATCTCGCTTGACAGAACAAATCTTGCACTGTGCCCCGTCTCTCTGAACTCGTAAATTAGCGCAGTGCATTCGTAATACGGTAAATATACACGATGTCTAATAGGTTAGGGCAGCGTATTAGCGCAGTGGCTGACCAACGAGTACGCTTCAGATGCGCTCATCTCGGTTTTTGTTTGGATAAACGAATGCGGAGTAACAACAAACACGATGACTAGATAATGCCCTACGGCGCCTCAAACAGCGCGAGGAGGTAAGCTTTGATTGAAAGCTCTTCCATGTATGGCAGAACGAGAGACCACAGATTACTGCTTGGGCTTCCATCTTTGTTTATTTGCTCGATAAGAGATGCTATAGCAAAGCCGCCGGGCACGGAGTAATAAGTCCTATCAGAGTAACCACACTGTTAGAATGCGCTGTTAAGTCTTGCGTTCACATCTTCTAGTAGACCAGATCCTTTTTCTCCAACTAAAAGCTTACTCGGAAGCACAGAGATGGCAGAAGCTAAAGGTGGCGGCCATGGGAATAGCGGAATAGTAGCACGCAGGGACGCAGGGCTTTACAGCACAGCCAACGACACGAGCACCGCCGGGACCACAGCCTTTACAGCACCACCAACACCACGGCACGCAGGGACCACCGGGTTTTAAGGCAACAGTGTAGCGTGGAGGAGCAGTTTCAGCGTAGTTGTGAGGGGAGTTCGCGTCGGAAGTTTGGTTAAGCAGAAGATCGTAATTCTGCTGGAGCTGTTTCTCTTTGTTGGCGGCGAAGCTTGGGCTTAGACAATGCTGCTTCTGGAACGAGAGCAGCGTCACGCAGAAAAAGGCTATCGGAATTACTGATGAATAGCTTGCGCGCAGGCACGGTATTAGACAAAGCAGCTTAAGAGTCTGTGAATAGATGCGTAAGTCAGCCACTTCTTTGTAGAAGCTGGCCTGATCACAAGTAGAACGAGTGCTTCAGCGCACGTATAGTGATAGATAAAAGACAAGAGGGCATTTTTTAGAGCTGTTGCACGTAGCTTGGCTAGAGGGTTCAGTGACAGTGGCGCAGGAACAGAGGAAAAGAGCGACTGTACAAATGGCAGCGCTAACAGATGACAGAGAAAGCAGAGGATATTTAAGCATAACTGCTTCAAATGGAGTCTTATGACATAGAAGGTGAACAGTAAATAAAAAAGTTTCAGCACTTATCGTCGCAGGCGAAGATCTGGGCAGACTTCTGTACGCTTAGCGCAACGAATTCGTAGAACACGATACAGTCACGATACGGCGGCGTAGTACAATCCGCTGAAAAGTTCGCGGATCTCTGGCAGCGATTTTTTACAGTCTCACAGATCATCCACATAGCTACATTACTGGCGTGCAGGCCCCTTTTCGCGGCGCGCAACCAAACGCTCTCGATATACCTGGTATTTTTCGGGTACCCTTTGCAATATTCTGTTACGGATCAATGGATGCTGCCGCTTTGCGTAGAGATGTAATTTCAAGGCGCTGCTTGTGCAAACCTTTTACCAGATCTCGCTTCTGCACAAAGGATTGTCTCCCAGACTTATTTCCCGCAATAGAAAATGGCTGGCTCGTTGGCAGAGGACTTGGTGGTTGCCTTACAGTGAGGCGATGGCGGTTTATTGCGCGACACAGGATGGCGTGATAAGAACGAGAGCGTATGGCAGACGATAAAAAGACTTAGAATATGGCAGAATAGAAGCCGCTTTATGAGTGGCTGCAAAGGATTGATCTCGGTAGCGGCGTGGCTGAACAGGATACATTGCTCTGGAACTGCATGGTGCGGACACAGCATTTCGCGGACCTGGCGTATGACAGTATTGACCTAGTGCTGGGAAGCAAAGGGGCAGGCAAATAGTCTCTTTTTCGTATGTTCGGGGAGATTCTCCAAGAGAAGCTTCTTGAGAACCAGAAGACGATAGTTGTTACAGGTGTTGAGACTAAGGGGGAGCCGATATTCAAGTCGTACGCCGAACATTTTCAGAGTTTTTCTGAAGCGCAGTTTGAGAGCTTCTGGAAGGCGTATCTGCTGAGCCTAGTTTATAACAAAATAGTGTATGATGAACAGATAGAGCGGATGTTTGCACGCACGAAGCCGAACTGACAGAGTTCGAAAAAGGTATACGAGAGTATAGGGCTGATTGATGTAGGGAGAGTTAGTTCGCCGACCAAACTGCTGAAGTTGATTTGCGCGTTCACGATCGACGGCGATTGAAGGCGTGCAAGCGGCATGGGACACAGAGAAGAGTCAGGTAATTTTCGGCGTACATTTAGAGAGAAGATAGAGTAAGGGATATCAGGAGATCGCGGTGCCTGATTTGTCGAAAATGGACACTGTTTTGTGCATAGACGCACTGTCACGTCTGGCAAAAGCGAGCGGATACAAGATATGGATTATGTTAGACATCTGGATGTTGTCTTTAAGAGACGGTCTACAGAAGAAGCGCGAGCGCTCCGCGCATTACTGAACGTGTTTTCGGCGCTTAATTTTGATGAACTGAAACTTAAGATCTTTCTGCGCGATGATATTTTGGACGCGATTAGTTCTGATTGTGAAGAGCCTCTCGCGGGTCTTTCGCACATCACATCGCGAGCGGGACCAAAGCTGAAATGGACGCGGGATTCTCTGTGCGTGATGATCATGAAGCGGCTAGCATCGGATGAGTGGCTGAGGAGTCGTTACGGTTTAAACGCGAATAAGGTGGACGACGTCGATTATGCTCGTGAAAATTTCCAGCGTTTGTTTGCGTTCAATGTACGTGACGCAACAGGCATTTGATTGGGTTATTTCGTTGCTCGCAGACGGACGCGGTGTAGTCACGCCGCGCGACCTGATCGACTTGCTCAAAACGGCGCTTCACATCCAATCGTTGTGGCTTCAGAAGCATCCAAATAAGCAAGAATTTATGACTATCCCAGCCATCAAGGAGGCGCACAGGGAGTTGTAGAAGAATCGGAGAGAAACGGTATTGCAAACGGAATTTTCGCATCTAATGCAGTGGATTCGGAAGCTAGAGCGAGGCAAAGAACAATACGGCAAGGATGAATTCCCGTCAGTTTTTGGCGATGAGGCTGATAAAGCAATTTCTACGTTGCAGGCTATCGGCGTTATCCTGTTCGACCACAAGAAGGCGTGCTTCCGTGTTGCGAAATTGTATGGTCCGGGCCTCGAGGTATATGCAACCCGCGCAAGAAGGCCAGGCTAAACGGAAGCAAACGGGCACGTGGAATCGGAACTGACGGGTGCTTCAAGCGAATAGCATATTGCCACTGTAGGATCGGGGGCGGTAAGTGAAAGCGCGTGACCTAGAACGCCGTTGAACCTGACCCAGTGATGGGTTAGCTGTTGTTGCAAGGTTTTGGTACACCGATCAACGGCCTTCGCTTGCTTGCGGATGAAATTTCCAATTGCACTGGGTAGATTGTCAGGTTCCCAGACGTAAACATTACTCAATCGTTTTTTGGAAGCGATCGGAGCGGATCGCTACAAGACGTATCGAATTTACCGCAAACAGTTACCCTGCTGACAACGACTGCCAAATGAAGGTGCGGCCGCCGGGGCTTCGTAAAACGGAGCTTCGTCTTGCTGGGCGGCCGTCAGATCACGAATGCGCTCGTGCCCGTCGCGAGAGCAGCACCCGCCACTCCGGCGAACACCGCCGATCACGTAGAACAGCCATCGTGGAGCGTATGCCAGGGCCACGGCGTGGAGACCAATTATATTCCGACGTTCGATAGCGCATAGGTAGAAGAGAAGGGACCGCATCAACGTAGGGCCGACCTCCATCGACGATCACGTTTGCGACCACGGAATATGTCTCCTCATCGTCGATCGCCTGCGGGTGCAGCAGCGACGGAAGCCGAGTCACGATCGTCAGGAGCGCGATCGCGAGCACAGCCCACCAAAATCGTCGAGCATCGTTCGTTAGGCCACCCATTAGTTCGCGGCCCACCTTTGATACACAACACCCTCGGCAGTTTTCGCCACCGGTCGGTATTGTTCTGCCAGCAATTTCGCTAAAATCGGAAAGTTCTGCACCGGGTGCGGCTGCGGAAGATCGGTCTGGACGTCAACGATGTAAGCCGGCGGATGCTTCGCAAAATCTTCTTCGAGCTTGTCCCACGCGCCCGGCACGATCCACTTGCGGGTATCGACACCGTGCAACACTCCGCCGAAAACATGGCCCGTGAGCGAAGCCGCTTCGATGTAGCGACTCGCCGGTCTTCGCCGAGCCTCAAGATAAATTTTTGCCGCCTGGCCCCAGACGAAAATCCTGTCGTTAGGCGCAGAATGCTCGGACAAATATTGGCCAGCCTCCGATGGTTTGCGTAGCGCCGCCAGCTCCAGCCAATGTCCGAACGAAAACGCGATCACGGTGAGGGCGAGCCAGGCGCATGTGATCGGCGGGCGCAGCAGCCAATAAGGCGGTTGGATCTTTCGAAACCAAAGTTGCGCGTAAAACGGGGCCGCGAGCATCACCAACGGCGGAATCAATTGGATGTAGTAATGAACGTAAAAGCGGCCGCTCGCGGCGGTGCCGACAGCGGAGGCGGCGAGCAGTCCGATGAGCGCGGTTCGTTCAGCTTCCTTTTTGTCCCAAAGACCGCGGTCGCGGCACGTCATGATGGTTCCGATCACCAGCGGCAGGCACACTGCGGCAAACGCCAACGTGCGGAAAATCCCCTTGGTGTAGAACACATGCGGAATGGAATTATCTGTAAACGTGCGATCGAACGCCTCGCGCAAAATTCCTTGTTGCCAAAGGACGAACGCGACGGCGCCGAGGGTTCCGAAAAATCCTAGCGTGAGCAACGCCGCGTGAGTGACCGATTGTATTCCATTCAAGCCTCGGCTCTTGCGATAGTCCGGCAGCAGCAAATAGATTCCGAGTGGAACCGCCGCAATCGCCGCGGGTTGTTTAAGTAGAAATGCTGCGCAAAGAAGTGCGCCCGAAAAAACCAGCTCGGGCCGCGCGCGCGATGAGCTTGGCCGGAACGCGATCGCCCATCCCCAGACGATCGGAAGATTCATCAAGAGCTCGCCGTTGAATGCAAGATTCAGCCCGCGCACCCAAGGTTGAAAAATGCTGTAGAGCAGCGCCGCGATCAGTCCGGTTTCGCGATCGAACAACGCCCTGCCGATCGCATACAAGCCCGCCATCGTGCCCAGCGTCCAGACAAGCGCGGCCACGTGCAGCGCCTTCCAATTATACTTTCCCGCCACTTCGAAAATTGCCGCGTAAGTCCAAAAAAGCAGCGGCGGCTTGCGCTCGACCGCATCGACGTAAGGCCGGCCGCCATCGACAATCTCGTTCGCGACGACCGAATAGATCGCTTCATTAAAGATTGGCTGCGGATGGAGCAGCGATGGAAGTCGGGTCACGACCGTGAGCAGGACAATCCCAAGCGCGACCCACTGGAACAGTCGCAAACTATGATCTTGTTTATCCACGATCCGCGTCGCCACCGATGATCAACAGCTCTTCCGCTATTAGATTTTCAAATCCAGCGTCGCGCGAGGTAACCTGCTTAAATGTGCCGTTCAATATTCCGTTCCGTTACTTCGTTTAGGTAGGAGGACGATAAGTGCGCAGAGAAACTGCCGGGTTGTTGGATCGTCGATTTGAAAAGGTTTTTCGTTCATTTTTTGGCGAAAGAAATGGCGAACTTTCTATGGTAAAAAAATCACTTCATCGTCTCCGCGAGATGGCAGGGCGCGGCCTGCGACAAGACGTACCGTATCTACGCGAGGTCGTTAAGCTAACGGCAGATTAGTGAGCTTCGCTTACTGGGCGAACGCCAGATCACGAATGCGCTCGGGCCCGTCGCGCCGCATCCTTGACACCCGACTTGCCAGCATCCCCGCCACTTCCCGGCCGACGTATTGCAGCGGATGGCTCACGGCCAGTGAGGCCCCTACGGTGCAATAAACGCCGCATCCCGCCTGGCAATCCTTCTTCCGGTTGTAGCTCAGCAAATCTTCCCGCGTGATCTCAAGAATGTGCCTCTCGGTCCTCACCTGACTGCAGAGCCAGAACTTACCGGTCGATGAGACGAAGAAATATTTATAGCCAGCGATGCAGGTCCATTCGACCGGTTCCTGCCGCAGCATCTTCTTTTGGTAAGAGAAAAGGTTCCAGCTCGAGTGAATTTTCTGGCCGCTGCGCTTCAATTTCTCCTGGTGGTCGAGAAAGCGGAGCAGCGGCTCGTTCGCACTTGCATCGCGCAAGGCGCGGTCGTGCACGAGATCATCGTGGACCACGCGCGCATGGACCGGGATGCCCAAGTCGAGGCAAGTGTCTATCACCTGTCCCATTTCATCGAGCGTCTCTTTGAAAAGGACGCCACTGACTTGCGGCTTGATCTTCGAATCTTTGAACCAGTCGAGCTTGTGCACGATCGACTTCATCGCTTTGCGTGTGCTTGCGATCGGCGTCATCCGGTCCACGGAAATTTGCAGTTTATCGAGGCCCGCTCCTTCAAGGTCCGTGAGGAGCTGGCGGTTCAGGAGAAACCCGTTTGTGGACATGCTCACTTGGCAAAAACCGATGGATTTTGCGTAACGCACTACCTCCACAATGTCCGGATGCTTGAGCGGTTCGCCCCCCTGCAGACCGAGGCGCATGACGCCGAGCTTCCGAATGTGGTCCATCCACTTCTTGAGATCAGCCAGGGCCGGATGCGGAATCGAGTTGTTGAATTCGTTGCAATAATGGCAATCCAGGTTGCACTGTTCGGTCACGTACAGGTGCGCAGCCCACGGTTTGGTGTCAAAAACGCGACGGATCTGCTGGAGATCGAGCATTCGTTCCCCTATCACAGTCATAGACGCGGTGTCAAGCAACCAGGCTAGTTCCTAACCCTTCTGGAAGGGATCGACGCGGAGAGGGAGAAGGCGTGTCGAATCTAGCCGGCGGCACTCTGACTCCGCAAAGCCCACAGTGCCCAGGCCGCGCGCGCGCCAGGTAGAACGGCAGTCGTGACGGCTTCCCACCAGGCGATAGGTTTGAAGGCTTCGGCCACAGTGCCAAGAATAAGCCCGAAAGCGAGAATCCAGCTGTAAATATTCAGCCGTCTGCCCACGAGCCTTACAAAATCGCTCAAACGCTTTAAGCTCGTCGATGAGTTTGCCGATAGTGAAATTAACGCTTCCTTTGGCAAAACCGTCGATGCCTTCAGCCACGAGTAACAGAAGCAAGACCGAAGGCGCGTGGCGGTTGGCCGGAAACCTGAAAATGCCAGGAATGCCAATTCACCATGACACTTAGAATAATACATCGAACCAATGCTCGATTTTCCCGCTCCTCGTTATCTCCACCTATTATGAATGTTCGGGCAACGTCATTGCAAAACAGCGCTGCAAGACATATCGAAGCTCGAAGAAAAGACTGACCAGATGAGCAAGCCCCAAGACGGTTTCGTTTCACGGTTTTTCAACCGGCCGATTTCCCGTCGGATAACGAGCGTTCTGCTCAAATTTCCCATCCATCCCAGCACGTGGACAATATCGATCTTTGTTTTGCCGCTAATCGCCTGCGTATTTTTAGTGCGCGGCAATTACGTCAGCATCGTTATCGGTGCGGCCATTTTTCAAGTGTTCAGCATTCTTGATGGTTGCGACGGCGAAATCGCGCGTGCCAAGAACCTGGAATCAAAGTTCGGAGAACGATTGGATTACTTTTGCGATTTCGTAGCAAGCCTTCTTTACGTTCTCGCTCTCGGGTTGGGGCTTCATCGCTCAAGAGAAGGAGCTGTGTGCGCTGTCCTGATTACGGCCAACGAGTTATTCCTGCGAGTCGGCAAGAACAAAATGGCGGTTGGTTCCTCCGGGTTGCATAAATCGTTTTACGCGAGACACCGTGCAATGATCGGGCATTCCGGCTTACTGAATCTTGGCGAACGATTTGTGTGGTGGCTCTTTCAGCTAACAAAACGTGACATGGCAATCCTCGTTTTTCTTTTGCTTGCGCTACTCGGCCTGGCTGACTGGATCCTTAATCTTTGGACGATTGTCGCCGGCGCGAGCCTGATCCTCAGCGCAATCGCCGTGATCAGGACGGGTAATGGTGGTGGCGATATTGTTACGCGCGAGCCGCGATCGTAATCGCCCGCAGGCGCCAAGCTCCGCAGTGATGAGCCATCCTAGGTCAGCGCGCTTTGCATCCCTTTGGCCATCTGTCTCTCTGCGTGTTGCAGCATCTCGGGAGTATCCACGTCCTGCCACCAGCTTTCGCCAATATCGATGGCACGGACTTTATTGTCGCCGGCCATCAACCGAACTCCATCAGCTAGGCTGCAATCACTCTCGCCGCTGATGGATTCGCTTGCTCGAGATAGTCGAAGATTTCCGAGAGGACAAACAAACAAGCCGATATCAATGGCGTCGTAGCTTCGCAGATTTTTGCCAATGTCAGTGACGTTGTTTCCGCGCGTTTGGACTTTCATTGCATCTTCCAAATCGAAAATCGAACCGAGTTTTCGATCTACAGCGATGTTGAGGAAACCAGGCTCAAAAGAACCAAGCAGACAATCGACCATCGGCGTCGTCGAAAAGATGGTCGCTCATCGTGAGAAGAAAGGGTTTGCTGAGGTGGCCGGCGGCCGCAAGAAGCGAGATGCCATTCTGTTTTTGCCAGTCACGGTTTTCGATGAAGGACGCGCTGAGGCCAGAAGGAATCAATTGCTTGACCTGTTCGATCATGCGCCCGCTTTCGTAGCCGACCACAAAGTTGACGCTTGTGATCCCTGCGCGGATCAGGGTATCTAACGCGTACGAAATCAACGGACGGCCAAGCACTGGGACGAACGGCTTCAGGAAGGTGCTGTCCGATCCGCGCAGACGCGAGCCCTCGCCGGCCATCAAGATGACCGCTTCAGAGATAGCAGTCATATCTGGTAATACCTCTTCAATCCCCATAACCGGACGCGTTGTGGAAGAAATCTGAAAATCAGAGGCGCAATTTTTGATTGGAATGCATCGCCAACTGTTATACGCGGCGGCGGCTGAACAGCGCTGACTAATCTGAGAACATGTTGTGCGACCAGGTCCGGTGGTGGCGCGCTTTTCATGTTGCGCTCGACGACTTCCCAAGTCCTCGCGACTTTTGTGTCGTAGCGGGGATTAGCCTTGGTGCTCTTGATCACGCCCTGGTTAAATTCCGTGCGGATGTCGGCCGGCTGAAGATCCACCACGTGCACGCGGGAATTGCCGACCTCCAGCTGGATTGACATGGTAACGGATGCTAGGGCCGCTTTCGCGGCGTTGTAAGCCGCCATGAACGGCACTGGAAGCCGGGAAGCTAACGAAGTGACGTTAATGACCAAACCTTCACCACGTGCCTGCATGTGGCGCAGCGCGAGCTGCATCAATTGGATTTGGCCGAAAACGAGAATTTGAAACTGGCTCGCAATTGTTTCCATGGGAAGAAGCTCAGCAGGCCCAAAATGACCGGCCCCGGCGTTGTTGATGACAACGTCGAAGTAACCAGCTTCGGCGAGCGCGGAATTGAATGCGTTTTCGATCGAGAGCCGGTCGGCGAGGTCGAGACGAATCGCATGCAATCGCGGCATTTTAGGGATGCGTTCCAAGTTGCGTGATGTACCCCATACCTCATGACCTTCATCCACAAGTGATTTGGCAATGGCCAGGCCAATGCCCGAGCTCGCACCGGTCAGAAAGACTCGCCTCATCACGCCGGTTTGGCCAAGCGTCTGTGGCGCAACCA
>CAVWVV010000013.1:0-249313 GCA_963758425.1 uncultured Verrucomicrobiae bacterium
GCGCTGGACAGATGTAAGCAAAGTAGTTGGCTCGAAAATCTGGTCGCAGACGTGCGGGAAATCAGCTCGAAAACCTGCGCAGGTTCACGGCTGCTTTTCCTCGCAGAGTTTTTGAAAAGCGGGATCGCCGCGCAAAGGGTCCCATCGCGGATGGAGCCTTAGAAGCGCCGGCGTAAGGTAATCAATATACGGAATCTCCAAAAGATGCTGAAGCCTTGGAATCGCGCGGTTTTTGTCGCCGACTAAGACCTCGACCGACGCCAAATTCTCCTCGGCGTTAGGCCCATCTACTGCATCCTTCCCGCTCGGCAGCAACGTGATGGCACGCTCAGCTTCTTTTATCGCTGCATCCTTCTGGCCGAGCACAGCACGAGTTAGCGAAAGTGCTTCCGCAAAATTCGCGTTATCAGGATCCTTCTGACAGAGCGTTTCCAGCGAAGGCAGCAGTTGTTGAGCAGTGGCTCTCGCCCCGACAATATCTCCGGCCCATTCCTGGGCGAGGAGCAGAAAGAATGGATTAAGGAGCCTTTCGATGTCGGACAGGTCGCGAAATTCAGTGAGTCGGTTATGAATCAATCGAATGACCTCATCGAAATGCCGCTCTAGAAACAATTGGTTCATCTTCGCCGCGAAGGCCTCCAACGAAGGGGTCTGTGCGTTTACGCCAGCCAGCAATTTTCCGGCTTGTTCCAGATTGCTCTCGGCTCGCGCAGGCTTATTATCAATATTGGGTCCTGCGGGAACAATCTGGATTGCTGACGCGCATCGCGTCACCATGAGTTTTGGAATTCCTCGAACAAAATGCCGTTCTCATTGTCTAACGGCTCGCTGACGTGAGATTTACGATTCGCAAGAACGGCTCAATTCTCAGCTTCAGTAGAAACGCCAACCAAGAAAATTAGCTCCAAATGAGAATTACAAAGAAACTACAAATCGTCGTGCTCGCCGCGCTTTCGCTCACCATCGCAAGCGTCTGCTCCGCACAGAGCGATGCTCCTTACACCGAAGGCCCGGTCTGGAACGTCACGATGGTCAAAGCCAAGCCCGGCATGGGCGACGAATACCTCAAGGGTCTCGCCAAGAGCTTCAAGGGCACGCTTGAGGAAGCCAAGAAGCAGAATCTAATCCTCGATTACAAGATCTTGCTCGGCAACGCCGCCACACCGCAGGACTTCGACATCCTGTTGATGGTGGAATCGAAGAACATGGCTGCGCTCGATAACGGGCGCGAAAAGTTCGATCCGATCGCCAGAAAAATCGTAGGCACAACCGATCAACAGCAAGCGATGGCAGTGAAACGCCTCGATATTCGCGAGATCATGGGCACCAAGCTCATGCGCGAAATCACGCTGAAGTAATACCCGCGTGCTCGTGCGTTTCGATCACGTTGCCCCTGCATCGTAAGCGCGAATCACAGCGCGATGTGAGCGGCTGCTGACCTGCGAAACAAAAAACAACATTGAGGCGCGTCCGCTTGAAGAGGTTGCTAGGTGGCGCGTATTCTACCTTTACCTTTTCACCACCCACGCAGAGAAAATGTAATTCGATACGCACAAGATATTTTCTTCTTTCTCTACACGCTCCAGCTCTGCACGCATCCGCTCGAATTCCGGCTCACTATAAATGCCTTTCTCAATCACAGCCTTCTCCATCGCTTCTACCGATAAGCGATAGCATCGCCTTAAATCGTTTTGATTCACCTCAACCATACAGTCAATCAACACGTTGGATGAGCTATAACCAAGCTTTTGAAACAACGACCATAGCTTTGGCCCTAGAAATGCGTCAGGGAAAAGCCTGCGGAGCAAGTCTGGAAGGCGCTCATATGCCCAACTGTCCGGATAACAGCGTTGAAATGAAAAATCCGGCTCTTGGACCGCGACCGCCCCGCCGGACTTACAAACGCGCAGCATTTCTTTAAGAACTGCTTCTGGCTCGGCTAGATGCATCAGCAAATAACGTGCGAAAACAAAATCGAAACTGTTGTCAGCAAATTCCAAGGCGGACACATCTCCTTGCTCAAAAGAAACATCGTCCTGCTCACCGGAGGATAATTTCTTCGCCGTCTCGACCAAATCTGGGTTTAGCTCTAGGCCAACGATTTCGTTGGGCTTATCTAACGTTCGAGCAAGTTGGCGAGTCGTTTCGCCCATTCCACAACCTAAGTCTAGACCTCTAGCGCCAGATGGAAGTTGAAGGACGCTCAATAACCTGTCGGTCACCGGAGCTAACACCTTAGCTAATAGCTTTTGGCGTTCGAGATTAAGCTCACTTATTACATATGCCATATATCCATCTCCACTGATATGAATAGCTCAGGCCGCATTCGTTGCGGCAGCGTGGGGGCTCTGGGTGCTAACCGTTTTTGGTGAACTGTGTTCGACAGTTGATTCCATACAGTTCTAAGCGCCTAACCTGCAATCTATTTCCTGCCCTTCGCAGGGGAAACCGATTAAAAGGCTGCACGGCGCGAATTGTGCCGAATTATTCGGCATTTAGGAAGCAGAATCCGCATTCACGCATGCAATAGCGACACACGCGCGCGCGGGAGAAGGCCGCCATCCTTTTACCGATTGCCAAACTGCCGTGATTCGCTACTCGGCCAACTTTGCGAGCTGTTGCTGCTCGTATTGCGCATCGTCGTCGCCGAACACTTCCGTATATGTGTCCATTATGAGCTGCCCGCCGTCCTGATGGCCTTGCCACTTCGCGATCAGTTTTTTATCCACCCCCGCTTTCCACAGGCGTAGAATCAAACATTGGCGGATGTTACGCTGCGAAAAATTGGGATAGCCGAGCCGCTCACACGCAGCTTTGAGCGCCTTCTTCGCGTCATGGATGTGAAACACAGGAGCGTTACGCGCCAGTGATAGCGCCGTCCTTTTCAGCCGCTCCAGCAATGGCCGCAGATGCGAATAAATCGGAACATAAAATCGCGCATCCGTTTTGTGACGCCGGAAGCTGATCCGCTCATTCTGCCAGTCCACATCACCCCATGTGAGCGATGCCGCTTCGGCCTGGCCCACACCAGCCAGTCCAAGGAATTCAACAAAATCAGCGGTCGGTGCAGCGAACCTTGTATATCGCTGTGCGCGAATCTCATCCACAATGGCCTGAAATTGTTCGATGGTCGGCACGCAGCGGATGGGCTCTTGCGGTTTCTTCCATCGCGTTGTCACCTGCTCGAATGGCGAGTCCGCAATAATTCGATCCTTCACCGCAATCTCGAAGAGCTGTTTCAGGAACCCTGCATATCGATTATAGGACGTGTTTTTAAGCCTCGCCTCGTGTAACGCCAACCATTCATCCAAGTGCGAAGGCCGAATCTGCCGCACTTCGATATCAATGCCACCAGGCCACGTCTTCATAATCTTCCGGATGATGGAGTCATTGGTCCCCTGCGTCTTGACGGACCGACCCTGATTGACAGCGACAAATCGTTCGAGCAATTCGCGCAATGTTATCCTCTCGCACTCACGATCTACACGTTGCAGGTTGCTGATCCATTCGCGGTGTCGTCGCTCTGCAATTTTGCGATCGGTCGTGCGTAATGAGCGTTCTCTCCGCCTGCCGCGTATCTTTTTGAAGCCGTAATACCGGCCAGAAACGGTATTGCGATAAAGTCCCGGAACGTTCGGGACTTTCACCCACTCGCGCACCGCCACCTCTTCTGTCGCAGAAATCATGGTCCAATTCGTTAGCTGAGAATTAGCGATCAGAATTTGCTCCTTCACCTCTCAGCGACGCGCATTATCAAGCACTTTTTTGGTTGTGCAAGTGACGCGCAAACACCTTCGGTTGAGGTGGATATGGACAAAGTGGACTGACGCAGACAGAAGCGTCAGAGCTGGTCTCCTTAACAGCCAAGAAATTTTTTCAGTAAGCAATGTTTCGGCTTGTTTCCGTTTCCGTAAAAGATTCATGCGTGCGAAGCGTGATCGCACCATTTCCGATGCGCTGCCATTCGGTCGGCTGTGGTATGGCGAGTGAGTCTCCTCCCGGTGGCACGCAGGTTGTCCATCAGTAAAATCCTCCTCGACTACGGGACGCGCGCTTTCCGATGATAGGCAGATGGACACGATCGAAGAGTACAATTATTGAAAGCCAAGACCTCGGTTCGCTCGCCGAAAAAGTGAATGCCTCGCTGAAGGAAGGTTGGCAACCACATGGCGCACCTTTTATTCATGTCAGCGGCGCCGCCGTGATATGTTGCCAAGCTATAGTGAACTTTCATCAACCAACGAGCGCTGAGACAATCGCCAAGCCTCGCCGCGCGGCTGCAAGCGCTTTCCGCCGCGGTCGAACTTCGTAAACGTGTCGTAAGCTTGTCATTGGAACCGCGCGTCACTCGCCTTAGTTCCAGACATCATTTGTGGGATGCAAGGCGCAACATGCACATGAACAACGCATTCAAACTATCAAAATACCGTGGGAGAATCAGGATCGCGTCATTCGCGTCAAAATAATTCCGGTCACGATGCCACGATGCAACCGAGGCTCAGCCAAAAGGGCAGGTGATGCAACGCGACACCCAGCGCTGCTCCGACGCCTGCGCCGATCGCGACCGAAAGGCCAAGTTTGTTCTTCCGATCAGCCATGCTCTCTGTGCCACGCGTCTGCAATATCGAGTTCCGCGATGGAATATTCGGTTCCGTCGGCTATTCACCATTCGAAGGTGATTAGAGTTTAAATTTTATCTTGATGCTCCGAAGGCTCTCTTGAAGGTTCTGAAGCATTTCATGAGCACGATTTGTAACCTCGTCAATTCCACGTCGAAACTCTGTCGTATCTATGGGCGTCCCGCAAAAGGGACATTTCCGACTCTCAGCCTTGAGCCATTTGACAGTCTCATTGATCTGCTTGCCACATTTAGAGCAGGTAATTTCCAGCGGCAAATTGTCGAAAAACATGGTCTCCTTCAGATGATAAACAAAACTTCTGAGTTGGCAAAGCTCGGCCTGATTATCGCGCTGATTCGGGTGCTCGATAAAATGATCGGGCGCGCGATTCGAGAATGGCGTGATTTTGGATCGCTAGAGAAACGAATTGTCTCCACCTCAAAATTTAACGTCCAGCGCTCTCATCTCATAAGGCATGGAACCCGAGCAGCCGCGCTGTTACTTGCAGGTTGACTTGCGGTTGCAGATGCGGAGCAATACGTGCGCAAAAACCCGACAAAGGCGGTATTCACGGCACTAGGAATTGGGTTTGTCTTGGGCCTGATCTTTCGGCGTTAATCGTTCAGCACAACGCGCCTGCGCAGCCTGTTCTAGGGTCTTCTCTGTCGTTTATCCTGTGCGATCGCTTCAAGATTTGCTGTTCCCACCAGCAATTTTTCGCGCGTTACTACAGGAACTTCGGCGACCTTTGCGTCGCAGATAATTTCCTCAGCCTGCGCAACCGTCTGATCTTCGAAACAATAGACAGTGTTTTTTTCCACTTGTGCTTCTACCGGTTCTGTCTTTGGGTCGTGCCCGAAACCACCCACCTTTCGGTTCATTTCGTTGCTCGACACAGTACCTAATAATTCTCCGCGTTGATTGGTTACTAGCGTCGAATCGATTCCCTGAGCCTGCATTTCGTCTAAAGCTGTCTGTACAGAAACAGAAACCTTGCCCAGAACGGCCTTCGCGGGCTCGATAATGTCCTTGACTGGGCGGGCGTCCGGATTCGCGTCTCCAGCTGGGTTAGGTTTTGTTATTGATGTATTCATATTTTACCTTTCTGGAGTTAGTTAAAGCCATCTCGGTGCATCGCGCTCACCGCTTATTGCCAGAGGCGACCCTAATCTTGTGTACCTGTAGCCGGCTGCATTTGTGCTGGTAGTCGGCAACTGGTTTCATGCGGGCATGCTAGCTCGGCCACCGAACCGTGCAACGCTATGCTCCCGACCCAAGCAGAACTTTCGCCCAACGTGAGACTCAAGACACTCACGATTCATCCACTCGTCAGCGCTTGATCGAGGAGCGAAATCCCTCGCGATCCTCCGAGAACTGCGATTACCCACGCTGCAGCGCGATCGCAGCCAGATCATCATCGAAACCCTGCACACCGGATCGCTGGACCAGTTGCGTGATCAATCGCGGGAGGAAGTCCGCGTTTCCGCCGATCCGGGCGAAAGCCTCCGTGAGGGTGTTACCCGTGAGGCGCTCACCGTCATTTGATTTCAAGCTGTACAGGCCATCGGTGTAGAGCAGCGCTATGTCACCGGACGCGAGAGTCGTGGACGTTTCATCTACTTTCAACGCTGAGTTGATGCCGATCATCGTGCCTCGCGACGGCAGCACCTCGACGATGCCGTCGCGCCGTCGAATGAGGAGCGGCGGATGGCCGGCCCCGGCGAAGGACAACCGGCCATCGCCTTGAATAACGGCGCAACACGCCGTCATGAAAGATCGTCCGCGGAGCACGCTGTAAAACTCGGTATTCGCGCGCGTCAAGATCGCGCCGGCTGTCCTGGACTCGGTGCTGGCGTGGTTAAAAAGCAAGGCGACCAGGGTCGTGAAGAGGGCCGCGGCCACGCCGTGGCCTGTGGCATCCGCGAGCCAAAAGAGCCAGACCTCGGGATCCAACTGTCGCCACCCATACACATCGCCCCCGACCTGGGTCAGTGGCGTATAGACCGTTTCCACCCGCCAGCCGTTGATCGGTGGTATTGCGGAGGTGACGATAGCTTGCTGGGTGGTTCGGGCGACGGCGAGATCGGCTTCCTGCGCCTCGCGCCAGATAGCCATCTCGCTGTTGCGAGCCCGCAACTGCTCGAAGAGGTGCGTCTCGCGGTCGCGCGCGCGCTTTTTCTCCAGGCAAGCGCCGATGCGCGCTTTGAGCAGAGTCGGCTCGAACGGCTTGGGCAGGTAATCCTCCGCGCCCATCCCGATGCAGCGCACGACCGAGTCCAACTCGCTCAGAGCCGAAATCATGATGACCGGAATGTGGCGCAAGGCTTCATCGGCCTTGAGGCGCTGAAGCACTTCGTAGCCATCCATTTCCGGCATCATGATGTCGAGCAGCACGAGGTCGAAGGCGTCCACGCGCAACCTTTCCAGCGCCTGTCGCCCGTTTTCGGCGGTGGTTACCGCGTAACCCTGACGCTCTAACCGTTGCGAGAGCACATCGCGGTTGGCTTCGATGTCATCCACGATCAGCACGAATCCCTGCGCCGCGCCGACCGCTGCGTCCTCTTTTGCTGCTTCGGCGGCTGGTTCCCGTTCTATCGGTGTTGGAAACTCCCTACTCGGCGCAGCGGCCGCTACGCGCGTGGCAGGTAAATGGATCGGATGAAAGTTGTCGTTGATGAGCGTTAGCAGTTGCTTGCCGGCAGCGTGGATCTTCTGCAAGTCGGACACGAAGTCGTGCTGGCGTTGCTCCTGCGCCCGCTGCTCGATGAGCATCTCAGAGTATCCGATGATCTGATTGAGTGGCGTGCGCAGGTCGTGGATCAGACCCGATGGCAGCGCATGCCGGGCCGCGTCGGGGGTTGGGAGTTGCGGTTCGGTCACGATGTAGGTTCCCCGGTGGAAGCCATCTCGCCCACACCCCCGCTCAATAGCGCCTCGATTTTGCCGAGCAGACGCGGCAGCTCGACGGGCTTGGTGTCATAGTCGTTGCAACCGGCTTCGAGAGCTTTTTCGCGGTCGCCGAACATGGCGTGCGACGTGAGGGCGATGACGGGAATGTGCTGTGTGGCAGCATCGGCCTTGAGACGGCGCGTCGCTTCCCAGCCGTCGAGCACGGGCAGGCTCATGTCGATCAAAATTAAGTCCGGCGCCTGGGTTTGAGCCATCTCCACGCCACTCTGCCCGTCCACCGCCAACACGACCTGATAGCCTTTGCGCTGCAGCCGCCGCGAGAGCATGTCGCGGTTCATCTCATTGTCTTCGACCAGGAGGATTCTGGGCATGTGAAAGGCGTTCACGCAGAAGTCGCGCGCGTTTTTCTTCCCTCAGGCATCGTCATGGCGCGCGGCGCAGCGCAGTCGTCCAGCAAGTCGCGTAATTGGTGCAGCAACTCCTCGTGCGAGTCGCCTTCTTTCTGGAGAATCTTCTCGACATAGCCGCTGAGCCGTCGCCGCTCCTCGGCGCTGAGGGCGTAGGCCGTCACCACCACGATGGGAATCGAACGCCACTTAGGGTGCCGGCGCACCCATGAGGCAAACTCGAAGCCGCCCATTTCGGGTATCATCAGGTCGAGCAAAATCAGCCTGGGGCGTTCCCGCTCCATGCACTCCATAGCCACACGCCCGTTTTCGGCCTCGCTGACCTTCCAGCCTTCCTTTTCCAAAATCGCGCGCGTCGCCTCGCGGGTCGCGGGATCGTCCTCGACCAGGAGAACCGGGCACGGTGGGTGCGGGCAGGTGTATTTCTTGAGGATCTGCGACAGGCGCGCACGATCCACCGGCTTGGTGGCGTAATCGGCGGCGCCCAACGTGAACCCCCGTTTGGGGTCGTCCACCATGGTCAGCATGATGACCGGAATGTCGCGCAAGTCGGCGTCGGCCTTGAGCGCCGAGAGCACGATCCAGCCGTCCATGTCGGGCATCATCACGTCCAAGGTGATGGCCACGGGCCGCAAGTGCCGCGCCAGGCGCAGCCCGGCCTCGCCCCCGGCAGCGGTGCGCACGCAAAAGCCTTCCTTGCTCAAGAAACGTTGGATCAAGTCGCGCTGCGTCGGGTCGTCATCAATCACCAACACGCAGCTTGCGGGCGGCGGTGATTCGGTGCCATCCCCGCCCCCGCCTTCTGCAGAAGCGATGACCGCCCCGGCGGCCTCAGCGGCAGCTTCGGGCTTCGCTTCGCGGACGACGGCGGGCAGTTTGATGGTGAAGACGCTGCCTTCGCCGGGCACGCTATGCACGGTCACGTCCCCTCCCATCATTTGGCAGAAGCGGCGCGTGAGGGCCAGTCCCAGGCCGGTGCCGCCAAACTTGCGCGTTGTCGAGGCATCGGCCTGGGTGAAGTCCTGAAAGAGTTTGACGATCTGTTCGGGACTCAGGCCGATGCCGGTGTCCGTTACGCGAAACACGATCCACTCGCTGTCATCCATGCGCTCGCGCCCGGCGTCTAGGGTGACCTTGCCTTCCTGGGTGAACTTGGCGGCGTTGGATAAGAGATTGAACAGACCCTGGCGCACCTTGATCTGGTCGGCGTGCATCACGCCCAAATCCGGCGCGCGCTTGATGTGCAGCGTATTGGAATTCTTCTCGACCAAGGGCCGGATGGTGGAGGCGACCTCATCAATCAACTCGGCCACGTCGAAGCTTTCCAGAAACAGCTCCATCTTACCGGCTTCGATTTTGGACAAATCAAGGATATCGCTGATAAGCGCCAGCAGGTGCTTACCGGCGGCGCTGATTCTTTCGAGGTCGGCGCCGAATTCATCCAGTTGCCGCTCGACGGCCTGCTCATGCAGCATCTCGGAGTAGCCCAGAATGGCGTTGAGCGGCGTGCGTAGCTCGTGGCTCATGTTAGCCAGGAAGACGCTCTTGGCGCGGTTGGCTTGCTCCAACGATTGCTCGTAGCGTTTGCGTTCGGTGACATCGCGGGCCGCCGCGAACACTCCCTGCAGCTTGCGGTCGCGATCGTGGAAGGTAGTCGCGTTGTAGGACACCACGGTTTCCTTGCCGTCCCTGGCGCGCGCGGTGAGTTCGTAGTCGGTGACCTTGCTTTCGCCCAGCACCAGCTTGATGCCGGCCTCGGCTCGCTCCGGGTCGGTGAAGTAGTCCTTGAACGGCGCGCCGATCAGCTCGTCGCGCGTGCATCCGGTAAGCGCCTCCATTTGCTTGTTAACGTCGGTAATGATGCCGCGCGGATCGGTGGTGATCAGTGCATCAATGTTCGATTCAATCAGCGAGCGGGTGTAGAATTGCTGATCGCGCACGCGCTGATCGAGCAGCATTCGCTCGGCTTCGACCTGCTTACGTGCGGTGTTATCGGTACCGATTAACAGATACCCGATGATTTCCCCTTGCTCGTCGCGTAGCGCCGTGACCGAGACGATGGCCGGAAAGCGGCTGTCGTCCTTGCGGATGTAAGTCAATTCATAGATGTCCTCGATCCCACGCGAGGCCTTGAAAACCAATGCCTCAAAGCCCGGCGTGATCCGGGTCCCGAGCTCGGCACTCAGGGCTTTGGCGCGCGCGATCACTTCCTGCGGATCGGAAATGTCGGCCGGGGTAATCTTGTTCATCACTTCGGCGGCCGTATAACCCAGCATGCGCTCGGCGCCCACGTTGAAGATTTGAATCACGCCTTTCTCGTCGGTCGCGATGCTGGAGAAGTTGGCGCTGTTGAAGATCGCGCTCTGCAGCGCCCCGGCTTTGAGCAGTGCTTCTTCCGCCCGCTTGCGCGCGGTGACATCTTCCATTGCCAGCACGAGCAACTCCCCGTGATGGCCGGCCTCAAGCTTGCGGGCGTTGAGCAGCATCACGCGACGCCCTATGATCGGGAAGGTGTGTTCCAGTTCAAAATTATTGAAGACCGAACTCTTTGGGACAATATCTTCAAGGAGGGTTCGCAGGTCGGGGATGTCCCACTGGCCGTTGCCCAATTCGTAAATGAGGCGGTTCTCAGTCTCTTCGAGTGAGACTTGAAAGGTCTGGTAAAAAGCGCGGTTGCCCGATCGCACGCGCAAACTCGTATCCAGAATCAAGAGCGGCTCGCGCACCGTATCCACGATGTTCTGGGCGTAGGTTTCGATGGCCTTCAAGTCCGCCTCGGAGCGCCTCCGTTCCGTCACGTCTTCCATCGCCAGGACTAGCAGCTCGGCGTGACTGCCCGCGCGGAGCTTGCGACCATTGAGCAGCATCACGCGACGACCGATAACCGGGAAGGTATGCTCCAACTCGAAATCGTTGAAGACAGAGCTCGTCGGAATCACGTCCTCGAGAAGTGTCCGCAGGGCGGGGATATCCCACTGGCCGTTGCCCAATTCGTAAATCAGCCGGTTTTCGGTTTCTTCGGAGGAGACCTGAAATGTCTGATAGAAGGCGCGGTTAGCGCTTTGCACACGCAACGTGGTGTCTAGCATCAAGAGCGGCTCGCGCACCGTGTTCACGATGTCTTGCGCATACGTCTCGATGTCTTCAACCAGCTGTGCTCGTTTCATCACGGGCGCTTGTGAAAGTGGTATCATACGCTGCGTCCCGGGTTGATGCAGTTGATACTTTCTTCGCAATCGGGACGGTTTCGAGCGTGCGGCGGTTCGTTGCAGCGCTCTGGTTGGGCTTCCTTCTTTCTTAACTCAAAGACGACTGCTGGCCGATCCACGCCTTGTAAGCGCATCATCTTCTCCTCTTTTCGACTGAACCCGCAGCGGATCAGCACTCGCTGCGAAGCCACGTTCTCCTCGTCTGTCACTCCCACGATAGCGGGGAGTGAGAATCGTTCCAACCCCCAGGCACAAACCCTGGCAACGCCCTCCGTCGCGTATCCCTTCCTTTGCTCGGATGTGGCAATGCCAAAACCCACCTCAACGGTGTCGAAGAGAGGACTCAGGCCGACATGTCCGATCAGCCGACAGGTCACCTTCTCCTCAACCCCAAAGACCAACGCATTCGTTGTCGGGCTGGCGTCCAAGTTGAACTGACCGATCAGATACTCAATCGCTGTGCCGGCATGCCGCTCGTCTCGGTAAATCTGACTCGGCAGCCACTGACGAGCACAGTCCTCTTGGCTCATTTCGAGCATGCGCTGAGTGTCGCCAAGCACGAGCGGCCGCAGCACCAACGACGGTGTCTCAATGCGAAAGACTGTTCTCATTCGTAGCCCAACGAGAATTCGGCCCATTTTTTGGGCCTTTCAACAGAAATACCCATTTTCTGGGTCTAATCCGGTCGCTTCCCTCGTAATCGCCCGATAAAACCGGAATCATGGGAGAATTGTGCCGAATCGTTCGGCATTTAGGAAGCGGAATCATCGCCGACAACCTCAGCAAAGCCGGTTGGAGTTGGGGCTGTGTCTCGGCGATTGATTCCAACGGACGAACGATCTGGATTGCTGACGCACACCGCGACGACGGAAGGCGTTTCGTAGTGCGCGCGGATGAAAGGTTGACTGCGTTTGTTGAACCTGAATGGGCGACTCGTGCTTGCGGCGAGGATAATTAAGAAAACTGTGGAGCCGATTGGCTGCATGTAAGGCGAGGTCCTATATGAAGGTTAGGCTAGCCTTAACTAGACGGACTCCAACGACGGCGCTTTGGTTGACCTGCTGAGCAAATTGCCAGGCCGGGTGCAGAATCGGTACTGGGGATAATGAAACGAGATCGAACAGCGTGCGCTATGATCAGGTGAACGGGATATTGCTCAACGAGGTCCTCAAAGACCACTGCACACTCGATCAGCCGGAGAGGAGAAAAATCCATAACCCGCCTTATCTCCGTCTGCTTCAGTGGCTACTTTATGCCATAGCGATCCTGGCGTTTACATGGCCCGTGTATCGCGCCTTTCTCAACATCGAGATTACAGACAATGAGGGGTGGAACGTTTATTTCGCTGATGCGGCCATGGGTAAAATGCCGCTCTATCCGTCTACCGCTCAACTCATCACAAACAATTATCCTCCCCTTTCCTTTTACATAGTGGGTTTGGCCGGTCGACTGATCGGTGATCCCGTCTTAGCTGGGAGGTTGTTGTCTCTGATTTCCGTAATCGCGATCGCGACAGCAATCGCTTTGAGCGTCAGGCGATTGGGTGGAACTCAAGCGGCTGCGGTAATCAGCGCTGCATTCTACATAGCCATGATGAGCCGGTTTTTTAGGTCGTACGTCGGACTGAATGAGCCGCAGCTCCTCAGTCATGCCATTATGGCCTTCGGTTTTCTGGCGTTTCTCGGTGCGCGATCAAGAGACCGTGGATACGTCATGCCTGTTCTCGTGATGGCCCTTGCAGGGTTTGTTAAGCACAACATCATCGCAATGCCCTTGACTGCTTTCGCATGGCTTGGAATGAACCGTCGACGCGAAGCGCTAAAATGTTTATGCGTAGCAGCTGTCGTGATCGTGACTGGCATTGCGATTTGTTATGTCAGCTTCGGCCGCGACTTTGTCCTTAACATTTTGGCCCCGAGACACTATTCGCTTAAAAAGGCCATTCGCAGCTATAAGGACTTACAATGGGTGGCCGTCGGTTTAGTCGCTTGCGTCTGTAATGGCTGTGCGAGGTGGCATGATCGGAGTGTTCGGCTTTGTACCGGTCTAATCGCAATTGCATTGGCGGCATTTTTCCTGGAGAGAACCGGCGCCGGCGTATGGACCAATGCTCAGTTTGATCTCGTGATAGCCGTCGCGATAGGTCTGGGGCTGGCGTACACACAAGTTCCTTTGTGGCCATTGGCGCGCCGGTTCCCGCCAGCCGTAGCTCAGGCGATTCTGTTGCTAGTGGTATGCGCGCGGCTGCTGGTGCCAACAGAACTCGAGCCTATCCGGCTGCTAGTTGACCGCCGCTTTAAAAATGAAATCGCGATAAGGGAGCAGGCAATGGCTGACAGTGTCGAGCGCGTGCAAAAAACACCGGGTGATGTGTTGTGTCCGGCGCTAATCAGCTATCGCGCGGGCAAGCCGTTTGTGATTGATAAATTTAATGCGAAGCAAAGAATGTCAGCCGGGGTATTCCGGGATGCCGTAACCGCGCGTGTCGCCGCAGGGACGCTAACAATCGTCAAAACCGATCGGCGCGCACGATGGACAAAGCCATTTCGACTCAGGGGCGACACTACCATGCAAATCCAAGGTCAGATTAACACGCGATAAGTGTTTTAAACAAATCCAGTTTTGGCTTCCGTAATGGCGTCGGCCGGTTAAAATATCGTCGCAATGGCAGGCCGCTAGAAATGCCCACGCTTCATCGTTTCCCAGTCGCCCTTTTCGCTTACTGAATCCCGCTCCACCTTGATACGTTTCCCTCGTAGTTGAGCGCTTTGAGATGACACATGCGCCGATTCTTACAGCGCTCAACCCTGACTTTTCTGGACAGAAATGGACTCTTCGAAAATCATCAGGGGGGCAAAACGGGTGAACCCACAATTCGGATGCGAATTCTGAATTCACGCGCCGGACAGATGTAAGCAAAGTAGTTGGCTCGAAAATCTGGTCGCAGGCGTGCGGGAAATCAGCTCGGCGAAAAATCGCGCAGGTTCACGGCTTCTTTTCCTCGCAGAGTTTTTGGAAAGCGGGATCGCCGCGCAAAGGGTCCCAGAGCGGATCGAGCCTTAAGAAGCGCGGGCGTAATGGGCGGCCGGGAAGTAAATCAAGCTGCCATATGGCGTTTGTAACAGCCGCGTGAGCGTTGAGATCGCGCGGCTATTCTCGCCGACCATCGTCTCAACTAGCGCGAGGATCTCTTCGTAGGCGGGCCCATGCACCCGATCTTTAATGCTCGGTGAAAGCGTGATCGCACGTTCCGCTTCCTTTAGCGCTGATTCCTTCTCGCCGAGCACGGCATTAGCCAGGGACAGGCCTGCCGCAAGCACGGCGTTGTCCGGTTGATTCTTGCAGAGTGACTCCAGCGTGTTGCGCGCCTGTTCAGCGGTAACCTTTGCCCCAGCGGTATCGCCGTTAAGGCGCTGCAGTCAAAGCCAGCCTGACCGAACATAGGCTCTTGACTGAATACGCCTTTGTCGAATCTCAGAAGTAAAGTGGAATTGAGCTTGTCGGGCTTGCGAGCAATCGAATGGCTTCACCGAGATTTCGTTCAAGCCTCAATTGAGTGATCTTGATTCGGAAGGCAATCTCAGATGGAGTCTGCGCGTTTATTTCTGATAACAATTTAGCGGCTTCTTGCAGGTTACCCTCGGCCTGATAAATGCCGGCTTTTAATGCCATCACATCCGGATCGTTAGGCGTAATGTCCAGCCTCGATCATAGAGCTTTAGCGCGGCCGGGAATTGTCGAAGCATGGTATAAGTCCCCGCCGCCTCCGAGAGTAACTCCACGTTACGTGGGTCCAGGGCGAGGGCTTGCTCGAAGTAGGCAATGCTTTCATCCCAGTGTCCCTCGCGTCGGGCAATGGAGCCGAGGGCCTTTGGTACCTCGCTGCTGCCCGGTAACATTTTGCTGACACGAGCGAACGTGGCTTTGGCGAGCCCGTAATCACGCAGCACCCAGTATTGATAATAACCCAGGGCGAGCAGGGTTTCGGGGGAGTTTGGCTGCAGTTTCTGCGCATTCTCCAAAGCTTCTTTCGCCGCATCGCGCCGAGCGGCAGTGGTGTCGGTGCGCCAGAAGTAAAGATCGCGTGCGCACGAGAAAGTCGCGCCCAAGCAAGTGCAAAATTCGGGTCAAGCTTCACCGCTCGCTCATAAAAGCCGATGGCTTTCATTAGCGCATCGGGTGAGAACGCGATACGCGCGTGAAAAGCCAGGCCGCGCAAATACGCATCGTAAGCTTCCGGATTGTTTGTCGGTTTAACTGCTAACGCTTGCTTCTCGCGACCGGTTAGCTTCACTTGTAACGACTCCGCGATTCGTTTTAGCGATCTCGCTCTCGACGCCAAAGATGTCAGTCAACTTTCGATCGTAGGTCTCGGCCCAGAGATGGGAATCGCGTTTGCTTGCGATAAGCAACTGCACATTGACCCGGACTTGATCGCCAGCTTTTTGAACGCTACCCTCAAGAATCGTCGCTACGCCAAGCTGCTTCCCGATCTCGGAGAGATTGTCCGGTTTGCTCCGATAGCGCTGCGTGGACGTGCGCGAAATTACTTTCAAGTCCGCGATCTTAGATAAGAGCGTCAGAATTTCATCCTGGATACCGTCGGCAAAGTAGGCGTTGGCTTTGTCTTCGCTCCGGTTTTCAAATGGCAGCACTGCGATTGATTTCGCGGGAACCTTAACTGACTCGGTTTGCCTCCATGCTTTGCTTCGAGACGGTTTCGCCGGCTCGCGATCAGCCCCTTCCGTTCGCTTCAAACCTTCGGGCGTCAGATCGAAAGCCCAAGCGAGAACGAGCGCAATCGGGAAACCCAGGATAAGGAGAAGAACAACAAGCCGCACCGCCCAACTCGGAATTTCGAAGAACGGAAAGATCTGACTTGCGACCTGCATCAGTAGCCAGGCCACGACACCGTAAGCAATCGCGACCTTGTAAACATTGCGGCGCTTAAGCTCGGCAAAGAAGCTGGGGCGCGATGTCTCATTGCCCCGGGTCAATTTCGACCGGCAGTTTTCGATCTCTTCCATCAGCTCGCGCGCAGAGGCCGGCCGCTCGTCCGGATCAATTGCCAGCATGCTGCGCAGCAGCTCTATAACAAGCGCGGGAACCTTCCGGGTAACAAGTTGCTGGACCGGCAGAGGCGCTTCTGTCTGGCAGCGGCGAATTTCCTCGACGTTGGTCCCGGCACGAGGGCGATGCCCAGTGAGCGCAAACCAAAGGCTAGCGCCCAAGGAGTAAATGTCGCTGCGCACATCCACCTTGCCGCCAGCGAACTGTTCCGGGCTGGCGTAACTGGGCGTTCCGACAAATCCCCCGTGAGTCAGATCCCTTTCCCCAAAGCTCTCCGCCGTCACTTTAGCGAGACCAAAGTCTATTACTTTTACTTCGAACCCCGCGCTCGAGTCCTCACTGCGAGTCAGCATGATATTACCCGGTTTCAGATCGCGGTGAATCAACCCCTGATGGGCCGCAGCAATGAGGGCGCGCGTCACCTGCTCCCCAATCTCGAGCACTTGCCCGACCTTAAGCGGCCCCTCCCGCCGAACGCGGGCTTCCAGCGTTTCGCCTTCGACGAGTTCCATCGCGTAATAGCAACGGTCCAGCTCTGGCACCGTGCCAAATTGGTAAACCGCAGCAACATTCGGGTGGCGCAAGGCACCTGCCGCCCGCGCCTCGCGTAAGAAACGCTCGCGCACGGCCTCAGAGTTTGCGGCTCCGGGTGGCACTTCGATCACTTTTAGCGCCACACTGCGATGAAGGACATTATCGCGCGCCCGATACGTTACGCCCATGCCGCCGCGGCCTAACTCCCAGATGGAGCCATCTTCGCAGTGTGCAATCTCGAAGTCGCCGAACTTGCTTGGAATTTCTGTAGAGTCCACGGGATCGCAGTCGCCGCTAGTAGCTGGCGCAAGACCAATCTTTAAAAGACAGACACTGCAGACTCCTTGTGGCCCGTCCGCGGCGAGCTTGCTGCCGCAATTGCTGCAAACTCGCTGCGGCTCGTTCCGCGCGCTTCCGCCAACCCCGGTCAATGACGGCACCTGGTCATCCGCAGGCACGCTACCGATCAAAGTGAAAAGTGATGCCAAAATCAAGCCTGTATCTCGCGTTACAGTTTTCGATCCGCTTCATTAAGCGGAATGATGCGTTTGATTGTCCGCTCGAATCGAGAATGCGAATCTCGCCAGAGCGAAAGCACGCACGGCCTTGTGCGTAGTCGATTGCCTGTTCCTGGGTTCTGGGTGTTCTACCGCACGAATCGCTGAGTCCAAATTCCACAAAAGCAGTCAACTTTTCATCCGTGGACGCAACGAAGCGCTTTCCGTTGCCGCGAGTGCGTCTGCAATCTTTGGCGGCTTTGCCAGTCGCGAGGATGCAATTCCCACATCGCTCAGCCCTGACTTTTCTGGACAGAAGTGGACTCTCCGAAAATCATCAGAAAGGGCAAAACGGGTGGACCACAGTTGAAATGGCTACCAAATTCTGCACGCGTTTCCCCAACTTTATAGCGGTTCAATCTATTGGTTCAATCTCTATCGAACCAGGAAGATCGGACCAATCAATATCGGCCGAAACAAGGTCCTGTTCTGAATCGACAATAAATGCGGTTGTCCCGTCCTCCGTTTCCATGCGTTCAAGGACTGTGACACCAGGGATGTTCAGATCCTGGAGCTTGTAAGCTTTCACTTCTATTGCGAACTTCATGCGAATTCCTTTCCGATGCTCTGCAATGTAGCACATCAATCATCTGATCGTCCGCCGGGGTTTAACACGAATTTTATGGCTTCGGGTAGCGCAGGAGTGACCAGGGGGAGCCGAAGCGTGAAACAGATAATACTACTAATAATAGCCGGGCTTGTGTATTAGCCAGTGCGCCGCGAGCTTTGGCCATCAAAGGTCAGGCTTGCGCTGAGGGCGCTATGGTCGCTGCAGCCCGGATCCCGCAGGGTGTGAAGATAGACGCACTTTTCGACGTGAAATTCGTCAGACACAAACATGTGGTCGATCCAGCAATTCCGGCCCCGCGACACGTGGGAGACATCCATCTCGCCGTGGCCGTGAGCTTCCCAGTATGCATGCCGTAGCCCGCTCTTTTCGAATATCCATCGAACCGCGGCGTCCCACTCTCGACCGGTGCCGGTGCGTCCGCTGGAGTCCTCCCAGGCCGGCCACAAACTAAAGCCGCCTCTACCGTCCGGCTCCTGCCCCCATGTGAGGATATGGCCGTCCTGCATCTGAAACTGAGGCTCGTTGAAGTCTCCGGTTACGATGCACGGCCTGCCCTTCGCTCGTTGCACGAGATTCTTGAGCACCAGGAAGGTGTCGATCTTCTCCCACCCGTAGCTTGCGCCGTTTGGAATATGCGCCGTGATCACGACAATCGAGCGACCATCAACTGTCACCGAAACCTGGGCGAGTGCTTGAGGCCGTGGTAACTCCTTCTGTGGATATCGCAGCTCAACGGCATCGAGCGGCCAACGGCTGGCGATGATATTACCGTAACGCATTCTCACAACGTCAGGGCGCCCACTGTAGTAAACCTCTTTGAGGCCCATCCCGGCAAGGCGCTCTCGGAACGCGTGCTTCTGCTTGAACGTGACCTCCTGCAACGTGACGATGTCAGGCGCAGCGATCCGGGCCAAGTACTCCAACACAGCGGCGTCCCGGAACTTTACGTTCCAGGTCACAACCTGCATGGTCGGCAGTTGCGCCACCCTGTCGTTCACGTTCCACGAAACCGGCCGTAGGGCTTGCCCTGTGTTGCTAGCCTGTGGCCGGGCGTAGAGATCGGCCAATATCTTGTAAGCCTCATCGATCTCCGTCTGGGATCGATGACCCAGAAGACGACCGAATCGATAGCCGAGGTTGTGCCAGGTGAGCCACTGAAGTGTGTTCTCGGCATATTCTTTGCCGCGTACTGTCGCGTCCTCCCAACCCGCTTTGAACTGCCCTCGGCGACGCTCGTCGGGCGGGGCACGGTCGTCTCGCTCAAAGCGCAACTGTCCGAACAGTTGCTCGACTTCGCTGGTTGTCATCGGTGGCTCCCCCTCGTCGTACGAGATAGAGACAAGCCACGGCAGGGCGTCGTGGCAAACACACTGGAATTATTTCGAGATGGGGCGGTTGGCTTCATTACTTGATTAGATTCTCAACCAGGGGACTTGTCTAACGTTCCCATTCTCATCGACTCGAAATGCAAAAACATCCACACTCTTAGCGCCTGTGCTGGTGTACACAAAAACCTCGTACCTCTTTCCGCGCCTCAGGCGCAACGGTCGCCGACTTTCTTTTAGATCAGGATATTTCGCGCCATAGGTGATGTAGCGGAGGCGCTGTCCTCCTTCCTGTCCTCCTTCAAGTATCCATGTGGCGCGTGTTGAACCATCTGATTGCTCCTCTACCACCGTCACGGCCGTGACGGCAAACTCTTGGCGCTGACGAAATGTGTCGCCAAGGTAAAATACAACACCCTGCTGAAGACTGCCAACAGGGACGACGTCAATAACAGGTTGGAACACCGAGCATGACGCGAGCAGAACTACGCTCGCTGCGATAGCGCATGTCGAAGCCCACAACATGTAACGAGAATTAGACTGCATCTTGCAATCTATTTTTTGCTCCATAGAGGGAAGTGTCCGCTAAATGGCCGCAGGATGGCAAGCCCGTTCACCACTCTTTGAACTCGCCCGCGTGCTCGTGCGCTTCGATCACATTGCCAGCAGCATCGTAAACGCTAATCACAGCGGTGTCAGGCCCCATCCTGCATACCATTCAGGCGTTGGATAGTGTTCTTGGATTGACAAGTCGAGAATTTTGGGTTGAAGTTCTTTGGCAGCGGCTGCGAGCACCTCCATAGTGTCGGAGAGGCGGTTTTTGAAGTGGAGGCCGGGCTGAAGATGTGGACACTGCGCCAGGGGAGTCCCCGTAACCTTGGCCTCGCAGTCGCTCAACTATCAGTGCCGATTGGAATCCTAACTGCGTTTGGCTCGCCGTACCACAGGCGACCGAATGGCAGCGCATCGGAAATCTGATTGACGCCGCGCCGATCTTTGCGCGTCTTTAGCCGTTGATCCATAGAACAATAAAGGGCACTAGGTTAAATAGAAGAATTCCGATCTTGTATATCGACATCCCAAGATAGTGAAGAGTGTCGAACTGCTCATCGGACAGACGAAACCATCGACCGTGGAGGCGACGCATCCAATCATGTGCCAGCGTAAAGACCAGAAACCAAACCAAAAGTATTCCGTAGTTGATAACCGTGCACCACAAAAGAAAGTTGCGCGTCAGTTCAATGCTCATCTTCTTCGGTCGCCCTTCGGCGTCTAACGAGACAGAGACAAGCCACAGCAGGGTCTCGTGGCAATTATGTACGCGGTCATTGCATTGAGGGGCCGTGGCTTCATCGGTTGGTTAGGTGCATTAATTCTTCCGACGCGTCTGATAAAGAGGAAAATCAATCTTGGGCGATCGCTGCAAAATAGCGTGAGTTCGTGGGAACGTGCTCCACGGGAAAGCCGACGACATAGACCCCGCAACTGCGCTTTGGACGCTTAGCCGCTCGCTGGCGAGCACTGAGGAGAATCGCTCATCGCCCAAGCGGATAAGTAGAGTCTCAAGCTTCCACGAGAGAAACTCTTCGCCAGCGGGATCCATAAGCCGCGACATCATCTGTTGATGTGCCTCCGCAAAGTAAGCTCGCAGGGCATCCGAATCGCCGTGGTAAGCAGCATAGAATTGCCTATAGTAATCGGGCTCGTTCGGGTGCGATAGCGCGCTGCGACACCAAGCCCGGAACTCTGGAACACCTACGGTTGGTTGGAACGGCGGATTTTTGGAAACGCAGGCTGCGAGCGCGAGAGTCACCGCTATCAGGATGCGCGTGTGCACCTAACGAGACCAAGCTCAGCCACCGCTGGCGAGGGCGAGCTTTCGCAACATCGACAATTGTTTCATAAAATCAGATCTTGACTTCACAGCGGCCAGCGGTTGGCTGCAGCGCTTTGTTAGGCGGAATTGCTATCATGACACAGTCGACTATTAGGGCTTGATCCCGACGGCTTTGATGATCTGTGCCGCACGCGCAGACTCTGCCCCGCGAGCACGCGTCCGATGTCCTTCACAAGTTTGTCAATCACTCCGGCCGGAGTGCCAGCCGGCGCCCATAGCCCATACCAAATTGGGAAGTCGAAACCGGCGACACCAGCCTCCGCGATTGTTGGCACCTCCGGTAACAGGGCCGAGCGCCGCGCAGTGCTCACTCCTAGCGCAATGAGTTTGCCGTCGCGAATTTGGGGTAGGGCGAGAGAGATGGGCGCCATATAGTAGGTGGTGCGCCCAGCGATCGCGTTGGCGATCGTGTCGGCGTTCGAATCGGCCGGTCGGGCAGGCACGTGTAACGCCTTTATGCCCGCGGCGAGGTTGAATTTCTCGACCCCGAGGTGCGTGCCCGTGCCTATACCGGCGGAGCCAAACTTGAGCTCACCCGGCTTCGCCTTCGCCGCCGCAATGAGCTCGCCGACGGTGGCGACACCAGCCGGCTTACCTGCGACGAGCACGTAGGGCTGGCGCGTGAGCGGAACGATCGGGATGAAATCCTTCAACGGGTCATACGGCAGACTCTTTGAGAAGACAGCGCTGTATGCTTGAGCACTGGTGGTGAGAAGCAACGTATACCCGTCGGGTGGCGACTTCGCGACTTGTGCTGGGCCCGCGGTGGCTCCGGCTCCAGGAACGTTCTCCACTGTCACAGGTTGGCCCCACAGCTTTGAGAGCTGCTGAGCGAGGGTGCGGGCCAACAGGTCAGGTCCGCCGCCTGTTCCAAACGGCTCGATTACTAACACTGGCTTTGTTGGATACTGTTGTGTGCTCGCGGGCATCTCTGTTCCGGCACAGACTACAACGACAAATAAGAGTGTGATCCATCTCGTGTTTCGTCTCACGATGTGCACTTCGTTCCGCCTAGCGAAACAGAGATAAGCCACGGCACGGTGTCGCGGCAAACACTCTGACGTTATATCGCAATGAAGCCGTTGGCATCATCGAGTGGTTAGGCTTCTTCATGGGTGGGCTGGAGTGGGCTGCTTGCCAGCCTGAGGCGGCAGCAGTCCATCGATCTCCGATGCGAAGCGAGGCGAATACAACGTCCGCACCTCAGACCAGTAGTGCACGAACCCAACCGAGTTGGCGAATGTTGCCTTCCAAGCGGCCTTCTGCCTTTCATACTCTACCTCGTCATACAAGCCCAGGCGATATTGGTAGTGAACGTCTTCCCAGTAGCGCAGCAAAGCATTAGAACGAAGCCGGAACTGGAACTGCTCGTCTTCGGTCAGCTGCTCGCCTGCCCCGGCGCGACGCACTACGCTCGCGAGCTGGCCATTGCTCGCAGAGGAGTTGAGCAGCTCGACAATCGTGGTGGCGAGTTCGTGCCTGACCTGCGCACGCATTAACGTGCGATTCTGTTGCAGCTGTATAATCACCATCAGGAGGCCAACAATTGTGCCCCCGTTCGCCGCCAGGGCGATCCACTGCATAAGTCGCTCCTTGTTCATTCGCTTGTCTCTGCTCGCGACATTCCTGTTCTTGACATCTCGGTGAGGGCCAATGCGCATACGCCTAACGAGACAGAGATAAGCCACGGCAGGGCGTCGTGGCAAACATGCTGAGGTTGCTTCGCAATGGGGCCGGTGGCTTCATCAATTGGTTAGACCTTGGTTGCCATCGAAAGGAAGTCACCTGTTAGGATTTAGGCGCTGGCGGTGGCTCCTCGTTCGATATATCTACAACGCACCGCCATTGCCCATCGGGATCAAAGCGCCAGAGTGATATTCCGCGAAGATGCAGCGTCATCGGCGTGCCGTTCGGTCCCGGCAGCGTGAGCTCGTCCGTCCCGCGCATATAGACGAACTTGCCATCGGGCGAGAAGACCGGCTTCTGCGAAACCCAATGGATTTTGAATCCTGGGGTATTTAGACTCGCAGTCACGTATGCGCGGATCGCCGCCTTGCCTTCGAGCACAGGTTGTCCCGGAAAAATGAGAACAGCATCGTCACTCCAATAGGAAACAATCTTCTCGATATCCTTGCCGGCAGTGGCAAGGTCCGCCCACTCCGCATCCCGGCGCAACAACTTCTGCCCTTCAGCCACAGAATCGAAATCTCGCTGTGAACAGCTAAAAACGAGCAAGGGCAAAGCCATTAATGCTAAACGACGTAATATGGACATATAACAATTTTTCAGTGGTCTAACGAGATGGAGCTCTGCTACCGCTGGCGGAAGCGAGCTTTCGTAACTTTGGAAATGTGTTTCATAAATTCAAGCTGGTCATCACGGCGCGGCGGGATCGCGGCGGAACGTCCACAACCGCAGACCGCTTTGTGGCTCAACCATATCTACTACTCGGCGAAACCCGAGCCGTTCGTATAAACCGACGTTCGCCGGTTGCGCTGTTTCCAAGTAGCACGGCTGGCCAGCCGTATCCGCGCGTTCTATGATCGGCTGTAAAAGGGCCCGCCCAATCCCCTTGCCTTGCTTCTCGGGGGCGACGCCCACGACCATCACGTACCAATGTGCCGGCGGAACGTCCCGATGGTGGTAGGGATCGATTGCCGCCAGCACGGAAAAGAATCGCTCGGCGGCAGCAGCGCCAAGGACAGCCGGCAACTTGTCCAGCCCGGCTGCGGTCGCGCGCTCAGGGGTGACCTCCCACGCCTCGGGTCCAAGCCACACGGCCGCGCCTACGGGAGAACCTGCCGTGGTTAACACTTCCCCAAAATTGAGGCCGTACCGGAGTAGCGGCGCAAAAAGTCCCGGCGATTGTGCGGCGCGTTCCACAGGATCCGGCAACACATACGTCTGAAGCGGATCATCTTGAAACGCCCGCGACAGCGCCGCAGCAGCAGCTGGTAAATCGCCTTCGCGTAGAGCAACAATTTTCGAAGGTGTCATTTGTGCTGGTTCCCAACTACGTCCGATGCCGCCAGTTCCGCCGTCTAACGAGAATGAAGATAAGTCACGGGCGGGGTCGGTGGCACAGCGATTGGAAGTTTTTAGAGAGATCCGGTTCTCATTGTCTCTATGAACGCCCGCGCTTTGGCGATTTCTGGTCGATCCTTATCGGCCTGCTTCCATAATTCGAGGAACTCAGTATAGCGCTTCATCGCTGTCTGCCGATCGCCGAGGCTTTCGGCAGCACGCGCAATCCCGTAAATTGCTTTGGGCCTTCCCGGTGTGCGCTTCAACGTCTCCGTGAAATGCTTCATAGCCTCCGCAGGCCGCTTCACTTCCAGCAACATGGTCCCGTAAAGCTCGTGGACAGGTATGATCGGATATGGCGGCTGTGAAAGGGCATAGATCGAATCTTCAACTGCTACGGCTTCATTCATCATTGCCATCACACCCTCTATATCTCCCGATGCTCGCGCTGCGATTGCTTCTGCCTCCTTTGCCTGCATCGTGATTATCTGTTTCACAAATGGGTGTTGACCCGGCTCGTTCGACAGCGCCACGATCTGGTTCGCTGCGGCTTTTGCGCCGGCAGCATCAGCGGCTATTGCTTGAAGCTGTAGCTTCATCGCCACAAAATCGCGCGAAGGAGCGACAAGTGGTATCTTCGGCACTTCTTGCCAAGTCCCCGTTTCGACTATGTACCGGGCCAGCATATCGAAGTAGCCATACGCGACGCGATCGGGTAGCGCATAAATCGTCCGCCCGCGGACGTGCCTCGCTTGTAACTCTGGCGTATCCAGCGAAGTTTTCTTATTCAGCAACGCTTCGTATTCCGCCTTGATCATATCGGTCACGCGCTTGGCATCCCGGTAACGGCCCAACTGAAGGTATGCGTACTGTAAGTAGTTTAGTGAGTGGAAATCTCGGTACTCGCCAGATTCTCCGGCGCGCTTCACATCATCTTCGGAGGTGCGCCAGGCGTTCTCGTTCGCCGCAGCCGACTCCTCCCAGTAACCCAGCCGCGTGAAAATATGCGAAGGCATGTGCTGCGCGTGGGGGACGGCAGCAGCCGCTTTGGCGTAAGCTCGTGCTGCCTTGAGACCATCTACGGCATGTTCTGGATCGTCGTATACGTGAATCAGGTAGTGCAAGGCACCAGGGTGCTCAGGTTTCTTTGCGTACACTTCCTCAAAAAGCTTGGCCGCGACCGCCTGTCTCTCAAATCCTGGTGTGCCTTCTTTGATCGTACCAAGAATAGAAAGCCCGTAGAAAAGCTTGACCTCGTCATCTGGATACTTTTCGTAGACCGCTTTCATTGCATTTTTGTATGCCTCATCACGCTCTGATTTCGATCCAGCACCTGCATCTTTGTACAAGGCAGCAACGGCATCGAGGTACATCTCCTCGCGAGGCGTTTTTTTGGTCGTTTGTCTTCCCTTTTGAACCAGAGCCCAAGCAGCAGATTCATCCTCTCGGGTCGGTGCATCCCAGAATGGGTGGTTGTAAGTCATCGCAGCACCCCAGTAGGCCATAGCGCATTGCGGGTCGGCTTGAATGACTTTTTTGAAGGCTTCCAGAGCGCGTGCGAACCAAAAATTGTGCAGCATCGCTAAGGCTCGATCGAAGTCAGCGGATACGGATGGCGAACACGAAGTGTCCATATGCACGTGCCCAAGCCCGTGAATATGATCCACCGGGTTTTGCTCTTGCTGAGCAAACGATGGAGTAAGCAATAGGAACAGAACTGGTAATAGTAGTATCTTTTTCACCGCCACCTCCAATTAATACATCCAACGAGAATTAGACTGCATCCTGCAATCTATTTCCCGGCCTTCCGAGGGAGAAGCGCGCAAAAGGCTGCACGGCGAGAATTGTGCGGAATTGTTCGGGATTTGGGAAGCGGAATCTGTTGGAACCGAAAAAGCGCCCGCTACGGCTCTTTGAACTCGCCGGCGTGCTCGTGCGTTTCGGTCACGTTGCCAGCGTCATCGTAAACGCGAATCACAGCATCATGCGAACGGCTGTTAAACTTGGCAAAGCTGATGGCGTTGCTGATTGCGTTTGGCCCGGCATACCACAGTGGACTGTATGCCAGCGCATCGGAAATTAGATTGACGCCGCGATGATCTTCGCGGGGACGGACTTCGTAAACGTGTGGTGTCCTAGTTTTAATAAGCGGAAACAAGCAGGCCGACTATTGCTCCCATGAGAGTGATCCACCATTTGGCGCTATCCAATCGACGTTGCTGGTGCGGTGTTAAATCTTCCGGCCAAAAGAAATGTTCTTGCATATGGAGTGCCAAGAAAGTCCAAGCCGCTCCACCAAAGGTATAAAAACTGGCATGAATAAGCGTTCTCATTCCGCCCGCCCGATCATCACTGCGAGTTACGATGCATTTGTTGTGCTTCTGCCGCGATTGAAGCCCTGACAGCAGCACTTGGAGAATCAATCGGCGGGATTCCCAGTACAACCGTGTATTGCGCGTTTTTCCCTTCCCAAAATTGCCAGCCGTAGGCTCGATTTGCCTTTGGATGCCCGTCTAAATCGAAAACTTCTACCACACCTTCCCACACGATCTGGTCGAGGTAGCCCTCCGTAACGGGATTCGATTCAACATGAGTGGCACGGCATCCGGCGTGTCTCTCGACCGCCTTTTTGATGTTCTCGATTTGTTCGCTCACCCTTCAACCCTGTCGCTCGCTTCCTCCACGAACTCTCAATTACTATCGGGTTGTGTGCTTACACTGGGGAACGCACGGAACCCTCCGCACGCTCGCCGTCAGTGTTAGCGCATTACTGCACTTTAACTTCGATAGCTTTTGATTTTGCTATCGGCGTTATCGGGAGGTGCACTTTCAGCACTCCGTCGCGGAAGTCCGCCGTCACTTTCGAGCCATTGGCATCTTCAGGCAGCGTGAAGCTGCGTCGGAAATTGCCATAGGATCGCTCGATGCGATGGAATTTTCTTGTCTGATCTTCCTTTTCGCTTTTGCGTTCTCCGGAAACGCTTAGGATGCCATCTTCGACTGTTACCCTAACGTCATCCTTCTTCATTTCAGGCAGGTCAGCTTTGAGGAGATACCCGTGATCATCCTCACTGATATCAACCTCTGGTGACCAATCTGCGACCGCCAGGCTGTCGATCTCGCCACTGCCCATTCTATTCGGAATATTCGGAAATCCGCCCAAGAACGGATGGAAGCGATTTTGCGCTTCCATGTCTCTAAGCTGATTCCATGTTATTAATGTATTCATATTTTACCTTTCTGGATTGAGTTAAACCCATCTTGGTGCATCGCGCTCACCGCTTATTGTCAGAGTCGACCCTAATCTTGTGCACGTTGAAGGAACAGGTCCGGTGGAAGTCAAACGCCCGGCCACTTCACCGGGATTGCGAAGTATTCCCGAGCCGATGATCCCGCCCATCACGATCATCGTCGTGTCGAACAAGCCGAGGCGCCGAGCGGTTTTTCGAGCCCCGTAGGTAAATAAGGGAGGCCGGGGCACCCAAGCGAAGGAATGCTTTGGGTTAGTCTATTAGCGGCGATGCCCCGAATCGTCGCGCCGGCTGCGACAACCGAGATGATGTCGGGCTCCGATTGCGCATAGGTTTTGCCGGTGAAAAGGTTCTCGGTCGTTTCCAAGAGACGCTGTGATTCGCGTTTACGATGGAGGGGCAGCGCGATTGAGACACGCGAGCACACCTAGACTTTGACGCTTGCGTTGCCTTCTTTGATAATTTTTATTTTGGATGACAATTTGATGACAGTTCGGCACGAGCAATACTCTTGACGATCTCCCGCTGCGAGGGCCGAATAGGGCCATCCCAAAATGCCAAACGAAAAATTCAGCGATCTGGCGCATCCGATTCGTCGCTACCAAGATGACTTCGCGAAACAAGCGAAAGAACTCTCCGAGCTGAGGTCGGAATTGGCGCGTCTCAAGCAAATTATGGGCACTGTAAGGGAAGCCCTGCGATGTATTGATACTTATTCTTACAAAGGCGGAATGACGAGTGACGCGGAAAAGAAAACGCATGCGCAACTCGCAGAGTTTATGACTAAAGGTTTCTGAAACTTTTTTTCGCCCAGCGCTAGGCTCGCGGCCCTACCGCTGAAATGAGCAATTTTGCGCAAAAACGAAGTCACGGTTTTTTGTAGGGCTTCTTCCGCGATGGAGGGGGCCTCGTGTAGGTATTTCTAATTTGTCTAAAAGGGTTTTTGTATTCGGTAACTCCTTCTTGCTTTTCGCCGATCTCTCTCGGCCAACGCCTCAGCCCTTTTAGAACTCCATCGTTCCGGACCCGGTAAACGCGACAACTATCCGTGCCGCTCCCGAGCACGACGTAGCGCTTGCCCCGGAATTCACATAGATGGCCGGTGCTAGCCGGTTGCAGAATGGCGCCTTCGCGGGCGGCTTCCCGAAAGTATGCGGCGAAAGCGCGGTTGATAAGCGGCTCATTATCTTTGACGCTGGCGATGATCTTGGGTCTAGCCACTAACAACAAGACTAGTTCCTAAAACTTATCATGTCAAACTAGTTTTGCGTAGCGCGCAGTTTCCATTTCCCAGACGCTTTCAGTGCACGTTTAGGAAGTGTGACCGCGCAGCGATCAGCGCGGCTTTGATCTGATTTCCTATGTGCTGCCATTCGGTCGCCTATGATATGCCGAGCCGAACGCAGTCGAGCGCCGACGTTTGTTTGCATGCAAACCACAGCAACAAAATCCAAAGCCGCAACCAACGCGGCAGAACCCACGTTCGAATTGAACAATAGGGCGTACGTGCTTTTAGAAATCATGGTTGCCCATGACGAATTTAATAGCCCGGAAGAAGCAGCGCGCTATTGCACAGCGGGGGGTGTCGCCTCACTGATTGAGAGCATGAAAGAGGATGAAACGCTCGAAATTTTTGGCTGTGAAAAGGACGGTGCGAAATGACGCGTGCGGAAGATCACACGGTTTGCGAAAAAGCAGGACCGAGGACAATCACCATTGACCTTGCGAGCAAGCAAGGGCGGTGATTAAAAGCCTTGCGTTGCGGGATGCGACGGTATTAAAACGGTCGCATCATGAGGGCTCTGATTGCGGCAACTGCATTCGAAGCCACAGTCGCCGCCGGCCAGGATCTGCAAAAAGCCAGGGTCGCCGAATGGAAGCCGGTTGTGGCAAAGTTCCAGAAGCCCTCTGCACTGAGGGCGGCTTGGCAGCTCACCAATAGTGTCGCTCTATATGTTCTTCTCTGGTTCCTGATGTACTGGAGCCTGAAAATCTCGCACCTCTTAACGCTGTCGCTAACCATTCTGTCCGGAGCGGTTGTCGTGCGTGTGTTCATCATTATGCATGACTGCGGCCATGGATCCTTCCTCAAATCTAAGCTGGCCAATGACATCGTTGGCTTCGTCGCCGGGATAGTGGTTTTCACCCCTTACTATCACTGGCGCTGGGAACACTCCCTCCACCACGCCAGTTCAGGTGATCTTGATCGACGAGGGACGGGCGACGTGTGGACGATGACGGTGCAGGAATACTTAGACTCATCACGCTGGATGCATTTTGTCTACCGACTAGCGCGGAATCCTTTTGTGCTCTTGGTGATCGCGCCAGTTTTTCTTTTCGTCTTCTGGCAGCGATTTTCTTCGCGGAAGGCAAAGTCTAGGGAGCGGTGGTCGGTTTGGTGGACTAACCTCGGAATTCTGGGCATGGCTCTCACGCTGAGCTGGGTGTTCGGCTGGAAGATGTATCTGTTCATCCAACTGCCAATCACGATCGTGGCCGGGGCAATTGGTATCTGGATGTTCTACGTTCAGCATCAGTTCGAAGGGGCGTACTGGGAGCGCGGTGACGCATGGGATTACACAGTTGCCGCGCTCCAAGGCAGTTCTTTCTACCGTCTGCCCAAGACTCTCCAGTGGTTCTCGGGCAATATTGGCTTTCACCACATCCATCACCTCAGCCCCCGCATCCCCAATTATAATTTGGAGCGATGTCACAGAGCGCATCCGATTTTCCAAGATGTGAAGCCCGTCACGCTCCGGAGCAGCTTGAACTCGGCCAGGCTTCATCTTTGGGATGAGGAACGCCGGAAGCTCATCAGCTTTCGGCATCTCAAGCGTTTGCAGAAAAGAGGTGCCGACACTGGGGCTAGCGCACGGAACCCTCCACACGCTCGCCGTCAGTGTTAGCGCATCACGCAATTGCGTCGGAGCCGCTTAACTCTTCCGTTTCTCGTCGAGATCGATCGCGTTAGCAATTGTCATGATGTCCTTGCGATCGGACACGCCGTGCTTCTGCTTCAGCTCCTCCAATCGCGCCGTCGCAAAATCGCTCCAGCCAAACTTCGATATGAAATGACTCCAGATTAAGCGGTCGTCGTCATTCAGCTGCCACCCTTTCTCGAAGCACCACTCCAGAATTTCTTCGTCGATTCCGCCGGCCAGCATGCGCTCGCGCAGCTCGGGATAATTTACTCGAAGGAAGCCGACGCATCGTTTATCGAATCCCTCGCCCAAGTTCGCATGGTAATCCTCGGTTAGCTCGCCGCGCGCGTGCAGCCGAAATCTTGTCCAGCATCCGCGGGAAATACATCATCCCGCTCGTCATCTCTCTTGGAGTTTTCGGATACGTGCTCATCTTTGGCTGGCCTTACACATTCCAAACTAATCTTTGTTGCCAATAGCTTCATCCAGGAGCGTTAAAATGCTCGGACCAACTTCTAACATCCATTGCGCTGCGCTAGGAGACGACTCCGCCGCATATTTTGCGGGGCTGCTCGGCGAATTCGATCAGGAGTGAAGCGGGATGAGGATTGCGGAGTTCTGAATGCGAACCATCGGGGCGCCCGGTCACTTCGAATGTGAGCCACACTAGCCGACCGAAGGGCCGATCGATGCTCCGCGAACGTACGTTGTGTTTTGTTTGATCTCGGCGATTTTGATGAAAGTTTCTCTGCTGCGAATCTTTGAAAACGTGATCAGCCGGCGTTAGGAGTTCAATCCTTCGCCAGTCGCGAGGCTCATCCTATCCGATTATGAAAGCCGATCTCGTTAAAGCCGCCTCCGAAGTAATTCCCAGTCAGCACATCCTGGTGAACATGGTTTCGCGCCGCGTTCGACAGTTATGTTCCGGTTATCGCCCGCTGGTGCAGGTTCCTCCATGGATGGACGCAGCAGACATCGCGCTAACGGAGATCATTAACGAGAAACTCACTTTTGAGTCGACCTTCAGTAAGGATGCGACAAATGCGCCGATTGTTCAGTTGCCGGGCATCATCGTCGCTGAAGATCGGGGGAGCCATTTATTGCCGCAGCCCGGTGACGCCGAAAAAACGCGGCGCGGCCTTTTACAGTTCCATGCTGCGCCAGATAAAGCGCGGTTTCGCTAATTGTACACAGCAATTGTGTGGGCTGCGCTGACTTCAAAGGCGTTTCTTTGGCCGTTTGCGGCGCAGTCATTGCGGCAACCGCAATGGCAGCGTTTTCTTTAACGTGCACAAGATTAGGGTCGATTCTGACAATAAGCGGTGAGCGCGATGCACCAAGATGGCTTTAACTTAAATCCAGAAAGGTAAAGACATGAATACACTGATAACATGTAATCAGTTTAAAGAGATGGAAGAAGCGAGGCAAAATCGCTACAATCGTTTCTTGGCCGGATGTCCGAACAGAATAGGCAGTGGCGAGCCCCAGAGGGAGGCACTGCGCGATGCAGACCCGGGGAGCCGGGGGGAAGAGCGCGCTGAACCTAGAGGGATGGCGCTACATAGACCGGCGATCGAGAGCGGAAGCGCTGCTGGAAAAGATCTGTAGCCAGAGCGATTTGAACAAAGCCATATGCAGGACGTCTTGTTTGTCACCGACGGTGGCGTCCCGTTCGGTCCCGGCAGCGTGAGCTGGCGAGTCATATCAGAGTGAGTGTGCGGTGGCTAGCATTATCCAGACTAAGCGGCTCCCAGAATCGTTTTTGGTGACCTGGATAAGGTATGCGGAGTTTTACAGCCGGTCACATGATGCGGTGATTCACGTTTACGATGACGCTGGCAATGTGATTGAAACGCACGAGCAAGCTGGCGAGTTCAGAGAGCCGTAAGCGTTACACGTGAAACAAAAGCCGCCATGCGGTGAAGCGTGACGGCTCATTGCGAAAGTAACTGCTTTCTCCTCGACCACGGCCGCGCGCTTTCCGATCATAGGCAGATGGACACGATCGAAGAGTACAAGATTATTGAAAGCCAAGACCTCGGTTCGCTCGCCGGAAAAGTGAATGCCGCGCTGAAGGAAGGTTGGCAACCACATGGCGCACCTTTTATTTATGTCGGCGCCGCCGTGGTATGTTGCCAAGCTACGGTGAACTTTCATCAACCAACGAGCGCTGAGACAATCGCCAAGCTTCGCCGCGCGGCTACAAGCGTTTTCCGCCGATAAAGCTCGAAGAAGGGCTCATTTGGGGACATTTCTGCGGCAATCCTTGCGCGGGCGTACTTCGTAAACGTGTTGCGATCTAGTCATCGCGACGGCCAGCGGTTGGGCTCCAGCGTTTGGTTAGGCATTTGGTGTGACTGCTTATTGGCCCGTAGTCTGGGACGAGTAATGGTTGGCAACCAATCGCCAGCGCCCTTGCTGCTTTACCCACACCCTGGTAAAGCGAGTGTCACGGGGAACAGTTTGGCCTTTGTCTTGCCCATTCATTATTGAGCGGCCAGTCTCCACAGCCGTGTTTCCATAGACGCGCACTTGAACGTCATCGGTTGTGATAGATTGAAATTTCAAATCACCTGACGTGAAATCTAAAATCACCTGCGGCTTGGTTCTCACTCTGCCACTTGGCCCTATGCCTATGAAATCGGCAGCGTAGATGCGATCAAGGGCCGTCGCATCAGCATGAATCTGTGCTTGAATGCGTTCGTTATCTAGTTTCCTGATGACCTCCTCGACACTTGTTTGGTGACTGCCCCTCGCGCTCTGCTTTTGCCCTTCGCCCATAGGGGCCACTGTAAGGACGAGGACAGCTATAAAGAGTGCTTGTCTCATGTAGAGTTCTCCATAAGCCTAACGAGAAAGAGATACGCCACGGCAGGGTGTCGTGACAAACACAATGAAGTTGCTTCGCAATGGGGCCGCTGGCTTCATTGATTGGTTAGACCTTGGTTGCCATTGAAAGGAAGTCACGTGTTAGGATTTAGGTGCTGAAGGTGGCTCCTCGTTCGATATATCTACAACGCACCGCCATTGCCCATCGGGATCAAAGCGCCAGAGTGATATTCCGCGAAGATGCAGCGTTATCGGCGTGCCGTTCGGTCCCGGCAGCGTAAGCTCGTCCGTCCCGCGCATATAGGCGAACTTGCCATCGGGCGAGAAGACCGGTTTCTGCGAAACCCAATGGATTTTGAATCCTGGGGTATTTAGACTCGCAGTCACGTATGCGCGGATCGCCGCCTTGCCCTCGAGCACAGGTTGTCCCGGAAAAATGAGAACAGCATCGTCACTCCAATAGGAAACAATCTTCTCGATATCTTTGCCGGCAGTGGCAAGGTCCGCCCACTCCGCATCCCGACCCAACAACTTCTGCCCTTCAGCCGCAGAATCGAAATCTCGCTGGGAACAGCTAAAAACGAGGAAGGGCAAAACCATTAATGCTAAACGACGTAATATGGACATATAACAATTTTTCAGCGGTCCAAACGAGATGGAGCCCAGCTACCGCTGGCGGAAGCGAGCTTTCGTAACTTTGGAAATGTGTTTCATAAATTCAAGCTGGTCATCGCGGCGCGGCGGGATCGCGGCGGAAGGTCCACAACCGCAGGCCGCTTTGTGGCTCAACCATATCTACTACTCGGCGAAACCCGAGCCGTTCGTAGAAACCGACGTTCGCCGGTTGCGCTGTTTCCAAGTAGCACGGCTGGCCAGCCGTATCCGCGCGTTCTATGATCGGCTGTAAAAGGGCCCGCCCAATCCCCTTGCCTTGCTCCTCGGGGGCGACGCCCACCACCATCACATACCAATGTACTGGAGGAACGTCCCGATGGTGGTAGGGATCGATCGCCGCCAGTGCGGAAAAGAATCGTCCTGCGGCGGCAGAGCCAAGGACAGCCGGCAACTTGTCCAGCCCGGCTGCGGCCGCGCGCTCGGGGGTGACCTCCCACGCATCGGGTCCAAGCCACACGGCCGCGCCTACGGGAGAACCTGCCGTGGTTAGCACTTCCCCAAAATTGAGGCCGTACCGGAGTAGCGGCGCAAAAAGTCCCGGCGATTGTGCGGCCCGTTCCACAGGATCCGGCAACACATACGTCTGAAGCGGATCATCTTGAAACGCCCGCGACAGCGCCGCAGCGGCAGCTGGTAAATCGCCTTCGCGTAGAGCAACAATTTTCGGAAGTGTCATTTGTGCTGGTTCCCAACTACGTCCGATGCCGCCAGTTCCGCCGTCTAACGAGAATTCGATCCATTTTTTTGGGTCTTTCAACAGAAATACTCATTTTCTGGTTCTAATCCGTTTGAGTTTAATTCTGGCGCGGGGAGGCAGGACAACCCGAAACTGCCCTTTTGCTTAATAACTCCAGCTCCACCTGGATACTTTTCCCTCGCAGTTGAGCACTTTGAGATGGCACATGCGCCGATTCTCACAGCGCTCAACAATGACTTTTCTGGACAGAAATGGACTGACGGAAAATCATCAGGGGGGCAAAACGGGTGGGCTCACAGTTCGGATGCGAATTCTGAATTCACGCGCCGGACAGATGTAAGCAAAGTAGTTGCCTCGAAAATCTGGTCGCAGACGTGCGGGAAATCAGCTCGGCGAAAACCTGCGCAGGTTCACGGCTTCTGTTCCTCGCACAGTTTTTGGAAAGCGGGATCACCGCGCAAAGGGTCCCAGGCTGGATCGAGCCTTAAAAGCGCCGGCGTGATGGAGGCTTGGCTGTAAATCACGCTACCATATGGCGTTTGTAGCAACCGCGTGAGAGTTGAGATCGCACCGCTATTCTCGCCGACCATCGTCTGAATTAGCGCCAGGTTCTCTTCGAACATCGGTCCAACCTTCGAATCTTTAGCCCGGGGCACAAGCATGATTAGATGTGCCGCTGTCTTTAGGGCTAAGTCCTTCTGCCCGGCTGCAGCATAAGCTAGGGACAGGCTTAGCGAGAGGGCGTTGGCTGGTTGATCTCTGGAGAGCTGCTCGATTGTGTTGCGCGCTTCTTCAGCGCTAGCTTTTGCCCCAACGGTATCGCCGGCAAGGCGCTGAGCGAGAGCCAGCCCCACCTGGTTACTGGTTTTCTCAAACTCAGAAGCAAAATGGAATTGAGCCTGTCGGTCTTGCAGCAATCGAACGGCCTCACCGAGATTTCGTTCAAGTGTCAATTGAATGATCTTGGTTCCGAAGGCATTCACAGATAGAGTCTGTGCGTTTGTCTCCGTTAACAATTTAGCGGCTTCTTGCAGGTTGCCCTGGGCCTGATAAATGCCGGCTTTTGAGGCTATCAAATCCGGATCGTGAGGCGTAATGTCCAGCGCTCGATCATAGAGCTTTAGCGCCGCGGGGAATTGTCGAAGCATAGTGTAAGTCGATGCCGCATCGATGAGTAACTCCACATTTCGTGGGTCCAGGGTGAGGGCTTGCTCGAAGTAGGCAATGCTTTCATCCCAGTTGCCCTCGCGCCGGGCAATCAAGCCAAGGGCCTTTGGTACCTCGCTACTGCCTGGTAACATTTTGCTAACACGACCGAACGTCGTTTTGGCAGGCCCATAATCACGCAGCCCCCAGTATTGATAATAACCCAGAGCGAGCAGGGTTTCGGGCGAGTTCGGCTCCAGTTTCTGCGCATTGTCCAAAGCACGCTTCGCCGCCTCGCGCTGGTCGGAAGTAGTCTCGACCTGGCCGGAAAAGTAGAGATGCGCGTTCACACGAGAAAGCCGCGCCCAAGCAAGCGCGAAATTCGGGTCAAGCCGCACCGCCCGCTCGTAAAAACCGGCGGCTTTGCGTGTGAGATCGGGAGAATAGGATCCGTAGGAGGAGGAGCTGCGTCCTTCAAAAGCCAGGCCGCGTAAGTACGCATCGTAAGCCTCTGGATTGTTTGTCGGTTTAACTGCCAGGACTTGCTCCTCAGGTCCGGTCAGCTTCGCTTGCAACGACTCGGCGATTCCTTTAGCAATCTCGCTCTCGACGCCAAAGATGTCAGTCAACCTCCGGTCGTAGGTGTCTGCCCAGAGATGGGCATCGGTTTCCGCGTTAACCAACTGCACATTGACCCGCACCTGATCAGCCGCCTTTTGCACGCTACCCTCAAGAATATTCGCTACGCCAAGCTGCTTCGCGATCTCGGAGAGGTTGCCAGGCTTACTTTGATACCGCTGCGTAGAAGTACGCGAAATGACTTTCAAATCCGCGACCTTAGCCAGACGTGTCAGGATCTCCTCCTGGATGCCCTCAGCGAAATAGGCGTTATCTGGATCGCGGGTTAAGTTTTCAAACGGTAGCACTGCGATGCTCTTCTCGGGTGGTGAGCTCGTCGACAGGTTTCGATGCCAGTAGAATGGAAGCGCCAGCGATAAAGCAGCTACTAACAATACGAGCACCAGAGCGGTGGGCGAGCGTGCCCAGCGCAGCCATGAAGGAGCCGCAGTGGCGCCTGCCAAGTCCGCCGCGACTTCCAATTTGTGACGAAGATCTTTGAGCGCCTGAAGCAGCGCGTGTGCGCTGGGATACCGTTCCTCGCGATTTTTGCGCAGCGTTTTGCTTATGATCTGCTGAAGCTCAGCGGGAGCGTGTGCGATGTAATGCGTGAGCGGCGGTGGCTCTTTCTCAAGAATCGAAGACATCACCTCTCTTGGTGTGTCGCCGCTGAATGGCGCATGACCTGTTGCCATTTCATAAAGGACCACGCCGAGACTCCAGATATCAGTGGTTGCATCAACTTGCGCGCCGCAGGCCTGCTCGGGCGACATGTAACGAACCGTTCCGAGTATGGATCCGAGGTTCGTCTCAACCAGCAACAGCGCTTCATCTCTCGGCATGTTTACCGGCACTTCCTGCTCGGCAAGCTTCGCAATCCCAAAGTCGAGCACTTTCACGTATCCGTCCGGCCGGAGCATGATGTTCTCCGGTTTAACGTCGCGATGTATAACGCCGGCCTCGTGAGCGGCGGCGAGTGCGCTAGCGACTTGAATGGCAATCTCAACGGCTTCGCTTAGTTGCACGCTTTCGCGTCCGAAGCGTTGACGCAGCGTTTCGCCTTCGATTAGTTCGCTGGCTATGTAGCGAAGGGAGCTATCCGCGCCGACCTCGTAAATCGTCAGGATGTTTGGATGGTTGAGCCCAGCGACAGCGCGCGCTTCTTGCTGAAACCGCTTCATGCGCTCCGCATCCCCGGTAAACTGCGTGGGTAGGAGTTTGAGCGCGGCCTTTCGGCCGGCGCTAATGTCAGAAGCGAGATACACTTCACCCATCCCGCCGGTGCCGATCCGTTTCGAGATTTTATAGTGGCCGATCGTTTGGCCGATTAGCAAGTCAGCGCGTCCGTTCTCGACAATGCTCGCAGCAAGAGAGGCGACCGGGGTTTCGATAAAATTCCCCGCTTGTCGATGTGAAGCCAACAGCGCTTCAACGTTAGCGTGCAAAACTTCATCGCCAGAGCATGTCTCATCCAGAAATGCGTTGAGCTGGTCCGGCTCGCAATCCAGCGCCGCGTGAAAGATCTCTTTGATGGTTTGTAGCCGCGCCGGCGTCATACTCACCCACTGCCCAATGGCGATGAGCAGTCTAATTCATTTAGGCGGGGTTGTGCAATTCCTTGTATAACCACGCCCTGGCAAAGACCCAATCACGCCGAACTGTCACAGGTGAGATCTTCAGTACCTCAGCCATTTCGTCCTGATTGAGTCCGCCAAAAAACCTAAGCTCGACTACGTGAGCCGTTCTTGAGTCGAGCGTCGCCAGCCTCTCCAGAGCGTCATTGAGATCGAGAATCGCTCCTGTCTGCTCGGGCGAGATCAGCGCTGCCTCGTCCAGGTCTATTTTGCTTGCACCCGCGCCCCGCTTTTGGCGTTGCTGCGCTTTTGCGTGATCGACGAGGATCTGGCGCATCGCTTTGGCCGCCACGGCAAAAAAGTGCGACCGGTTTGTAAAGCTTGGTTTCCTCTGGTCCGCAAGACGCAGATAAGCCTCGTTCACCAACGCCGTAGTTTGCAGCGTGTGATCGGGACGTTGCCCCTCCATAAAATGATGAGAGAGACGCCGAAGTTCTTCATAAACGAGCGGGATCAGCTTTTCGAGCGCAGCATGGTCTCCATGGCTCCAGTTCGCCAGTAGCTGGGTTACCTCCTGCGGGCCTGCTGGGCGTTGCTCCTTGGAAATGCGTCCCGCGGCCGCGGGATTAGCCGATTCTAATTCGCTGCTCATTTCGGCGCCTCTCCAAAAAAATCTCCTAATCCGATGATCGGTTTCAACCCCATTCATCGTTTATCCAAGTAGAAGACAAATAACAAACGTAAAAAGAAAGGAATAACACCTATGAAAACAAAATTTAAATCTGTTCTTGGCCTCACGAAAGGAAAGAAAGGAACAACAATGAATCCGCTGACTCAGTTCAAAAAAATGTCAATTCTGCCACTTCTCATCGCACTGGCGCTCCTCGCGCTCGCGTCGCCCGCGGTCGCGCTGGAGGAGAGCAATCACAATCAGGTGCTGGACTGGAATCAGATTTTTGTCGACACGCTGATTGCGACCAATACGCCGAACTCCGCCAGCCAACGGCTCGGAGCAATCGTTCACACTGCAATCTTCGACGCCTACAATGGTATCGAGCGCCGCTACACGCCGGTCTTCGTTCAGCAGGGCGCGCCCAGGGGAGCATCGCGTCGAGCTGCCGTCATCGCCGCCGCGCACGAAGCGCTGGTCGGTCTGTTTCCATCGCAGCAGCCGTCACTGGACGCCAGTTATGCGGCCTCACTAGCAGCACTGCATGGCGAGGATGGCGGCCAATCGCGCGAGCGCGGGATCGCCTGGGGAACTCAGGTAGCGCAGACAGTGCTTGCCTGGCGCGCTACTGATGGGTTCAACGCGAGCTACCCGCCGTTCATCGGTGGAACTGCGATCGGACAGTGGCGGCCAACACCGCCTGCGTTCGCACCGATGAGTGCGCAGGGGTTGGCATTCACCGCGATGTTCGTCCTGAACAACAACACCCAGTTCCGGCCTGGACCACCGCGAGCTCTGACTAGCCCCACCTACACGGACGATTTCAACGCAGTCAAGGCGCTCGGCCGGAATACCGGATCGACCCGCACGGAAGAGCAGACGGCACTCGCTCTGTTCTGGGATGGCAACGCCAGCATCCATTGGAATCAGGCAGCAAACCAGATAGCACGCGCGAATAACTTGTCCCTGTCTGAAAGTAACCGGCTTCTCGCGGTTTTGAACATTGCGATGGCCGACACGGCATTCACCACCTGGAGCGGCAAACGATCATATGGTGCCGATGCGAACTTTGTGACCTGGCGGCCGGTGACCTCGATCCCACTGGCGGACACGGACGGCAATCCGGACACGGTTCCTGATCCGGACTGGCTGCCCCTCATAAACACGCCGGCACATCCGGAATACCCAGCTGGACACCCCAGCCAAAACGGTGCGGCTGCGACCGTCCTCCTCAGCGCCTTCGACGACGAACAGACCTTTACACTGACAACAACCGGACAACCGAGCCGCACGTACACCAACATCGCCCAAGCGCGCTCGGACGGCAATAACGCTCGAGTATGGGGCGGTATGCACTACCCGAGCACGGTCGCGATCAGCGACGCCGAGGGCGAGGCGATTGCGGACTACGTCAATGAGAACTCGATGCAGCGCCTCCACGGACACTGATGACGGGCATCATTTCAATCCCTAAGGCCGGACGGAGATAAGCCACGGCAGGGTGTCGTGGCAAACACGCTGAAGTTACTTCGCAATGGGGCCGTTGGCTGAATCGCTTTGTCAGACCTCATGGCTAGTACTCGCCAGTGCTATTGTCTGCAAATACTAGCTTCTGAACAACGAGAGTGGCCTTAATGTCCTCCTTTTTCATTTGCGCCATCCCGCAGTTGTTCCGGGCTGAACTCGTTCACACTGTAGTCACCCTTCTCCGCGATGACTTGGCCAGCCGGAATCGAACGCTCAGGATTGACCTTAATGCCGAACACCTGATTTTCCTGCAAGTCGTAAAAGTACACCGAAGCGTCGATGAGCTTGATGTCTTTATCTGCGTTGTTTTTCAGATTCAGCGTAATTGTGTAGAAATGCTGCGAGTATTCACCACTCCACGACACGAGTTCGAGCGGCGACTTCGTCTGGGCCGCTGGCGTGGGCGATGGAGTTGGTTTGAACAGTGAAAGCGGCGACGCCTTTTCCAAGGCTGAAACGCGCTTCTCCACATCACTAAGCCGTTCTTCAACGCTACGCTGCTGCCCACACACAGACGCGCATAGGGCTAAACACACGCAGAAGATTGAAACGCATCTTTTCATAGGCACAAAAAGAGATCTAACGAGAATTGTGCCGAATTATTCGGCATTTGGGAAGTGCAGTGATTCCCGGGTGACTCGTTGAAGTTCGAGAAACGCTCTCAGTTTTTCGTCGGCGGTGACGATGAATCTCTTTCCGTTGTCGCGGTGTGCATCAGCAACGAAGATCGTTTGTCCGTTGGAATCAACCGTTGCTACGCAGTCCCAACTCCAACCGGCTTTGCCGAGATTGTCAGCGATGACTTCCCAGAACTTCACGTTGATCGAATTGTGCCTCTTTTAGTCTCCACACAGCAATCACAAAATGATATGAAGGGGCGCAATGACGCGGGCGACAACATTCGCCATTGCCGCGATTGCGCTTCTTTGCACTGCGGCAACACAGCCGCCCGTAACTTTCGATTCGCCCTGTTCCTGTCATGACAATCATGGCAAGGCCGGTGGACGGCAAAAAATGATGCGTCGCTGTCACAAGATTCGGGTCGACTCTGACAATAAGCGGTGAGCGCGATGCACCAAGATGGCTTTAACTCAATCCAGAAAGGTAAAATAAAATGAATACATTGAATAAAGTAGTAACTTGGAATCCGCTCAGAGAGATGGAACAAGCGACACAAAATCGCTTCAATCCTTTCTTCCTGGGCGGCTTTCCGAATAGAATGGGCAGTGGAGAGATCCCCAGCCTGACGGTCGCAGATTGGTCTCCGGAGGTTGATATCAGTGAGGATGATCACGGGTATGTTCTCAAAGCTGACCTTCCTGAAATGAAGAAGGATGACGTTAGGGTAACAGTCGAAGACGGCATTCTTAGCGTTTCCGGAGAACGCAAAATCGAGAAGGAAGATCAGAAAAAGAAATTCCATCGTATCGAGCGATGCTTTGGCACTTTCCGACGCAGCTTCACGCTGCCCGAAGATGCCGACAGCACGAAAGTGACAGCGGACTTCCACGACGGAGTGCTGAAAGTGCACCTCCCGACGACACCGATAGCAAGATCAAAAGCTATCGACGTCAAAGTGAAATAACGCGCTAACACTGACGGCGAGCGTGCGGAGGTTCCGTGCGCTAGCCCCGGTGTAAAGCTGTTAACTAAGCCTATGGAACAGATGGAACCTAACCACTCCGGGGCCGCGAATTTCGAAGCCCGCACAATCAAGGGCCGGATGCTGAAAGATCCGGCAAGAATATCATCGGCGATTCCTGTACACGTTTAGACTGAATGGCACAAGAAGGAAAAGACCGAACACCACTCTACGGCTACCTAGCCCGTGTTTTCAGGCCCTTCCCGGATTTCGATCCTTTTTTCATAAAACCTGTACGTCAAAAGGCAGTCGAGTTGCTTAATCTAAAAGCGGGCGATCGCGTTCTCGATGTCGGTTGCGGACTGGGCGGCAGCTTTCCGTACCTCGTTCATGCCGTCGGCCAATCAGGCGAAGTGGTCGGTGTCGAGATCAGCGCTGAGATTAGTGTAAACGCAAGAAGACGAATCGCCAAAAACGCGTGGAGAAACGTCCACCTGATTGAGGCCGCTGCTCAGGATGTTTATCTGACAGGTTCATTCGACGGTCTACTCATGTTTGCCGCCGCTGATGTTTATGCTTCCGAAGAGGCTTTGGAGAACATCTTTCCGTATCTAAGAGAGAACGCGTGGGTTGCTGCATTCGGAGCAAAGCTTTCGACCAAAGGATTTGGATGCATATTGAACCCCTTCTTGCGGATGCTCTTCAACCTCTCTTTCTCAACAACTCCAAGGCCAGACTACGAGCCGTGGCGAGTATTGGCGAAGCGTGTTGAGAGGCTTGATATCGAAGAATACTTCTTCGGCTTGATGTTCCTCACTTCGGGTTCGGTGATTACAAAGAAAGGGCAATGAGGCAAAGTTTTACAGCCGCTCATATCATGCCGTGATCCGCGTGTACAATGTGGCTGGCAAACTGATCGAGGTACACAGACACAAGGGCGATTTCAAAGAGTGGTGAAAGTTTCTTTTTATATCGCACCGGGCGTCTGTTCCTTGGTAAACTTTTTGTCGCGGTTGAAATGGTTATGGAAACCATTCGAGATAACGGCCACAGCGACCGAGTGGTTAAAAAATGCCGGCGCATTGCCGGACTGAAAGCCCTGCTCAAAGAATGGGAGCTATCCGGTAATCTCGACCTTGATTATATTCGAAGTCTGAAGGCGCGACTGCAATCCGTCCAAAATCAACTGAAGAACATGGGCGGTCATGACGCATCAGAGGGAGTGGACGATTGGTAGGTATGCATCTGCTGTATAAAGCACACGGCCAGTCACCCCTGAGGCAGGGCAGGCATTACGGGAAAGCGAACGCTGGCTGAAAGAAGGCGTCGAAGTGAGCATGGAGCGCTGAGAGGAGAATTACAAAAAGATTCAAGCCGGTATAACAGGCCGCATCACTAAAGAACAACTGGAGGAGATTCAGGCGCTGTGGGCCTGCCTAGGCTAATTAACGAAAGGAATAAACAATGTTTGCAAATGTAACTATGGCATTTCAAAACGCCGCTACTACCGGAGAAGGATTAACCCAATTCTTACCAGAACGGAGGAGGGTTACGTTTCGCGTAACGGGCAACGGACCAGTGTCAGCCGGGCAGGTCACCATTGAATGTTGCCCACAAAAGACGCCTGTGACTGACGTACCGTCGCTAGGTTTCGCCCCTGCTTGGACAGCTCTTACCACGATTGCGGTTCCCGCCAATTCAACTGTCGAATACAGAGCAGGTAGTGTATCCGGTACTTTCCGCGCTCGAATCAGCACGCCCGTAACCGGAGGAACCGTCACGGTCCTGGGTGTTCGGCTCGAAGAACAAAAAGGCTGGAGCCGCCGCCCCTCGTGAGCTCTAAGCTACGTGCAGGTGCACAAGATTCGGGTCGACTCTGACAATAAGCGGTGAGCGCGATGCACCAAGATGGCTTTAACTCAATCCAGAAAGGTAAATATATGAATACACTAATAACGTGTAATCAGTTTAAAGAGATGGAAGAAGCGAGGCAAAATCGCTACAGTCGTTTCTTGGCCGGATGTCCGAACGGAATAGGCAGTGGCGAGATCCACAGTCTGGCGGTCGCCGATTGTTCACCGGAGGTTGATATCAGTGAGGATGATCAGCAAGTGGTCGCCAAATAATCACTAAGACACGCACGTGGTCAGGCGCTTCATCGTTTCCCAGTCGCCCTTTTCGCTTACTGAATCCCGCTCCACCTGGATACTTTTCCCTCGCAGTTGAGCGCTTTGAGATGAGGCGCATGCGCCGATTCTCACATCGCTCAGCCCTGACTTTTCTGGACAGAAGTGGACTCTTCGAAAATCATCAGGGGGGCAAAACGGGTGGGGTCGCAGGTTGAAATGCAGACCAAATTCTGCACCTTAAACGGCGCCTCTTCAAAGATTTCGGGGGTATAGCTCAGCTGGTAGAGCGTCTCGTTCGCAATGAGAAGGCCAGGGGTTCGAATCCCCTTACCTCCAGTCTTCGCTCGCGTCGTAGAGAAGAGCGAAGACTGTCGCGCCGTAGCTTCAGCGAAGGCGGACACGTTTTACCTTGCAACGTCAACGCGGCGAGCTTCGACTCGGCAAGCCCAAGCCATGGCAAAATTCGCTTACGTATACGTCCTCCAGAGCGAAATGGATTCGGGACGGATCTACACAGGGTTGACCGATAATCTGCCGATGCGGTTGAACGCCTACAACTCGGGGCGAGTGCTTCACACGAAGAAGTGGCGGCCGTGGCGTTTGAAAACTTACATTGCGTTTTCGAATCGATCGCACGCAGCACAATTTGAGCGGTATCTGAAATCGGCGTCTGGCCGCGCATTTGTTAAAAAGCATCTGTAATCGATGGACTTTCGGTCAAGCCAGCCGAAAAACGGCAAGAAAATTCTTAGCGAGCCAAAAGACTGCTCTCGTTAGGGGCTTAGTGGGAAATGCGGAAGTCGGTTGGAAGCGCGGCGCTCGCGCGCATCGTGCCACCTGATCCATATTCGGCATCTGTCGCGCCAACATTGGTTGACGGCGCTGGAATTGGCTGCTGTCCCTTGCTTTTGAGAGATTCGTTTAAGGTGGGCAAGTCCTTGGTGAGCAATTGGTCGAACTCTTTTGTCGCATCACTTAGTTCCCGCTTGAGCGCATCGATATACGCAATTTGGTATCCGCCAGGTTTTCCTTCGTAACTGAGAATCGCTCCGTAAAGCTGATCGGTGTGTTCTCGCAAACGTTCTTCGCCGGTGATCGCACCTCCTTCGGTCGTTGCGACGATTTTTTTGCGGACACCATCAACTTTCCCATCGAAATCGGAGATGTTCTTGCGAACGGGATCGTCTTCAGGTAATGCTCCACCACTCTGCGCCAATGCCTTACGCAGAGAAACAATCCGGTCCATTAGCGCGCTTTCCTGGTCAAAGAGTGCATGGACCTTCATCGCAGCATCGAATTGTGCCTTGCGTTCCGCAGCACTGAATTTGGCCCGGCGATCGAGACCAACTGTCAACTTGGTTTCCGAAACTTTGCCGGCTTTGGTGAGCCGCACAGTGTACGCGCCCGGTACAAGCCGTGGGCCTCGTATTCCTGCAACGGCAATCTGCGCAGCGGGCGGCACGCGCGGCGGTTTAGCGCGCATCGGCCACGTCACGCGATTCAGTCCGGGGCGTTTGCTGGCTGGCAATTCATCAACAACACGCCCGGAGGAATCCAATACTTCCAGCTTCAATTTTCCAAACAGATGACGCTCGCGCTGGTAGTAATTGATCACGGCAGCGTCAGGCGGATTATCACCAATAAAAACGGCATCGCCGTTGGCCCAGCCGCCCTGGCCTTCGATTCGCTGTTGCACAGGACGCGCTGAAACGAACGCAACTTCCTGTTTCAACAGATCCGGCGTCAACGCGCGCAACGGAGTGATATCGTCAATAATCCAGATCCCGCGCCCATGTGTTGCAAGGACCAGATCGTTATCGCGCGGTTGAATTGCCAGATCTCGAACAGCGACTGCGGGAAAATGGTTACCTTTAAATTGCGCCCAGTTTTTTCCACCATCGATCGAGACCCAAAGTCCAAATTCAGTCCCGAGAAAGAGCAGCTCTGGCTTGACCGAATCCTCCTTGATTACATGAGCGTATCCGCGAACGCCTTTGGCGTCTTGCGCGGTCACAAGCGGCGTCCAAGTCTTACCGTAATCAGTCGTTTTGAAAACATACGGCGTCATATCGCCAAAGCTATGTCGATCAAACGCCGCGTAAGCCGTGCCGGCGTCGAAGTTGCTTGCCTGCACCCAGCTCACCCATGAATTTTTTGGCAAACCGGGAACATTGCCGACGACATTGGTCCATGTCTTTCCGCCATCACGAGTAAGTTGAAGGTTGCCGTCGTCCGTCCCGACCCAGATCAGCGATTTGTCCTTGGGTGATTCACTGATCGAGTAAATCGTGGTGTGCATTTCCGCCGAAGAATTGTCCACCGTGACGCCGCCTGATTGCTCCTGTTTCTGTTTTTCCGGATCGTTGGTTGTCAGATCCGGCGAAATGCGTTCCCACGTTTGGCCGTGATCGCGCGAGCGAAATAGAAACTGAGCGCCGATATAAATCGTCCCCTTTTCGTTAGGCGAGAGCGCGATTGGCGTATTCCAGTTGAACCTGAGCTTTTCCTTGTAATCCGGCCGTGGCTTGATGTTGCGAGCCTCGTGCGTGTTGCGATTTACCCTCGCGATCTCGCCGCCTTGATATTCCGCATAAACGTAATCGGGATCAGCGGGATCCGGAAAGATCCAGAAACCATCGCCGTTGTACATATTTTCCCACTGCGCATTGGTAATGCCGCCGGGATATTGCGATTCGCCCACAAAAGAGCTGTTGTCCTGCAGACCGCCGTAAACCCGGTACGGATCCTTATCATCGACGCTGACGTGATAAAATTGGGAGACTGGCAGATTTTCAGCTTTCCACCATTTCGAGCCGCCGTTGTAGGAATACCACATCCCGCCATCGTCGCCGGAAAAAACAACCTGAGTGTTTGTTGGATCAATCCAAAGGTCGTGCACGTCGCCATGCATCCCACCGAATCCGCCAACCTCTGCGAAGCTTTTGCCCGCGTCCTCGCTGACGATCAACGAGCCATCAGTCTTGAATATGCGGTTGGGATTCTTTGGATCGACGATCAAGTTCGCAAAGTAGAACGGGCGCCACACCATCCATTGGCTTTTATCTCGCTTCTCCCAGGTCATGCCGCCATCGTCGGAGACAAAAAGCGCGCTATCGGGGGATTCCACAAAAGCGTAAACGCGCTTGGTATTGGAAGGAGCGATTGCCACTGCAAGGCGTCCGTATGGCTTCTTCGGAAAACCTTTATTAGCCTCCGGCGTAATCTCCGTCCAGGTATTGCCGCCGTCTGTCGGAACGAAATAATCCACTGGCTGAAGGCGCAGTGGGGCTTTCACCACCGGAGCGATATTCCCAGCCTTTGCGCCGGAAATCCCACATCGCCGCAAACATGATATCTGGGTTTGAGGGATCGATTGCGACATCCGTGCAGCCGGTCGAAAGATTCGCTCCTTTGAGGACCTGGTTCCACGTCTTGCCGCCATCAGTCGTTTTGTAAAGACCGCGGTCAGGCGAGTCGCTCCAGAGTGCGCCCGGCACCGCGGCAAAGACCGTCTCACCATTCTTTGGGTTCACTGCGATCTTTGCAATACGCTCGGACTTTTCCAGACCGGAATGGGTCCATGTTTCGCCCCCATCGGTTGATTTGTAGATCCCGTCGCCAATTGAAACGCTGTTGCGCGTCCATGATTCACCGGTTCCGACCCAGACGTTTTTCGAATTTTCCGGGTCGAGCGCGATCGCGCCGATCGATTGCACAGATTGTTCGTCGAACACGGGTCGATATCGCGTTCCGCTATCGTCGGATTTCCAGACGCCGCCACTGGCTGCGCCGACAAACAATGTAATCTTGCCGGATGGCTCGCGTTTACCCGCGATGGCGGAGATGCGTCCGCTCATCGTTGCGGAACCAATGTTGCGCGCGCCGAGACCAGAGATGGTCGCCGAATTGAATGGCGCTTCCCCCGCCCAACAAGAAATTATGCAGAGAAGCAGGAATGAAAGCGACGCGGGGACACGTCGCACTCTAAAAGTATCGCGCGCAAAGGGCGCGTCCTCGCGTGGCTTTGGGTCGTCTAACGTCCTCATCTATTAATCAGCGCTGAGGTTGCGGAAGAGGGATGAGGCCGGGGAAATGAAATATCGTGTCATCCACGGGCGCGTTGGCTTCGACCTTATCGATTATAATTCGTTGCTTGTCAGGCGCTCCCTTGCGCCCGAACTCGATTGACGTTGGAACGAACACGCCGCCCACTTTTTCATAATCGCCCAGGTCGGTTTCTACTTCTTCATATGCACCCTGTCTCGTCCGTTGCGTTAACACCCGAATCTCCAGAAAATGGTCGGGATCCAGATACACAAAACTTACGTCGCCGTTCTTCCGAGTCACTTTCAACTTGTGGGCTGGCAGTTCCGTCAACGTCTTCGGTTCCGAGATATTCGACCGCGTTTCCTTTCGCCTGCCAATCGACCAATGGCCCGTCCATCTCCGCGTCTTCCACGAGCGCTTTGACATCATCGGCCGACATTCGTTCGGGATCTCTGCGTCCGAAGAATGGTGAGATTCTCCACCCTTCCTTGCCGTCATAGGCCTGGATCTGGGTCATGCCTTGAAGAGAAGCTTCGGTGCGCACTTCATCGCCTCGCTTTTTGATTTGCAGATAGGCAAGCTCAACTGGGCGCCGACCTGCACCAACAGCTTGCCCGTGAGGCGCAGCGACTGAAGATCATGTAGCGCAGTCGCGCCGCCCTTGGCTTCGATGTTTTTGGCCACCAATTCATCGACCGTCGGCTGGCTTTTATCTTGCGCGAAACCGTCTGAAACGACGAGGCCTGCGAAGATGAACGCGATCAGAAGACGCAGATGCATACTAGTTTTGGCGACGAATAGGAGACATCACACCGACACCAATGTTCAAAGCAGATGGCAATTCAAGTTGTTCTCGAAAAAATTTTATGGTGGACGCTACAAGGCAATTTTCATGTCCGGAATTGCCAAAGCCGATTAAAGTTCATGACGAATAAAATTTCCGTCGTGTCTTCAATCAAAAAACACAAAATCCGATCTGCTCCGGCTGCAACCGCGCTTTCGCGGCGTTCTGCCGTAGAGAAACAGCAACGTAAATCCGGCAAGAGAAAAACCGACTCTCCCTACTTCTCCGTCGTGCCCGGCTCATGGCAACTTAATAGCGGCATTGTTCTTCTGTGTATCGTGGCTACCGCCGTGCTTTATGCGGGCGATCTTCGTCTGGGCTTTTTCAGAATCGACGACCAGCAGTATGTCGTCAGTAATCCGTGGATACAGAGACTAACGTGGAAGCATCTCGCTCACATTTTATCTAGTCCTTACTACCTCAACTATTCCCCTCTTCATTTGTTATCCTACGCGCTTGATTACGCGGTTGGCGACTTGAACGCATACGCCTTCCATCTATCAAGCAACCTCTGGGCCGGAGTTGTTGCCGGCTTCGTGTATCTCGTTGCACTTGCACTAACACAGCAACGAATAACTGCTGTAGTCGCTGCCTTGTTGTTTGTTGTTCATCCAGCGCACGTGGAAGCGGTCGCCTGGATTTCAAGCCGCAAGGATTTGGTGGCTGCTGCATTCGTCCTGCCCTGTGTCCTCGCATACCTAAAATACAGGCAACGCGGCGCAATAGGCTGGTACATCGTTTCACTTCTGCTGTTTCTCTTCGCATTGCTGGGAAAACTATCCGTTGCCGCTTTTCCTGCGGTGTTAGTGGTTTTCGACCTGGTGCTTGAAAAGCGGCCATTACGCCGATCAATCATTGATAAGATTCCATTCCTTGTTCTGGCGGCTTCGGTAGCCGTAGGAGTCCGGCAGGCACAACCGGGCACCGGATTGCAGCCTGACCTGGCCATGCATGCGAATGCGTTTGTCCAGAGTTTGTGGCTGCTTACCGGCCTGGGAAACTATGTTATTTATCGTGTGCCTCCCGAGCCGGGAGGTAGCTTGTCCCAACTGGTTGGACTAGGCGTCCTGCTTGGCTTATTTCTTTTGCCGTGGCTCCTGCACAAGCGCTATCCTGTGGTAACTGTTTCGATCTACTGGATCTTGTTTACTTATTTTCCAACACAGGTTTTGCCATTCAGTTATCCAGTAGCCGATCGCTACCTTTTTTTACCATCAGTAGGCGTGGTGATTCTCATTGCCTGGCTGTTGATCAAAGCAACAAGTCATTTGCATACGTGGAAGATCGCCGCTGCAACAACACTGGTTGCGGCAGTTAGTTTCATCTGGCTTACGAAAACCGTGGATTACTTATCCGAATGGCGGGATCCGCAATCGGTTTGGTTCGCGGCAACACGGAAATCACAGGACGTCCATTTGTATTACGAGCTCGGATGGGAATACCGCGAGAAAGCCGCAAGCTTTGGAATGCAACGACGAAATGCTCCGCTTCCCCCAGAAGAAGCTAAAAATTATGCTTCTGCTGTTTGGAACGATGATCCCCGACTGCCGCAGTTGCTCGCTGAGCTGGCAGACAACCAGCATAGCGGACCGGTTGAGAAAGCATTTAAAGAACATTTGCTGAGCAAAGCGTCAGAAAATTTTGACGAAGCCGTCACAAGAAAGGGAGCGCACATTATGCCGGACCTTTTTTTGAGCCGCGGAGTCTGTTACCTGGATAAAGGTGATCTGCAGACTGCAAAGAAAGAATTCCTGGCGGAACTCGATGAAGCCTCCGAATTGCCATATTCTGAAGGCCAACAGGAGGCCCTAATCGCCGGTTATTATAGCCTCGCCGTTGCGGAAGAGAGACTTGGCCATTCAAAAGAGGCATTATCCTGGATCAAACTTGCGGAAGAAGAACAGGATAAACTTGGTAGAACTGTGCTTCCCGAAATCACTACCGCTCGCCAGAAGCTTGAGTCAACCGCAACAACGCTTCCCTAGCTGGCGCTACAATTATTTCACAATTGCTCTAATGAGTCCGAGGCCGGACCGTTTTATTCGCCACACAATGCGACGGCAGAATCAATGCTGACTGCGGGCTGGAGGACGACAACCTACGTGAATTCGGGCGACTTGCGGGCCTGGCCAAAAACGAACCTTTAGGTCACTCAAATCTTTCAATAGGCGATTACTCGGAGCGCAGTGCCTGCATCGGATCGACGCGCATTGCGCGTCGCGCCGGAATATAGCAGGCGCATAATGCGGTTGCTGCCAAGGTCACAGTTGCGATCAACATAGTTCTCAGATCAGTCGTGCCGACGCCGAAAAGAAGGCTTTGCAAGAGACGAGAGCAGGCGAACACGCCGATTAAGCCGGCCAGCACGCCGATGCCAACAAAGCGCATACCCTGGCCGATGATGAGACGCAGCACGTCGTAACGTTGCGCGCCGAGCGCCAGGCGAATTCCGATCTCCTGCGTCCGTTGCGTGACCGAGTAGCTCATGACTCCAAAAATTCCCGCCGCTGCCAGAAGTAGTGCAATGAGCGCAAACAAACTGACCAGCATCGCGTTCAAACGCGGCTGTGCGATGGATTGGGACCGGTAATCGGCAAGCAAGCGCGGCCGATAAACCGGCACGTCCTTGTCGATCTCGCCCACGGCACGACGCACAGCGGTAGTCACCGAACCCGGGTCAACTTGCGTCCGCATGAAGATCGACAGCGATTGAATGGCGAATTGCGGATATGGAACATAAATCTGCGGCTTGGGCGGAATCTTAAGACTGACCAGGTGCATATCGCCGACCACTCCTACGATTTCACGAACTGGCGGTTTCCCAGGCTCGACCGAGCCGTCAGGAATGATTCTTTTGCCGATGGCATCTTCGCCGGGGAAAAACTGCTTCGCAAAAGCCTCCGTGACAATTGCTACCGCTGGCGCATTTTTGTCATCCCGCTCGGTGAACCAGCGACCTTTGAGCAAGGGGACTCGCATAGCTTTAAAATAATCAGCCGTCACGGTGTTAAATTGTGCCACTGGCTGCTGACTTTTCGGCACTGGATGAGCGTCGAAGTTGAAAGTGAAACCGATTTCACTGCCGCTGAGCGGAATCCACCACGCCGCCGCAACTGACTGCATTCCAGGCTCACTCGAAAGCCGTTCCAGTAATTTTTTGTAAAAAGCGGCCGCTTGTTCCGGTTTGCCATAATTTGTTTGGGGCAACGCCACGCGTGCCGTCATGACATTCGTTACATCGAACCCGCCAGGAACTCTTTGCAGGCGAATAAAACTTTCGACCAGCAACCCCGCGCTCGCGAGCAGGACCAGCGCGAGGACGATCTCGACTACGACGAGCGCAGCGCGGGTGCGATGAGCGTTCGCGCTTTCGCTTGCACCGCGCGGAGCTTCATTCAGCGACACGGCAAGGTTCGAACGCGATGCGCGCCACGCCGGAAACAAACCGGAAACGATTCCAACTCCAAGACTGGCGATGGCCGTAACGACAAGAACCAGAGGGTCCGGCGAGATTTCGTCAATGCGCGGAATACTCGGCAGAAATGCTTTCAGCGAATCAATGCCCCAGATTGCAATCACCAATCCGGCGAGACCGCCCAGCAGACCGAGTAACGTACTTTCGGCAAGCAATTGTTTAATAATACGCCAGCGGCCGGCGCCGAGCGCGGCGCGGATGCTTATTTCCCGATTGCGCGAAAGCGACCGCGCCAGCAACAGGTTCGCGACGTTGAGACAAGCGATAAGCAGCACGCAGCCGGCCATCGCGCACAACATCAGCAACGCCGAATGTGTGCTGCCAATCATTGCGCTGATCTGTGGAATGACCTTCGCGCCAGTGTGCAGCTTTGAGTCCGGATATTGTTGACGCCAGCTTGCGGTAATGCTGTCGATGTTCGCCTGCGCTTGCTGGATCGAGACGTTCGGTTTCAATCGCGCGATGCACTCGAAAAAGTCGTTGTCCCGCTGCTCCGTCATTGGCGATCCGCCATCCTTGGATTCGCGCAAACTCGACATCGAGATCCAAAGTTCCGGCGAAACCGAACCAATCGGAAAAGTAAACCGTGGGGGCATCACCCCGATTACCTCGAACTGCTGACCGTCTAGGGTAACGGTTTTGCCGACAACGTTGCGATCCGCTCCAAACCGGCGTTGCCACAACGCATGGCTCAAAATGACCACATGATTTCCTGGATTATCTTCGTTAGGCAAAAACGTCACGGCCAAGCATCGGTTGAACTCCGAGCAACGGAAACAAATCGGCCGATACTGATTCGCCTTGAACATGCAGCGCTCCGTTTCCATCTGTGAGCGTGCTCACGCCTTGGTTGGTATAAACCGCGATCCGCTCGAAAACTTTGTTCTGGTTACGCCAGTCGACGTAATCGAGGTACGAGATCGAATTGATATCCGTTCCCGGATCGGCTTTTTCGCGGGTATCATATTCGCCGATCGCGACGAGATTTTGCGGTTGGTGGAACGGCAGCGGCCGCAATAACACTGCGTTGAGTACGCTGAACACGGCAGTGTTGGCACCAATCCCAAGCGCAAGCGTCAGCACGACGATACAAGTAAATCCCGGAGATTTGCCGAGTTGGCGCAGCGCGAATTTCAAATCAGCGATCATTATTCTCCTTTCACAATCCAACCGTCGCGAAGTTGAATGACGCGTTTGCCGTAGGAGGCATTCTTCTCGGAGTGCGTCACCTGCACGATGGTCATGCCTTCGTCATTCAGCTTGCGGAATAGCTCCATGATCTCTTCGCCCTGGCTGGAGTGCAGGTTTCCGGTCGGTTCATCGGCGAGCAGAAGTTTTGGTCCGGCGATGATCGCGCGCGCGACACCCACAAGTTGCTGTTGTCCGCCAGAAAGCTGACTCGGATACAAATCCTTTTTGCCGACGATTTGGAAACGATCGAGCATGTCCGCGACCAGCGCGGCGCGTTCGCTCTTTTTGTAATGGCGATACGACAGTGGGATATCGAGGTTTTCGTAAACCGTGAGGTCATCGAGCAAGTGATACTGCTGGAACACGAATCCGACCTGTTCGTTCCGCAACGTAGCGCGTTCCTTCGGCTTCAAATGATGCACCGCGGTTTCATTTAAAAAATATTCACCGCGCCAGCCGTGATCGTGCATGCCCAGGATGTGCAGCAGCGTCGATTTGCCCGCGCCGGACGGCCCCATGACAGAGACAAAGTCGCCTTCCTCGACATCCAGGTTGATGTCGCGCAAGACGTAAAAAAACTTCTCTTTTGCCAGGGGATAACAGCGTTCCAAATTTTTAAGTTTGATCATGATTAAGCGTTATGGCCTAGCGCGACCACCGGATCGGCGCGTGCCGCGCGAAGGGCCGGGATGTAACTGGCCAGCAGAGCTACTGCGGCTAGCGCGACTGTTACGAATAGGAAGGTCGTCGCGTCAAATGGACCAACATTGTAGAGCAACGCGGAAAGCAACCGAGTCGACAAAAAAGCGAGAATCAATCCAATGAAGGTGCCGATTCCAACCAACTTCGCTGCGTGTCCAACGATAAGTCGCAGAACATCGCTACGTTGCGCGCCCAAGGCCATGCGCACGCCGATCTCATGGGTGCGCTGGACTACCAGATACGAAATCACTCCGTAAATTCCGACGCTCGCAAGCAACAACGCGATCCCCGCAAAAGCACCGAGCAAGACCATCGACATTCGGCGCGGAGCAATTGAATCGGCTGTAACGATCTCAAGTGTGCGAACGTTTGCGATCGGCTGATCAGGATCGAGCGATTGGATTTCGCGCCGGATGGCCGATGTGAGCGTGCTGGGATCTTGCCTGCTCCGCACCGTTAAAATCATGCTGCTTTCAGCGCGCTGCGCGAGCGGCAGATAATATTCCGGCGCTGGATCGAAATCGAGCCCGCGATGCCGAATACCTCGGACAATTCCGACAATTGTCAGCCATTTCGGATCCGGCTTGCGCGGATCGCTGAAGGTGATGCGTTTACCCAGCGCGTCTTCATTGGGCCAATGTTTTTTCGCCAACGCTTCGTTAATAATCACAACTCCTGGCGCGTGGGCATTGTCGGATTCAGTAAAGAAACGTCCACGCAGCAGCGGCGTCTTCAGCACCCGGAAATAATCCGGTGTGACAATGCGAATCTCTTCATCCGGGCCCGGTTCGTTTTTACCAAGCACGCGGCCTTCGATCGAAAAAGAGGAATCCGAATTCGAACCGCTCAGTGGAAGAATGGTTGTGAAACCTGCAGATTCGACTCCCGGCAATTGGTGGACCCGGCGCAGCGCTTCGTTCCAGAAATTGATCATCGCTTCGCCCTCCCGGTAGTCGGCGCTTTCGCGCTGCGGATATTTCGTGTCCGGAAGATTCACCTCTGCCGTCAAAACATTGCGACGATCGAATCCTGGATCGACATTTTGCACCCGTGCATAACTTTTCAGCAAGAGCCCTGCGCCAACAAGCAACACTAGCGCTAGCGCAATCTCGGCGATGACGAGTGAATTGCGCACCCGATTGCGCTCCGCACCGGTGGTCGAAGAACGACCCCCTTCTTTGAGCGCTTCCGTCAGCTCCGGTTTTGCAGTGGCGAATGCCGGAATCAGGCCAAACAAAATTCCGGTCCCAACCGCGATGATCGCCGTCACAATTAAAACCACAAGATCGACATTTACTTCAGCGAGCCGCGGAACAGTGCGCGCGCCTATCTGCTTGAGTAGCTGCAGGCCCCAGACCGAAAGAATGATTCCAGCAGCTGCGCCGGCAATAGCGAGTAACACGCTTTCCGTCAGCATTTGGCGCAGCAATCGCCAGCGTCCCGCGCCGAGGGCGACTCGAATAGCCAGCTCGCGTTCGCGCGCGCTCGCCCTGGCGAGCAGCATGGTCGCGAGATTTGCACACGCGATCAGCAGCACGAAGATCACCGCGCCCAGCAAAATCGCCAGACCGGTCCGCATTCCACCGACGACTTGATCCTGAAATGGATAGATTCGGGCGCCGAAACCTCCGCCGCTGTAATTCTCGGGATACGCCTGGATCCAGTTTGAAATAAGTTGGTCAAGTTCCGTCTGCGCTTTTGCCACCGAAACGCCTGGCCGTAATCGAGCGATCAAAGAGTAACTGCGCGAGTAGCGCTCTTTTAGTTCCAGCGGGGTGAACGCGACGGGTTTCCAAATATCCACACGCTCGGCAAACTGATTTCCCTGAACGCCGAAAAGCGGGATCGGAAATTCGAACTTCGCCGGCATCACCCCGATCACCGTGTAGTTGCGGCCATTCAAAAGCAGGGATTTGCCAACAAGCGCCGGATCAGAATTAAACCGGCGTTTCCAAAGACGCTCGCTGATCACGATGATATCGTCATGACCCTGCCCCTGTTCTTCACGCGCAAACGTGCGGCCTTTGATTGGCTCGACTCCTAGCAAAGGAAACAATGACGGCGACACGGCTGCGCCGGAAATGCGCTCCGGAACATCGCCGCCGCCGAGATTGAATCTTTCAAAAGTAAACGCCGCGAGGCCCGTGGTGCTTTGGAATTCCTTTGCCAGATCGAGATACTCTGGCGGGCGAGACCGGAATCCGCTCGAGTCCCTGGGTTGCAAACCTCTCCCAGATCAACACGAGCCGGGAAGGTTGTTGATATGGTAGCGGCCGGACGAGAAGCGCGTTGATCAAACTGAACACGGCGGTATTCGCACCAATCCCGAGCGCGAGCGTTAGGACGGCGACTGCAGCAAACCCGGGAGACTTGGCAAGCTGGCGGAGCGCGTACCGAAGATCGGTCATACGAGTGCAATCAACAATTTGGCAATTCCATTCATTCCGTGCGTAGCGCTTCGATAGGATCCACGCGGCTCGCGCGCCGCGCGGGCACAAAACACGCGATTAGCGCCACCAGTGAAAGCGTCAGCAGAGCACTGATGAGCGCTGCCGGGTCTAACGGTGCGACGTTATAGAGGACGCTTCCCAAAGCACGGCTGGCGACGAAGGCCCCGAGCAATCCCGCAGCAAGTCCGATTCCGACCAGGACAGCCCCTTGACCAAGGACGAGTCGCAGAACATCACCGCGGCTGGCACCGAGGGCAAACCGAATGCCGAGCTCGCGTGTGCGCTGGCTGACAATCAATGCCATGACCCCGTAAAGCCCGATACTCGCGAGAATCAGCGCGAGTCCCGCAAATACACCCAGTAATGTCATTGTCAGGCGCTGCGAAGCGAGGCTGTCGTCGATGTTTTCATCCATCGTTGCGATCTCGGAAACGGACTGGTCACGATCCAGCGTCGCGACTTGCTCTTTGATCGGACTGACAACGGAGTGCGGATTTAACCCTGCTTTCGCGCTGACGATCAGGTTCTGCTCGACGTTCGGAAACTGCGACGCGCTGAAGTACATCATCGGCAAATTGCGCGCGTCCTCTTTTTCGCCCGGGGCAGCGTTCCGGGTGTGCGGCACGATTCCAATGATAGTCAGCGGAACGCCATTCTGATTGTTGTCGCTAATAGTAACTGGATCGTCGATCTGTTTGCCGATCGGGTCGGTGCCAGGAAAAAACTTTTGTGCGGCAAGCTCATCGATCACTACCGTTCCGGAACGGCCGCTCACATCTTCCGGTCCGAAATCTCTGCCGCGCAAGATCGCCATCCCAAGCGCGCGAAAGTAATCCGGTGAAACAATCGCCATCTCACTGATCGGCTCCTGGCCGTGAGGATCAGGAGGCGTGCCGGTAATATGAAATGAACTGTCCCATTCGTGATGATCAAATGGCGCATTATTGCAAACCGCCGCCGCGCTTACACCCGGGAGTCGTCTCACTTTCTCAACCAATTGATCGTAAAAGCGAGCGATCTTCTCCGGCGAATCGTAGCGCGATGGCGGAAGTGCGATGCTCATGGTCAAAACACCCCGTGGATTGAATCCAAGCGGCACCTGCTGCGAGCGCCAGAAACTCTTCAACGTTAAGCCCGACGCCGCGAGCAGCAGGACCGCAAGAGCAACTTGCGCAATCACCAGGATTGCGCGGGCCCGCTGCCGTTGCGCGCCGCTACTGCCGCGCGCACCATCTTCTTGTAACTCAACTGCCACCGAGGCCGTGTTCGAGACGCGTAACGCGGGCCACATTCCAACGAGTAATCCGGTGAATACTGAAATGATGATGGTGGCCCCAAGTACCAAACCATCGATATTCGTTTCTTGAAATCGCGGCACATTAGGCGGAACAAGCGAGCGAATTGCGTCAAGACTCCACACGGCGATCAGCATGGCGCAAATGCCGCCTAGCAAGGCGACGACTCCGCTCTCCACCAACACTTGGCGCGCCAGGTCCCAGCGGCTGGCACCAAGCGCAGCGCGCACTGCAAGTTCTTTGCGACGCGCCAGACCTCGTGCGAGCTGAAGATTCGCTACATTCGCGCACGCGATCAACAAGACGCAAGCCACGGCCGCAAGCAGCACGCAAAGGAGATATCGGTATTGGCCTACCGAATATTCGAGCAGCAACTTTGCGGAAACCTGCCGGCCGGTGTTGGAATCCGGATACTGCCGGGAAAGATCGGCCGCGATGGCATCGAGCTCGGCGATTGCCTGCTTCAACGTCGCTCCTGATTTCAGACGACCCAGACACGAAAAAGCTTCGTGATTTCCACGCGACAAAAAATCGTGATCGGCGCGCAAATCGGCCAGTGGCAGAAAAACGTCGCAGTTTCGCGGGAAACGAACGCGTTCCGAAACAACGCCGATAATCTCGCGCGGCACGCCATCGATGTTCAATCGTTGCCCGATTGCGATCGGCAATGCGCCAAATTGCTTTCTCCAAACTCGTTCGCTAATGAGGGCTACTTTCGTCGCGCCAGGAACATCATCGCCCTCTACAAAATCACGGCCGATCAGCGGGGGAACTTGTAAGAGCGACAAATAATTCGCGGTGATGCGCCCGGCTCGAATTGCTTCCGGCGGCGACGTTCCGTCAGAAGCAGAGAGGCTCACACCTTCCGTCCTTGCCAGTGCAAGATCAGTGAAGCTTTTCTGCGCGGACCGCCAGTCGAGATAATTCATGTAACTCACAGAGCCTGATTCGAAACCGGACGGCCCGAGTAATCTCTCACGGAGCAACACCAGTTGTTCTGAGTGAGGATAAGGGAGCGGCCGCAACAAGACCGCGTTAACAACGCTAAAAATCGCGGTGTTCGCACCGATACCAAGCGCAAGCACGAGAACGGCGATGAATGCGAACCCCGGTTGCTTGAACAGTCGCCGCAAAGCGAATCGAAGGTCTTTAAGCATTGCGTGAAGTAATAATTTTTATTCTGCCCGAAGCGCCTCAATTGGGTTTACGAATGTTGCGCGCCGTGCGGGCAAAAAACATGCAAGTAAAGCCACCGCCCCGAGCGTAATCGCTGTGGTAGCAAGAAGCGCCGGGTTGTGCGGGGAAACCTCGTAAAGCTGCGTAGTGAGCAAACGACCCAGCGCAAGCGCAGCCACCATTCCGATGACCAGGCCCAATACGACAGGAGCCATTCCCTGACGAACGACAAGCCGCAGTACATCCGCGGTTTGTGCGCCAAGCGCCATGCGCACGCCTATTTCGCCGGTTCGTTGCTCAACTGTGTATGCGACCGCTCCGTAAATGCCGATGCTCGCAAGCAATAATGCGACGCCGGCGAAAATTCCAAGCAACCACATCATCAAACGTGCCTGGCCCAGCGCCTGCGCGACAACAGCGTCCATGCTTTGCGGGATGGCGATTGCCAATCCAGGGTTTACTTTGGTAAGCGCGGATTGCACGAGCCTCGTAACCGCATCGACGTTGAGATTGCTGCGCACGGTGACGTTAACGAATGGGAAATTTTCCTGTGCCCATGGTAGATAGAATTCCATGCCCGGCGCTTCTGCCACTCGAATCGAGCGCACGTCTCCGACGATTCCCACGATCTCGCACGGCACGGCGAGGCTTGTCACCAAGAGTGTTTTGCCGATTGGATTCTCATTCGGAAAAATCTTCTTCGCCCCGGCCTGACTAATCAGACAGACCTTCTGTCCGTCAGCCGTGTCGTGCTCATTGAACTCACGTCCAGCCAGAAGCGGAATACCCCAGGTTTTGAAATAATCGGGCGCGATGTCGTGGCTTGGCGCGCTGGCGCGTTTCTCCATGGGCGGAACATCGCGGTCCGCGCGAGCGTAAAGCGTGCGATTTCCACCAGCGAGCGGAATATCACCGCTGATTGTCGCGCTCTCGAGACCGGGAACATTGCGCAACTCATTGAGCGTTTGTTCTGCAAAACGTTGACGCGACGGAGCGTCGGGATATTGCGAGACCGGCAGTGTAATCACGCCCGTCCAAAGGTTTTGGGAACGGAAGCCGATATTCTGCTGACTCAAACGGATGAAACTCGTGATGAGCAACGCTGCGCCGGCCAGCAGCGTGACCGAGAGCGCCACTTGCGCGCCGACCAGGATCTTGCGGAAACGTTGCTGGCGCACACTGCCGCTCGCGCCGCGGCCGCCTTCTTTCAAGCCGCCCACCAAATCGGCGTGGGAAGCTTGGAGTGCCGGATAAACTCCCATCAACAGTCCGGTCAGGATCGACAATGCAATCGTGAAGATGAGCACCGGAATCGACAAGCTTGTCGCGGTGTTCGCTTCCAGCGGAAGGAAATTGGACGCCATCCTTGGAACTAACGGCACCAAACGCCACGCCACGAAAGCGCCGACCGCTCCCGCAATTAAACTGACAAGTACACTTTCGAAAACGAACAACCGCACTATGCTTGCGCGCGATGCACCGATCGCCATTCGCAACGCGATCTCGCGCCGCCGCCCGCTGAAACGAACGAGCAACAAATTGGCGACATTGCTGCACGCGATCAGCAACACGAAACTCACCGCGGCGAAAAGGGTGGCGAAACCCGCGCGGAAATTCCGCGTCACGTCCTGGGGCAGTGTCCGCAGCGTGGTCGTGAAGACGCTGTCGATCTTGTTCGGATATTGGGTGCGATAGCTCTGATCGAGTGACGGCAACGCCGCCGATACCTGCTTCGCCGTCATCCCTGGTTTTATCCTTCCAATGACCCGGAGATAGCTCGTGCCGCGCATCAATCGTTCGAAAGTGAATCCCGGCAGCTGAAACGGCTTGGTCGTCCAGACTTCGGCAACCGGATTCGCCCCAAACCAAGTTACCGGCATGTTAGGCAGAACTCCGACGATCGTGTGCACAGTCCCGTCAAGCGTTATGCTTCGACCGATCACATTCGGGTCGCCGCCGAGACGTTTTTGCCAGAAATTTTCTGTCACCAGTGCGACGTCCGCGCCTTCTTCCTCCCCGGGCAGAAAATTACGGCCGCGAATCGGGCGCACTCCCAGGACATCAAAATAGTTAGCGGTTAATCTGCCTCCGAAGATTTGGACCGGATCGCCAAGATTTGTGAGCGTAAACGCGAAGAAGTTTTCCGCGGCCAAGCCGTCGAACAATGTCTGCCCTTCGCGGTAATGCATAAAACGCGGCGCCGACACTCCGAAGTCAGCGAGATCGCGCGATTTGTCTCCTCCATACAAGTGCACAACGCGCGACGGTTCTTTGAATGGCAGACCGCGGAGAAACAACTCGTTTATTAAACTGAAGATTGCAGTGTTCGCGCCGATCGCGAGCGCGAGCGTAATCACGGCGATGATAGTGAACCCTGGTGTTTTAGTGAGGCTCCGGAGGGCGTATTTGAAGTCGGAGATCATAGAGGTTTATCGAGAATTGATTGTTTAGTGGTCATTCGGCGCGAAGTGCAATGACAGGATCAACCCGCGAAGCGCGCCGGGCCGGTAACCAGCATGCGACGATGACTGCGATTCCAAGCACGATCGCGGCGCAAATGCACGCGATCAGATTCGGCCCCGGCATTTCAGCCCATTGATTTCGCACCAGGCGCACAACTCCGTAGGTCGCGAGTGCGCCGGCAGTGAAGCCTAGCGAGAGCAGCGTTGCGCCTTGTCGGGCGACGAGCTGGATGATCTGGCGCGCGGTGGCGCCGAGTGCACTGCGGATGCCGAATTCGCGTTCGCGCCGTGCAACCTGGAGCGCAAGCAGGCCATACAATCCGACCGCAGCGAGGACGAGTCCAACGACTCCGAACGACGAAACAAGGACGAAAATGAATCGCTCGGTCGTGCGCGAGCGCGCTGCGGCATCTTCGAGCGCAAGAAAGTTGTAGGCGGCCAGATTTCCATTCGCGCGGGCCAGCGCGGCGCGGATAGCCGGCTCGTTCACCGAGCGACGATCAGTGTGCAGAACAAAGGTGATGTCGTCGAGCGGTGTGGTCGCGTGCACGAGCATTTGGGAGAGCGGGCGCGCGATCATGCCGAGCACTTCGCCGTCGCGCGGATCGACGATGGCTTTCATATCGCCGACCACGCCCACAATCGTAAACCACGGACGAGTCCCGTCGAGTCGTCCCCAGCGGATGCGCTTGCCAATCGGCGAATCGTTAGGCCAAAAACGTTTTGCAATGCTTTGGCTGATGATGCAGACCAGCGGCGAGTCGGCAGTGTCGCTTGTATTGAAATCGCGGCCCTGCAACAGCGGCTGGCCCATGCCTTGGAAATAGCCGGGCACGGGAACACGCGAGTACGCTGTGTACACGCCGCGCGGCTCAGGTGCGGGCCTGCCTTCGGCGTTGAAGAGCATCATCGTCCATGACGCGTCCATTGGTGACGGCGAAACGACGGTTGCGGATTTGACGCCGGGCAACGCTTGCAGTTGCGTGAGCGACGCTTCGAGCGCGTTCTCTTTTGTCGCGGGAGTCGGAAAGAATCGATCGGGAACCGTGACGTTGAAGGCCAGCCGATCCTTCGTGTCGAAGCCCCATGGCTCCTCGACCAGCTTCCGGAAGTATTGCGTCGCGGTGACGCTCGCGGTGAGGAGTGCGGCGGCAATCGCGAGCTCGATCACGACGAATGAGCCGAGCAATCGCCGCGCATTGCGATCGAGTGTTGCGCCACGTGAGATCGCGCTCATCGCGCCCCGTAGGTCCGTGCGCGATGCGCGCAAGGCCGGCAGCAAACCGAACCCAAAACCGACTAGTGCCATCAAACCAGCCGCGAACGCGAATACCGGCAGATCGAGTCGCGCAGCGTAATCGAATTCACGCATCGCGCTGCCGGTTGCATCCGAGCCTTCGGGGCTAAGCGCGAACAACATTGGCGTGATCCACGACGCTATGAGGAGACCGAGCATGGTTCCTATGAGCGCAATTAAGAACGCCTGGACGAGCTGTTGCTTAACGAGGCGTTGCCTGCTCGCTCCGAGCGCAGCTCGCAATGCAAACTCCCCTTCCCGCTCAATGACGCGAGCCAGCACTAGACCGGCGAAATTCGTTGCGGCGATCAAAAGCGCGCAGACGGCAGCGCCAATAATGACGAGAATTTTCGGCCGCAAATCCATCACAAAACTTTCGCGCAACGGCAGGATGTATGCTGCACGAACGTTCGCCGAATTCGGATCGTCGCGGTTGATCGTGGCGCACATGCGCTTCACCGCCTCTTCTGCTTTTGCCGGTGTCACGCCAGCGCGCAGCCGTGCGACACCATAGAGATAGTGGTTGTTAATCGTCGCCGGATTGTCCGGCTCAAGCGCAAGCGGCAGCCACAGATTCGCGCGATAGGGATGCCGGAACGCTTTCGGCATCACGCCTATAACGGTGCGAGGCGTGCCATCGACCACAATCGTGCTGCCGAGCACGTCTTGGCGCGAATTCAGGTTATTGTGCCAGAGATCGTCACTGATGATGACAACGTTTGCTGCCCGATCCAGTCCTTCTTTTTCTGTGAAATTGCGGCCCTGTGCCGGTGATAATCCGAGCACATTGAAGAAGTTCGAAGTGACCTGCGCAGCAGGGAGCGTCTGGGCAGGCACACCACTGGTCAGGCCGACAACGGCGGCCTCGCCGGTTCCGCCTGCAACATCTTCGAAAATGTCCCGACCGAACTCGCGGAACCGCGCGACCGTGCGATCGCTCAGATTCAACGACGCCGAACGCGCGCCATTTTCGTCAAGCGCTTCATAGACCCTAACGAGTCGCTCCCCATGAGGAAACGGCAATGGCCTCAGGAGCGCACCTTCCACGACCGAGAAGATCGCAGTATTTGCACCGATCCCGAGCGCCAGCGTCAGGACGGCAACCAAAGCGAACCCCGGCGATTTGCGGAGCTGGCGCAAAGCAAACTTTAAATCATTCATATCACTCGGTGCGTAATGCTTGAATCGGGTCGACACGCGTGGCGCGGCGCGCGGGAACAAAACAGGAAGCCGCGGCAACAATTGTCAGCAGACCGGCGACCGCGAAATAAATGGCCGGATCCAGCGGGTTGACTTTGAAGAGAATGTTTTTCAAAGCGGCCGCCACGATAACTCCCAACAGCAAAGCAGCCCCACCCACACCGAGCGCAAGTCCGATCACCAATTGCCACGCGCCCTGCTGCATCACCATTCTGAAAATTCGTTGCGCGTCCGCTCCAAGGGCCATTCGAATTCCAAATTCCTGCGTGCGCTGGCTCACCGAAAAACTCATCACACCGTAAAGACCCACCGCAGAGAGAACGAATGCGAGGCCACCGAAAATCGCGAACAGACCAACGATGATGCGATTGCCGGAAAGAGTTTCGTCGTGCAATCGAGCGGGCGTGCCGGGAAAATAAATCGGCACATCCGAATCAAGCTGAGTAACTGCTTTTGTCAGCGCCGGACCGAGCGTTTCCGCGCGTTGGCCTGCGCGCGGTCGAACGAGGATCGTACAAAATTGAGTGGCCGGCGATGCGCCAAGGAGTGGCATGTAAAAGCCGGCATTATCCGTCTGCTGATCGAACGGACCCTGCATTAAAGTGTCGGGAACAACGCCTACGATCGTTCGCCACGGTTGCGGCTCGCCTGGGTTGAAAATTCGGACCTGATGTCCAAGCGCGCTTTGGTTGCCCCAATGCTTCCGCGCAAAACTGGCGTTCACGATCGCAACCGGTTGCTTGGCGTCAGCATCATCAACGGTAAAGTCGCGCCCTTCCAAAATCCTTAGCCCGAGCGTTGAAAAATAGTTATCCGACACGGATTCGAAGTTTCCGCGCGGCCGGTCGCGGTCGGTAAGATAATTTTGGCCGTCAACTTCATACTGGCCGCCGCCTGCAAATGTCATCCGAAAGCGATCAGTCAGCGCTGCCGAATCAAACTGAGGATTGGCGCGCAATTCCCGAACAGCGCGTTTGAAAAAATCGCGGCGGCCATCTTCGGTATAGGCGCCTTCCATCAACGCCATCCGGGCGCTGTAAATCGCGTTCTCATCGTAACCATAGTCGAGCTTAAGCTGGTTTCTGATCGACCTGATCTCGAGGGTTGTCGCAATCAATAGCGCCGCTGTGAGGGCGATCTGCCCGATCACGAGAAGCCGTGTGATGATGTTGACCAACCGACTGCTGTTGCCGCGCCCGCCTTCTTTCATCATCTCCGCTGCATTGCTGTGAGCACTGACTATTGCCGGGACGAGGCCGGAAACGATCGTCGCGACCAAGGTTATCCCAACGATGAACGCGAGCACTCGCGCGTCGATCGTAAATCGAATCCAGTAAGGCAATGCGAACCCCGACGGCAGAGCGTCCGTGGCGCGGGTCAGCAAGTCGACGCCCCAATAGGCCAAAAGAACTCCCACGACTGCTCCGAATACCGCGACCACCAGACTTTCGGTCAACATCTGCCTGACGAGTCTCCAACGTGTCGCTCCTAGTGCGCCGCGAATCGCCAATTCTTTTGCTCGCAATGCGGCCCGGCCGAACTGCATATTCATGACGTTCACGCACGCGATCAATAAAACGAGGATGACCGCAGCCAACATGGCCCAAACGGTCTGCTGAAATTGAACGCCGATGATCGACTTCGCGAGCGGTTGCACGGTCGCCGATGTGAAATTTTGGTTGGTCTTTGGATTATCTCGCGCCAACCGGCGAGCAAGATTGATAAATTCCGCATTCGCCTGATCGAGAGTGACCCCCGGGTTAAGCCGACCCATCACAGCAGGTGCGGCGTTGTTTGGACCGATCACGAGCTGGCCGCGCGGTATCGGGGGGAATTGATTGTAAAGCGGCGTCCAGAGTTCCTCAAAACCTGGGAACTTAAAATTCGGCGGCATAATACCAATGATGGTTGCAGGTTTGCCATTAACTCGAACGTTCTGTCCGACGACTTTGGAATCGCCGTTGAAATCCCGTTTCCAAATTTCGTGACCGAGAATAATCACCCTTTCCGCACCCGGCTTGTTGTCAGCGGCGGTGAAATCGCGTCCAATAATCGGCGATACACCAGTGATCTTGAAAAAATCTTCTGTGACGTAGCCGCCGTTGTAACGTTGCGGCTTGTCCTTGTAGGTGACGTTTATTGTCGATCCACTGAGATAGCCGGCCATCAACGAGCACGATTTCTGGGCTGCTTTCAAATCTTCGTAATCCTGCGCTGTCGGAATCACGCCGTTTCCGAAATTGTTGTTTTGATCGCTCGCTTTCGGATCGATCAGCCCAACGGTCACCAACTGCTCCGGATGCGGAAACGAAAATCCACGCAACACGACTGCATTGACGACTGTAAATTGAGTCGTCGCGCCGCCGATGCCGAGGCCCAGAACAAGCACGGCTAGAAAACAAAAAATTTTGTCTTTGAACAAAACACGGAGCCCAACTCGGACATCTTGGAGAAAGGAATCTAGAATCATAATGAATTTCTTTTTGTTACTTGTTAACGATCCAGCCATCCCGCAGTTGAATGACGCGTTTGCCGTAGGCAGAGTTCTTTTCCGAATGCGTGACCTGCACGACGGCTGTTCCTTCCGTGTTCAGTCTGTTGAAAAGGTCCATGATTTCTTCGCCCTGACTCGAGTGAAGATTTTCGGTCGCCTCGTTCCGCCAAAAGAAATTTCGGATTCATTCGGTGCGTAATGCTTGAATTGGGTCAACACGTGTGGCGCGGCGCGCCGGAATCAAACACGCCAACAGCGCGGCGACAGCCAGGACAATCGCGGTCGCGCCGAGCAACAATGGATTGTGCGGCGAAATCTGATACAACTGCGCCGTCAGCAAGCGGCCAACCGCGAATGTTGCGGCGAGACCGATAATCAAACCAAGGATTACCGGACTCATTCCCTGCCGCACAACCAGGCGCAATACATCCTGCGTCTGCGCGCCCAGCGCCATGCGTACTCCAATCTCGCCGGTACGCTGCTCGACGCTGTAAGCGACGGCGCCATAAATCCCAACGACCGCCAGCAGCAAGGCGATGCCGGCAAAAACACCGAGTAACGTCATCGTCAAGCGCTCTTGACCGAGCGATTGCGTGATGATCGCATCGAGCGTGCTCGGCTGCAGAATCGGCAATCCGTTGTCGATCTTGTTTAAGGCCGCTCGCACAATTCCCGCAGTCGCTTCCGGTTTGGTTGCGCTGCGCACAAGAACATTCAGAAACGGGGTGCTTCGCTGTGGCCAGGGTCGATAGAATTCCACGTCGTCCGCTTTGGCGAGTTGTCGTGAACGGACATCGCCGGCTACGCCCACCACCTCCGCCGAAAGCCCGTTACCGTTATCGGTGCCGAAAAGCATTTGGTGGCCGATTGGATTCTCGTTCGGGAAAAGTTTTTTTGCGGTCGAGTTGCTCAGGATCACGACGAGCGGTTGATCGAACTTGTCCTGCTCAGTGAAGTCGCGGCCGGAAATGAGCGGAATCCCAAGCGTTCGAAAATATCCGGGTGTCACACTCCGGGTCAGCCCGAGTTGCCGCTGGCTTACCGGCACCGGATTTCCATCCGCGCGCGCATAAGGCGCTGCCGAGAAATTTCCGGAGAGGGGGACGGCATCCACGATCGAAACAGCTTCGACACCGGGACTGGTCTGCAATTCAGTCTGCAATCGTTGCGCGAAGTGTTCACGCGACGCGGGATCGGGATATTTCGCCGGAGGCAGTCCGATGCCGCCGGTCCAAACGCGATCCGACCGAAACCCTGCTTCCTGTCGACTGAGCCGGATGAAACTTGAGACCAACATTGCGGCGGAGGCCAGCAGCACCACCGATAATCCAACTTGCGCCGTCACCAAACCGCGACGGAAACGATGTTGACCCCGACTGCCACTCGTTCCGCGCCCGCCTTCTTTGAGTCCATCAACCAGATCGGCGCGCGAACTTTGCCACGCCGGATAGAGGCCCATGAGCACACCGGTGATTAGCGACAGGACCAATGTGAAAATGACTACGGGCCAATGCAGCGCGACTCCGCCTTCAAGCGGGATATTTTGACCAGCCAGTTTCGGAACGGCCGAGACTGTCCAGAGGGCCAGGCACAATCCGATCACGCCCGCGATCACACTAACCAGCGTGCTCTCGAGCACGAACAATCGCACGATGCTACGCCGCTCCGCGCCGAGCGCCATGCGCAAAGCAATTTCACGTCGGCGGCCGGTGAAGCGTACGAGCAAAAGATTCGCGACATTGCTGCACGCAATCATCAACACGGCGCTTACCGCCGCCAGTAACGTCATGAAAGCCGGACGCAAATTTCCGGTCACATCTTCCGAGGCCGGTACCAATATTGACGTCCAACTGTTGTCTGCTCCTTCCGGATGTTGCTCACGATAACTCTGCACCAGGGCCGGCATAGCTGCCTGCGCTTGTGTGATCGAAACGTCAGGCTTTAACCGCGCGGTCACACGCATGAAACTGACTCCGCGCATGAGGCGCTCCTTGGGCAGGTCGGGCCGTTCGAATGGCTTGTTAGTAAAAATCTCTGAGTCGCGACCAAACCAGGAGATCGGCAAATTCGGCAGCACGCCCACGATCGTGGTCGGTACGCCGTTCAGCGTAATGCTGCGACCGAGTACCGTCGGATCGGAGTTGAAACGTTTACGCCAGAAACTTTCCGTCACGAGCACAACGTCTCCTTTCGATTCTTCTTCAGGAAGGAAGTTCCGTCCGAGAATTGGATGGATTCCGAGCAGATCGAAATAGTTCGCCGTGACGTTGCCGCCGAGCAATTGCACCGGCTCGCCCATTCCGGTCATGATGTAGCCATTTCCCCAATCCGCCGCGATCGACGAAAAAACAGTTTGCCCGTCGCGATAATGCCAGAACTTCGGTATCGAAAATGGAAGTTGCTTCAGGTCGCGCTCTTTCCATTCGCCGTAAACGCGAACGACGCGGTCGGGTTCAGAAAACGGCAGACCGCGGAGAAAAAGATCCTGTATCAAACTGAAGATCGCTGTGTTCATGCCGATGCCGAGCGCGAGCGTGATCACAGCAAGCGAAGTAAATCCGGGTGATTTGCGGAGTTGGCGTAGGGCAAAGCGGAGGTCGTTCATGTCGATGCGGAGCTAAGGTTTCATTCTGTGCGAAAAGCGACGACTGGGATCGACGCGCGAGGCACGGTGCGCGGGAATCCATGATGCAAAAAGAGTTGCGCCAAAAAGAAGGAGCCCGACTCCGAGATAAATCTTTGGATCAACGCCGCTCACTCCAAACAGCACACTTTGCAACGCCCGGGACAGCACGAAGGCGCTGAACAGACCAATCGCCGACCCGATCAAAAGCAGGTGCATTCCGTGCGAAAGAACAAGCACGCGGATCTGGGCCGGACGGGCGCCGAGAGCGAGACGGATGCCGATTTCGCGGACACGCTTGAGCGTTGTGTAAGCGAGCAGGCCATATAAACCGACCGTGGCAAGCAGAAGCGCGAGGGCTGCGAAGATCGAGAAAAGAAAACTGAGAAGACGTTGCGTGCCCCACGTTTCGTGCACGCGATCGATCATTGGGCGAGCGTCGAACACAGGTTGTGAAGGATCAATCGAGGCGACGATGTCGCGAATCGATTTGCTGAGCGACACGGCATTCAGATTCGAACGAACGAACAGATCGAGGCGCGGTCCGTTGCGCTTGAGCCATCGAACAATAAATCACTGGCAGCGGTGCCATCTCATCGATGGCGTGAAAGCGCATTCGCGAAACGACGCCGACGATCTCCGACATGACGTAACCTTCTTCGTCGTTTCCGGCGTCAACCGAGAGACGTTTGCCAATCGGGTCTTCACCCGGGAAGAATTGTTCCGCCATTGCCTGATCGATGATGACTACGCGCGGCGAATCTTTTGTGTCGCGTTCGTTGAAAGTGCGGCCGCGCAGAAGTGGAACCTTAAATGTCGCAAAATAATCGCCGGTGATCACTTCGAGATCCGCCGAGGGCATGTTGCTGGACGACGGCGTGGGCACACCTTCGCGAACGAATCCGGTTTGCCAGCCACCCATCAAAGGTGAATTGGAGCCGATTCCGGCGTTTTGAACGCCGGGAAGCGCACTTACTCTATCGAGCAGCGCTTTGGTAAATGTGCCGATTTTCTCGCGGCTCGAATAAGTTCTCCACGGCAACTCCAGCCGAGCGCTAAAGAGACCACGCGGCTCGTAACCAAGCTGAAGCGCCTGAATTTTCGAAAAGCTTTTCACAACGAGACCGGCCGCGACGAGCAATGTAAGAGTGAGCGCAATCTCGCTGATAACGAGCCAATCACGCGCGCGTTTGGCGGACGGTGGATCGCCGCTCCCGGCCGATCCTGCCTTCAATGCGAGCTGAAAGTTAGCGCGTGAAGTTTGCCATGCCGGCCATAACCCGAAAATCACTGCGGTCAGTGACGCGATAAGGAATGTGAAACCGAGGACCGATAGATCGAATGAAATTTGCTGGAATCGAGAAACACCTTCGGGCCCTAAAGCGATCAGGGCGTCGCGTAACCAGACGGCAATGAAAAATCCGAGCGCCCCACCAAGTATCGCGATCAGAAAACTTTCGAGCAGAAGTTTGAAAATAATCTGCCCGCGGGTAGCGCCGACTGCCGCGTGAATAGCAAACTCTCTCGCTCGTGCGGCGCCCCGCGCGGCGAATAAGTTCGCCAGGTTCGCGCAGGCGATCAGCAAAACCAATCCCACCGCGCCGAGGAGCAGCGCGAGATTGGTTCTGTATTTGCCGACCAGATTTTCGAGTAGTGGTGTGACCACCGCGTAGACTTTCCCGTTTGTGTCCGGATACGTTTTCTCCAAACGCGCGGCGATGCCTTTCATTTCCATGCGCGCTTGATCGACAGTCACGCCCGCTTTGAGTTTGCCCCAAACAAAAATCATCGGGTGATGGGAACGATCCATCCAGGCCGGGTTGTTGCTGCGCCGCATCAGTGAAAACCACGCGTCGGTGTCTTGCGGCGACGTCATTCGCGGCGGCATCACGCCGATGATCGTGAAATTTTGGTCGTGCAGGTTAATGGAGCGACCAATGACTCTTCGGTCGCGATTGAATGCATGCTGCCAGAGACGATCGCTGATCACGACCACCGGCGGCGCGCCAACCTTATCTTCATCTTCGGTGAAAGTCCGACCGAGTTCCGGCTGCAGGCCGATAATATTGAAGAAATTCCGAGTGACCGAAGCGCACGACACCCGTTCGGGTTCGCGACCAGGGATACCGCTAAGATTTCGTGACTCTTTATGGGTGGCGGCGAGATGTTCAAAAACCGTGGTTTCGTTTCGCCAGTCGAAATAATCAGGCAGCGCGACCGAATAATCCTGGCCGGGACCGGACGATTCGTTTAACACCATGATCCTGTCCGCGTCTGGATACGGCAGCGGTCGAAGCAGAACCGCATTGACGATGCTGAAGATGGCCGTGTTGGCGCCGATTCCGAGCGCAAGCGTAAGGACAGCGACAAAAGTGAACCCCGGCGATTTTCGGAGCTGGCGCAGCGCGAAGCGGAGATCGTTCATGGATTAGAAAATAGAAATTTGGTCATTCGGTGCGCAGGGCTTGAATAACATCGACGCTCGCGGCGCGCGCCGCAGGCAGCATGGACGCAACCACCGCAACCGTCAGCAGCACAAGCGCAGAGGCGGCCACCGGAAAAACGCCAGGCATCGTTAGATCGTTCATGTTATTCAGCCCGCAATGCTTCGATGGGATCAACACGCGTGGCGCGCCTCGCCGGCAACAAGCAGGCGATCAGGGCCACCATGGCAAGCGCGAAAAGCGCGAGACTTAAAGCTGGAACATCGAAGCCGCCCACACCATAAAGCAAACTTTGCAATCCGCGCCCGGCACCGACGACGGCGAGTAATCCGATAATTAGACCCGCAAAAACCAGCAGCATCCCCTGAGTAAGAACGAGGCGGAACACGTCGGCGCGTTGCGCGCCGAGGGCGAGACGAATGCCCAGCTCGCGCGTGCGTTGCGTCACCGTCAGTGCCATCACCCCATAAAGTCCAACACTAGCCAGCACGAGAGCGATGGTCGCGAACGCGCCCAACAGCGACATCATCATGCGCCGCGAGCCGAGGCTTTTGGCGATGTTGTCTTCCATGGTGGAAATGCCGGAAAACGCCTGATCAGGATCGAGCGCCGCGAGTTCGCGTTTGATCGCCGGAACGAGAGCCCGCGGATCGCCCGACTTTACGCGCAACATCAGCATGTTGCCGCGAGTCGGGAGTTGGTCCGCGCAGTAATAGATCTGCACCCACTGGTACTGCTCGACGTTATCCTCTCCGGGCGCTTCGTTACGCGTGCGCGGAACCACGCCAATGATAGTTAGCGGCGGCGGATTCTTCTGCTCCGATTCATTGTCGTCGATCTGGTGGCCGATTGGGTCTTTGCCAGCGAAATATCGGCGCGCCAGACTTTCATCGATAATGACTGAGTGCTGTTTGTTGGCGCGATCGTCAGCGGTGAAGGCGCGCCCGCGCAGCAGCGGCATTCCCATCAGGCGAAAGTAATCGGGCGTAACATTGTTTATCTCCGCCTCCGGTCTTTCACCAGGAGGAAAAGCAGGAGTACCGGTGGGATGAAAGGAGCTGTCCCATTCGTTATCGTCGAAAGGAATATTCGAGCCGAGCGCGACCGCTTCGACACCGGGAAGCGCGCGAATTCGATCAAGGAGCTGATTATGAAATCGGGTGACCTTTTCGTCCGTGTCGTAGCGCGCCTTGGGCAACAAAAGGTCCGCGACCAAAATGTTCTGCGGCTTGAATCCGAGTGGCGCGTCTTGCGCATTGCGAAAACTTTTCAGGGTTAATCCCGCACCTGCCAGCAGCAGCAACGCGAGCGCGACCTGCGCTACGACAAGCCCCGAGCGCAGGCGCTGACGTTGCGCGCCGTCGCTCGTGCCGCGACCCCCCTCATGCAGGGACAGAGTGAGCGACGCGTTGCGCGACATGCGCAGCGCCGGCCAGATACCCACGAGCACGCCAGCGCCAATGGCTACGGCGGCGGTGAACGCAAGCACTTTCAAATCAAGACTTGCTTCCTGAAAACGCGTCGGGTCCGAGGGAGTAAAATTCGCCGAGGCGCCTGGCGAAATTGCTTTGATAGCATCGAGTCCCCACAATGCGAGCAGCACGCCGGCAATCGCGCCGAAGACTGCCAGGATCGCGCTTTCGACCAACACCTGCATGGCCAGTTGCCGGCGGCTCGCGCCCAGAGCCGCGCGTACCGCCATTTCGCGTTCCCGGCCAAGCGAGCGCGCCAACTGCAAGTTTGCCACATTGGCACAGGCGATCAGCAGCACGCAACCGACTGCGGCAAGAAGAAGCGAGACGCCACGTTTGTAGTCCTTTATCACCGAATCGAGAAGGACCTGCGCCGTCACGCGTCGTTCGCTGTTTGAATCAGGATAGCGGCGCTCCAGCTCAGTCGCGATGTTGTTCAGATCGGCCGTCGCCTGCTCGAGCGTAACGCCCGGTTTGAGCCGGCCGAGTGCGGAAAAGCCGGGGTGACTACCGCGATTCAAATAATCCTTATCTGCGCGCAGATCGTCCAGCGGAATGTAAATTTGGGCTCGGCGCGGCAACTTCAGGTTTGGCGGAACCACACCAACAACTTCGCGCTCAATGCCGTCGAGGATGATGGACCGCCCGATGACGCCGCGCGATCCCCCAAAGCGACGTTTCCATAGTGCATCCGAAATGAGCGCAACCTTTTTGCAGTGAGGAACGTCGTCCGTTTCGCCGAAATCGCGTCCGAGTGCCGGAGACAGACCGAGCACCGCCAGAAAATTGTAAGTCACGCGCGCTGAGACAATGCGTTCTGCCTCGACATCGCTGGCCGCCCCAGATAAATTCGCATCACCGCGGCGGAACAGCGCAAGGTCGCTAAACCCGCGCTGGCTCGCCCGCCAATCGAGATAATTAGGCAGGCTGACTGAACCGGAATCGAAAATGTGTGTGCGCTCGCGAATGAGCACCAACCGATCCGCACGCGGATAGGGCAGCGGCCGCAGAACTACTGCATTAACGACGCTGAAGATGGCAGTGTTGGCGCCGATGCCCAGTGCGAGAGTCAATATCGCAATGGCAGTAAACCCCGGCTGTTTCGCTAGCGTTCGCAACGCGTAGCGCAGGTCCTGCCAAAGCGTTTGCATTGTTGGTCTATTCGTACCGGAGCGCTTCGACCGGGTTCAATCGCGCCGCGCGACGAGCGGGCAGCCAGGTCGCGACGAGAGCGGCGGCGGCGAGTAACATCGGCGCAGCGGTAAAGGCAATCGGATCGAGCGCGCTGACTTGATACAAAATTCCGCTGACTATTTTTCCAGCCGCGGCCGCGAGAAGAAGGCCGAGCGCGATGCCGCTAAGAAGCATGACTGAGCCCTCGCGCAGGATCAATCGCAACACCATCCCGGGCTGCGCGCCAAGCGCCATGCGGATCCCGATCTCGCGGGTTCGCCGCGCGACCGAATAAGCTTTGACTCCGTAGAGACCAACTACGGCCAGACCAAGCGCAAGTCCCCCAAAAATCGAGAACAAGGCCGCGCCGGCGCGAACCAGCCAGAGATCGAGGTTCGAATCAAGATACTGGGCAAACGTTCGCAACGAAATGATCGGGATTGAGGGATCGACCTCGCGCACGGCACGTCGCAGCAAATCGGCCGTGATGGCTTCGTTTCCGGAAGCGAGCGAACGGAACCGAACAAAATAGGAAACGTCGCTTTGGAATCCACGCGCGAACGGCAAGTAGATCGCGCCGCCCGGTTCCTCCTTTTCAAAAAGCTCGTGGCGCGTTGTCGGCACGATGCCGACTATTTCGATCGTCTCCTCCTGCTTCTCCTTGTCACTTAAATCGGCGCTACCTCCAATGTGGGCACCTCCGCCGCCCTCGGCCGACGGCGCATTTTCGCCCGCATATTGAATGCGTTGTCCGAGCGCGTCACCGTCCGGCCAAAGTTTCCTGGCAAGAGCCTGATCAATGATGGCCACCTTTGGACCAGGTCGCGTCGCTTCCGCTTCGGTGAACGCGCGACCGCGAACCACCGGCAATCCAACGGTTGAAAAATAATCCGCGCCCACGCTGTTCCATGCCGCCTTGAAGGCAAGGCCTTCGGCGGCGGTCGCCGGCTTGGCGTCTGAACTGGGACGGGCACCAGCGCGTTGGACCTTTCTATCTAACTCAATCATCCCGAACGGAACCGTTGAAGAGATGCTCGCGTGCTCTACGCCTGGTAGGGCGGCCAGTCTCTCGTTCAAGTTCTGATAAAGTTCCTGCGCGCGTTTCGGTTCGTAACCAGCCAGGCTCGCATCGATTTCGAGAAGGTAGCTTGCGCCCGGTTTTAGCCCGGTATCAATGGACGCGGCTTTGCTTGCGCCGCGAATGAACAAAGCCGCTGCGGTCAGCAGCGCGAGCGAGAACGCGATTTGCACGACGACGAGCGGGTTGCGCGGTAAAAATTTCCAGCGACGGCGCACGACATCTTCCCCGGCGTGTTCCTTCAGATCGGTCACCAGCGCGCTGCGCGAAATTTTCAATGCCGGCCCGAGCGCAAACATGAGCGTGCCGATCAGGCAAAATCCGAACGTCGCCGCCAATATTGCGGGGCTCGGTCCGCTCATCCAAACAATGTCGAGCGGCATCAGCTTGCGCATTGAGCCAACCAGCAGATCGGACGACCACAGTCCAAGAACGAGTCCACCCGCGCCTCCGAGCAGCGCGAGCACAAAACCTTCGGTGAGCAACTGGCGCACGATGCGCCAACGGCTGCCGCCGAGCGCGAGACGAATCGCAATTTCCTTGCGCCGCGCTGTGCCGCGCGCGAGCAGCATGCTTGCGAGGTTAAGGCACGCCACCAGGAGCACCACCAAGGCCATCCCGAGCAGCAATGGTGCGATGGATTTTATCCCGCTGCCGGTGGACGGGTCGTTGCTTACCGAATTACGCGACACCGGTGCCGTTGTGAACGTCTGGTCCTTTTGCTCGACTGGGTACGTTTTTTCCAAATTGGCCGCCAACCCTTCGAGCGCAGGCTTGGCCGCGGCCGCATTCATCCCGGGTTTAAGGCGCCCCATGATGCGCAACTGTGTTCCTTTGCGATCGTCAATCGTAGTCTTGTTCTCCGATTCAAAATCGTTCGCTACCTGATCGTAAACACTCATCGGCAACCAAATCTCCGGCGAAAAAACTTGCAGCGTGCCGACGAAACCCTTCGGAGTGATTCCGACGATTGTGGACGGACGGCCGTTAACGAGTAACTGCGAGCCGAGCACGCCTGGATCGAGGTCGTGCTTCTGCCAGTAACTGTAACTGACGATCGCGACCGGCGCGTTGCGGCCGGGCGTTTCCTCTTCCGGTAGAAATGCTCGCCCTCGCGCCAGCGGGACACCAAGCACGGAGAAATAGTTCGAGCTGACAATGGCGGCGAACGCGCGGCGAGTATCGTCTTTTTGGCCCAGGCCAATCAGCGCGAGATTGAAACTCATTGCGTCGCTGAAGACCGTGTTTCGCTCGCGGATATCGAGATAAGTCGGATAAGAAAAACCACGAAATTTTTTCGGATCCTTCTTGTCCTGGGAAAAGAGCTGCACCATTTCATGCGGCTTGCCATAAGCAGGCGGGGCAAAGAAAAGCGTGTTCACCAGGCCGAACACGGCCGTGTTCACGCCAATGCCGAGTGCGAGCACCGTGACCGCCGCAATCGTGAAACCTGGTGCCTTAAATAACTGTCGAACAGCAAATCTAAGGTCTTGAACCATTTTTGGTGTTCCTATGCAGCCATGCGGTCTTCAACGACGCGACCATCAAACAAATGCACAGTCCGATCGGCATGCTGCGCGAAGCGCTCATCATGTGTGACCATGCAAATAGTGGCCCCTATCTCGTGCAATTCCTTAAGGAGTTGCATCACCGCTTCGCCATTGCGCGAATCAAGATTTCCCGTGGGTTCGTCTGCCAGCAAAATGGCCGGCCTGCCCGCTAGCGCCCGGGCGACAGCCACGCGCTGTTGCTGGCCACCGGAGAGCTGACTTGGCAAATGTTTTGCGCGATGGGCCATGCCCACGCGTTCCAACGCCTCGGTGACAAACGACTTGCGCTCGCTCGCAACCATTCCCCGATAAGTCAGAGGCAACTCGACATTCTCAAACACGGTGAGATCCCCTATCAGATTGAAGCTTTGAAAAATGAAACCGATTTCGCGGTTGCGAATACGCGCCCGATCGGCGAACGAAAGATTGGCAACTTCGTGTCCCTTTAGCGAGTAACTGCCGTCAGAAGGGGTATCGAGTAGCCCGAGTATCGACAACAAGGTCGTCTTGCCACAACCTGATGGTCCGGCTATGGAAACATATTCGCCGGGTCGAATGTCGAGGTGGATTCCGGATAGCGCATGGGTTTCTACTTCATCAGTGAGAAAGACCTTCGTTACGCTGTTTAGTCGTATGAGAGGATCTGATCCGTTGTTCATGTTGGAATTGCTGATTGTTGATTACTGATTAATTAAGCCGGATGCGTTCGTGCGAATCCCAGGCACTGGTATCGGATAAAATGACTTGGTCCCCCGGTTCGAGGCCGCTCAAAATTTCAATCGTGTTGACCGAGCTCTTGCCAAGTTTAACCGGTGTGCGCACAGCGTCCCCGCTGCCGTTGACGAGCTTAAACATTCCGACGGTGTTGTTCTCCTGGCCGAATGCTGGACGGCCTACATAAACGACGTTATCGAGGTGTTCGAGCTCGATTGTTCCGTCCACGCTAAGATCGGGTCGCGCGCCCTTCGGCAGCGGCTCATCGAAGGCAACCTCGACAGTTACAGTTCCCTGCTCCACTGCCGGGTCGACGCGCGTAACGTGACCATTCGCCGTACCATTGCGAGTGTCGATGACTGCCTTCTGCTTGAGTTGAATATCCTTCGCCTGCGTTTCAGCGATTTTGACCTGCGCCTTCAGCTTAGTTGGGTCCGCTACGCGAGCGAGATTGTCGCCGACCTTGAGTCGCTGGCCGATTTGTACTGGTAATTGCTGTAACACGCCAGACATTCCGGCTTTCACGTGCAACGCTTCGACCTGGTCGAGCTTCAATTTCGCCAGTTGATTCGCTTGATCGACTGCGGCTTGTTTCGAGGTCAGCTGCGGCTCGATTGAATCGTGCGCAAACGCCAGGCGCTTTTGCTCGATCTCATCGCTCTTCTGGCATTCCTCTTCTTTAATCTTCGAAGTTTTGTAAACGAGATCGGCGACGAGACCGTTCTTTGCTAACTGATCGTTCGTTTGACGTTCCATTTTCGCCTGCTCGTATGCGGAGTGCGCCGCGGTTGTTTTCGATTCCTGATCGAGCAATTCACGCTGCAAGGTCGCGCGCATCGTCGTAAGCTCGGCCTCCGCGCCTTTTGCCTGCAACTCTGCGTCATGCGCGCTCTGTTCCAATTCGGGGCTGGTCAACTCTAATATAACGTCGCCCGGTTCGACTTTTGTTCCCGGCCAGATCAAAATCTTCTCCACGCTTCCCTCTGTGTTTGCCGGAATCCAACGGATGTCTTCGGGAACGAGCGTCCCCAAACCGCGCACCTGACGCACCATGGGCCCGCGTTTAACGGTATCGATCCAGACGGTAGAACGATCCACGCTCGGCACTGCTGGTTTCAACCGCGAGATGCCTATCGTTGCGACAAGTAAACCGAGCACGCCGCCGGCGATTATGATGATACGGCGCTTGCGCTTTTTCGCTGCAACACCCAGGCGCGGCACGTCCATTGATGAAAGGCTCGGCGTAAATCCTTTCGGACGCACAATCGTTTCGTCTTTTGTTTTTCGCTGCGGGATCATGGTTGATCAGTGCGGACCGATTGCTCGACAAAGCTCGCTGAGGGCAGAGGCCGTGGTGAGCAATGGCGCTGCGGCCAGAACGATCATGAGTGCGAAGAGAAATGCTTCGCCGACAAAATCGCGTCGCGCCTCCTTTTGAAAATAACGGCGGCTGATGTTTCGAAAAGATGGTAACGCGGGTCTGACGCAGCGTGCGTGATAGCCGCTAAGCGTCATCGGCTGATAATTGCAGTCAACCAGTGGAAAGCTCCGGCGGTTAAGAGCTGTTAGAGAGATCGGCTTCATGTCTTTATCCTTTGTTGACAGTTGTTAATGCAATGTCCGTGCCAACCACAATACAGACATCACATCATCCTCTGTATTATCGACTTACGTCGTATTGAGAAATCGCAGCGGCCTGTTTCTCAATCCGCTTGTGGGATTTCGCCGTCCCAACTTTGGGACTCGGAGCGGCCGCTTCCAGCAGATCTTAACGCGGTAGGCGCAGCAAAGCTTGCGCGCCCTGGCCAGTTTCCCGATTCGTTAGCACCAGCGATCCCGCATGAGCTTCAGCAATTTGGCGACTCAATGGCAGACCGATCCCGGAACCTTCGGGTTTTGTAGTGAAAAACGGCACGAAAAGATTTGCCGGGTTCATAATGCCGGGCCCGTCATCTTGAACAAAGATCTCGACGCAACCTTCTTTTTCGCGCCATCCGATCGCGACCTTTCCCTGAGTTTCAAGCGCCGCGTCAACAGCGTTATGCACCAGATTGATTAATACTTGTTCAATCTGCGCCGAGTCGGCACGAATGACGGTCTTTGGACCCGACACAACCTGCACCTTGAGCCTTGGTTCCAAGTCCACGACCCGCTGCACCAGACTCGCAAGATCGACATCTTGTTTTTGAGGCGGAGGAAGCCTTGTTAATCGCGTGTAAGCCTGCAGAAATCGGCTGAGCGAATCGGCCCGGGACGCGATAGAGTTCAATCCGGCTCCGGCATCATCTTTCCAATCTGCTGGAAGAGGATCGCGTCGCAGGAGAGATTCCAGGCTGGCGGCCAGTGATTTGATCGGCGCCAGCGAGTTGTTCATCTCATGGCCGAGGACACGCACAAGTCGCTGCCAGGCGCGCCGTTCTTCTTCGCGCAGCGTGCGACTAAGATCGGTCAACACCAGTAATTCATGCGGTAAGCCTTCCTCACGAAACGTGCTGCGCCGGATACCCCAACGACCAGATGCCCCGGGGAAATTCAGTGTAAGCGGTTCGTCCTCGTTAACGTCAAGGCATCTATCGAGAGCAAGTTCGTTTGCCGTTTTGCCTAACAACTTGTCCCTTGGCTGACCGAGCAAAGTTTCGCCGGCGCGATTGACGAGCCGCAAACGCCGCTTGGGATCGAAGGTAAAAACTGCAACATCAATTTCACTCATGATCGTCCGCAATAGCGCGGTCGCTTCAAAGGCGCCGAGACGTTGCAGACGCAATGTCTCGCCGAGCGAATTAATCTCGAGAAGGACTTCGCCCAATGCGTTGCCCGCGCGGGCTCCCCGCGCACGGATCGAGTAGTCGCCCTCGCGTAATGCCGCGAGCAAATTAGACATGGTTTGCAAGGGCCGGATGGTGTGTTCGCGCGTGCTGGAAATGAACATGGCGAAACAACCAACGATGAGAATCGTTAGCGTCCATTGTACTTTAGCGCTGTAATCACCCGACCAAAGAAGAGCAAGCGCAACAAAAATTGCAGGGAGAGCTGCCGCAACCGTGAACCAGGTAATTTTTCCTTCGTAGGAAAACCGATGCGGATCTTTTGTTTTAGGGGCCATCAAAGCTGCAAGCGGCAATGGGTAATAAGCTCACCAAGTGCGGCGGGCAATCCGCAACTCTTAGAGACCATATTGCTGCAGGCGACGGTAGAATGCACTTCTGCTCAACCCGAGTGCCTCTGCCGCTTTGCGCGCGTTGCCATCGTTTCGCGCCAGCGCTTTTTTGATGAGAAATGCCTCCACCTCTTCGAGGCTCATCTCCTCGACATCGCGCGATTCGCCGCCGCCGTTCGTCAACCCGAGATCGCTTACGCAGATTTGTCGATCTTGCGCCATAAGCACGGCGCGTTCGACGATATGATCGAGCTCTCGAACATTTCCCGGAAAGCGATGCTGCAGCAGACGTTCTCGCGCTGCCTCATCGAAACCGGCAACCTGTTTGCGATAACGCTCCGCGTGTTGATGGAGAAAACTGTTGGCCAGCGGCATGATGTCATCCCGGCGGTCTCGCAAGGACGGCAACGCAATCTGGATCGTATTCAGACGGAACAAGAGGTCCTGCCTAAAACGACCCGTTGCCACTTCGTTCTCGAGATTCGCATTTGTCGCCGAGATAATGCGCACGTCGGCATGCAGTGTTTTCGATGAGCCCACTCGTTCAAAATCTCCCGTTTCGATGACTCGCAACAGTTTTGCCTGTTGAGCAAGCGGGATGTTTGCGATCTCGTCCATGAAAAGCGTGCTCTCATCCGCAAGTTCGAATCGACCTGCTCGATCCGTCTTTGCATCGGTAAAGGCACCTTTGACGTGTCCGAATAATTCGCTCTCAAAGAGCGTCTCGGACAAGCCACCCATATTTACTGTGATCATGGTACGCGACGTTCGCGGTGACAGCGCGTGAATCGCCCGCGCAATTAAACTTTTCCCAGTCCCGTTCTCACCGGTAATTAGCACGTTGGCATCGGAAGGCGCGACCCGTGAAATCATCTCGATCACGGGGCGCATCGCAGGCGATTGCGCAATCAAATCCGGCATGGTGCCGCGCAACATTTCGTTTTCCGCTTCAAGCTTGCGTTCGCGACGGAGCGCCGAGGCGAGCTCAATTTGCGTCCTCACGATGCTCAACAACCGTTGGTTATCCCACGGTTTGGTCACAAAATCGCGCGCACCGCGTTTCATTGCGTCGACTGCCAACTCAATGGTGGCCCAAGCAGTCATCACGACAATCGGCAGCATATTGTCGAACGCTTGAATTTTGGGAATTGCTGATAAACCTTCCTGGCCAGAAGTGGTATCGCGCGTGTAGTTCAGATCCATCAGTAACAGCGCGTACTCTTTCTTTTCGAGCGCGTTGAAGATGCCGGCCAGCGAGGTGACGCCTTCTGTCTGATAACCTTCGCCCTTGAGCAAAATGCGGAGCGCTTCGAGCACGTCGCGCTGATCGTCAGCAATTAGGATTTTCGTCACCGGTATCTCTCAACCGCGTTCCGGCGGAGTGTCAATCACACGTTGCAATGTTCGTGCCAACCGAGAAGCGGCGTCGAATTTCGCATCCGATCAGCGAGTTACGCTTTACTCAATAGAATGCGCTGGCGCTACTTAATTTCCAGTCATGGGATTTTGTGTCCCAATTTCGGGACGCATCTCACTATCATTTCGCCAACGCGGACCGCACAGAGGTTCCACACCGGAGCCGTTGTGCCGGATGCTTATCGCAGAAAGCTTTAGCTGACTGGTGACTCCGCCAACGGCGTCCACCGGATGGGGCGGAGATTGCCACCGCTCGAAGCTCGCCTTCTTTTCCGTTGGCGCAGTTGATCGAGCGCCAGATAGATCACCGGAGTTGTGTAAAGCGTCAGTATCTGTGAAACAATGAGACCTCCCACGATGGCAACACCGAGCGGCTTGCGCAGCTCGCTGCCGATGCCCATGCCGATGGCGAGCGGCAACGCACCAAACATCGCGGCCATCGTGGTCATCATGATTGGACGAAACCTGACCAGGCACGCCTGGTAGATCGATTCTTCGGGACTGAGTCCTTCGTGTCGCTCGGCGTCGAGCGCGAAATCGACCATCATGATGGCGTTCTTTTTCACGATTCCGATAAGCAGGATAATTCCGATGACCGAGACGAGATCCAGCTCATTGCCGGTTACCAGCATGGCCAACAGAGCCCCAAGTCCGGCGGATGGTATTGTAGAAAGGATCGTGAGTGGGTGGATCAGGCTCTCGTAAAGCATTCCCAGGATGATGTAAACGGCCAGGAGCGCCGTGAGAAACAACCACGGCATTGTCACCCACGAGGCTTGAGCAACCTGCGCAGTGCCGGCGAAACTTCCGCGAATGGTTGATGGCATTCCGAGATCACGTTTTGCCCGCTCGACGATTTGCGTTGCCTCGCTTAACGAAACGCCTTGCGCAGTGTTAAAGGAGATTGTCACGCATGGAAACTGACCCTGGTGATTGACTGAGAGCGGCGTGTTGTCCAACTGAAAATGTGCGATCGTGCTCAGCGGCACCTGGCTTCCGGAATTTGATTTCACGTAGATTTTGTCGAGCGATCTTGGATCGAGCTGGAACTTCGGATCGACCTCGAGAATGACGTGATATTGATTCTGCTGCGTGTAAATGATCGAGACCTGCCGCTGGCCGAATGCGCTGTAAAGCGTGCTGTCGACTGCTTGCGGTTGAATGCCCAGGCGCGCGGCCGCGTCGCGATCGATTACCACGGTTTCCTGCAATCCGCGAAATTGCTGATCGCTCGTGGCGTCCTTGATCTGCGGATATTCGTGAAGCTTGTTCACGAGCTTGGGCGCCCACGAATTCAGCTCATCAATGTTTTGATCGGACAACGCATATTGGTATTGCGCTTTTGACGATCTTCCGCCGACACGAATGTCTTGATTTGCTGTGAGAAAAAGTTGCGCGCCGGGAATTTTCGAGAGCTTTCCTCTCAGACGCGCGATAACTGTGCCCGCGTCATCTTTGCGTTCTCCTTTGCCCGAACCTTTCGGTTTCAAACTGATGAACATGCGGCCGTTATTCAACGCCGAGCCGTTCCCGCCGCCGAAGAATGAGCCGACCGCCTGGACCGCGGGATCGGCCATGACAGTTTTCACGACCTGCTCTTGCTTTTCTTTCATCGCCTCAAAGGAAATGTCCTGCGCGGCCTCGGTCGTGCCCATCATTTGTCCCGTGTCCTGTTGCGGGAAAAATCCCTTCGGCACAACGAAGTAAAGGTAAACGGTCGCGATGATCACCAGCCCGGTGACAATGAGCATGGTGTATTCGTGTTTGAGGACCCACTTCAAGCCGCGTTCGTAAAAATCTTGCATTGCGTTGAAACCGCGCTCGCTCAGTCGATCGATCACGCCGCGCTGCCGATGTCGCTCCTCGCTTTTCAAAAATCGGCCGCAGAGCATGGGCGTGAGCGTTAACGAAACGACGCCGGAAACGAGAATCGCCGCGCTCAACGTCACCGCGAATTCGTGAAACAAACGCCCGATTAAGCCGCTCATGAACAAACAGCGGAATGAAAACTGCGACGAGCGAGAGACTAATCGAAATGACGGTGAAACCAATCTGACGCGCGCCTTTCAACGCGGCTTGAAGCGGTGGCTCGCCCTTCTCAATGAAGCGCACGATGTTTTCGATCACGACAATCGCATCATCGACAACGAATCCGGTCGAAACCGTCAACGCCATGAGCGAGAGGTTGTCGAGGCTGTAACTGCACAGCCACATCACGCCGAAAGTGCCCGCGAAGGCGAGCGGCATCGTAATACCGGAGATGAACGTCGGCCAGAACCGGCGCAGGAAGAGAAACATCACCATCACGACGAGCGCCATGGTGATAAGGAGCGTCAGCTGCACATCGCGCACAGACGAGCGGATCGTGGTTGTGCGATCGCTCATTACATCGAGATGCACACTCGGCGGCAGCCAGGTGCGGAGTTGCGGAAGGATCGCGTGAATCTGGTCGGTCGTACGAACGACGTTCGCGTCCGGCTGTTTGAAAATGACTAACAAGACAGCGCGCTTGTTGTTGAACAAGCCGGCCTGGTCGCGATTTGCCTGTGCATCGATTGCCGTGCCGACATCGCGTAAGGGCACGGCCGCGCCATTGTGGTGCGCGACGATGATCGGCTGATATTGATCGGCCTGCGTTAGTTGATCGTTGCTCGCGATGACGAAACTCTGCTCCGGACCATCAAATGCACCCTTTGGCGAAAGGACATTCGCTTGCGAAAGCGTCGTGCGAATGTCTTCCATGCTCAGGCCCATCGAGGCGAGCGCGACCGGATTTATCTGAACGCGCACGGCGGAGTTCGCGCCGCCGCCGATGGTCACCTGGCTGACGCCTTCCACCTGGCTGATGCGCTGGCCGATGATTTGATCGGCGAGATTGTAAACTTGCGACAAGGGCAATGCGTCCGACGTCATCGCAAGCACCATGACCGGCGCATCGGATGGATTGACTTTGCGATAGGAGGGCGGCTGCGGCAGTCCGGTGGGCAATTCCCCAGAAGCCGCATTGATTGCGCTCTGCACGTCGCGCGCCGCGCCGTTGATGTCGCGATTCAGATCGAATTGGATCGTTATGGACGAACCGCCTAACGAACTGACGGACGTGATTTCGGATACGCCGGCGATTTGCGCAAAGCGGCGCTCGAGCGGCGCGGCGAGCGATGAAGCCGCGGTCTGCGGATCGACGCCCGGTTCCTGCGCGTTGACAGAAATGGTGGGGAAATCCACTTTCGGCAAAGGCGCCACCGGCAAAAAATAATAGGCCACGGCGCCGAGCAACAGCACTCCCGCTGCCAGCAGGGATGTGCCGACTGGTCGACGAATGAATGGCTCGGAAATATTCATGACTAAAACCCGCGTCGATTATCTTCACCGTTCACTCCAGCGAATTGCGGCTCGGGTTCGTATTCCAGATCTGTCGACGTTCTTAACGGTAGCTCGGCTTGAGCAATCTCACCGCGGCGACGGCGTTCCTTCATCCAACCTCCAAACCGATCGAGATAAAGATAAATCACCGGCGTCGTGTAGAGCGTGAGAAATTGGGAGAGCAACAATCCTCCGACGATGGAAATTCCGAGCGGGCGCCGCAGTTCACTGCCAGTTCCACTCTCGAGGGCAAGTGGCAATGCGCCGAGCAGCGCCGCGGCCGTCGTCATCATGATGGGCCGGAACCGCAGCAGACATGCTTGATAAATCGATTCCTCGGACGACATCCCTTCCTTGCGTTCGGCTTCGAGCGCAAAATCGATCATCATGATCGCGTTCTTTTTCACAATGCCGATGAGCAGGATGATGCCGATAAGCGCGACTAAGGAAAAATCGATGCGGCAAATGAGCAGCGCGAGCAACGCGCCGACGCCAGCAGATGGCAGGGTCGAAAGAATCGTGATCGGATGAATGTAACTTTCGTACAGAACGCCGAGCACGATATAGATCACCACAACGGCCGCCAGGATCAGCAGTGGCTCGCTCGTTAGCGATGAACGAAATTCCGCCGCCGCGCCGGTGAATGTAGTTGCGATTGTATCAGGCAAACCGATTTCGCGTTCTGCTTTTTGAATTGCCGGGATCGCATGACTGAGCGAGCTCCCACTCTGCAAGTTGAATGAGATGGTGGCCGCCGGAAATTGCCCCTGATGCGGGATGGAGAGCGGCGTGTTGCTCACGTGCATCGTGGCGAACGCGCTCAGCGGCACCGGCTGACCGCTGCTTGATTTGACGTAAATCTTGTCGAGCAAATCGGGCGATTCACGAAATTGCGGTTCCACTTCGAGAATCACGCGGAATTGATTGAGCTGCGTGAAAATGATTGAGACCTGCCGTTGCCCGAATGCGTCGTAAAGCGTGTCGTCGATTGCTTGTGTGAGCACGTTGAGGCGCGATGCTTTCTCGCGGTCAACATCGACATTCAACTGCAGCCCGTTCACCTGCTGATCGCTTGCGACGTCAGTGAGCTGCGGCAGTTGTCCAAGTTTTTGCACAAGTTTTGGAGTCCACTCCGCCAGTTCCGCCGCGTCGGCATCCTGTAAAATGTACTGGAATTGCGTGCGGCTGACGCGCGCATCGATCTGCAAATCCTGCGCCGCTTGCATGAAGAACGAGACGCCTTCGACATCGCGCGTGGCATCGCGCAGCCGTTCGATGATTTTTTCGGCATTCGCCCGCTCATCGTGTGGCTTGAGCACGATGTAAAGCCGGGCGGTATTGATCGTCGCGTTCACTGTTCCCGCGCCGACCGAAGCCGACACGCTCGCGACGTCCGGGTCGCGCCTGACGATATCGGAAACGGCGTGCACGCGCTCCAACATCGCCTTGAAGGAAATGTTCTCCGCGGCATCCGTCACGCCGACGATCACCCCAGTATCCTGCTGCGGCAGCAGCCCTTTGGGCACGACGATGTAGAGGAGGATGGTTGCGACCAGCGTTATGACAGCGACGATCAAAACGAAGCGCTGATGAGCGAACACCCAGCGCAACCCGCGTTCATACAAATTGCTAAACCGCGTCCAGTATTCTTCGGTCCGGCGATAAAACGCGCCTTGGTGTTCTCTATCTTCTTCCGTTTCGGAGCGCAATAGCTTCGCGCACATCATCGGCGTGAGCGTCAGTGAAACGAACGCCGATACACCAACCGCCACGCTCATCGTGATCGCGAATTCGCGGAACAAGCGGCCGACAATTCCGGTCATGAAGAGCAGCGGAATGAAAACCGCGACAAGCGAGATACTCAACGACACAACCGTGAAACCGATTTGCTTTGCGCCTTTGAGCGCGGCTTCCAATGGCGCATCGCCTGCTTCGATATAGCGGACGATGTTTTCGATCATCACGATCGCGTCATCGACGACGAAGCCGGTCGAGATGGTCAGCGCCATCAACGAAAGATTGTCGAGGCTGAATCCGGCCAGATACATGATGCCGAACGTCCCGATGAGCGAGAGCGGAAGCGCCACACTCGTGATCACCGTCGCCCAGAGTTTTCGCAGGAAGAGGAACATCACCATCACGACGAGCGCGATAGTCAGTAGCAACGTATATTGCACGTCGCGCACTGACGCGCGGATCGTCTCGGTGCGATCAGCCAGAATCGAAACGTGCACGGACGGCGGCAGGGTGCCGGTCAATCGCGGCAGCAATTGCTTCACGCGATCCACCGTTTGAATGATGTTCGCGCCCGGTTGACGCTGAATATCGAGCAGCACGGCGGGTTGTTCGCCGCCTTGCGTGCCGACCCACGCCGCGAGCTGATCGTTCTCCACGCTGTCGATGATGGTCGCAACATCGCCGAGTCGAATCGGAGCGCCGTTTTTGTAAGCGACGATGATCGGTTTGTAAGCGTCAGCGGAAAAAATCTGGTCGTTCGATCCGATAGTGAACGATTGCCGCGGCCCGTCGAAGCTGCCTTTCGGCGCATTCACGTTCGCCTGTCCGAGAACTGTTCGAACATCTTCCAAGCTGAGCCCGACGGCGGAAATCGCCGCCGGATTCACCTGCACGCGCACGGCCGGTTTTTGATTTCCCTGAATCGTGACAAGGCCGACGCCGGTGACTTCGCTAATTTTCTGCGCGAGCAACGTGTCGGCGAAATCGTTCACGCGATCCAAGGGCAAACTATCGGACGTAATCGAGAGCGTAAGGATTGGCGTGTCCGCCGGATTGACCTTGTTGTATTTCGGCGGGTTCGGCAGATTTGGCGGCAGAAATCCGCCGGCGACATTGATCGCGGCTTGCACGTCCTGCGCCGCAACGTCGATCGGGCGGTCGAGAACGAACTGCAAAGTGATTGTCGATGTACCGAACGAGCTGGTGGAATTCATCGACGCCAATCCGCTGATTTGCCCAAACTGCCGCTCGAGCGGCGTAGTGATCGACGAAACCATCACGTCTGCGCTCGCACCGGGATAAAATGTCGTCACTTCGATCGTTGGAAAATCAACAGTCGGCAGCGCTGAAATCGGCAGCAATTTGTAGCCAAGTATCCCAAGCAAAACCACGCCGGCCATCAACAGCGAAGTCGCAACTGGTCGCCGAATAAATGGTTCGGAAATACTCACGGTTTTCCTGAGCTCACCGTTTTGCGGCTGGATTGTCTCACTTGTGGAGGTCGTGCTTGCTGCGACGGTTGCGGCGTAGTCAGCTCAACATGCACGCCAGGTTGAAGTTTGTATTGACCGTCCACTACGACCTGCTCCCCGGCTTCCAATCCGCTGTCAATCAAAGCAACATTTGCCTCCGTTTGCGCGACCTTAATTGGCCGCATCTCGACCGTTTTGTCCGTCTTGACCACGTATGCATACGTTCCCTGCGGGCCGCGTTGCACTACGCTTGAGGGAACGACGGTGGCGTCTTTACGCGTGGTCAAAATCAAACGCGCGTTAACAAATTTTCCCGGCCAAAGTTGCAACTGATCGTTAGGAAACGTCGCTTTCAACTTCAATGTGCCAGTCGTTTGATCAATTTGGTTGTCAACGACGGCGAGCGTACCTTCGTCGAGCACATTCGTGTTTCCGCGATCCAGTGCAGAGACGTGCAACCCGCCATTCGCGCCGCCTTGGTTTAGAATCTCCGGTAACTTTTGTTCGGGCAGGGTGAACACGACCGAAATCGGGTGCATCTGGGTGATGACGACCATTCCGGTTTGATCGGCCGCGTGAACGATGTTGCCAACATCGACGAGTCGAACGCCGGTGCGTCCGTCAATCGGTGACTTGATTTGCGTGTAGTCAAGCTGCGTCTTCGCAGCCTCGATCGCTGCCTGGTCCGCCTGGACTGCAGCCTGGAATTGATCGCCCTGATACTTGGATGTGTCGAAATCTTGCTGATCGATCACCTTCTTTTTCAACAAATCAGTGTTGCGTGCAAGCGTGACTTTGGCGTTGGCCAGTTGCGCTTCGTCCTGCGCTTTTTTTGCGATCGCCTGATCCAAAGCTGCCTGGAAAGGCCGCGGATCGATCACCGCCAGGAGATCACCCGTTTTCACATCCTGCCCTTCTGTGAAGAGCACCTGCTGCAATTCGCCATCGACGCGGGTGTGCACCGTGACGGTGTTGAACGCCTGGACCGTTCCGAGGCCATCGAGGTAGATAGGCGTATCTTTCTGCTCAACCTTTCCCGCGACCACCGGCACCGGGCCACCGCCGCCTCTAGCTCCGCCGCGTCTTCCCGAAGTTCCTGCTGTGGCGGTTGACCCGGTTTGATCAGACGGAGCGCGATGATGAAAGCTCCACCATCCGATCAAAACGACGAGAGCGCCGATGATTCCAAGAATAAGCCGCTTAGACATTTTTTTACATACCTCGTGCGCATGCGGAGACGCTTATAGTTTGTGACCTCCGAGAAAGCCGTTCGGTTACAAGAATGTATCGTATGTGCTGTAGAGACCGTCTGGGTTGGGACGGGTGGGGATCCCAAGAAAATCTGTCTGGAGCAGGCGGACGTGTACTCATCTTTGGGGTGTTAAATGCGAACTGAAAAGGTCCGGCCCCTGATGCACTCAAGGATTAGCCAAAGGAACCGAACGCAAGTCCCAGTCCGTACGTGACGACCGCAACGATGACACCTATCCAGGTCATTTCCAGACCAGATGCCCACCAAGAACGGATGGTGATCAGCGATTTCAGGGCGCCGACGGCAAAGTGCGCGACCAGACTGATTCCGAAGGAAGCGATGACGGCATGGAGGCCGCCCGAGAAAAAGAACGGAATGATGGGAACAAAAGCGCCGATTGCCGTGGAAATACCGGCTGATAAAGCAGCGGTCCATTGATTTGGAAACCGATGCTCGGACAACCCGAGCTCACTTTGCGCCATCGCTTGCACAAACTGTTCGGGTTGCTCGGCAAGACGTTCCGCCATTCTCTGTGATTCTTCCGGAGTGAATCCTTGTAATTGATAGAATAGCGACATCTCTTCGATTTCTTCCTCGGGATTTTCTTCGACCTCTGCGCGTTCGCGCGAGATTTCGGCTTCATAGACTTCGGCTTCACTCTTTGCCGCAAGATAGGCGCCCGCGCCCATTGAGAGCGTCGAGGCGAGCATGCCGGCCAGACCGGAAATCAGAATGTAGTGTTGCTGATTGTTCGTCGCGCCAGCCACGCCTGAAACAATTCCAAATACCGCGCCCAACCCATCGTTTGCGCCGTAGATCGCATCCGCCACCCAACTGCCACCGCGCCCATGCCAGCGTTCGCGCTTCAGGATTTTGTCCAGCGCGGTGCGCGGGCTAACCGGCGGCGCCATGGCGCTAAGCGCTCGGGCATGCGCTTTCTCTTCGAGGGCGCTTTTCCGCAAAAATTCCTGCACATCTTCTTCGGCGGCCAAGGCACGCTCAGCTTGGTCATGAAATTCGGCTTCCTGCCGTTCTTCCGTCGCTTCCATCCGGCGAATAGCGATTTCGGCTCCCGCAATTTTGTTCCACCAGCGGCTGAGCCGCCGGCCGATTGTGTTCTTCAGAACGGGTGGCTCGGCGCCGAGGTCTCGGAGTTTTGTCTCCCACCGGTGTGCATGGCGCTCTTCAGCTTCGGCCATGCGCAAAAGAACGCCTTTGCGTCTCTCGTCCCGCTCGCGTTCGGCCAGATCACGATACGTTTGCGCCGTCTCGACTTCTGCGCGCCAGTTGCGTTTGACGACTTCGATTGTCTGGTCCGGTCGCGATCTACCTGAGGAAGATCGCCGTTGCGGATCTTCCGAGTCACGAGACAGATTTTCGCTGTTCATATGCGCTCAATCAGCTGGTTCTATCGCGGCGCTAATCGCCGGCTCTGCTCTGGCCTTTAGTTGCTGCGCTGTAATTACAATCGCGACTGAACCGATAATCAGCGCGGCCGCAATTAGAACACGCAGTGTTACAGTTTCTCCGGCAAAAGCAGCGCCTAACAAGACGGCTACAATCGGGTTCACATACGCATAGGTCGCGACTTTCGCCGGATCACAGTGACGCAACAGCCAGATGTAGGCAGTGTATCCCACCACGGCTCCGATGATTACCAAATAAATAAACGAAGCGAGTGACAACATCGAGACCGAGCCGGGATGAAAACGCCGCACCTCGCCGGTTACAATGCCGGCGAGCAGCAGAAGCAATCCACCGCAAAGCATCTGTTGGGCTGCCGTCAGGAATGGAGAGGCAGCGTGTTTCGCTGTGCGCGAATAAAGCGATCCTGCTGACCAGATGAACGAGGAGACCAGCAGGATCGACATTCCAATCGCAGGATGTCGGCCGCCATTTGAAGAAAAACGCAAAGCTGGTCCGAGTAAAATCCCAACGCCAGCAAAACCGCCAACCAAGCCAAGCCAGATAATCGGTGCTGGCCTGGGCGTCATTCCCGTCAACCAGCCTAGAATTACAATATAAATAGGAACAATCGCCACGATTAGTGCCGCCAATCCTGTATCGATGTATTGCTCTGAAATTGTGACACCGCCATTACCAGCGAGGAGCAAACAGGCTCCAATAATCAGCGATGTGCGCCAGTTCGCCCAGCTCGATTTATAGGCGCCCTGCGACCACGCGATCGCATACATGATTACGCTTGCCAACAGGAATCGCATGCCCGCCATGAGAAACGGCGGAACACTCTCGATGGCAAAGCGGATGCCGAGATAAGTCGAACCCCAAACGAGATAGAGAGCAGCGAAGGCAATGATAACTCGGATTTTTTTTGGCGCAGCCATTAAGAGGTAGTGACAAGTGGTGAACGAACCGGAATCATAGGTTGCAGCAGCGTAAGCGCAGACTCTGCTTGGAGTCTGGTCTGCGAAAACCTAGGAAACTATGGGGCGAAGCAGCCGGCAGCAAACTAACTGCCACGCTTGAAAAGGAATCGATACAGCAGCAACAGGATCATGGCGCCGACAACTGACATGATCCAGCCGGCGACGTAATTTTCTCCGGCGAAAATGCGACCGATCCAGGTCCCGACAAACGCGCCAGCGACACCGAGCAGAATCGTGATGATGCAGCCACCGGGATCTTTCCCTGGCATCAACAATTTCGCAATGGCGCCTACGACGAGACCGATCACCAGAACCCACAGAATCGAGTGAGAGCTAAAGTCCATAATTAGCCAAGTTCTATCGGATTCACTACGCTACGGCAAGCCTTTAAGGGATGACGGCTGCGCGGCCCTCGTGCTGGTCAGAGTCGAATCACTTGCGCTGAGTGAATGTCTTCGCTCGCCTGGATTTCCGTTAACAATTCTTCGCTCGGTGCAGTGTCGAGGTTCAACACCGTAAGCGCTGTGCCGCCGGCCTGATTTCGACTGAGCGACATTGTCGCGATGTTCACGCCGTGACCGCCGAGCAATGTGCCAACCCGTCCAACCATCCCAGGGCGGTCTGTGTTTTCCAATACCAGCACGACACCATGCGGACGCGCTTCTACCGGACGACTGTTAATGCTTATGATTCGTGGAGTGACACCGAAAAACGCGCCACCGACCGACACGGTTTTTCCTTCGCCGGCAGCGGATAATTCGAGCATGTCAGTATAATCTCCGGGCGCGCTCAGACGTGATTCGCTTACTTTCAAACCAAGAGTTTCGGCGAAACTGGGTGCGTTGACTTCGTTGACTTCGCTGCCGCCGGCCATTTGCAGGAAGCCTTTCAAGATTGAGCGCGTGATTGCCGTCGTATCGACTTCGTTGACTTTGCCACTGTAATTGATGTTGAGAGTTTCCACGCGCTTTGATGCAAGCTGCGACAGAAACCGGCCCAATTTTTCGCCAAAGCGCAGATGTGGTCCAATGATTGCCAGGGTTTTCGCATCGAGACTGGGCATGTTCACTGCATTGCGAATGGTGCCTTCGAGCAGGGCAGCACGAATCGAGTGTGCGATCTCAATCCCAACGCTCTCCTGTGCTTCCGCGGTGGACGCACCGAGATGGGGAGTAAGAACAAGATTCGGCGCGCCCCGCAACGGAGAATCGGCTGGAAGCGGTTCAGTTTCGAAGACGTCCAATGCCGCAGCAGCCACATGCCCATCTTGCAACACTTTCACGAGCGCGTTTTCGTCGATCAAGCCGCCGCGCGCGCAATTGATAACGCGGACGCCGCGTTTGGTTTTTTGTAATCGTGCTGCATCGAGAATGTGACGCGTTTCTGCGGTAAGTGGCGTGTGCAGCGAGATGAAATCCGCATCCGTAAGCAAATCATCGAGCTCGTCCACCAGCTCGACCTGCAGGCTGCGAGCGCGTGTCGCGGAAAGATACGGGTCGTAAGCGATCACGCGCATCCCGAAGGCAATGGCGCGACGGCTGAGTTCACTGCCAATCCGGCCCATTCCAATTACGCCCAGCATTTTGTTGTAGAGCTCAACACCTTCGAAATTCTTTTTGTCCCAATTCTTGCTGCGAACGTTTGCATCGGCCTGCGGAATCTTGCGCGCCGCCGAAAGCAACAGCGAAAACGCATGCTCGGCCGTGGAAACCGTGTTGCCGCCGGGCGCATTCAGCACAATGATGCCGCGGCGTGTAGCCGTCTCAACGTCGACGTTGTCCACGCCTACTCCAGCTCGCCCGACCACGCGCAACTTCGTGCCTGCATTCAAAACATCGGCGGTGACTTTCGTCTGGCTGCGTACGACAAGGGCACTGAAGTCGGGAATGAGATCGACAAGCTCCTTCTCGCTTAACCCGGTTTTAACCACTGCCTCGATTGCGCCATCGCGAGAAAGCTCATCCACTCCACGCTGTGAAATTGCGTCGGCGATCAGGACCTTGGGCGGCGTCACAATAAGTCCAAGCTTAAAACTTAAATCTTAAAACTTAAAACTATTCTGTTTACGCTGTCGTCGTCATGCGAGAGCGCACAAAATCTTTCTACGTCGTATTTGCGATCGCAGCTGCGCTCATTGTTCCGGCTGCCATTGCATTGCGAACGGTCGTTCACCCGGCAATTCTGCAAGCCACTTCGGCCAATCCGACGCCGCTCGGATACACATGGAGCCTTGCACTGTTCATTATTCCCATCGGAGTCCTGGCATGGTGGTTTGCCTGTCGACCTGATCTCAAGTTTCCACGAAAAGCCTTTTGGAGGACTATCGCGGTGCTCACACCAGTCGGCTTCGCGCTGGATCTCCTCTTTGGTAACGCTTTCTTCATCTTTGCAAACAAAGCGGCCACGCTTGGCTGCAACGTCCCTGCCCTAGGTGGAGTGATTCCAATTGAGGAATTCATTTTCTACCTGACAGGCTTCATGATCGCCCTGCTGAGTTACATCTGGTGCGACGAATATTGGATGGCCGCTTACAATGTTCCTGACTACAAGGAAGCGGCCAGTGGCATAACGCGCATCGTTCGATTTCATTTTGCTTCGGCCGTCCTTGGTGTCGTCTTGATCGCAGCCGCAATTCTGTACCGCAAGTTCGTCTCCAACACATCGGAAGGGTTCCCGTGGTATTTTATCTATCTTGTGTGCGCTTCGCTGGTTCCGTCGGCCGGCTTTTTTTACACCACGCAACGGTTTATCAACTGGCGCGCCTTCAGCTTCACTTTTTTTCTGCTTCTCCTTATGAGTTTGCTTTGGGAAGTGACCCTCGCCTTGCCGTATGGCTGGTGGGAATATCGCAATAATATTCTCATCGGACTTCACATCGGAGCATGGTCCGGCCTGCCGATCGAAGCAGTCTGCGTTTGGTTGGCTGTGACCTTTACGACCGTTATCACCTATGAAGTGATCAAAATTTGGAAAGCTCTGGGCACCCGCGCGCTGGAAGCATTTTTTGGAATTGGAAAATAACCCTGCCGCGACCCGGAAAGCCTTCGGCGCTGCCCTATTAATCTGCGATCCTTCTTGCATCATCCGAAGATAAGCAAGTGAATCGATGCAGGCAGATGCTCAGCAACGTTCGTCGCGACGCTGCCACGAAGTAATTTGGCCATCGCCGGGCGTTGCGACGCGCCGATCACGAGAAAATCGATTCCCATCGTAGCAGCAAGATCGACAATCGTCGCGGCGGCGTCGTGACTTACGGCGTAAAGCGGAACTACGTTAATGCCACGGTCGCTTCCGAGTTTGAGCATCGAGCACATGATGGCGTTCGCTTCAGGATCATCCTCCCATTTGGAACGGCCAAGTTGTGTGCCGGCTGCTGTGAAGTAAACGGCCACCTCCTTGACGTAGAGCACAAAAAGCGTGGCCTTGCGTAATTGCGCTTCGTCCATCGCAAAGCTGAGCACCGGCGTGATCCCGCGCGCTGCCACCATGATTTTTTGACCTTCCTCCAAACGCGTTCGCATTTTCGCCGCGAGATCGGGCGTGACCATCCGGGCAACTTCACGCGTCACGGTAAGAGTAGTGAGCCCCTGACGCTTCAATGTGTAAGCGCGCAACGCCAGCCCACCCATTAGAATTGCGAGCACGAATTGCAGGGCATCGAGTTTCGTGTGCGCTAGCGTAAGCTCGACGAAGGCCAGAATTACGAACGTGACGCCAAACAGCACGCGATCGTACCAAGTGAAACCCCTGGTGCGATTGAATGTGCAAGAACCGACGTTGACCGTGATCGCCCCTACTACGCCGATGGCATAAAGGCCGGCCAACGCGGTGAAGTTTGCCGCAAAAAGCAGCACTACCACTGGCAGGCCGCTGGCGATGAACAACGGCCACATGGGAACTCCATGCCGATTAAGGCGCCGGAATTGCCGCGGCATCTCGCGGTCGCGCGACATCATGTAAAGCAGACCGACCATCGCTACAATGGCTGTGTTGGCTGCGCTCAAGAGCAGCAGGCAGAAAACGATTCCAACGATCCAACCGAAAATCTGGCCGACGCCGGGGGAAAATGTGGCAGTGGCAAATTGCTCGCCGATGAAGCGCAACATGTCTTCACTCCGCTGTCCCAGAACCGCAGCGATCGCGTCCTTATCCGTCAGATGTAGCGTCTTACCGACAATGGAGGGCAGTGAAAGCATTGCCCACCCGAGGAGCACCGTGCCAATGACAACCTCGATAGCCACGGGGGTAATTGCCTTGAGCGACTCGCGCGCGACACTCGGGTGTTCCATTGTCGATCCAGGATCGAGTTTCATCACGCCGGTGAGATTCGCGATCGACTCCGCGCCCGACAGCGCCAGGATCACCCCTACAAATTGCACCCAGACGGTGGCCAGGCTTTGATGCCGCGGCTCGAGAAAGCGTGTGGTGAAATGCGGCGCGCTGAGCACTATTAAGAGGATGACGACCACTACAGTCGGCAGCGCCAGCGCCACAGCAAAACTGCCGGAATGTTTTGGCCCGAAATAATTGATCAGACCCATTATCAAAAGCACGCCGATCGTTGTGAGCGCTATGTGATCGCGAACAAATCGGATCCAAGTGATCTGCTCCGCGCCGGAAGTGATGTAGCTCAACGCAGACCAGCCGCTCAGCGCAGCCGTGACCGTAAGATCCGCAACCAGCAACATCGCCCCGACCACCGCCAGCAACCGGCTCTGCTCGCGCGCGGCAGAGTAAACACCGCCGCCGTCAGGGAAATGACGGCAGATAACAATGTAATTGATGCCGACCAGCCCGGTGAGCGCGCAAACGGCCAGGATGATCGGCAGCGACGAAAACCCGGCGGCGACAAACGCCAGACCGATGACGTACGCTTTGCTCGTTCCCCAATCGCCGTAGAGCAAAGCAGCGGCGCGCTTCCAATCCAGATTGCGCGGTCGATGCACGCCCGCACTCGCGTCGAGAACAACATCCTCAATCAGCTGCGCCATCGCTTATTGGCGGAGACCTTCGAATGCGTCCCGCCACAGTAGCAAGTTCTTTCTTGCGATCGAACAGCCTAAGCTGCAAACCGGTAGCCGATTCCGGGTGCCGTTTTAATCAGCGATGGCTTCATTGGATCGGTCTCGATTTTTTGGCGCAGATGCGTGACGTAAACGCGCAGGTATTGCCGATGCTCTTCCGATTTCGGGCCCCAGATTTCACGCAGGATGTATCTGTGCGTGAGGACGCGTCCGGGATGTCTGACAAACAAGCGGAGCAAGGCGTACTCGGTGGCGGTCAGTTTGATTTCACGGCCTGCTCGCGTTACCACACGCGCCGTAAGATCGACAACCAGATCACGGTTCTTGAAAACGGAAACTTCTTCTTCTGGACGGGTTTTTCGCTGTGCGGCTCGGAGGCGCGCGAGCAATTCCTGGGTACTAAACGGCTTGGTCACGTAATCGTCTGCTCCGGCATCGAGTGCAGCGACTTTGCCCGCTTCGTCGTCGCGCACGGACAGAACAAGAACGGGCGCTTCGCTCCATTCGCGCAGCCTTTTCAAAACCTCGAGGCCATCCATGTCGGGCAAACCTAGGTCGAGCAGGATGACGGCCGGTTTGTAATTCGCGACTTCGACTAACCCTTGCTGGCCGTTCTCGGCTTCGTGCACCTGATAATTTTCTGCCTCGAACGCGACTCGCAGAAGGCGCCGGATTTGCACTTCGTCGTCGATGATGAGCGCGACCGGTTTCATGCAGTCGCCGCTTCGGCCGGCAATTGCATTGCCTGGCCGATGGGGAGGCGGATGGAAAATCGGGCGCCGCCGTCTTCGCGATTTTGCGCAAAGATCTGACCACCATGCGCCTCAACGAGCTGCCGGGCAATGGAAAGACCAAGACCGAGACCACCAGGCCGGGTGCGCGGACCGCGATAGAATTTTTGGAACACTTTGTTTTCCTCGCCCGGCGCCAAACCAGCACCGTGATCGGCCACAGAAATGACGAGGTCGGAGTTGTCGCGGGCGACACTCACTTCCACCGGTTGATTGCTCTTGCCATAAGTCATCGCGTTTGAAAGCAGCGCGTCGAGGGCTTGCTGAATCAGGCCGGAATCGACCGAAACGGGCGGCAAATTTTTGGCGATGTTGATTCGTACATCCTTTTCCTTGAGTCCCGAGACGGCGACCGCTTCGTGCACGAGTTCACCGGGATCGCACCATTCGCGGATCGGCTGAAGCAGACCGGACTCCAGGCGCGTCGCATCGAGTAAATTATCGACTGTGCGAGTGAGACGACGTGCAGCCTGCTGTAACTCCGCGGAATCGGGTTGCGGCTGTTGCAACGCAACCGACATGGCGGCAAGCGGCGTTTTTAACTCATGCGAGACAGAATCAAAAAGCGCTTTTTGTAATCGCTCGGATACGCGGGCGACTTGCGCGGCGCGGCTTTCTTCCAGCGCGCGCTCCTTCTTCACGAACAGCGCGAGTTGAGCGGCAAAGGCGTCGAGCAATTCGCGTTGCTCGAGCGTCGGCGGATTTGCGAGACGCACGGTCAGCACACCTTCGGCGCCATCGCCGGTCACGAGCGGCACATGCAGCGACTCGGCATCCGGCAATGTGTCCGTCGATTTTCCGGCTGCTTGTTTTTTCTGAAACGCCCAAACTGCTACGCTCTCGTCTTTGCTAGACGGCACGAACGTGCTTGCCCAGTGATGCGCCAAGCCATTCTCGTCAGGCAACCAAACTGCGGCGTCTGATTGAAACGATTCTTTGATCAACGCGAAAACTTTCGGCAGCGCTTGATCCAGATCGCGGCTGGCAGCGAGTGCACGCGTAAAGCGATACAAAGCAGTCGCACGTTGCTCGCGGCGGCGCTCGGCTTGTTCGCGTTCGCGCAATTGCGTCGCGAGATGTCCGATGACAATGGCAATAACGAAATACGCGCCGAACATCATGAAGTCGTGAAAATGGGTGATGTAAAAGGTGAAGCGCGGCGGAATGAACAGAAAATCCCAGAGAAGCGCGCTAAGTCCGGCAAGAAAGAGTGTCGGCCAGCGGCGCAATCGCGTAGCGGCGAGAACGACGGCGAGCAGATAGAAAAGCGCAACAGCCCAATAGCCGGTGTAATCGAAAATCGCGAGGCACAGAGCGGTGACGCCCGCGGCAATGCCAACGGCAACCCCAAAGTCACGCCACGGTGCGCGCGCGAGACGCTCCTCGATTGGTTCATGGCGCGGCCGCGCCGATTCGTCCGACGGGATCACGTGGATGTCGATGTTGCCGCTGTTACGCATGAGCCAGCGCAGTGGGTCGCGTTTCAAAAAGCTTGTCCACCGCGAGCCGAGCGGCTTGCCGATAACAATTTGAGTGATGTTATGTTCACGGGCGATACGGAGCAACGTTTCGCCGACATCGGTGCCCGGTGTCGAAATGACTTCTGCGCCTAACTGACGCGCGAGCGCGAGATACCGGGTCAATCGCGTTTGTTCCTCCTGCGACAAGGAGCGTGGCTGTTCGATGTTTGCGACAGTCCACGAGGCCTCCATGGATGACGCGAGCCGCCGGGTATAACGAATCAATCGCTCGGAGTAAGGACTCGCGCTCACGGCGACGAGCAACCGATCGCCACTCTTCCACGGTCCGGCAATCCTTTCTTCCGACATGATGTCACGCAGGTCGCGATCGACATGTTCGGCCATCAGACGCAACGCCATTTCGCGCAAGGCGGTCAGGTTGCTTTCACGGAAGAAATTTCGCGCTGCCCACTCCGCGCGCTCGCCGAGATACACTTTTCCTTCGGCTAAGCGCGCCCGAAGTTGCTCCGGGGTTAGATCGACAAGAACGATTTCGTCGGCAAGATCGAGAACAGTATCGGGAACTGTTTCGTGGACCGAAATACCACTGATCTGACGGACGACGTCGGCGCGACTGGCGACATGTTGAACATTGAGCGTTGTGTAAACGTTGATGCCGGCGTCGAGCAACTCCAGCACGTCCTGGTAACGCTTCGGATGACGCGAGCCAGGTGCGTTCGTGTGTGCTAGTTCATCGACGACCGCGAGACCGGGATGCCAGGCGAGGATCGCATCGAGATCCATCTCCTCCAGCTTTGTTCCGCGATACTCGATCTGCGCGCGCGGCATGATCGGCATCCCCTCGAGCAGCGCCTCCGTCTCTTTGCGCCCGTGCGTTTCGACAATGCCAACCACCACCTCGCATCCTTCAGCTTGCTTCTGCCGCGCGGCCTGCAACATGGCGTAGGTCTTGCCGACACCCGGCGACATCCCAAAGAAAATCTTGAGTTTGCCGCGGGTGGACTCCGTCTCCTCGCGCTTCAGGCGCGCAAGAAGTGCGTCGGGATCAGGCCGTTCGGCGTCGCTCATAGGAGGTTATAACGTTACAATTTAAGCCCGAACTAAGCTATTCCCCTTTTGTCCGAGCGCGAAAGCCTTTGGACCAATCTCCGGATCGAACCAGGAAAAAGATGATGGCAGCTCCTACAGGCAATCCAATCAACGCCCGATAATCGTGACGAAACAACACATTGACTATGTCACCGATGATATTGATCGAAAGAATGGTCAACGCCACGCGTGTGCCCCAAAAGGTGCCGCGCCATAGCCCGATCGCCGCAAAGAGACACGCTATTCCGACAGTCAGCGTGAGCAGGAAGGACCAATTCCCTAAAGATCGAAACGCGAGCCGAGCCTCTGGATTAAGTCGCCATACCGAATCGAAAGCGCTGCCAGGAAAGAGAAGCAACGCCAGGGTGAGAGCACACATCATTGCGCCAAAAGCAAAGAACCTCGCGAGCCAGGGATGGCATCGCGATCTTTGTGCCAGTCCAGGAGTGACTGCGACCTTGAGCATTGCCCGAAGCTATATCTTGCCCGAATCCAAATCGAGTCGGGCAGAAGGGATAGCCGAACGATTCTGATTGTTTGAGCCTTAATGCTTACGGCGTCTCAAGGCCATCTTCTCGAAAATCGTAAGCAACGTCAGCGGCAGTACAAGGAGCGCCAAGGTAAGCACCCGGAACAAGAAGTCATTCATAAGTCATTAACCATTAATAATGGATGATCACGCCGGTGGTAAAAACGAGCTGGTTATACCTTGTTCCATTGTTGTATGGTCTTGAGGGGTAAAAGCGCTCATACCGATCGGTTAGTCTTCTAAAAGGTGAAGAGTGCGTCCGCGCTGAACATTACCTGATCTTTGTCACCGTTGTCGAAGACCGCCTCGCTCGAGTGGTCGTAGCGGATCTCCGGCCTAAACAGTAAGTGTGAAAGAAATGCGTTTTCAGGGAACGGCTTAATCGCGACTCCGAAGGTTGCCGAGTAGAAGTTGGCGCTAACAGGCCCACCGTACGAGAATCCGTTGGCGGCATCCCGATACCACTCCAAACGAGTGTTCAAAGTGAAATGTGGATCTACCGCGTAGCTGAGGTAGCCATCGACCGCGCCCCACTGTTTGGCGCCGCCGCTTAAGCCGGGAATCTCTGCAGCGTTGACGAAGTCGATGCCCACGCCGGCGCTGAATTGGTCGGTAATCTTCTGGGTGATAACCAAGTCCAAATACGTCCACCAGTGACTGTTGTCGCCTGGAGGTAAATTAGGCCCGACACCAATCGGAAACTCCGGGCCTTCCGTCATTACGAAGGTAACGGCAGTCTTGTCGCTCGGTGCCCAGATAATCCGCCCGAGAAAATCCAGAGCATTGTTCGCGTCGCGGGTTGACTGGTTCCAACCGCGCGTGAATCCGGCATCGAACGTCCACTTCGGGCTGTACACGTAAGTGAATAATACGCCGCTCTGTGTACCTGGTTCAGCGTAGAGAAACGAGTAGCTGTGAGAGTAGAAGTTCCGGGCCGGGTCGCCAAAGGCGTTGTAGATGTTCGCGCTGTAGTTCTCGAAACCCGCTAGTTCTATCCATTTACCTACTCGAACCCGCATTGGCAGGCCGGGCAGGGTCACATCCACCCAGGCTTGCAGAAGGTCCCATTGATTGCGGCCAGTTTGATCATCGAGGATTCCGTTTGAATGGATGAAGGCCGCGTCCGCGCCGTAAAGACCTTCCACTCTGAAACCAACGTCAAATTGCTTCTTCGTCGGGTCTACGGCTCGCTCCAGGTTCAAGCTGATGTTATCCAGAATGAAACTATTCTTGAACTTGTTATACCCCATGAACGTGGGGCCATCTTCATTATGCGGGGCGCTAAAGTCATAGAAATAACCGCCCTCGACATATCCGTATAAGTTAAGCCCTAGATCCTGGAGAGGTTTACCGATACCAGCTTGATCAAGAAGGTACATCAGCGGCGCTGGCGGTGTTGGAGTTGGAGTTGCTTCTGCAGAGACTTGTTTGTCCACTGCCAATACCAGATCTGTGCAAACCATAATCGCACTAGCAGTGACGAGTGTTTTCGCAAGCATGATTATGTTGTACTCAGCGCCGCCGCCTGCTGACAAGTTCGCGGATTGTCGACGAACCAAGTCCAGAACAAATGACCGGGGAGCGCGCCGGTCTCAAATTCCTGGTAATCACTTCCGTGCCGTCGGAATCTTTCAACATCTTTGTGACCTGGCAGAGAACTTCCGTTTCGCCCTGGGCCGCACCCAGGCACGGCACTCCTGTTCGCGATCCATTCCGATAGAATTGGAAGGAAAATGAAAACGTAGGTTCGAGTTGTTTTCACCACCGCGTCTGATCGAGTGCTAGATTCAGTTGCAGGACATTCACACCCGGTTCGCCAAGAACGGCGAGATCGCGCCCGTCGGTGTTTTCCTGAACCAGTTCGCGAACCTTCTCCTCAGACAATTTGCGAGCTTTGGCGATGCGCGGAGTTTGCATTTCCGCGTTGCGGAGGCTGATATGAGGATCGAGCCCGCTGCCTGATGCCGTCACCGCATCAGCAGGCACGGAATCGTTATCACTCAAACCGTTCTCTTTGCGGTAGGCAGCAACGCGGTCTTTGATCGCGTCGTTTAGTTTTTGCGACGTCGGTCCCAAATTACTACCGCTGGAGCTCGCGGCATCGTAACCATTCCCAGCGGCGGAAGGGCGCGGATGAAAATATTTGTCGGCGGTAAAACCTTGCGCTAGCAGCTTTGATCCGTGCACCAACCCGTTTGGATCGACAATCAAACTGCCGTTGGCTTTGTTGCGAAAGAGCGCCTGCGAAATTCCGAAAACGATGAGCGGATAGAGGCCGCAGCAGACGATCGACAGCACGACGGTCGATACGACTGCTCCGCGAATATGGGAGAAGAATTCTTTCATTTCGTTAGGCTAAGTGAAGCGCAGTGATGATCAGATCGATCAGTTTGATGCCGATAAACGGAACAATGATGCCACCGAAGCCATAGATGAGGAGATTGCGTTGTAAAATCGCCAGCGCGCCCATTGGCTTGTACGCGACGCCGCGCAGCGCCAGTGGAATCAGCGCAATAATAATGAGGGCGTTAAAAATGACAGCGCTCAGAATGGCGCTGGTCGGGCTGTGCAGGTGCATGATGTTCAACGGCGCAATCGCCGGGAACGTCGCCATCAGCATCGCAGGAATGATCGCGAAGTACTTTGCTACATCGTTTGCGATGCTGAACGTGGTCAGCGAGCCGCGCGTGATCAGCATTTGTTTCCCGATCTCAACGATGTCGAGCAGCTTTGTCGGATTGCTGTCGAGATCGACCATGTTTCCAGCTTCGCGCGCCGCTTGCGTGCCGGTATTCATCGCGACGCCGACATCGGCTTGTGCGAGCGCAGGAGCGTCGTTCGTCCCGTCACCGGTCATCGCGACCAGATGACCTTCGGATTGTTCGTGGCGGATGCGCTTGAGTTTTTGTTCCGGGGTCGCTTCCGCCATAAAATCGTCGACACCGGCCTCCGCGGCAATGGCGGCGCCAGTAAGCGGATTGTCGCCGGTGATCATCACCGTCTTGATTCCCATCTTGCGCAACTGCGCGAAGCGCTCCTTGATTCCCCCTTTGACTACGTCTTTGAGCTCGATCGTGCCGAGCGTCATCATGTCCGACGCGACGACGAGCGGAGTGCCGCCGCGATGAGAAATTTCATCAACCGTTTTCGCGACAGATTGCGGAAACATTCCGCCCGCTGATTCGACAAATCCGCGCACCGCTTCAGCCGCACCTTTGCGCACGCGCATCGTCGGCTGGGTGCCATTGGCATGAAGATCGACACCGCTCATGCGTGTCTGCGCGGTGAAGGGCACGAACGTCGCCTCAAGCTCATGCATTTCCCGAGCGCGCAATCCGAACTTCTCTTTCGCGAGCACGACAATCGAGCGTCCTTCCGGGGTTTCGTCCGCCAGCGAGCTCAATTGCGCGGATGCAGCCAGGTCATTAGGCTCGACGCCGGGCGCGGGATGAAACCCAACCGCCATCCGATTTCCGAGGGTGATCGTGCCCGTTTTATCGAGGAGCAGGACATCGACATCGCCAGCCGCTTCGACTGCGCGCCCACTCATTGCAAGCACGTTGCGTTGAAGGACACGATCCATTCCTGCGATGCCAATTGCGCTGAGCAACCCGCCAATCGTCGTTGGAATCAAACAAACAAGCAGCGCAACCAGAACTGGAATGGAGAACGCCGCGCCCGAATAGATACCGAACGGTTTCAGCGTGACGCATACCAGGAGAAAAATGAACGTCAGCGCCGCGAGAAGAATCGTGAGCGCGATTTCGTTAGGCGTTTTCTGCCGGCGAGCGCCTTCGACTAACGCAATCATTTTATCCAAAAAACCGGCGCCTTTATCGGCCGTGATCCGAATGACGATCCGATCGCTCAACACGCGCGTGCCCCCGGTCACCGCACTTCGGTCGCCGCCGCTCTCGCGAATCACGGGCGCCGATTCCCCGGTGATCGCGGCTTCATCGACGCTCGCAATTCCTTCAATCACGTCGCCGTCTGCGGGAATGATGTCGCCGGCTTCGCAGACCACGAGGTCGCCTTTTTGCAAGATGGGCGCTGGAACTTTTACCTCGCGGCCATTCTGCAGGCGACGCGCCATCGTATCCTTGCGCGCGCGACGCAGACTGGCTGCCTGCGCTTTGCCTCGCCCTTCCGCGACTGCTTCAGCGAAATTTGCAAAGAGCACCGTGAACCAGAGCCAGAGCGCCAGTTGCGCGACGAAACCGCGCAGAGTCGATTCAGCGGTAAAGATTCCAACAGTCGTTAGGGCGGCGCCGACCATCGTCACGAACATGACCGGGTTCTTCACCATCAGACGCGGGTTCAATTTCTTAAACGCATCGGCGATGGCCGGACCAACAATGTTCCAGTCAAAAAGCGATGCAGGTTTTTGTGTCATGAAGTTTGGATGTTGATCTTAAAAAAGTTCTCCGCCTTGCATCAGGAAGTGCTCGACGATTGGGCCGAGCGTCAGCGCAGGAAGAAAGTTGAGCGCGCCGATCAAGATAACGGTACCGAGCAGGAGAATAAGAAACGTTCCGCCATGCACTGGAAACGTGCCCGCACTGGCTGGCGCGACCTTCTTTTGCACCAGCGATCCGGCCAACGCCATGATCGGGACGATCATGAGAAACCGGCCAAACAACATGTCCAGACCGAGGGTCGTGTTGTACCAGGGAGTATTTCCGGAGAGACCAGCAAATGCGCTGCCATTATTCCCGGCGCCGGAGCTGAAGGCGTAGAGAATCTCACTCAGCCCGTGCGGACCATTGTTGTTTAATCCGGCCAGGCCCCATTTGCTCACCACTGCCCAGGCGGCGAAACCAAGAATCGATATGGCGAGGATGAGCAATGAGAGCATCGCCATCTTCACGTCATACGCTTCAATTTTTTTGCCGAGGTATTCCGGCGTGCGGCCAACCATCAAGCCGGCGATGAAGACCGCAAGCACGACGAACACGAGCATCCCGTACAGGCCAGCGCCGACTCCGCCGAATAATGATTTCGCCTAACTGGATGTTGAACAATGGAACGAAACCGCCAAGCGCGGTGAACGAGTCATGCATCGAATTGACCGCGCCGCAGGATGCGTCCGTTGTAACCGTGGCGAAGAGGGCGGAATTGAAAATTCCGAAACGGACCTCCTTGCCCTCCATGTTTCCGTCCGCTGCGGCAACGCCGAGATGCTGATGAATCGGATTGCCGGATGATTCCGCCCACCAACACAAGAGCACGCCGCCGAGAAAAAGGGTCACCATCGCCGCCCACACCGTCCAGCCGTGCTTCTGATTTTTAACCATGCGGCCGAGGTAGTAAGTGAGTCCGCTGCCGATTGCGAAGATCGACAACATCTGAACAAGATTTGAGAGCGGCGTGGGATTCTCGAAGGGATGTGAGGCGTTCGCATTCACGTAACCGCCGCCGTTGGTCCCGAGCATCTTGATTGCGACCTGCGATGCCATCGGTCCTTGCACGATGTTTTGCTCGGTGACGGTCTGCTCTTCCATCACCGGCTTGCCTTCAGCGTCGACAACGGCTTTGCCATCCTTGTCCACTTTGGCGACAGAAACCTTCATCGGTTCGACGAGTGTCGCTTTGGCGTAAGGCTTGAAATTTTGAATGATGCCCTGGGACACCAGGAACACTGCGAATACCAGACAAATCGGCAGCAGGAGGTAGTAAGTGACACGAACCAGATCGACCCAAAAGTTGCCAATCGTTTTCGCGGAATGTCGCGCAATCGCCCTAACAAGCCCAGCAGCAATGGCAACGCCGGTCGCGGCCGAGACGAAATTGTGAAACGTCAGCCCGACCATCTGCGAGAAATATGAGAGCGTTGATTCGCCTCCGTAGTTCTGCCAGTTGGTATTGGTCGTGAAACTGGCCGCGGTGTTGAATGCGAGATCGGGATTTAACGCGCCAAACTTTTGTGGATTGAGTGGCAGAAGATTTTGTAGTCTCAGGATCGCGTACGTGAAAACGCAGCCGACCAAACTGAAAAGCAGCATCGCGAGCGTGTACTGTTTCCAATTATGCTCCTCGTTAGGCGTAATCCCCATGACGCGATACGTCCCGCGCTCGAGAGGACGGAGCACCGGATCGAACCACGTTCTGCCGTTCGGGTCGAGCACCTGAACCAGATAAAGCCCCATGGGCTTCGTAATCAGCGCGAGCGCGACCAAAAAAATTGCAAGTTGAATCCAACCGGATGTTCCCATATCGATCTTAGAATTTTTCCGGCCGAATCATTGCCACGAGCAGATAAACGAAGAGTAGCAACGCGATAATCCCAAACATGATTGTCTCCATATTTGCGGTCCTACAGCTTCTCGCAAAAACGCACGTAGAGGGCGCTCACGACAAAAAAACCGATGACAGTCCCGACAAAGATTACGTCGCTCATACAGTCAGAAATTCTCCGGCGCCCTGAGTCGGCTAATTAGCTTGTCTAATCGATGTGTGCGTTGACTGCTCCAATTCTCGCGCGAGACGGCACCCTGAGAACCGGCATTTTTTTCCCGACAGCGCACACAAAGCGCGCTCGCGATGAAAAAAGTCCAGACCACTATTCCTATGACAATGAATTCGTTCATAAACTGACCCAATCGTCGGCCAGATCTGCGGGCGGCGTTAATTAAACCGCACGCCAGATGCGTTAAAAAAACATTAACGCCCGTGCGGGAAGCGCGGGCCAGTTGCGGGCAATTTCAATTTTTGCCCACCGCAGACTCACTCTGGGATACGACGTTTCCGGCTGCCAGCCCCAGACTGCAAGCATGATGAAGAAGCTGACAACGTACGACAGCGGAATTGCCCACCCGTGTCGGAGCCATTGCCCAACCGATCGCGCTTCCGGATACATGTTGCACAGGGCCACGCCGGAGGAAGAACCGAACCAGACCATCGATCCGCCAAAACCAACCGTGTATGCTAGCATGCCCCAATCGTAGCCGCCCTGTTTCAGCGCGAGCGCCGTCAGCGGAATGTTGTCGAATACGGCGGACAAAAAGCCGAGTCCGAATGCAGTTTCCCACGATGCTGCGGGCAAGTGTTCCACCGGCATGAGTGCCGCCCCCATCACCAATGCAAGCAGAAATATCGAGCCGCCAAATGCGCGGGGCAGAAGTTTCCAGTTCGGACGCCGCGCGAAAGCGCCAACCATAATCGCCACCCAGACTGCCGCGCCAATGAACGGAAAATGCTCGGCCTTTTTTGGAAAGTTGTAGTTAACGAAAACATTCGTGGCGATGGTCAGCAGGAGGATGAACGCGACGACGTAAACGCGCGCCCAATCGACCCGATGGATCGATTCGCTTCCCCTCATTAGTGGTGAATATTTTTGCTGCACGATCGCCGCCGGCGCCCCGAAAATGAAAAACGCGACCGTCGCAGCGATGATGGCATGAAAGACATGTGACGGCGGAACGCCTGCGATCCACATCATCGTCGTCGTCGTGTCGCCGACGACGCTCCAGGCGCCACCCGCGTTGGACGCGGCCACAATTGCGGCGATGTACCCAATGTGAACTTTCCCCCGGAAAAGCTGGTGTGCCATGGCGCCGCCGATCAATGCTCCGGCAATGTTATCGAGAAAACTTGAAAGGACCCAAACCAATGCGAGCAGCGCAAACGCGCCTTTCCAATTGTGCGGCAAAAATTTCGGCAGCACCGCCGGCAGATGACTGGTCGCGAAGTAATCGGCCAATAAAGCGAAGCCTGTGAGCAAGCCCAGGAGGTTTGCTAGGATGACCCATTCGTGAGCGAAAGATTCCGCCAAGCCAGAGACGCCCGGTCCAAACCTGAATCCGGTAAAGAAGAGTTTGTAAAGAGCGATGGCGGCCAGACCGGCTAAGGAAACGCCCAGCGTGTGACGGTGGAAGACGGCGACGCCGAGCAGGGTGAGTCCGAAGAGAATGAACTCTATCGGGACATGATAATTTGCGACGCTCGATAAGATCGACATTAGGCAATTCCGTTAACGTCCGCTGCACTCGGTGGCAACCGAAATCCGGTGGGCGGAGCGCGGGAAGCATTTCGATAAGAATCATGCCGATTGCAGGTAAGGTCGCGGCGACTTCGATCTCGGCTGTTTGTGGAAACATGTCGAGCGGTGTGATGGAATCGATCGTGAACTCTTCCTGCAGCTCCTTCAGGTCGCGAGCCAGTGTGGCTGGATTGCAGGAAACGTAAATCAGTGTTGTTGGCGCAAGATTAACAATCGCTTTGCGAGCCTTTGCGCTGAGGCCGATCGCGGGAGGATCCACAATGATGGTCGTAGGGGCGATTGACCTCAATCGCCCGCTATCGGGATCGTTGGCGCGAGGCGGCCGGTTCAGGTGAACCGCCCCTGCCGCTTGCAATTCTTCTTCCACCTCGCCGGCGATGTAGGTTTCCTTCTCGGTCGCATCTTCTTTTGCGTCTGCGATGGCAAACTTGTCCCAATCGATTCCGACAACACGCTCAAACTTTTTGAGCAACGCTTTGGCGAAGAATCCTGCACCGCAGTAAGCATCGACAAGAAGATTCTGATTTGGCGGAACAAGATCGACAATCAAAGCGCGCAGTGCATCTGCAACTTCATCATTGGTTTGAGAGAAGACGCGACGGCTCGAGGACGTGCGCAAGGTGTAATGCCCATCGCGCGGATTTCGCTCCCGCAGTTCCGTCAGCGCTCGATTCACTTCGTCGCACGAAATTGGGCAACGCTCGATGTCGATTAAACGATGTGAATCGCGCCGGAAAAATCCGATCACCCCATTCTGCACATGGACCGTGATGCGATTGCGATATTCGTACTGCTTCGGCGACGGGATGATTGGGCGCAGAGGAATATCTTTAATCTTGCCGATTCGCTGGAGGCAGTTGCGCACCTGGCGCCATTTAATTGCGAGCTGATGTTCGTAGTCGATGTGCTGGTATGCGCATCCCCCGCAACGGCCAAAATACGGGCACCCCGGTGTGACGCGATGCGGGGAGTTTTCCTTAACCTCCACCAACTCCGCCTCGGCGAATTGTTTTTTTTCGCGCACGATATCCGCAGAAACGAGTTCGCCCTCAATGGTGTACGGAACGAAGACAGCCTTCCCTTGCTCGCGTCCGACCCCTTTTCCGCCGAAAGCAATATCTTCGATTTTCAGATCGACTATGCGCACACAAATATTTCGACCGGGCGAATCGCAAACGCCAATTCAATTCTGATTTTGACATTCTTTCGTCATTCGTGCTTCGTCATTTTCATATGGCCTGGCGACTTCACGAACACGTTTTGCGTGGCAAGATCGATAACCGCACACGCGGGCGCGTGACCGGTGAGATTTGGCTGTCCGGCGTCGACCAGCCGCTGCTGTTGGAATTAGCGGGCGATTGTGCGCCCGACGTCGCCGGGTGCGAGTTGAGCTTTGAAAATCCGGACCCGATTCCAATGACGACGAAACCGCTCGCTCCTCAGCAGCGTGGCCCCGCTGGCGATATCACGGCCGCGCGCAAAGTGCGAGTGTTCGACGTTCCCATCGAAGAAGCGCTGGCAATGTCCCGACGCGGCAAGACGCCACCCGAACACACGGCGAACGCGGTGTATCTGGAGTGGTTCAGCGAGCGCAGCGGCCGCGTGGTCATTGAAAGCGCTGATTATCGTCTGCAAATCTCCGAACCAGCGTGGCGTTATACAAAAGAAGAAATCGCCGAGCGCGACCGCCGCATCGCTGAAGAAGAAACGCCGTTTGCTATCGCGATCACCCAGGACGGCGAGACGCAAGAATGGGACGAAGTTCGGTATGAGCAATTTCTCCGCGAAAGCGATGCGCTAACAGAAAAATACGGGCGGTTACTGGAGAAATATGCGGACCATCCCGATAGCGAACGGATCATTGCCCGCGAGATGGGATGGTCGTGGCTTGAGGAGGCACTCGACCGACAGGACGAAGAAGAGAATAAGCAGGAGGAGCAAGCCAAGGATTTGGAAGCGGAGATCGACCAGGAAAAGGAATACGAATCCGAAAACCACATTGAGGATCATGAATTGCCGCCGCCCGATCCGATGCGTGAAGGAATTGATTGGGTGCGCGACGAGCGTGGCCACATCTTACATCCCATCGAGAAACGCGCCCATGATATCTTGCATGCGTTACTCGATGAGTTAAAGGCAGCAGAACATTTTTCCGAAGAAGAAGATGAGCAGCTTGCCGATTACGTCAGCGGCTTTATGACGCTCAGCGCAAAGCTGGCCGGCGCTTTAGGCGGAGTTGCACGCGGCGACGATTTCTTTGAACCGGGGATGGTGATCGCATGGCTCAAACGCGTTCTGGAGATTTTGAACAAGACGATCGCAGCCGCGGACGCTGTGAGAGTGAAGGACTTCCTTCCGCCAGATCGGCTCGCTTATTATCGGAGCGAGCTTTTTGCGATCCGCGAAGACGTGTTGGAGTTAATCAAGGAGCTGCGATCGCGCTAACCAGACAGGGATGCCTTGCTGTGGTGTCCGGCATACTTCCCGATGGAGCAAAGTTAATACGGATCCTGATCGTAATCCCGGACGTAGGGATATTTTGATTCGTTGCCAATCTCAGGAGGAAATTCTGCATAGCCGGCGTGAATATACGGAATTTCTGGTGGCAGGATGGGATAATAGCTGTCGCGCCAGATTGGGAAGGGCCAGGTCAAAATCTCAATAAGGCCCGCTACGTGTCGCGTAGCCGAGCGCCCGACGCCACGGACCACACCGTAACCAAACGCAGCGTTGTTGCCTTCTTCTTTATTAACTTTATTGATGTTCACGATGATTTCTGTCGGCGCCCATAGAAAATTCGCGAAACCGCGGCCGAGTTTCCGCGTCGGCCCATAGTCATTTGCAGGAGGGTCCTGAATATCTCCAAGGCAAATTCCGGCAAGGCTGAGCACCAATGAGAAGACAGTCATGGGTTTCATGTGACTCTATCCAGTTAAACAAATATTGAGGAGCAAAGGCAATACTTATTTTCGGCCTTCGGCTGCACCATCGTTCTTTGTCTTAGCCATCGAAATCCCAATCGTAACAGCGAGAATGAGCACGATGACTCCCAGCGAGAGACTCCTCGGCAACGCCACATAATCAGCGACAATCATTTTAATACCGACAAAGCCGAGCACCAGGGCAAGCCCCGTTCGCAGATAAACGAAACGGTCCATCAAACCGGCGAGCAGGAAGTAAAGCGACCGCAAGCCGAGAATCGCGCAAATATTGGATGTATAAGCAATAAATGGATCACGCGTGATAGCGAAGACTGCCGGAATCGAATCCACGGCAAAGAGCAGGTCGGTTAGCTCGATCACGATCATCGTCAAGGCGAGCGGGGTCAGCATCCAGCGACCATCCACGTGCACCTTAAAGTGTTCGTCATGAAATTCGCGGGAAATGGGAAAGATCCGCCGACAGACGCGGATCACCCAACTCTCTGCAAAATCGTCAGGCTGATGTTTTCGAAACAACATTCGCATTGCAGTGAGCACAAGGAACAAGCCAAACAGATAAAGAACGAAATGAAATCGCTGTACTAATGCGATGCCACAGATAATCATGGTTCCGCGCATGATCAACGCGCCGAGAACTCCCCAGACCAGGACGCGATGTTGCGCCTTCGGCGGAACACGGAAATGCGCGAAAATCAATACAAATACGAAGATGTTGTCGGCGCTCAGTGAATACTCGACCAGATAGGCAGTCAGAAAATCCAGGCCGTGATGTGGTCCTTTGAAGCGCCAAACCAGAGCGTTAAATCCAAGTGACACGAGCACCCACAGCACGCTGCGCCGCGCCGCCGCAGTCATGCTTAATTCCCGGCCGCGCTGGTGGAACGTGAAGAGGTCGATCCCAATCGCAGTGAACACGCCAATGTGAAAGGCGATCCAAAACCAGATACTTGTCGTCACGGCGGGGAGATTTTCATGCAGTGGGGCGCACAGCAATCGCAAATTGCACGCACGGCCCATGCGACTTATAGGTCAGACAGGACTCATTTGCCCCATTGATGGATACTGAATTAGAAAAACTGGTCGAAGCCGGCAAACTCACTGCCCGCGCTGCGCAGCAACTCGAAAAACTAAAGCCAGGTACATTTTGTCTGCATAAAAGCTGGGGATTCGGCCGCGTGAGCGAATGGAACCTGCTACTCAACCAGATCGTAATTGATTTTGCAGGCAAAAAATCGCATCCGATGCAGGCCCAGTACGCGGCCGAGAACGTCACGCCGCTGGCGCCAGAGCACTTCCTCGCGCGCAAAGCGACCGACCTGGCGTCGATCAAAAACTTGGCAAGGGAAAACCCCGCTGCGCTGGTGCGAAATATTCTTGAAAGTTTGGACGGTAAAGCCACGGGGCAGCAGATCGGTGAATGGTTGGTAGGCGATGTTTTCACCGAAACGGAATGGAAACGCTGGTGGGAATCAACGAAGAAAGCGCTTAAGGCAAGCGGCATTTTTTCCGTTCCTGCGAAAAAGAACGATCCAATTCAAATGCGCGGCGAAGGTGTGTCGCAGGCTGACGAACTGCTCGATGCTCTTAACAAGGCACGACAACCAAAAGAGCAAATCGCAGCGCTCGAGCAGATCATCAAATCGCACCAGCAATTTAAAGAACACCAACTTCAGCCGGTCATCGCTACGATCGAGAACATGACGGTGCGTGATCAAAGAATGCATCCTGAGTTCGCATTTGAGCTCATCATCGCGCGCGACGATTTACTCGCGCGCAACCCATTACTGCATTCGACCCATGTCGGGTTGACTCTTTCGAAACTGATTCTCGAGGAAGAGAACCGCCTCATATCGATCCTGCCGAAATTGCCGGCGGCAAAAGAGAAAAAAATTCTGCAAGCGTTGCCCTCCGCGCTGGGTCCTTCATGGGCAGATCGCGCCCTATATTTGATGCAGGCGAGCCATGGTCGCATGGTTGCGCAAATCCCCCGCATCTTGAGCGGAGCTGGGAAGCACGAAGAGCTCCGGATGACGCTGGAGCGAAGCATTCGCGAACACTCAGCTACCAGCGAGATGCTCGCCTGGCTTTGCAGCGAACGAGAAGGTTGGAGCGAACTAATCACCCCGGATTTGCTTGGCGCGATTTTGGCGGCGCTGGAACGCGAGCAACACAATGCCCCCGGGCGCGCCAGCAAGTTGAACCGTGCCATGGTCGACGATCGCCAGTTACTTGGCGACATCTTTAGGAAATGCGACGTCGCTCTCGCGCGCGATGCGATGCGGCGGTTGCAATTAAGCCCGCTTTTTGACGAGCTGACAAAACGTTCGCTCCTGGCACGGATGGTTAAAGTCTATCCAGAACTGGAAAGCATGATCACAGGCGGGCAACCCGCCTTAGGCGGGGAGAAGGCCGCCGCGTTGATCGTTTCCTGGAGCAGCCTGGAAAAGCGTAATGCCGAATACGAAGAGCTCGTAAAAGTAAAGATTCCAGCGAATACCAAAGAGATCGCGCTTGCCAGGTCGTATGGCGACCTGAGCGAGAATTTTGAATTTAAAGCAGCCAAACAAATGCAAAGCGTGCTGATGCGACGCAAAGCCGAGCTGGAGCAAATGCTGCACGACGCGCGCGGGACTTCATTTGAGAATGCGGATACGTCGCGGGTGTCTATCGGCACAATCGTCACGCTGCGCAACGCGGAGACGAACGGGGAGGAAACCTACACAATTCTTGGGGCGTGGGATGGCGATCCCGATCGCCACGTCATTTCGTACCAAACCGCCATTGGTCAGGCGCTGCTCGGTCATGAAGTCGGCGAGACTGTCTCCCTAAACACCGAGCACGAGGCTGCTCAGTTTAGTATTGTTTCAATCCGGCCTGCGCCACCAGACCAGTCACCGCCCGCCCCTAGTCTTCCCACGGAATCCACCGTCGAAGCAGCGATGGCCGAGTAGCAGATTCTCTGGGGAGCGCAGGCTGCCATGCTGCCCCGTTCGGCAGCTTGCCGAACGCATTCACCCAGCGATAGCAGCTTTACAGATCGTTTGCCGCCATTTGCGGCGCCGGTCTACTCACCTTCACGCGCGCACTCACCTCTTGGGTTTTCGCACCCTGCTCTTTGACATGGGCGACCGCAGTTGCCACCTCCTTTCCGTCCCGCTAATCTAAATCAGTAATTCGTAGGAGAGAATACTCAGGCAATAGATTGCCGCTGTTTCCACTCGAAGGATGATTGGACCGAGTGTAATTGGCTGGCAACCGTGACGGCGCGCGAGCTCTAGTTCGGCAGGCGTAAAATCGCCCTCTGGCCCAACAAGCATCAAGACACTGCGAGGACGGTTTTGATGTTCAGTTGAATAGTCTGCAAGAATCTTCTTTAGGTGCTGCGCACCGGGCTGGAGCGATCCGATTAGTTGCAGATCGAATGATCCATCCCCCGGTGCAGAAAATAATTCTGAAAGTTTTCTCGGCGCACGTACATGCGGCAGCCAGTTCTGCCCGCATTGTTTGGCCGCCTCGACTACGATTTGCTGCCATTTCGACTGTTTTTGCGCGGCGCTTTCAGAATCGACCTGCACAATGGTGCGATCAGAAATAATCGGCGCAATTTCTGCAGCGCCAATCTCTACCGCCTTTTGCACAATTAAGTCCATGTTTTTTCCCTTCGGGATTGCCTGCCCGAGAACGATTCGGCATTGCACTGGTGGTGTTTCCGCACCGTGCAATTTTCTCAACACAATTTCATTGACACCAAGATCGACAATTTCCGCGGTGATTTCGTGTCCACGTCCGTTGAAGAGAACAATTTTCTCCCCCACCCTCATGCGCAGGACCTTACGCGCATGGTGTGCTTCCGGCCCGGCTAAGCTGAGCGTGCCAGCGTTCCAGGTCTCAGGAGAGATGAAGAAGCGATGCATGTGACCTAAAGGACTAACAGGAGCTATGGCGCACTCAACTCGATTCCCTATTGGTAGTCGGATACGATGAGCGAGGTCATCGCCAGCACATTCGCCAACGATTTTTTACTTATCGGCGGCTCTATCCCGCGCTGTTGAAGCGCGGAGATTACACTTTCGGTAGGAATGTTTCCAACCAGAGCGTCCTGAGCGAAGGGGCACCCACCAAGACCACCGACGGCTGAATCAATTCGCCGAGAGCCTGCATCGTAAGCAGCGAGTACTTTGGCTGCAGCTTCCCCCGGCGTACTGTGAAGGTGCACGCCGATATCGTAGTCGGCGTATTGATTTGTGATCGTTTGGACTACACGGCGAATCAAGTGAGGATCGGCAACTCCCACGGTGTCCGCCAGCGAAATCGATCGGACACCGAGGGCCACCAATTTTCCTACTGCCTGGCGCAGCTCGTTCTCATCCCACGGATCGCCATACGGATTTCCGAACGCCATCGAGATATAAACAACCATACCCAGCCCGGACGCGTCAGCTTTTGTCTTAATCGATTCCAACGTTTTGTAAGACTCTTCGAGTGTCTGGTCTTGGTTTTTGCGCAGGAATGTCTCGGAAATAGAACAAGGATAACCCAGAGTCGTAACCGCTTCTGTCGCAGTGGCGCGCTCGGCTCCCTTTTCATTAACCACAATGCCGATGATTTCGACATCGTCTGATGGACTGACTTGCTTGAGCACTTTCTCGCTATCAGCCATCTGCGGAATGGCTTTGGGAGAAACAAAGCTTACAGCGTCGATGTGCTTGAAGCCTGCCGCGATTAACGCGCGGAGATAACGCGCCTTGAGTTCCGTGGGGATTTGTCGCTTGAGACCTTGCCAGGCGTCACGGGGACACTCGATCAGTTTGACAGCATTGTGAGACACAGAAGCTGCGGGGTTCTATCTGAAAAATTCCTTCGCGCGTTCGAAAAAGCTCTTGCGCAACGGCGTGTTTTCGTCGCCGCAAAGCGCCGCGAATTCCTCAAGCTTGCGACGTTGTTGGGCGTTCAAGTGCGACGGCACCTCGACAATTAAACGGGCGAACAGATCGCCGCGGCCGCGCCCATTAACATTTGTAATTCCTTTGCCGCGCAGTTTAAACATTTGCCCGCTTTGCGTGCCGGCGGGCACTTTCAGATGCGCCCTGCCTTCAAGCGTCGGCACATCAATCTCGCCACCCAGAGTCGCAACGGAAAAAGGGATCGGTACGTCGCAATACAGATCATCGCCTTCGCGCTGAAATATCTTGTGCTCTTTAACGTGTATGACTACGTAAAGATCGCCCGGAGGACCGCCGCGAGTGCCGGCCTCGCCGTTGCCTAACGAGCGCAACCGCGAACCCTCCCTGATTCCGGCAGGTATTTTCAGCTTAACGCGGCTCAATTTCTCCACGCGTCCTTCGCCCCGACATTTCTGACACGGTTTCTCAATGACTTCACCAGCACCGCGGCATCGAGGACACGTCTGCGAAACGTGAAAAAATCCGCGCGAACTAATCACCTGCCCACGGCCGCCACATGTAGAGCATGTAATCGTGCGTGAGCCTGGTTCAGCACCGCTGCCCCTGCACTTCTCGCAGGTGTCGAGTTTCGCGATTTCAATCTCTTTTTCGGCGCCAAACGCCGCCTCCTCCAGCTTGATCTGCATGTCGTAGCGCAAATCCGATCCGCGCCGCCGATCTTCTGCCTGATCGCCGCCGCCGAAGAATGTCTCGAAGATTCCGCCGCCGAATCCACCGCCGCCAAAAACTTCCCGGAAAATCTCGAACGGATCGTGGAAAACGCCGCGGCCAAAACCAGCGCCGCCCGATGTGAACGCCGCGTGCCCGAAGCGATCATAGGCGGCACGCTTGTCAGGGTCGATCAAGACATCGTACGCTTCGCCTAATTCCTTGAACTTTTCTTCGGCATGCGGGTCGTCCGGGTTTTTATCCGGATGAAACTTGACGGCGAGCTTGCGATAAGCGCGTTTGACCTCCTCATCCGTGGCGTTTCGTTCAACGCCCAGTACCTCATAGTAATCGCGTTTTTCAGTAGCCATGTGACCGATAAACCCCTGTGTGATTCATGAGACTGGTAAGAGAAGCAAGCAAGGAGCCACTTACTTTGCAGGCCCGCTGGAAACAATCACTTTCGCAGGTCGCAGCAATCGGTCGTTAAATCGATAACCGCGACGGGCTTGGCGCACCACAATCCCTTCGGGATATTCATTGCTGGGTTCATGGGCAATTGCTTCGTGCAGGTTCGGATCGAATGTTTTTCCCTCGGCCTCGATCGGTTGCAGTCCATTTTCAGCCAGCAAATCATTGAGTTGTTTTTGGACGAGAACCATTCCGGAATAAATGGGAGAATCCGCGCCCTGGTCTTTTGCTGCTGCGAGGCCAAGTTCAAAATTGTCAATAATTCCGACCAAACGCTCCAGCAAAGACTTGTTGGCATATTTGATCGCCTCTTCCTTTTCGCGCGCAGAACGTTTCTTGTAATTCTCGAAGTCGGCCTGACTCCGCAGCGCGAGGTCTCGAAACCGGTCGAGATCAGCTTGCAAGCCAGTCATTGGATCGTCTGCTTCGCTTTGCGCGGCATCGGCCTCGGGCGGGACAGATGAAGGGATCGAAGTTGCCGACGCCGATTGTTCCATTTGTTTGTTTTGTTCAGTAGCAGGAATTTTTTTCATGTTTTACGAATGGCAATCAAAGTGATGTCGTCGTTTTGAGGAACTGAACCGGTAAAGTCGCGAACGTCCTCGATGATTTTCCCTACAATTGCTTGCGCTCCATTGGTCGCACTGGCGCGAACCGATTGCATCATGCGGTCGAGGCCGAACTCGTCTTCCTCGGCATTAAGTGTTTCGGTCACGCCATCGGTGTAGAGGACGAGGCAATCATCGCGCTCGAGCGGAACAGCGAAGTCAGTGGTTAGCCTATCAAACACGCTTCCGCTGTCAATTCCCACGACCATGCCGGGCGGTTTCACCGGCGTGACAGTTTGCGACTGCCGCTTGTAAAGTAATGGCGCATCATGTCCGGCGCGCGCGAGCGTCACTCCCCCGCGCTGGTGGTTGAGAATCAAGTAGGCCATGCTGATGAACATGTCTTCCTTGATATCGGGGTAAAGCTGTCGGTTCACCTTTCGTAACACATCGGCCGGAGATGGGTTCCGTGCCGCTTCCGCGCGCAAGACGCTGCGGCAGATGGCCATGATAAGCGATGCCGGCACCCCTTTGCCTGACACGTCTGCGATGACCACCCCGAGCCGTTCTTGATCGACTTGAATGTAATCGAAATAATCGCCGCTCACCTGGCGGGCTGGCGCATTAATGCCGCTGATCTGAAACCCATTAATCGCCGGCGCTTCCGACGGAAGCAAGATACGCTGAATGTCCCGCGCGATTTCGAGATCGTGGTCGAGTCGCTTTTTTTCGTTAGCCATGGAGTAGATGATGGCGTTGTAAAGCGCAAAAGCAGACTGCTCAGCGATCGATTTAAAAACGACGAAATCGCCCTGTGAAAAACCTGGGCCCGCAGGGCCGTTCGCCAGTGCCAGGACGCCCAGATCTTGGTTTCCATATCGCAGTGATGCAGCCACAATCGATGAGCTGCCAAAAGCGCTGCCACGCAATTTTGCCAGCTCTGGCGCCTCGGAGAATTCAGTCAAGCAAACGGACTGTCCCGTTTGCCAGACTCGTCCGATTAATCCTTCACCCGGGTTAACCGCGTGAAGCCGCAGAAAGCTATCGAGTGCTATCGGAGCAGCCGCGGCTTGTTGCAAGATAATCGGGGGAACGTCCACCAGCGGCGGGCAGCCTTTGGAGATAAACGCCGGAGTAAGTTTTCCGCCCGTCCGATCGGTCACGTAAAGTGCGCCGCCGTGCGCGTCGAGAACACGCGTGGCGCCCTCGACAATCAGCCGGTGCAGCTCCTGAGGCCGAATGGTCTCTCGAAAGGCTTCGCCGAGACCATGCAAAAAATCGAAAACAAGCGTTTCCTCGACCTGAATCTCTTCATGGGAACGCTCCAACCGCCGGATCCGCCGAATCTGAAACCAAGCGGTAATAATCCATCCGGCGACAGACGCGATAAGCAGTCCGAGAAGAGTCGGCCACATCATGCAAGGGCCAGCTTACTTCGAAGGCGTCTCGTGACGAAGGTCTTGTCTTAAAAAATCGAGAACGTCCTTAAAGCGAAGGATATTTTCCGGCGCGGCCTCGCAAAGCGCTTCATGCGCTGCCAGCATCGTCTCCGTTTGTTCCTTTTTTCTATCCGCAGGCGGCCGGACCGCAGCGGTCCCCTCAAGCGCTCCGCAATCAGGGGGACTGGAACCATTAGCACGAATATCGAATATCTGATCCAAGCCCAGCCCGGATAGAAGCTCGTGGCTGCGATTCCCACAGTGAACGATGTGGAGATGTCCATGTCCTAGCTCCTTCAATCGAAGCGCCACGCTGGCCATCGTTCCCATAAATGTCGAATCCATCATGGCGCAATCCGCCAAGTCCATCACAAATTCGCGATAGCCGCGGTCCAGCATCTCGCGCGCGAACTCTTTGAGATTGCCGCTGTTGAGGAAACTACCTTTCCCCTCCACTTTCACCCACACGGTTGGGCCGCTCACCCCTACTTGAATAGATGGGTCCACAATTACTAACAAAAGATACCAGCCCGGACGGCATGCTGTCAATGCTCGCCGTACTCGCGAAACCCTCAGGAAATGATTCGAAATCCGGAGCACGAAAGGCCGCATTAAGGCAACACTCGCCGGGCGATGAGACGTGGCCGTTGGATCTCACTCCCACATGAATGAGCGATTTTCCGCTACGACCCGCCCGTTTTCGATTAACAAACACCGCCATGCGATCACGCGACCGTCGTCAAAATAATCGTCTCCAATGACCTTAAATTCGGTCTTATGCGTACCGCGGCGAACATTTTGATATGAAATCTCCTGTGCCTGGACGTGCTCATGCAGTTTCTCCTGGCGATACTCCAGACGCACTGTGAGGTCCGACGGGCGTTTCGCTCTCCAGAAAAAGTCGAAATAATTGCCGTAACGCTGCCATTGATCCACACCGGTCACTGCACCAAACATCCGGTATTGGCGCTCAAAGGTAATAGGAGCATCCTGAAGTGTGGCCGTTTTCTGGCTGGGCGAATTCGACTTTCCGCCAAGCGTGCTTGTAGTTCGCCGGCTCCCGGTTCCTGGCTGCACTTTCTCACTCAAATAGAAAAGCTTCGTTTTTCGAAATTGGAAATCGCCGTTTAGTGCCACCGGAAGTTGCGTCACCTTTTCCACGACTCTTGGTTCTTCGCGGGCACCCTCAATTGACGCAGCAACCGCTAAAAAGCTCAAAGCAAAAAGTGCGACGGCCGTCCTCATTCGCCTAATAAAGCCGGATTTTGGAGAGGGTGTCAACGAGCAACCCCACATCCGAGTTCTCCGGCTCCTGTGGAATTGACGCGGGTCTGAAAGTAAATTTCGGTTCTATGATTGAAGTTCGTTATCAGCGCGGCGTGTATCTGCCGCGCCAGGACTTATGGCTCGACCCGTGGGACGCAAGGCGACTCGCTTTCGTTTCGCATGCGCATAGCGATCACATTGCGCCACACGAAGAAATCATTGTTTCCGAGCGCACAGCGCGCTTTATGCAAAGCCGGCTGCCAGGCTCCCGCAAGGAGCACATTCTGCCGTTCGGCGAAAGACGAATGGTGCACGGGCTCGATCTTATGCTATTGCCGGCCGGGCATATTTTTGGATCAGCACAATGTTTCCTTTTTGCCGGCAACGAGACATTGCTTTACACCGGCGATTTTAAGCTGCGTCCCGGGAAATCCGCCGAGCCGGCGGAGTGGCGCAAGGCGGACACACTGATCATGGAGACGACATTCGGTCTGCCACGTTATCGATTCCCGCCGACGGAACAGGTCATCAATCAAATAATTGCCTTCTGCCAGGAAACAATTGATGACGGTGGAGTACCCGTGCTCCTTGGGTATTCGTTAGGCAAAGCACAGGAGATCCTCTGTTCGCTTGATGGGGCTGGGTTAACGCCGATGCTCCATGGTTCGGTTTATCGTATGACCCGCATCTACGAACGGTTTGGCCAATCGTTTTGCAAATATCTTCGCTACAACCCGAACGAAGTTGCTGGAAAAGTTCTAATCTGCCCACCCAGTGCGAATCAGTCGCACATGCTGGAAAAAATTGCGCGCAAACGCGTCGCGATGATCAGTGGCTGGGCAATCGATCCAAACGCAATCTATCGCTATCAGGTTGACGCGGCGTTTGCGCTTTCCGATCACGCTGACTACGACGATTTGCTTCGCTATGTCGAATTCGTAAAACCGCGACGCGTATTTACGCTGCATGGTTCTGCTGCTTCGTTTGCGCGTGATTTGCGCGAACGCGGCACCGAAGCATGGGCGTTGAGTGAAGAAAACCAAATGGAGTTTACGCTACCAGAAATTCCTGCCCTCCCTTCCGTTCGTACCTCCAGCGTCGAACGCTCCACAGGAGACGCCTGCGCCAGCGCATCCGAATTCCTCGCGTTTGCGAATGTCGCTGAAGCGATCGCTGCAACTCCGGGCAAGCTGAAAAAGATTCGACTGCTTGCCGATTATCTGCGCGGCCTAACCAGCGAGCAGCTTCTGATCGCGACATCCTACTTCACCGGGAAAGCCTTTGCTCAAAGCGACCCGCGCGCCCTGCAGGTTGGCTGGGCTGTAATCTCTCGCGCACTGCAAGCGGCCACGAAAGTCAGCGACGCGGAATTTCATCGCGTCGCCAGCACTCACGGCGATGCGGGCAAGACCGCGTTCGAAATTCTCGATCGAAGGACGACACCTCAGCTGTTCAGCACCGGTGAATCGGGCGAGCTGTTTGAAAATCTCCACCGTGCGCGCGGTCCGATTGCCAAGGCCGAGCTGCTGCGAAATCGATTCTCAAGGTTGTCTGCGCGCGAAGGTCAGTACGTTGTCAAAATTCTAACTGGCGATCTGCGCATCGGATTGCGCGAGGGTTTGGTCGAGGAGGCGATCGCGAAGGCATTCGGTGTCCCTCTTGAGCAGGTAAGGGAGGCCAACATGTTGTTAGGCGACATTGGTCAGACCGCGCTGCTTGCTTCGCGAAACGACCTACACCGCGCGGAACTGTCGATTTTTCGTCCCATCAAATGCATGCTTGCAACTCCTGAACCGACGGCTGAAGCCGTCTGGGAACGCTTCGCTGAAGTTGTAGGAACTGACCGGGAACTGGCGTCGTCCGTGCCGGCTACCGTCTATTTGGAGGACAAATTCGACGGCATTCGCGCACAGCTGCACCGCAGTACGCAACAGGTCGAGATTTTCTCTCGCGACTTGCGGCGTATCACAGGTCAATTCCCGGAGCTGGTCGATCAAGCCAGGAATTTCCAGGAAGAGCTGATCATCGACGGCGAAATTATTGCTTTCCAGAAGGGTCGCGGACTCACCTTCTTCGATCTGCAGAAGCGGCTGGGGCGAAAGAGTGATGGTGCCGATTTATTCGCGCGTGCGGCGGCAGATGTACCAGTCGCGTTTGTGATCTTCGACCTCCTTTGGTTGAACGGCCGGTCATTGTTAAAAACTCCGCTGCATGAGCGGCGAAGACATCTCAGTAGCTTGCGATTGCCCTCGCATTTTCAAATTGCCAGGGTAATGCCCGCCCATTCTGCTGCCGAGATCGAACAAACGTTCCAACAGGCGCGGCAGCGCTTAAATGAAGGGCTGATGATCAAAGACCCCGAGAGCTTCTATCTGCCTGGTAACCGCGGTATGTTTTGGTTCAAGCTCAAGAAAGAACTGGCGACGCTGGACGTGGTAGTCGTGGGGGCCGAATTTGGGCATGGCAAGCGTTATAATGTGTTGAGCGATTACACATTTGCCGTGCGCGATGAAACTACGGGTAAGCTCTTGCCGATTGGTAAGGCTTACAGCGGATTAACCGACACGGAGATTGCAGAGTTGACCGAGCACTTCGAGCAGAACACGATCGCAGATCATGGCCGGTATCGCGAAGTGAGACCGGATGTGATCCTCGAAGTCGCTTTCAATTCAATTCAGCCCAGCTCACGCCACGCCAGTGGACTGGCACTGCGTTTCCCGAGAATCAAGGCGATCCGGCGCGACAAGAATGTCGATTCAATCGACACATTGCAATACGCCCGCGAGCTGGCAGCGCAACGCGCGAATTCACCGGCTAGTTCGCGCTGAATGGATTGGTCAACCCAGCATCTACTGGGGCGTAGACGACGGAGATGGTGAAGTCGCCTCCGCGCCAGCGCCGGCGGCGGTGCTGGTATCGGCAGACCCGCTGGTGTTGCCAGACGCGCTCGTATCAGCAGGCGCTCCGGCACCAGAATCGGGTTGTGCCCGCATGGATCGCATTCTCTCTATTGCCTCCAACCTGCGCTGTCTTATAGCGCGCAGCTCTTCGATTCTTTTTTCTCTACTGGCCTTGAGCTGCGAGTTGTCAGGCGGCGCCAAACCGGGAGGGATTGTTGCAGAAGGCGGAACATTCGAAGAGGCGTCCTTTTTCAGACCTCGCAATTTAGCGTCGGCTGGAATCATGGCCGCACGCGCTATTGCTTTTTCTTTCTCGGCCAATGCCTTCTCTCGTTCGTCTAATGCTTTCTCACGAGTATCCAGTTCGGCCTTCCGTTGAGCGAGTTGTTGTTCGGCCGCTGCATCTTGTTTTTGGCAGGAGCAGACCATTGCCAAAGGAATAAGCATCGAGAGGACAAAGAGTTTTTTCATATCAGAGGTCGTATTTTCGGGTTTTCCGTTAATTCGCACGAACAAACCGAGGGGGCGGCTGCTAGTCAAATGAAAGTTAACGCGGCTGCGGCGTTGTCGAACTTGCCGGCAACACGACGATTGTTTCAATCTGACCACGTCGAAGTCGTTGAATATTGGCAAAGATGGCTACCAGCCCGAGTGAGGCGACGATGATGATCATCAGCACAACGGCGCTCCTTGGAATCCGAGGCGATCGAAGTTTTCCGGAAGGCTGCTGCGGCGAATTCACGTGTGAAGTATCAATACCGATAGGACGCGCGCAAGAAGGCCTCATTCGTTTTCCTTATTCGGCGAGAAAGGATAGCCCGCATCAGTTCAAGCCCAAGGCCGCGATTGCATCCATGACTTGCTGGCTTAGCCGCTTGTAGAGATCCTTCCCTGGTGGGTTTAAATCGGCAGCCGTAAAGAAAATCGGTTCTCCGATTACGATTGTAATTGGCACAAAGTGCAAACCGCCGCCACTGCGTGAGAGGGCCTCGTGGGCGCCAAAGATCCGCATCGGCACCACTGGCGCCAGCGTTTTTGCAATTACGAGACCCAATCCCGGCTCAACCGGCTGCAAGCTACCGTCGACGGTGCGCGAACCTTCCGGAAAGACCAGAGCTGCGTTCCCGCCCTTGAGGACACGAATCAAAGACTTCAGGGCGCTGCGGTCGATGCCCTCCTGATTGACCGGGATGACATTGAGCTTTGGCAAAAGCCAGCCGAGCAATGGCACATCGAGCAGGGTTCGCCGCGCCAGAAAGTAAACCGCCCGATCGCACGTAATGCCGGCAAGGGGCGGATCGAGATAACTCTGATGGTTCATTGCGAGGATGACCGGGCCACTCTGAAGCATCCGCTCCCTATGAACTACATGAAGACGAAAAAACAATCGGCCAACGAGGCGACTAAGATGATACCCGAGCCAGTAATAGAAACTCATTTAAGCAGTAAACGATTTACCGATTTAGCGATTCGTTTTCACTCAATCTTTGAATCTCTAAGTCGTTAAATCGCTAAGCCCGCAGGCCTGTTTTCTCGAGTATGCCAACAATCTCGTTGATGACTTCCTGAATCGTAAGATGTGACGTGTCGATGACGTGTGCGTCTTTCGCGATGATGAGCGGTGAGACGGGACGCGAAGAGTCAACGCGATCACGTATCGCAATTTCGTCGCGCCCGCCTTGTGCGGCGCGACGCTGGAGACGCACCTGCGGCGAAGCATTAAGGTAAAATTTGTAGGGCGTGTCTGGAAAAACGACCGAACCAATATCCCGGCCTTCCACGATCAGATCGTGGCTTTGCGCGTGCTCGTGCAGTTTCTCCGCGACAATTTGACGAACCACTGGGAACTGACTGACGCCCGCAACGCTTTCGTTTACACAATCATCACGCAAGTGCTTTCCGGAGTCCACGTCATCAATCAGGATGCGGGACTCATTGTCTTGCAGGCAGCATGTGATGTCGGCTGCCTGAAGGACGCCAGCGATAGACTCGTTTTCTTCCGGATTGATTTTCTTTTGAAGGATGTGCCAGGTGATCGCTCGATAAATGGCGCCAGAATTAACGTACACAAATCCCAGTTGCCGGGCGAGCCCTCGTGCGACGCTGCTTTTTCCCGAGGCCGCCGGGCCATCAATGGCAATTACCCGGTGAAACTGTTCCCGCATCCCGGAAATTAGCGCGCCGGAAAGATGCAGGGCAAGCGTCCAGTGATGTACATGCGGCCCGCAACTTCAAGGGATCATGCTTCTTCCTCGACCGGACCGGGAGTAAGTGAACCGATCACGGGCGTGCTGATCTGCATCCGTCTTGGATTTGTGAACTCTTCAAGCACTGTTTCAAATCCAGGATAAGATTCACGAATACATTCGGCTTCCTGAACAACAGTTTCGCCCTCAGCGAACAAACCCGCTATGGCAAAGGCCATCGCAATGCGATGGTCGCCAAAGCTAGGTACGCGGGCTCCGTGCAGGGGCGCCGGACCAAGTATTTCCAGGCCATCGTTCATTTCAGCTACCTGCACTCCCATGGCACGCAGATTGTGCGCGAGTGCAGCGATGCGATCGCTTTCTTTTACGCGCAACTCTTCCGCGTGCCGAATAATCGTCTTGCCGTCCGAAAGAGCGCCAGCGATTGCAAGGATCGGCAGTTCATCGATAAGCTGCGGCACTTCTTTACCCTGAATGACAGTGCCCTTAAGCGGGAAACCGGTAACTTCGACAATTCCGCGCGGTTCGACTTGATCGATGTCGTCAATGGCTTCGCGCACTTGCGCACCCATTCGAAGCAAAACACCGAGTAACGCCGTTCGCGTGTGGTTCAAGCCAATATCGCGAATGAGCAGATGACCTCGTCGTTGCGCCGCAGCGGCAACCAACCAAAAGGCCGCGGAAGAGATGTCGCCCGGAATGGCAAAGTCGCGGGACTCTGGGACCTGGTCGCCAAATACAGTGACGCTGCCATTCCCGTCCACCGCTATTCGGACCAGAAAATAATCAAACATCAGTTCCAGATGATTCCGAGTTGGTGTTGGCTCGATGACGGTGGTCTTGCCCTTGGCAAAGAGGCCGGCCAGCAGCAGTGCGCCTTTCGCCTGTGCGCTTGCGACAGGCGGTCGATAACGAATGCCACGCAAAGAACCACCCCGGATGCGCAGCGGTGGCGTCCCGTCCGGACCTTCCGCGACAATATTTGCACCCATCTGACGAAGCGGCGCGATGACACGCTCCATCGGACGTTTTGACAGCCCGGCATCCGCGACAAGGCGACTTTCAAAAGTCTGCCCAGCAAGTAATCCGGCGAGAAGGCGCATCGTGGTGCCGGAATTGCCGCAATTGATTTCGCTTTTGGGCGGCGTAAGGACCCGCTTTTTCCCGTGCACGATCAAGGTGGCCGGCTCAGGCTGTTCGATCTTAATCCCGAGTGCGCGCAACGCATTCACCGTGTGCATACAATCTTCGCTGGGAAGAAAGCCCTGGAGAGTGCACACCCCATTCGACAAGGCAGCGATGATTACCGCGCGATGGGAGATACTTTTATCGCCCGGCACGGTAATCTCGATGTCAATTCGAGGTGCTCGCTTTACCCGCAACTCCATAGATAAGAAGAAACCGTTGGTGAATACTCAACACGGCATGCTCGATAAAAGACACGCGCCGCGCTAATTCGGCGCCCAATACCAGCATCCAGCATCAGCTTCGAACACCCTCTAGGCAACCCGTTACGGAACAAGAAAAATCTTATCCGTGTACAGGATCCTTTACCTCCGTTCCCGGAGGGAACCCTTCCACGTCGATATATTTGCCAGGTGAATAAGGACTCTCTACGAGGTGAGGCTTGCCAGGAACAGGAATTCCGTACGGATAATCCCCTTTTGCGATCTTCGTTGGCGCGGCTGTTGGAGGAGGTGGAGCTGCTGCTGTCTCCACGGGCGGTGTGCCTGTAGGTTGAACGGGACCATTCGGATTGAACGGCTGTTGCGGTGGCGGGTATTGGTCGGGCTGGGTAGGGGCATAGCTAGCGGCCCGATGTCGGGACGGTGGTGGCTGAGGCTCTTCACTGCATGAGGCGACAAGGAAGGCCGTGAACAGAGCAAGCGACAATGAGAATTTCATAAATGGAAAATACTGTCACAATCGTATCCACAGTCTGAGTCGTTGCCAATCATTAAATCTCCTTTTGTTCACACTCAGCGACGCTCTCGCAAAAACTCGCGTGGATACAATGACGGTTGGCCTTCCATCCGAATCCAAGATAGAGATGTCGATGGCAAGCAACTCCTACGCGGAAATCTTGATAGTGGATGATGACGCTTTGAGCCGCAAAATCCTCGCGCAAGTGCTAACGTCCGTGGGATACAACTGCCAGGTATGCGGGGACGGCGCCGAAGCGTTGAAGGTGATTCGCGCCAAGCCGCCTTCTCTTCTGCTGCTCGACTTCGATATGCCAGGAGCAAATGGCGCCGAGGTGCTAAAACAGCTTCGCTCGGATCAACAACAGGCAGTTGCACAGGTGCCGGCAATTATGCTGACCGCGCACGGAAGCGAGCAAAGCGAAGTCTCTTGTTTGCAAGCTGGCGCAGATGATTTTGTGACAAAACCAGTCAATACAGCAGTGTTGCGTGCGCGAATCGAGACCCAGCTTCGCCTCCGTTCCATGAGGCGGCAATTGGAGAGGCAAAATGACGAGCTCGAACAATGGCGCCGCGACCTTGAGCGCGATCTGGCGGCAGCGCGCTTGACGCAGCAATCGTTAATTCCCCAAAAGGCCCTCGTGCTTCCCGGGTGGGATGTTGCAGCTTGTTACCGCCCGGTGATCCAGGTAGGGGGCGACATCTATGGTTGGCTGCGAATGAAAGATGGCCGAATCTTGTTCTGGATTGCCGATGGCTCCGGTCACGGGGCCGCTGCTGCGCTCCTTACCACCCTGGCAAAGCTTCTCTTTCACCATGGCAGCGTGGAACACGATGGGCCAGCCAGCGTGATGGAAGCAGTCAACAATGACTTTCGCAGCATTTTTGGGGGGCAGTCGTTTATGACAGCGATGTGTGTCGCGCTTGATCGCACAACCGGGAGCGCGCACGCCGTTGGCGCGGGTCATCCCCCGCTTCTCATTGTTCGTCATAACGGTGCAACAGAATCGGTCGCATCGGTCGCGCCTCCCTTAGGTCTGATCGAACCCCGCGATTTTTCGGAAACCGCGCTCAAGTTTGAACACGGGGACGCCTTCCTTCTCTATACCGACGGTTTGTTTGGCTCGTCAAAAAATGAAGGGCCCCGGTTGACGCCACAACAGTTAGAGAAAATGCTCGATCACTCCGCGCCAACTGCCGAAGTATTACTCAATAGAATTGTAGAGCGAGCAGCGCCAAATAGCGCCGAAAACTCCTTGTCGGACGATATGACGGCTTTGGCCGTGCGCCGGACGGCCTCGCAATAAATTTTTCGTTTGCTTAAAATTAGTGTTGCTCTCTCGCAAGCGAAACGTTAATCAGCCTCCATGCCGAAAACCAAAAAGAAAACTTCCAAGCGCAAACCGAATCCCGCCTTCATGAGACCGGTCCAGCCTGACGATAAGCTTGCCGCCATCGTCGGGTCGCAGCCGCTACCGCGCTCGGAGCTTACCAAAAAGCTCTGGAACTACATCAAGAAGCACGGTTGCCAGGATAAAAAGAAACGAACCATGATCAACGCCGACGACTCACTCAGGCCGGTATTCAATGGTAAGAGCCAGGTGAGTATGTTCGAGATGACCAAGCTCGTCTCGAAGCATCTGCGGTAGATCCCAAACCCGTCGATAGCCCGGCGTTCGTTCGCCGGGCTATTGCGGAGTGAAAAAATAATTGCTGCGCTGGTCCCGAATGCTTTCGGGGCTCTTGCGCGAGGTAGTATTTCCATCGAAGATGGTGACGTGAAAACCTACCGTTTTTTTCTTTTCGCGGTCGCGGCCTCTGTTTTTATCTCCGGGCCGTTCGCCAGCGCGGAGTCTGACTGGCTCACTGATTACAAGAAAGCGCAGCAAGAAGCCAAGGCTGGTAACAAGTTTCTGTTGCTCGATTTTACCGGCTCAGATTGGTGCGGCTGGTGCAAAAAGTTTGACAAAGAGGTTCTGTTGCAGCCGGAGTTTAAGGACTACGCACGGGAGAATCTGGTCGTCGTAGAACTGGATTTCCCGCGTGGCAAACCGCAGACCCCCGAACTAAGAAAGCAGAACCGCGAACTTGCGCAGCAGTACGAGATTGTGGGGTTTCCCACGATTGTAGTGCTCAGCGCCGACGGACAAAAGGTTTGGCGGTATGACGGTTACTTTCCTGACGGTCCCGCTGCGTTCATCGCGCAACTACAGAAATTGCGGAAAGGCTGACTCCGCCTTGCTTTCTGCCGCGAATAAAATCGGCTGCGGGTTTGTCGCTCTCTTGCAAGGGAGGCAGCCGCGCCTTGCGTAACTGCCAGCCTCTGCCAGATACGCATTCACCTTCGCCACGTTCCCGCTTATGTCTGCTTCCCGTTTGCTGTTCGTTTGTTTCGCCACATTAAGCGTCACCCTTGGGCTTCGAGCGGAACCCACGCCAGCAAAGCGAGCTGCAGCGCGAGAGGCTCGAGCGACGCCTGAGGAACCGGGTATTACATTCAACTCGGTCCATGTTGATGGACCCTACATCGCGATGACCTTCGACGACGGACCGAGCGCGACGCTGACCCCAAAATTGCTCGACTTGCTGGCTGCGCACCACATCAAGGCGACCTTCTTCGTGATCGGTGAAAACGTCGCAGAACACCCTGAGATCGCTGCACGAGCCGCGCGGGAAGGTCACGAAATTGGCAATCATAGTTGGTCGCATCCCAATTTCGGGAAGATGTCGGACGAAAGCGTTCGCCGCCAACTCCAGCAAACCGATGATGCAATCAAGAGCGCCACGGGCAACCGTCCCACGTTGATGCGCCCGCCATATGGATCGATCACAACCCGTCAGAAGCGCTGGATTCACGATGAATTCGGTTACGACATCATTCTTTGGGATGTTGATCCGTATGACTGGAAACGGCCCGGCCCAGCTGTGGTCCGAGCTCGCATTCTTAAGGAGACGCGGCCCGGCTCGATCGTGTTATCTCACGACATTCACCCGGGAACGATCGACGCGATGCCTTCGACCTTCGATGAGCTCGAGTCCAAAGGGTTCAAATTCGTCACGGTATCGCAATTGATTCGTATGGCGGTGGCTCGACCCTCCCATCCGACTCCTCAGCCGAATGGAAACGTTCCACCGAGCGCCATTGGATCCCCTTCTCCGACTCCCTCTCCAGTGTCTTCGCCAGGCGGTTAGACTGTCGTCTTACGTGCCTATTTCTTCGCAGCGCCAGGACCGCGATCTGCCATCCGTTGCTCGTTCTGTCGACGCGCAATGACCCAATGGTTATTTTCGCCGTAGCTTCGCCACGGGCCCGGAGGCACGTCACGAACTTCGACAAATTGCCAATCCGTCACGTCGGTTGGCGCGAGTCCCAGGTAATCGCGCACAGCAGGCGAAACATCCAGCCCCGCGCCGTGATTGAGATTTGGTTTGGGTCGCTCATTCCCGAAGACGTACTGAAAATGGTCCGTGCGAAACGGACCGCAGTCTTCCCATTGCGCGTAGCAAGTGCGATTGCCTTTACGAATGGCGACCCATCGGTTCCGGCACACCGATTCGCCAGGGCCCGTGTAGGATTGCTTGAACCAGGGAATTACCAGCGGTGCTTCCGGCTTGAACTGACCGTGAGTGACGTCGTTGTACGGCAGCGCAAAGTAGAATGGGTTCAACTTCGGAATAAATGCCACAGGAATGCAATTTCGCCTCGCGCTCGGCTCGGGATTGTCGTATCCGCCATAATTCGCCGTCCAATTAAAGTCCCAAGCGCTTTTGTAGTTTGGAACTGGGTTGTTGCCGCCCGCTTGTTCTCCGACCCAAAACACGGTAGTCACGATATTGGTTTTCCACGGATAGCGCTGCACCGCAGGACGCGAGCTGGTCGGGATAAACACCTGCGGTTCCACTTTGAGCAGCGCCTGCTCCCGCAGCTTCATTGCGTACTTCGCAAAGTCGGCCGCTGTCGCGTAAGGAGAAGTGGATTGTTCGTCGGCTTTAGCCGCGCAAGCAATCCCCAGACTTAAACAAGCCGCAAGAAGTCTCCTCATTAGCAAACGCCGCCACCTTCTACCTGATTCCCCGCTCTTAGGCAAGCCGAAATTCCCGGGTCCGATACGTGAAGGATTGTTGCATCATCCCGGCGCGTCGTGCGCGCAATTCAGAGAAACCGGCATCGACGATGCCGGCTGCAGGATTAGCCGCGGCTCAATACGGTGTCGCGTTCGAATCGAGAATCGTCCGCCGCTGGGTAATCCAGCGTGTAATGGAGCCCACGGCTTTCCTTGCGACACAACGCCGAATCGACAATCAAGGAGGCTACCGCTGCGAGATTGCGCAACTCCAACAGATCAACGGATACTTTGAAATTCCAATAGAACTCGCGGATTTCGCGTAGCAAGTTTCGCAGCCGCGCGCTCGCGCGCTGGAGGCGCTTATCCGTGCGCACAATTCCGACGTAATCCCACATCAAGCGTCTGATCTCATCCCAGTTATGATAAATCACGACCAGTTCATCAACGTCCTGCACATTTCCCGATTTCCATTCCGGCAACGGCATCTTTTGTTTCGAAGTCGATCGCGTCCGAACGGCGGCAATCGCGGCCCGATGGGCCACTACCAAGCCTTCCAATAGCGAATTGCTGGCAAGCCGATTTGCTCCGTGCAGTCCAGTACACGCCACCTCCCCAATCGCATACAGCCCTGGCAAACTCGTCACGCCATTCACGTCCGTTTTGATTCCGCCGCATTGATAATGGGCAGCGGGTACTACCGGAATCGCCTGCTTCGACATATCGATCCCGAACCGAAGACATGTCTGATAAATGTGCGGGAAACGCTCTTGAATGAATTCCGGCGATCCATGCGTGATATCCAAGAATACACACTTTGCGCCTGAGCGCTTGATCTCCGCGTCAATCGCGCGTGCCACAATATCGCGCGGCGCCAGCGAACCGCGCGCGTCGTAGCGCTTCATGAAATCTTCGCCACGATTGTTGCGCAAAATTCCGCCCTCGCCACGCACTGCCTCTGAAATGAGAAACGATTTTGCCTGCGGATGAAAAAGACAGGTGGGATGAAACTGGATGAACTCCATGTTTGCGATCTCTACGCCCGCACGCCATGCCATTGCCACACCGTCACCGGTCGCTATGTCGGGATTCGTCGTGTACAGATAAACTTTGCCGCAACCGCCGGTCGCAAGCACGATCCGATCCGACCGGATAGTTTCCACTTCTCCAGTTTTTTCATCCAGGACATAGACACCAAGGCAGCGATCTTCTGCCGTGAACCCGAGCTTGGCTGCCGTGATTAGATCCACGGCCATATGATTTTCCAATAGCTGGACATGAGATTGTAGGCTCAGCTCACGCAACAAAGTGTTTTCGATTTGTTTCCCGGTTACGTCTTGCACGTGCAAGACCCGGCGCTTGGAATGACCGCCCTCTTTGCCAAGATCAAGCTCGCGATGTCCCGAAACGTCACGTTCATCGAACTGCAGACCGAGTTCAGTCAGCTCGCGGATGCGCTTCGGACCTTCGGTCACAATCATGCGTACGACTGCTTCGTCACATAGACCGGCTCCCGCTTCAAGCGTGTCACGCACATGCAGTTCAAATGAGTCCTCATCGCTGGTCACGCAAGCGATTCCTCCCTGCGCCCAAGCGGTGTTTGTGTCGGAGCCTTTCCGTTTCGTCATAACAGCTACCGACCCGTGTTTTGCCGCTTTCAATGCAAAACTCAGGCCGGCGATACCGCTGCCGATTACCACGAAATCGTATTCCTTCATTCCAATCGGATATTATCGATCAAACGAGTTTTCCCGAAGAAGACAGCAACCGCGAGCAATGAATTCGGTCTAACCGTTGCAACAGGTTGCAAGGTTTCCGCATCGACAAGCTCCATATAATCAATTCGTCCCAGCGGCGCTTCACCGATCACTTTTCGAACAAGATCGATAATTTCTCTCGCGGATTTGTTGCCGGCATTTGCCGCAGCCAGCAAAGCCTTGTACAAAACTGGTGCCTGCTCGCGCTCTTCAGGATTCAAATATTGATTGCGCGAACTGCATGCCAGGCCATCTCCTTCGCGCACCGTAGGCACTGCAATAATGATGGTCTTGAAATTGAGATCGCGCACCATGCGACGAACGATCACCAGTTGCTGAAAGTCCTTCTCACCAAACAAAGCGGCGTCTGCTGAAAGAATGTTGAATAACTTCGCGACGACTGTGCAAACACCGCGGAAATGTCCGGGGCGCGATTTGCCCTCCAGCGTGTTTGAAAGAGAGGATTCCTCGACAAACACGGAGCGATCGTCCCCGTACATCTCCGTAACACTCGGACGGAACAAAAGATCGACCCCGGCGTTCCGACAAAATTCTTCATCCGTTTTTTCCGAGCGTGGATAGCGTTCGTAATCGCTTCCGGGTTCAAACTGCAGCGGATTGACGAATATGCTTAGCGCCACCTCGCCATCGTGGCCAGCATGCTTGCGTGCGACCCTGACCATTTCCCCATGCGCCTTGTGCAACGCGCCCATCGTGGGAACAAGTACACGGCGTTTAGCATGCGGCTGCGCCCGCGCCTCGGCGATCGTCGTAATGATCCGCATCGGAGAACCAGAGTCGATCATGGAAGCAAATATCCAGAGATTCCTCTCAGCCTCCGCATAAAGCTACGGCCGGGCAACCCCGAATGCTTTCGGGGTCGGAAGACAAAAAGGTCACGCTGCTTCGAGCCAAATGGCTTGCCTGGCAAAGTGGAATTTCTTGTGACCGAAATTTTCCCATCCGGCACGCACGGCAAGATCACGCATCTCAGAAAAGGAGAAGGCTCGAATGGCAGAGAGCCGTGCATCGTAACGCGTCATCGGCTCGCGGAAAATCAGTGTGGTCAAAACGTAAACGCCTGCGACAAGGGAAAAACTACGTCGCAAATCCGACACCAGGACAAACCTTTTGGACACCTGGCAACATCTGCGCAGAAGTCGCACCGCATCCTCGTTGCCGAAATGGTGAAGCGCCAGCGTGCAAAGGGTTATGTCATATGATTCGACGGAGTTCCATTCGAGAATATTGGCTTCGCGGTAGGAAATCTCTGGATAATCGGCGCTCAGTGTTCTGGCGATTTCCAACGTGGCATGCTGCCGATCTAACGCATCGATCTCCACCTTGGCGCTAATCTTTCGCGCATAATCAACAATCAATCGCGGGATATCGCCGGATCCCGTTGCCAGATCGACGACGCGCAATTTGTCGGCCGGTCTGATCCAGCTGCGAATATAACCCAATACAAGATGATAGCTTCCGAACCAGCGATTCAATTGCCGAATACGTTCCAGATCGCGCTCCAGTTCGGCTGGGGCAGGCTGGTCCCGATCCATCATCTCTAGTACGGCCGGATCGAAACTTCGTTTCATTTACTCTAGTGGCGCCTCATGAGCTCCCGGCGTTCATACACCGCCGCTACAGCGACAGGAATTTTTGCCAGGATTCTGGGAGCGCCGCGGTTTCCACGTCAATCGCAATCCGGCCTTCGAATTCGGGACGGAAAACTGTGCTCGTGCCATAAACCATGATCACGTCTTCTGTGCCTTCAACGCGAATGGCGTGCGCTACGCCCGGTGGAATTACGATGCCGACGTTGTTATCGCTGCGATGATTGTCGCCGTCCACAAAGAAACGCATCACTCGCCGCGGCAATCCCGCGCGAATGTCGAACAGAATTATCTCGAGGCGACCCTGAATAAAAAACATTACGTCCCATTGCTCGTTGTCATAGCTCCGCGCTGAATAATTATCCGGCTCATCGATATACAAGCGGCGCAACCAATCTACTGGATCACTATTTTCTGGAATGATGGGGGGATGCACGTGAAAGCCCTTGGCAGTTCCCGAAAACATTCGCGCAGCTGACCATTGGTTGGGCCAGAGGCCAATCCGCGCGAGGATGCCTTCGTCGCGCCGTACAAATTCGCCAAAAAGTCCACGGTGCCGCTGAGGGTAAACTTTTCGCGCGAAAATTTCCACGCCCGGGATCCAAGCATCCTTAACCTCGCGCTGGCTTCGATTCGCAGCCGCGAGTTCGCCCGCGTCCACGCCTCGTTGTGAAAGCTCCTGCGTGAAGGATGGGGTACGGTAGTCTCGGGTGTTTAGACTCCCTCGCGTCCCACGGTCGATACCTTGCCAAAGATTTTCTTCGTTCTTGCTCATTTCACTTCAGCCGATGGTTTTATTTGCCTAGCGAGAAATCGGCTCGTTCGCGAGAAAGATTTGGATTGTAATATGGGTCACGCCGCAAAATGCCGGCCCAACGCTCACGCATAATCGCTTCACCGTTGATGTCAATCTGGTCGGCTGGCGCTTGATGCCAGCAAAGCTTTGCGAAGGGAGTGTAAACAATCAGGTAACCGGCGCGACGCATTTTAAGGCAAAGATCGACATCGGCGAGCACGCCTTGCAGGCTTTCATTGAATCCGCCCGCTTGCTGAAAAACTTCACGCCGCGCGAGCATACACGCGCTCGAAACGGCGCTGCAGTTTCGTGTCACCTGCAATTGGCGATTCGCCCCAGGATGTTCTGCCGGAAAACCGTGGAAAGCCGGTTGCGCAATCTTTTTGACACCCACAACCATCCCCGCCTGTTCGATCGTGGCGTTTGGACTCAGCAATCGCCCGCCTACGGCTCCGACTTCCGGCCGCTGGACATGCTCAGCCATGATTGTTAGCCAGTCCGGTTCGATCGGTTCGATTCTCTCATCCAAAAACAGAATCCATGGATCGTTTGTTTGCTTTACCGCGAAATTTTTTAGCGCGGAATCATTGGCCTCGCCCGAGAAACGCACGGTACGATGTGGAAAATGCAAAGGAAAAGCTGACGCGCCACGGAACTCTCCGTCATTAACGACCACGATCTCATAATTCGGATAACTTGTTTTGCTTGTCAGGCCTTCGATGTTTCGCTCGAGCAACTCCAAGCCATGGCAAGTTGAAACGATGACTGAAATTTTCTTCGGTTCCAACAGCTCGCGCCTGACGCAGAAGGCGTGGGTGCGCCAGTCAACAGCAACATGAGCCGACTCGCCGCGACGTTTCAGGTGATCTTCAATCGCAAGCCGCGACGCCTCGAGCTGTTCCGGCTTTTGACGAACGCTGATCGCACTGGAGTTCTCCGATCGCCGCCAATGATACAGGACCCGCGGGATATGATGAATTCGCCTGGTCTGCTCGATCACGCGAAAGAAGAGGTCGTAATCCTGCGCGCTATCGAATTGTGAACGGAAGCCGCCAGCTTCTTGCACGATATAGCGTCGCACTGCGGTTAAATGGCCAACGTAATTGTAAGAAAGGAAAAAATCGGGCGACCAATCTGGCTTAAATAAAGGAGCGTCGAAGCCGCCTTCACCAAGCTTGTCTTCATCGGAATAAATCAGATCGGCATCCGGATGGGTCTGCAAAAGTTTCACGATCTGGAAAACCGCATCGGGTTCGAGGACGTCATCATGATCGAGAAAAGCGACCCACTCTCCGCGGGCGAGCGCCAGTCCCTGATTCATTGCCGCCGAAATGCCTTCGTGTTTTCCGAGGCTTTTCAGGATCATACGCCGATCGCGAGCTGCCAGAAGAGGCAGCGCTCGGAGCAAATCGGCGTCGCCCGATCCATCGTCGACTAACACGAGCTCCCAGTTTTCATATGCTTGCGCGAGGACTGATTCAACAGCTTCCTCAAGCCGCTGCACAGGCGTGTCGAAGACTGGCGTGATTACGCTGATCAGCGGCTTCGAAGCAAACGCACGCGATTCATTTCGCATTCGCTGAAGGTCGCGCGCAGTTGCGCGATGCCGCTCGAACCATTCCTGGTATTCGCTTGGGGCAATGGATCGTCGACGTTCTCGCGCGGGTCGACGGAGTTTTTTCCAAACCGTTTTCGCCAGTTTTTCCGGAAGACGATATGGCGCGAGCAATATCTGGCCCACGCGACGCTCGGGCGATTTCCGCAGAGTTCGTTTCTGCTCTTTTAGCAATTTCAATTCGCGCCGGTATTCTTTGAGTTTGAGCAATTTTTCCTCGAGCGCAGCGATATGACGGTGCGCCCCTTCCAGCTCAGAGCTACGGATTTGAAGTGATCGCTTCAAGTCGCCCAGCGCTCTGTTGAGTCTGGCGAAAACCGCCTCCACTACCGGCGTTAGCGCGCCGGCGGCTACACTCGGTTGGTGCCGAAGACATAGGGCTCCCGGATCCAACTCCATTAGGTCGCATTCGTAGTCAGGCAGTAGCCCAAAGCCCTCGAAACAGTGAACGAGTTGTGGACGCCGCCTGGCAGCTTCAGCGCCGGGACCGGGGAGGAGCACAATATTGTCCGCGCAACGCGACAGCGCTTCTGCTATGCGATCATCATCGTTTTCTCCGGAAGAATAAAACCAAACTGCTGTTTCAAAGTGCGCCGCGGCCTCACCCTGCCCCAGCTTCGTCGTCAGGTCACCGGAAGACGACACAAGGGAAGCTTCTCTTTTCGCTTCAGCAAATTGACGCTCAACTTCCTGAGAGCTCGCGCCGACGATAAGGAATCGGTTATCTGGGAACTTTCGCGAGATAGCGCGAACGAAACCGGCATTAGAGGAATGGAAAGGCGATGGCGACACCGGGCACATTATATTGGTTGAAGCCAGCCACAGGCAAATCTACCCTGCCGCGCCGCACTGCTATACCGCTCGTACTGCGATGCTCGATTTCGTTGTCTATCTTCTTTACCGCGCGGGGTTGACAATCGCCGCCAGCCTCCCGTTGCCGGTTCTTTTTGCCCTCGGGGAGTTCCTAGGTTCTTGTGCATGGCTTTTGTCCGGGAAATATCGACGCCTGGCAGAGCGTAACGTCGCCATTGCGTTTGCCAATGAAAAGACCCCGCGAGAAATGCGTCGGCTCGTCCGCCGCCATTTCCAACGACTCGGCGCTAACCTTCTCTGTAGCGTTAAACTCACCGCAATGCCGCCCGAGAAAATTCTGGAGCGGGTCAAGGTTGACAATATCGAGGCTATGGATCGGGAATTTCGCGCCGGCGTTCCTGTAGTGCTCGTTTTGAGCCATCTTGGAACATGGGAATTGTTCGCGCAATTAATGCCGAAGTTTGTCGGTTACGTGCGCAATGCGAGCGTCTATCAGAAGCTTGGTAATCGCTTCATTGACGCACACGTGCGCAGGACACGTGGCCAAACCGGCTTGGAATTATTCGATCGCCAGGAGGGATTTCAACCGGTGATCGATCTGCTACGGTCCGGCGGCGGCGTTGGTGTCTTGTCCGATCAACATGCTGGTGACCACGGACTGTGGACACCCTTCTTTGGAAAGCTGGCGTCCACTTCGCCCCTGCCTGCTTTGCTTGCCAAGAGAACCCGAGCGGCGCTGATTGCCGCCGGCGTTTACACGATGGGTCCGGCGCGCTGGCGCATGGTTTTTACCGAACGCTTCGATCCGCCCAAGCCGGACGCCTCCATTGCAGCGCTCACTTCAGAAATAAATCAGATCATCGAACAGCAAATTCGCGTCGCGCCTGAAGACTGGTTTTGGGTGCACAATCGCTGGAAGACGCCCCAGCCCAATTTTCTTCTCGCTCAATATAAACGTGGCGTCCATCTGCCACCGGGACTTTCGCCTCAGGATCTAAAGCCATTTCAAATTCTCATTCGTTCAAGTAATTGGCTGGGTGATGCGGTCATGAGCGTGCCCGCAGTTCGCGCAATAAAGGCTGGGCGGCCCGACGCCCGCGTTACGATCGCCGCCCCGGAGAAGATTGCGCCGATGTGGAAGCTGGTTCCAGAAGTGGACGCGATCATTCCTCTGCCAGGGAGCCGACTTCTTTCAGTTGTGCGGTTACTTCGGCGCGAACCGTGTTTTGATGTGGCGATCCTTTTCCCAAATTCGGTACGCGCTGCTTTGGAGTCGTGGTTGACCAGAATTCCGCGCAGAGTTGGTTATTGCGGCCATTGGCGACGCTGGCTGCTTAACCAAATCGTCCCGGTCCCGCGAAAGCCAGGCTCGCCCGAACATCATTCGCTCCGTTTCCTTCGGATCGCGCGCGAATGCGGCGCAGACACATTCAACCTCGATAGATCGCTAGCAGGCGTTCAATATTCGACGTCCAACGTTCAAATGGCCATCAACCGCCAACCGATTAAAATCGGTCTTTGCCCGGGTGCCGAATACGGCCCTGCCAAGCGCTGGTTGCCCGAGCGGTTCGCGGAGGCCGCCGATAAAATCAGCGCGCTATCGTCTGTCCAATGGATTCTGTTTGGAACGCCGCGCGACGCCACGGTTGGCTACCAGATTGCGGCCGCCCTTGGTGATCGCTGTGTGAATCGAGTTGGCCAGACCACGCTCGACCAACTGATCGACGAGCTGCGCGAATGCCGCTTACTGCTTACGAACGATACTGGCACGATGCATCTCGCCGCATTGTTGGGCGTGCCAGTTGTCGCCATCTTCGGCTCAACAGAACCCGGTCTCACCAGCCCACTTGGCAACGGTCACATCGTCCTGCGACATCATGTCGAATGCAGCCCCTGCTTTCTTCGCGAATGCCCGATTGATTTCCGCTGCATGAAAGCGGTGAGCGTCCAGGAGGTTGCCAACGCTGCGTCGTCGATTCTGCGCAGCCAATCAGACGAATTTCAAATTTGAAATCTAAAGGCTCAAATCTCACACTCGCGGGCATGAGCCACGAAATCGCTGAATTATCGTTTTGCGTGTTACCAGGCAAAAACGGGCGAATTTAAAGCCTCAAATTTGAAATCCTGCTATGGCCATTTCTCCGCGCGTTCGCACACAAGTCCAGGTGATGTTCTTCGATACCGATTGCGGAGGTGTCGTCTCGAACATCGCTTATCTGCGTTTCATCGAAATCGCGCGTACCCTTCTTGCCGAAGAACTCGGTCTCGCCCTGACGGGGATGGCCGAGAATCACAGGTATCCGGTAGTTGTGCGAACGGAGATCGATTATCGCCGACCGGCTAAACTTGGAGATCAACTCGTAATTGAAGGTTGGCTGGACCGTGTGGAGCGCGTGCGATTCTGGTGTGGATTCCAGATCACGCGTCCAGTAGATAACGTGCTGATCGGCCAATGCCGCCAGATGCTTGCGCTCATCGAGATGCCAGAGGGAAAACTGCTTCGTTTGCCCGAACACTGGGAGAAATATCGAAGCGATGATTCCCCCGAGTTCGAGCGCCAACATCGGACTCCAATTTCTGGCAAGGGACCTATTGAATGACTGCTGGCGTCCGGAGCTTAAGCCTCGAAGAAACTCTGCTTGAGCCGCCGGCACTGGCGCCGCCGCCGATGCGCCATGCCCTGTTCGTGATTCTGATTGCGTTGGCGGGGCTGCTGCACGTGGCCACAATCGGCTCCGGCGATTTGTACAGCCAGACGGAAGGACAATACGCAGGCGCCGCCCGCGAGATGGTCGAGGCGCATCATTGGCTTCTGCCTACGAACGATGGCGCGCCGCGTCTGCAAAAACCACCATTGCTCTACTGGCTGATCATCATTTCGTTTAAGCTTTTTGGTGTTAACGCCGCAGCTGCCAGACTCCCGGTCGCGCTGGCAGTTGTCGCGTCGGCTGCCCTGATTTTTTTGATCGGGGAAAAGCTCACGGATTACTGGCGCGGTTTCATCGCAGGTCTGATTTATCTGAGTTTGTGCGGCACATTTCTGCTCGCGCGCATTGTCATGCCTGAACCGGTCGTCAGCGCATTCATTACCTGTGCGATTTTTTGCGCGATCGGCGGTTATCAGCGCCGGCGTAACCGCCGCATCTGGTTCGCTGGCTTTTGGATTTGCTCGGCTTTCGCCTGCCTGACCAAAGGTTTGCTCGGAATCGCTTATCCGGCCGCGATTTTTCTTATTCTCTCAATCTTTTACCGCGAAGCGCGTATGCGATTTCGCGGCCTGTTGCGATGGGAATATCTTGGGATCTTCATTCTGATCGTCACGCCATGGCACATTTGGGTGCAATGGCATTTCCCCGGGTATTTTCGCTATCAAATCAGCTCCGAGTGGCTTGGTCATTTGCGCGGACTGACCGACGAGACGCACGATTTCCTCGGGATGCCCGCCTATCAATTCCTGGTCATGCATCTGGCCTGGTTGTTTCCATGGTCGATTGCGCTTTTGCCCGGCGTTATTCTTGCCTGGCGCCGGGTGATTCGACCGCGCGAGATCAATTTCGGGGACGCACTGCCGCTTTGTTGGATGGGTGTTGTTTTTATCCCGCTGCTGTTTCTGGGACAACGCCAGGATTACTATTCAATGACCATGTGGAGCGCATTTGCGCTTTGGGCGGCCGTCGCGTGGGATCGAATACCGCAGGGGTTACGCGCCGCCGGTGTAATCGCTGTCGGCCTGGTCGGCATTATAACTGCGGCAGCGGTATTCTTTCTTGGAGGCGCGGCGCCCGCTCTAAACGGAACCTGGGGGACGATGGACGCGCGCTGGACCGCCTGGAGGGCATTACATGACATGCCGGTCGCGACCTGGCTGGCATTTCGACCTTTGGTTGCGATCTTTGGTATGTCGCTTGTTTCTCTGTCGCTGGCAGCCCTGTATTTGATTTCCAAGCAACGCGAAAGACTTGCGGCCATCGCTCTCGCCGCCTCGATGATCCCGGGCGGACTCAGCATGATGGAAGCCGTTGCGCAAGTCGCCCCTTATTTTTCACTTGCGAATGTGGCGCGATTTCTAAATCCGCGGCTCGATGCAGGTGGCGATACAATCTTTGAAGGACCGTTCGACGACAGTAGCAGCCTCATTTTCTATCTGAACCGGAAATTTCTTCTAGTTAATCAGAATCCTCAGAAAGAAACCCCAATTGGCAAACCCCCATTTGACATCTTTTTGAATGAAGCTGCGGTCTTGGAAAAATGGGGGCAACCCGGCGCAGTTTATCTAATTATCGAGGAAAGCCGTGCCGCTTATTGGAAAGGGATCTTGACCGCTCACTTTCACATCTATCATCAAATCACGACGTCGGGCACCTATGTGGTGTTTAGCAACCAACTTTAGAGGAAGTTGATTTATTAAAAAGTTAAAAATGAAAGGAGATTCTGCCCGTTTCTTGAAAAACTGCTGCGTTGGCTTAATGTCGAGGCTCGCCTTTCGTTGCAACTTTGTAACCACTTAACTTTTGACGTTTCAACCAAGTAATCTATGTCGCAACATCGCAGCTTAAAAGGAGCCAGCACGATCGCCGCCAGGCGCAATGTGCTAAAGCGCTTCGAACGGGTCGAGCTTTTGAAAAAGCGCGGTCAATGGAAGGAAGGTCAGAAGGTAATCGGTCTGCCCAAAACGAAGCCGGATGTTTAACCGCAAGCGTGAGACGTGACTAGTGAGAAGTGATTGGTGAAAAGTGACTGGGGGCGCTTTCACCTATTACATCTCGCTCGCTTAAGTGCGTCTCAACCGCTTCCTCGCTGCTGCAGGTGTAGGGTCGCGCCGGCACTGCGATGAGTTGATCGCCGCGGGACGCGTCACAATCAATGGCAAAGTTTGCACAAACTTCAGTGCGCAGCCAAGCGCACGCGACCACGTCAAAGTCGATGATAAGCTTGTTCACACTGCTCCCGTGCTCACCATCATGTTAAATAAACCTGCCGGATTCGTTTCGACTCGAAAGGATCTGCACGCGCGCGACACCGTCTTTGATCTCTTGCCAGAAAAATTTTCCCACCTCTTCACGATAGGCCGTTTGGACGTGCAAACTCAAGGTTTCCTGCTTCTGACGAATGACGGCGAATTAGCACAGCGGCTTACCCACCCCCGTTTCAAGGTCGACAAGGAATATGAGGTCACGCTGGATCGAGCGTGGGATCCGGCGCTCGCTCCAAAGCTCGAGCGCGGGATCCTTCTTGATGGACAGCGCGCGAAAATTGCGCGGCTTCGCCCCCTTTCGTCTACGCGTCTTCGCGTTATCTTGCGCCAGGGAATAAACCGGCAGATTCGGCGAATGTTCGAGGCTATTGGATACCGCGTCGAACGACTTCTCCGCATTCGAATCGGAAATCTTCCGCTCGGCGATTTGCCGTCCGGGCATTGGCGGGCATTGACGAAAAGTGAGCTACGATCTTTGGGGGGGCGAGCTCCGGCGAGCCCGCGGCAGGCGTCGCGGGAGCTTCACCCTCCATTATGAAATGAGACTCGACGGTTGTAACGCGCTGATCACGGGGTCCTCCGCTGGGATCGGTCGCGAATTTGCGCGCCAACTCGCCGGTCGCGCCAAATCGCTCATTCTAATTGCAAGGCGCGAGCAAAGGCTCAGCGAACTGCGCGACGAGCTAAATCAACAATATCCGAACGTCGCGGTTTCCGTTCGCAAAACTGATCTCGCTGATCTTGCGCACCTGAATGAACTGCTGGCGTGGCTCGATCGTGAAAAGATTGATGTCGATCTCTTGATCAATAACGCCGGACTGGGCGATAGCGGCGCCTTCTCGACGAGCGATCCAGTTCGCAACGAGCAAATGATGCTTGTGAACATCGTCGCGCTCACCACGCTCACTCGCCATTTGCTTCCCCAAATGGTCGCGCGACGACGTGGCGGTATTTTGAACGTTAGCTCGTCGGCTGGATTTCTTCCGATTCCCGATTTTGCGGTTTACGCGGCAACCAAAGCATACGTTACAAGCTTCTCTGAAGCTCTTCGGGCCGAACTCCGCAGAACAGGCGTAAGCGTCTGTGCTCTTTGTCCGGGCCCTGTGCACACGGAATTTCAGGAAGTCACCAGACGCCCGCGGGCCCAGCCGGATACCGGGCCAGAGTTCGTCTTCGTTCCGGTCGAAGAAGTCGTGCGCGATGCGCTTACAGCACTAGAGGCAAACCGCCCCCTTGTGATTCCGGGCTTCCCGATGAAACTCATGATGTTTCTGCTTCGAATAACGCCGTTGCCGATCTTGCGATTGCTGTCGCGGTTCTCACTAAGGCGGGGCTGAGCCCTTTTGCGTCCAACCAAGCAAAGTGATTTTTGGTGCTGATCCGGTGAGATCTCTCTCATCTTTTGGATGCAACTCGCGGCACGTGCAGTAGGCCTGCTAAATCCATGCGGCGTAAACAGACGCGGCGGCCGTCTCCGACCGCCGTCTCGAAATCTCTTGGTTATATACCCGCTACATCCCTACGAAGATCTGTATTTGACCGAGCAACCGTATGGTTTGGTTTGTGGCGTGGAGATAGATTTGCCTGCCAATGATTGATCTAACGCCGCCTTGATATAGTTCGTCGAGCTGGGGATATCTGCCGGGTTCGGCGTCGCCTTGCTGTCGATCGCTCCTTCGTAGGCGATTTTTCCCTCTGGAGTGATTATCACCATGTTTGGCGTGTTCTTGGCGCCGTAAGCGCGGCCCACTTTGCCGTCCGGATCGAGAAGCAACGCAGTCTGCTGCGTCTTCCAGGAGGTTGCGACTTTCTGAGCCTGTTCTGGCGTCAAATTGCCTTCCGTACCGGGCGCGTTGGAATCGATGGTCAGCCATACCACGCCCTTGTCTGTGTATTCTTTCTGCAGTTTTTGCATGTTATCGCTGCCGTAATGCTTCTTCACAAATGGGCATTCCGGATTAAACCATTCGAGTACCACGTACTTCCCCTTGTATTGGGAAAGTGAGTGCGTCTGGCCCTTCGCGTCGGGTAGCGAAAAATCCGCGGCAGCGCTGCCCACTGGTGGCGGTTCCAAGGCAAACATTGCAGTAGCGATCAGGGATGTGAGAACGGTCAAGGTTATTTTTTTATTCATAAACGGATTAGAAAACGAAGTTGTTAAGATAGTTCAATTTTCTTGCAATCAACATATTGGCAAGGAACGGTGGGAACACAAATGCAGCGGCGGTAGGGCGCGCGACAACCGGGAATGGGCGTCGCAAAAATCTTATTGTGCGGCAACACTGCGCGCCGCGGTTTGGAGTTTTTCCAGGACCATGCCTTTGGTGAGCACTTCCGGGAAAACAATCGGTTCTTCGTTTTTTCCAGGGTAGAGCACGTACAGCGGAACGCCGGGGCGGCCAAACGTTTTCAGCAATTTCGTGATCGCTGGATCACCGTTAGTCCAATCCGCTTTCAATTTGACGATCGCGTGACGTTGAAAGGCGTCTCGCACCTCTGCGCTCTCGAGCACATTGGCTTCATTAAATTTGCAAGTAAGACACCACGCCGCGGTAAAATCAACGAACACGGAGTGCCCTTGCTCCAGCTCTGCTTGCAAACGCTCGGGTGTAAATGCCCGCCAGTCTCCCCGGAGTCGGGAATCGGCTAACGCGACATTGGTAGATCGAAATTTGCCGCCAACGAAATAGATGCCGCTTCCGAGCACGAGCACGAGCATGAGTACGAGCACGACAGTTCGCTTCTCTGTTGATGCAGTCGGCAGAACGAATGCACCCTTCATCCAGCAAGCGACACTGATCACGAGAAGAAAGCAGCTTGCCCAAATCGCTCCTTCCAAGCCGCGTTGAGCACCCAGCACGTAAAGAAGAAACAGCAACGTGGCCAACAGCAGAAAGCCCATGAACTGTTTCACATGCAGCATCCACGGGCCGGGCTTTGGCAGAAATCGCAGCCAGGCGGGCTGAGCACTTAAAAGCAGGTACGGGGCGCTCATCCCGGTGGCAATCGCAACGAACATCGCCAGAATAACTGCAGGCGATTGCGAAAACGCGAAGCCGAGGGCGGTGCCGAGGAACGGCGCAGTGCAGGGTGTCGCTAGAACAGTGGCAAACACACCCTGGAGAAACGAGCCCAGATCGTTCCTGCTCTCGGTGGTTGAAAGCAATCCACGGGTCAGGCGTTGTGGCAGGGAAATTTCGAACACGCCAAAGAGGTTCAGCGCGAACACGAGGACGATTATGCTCAGTGCAAGAACGAAATAGGCATTCGTGAATTGAAATCCGCCCCAAGTCACGTCGCGCCCGGCGCCCTTGAGCACAATCAGAAGCAGCGCAAGCCCGACGAACCACGCGAAGATTCCAACGGTAAACGCAATACCGCTCCGCAAAACCTTCCGCCGGCTTTGGCCTGCCTGTTGAATAAATCCAAAGATTTTCAGCGAAATCACTGGCAACACGCAGGGCATCAAATTCAAAATGATGCCGCCCAGAAAACCGAAGAGCAGGAAAGTAAAGATTCCGCGGGCGGGCGCTGCGCTAGCCGCCGAAACAGTCGGCGCGGCTGAAATTTGCCACGCTGCACGGTCCTCCCCATTTGGCTGCTGGGAAAAGACAATCAGGCCCGGAATGGACGACAAATTCTTCTCCGACGACTCAATCGGAACTCGAAAGGTCACTTCATTCTTGTTGCGTGATTCGATCGTTGGATGACCAATGACTGCGCCCTGCCCTGGCAGTGGGAAAAAATCCAGCGCCGGATAATTAGCAAGGGTTTCGCTGGTAATCTTTAGACGGAGATCACGTTCAACCCGACTCCAGTTTGCCGACGCCACATTCGATCCTGGCCAGTTTTGCGGCAACAAATGGCGGTAACGCGCGAAAAGTTCCAAGTTCGCCGCCTGACTCGTTGTCGATACCGGTAACTCCAGCTGCAATGTTGCGCTGCCAGGAATGCAGATTTTCTCGCAGACCAGCCAGTTTGCCTCAGCTGAAAGCTTTACTTCTGAATTGTCGAGTTTCTGCGGCGGCGTGATTTCCTGCATCAGCAGGACTTCATTTTCATAGCCGTAAGTCTCAATGTCGCCCGGATCGATTGTCTTCAGGGGAATTGGCCATTGAATCTCACCAACTTTCCAGCCCGGTGGCAGTTTCCATTTCAATTCTGTGGGAAGACCGGCGTCGCCAGAGAACGTCCAATAGGTGTGCCAGGCCGGAGCCATTCGAAGCAGCAAACCGATGGTGAATGATTTTCCGGGAACAATGGAGCTCGTGTCGGCAAGGAGCTCGGCTTTAACGAGATCTTTCCCTTGATAAAGCTGGGCCTGGCTCTGCGGCGCCAAAGCGAGGATAGACCAAGCAGCGAAGTACGTCGCAACTCCCGATGCCAGTCTCATGTTATTACCTAGCACTCGCTGCAGTTCGCGGCAATCGACGATGGTGTGGCGCGACGCCGGACGCGCAACAACTTATGGAACAAGAAAGATCTTATCGGTCCAAGGATCTTTCACTTTGGTGCCAGAAGGGAAGCCACTTACATCCACGTACCTTCCTTCTTTATCGAATGGGCTGAAGACATATCCCGGTTTGCCAGGGACTAATTTTCCTGTCGGAAACGCCGTCGATGGAGCAGAAGCGCGCGAGGATGAGACGCTCGTTGATGACTGCGCTGCCTCCTTGCGAGACGTGACCGAAGTTCCGCTCGATCTTCGGCTCTGGTCGCGCTCGGCCTCAACTTGCGGTTGCTGTTGGGAGGCTGACGCCATGTCCGGCGGAATTGATTGACCGGGATTCGTAACATCGGACGGAGTCTCCGTTCCCACCATGGTTGATGATTCATCGCCTCTCTTCCGCGTGGCATAATGCACCGGAGCAGCGGCAACATGATACGAACCGACCGCGACGGCCCGAGCCACTTTGTACGAGCCTACCGCTGCGCCGCGGGTCACGTGGTAGGAAGTAGACGCTACGTCCTGGGTCGCCCGACATCCGCCAACCAGAATGGGAGCAAGCATCAAAATTCGCACAAGCGCATTCATTTTACCTCCATACCGATGTCACTGATCGCCATTCGTTCAATAATTTAGGGTAACATCACGAATGAAATTGCCGATATCACTCTCAGTGGTCGCCCAGGAACACATCAGACGATAGACATCCGGCTCAATAAATTTGTAAAAACGCCATCCACGCGCTTGGAGGCATCGCACGAGTTGGTCGTCCATCCGTGCAAAGACCGCATTTGCCTCCACCGGGAATACAACCTCGACGTTCGCTTTGCGTTGCAGGTTTTGTCCAAGCTGGTGTGCCGCGTGGTTAGAGTGGCGAGCGTTCCTCAGCCACGTGTCGCCTGCCAAAATTCCCAGCCAGGGCGCAGCCAGGAAGCGCATCTTCGAGCCGAGCTGGCCGGCCTGCTTCACTCGATAGTCGAACTCGCGCGAAACCTCCTTGTTAAAAAATATCACTAACTCGCCAGCAGCCGTCCCATTCTTTGTCGCGCCGAAGCAGAGAACATCAATTCCAGCCTTCCATGTGATCGTTTTTGGTGCGCAATTGAGCGACGCGACGGCGTTGGCAAAACGCGCACCGTCCATGTGTACCAACAGTCCGTTGGAACGAGCTAGTTCAGTGATCGCCGCAACTTCACTGAGCGTGTAAACCGTTCCGAACTCGGTCGCCTGTGCAATGCTGATCGCGCCCGGCTTGTGCGAGTGCAGATCGTTCTGACGCATGAGCAGCGCTTTCGTTTGTCCAATATCAATCTTCCCGTTTCCGCCCCCGACCAGAACCAGTTTTGATCCTCCTGTAAAAAATTCGGGCCCGCCACATTCGTCGGTCTGAATGTGAGCGTTCTGATGGCAGATAATGCTACGAAATGACTGGCACACTTGCGCGAGTGCCAGCGCATTCGCGCCCGTGCCTGTGAAAACAAAATAAACGTCGCAGTCGGTCTCAAAGATTTCACGGATCCGATCGCACACGCGCGCCGTCCAACGGTCCTCGCCATACGCTGCGGCGGAGTCCGTATTGGCTTCCTGCAATGCGGCCCACGCCTCCGGGCAAATCGGCGCGGTGTTATCACTCGCAAATTCGTGCCGCTCTAAGATCATCGCCCTGTTTGCTACGCGAGTTTCTGCGCTCGATCAATTAGAACCCATCAACCCATCTCATAAATAGGGAATGAGTGCGCTAAGCTCCGGCGGGCGACTGGCAAGGCGCGACGAAGGATCATAGCGAAGGCGCTCTGTAACTGAGGAGCAACGCCGCCCAGCCACGCGCCAGAGCCTAGCCCGCGGGGTTGCGGATCCTTGGCAGTGCAGTGGCGTTGCTCGTCGGTCAAAGATCCATGAAGGATAACTCCCTGTCGCGCCTTGCTGCAGCGCCAAATCTCCAGCAACGCACCGGTTCCCTATTTATGAGATGGATTCCAGCGCAACAAGAGATTGCCTGACAGATCCGAGCCCTGGGCCTCCGGAGTCTGCCAGGCAAATCTCCTCCACTTGCTCCTCAAAATTGCTTGAAGCAATTTCATCTTTATTTCGGAAACGGGCCGCAAACTGAGCGTGTCCGGATGTAAATTTTTTTTGAGCCTCATGAAGACGTCTGGTTCCGTCTTTGCTTAACGCATTGGGGCGAACTAATTTCGCAAAATGACGTCGCTCCAAAGCGAAATCGAGCAGCGCGGCAGGCGCATCTTCGAGCTGGTCGATAAATACCCCGAGTCGCTTTTCAGTAAGGCCGGGTTCTATCAGCGACTGATGACACTCTCGATGCGCGATGAGCAGCTCAAATTGCAATTGTTTCGCTTTGTCGCTGTTCTCCCCTCGCTCCACACCTCAGGCGAAGTTATTGAGCATCTACAGGAATATTTCGTCGATGCGCACGATTCACGAAAAGTCTCGGAATTTCTCGGGGCCGGCATTCGGCTGGCGGGCATCGTTCCGTGGATCAGTGGGCCCATCCTTCGGTGGAACGTTTCCGAGATGGCGCGCCAGTTCATCGCCGGACGGAATCCGAATGATGTAATGCAGACATTGCGCAAGCGCCGCACCCAAAAAATTGGATTTACTGTCGATCTTTTGGGAGAAGCTATCGTCAGCGAAGCCGAGGCCGATAAATATGCGGCGCGTTACTTGGATTTGCTGGAAGGCCTCGCGGGTGAAACAAAAAACTGGACCGATCCGCTGGGCAAAAGTTCGGAGCTTTTTCCGGTCGTAAATCTTTCGGTCAAAATTTCTGCGCTTTATTCGCAAATAAGTCCGGACGACCCAGCGGCCGCAATCGCCAATCTCGCGCCGAAGTTGCGGCCGCTTCTGCGCCGTGCGCGGGATCTCGGCACTTTCATTAATTTCGACATGGAGAGCTATGCGCACAAAAATACTACTCTCGAATTGTTCAAAACCATTTTCACCGAGGCAGAGTTTATGGATTGGCCGCATGCCGGGATCGTCATTCAGGCGTATTTGCGAGATTCGGAAGCCGATTTGCGAGACCTGGTCGATTGGGGTCGCGCGCGTGGCACGCGGTTTGCAGTCCGACTCGTGAAAGGCGCGTACTGGGATTACGAAACAACGAAATCGCGCCAGAATGGCTGGGATTGTCCGGTTTATCTTCAGAAACCAGAGAGCGATGCGAATTTCGAAACACTCACGCGGTTACTGTTGGAAAATGAATCCATTGTTACCTCCGCATTTGGCTCGCACAATGTCCGCAGCATCGCGCATGCACAGGCGTTCGCAGAGGAACTCGGGATCGATCGCAGCCGCTTCGAGTTTCAGTTGCTCTATGGGATGGCCGGACCAATCAAGCGCGCGTTGGTGGAAATGGGTTATCGCGTCCGCGAATATTGCCCAGTCGGTGAACTGCTTCCCGGGATGTCCTATCTGGTGCGACGTTTGCTCGAAAACACGTCGAATGAAGGATTTTTGCGCGCAAAATTTTCCGAGAACGTCCCCGCAGAAGACTTGCTGCGCGATCCGTGCGAAATTTTGCGCGGGAGCCAAAACGGCGTTCGACCGCCATCAAATGCCACCATAAACATGACAACAACCACACTCAAGACACAGCCGGGCGCTCACTATGAAAATGCGCCCCTGACGAACTTCGCGTTGCCCGAGAACCAGGAAAAAATGCGGGCTGCGCTGCGCGAACAGCGCAAGCAACTTGGGCGGAAAGTTCCGCTCACGATCAACGGCGAGAAGATTTGGATCGATAAGATGTTTTCGTCGGTCAATCCGAGCCGGCCAGACCAAATCGTCGGCTACGCCGCCGAAGCTGGCATTCCCGAAGCTGAACGCGCCGTCGCCGCTGCGCGCGCGGCGTTCGAGAAATGGCGTCGCACTTCGTTTGAAGAGCGCTGTCAATTGCTGGAACGCGCCGCCGAAATTCTCGAGCGCCGCCGATTTGAGCTTTCCGCGCTCGAAGTCTTCGAGGTCGGCAAGCCGTGGGCACAAGCAGACGGCGACATTTGCGAAGCCATCGATTTCTGTACCTTCTACGCCCGCCAGATGCGGTTGATTGGACAGCCGCGGCTCACGCAAAATGTGCCCGGCGAAGAAAGCTACCAGCATTACTGGCCCCGTGGCGTCGCGTTGGTCATCGCGCCGTGGAATTTTCCGATGGCGATCTTGTGTGGCATGGCCAGCGCCGCGCTCGTTACCGGCAACACCGTGATCATGAAACCGTCCGAGCAATCGGTCATCATCGGCGCCATGCTGATGGAAATTTACGAGGAAGCCGGCGTGCCGCCCGGCGTATTGAATTTTCTCAACGGCAAAGGCTCCGTCATCGGCGCGCACATGGTTGATCACAAAGATGTCGATTTGATCGCCTTCACAGGATCGCGCGAGGTGGGGCTATGGATTTGGGAGAGCGCCGGCAAAACGCGCGAAGGCCAGCGGGAGCTCAAGCGCGTCATTTGCGAGATGGGTGGCAAAAATGCCATGATCGTCGATTCCGACGCCGATCTCGATGAGGCGATTGTTGATTCGATTTATTCCGCGTTCGGTTTTCAAGGCCAGAAATGTTCCGCGCTCTCACGGCTGATCGTTCTCGAAGAAAATTACGACCGCGTCATCGAACGTTTGCTCGGTGCCGCCGCCAGTGTGCGCGTCGGCAATCCGGAAGAACCGGGCATCGTGGTCGGGCCGGTAATTGATGAGGCCGCTTACCGGCGCATTCTGGATTACATCGAGGTCGGCAAAAGCGAGGCGACACTCGCGTATCAGGCAAAGCGAACTCCCGTCACACGGTTATTTCATTCCGCCTACGATTTTCACTGGAGTGAAACCAAACATGCGGATCGCGCGCGAGGAGATTTTCGGCCCAGTGCTGAGTGTACTAAAAGTGCGCGACCTCAATGAAGCGATCGAAGTCGCCAACGGCACCGATTACGCGTTGACCGGCGGCTTTTTCTCGCGCAGCCCTGCCAACATCGAGCGCATCAAAGCGCAGTTGGAAGCCGGCAATGTTTACATCAACCGCCCATGCACCGGTGCAATCGTCGGCCGTCATCCCTTCGGCGGATTCAAGATGAGCGGCAGCGGCACTAAAGCAGGTGGCGAAGATTATTTGCTGAACTTCCTCATCCCGCGCGTCGTAACCGAAAACGTCGCACGCCACGGGCTTGCTCCGGAAAAAACGCCAGAATACCGTGACGAATTTCTCTGGCCAAAGCAGTAGCACAGACATCCTGTCTGTGGAGTCGTCTGGGTGCCACGCCTGCCGGAACGTTTAGCTGAGAAAGATCGCCGCCGATCAGATCGCAGAAGACTCGCTACTGGTCCAGCGGGCGACCCTTACTCAGCAGTTTCACCACGGTAATCACCATGTAGAGCACCGGCCACGCCGAGGTCAGAACAATCAATGCAAACACCGCCATTTCCCTGGCACGTTCCCGTGCAGCCTCGATACGGAATTCGCGCCCCAAATTGTAAAAATTCCTGAATCCATATCTGTCCTCCCCGTCGTAAGGCGAAAAATAGCCGCCACGCCATTGGCCAAAACCAGAATGGAAAAAGTAGTCGGTGCGCGGAAATTGCCCCTTACCGCCCGTTGAAGGACTCTTGGGTTTCATAACCAAAACCTCGTGTACGAACCGCCAACTATGATACCACGTTCAAAAAAGGAATCAGCCTGAAAAATAGCCTTCCTATGGCGGCGAGTCAGCGAAACACTCAAGCAGTGCAAGTCAAAATGACATCTTATCGCGCTGCAAAGCTGTTGGTAAGACTGCTGTTTGGCTGTGTCACGCGTGTTCACGTAATCCGGCCCGAAAATGCAAATCGGACCGGCGGATTTTTGCTGGCCGCCAATCACATCAGCCATTTCGATCCATTCATTATTTCGTTAGTGATTCGACGGAAAATCGACTGGTTGACGATGGCAGAATTTTTTCAGTCGTCGGTCGTGGGTTTTCTTTTGCGCGCAGTCGACGCGTTCCCGGTAGATCGAGATCGTGCGAATCGCAAAACCATCCGGACCGCGGTTGAAAGACTGCAAGACGGACGCGTCGTTGGTCTTTTCCCCGAGGGCGGGATTCGCGATGGCGCGCGATCGCTGCTCGAAGGCGCGCCGCTTCGGCCCGGCGCTTCAACACTTGCGCACATCGCCGGCGTTCCAATTTTGCCGTGCGTTATCCTTGGCACTGATCGCCTTTATTCAATAAAATCCCCAAAGCTTTCGGCGCTGCGACGCACGCCAGTCTGGATCGCCTTTGGAAATCCAATTTCACATTCTCCCGGTCTCGAAAAATCAGAGGCGCGCGAGCGAATCGAATCTGAATTGGCGTCTGCATTCAAAAATCTCTACGCGGAACTGCAACAAACATTTCGCCTGACGAGGGATGATCTGCCGCACTCACCGCGGGAACGAATGAAGGGCCGGGTCGGACCGCCAGCCCGACCGGACACCGCAGCGCCTCGTCCCTCCCATAAAGTTCAGATGCGGATTGGCAAAATCAATGGCAACGGATTTCATCGCTTCGCTGCCACCGGAATCGATGGATTTCTATGCGCAACGATCAATTTCCTTCATACTCGCCATCGGCTAAACGGGTGCAGCCGCGACGAGATGGAGCGCTACGTTGAGGAATGCGAGCGGCTCGACGCCCAGCAGTATTATGCCTCACCCCACGATAGTACTCTTGTTGAAGCACTGAAAGACGCTCGCGCGATTCTCGAATGGCGCAGTCCGATTGAGACGCAGTTCGCAGCAAACAATATCGCGCGCGCAGATTTTTTTCCTTCGGAACGTGGTCGCAGCGCACCGACGGTTCTCATTTTGCATGCGCTGATGTCCACGAGCCCCATCGGGTATCGACGTTGCGCGGAGCACTTCAACGAACTTGGCTGGAACGCATGCTTCCTTCAACTGCCATACCATTATTCCCGTGCCCCGCGCGGCTATTGGAACGGCGAGCTTGCGATCACCTGCGATCTCATCCGCAACGCAGAAGGATTGCGGCAAGGCGTAACGGAGCTGCGCCAATTGATGAGTGCATTGCGCGAATGCGGCTCCGGCGAATTCGGCGTGCTCGCCATGAGCTATGGCGGATGGATCGGTGCGTTGCTTGCGATGGTCGAGCGCGACCTGCGTTTCGCCGCCTTGATGGCGCCGATAGTAAATATCGAGCACGCGATTTGGGAGAGCCCCGCAGCGCGGTCGATCCGCCGCGAACTGCGTGGTGCCAATATCGAGCCGTCTCTCGTCGCCCGACATTTCCATCTGAGCTCACCGATCCATAACGTACCGCTATGCGACTCGGCGCGGGTATTGTTTGTTGCAGGCGAGTTCGATTCGATCGCGCCCCTCCAACAGCTCGAGATGATCCAGCAAAAATGGCATGGCTCTGAATTGCTACGCGTTCGCCAAGGGCATTTCGGTCATTCCATATTGCGAGAGACGATCAAGCGATTGAAGGAGCGGGGCGATCTATAATTGAATGTTTGGCTACAATGGAACCGAATGGTGTAGCCACGACGCTGTGTCGCCGTGCTCAGGGTAGCAACATGCCTAAATCGCCTCGACACAAAGAGGCGCTACAGTCGAAGCGCAGTGTTAGCGACAGTCACTTAAGTCCAAGAAATTCCAGACTTGGTCCGAGATCGCGAAACGCGGCTTCTGCGAGAACATTGTGGCCTTCGACCGAAGCATGCCAACCATCTATCGGGTGAAGCAGTTCCACGCGACTCAGGTCAGCTGTTGCCAAGGCATCCGAATATTGCAATTGCATATCGGGGTTGTCAGCGAGTTCGCCGTTCAAATCATTCACCATCGCGCGCAACTCCTCATTCACCATCCCTGCAAGGTGAATCAGATTGGCCCGGTATGCTGGCCGGAAGGATCTCAAGTATTTGTATGTGGTTGGCAAATGCGGATAGCGAGATGCGTCTTTCGCCCGCAGGCGCTCTGCGATTTCGCGCCCTCGGAAGTATGACCCGAAATTGACAAGGCCATACACGACGATTGCGACCCGGTGACGCTGCCTGCGGGCGCAACCAATCAGCCGACGCATCTCTCGCGCGAAATTTTCCCGGAAACGCCGGCTAAGTTCTCGCAAACGATTCTCCGGCTGCTCAAGTTCCGCGGGAACGCACCACCACGTCCAATCAACGTTGTTGTGTCCGATCGAAATGAGCGTCAAATCGGGAAAACGTTTCATCGTCAGCAAGTCGCCGATTTGCCCGGAGAGATTGCGCGTCCGAAGAATTCTTCGGAAAAAATTCTGCCGTTGCCCTTCATGATCGACGAGCGCGCCGATGCCTGCGCATTCAATCGCAACAAATGGAGTGAACTCCTCCAGTCTTTTCGAAACGCTCTGAATCCCCGCTTGCGCCGGGTTAGTGTCGAGAAACCAGTTATTGCCGCCGCAAGTGCGCGCGCGCCAAAACGTGCCCCACATCGATGAAATGTAAACTCCCGTGCAAGCGCTGTCGCCGACCATGGCGACATGTGGCAGCCGTGTGATCAACTCAGCTTGCGTGATTTCGCCGTTTCGATACGCGAGGAAATCAGAATAAAAAGGAGAAGCCGGCTGGCCGATCCGTTCCAGGAAATTCGCGCTGACAACCTGGACAGGCTTCCGCTTGAATTTCATCAGTCGAAATTTGCCAGTGGTGAACTTTCAGTCCAACCAATCCATCGCTTCGAGCAGCCGACGAAACTCCGGATCATCCGTCGACAGCGCAGGCAACCATTCTCCGATTGGCGCGCGTTTCCACCACCCTTTTTCGCCCAACGGCGTGAACCGATAACGATAAAGTCGCGCCCTAATGTAATGAGGTGGCGCGTCGGGAAATGGATTGTTAGCGAGAAGCGACAGCGTGCCTGGATCATTGTGCAGAAGTTTCCAGACAAAATGCAGCGTCCACGGATACTCGGCGGGTGAAGCCATCGCGGCGAACCAGATTTGCCAGTCGATCCGCGGTTGGTATGGCGCGACGAACGGCGGTCGCCGGTTTGGATCCCCCGGCTTGGCTTGGAACTCGTATTCCTTCCACTTGGTATCGCCCGTGATAACCGAATCTTCGGTGCCTTCAAAAATGATTTCGTCGCGTTCCCGGCCGACCGTACCGAACGCTCCATAAGTATTTACGAGATCAAGCGGATCGTAGGAGTAATTCATCAACTGTCGTCCGGAAACGAGATTCAGTACCGGCGCGATGCTTAGGGAGACAACCAACATCGACAAGGCGACCGCAATCGCGTTGTTGATGCGTGACGGCTCCGATTCCTGTGCGGCGCGCTCGGCACGTTTAACCACTGCCCTCGGTAGAAAATGACGCAGGAATGTATCGTCAAAGCACGCCAGAAACGGAATGATCGTCAGGTAATTGAGGAACGAGAGGTTGCCGCTGATGATGAGAAAGATTTGGAAAGTGACAAGTAAGATGCCGGCGATATGCCTTGCCCGTCGCGGTCCAAAGGAAAACCACGGCACGATCAGTTCGACGAAATGGTTCCATCCCGTCCCGAATTTGTGAAACCAGAGCGGCGCAAGGTGAAGGTAGCGACTGACGGGACTCGGGATCGGCTGTGTCTCGTAGTGATAGTAAAGACAGGTTAGATCGCGCCAGCATGGATCGCCTCGCAATTTGATCAGACCTGCGCCGATCATGATTCGAAACCCAAGCCATCGAAAGAGCCAGATAACGAGAATCGGCGGCCTGCATTTGGGGAACGGCCTGCCATCCAGCAATGGGCATAGAAAGATCGACAAAAAGCCGGTCTCGAGCAGTTGAATTTCCCAACCGTACCCGTACCAGATCTGCCCGATGTGCACGATCGACATGTACATCGCCCAAAGGACGGTAAGCAGAATTGCGTTGGCGTAGCCGCCAAGAACAACCAGCGACAAGCCAAAGCCAATCCAGGCGAAGATCGACAGCGCACCATCGGAAACTCCGAACCAAAAGAGCGTCGGCACTCGTAGCATCCCAACGGTTCGCGAACCGAGTTGTGTCTGAACGCTCTCGAGAAAATGATTAGCCGGAGTTAACCCATGATCGCCAATAAGCGGCATCAACTGTTGGGCCGCTGCCAGGAAAGCGACTGCATAAACAACACCGAGCAGTCTCAGAATGACAAAACGCGTGAGCCAATACGAATTTCCGGCCGCGAAAAGTTTTTGGAGAAAACTCTCCTCGTTCATTATGGCACGGTTGTGCCAGAAGCTCATTCGATCCGCAACTCCGACATTAGTCGCGAGCGCGCGAACGCTTTCGGTGTCCGCAATCCGCACTCAGTATTAAAGAACTGCCAGGGGGGAGATTCGAACTCCCGACCAAGGGCTTATGAGTCCCCTGCTCTACCACTGAGCTACCCTGGCGAAATCGGCGGCGACAAAGGTCAATCGCGCCACTGGCGCTGTCAACGCGAGCGCAATCCCTGAACTCGTTTCTTACTCTTGCCCTTGCTTATGCTTCGGATCTTTTGGTCAATCACGGTCGAGCAAGAACCGGAGCGCCGAGCGGCACTATTGCTTAGGCCCGGAAAGATACGGCTCCAAGTCTTTCTCACGGCCTCGTAGCACGGCCATGAAGCAAACGCCGTTGTGTTCCGTGACTGCACCGACCCAACCTTCCTGATGAACGTAACGCCAACCCGGAAACGCCAGTACGGCCCCGGTCTTGCTGTCTCTCTCTGCCGGGAAAAGAAAAAATTGCATGCGTTTTTCAGCCACCCAAATTTGCGCGATCCTCTGCGACTCGTCGTCGTCAAAAACGCGGCAACCGATTGTGCGAAAATCGGCGAATTCCTCTGGAACGTCGTAGTGTTCAAGCCCGTGTTTCATAAAGAACAGATCACTTAATGTCCCCGCTTCGGCGCTCACCGGATCGAGCGTGACCGATCGAGTGGAGCCGGCCATGGTCAATAATTTCCGCGCTGTCGCCGACCCTGGAAAATCATTTAGTCGACCAAGCACTTGGAATGTGAAAACCCCGGCGATTACCACGAGAGCAATGCTGATCGCGAGCACGGCAGGATTGAGCACGATTCTTCTCCACGTCCACTTCGGGCGGCGAACCGCCTCCTTGTCCAAGAACCATTCAGCCGACTCGGGCGGTATCGGGACAAGACGAATCAATTCCGTCACGGCTCGATCAAAGTTCTGTTGATTAACAAATTCATCAGAACCGTCTTCACGTGATACCGCGGCGCGCATGGAACGGTCAGCTAAATGGTCGTGGCTGACGGGCGCGCAATGCAAAAGAGCGCGGCGCCGACGTAATAGACGCAGTGTCCTCATACCTTGGGTGCTCCGGAGTGCTTAGCGTCGAGCCACGCCTGCAACTGTCGCCGCCCCTGCGACAGGCATCTCGACAGCGTGCTCAGTTTGAGCTCGGCGATCTCGAGAATCTCGAGGTAATTGAATTCGTCGAGATAAAAGAGCGACAGCGCGGTTCGCTGAGGATCGGGTGCGGCGGAAATCCAAATTGCCAGTTGCGTAGGCTCGAGCTGCTTGATTTGTGACGCAGCCTGTGGAGTTATGTCGTGCTCCTCGATTTCGAGCGATTCCGGTTGCAGGTCCGTCTTACTTGCCTCTAAACAACGCCAGCGCGCCTCGCGAAAGAGCCAAAAGGGCTCCCTGGGTAATTCTCCCTGTGCAGCACGCACAGCCGCTTCGCGCAACGTCGTGTTAAACACCTCCTGTGCCTTGCGCGAGTCGCCCAGCATCAAGAAACAAAAGCGATAAAGTTGTGGTAAATTTTGCTTTCGATCCGACACTCTCCCATCCTTCGTCTTTGCAAAATTTAGCGCACTCTACGCAGCTACTTACCCTCGACAAGAGGCGATTCGCTTATCTTGCACGAGCGCTGACCGCGCCTCGAGCGAAAGCGACTACAACTTCTGTAACCGGCGCGCTACTTCCTCCGCGTTCTCCCGGCTGTTGAACGCCGAAATGCGAACATAACCTTCGCCTTGTGCGCCAAAACCGGCGCCGGGTGTGATGACGACATTCAACTCCCGCAGCATCCGATCGAACATTTGCCAGCTCGTTAGGCCGTTCGGTGTTTTCACCCATATGTACGGCGCATTTATGCCGCCGAAAACCTCGAGACCGGCATTCGCCGCGGCGGTGCGAAGAATCTTCGCGTTGCCCATGTAATGTTCAATCAGCGCGCGAGATTGCTTACGGCCTTCCGGCAAGTAAAGCGCCTCAGCGCCGCGCTGCACCGGATAACTCACACTATTCGATTTCGTGCTCCAACGCCGCTGCCAAAGCGGATGGAGAGGAAGTCGGCGACCGTTCTCCGTCCGCGCGAGCACGGATTTCGGCATGACTGTAAATCCGCAGCGCACGCCGGTGAACCCGCCGTTCTTAGAAAAACTGCGCAGTTCAATCGCGCAGTCGCGCGCACCCGGAATTTCGAAAATGGAATGCGGAACATCTGGCTCAGAAATGTAGGCTTCGTACGCAGCATCGAAGAGCAGTAGCGCTTCGTGCTTGCGCGCATAATCGACCCAGCGCGAGAGCTGTTCACGCGATGCAACGGCCCCGGTTGGATTATTGGGAAAACAAAGATAAACAAGATCGGCGTGTTCTACCGGTGGGTCCGGTACAAATCCGTTTTCAGCTGTGCACGCCAAATAAAGAATTCCTTCGTAGCTGCCATTTTTTCTTGCCAATCCGCTGTGGCCCGCCATCACGTTCGTATCGACGTAAACCGGATATACCGGGTCGGGCACCGCGACTTTGTTTTGATCACCGAGGATATCGAGGACGTAACCGCAATCGCATTTTGAGCCGTCAGAGACAAAAATTTCGTCGTCAGCAATGTCGATGTTGCGGTCGCGATAATCGCTGCTGAGCGATAGCCGACCTTAGAAATTCGTAGCCATGTTCCGGGCCATAGCCGCGAAACGTCTCGCGATGGCCAAGTTCTTCGATGGCCCGTTTCATCGCATCAATTGCCGCACGCGGCAGCGGCTCGGTGACGTCCCCGATTCCGCAGCGAATCAACCGCTTGACGGCTTCGGGATTCGCTTCGCAAAATTCGCGCACCCGCCGCGCGACCTCTGGGAAGAGATAGCCCGCCTGAAGTTTAAGATAGTTTTCGTTTAGGTAAGCCATGCGTGTGTCGCGGTGCTCTTTGATCGCTGAACCCGTACAAGTTTAGCGGCGGTCATCGACCGCCGCTACAGCAGAACTGGCCAGGCGCCAATCAGTAATTCTTCGCGACCGCGTCCCAGTTTACCACGTTCCACCAGGCTTTGATGTAATCGGGCCGTCGGTTTTGATACTTCAGATAATAGGCGTGCTCCCAAACATCGACGCCGAGGATTGGCGTGTTGCCGTCCATTAGAGGGCTGTCTTGATTTGGTGTCGAAATGATTTCGAGCTTTCCGTCCTTATTCTTAATCAGCCACGCCCAACCACTGCCAAAACGTCCCGCACCAGCGGCAGCAAATTTTTCTTTGAAATCATTAAAGCTGCCGAACGTTGATTTGATGTCGTCCGCGAGTTTGCCTTTCGGTTCGCCGCCGGCATCCGGTCCCATTATTTGCCAAAAGAACGAATGATTTGCGTGACCTCCGCCATTGTTCCGCACAACTGTGCGAATGTCTTCCGGCACCGATTTGAGGTCACTGATCAAATCCTCGACTGATTTCTTTTCGAGATCAGCTTTGCCTTTGATCGCGTTGTTCAGGTTGTTGACGTAGGTCTGGTGATGCTTGGTGTAATGGATCTCCATCGTCTGCGCATCGATATGCGGTTCCAAAGCATCGTAGGAGTAAGGTAATTTTGGTAATTCGTAAGCCATAATCTTTACAGTTAGATCGAATTACGCCGCGCGACAGGTTTTATTTTTTCTGGAAGTCAGCTAGCCTGGCTGACTCGGCGTTCGGGCTGCCAGCCTGAGCGTGCAACAGAGATGTTCGACAGGCTAGCAGCCTGTCCGCCGAGTCAGGCTGGCAGCCTAACCTCCGTCGCAGCGATAAAAACCTAGGCGATGTCCGACGCCGCTGCGATAATTGACATAGGTCGCCAACGCGAGCAGCGGGAAGTTTTGACGATACATGTCGTACTTCAAATAGAACACGCGTGGAAAACCGGTGCCCGTAATTTGCTCTTCGTCCCATGATCCATCGGGCTTTTGGGAACTGAGCAGGTAGCGCAAACCTCGCTGGATACTCGGTCGATCGAGATCGCCGCACGCACAGATGCCCATGATTGCCCATGCCGTTTGCGACGCTGTGCTTTCGCCGATGCCTTTGGTTGAAGGATTGTCGTAAGTACCGCAAGTCTCACCCCAACCGCCGTCGTTATTTTGACAACTTTCAAGCCAATCGCGGCCGCGCAATATCCAGTCCTGCGTCATGTCCTGGCCAATTGCGCGCAAGCCGCGCAGAACCTGCCAGGTGCCGTAGATGTAATTGACGCCCCAGCGTCCATACCACGACCCGTCCTCGTCCTGGGTGTCGATCAAATACTGGATGGCGTCGCGGACGGACCGCGTCTTCGGATCGAACCCAATGTAACCGAGGAGCTCGAGTGTGCGTGCGGTAAGGTCACTGCATGTTGGATCGAGAATCGCATTGTGATCGGCAAACGGCATGTCTTCCAGCCACGGCGTTGTCACGTTCTTATCAAACGCGGCCCAACCGCCATCGCGACATTGGAACCTAAGCTGCCAATCCAGTGCGCGTCGAAACGTTTCATTGAGCGCTTGCGGATCTTTCGAACGAACCAGCCGCAGCGCCATTAACACCATCGCTGTGTCATCCGTGTCCGGATAATAAACGTTGTTGTACTCGAATGCCCATCCGCTCGCTTGTGGATATGAATTGTTTACCGACCAGTCGCCACGGATGCGCACTTCTTTATTGACGAGCCATTCGGACGCCTTTTGCAGGTTCGGGTCGTCTGGGGCGACGCCGGATTCCGCCAGCGAGATAATATTGATTGCAGTGTCCCAGATCGGCGAAAGACAAGGCTGAATCCGGAAATCTTCGGGATCGTCAACGAAAAGGCCGGCGAAATCCTGTTCCGCTTTGGCGTAAACCGGATTTGTTTTCGAATAACCAAGAGCGCGCAGCGCGATCAAAGAGTTCAGCATTGCGGGAAACACTGCCGCGAGGCCATCGCTGCCCTTGCCGATCCGCTCCAGCATCCAGCGCTCTGCTTCTTCAAGGGCGCGCCGCCGAAGCGGGCGAATTCGAAGCGGGCTCAGGAATTTAAAAACGTCATCGAGCCGAAGAAAGAAATTGCGCCAGGTCCAGAAAGGTTCACTGCGTGGCAAGCGCAAATCGCTTTGCTCGGTGCCAAGCGGATAAAGTTCGTGCAATTGCTTTTCGCCAGGCAAGACTCGAGTCGGTTTGAAATGACTAATAATCGCCAGCGGTATGAGCATTGCGCGGCTCCACGACGACATTTTGTAAATGTGAAATGGCGCCCACCGCGGGAGAAGCACCATTTCCACGGGGATTGCGGGCAGATATTTCCACGGAAACTGGCCCAGCAAGGCCAGATAAAGCTTGCTAAAGGTGTTCATCTGCGGAATGCCGCCGCGACGAATGATATTCGCGCGCGCCTCCTGCATAAACGGCGCGTCCACCGAACAGCCCGCGAGCTTTAGGGCAAAATATGCTTTGGCCGATGCATTAATCTCGCTCGGGCCGCCCTGATAAATGTTCCATCCTCCGTCCGGCAATTGGCGTTTGAGAATATGACGCACGCAGCGCCGCTGCAATTGCGCGTCCACTTCGCCGCACCAATGCATGAAAAGGATGTAGTCCGAGCAGAGGGTGCTATCGACGATTAGCTCCCCGCACCAATGGCCATCTGGCTTTTGCTGGCGTAAGAGGTTCTCTTGCGCACGCGCTATGGCGTCCGCCATCTCTTCGTCGTTCGCCGAATAAGACTCCGATGTCTCTGGTCGCGCGCTCGGCAACGCAATGAGGTTCTTAGAAAATTCCGGCATGTCGATCCGACCCTTACGAGGCTTGTGCTGCAACTTCTGCACGTTTCCCGGTCAGGTGACCGTTACCGGAGCTCACGCCATTGAAAGCAAGCACTTCGCTGCCACGACCAGAGGGCTTCGGCTTCGAGCCGAAATTGAACTTGACCGTTTTCCACGTGTCTCCTCGATGCGCTTGCAACCCCAATGTCGCTGTCGGCTCGTAACCGCAATGCACCATGCAATTTTCGCATCGGCTATCGCGCGCAACGCCGTTCACGACGCCATACCGCTCCCACTCGGTCTTTTCCAGTAACTCCGCGTAGCTCGAGTAGTGCCCATCGGTCATCAAGTAGCATGGACCTTTCCAGCCGCGGATATTCCTTGTCGGAATCGCCCATGCCGAACAGGTCAGATCCCGTTTCCCGGCAAGAAACTCGAAATAGATCGGCGTCCCCAAAAAGGTATAACGACTCATCCACTCCTCGACTTTTTGGAACTTCTCGATCGTCATTGCGCGGGTAAGAAAGAAGTTTTCCGGGCGCAACTTGAGCCGCTTGATCATGTCCTTCTTGGCGGCGTCGTAATCGTATCCAGGAGTAATGGTGTGACCATCGACGCCAAGATCGGAAAGATAATCGAACATCTGTTCGATCTCTTGCATATCGGTTTCCTTGTAGATCGTCGCGTTCGTCGCCACTTGATAGCCGAGCAGCTTCGCCATTTTGATTGCGAGAATGCATTCCTTAAAGACGCCTTCGCGTTCCACGATCAGGTCGTGTGTTCGCTCCAAGCCGTCGAGATGCACGTTCCAGTACATCCATTTGGTCGGACCAATAGTTGGCTTTGCGGGGTCTTTTGGTCCCTTGCGAATTTCGGTCGAATCTTTTTCGCTCAACAGTCCCGCGCCGAGCAACGAGCTGATCTTTTCTTCGACAAAATCCGGCCGGGTCGACATCTGCGAGGCCATCCAGTCGCGCATCTTTTTGCGCATGAACATGGCGTTGGTGCAAATGTAAACGATCCGTCGCTGCGCGAGCAATCCGTCCACCAGCGCCTCGATATGCGGATAGATAAGGGGTTCCCCGCCGCAGATCGAAACCATCGGCGCGTTGCATTCGTTTGCCGCGCCAAGACAGTCCTCCAAGCTCATCATGTCCTTGAGCGACGTGGAGTATTCTCGAATCCGCCCACAACCCGTGCATGTCAGGTTGCACGTGTGCAGCGGTTCGAGCTGGAGCACCGTGGCGAATTTCTTCGTGCCACGCAACTTATGCCCAATCACGTAGGCCGCGATTTTCGCTGTAAGCGGTAAAGGAAATCTCATTGGAGCGAGGATAGTAACAAGAGGTGCCGTTGTGTCAATGACCCGGCCCACTTCTCAGTCTGTGTTAGTCTGAATCGGCTTAAAGCTGCTGTTCGGATTTGCGGGAATCTACACCAGAGCTTCGAACGCGGGAAAGCAAAATAAACATGCGACTGCGAGCGATTTCTGTGGTTAAATAGTGGCAAGTAAATCTAAACAAGGTGAAGAGTATGAAACAATTATTGTTAGCAGCATTTGCGGCTGGTCTCATCGGTTGCGCCGAACAGGCCGCCGCGCCACCGGCAGTAACGACCGGTTACACTTACTCCCGTTATTCTACTAATGCTGAGGTATGGGGCTATCGTAGCCCAAGATACCGCGATTGGACCACGGACCAATTGCAGAAGCGGCGTCTGGAACTCTATGGGATGACTACGCTGACCACGAATCGTAATGGTGTTCCTGCTTATATTTATCACGGCCAGGCCCAGCCTTCGCAGGATGAAGCCAAGCAAATCGAAGTCGAGCTGAATTGGCGCTATCAGCATGGCGATAAAAGCGCGCAGCTGAAAGAATTCTGGCCCGACGTGCGGCGGCATATTGCCAGCGGCCCGGAAACGATTTTTTAACTTCGAGCGATCTCGAAGTGATGTGAACCGGCGAAAGCCGGAGCGAGTGGATTACGGTGCCGCCAGCCGTGACGGATGAGGCTAACCGCAATCGCGGCGAGAAGGAGCGCGAAGTTTCGTGTCAAGCTTAGCTCGTTAGGGTTCGAATCAGCCCGGGGCGTTCCAGCCGCGACGGATCAGGCTGACAGCAATCGCGGCGAGGAGGAGGGCGACAATTTTCGATACGCCGCGCAATCCTTGCATGCCCATCCAACGCGCGAACCGGTCGGCATTCCAGAACGCCAGTGCGACCAACGCGAGATTAACCAGCAGCGAGACCAGCGTGAACACCACGCCCACTGTATCGACCAAAACGAGCAGGGCCGTGAGCAACGCCGGACCGGCGATCAACGGCATCCCAAGGGGGACAATTCCGAATTCATCGCTGCCTCCATGACTGGAAGGACCAACATTAAGCAACTCGCGCCCGGCCAACGCCAGGAGAATCAGTCCGCCTGCGACTTGAAAGTCTGCATCGGTAATCCCAAGCGCGTCGAAAATAATCTGCCCGAGAAAAACAAATCCGATAGCCACGCAAAACGCTGTGAAGATTCCCAGAGACGCCTGACGCTTGCGCTGCTCCGGCGAAGCGCTGCTCGCGAGACCCATGAATATCGCGACGAGTCCGATTGGATCGATCGCGACAAAGACTGGAATGAAAGCGACGAAGAACTTCTGGATCATCGTGGCGCACGTTTCCTAACGTGCGCAGTCGTGAAAAGCAACCTGGGACGATCGCCGTTATTGAACCGAAGATCCCGCCGCAAGTCTGTTGAATTTGCCTTGTCTTTCAGGTGCGTCTACAGATTTCGCCAATCTTCACGCCATGAAATTCTCGCTTCTCTATCTGCCGATCTTTCTCGTCGCCTCAAATTCACACCTTGTAAGTGCTGAGCTCAAAACTGTCGATGACTTTCGAGCTGCAGCCGCGAAGGCCAATTCCGTCTTGACGATTCCCGATTGGGAGCAAACGCCGAAAGCGGTCGAGGCAATGATGAATAACACCATCGCGAAGGCGAACAAGGCACTGGATCAAATCGGCTCGCAAGATCTGAAGAAGGCGACGTTTAAGAGCACGGTGGTGGCACTCGATGATCTCACTTACGAGGCAGGACTCGCAGCGAACAGGGCCACAATCATTAAAGAAACAAACACGAATCCAGAAATGCGCGCCGCTGCGGAGAACGCGATAAAAGCGTTTCAAGATTGGGCTGTGGGCATTGATTATCGCGAGGACGTTTACAAGGCGATCAAGGCTTTTGCTGACACGCACCCGAAGCTTGCGGGTGAAGACGAAAAGCTGCTGAACGAAACGTTACGCGATTATCGCCGCGCCGGACTTAGACCTTCCACCCGATCAGCGCAAAGAAGTTGAGCAGTTGCGGAAAGAGTTGTCCAAACTTGGGACGGATTTCGATACGAACATCGTTAAGGCCAACGCGCCGGTGATCTTCACCAAGGCCGATTTGGATGGACTGCCGGAAAGCTTCTTCGCTTCACCCGGCATCAGGACAGGAGACGATGCCTACACAGTGATGGCAAATGTCACGTGGCAATTCAATACGGTCGAGGAAAACGCAAAGAGCGAGACTACTCGCAAGCAGCTCTACGTCGTTCGCGAGACACTCGCCAAAGAGGCAAACGTTACCGTTCTCAACCAGATGCTTGCCCTTCGGAACAAGATTGCCCTGCGGCTCGGTTACAAATCGTGGGACGACTATCAGACCGAAGTCAAAATGGCCAAGACTGGTGCGAACGCCGCGAAGTACATTAGCGATCTGGTCACCGGAATTCAGCCCAAGTTTGAAAGCGAAGTGGCGGAATTACAAAAGCTGAAGGCCGCTGAAACAAATGACCCCAACGGTAAGATCGAGGTGTGGGACTGGCGCTATTATGCCAACCAGCGGGACAAACAAAAGTACGCCGTTGATAAGGAAGCGTTGCGCGCATTTTTCCCGTTCCAAAAAGTGCTCGACGGCATGTTCAATATTTATCAGAGCATCTTTGGTCTGAAATTCGAGAAGATCGCCGCACCTTACAAATGGATCGAAGATCTCCAGCTTTACATGGTGACCGATTCCGCCACGGGCGAACCGCTCGGGATGTTTTATCTCGATATGTTTCCGCGCGAAGGAAAATTCAATCACTTCGCACAATTCGAAATCATCAGCGGCAAATTGTTGCCGGATGGAAAATACCAGCGGCCAACTGTCGCCTTGCTTTGCAACTTTTCGCCTCCGGCGGGAGACAAGCCGTCTTTGATGACGCACCAGGAGGTCGAGACTTTGTTCCACGAATTCGGTCACGCTCTGCATTCGATTGTCACTGGCGCGAAGTACGGCCGTTTTGCCGGAACGCATGTGCCAGGTGATTTCGTGGAGGCGCCGTCGCAGATGCTGCAAAACTGGGTCTGGGACAAGAAAGTGCTCGACACGTTTGCGGCCGACTACCGCGATCCATCGAAGAAAATTCCAGCGGAAATAATCAAAAAAATGAATGACGCCAAGCTTGCGAATGCCGGTGTTTTTTATCGACGCCAGTTCGCCTTCGCATCTCTCGACCTCGCGTTGCACGATCACCACGCCGAAGACATGCCTTACGATTGCGTGGCAACTTCAAATCCGATTCTTGAAAAACTCTTTCTGCCGATCGATCCGAGCACAACGTTCGTTTCCTACTTCGGACATCTGAATGGGTATGATGCCGGCTATTATGGGTACGCGTGGGCCGACGCAATCGCCGCTGACATGGCAACAGTCTTCGAAAAGGCAAAAGACGGTTACCTCGACAAACAAGCGGGCATGAAATTGCGCCGCGAAATCTACGAGCCGGGCGATTCGCGTGACGTCAACGTCTCGATCGAAAAATTCCTCGGCCGCAAACAATCCACCCAACCGTTCCTGAAAAAGATCGGTATCGGTGCACAGGGGAAAAATAAAGCACCTGCGGAACTGTCCCACGAAGGCAGATAGTTGTAGAGGCGCTAGTGCCAAGCGGCGGCGTTTGACACAACGCCACTACAACGTCTCGGTATGGGGTGAAAATTCCTCGCTCGTTCGTTGCGATCCTTTTCGCCAGCGCAACTTCGCTTTTCGCTGTCGATGAATTAGCGTTGCGATTGGAACCGGCGCTGGAAGCGATCACACCAGATGGTTTGCTCGCGCATATCAAGGTTCTTGCGTCGGATGAATTCGAAGGGCGCGCACCGGGGACAAAAGGCGAAGAGCTTTCAGTTAAATACATCAGCGATCAGTTCAAACAGATCGGGTTGAAGCCGGGAAATCCAGACGGGACTTACACACAGGAAATTCCGCTGGCTGGGATCAAGAGCGAACCAACGATGTCGTTCATTGTTGGCGATAAAACCACCGACCTTGAGTATCCTGACGATTTCATCGCATCGTCAGCGCGTCTGCAACCGGAAATCAAGATCGACAATTCGGATGTGGTCTTTGTCGGATACGGCGTCGTCGCGCCGGAATATGGCTGGGACGATTACAAAAACGTTGATGTTCACGGCAAAACGCTGCTGATGCTGATCGGCGATCCGCCAATTCCCGATCCGAAAGATCCATCAAAACTCGATGAGAAAATGTTTAAGGGAAAGGCGATGACCTACTACGGCCGCTGGACTTACAAATACGAGATCGCCGCACAAAAAGGAGCTGCTGCCGCGGTGATTATTCACGAAACTCGGTCGGCAGGCTATCCGTACTCAGTCGTGAAAACGAGCTGGGCAAAGGAAAATTACGAGATTGATTCACCAAATAAAAACGCGGACGCCGTGGAAGCACGCTGTTGGATCACTCTCGATGGCGCGAAGAAATTGCTGGACGATTGTGGTCAGGATTTTGATGCGCTGAAGAAATCGGCAATCACGAAAGAGTTCCGGCCCGTGACGCTGAAAGCCAAAGCGAAGATCGATATCAAACAACAGCTTCGCTCGTTCAAGTCGCACAATGTGATTGGCAAACTCGATGGAAGCGATCCGAAATTGCGCGACGAATATGTAATTTACACGGCGCACTGGGACCACCTCGGGCGTCATCCCGAATTGCAGGGCGACCAGATTTCTAACGGGGCCATCGATAACGCGTCTGGCGTTGCATCGGTTATCCAGCTCGCGGCCGCATTCACAAAATTAAATCCACCGCCGAAACGCTCAGTTTTATTCATGGCTACGACTGCTGAAGAAGCAGGATTACTCGGCGCGAAATTTTATGCCCTGCATCCGCTTTATCCGCTGGAAAAAACCCTGGCCGACATCAACATCGACACCGTGAATCCGTGGGGGAAAACCCGCGACATCGAAGACCTCAGTAACAACAATTCAACGCTCGACGACTTACTAGCGGCAGCTGCGAAGCGAAATGGTCGAGAGATGAAACCCAACAGTCAGCCGGAGAAAGGTAGTTTTTACCGTGCCGATCATTTCGAATTTTCCAAGCGCGGTGTGCCCTCGCTCTACACTGGCGGCGGCAAGGATTTCGTCGGGAAACCGGCAAATTTCGGGCAGGAAAAGAAAGACGATTACACTGCGCACCATTATCACCAGGTGTCCGACGAAGTTGATCCGAACTGGGATCTTTCCGGCGCGGTGCAAGATGTCGACCTCTTATTCGAAGTTGGTTATCAGGTTGCCAACGGCGACAAATTTCCGGACTGGAAACCCGGGAGCGAGTTTAAGGCAAAGCGGGATGAGATGTTTAAGAAGTGATTGGATTTAGACAGCGAACCGTGAGCTGATCGTTGTTAGATATAACCGCGATGAAGCTAGTCCCCTGCTCACTCGGACCAAGCTTAACATTCGAGGAAGCGCAGAACCTTTCCCCTAACTTTTCGCGCGCAGCAACACTTCCGGAAAAGACGAGTGAAATTGCGCTAGGTCATTTTGCATCTGTTAGCTCTTGTCGCATCGATTTTCTATTCGCCTACAACATCTTCCCGCGCTTCCTCATGCGCGCAGAAGCACAGTGGATTCGCGAGAGAAGAACGATGCGGATTGGAGACATAATTGTTCAGCGCGCTGTTCTGCCTCCTTTTGGCTTCGGTATTTGCGCGGAGTTTGCTGTGCGCATCTCGGCGCTCATCGACGAGCCGACTAAGCTCGGTTTTGCTTATGAGACGCTCGCCGGGCATTTGGAACGCGGCGTATCGGAGTTCTATTTTGAGGAGCGTGCTGGAGAAGTCTTTTTTGTCGTCCACACGCACTCAGAGCCCGCACATTGGCTTTCACGGCTAGGAAGAGGAGTTTTCAGTTTGCGATATCAGCGCTGGTGCACGCAGCAAGCCCTGAAGCATGTAAAACAGCGCTTCTACCGTGACAACGAGCGTTTGATCCCATCGTAAAGAAGTAAGTTGCGGCGCATCGAATTAGATGGTTGAATCAGCACTCGCGAATTTGAAAATCTAAATGGGCTCACTTAAGAAAAGACGCAAAGCGAAAATTGCCAAGCACAAGCGCCGCAAGCGAATGAAAGCGAATCGGCACAAGAAGCGCCTCAGGTATAAGGCGTAGCGCACGGCGAAGGCGTTTCCGGAGAACGCCCAATTCCCAACTCAAACAAGAACTGCCTGCCAGGCCATAGTCCTGAAGGCTTTCGGGGCTGGTTTGCGGAGGATTCGCCGGAGACTAACATTAAAAGCGTGAGGCATCAGAAGAAGAGTTGGGGAATTTCGCCGTGCTGGTGCCTTTTTTTTACGCTGCTCTTTCTCGTCGCGACAAGCGCCGCGGCTAGCCAAAAACAGAAAAGTTCATTGCCAAAAACTCGGGCTTCGTCGGCAACTAAAAAGGCTGGTGGCCAGGATGATTCATCCAATTCCAAGCCGACTGGTGACCTAGCACTGCGTTTGGAAGGCGCACACAAGGCGGATGCGCTGACGCATTTTGTCGAAGGAATGTCTCTCGAGGAAAATGGCGAGACGGATCGCGCGCTGGAGGCGTATCGCAAAGTGTTGAATGTCGATCCCGGCCAATCGCAACTCGCCTCGCGCGTGGCGGCATTGCTGATAGAGCAGGAGGATTTTCCACAGGCGATTGACGTATTGAAGGATGCAATCAAGGCAAATCCAAAGGATGCCGACCCGTATCAGCAGCTCGCATACATTTATGCGAAATATCTGAAGAAAACCGATCAGGCAATCGATTACGCCAACCGCGCCATCACTCTGAATCCAGGGGACATCGAAGGTTACCAGCGTCTGGTAGAAATCGAAGTTGCAGCGGGACAAGAGAAGAAGGCGCTAGAGGTTCTGGATCGCGCCACAAAGGTTCCCAGTGACGATTCCAGCTTTTGGTTGCGGCTCGGCAAACTTTACGTGGCGGTTCTTTTCAAGTCCGATTCACAGCCGAAACCCGACGAACTGAAAAGGACCAACGAAATTTTCAGCAAAGCAGCCGAACACGCCGGCGACGACCCTGTGATCCTAAAGGATGTCGCCGACTACTATGCGGCCTCTCAACAATTGAAAGAAGCAATTCCGCTTTATCTGCACGTTCTAGAGCTGCAACCTGACGATGCAAACGCGCGAGAGAAACTAGCAACCGGTTTTATCCTCACGAATCAGCGGGGCAAAGCAATTGAAATGCTCGAGCAAATCATCAAGGAGCATCCCGAAAAGTATCAACCCTACGACTTGCTGGCTCAGGTGCTGGATGACGAAGCCCGATCCCTTCAACGGGCAAAGAAAGTCGACGAAGCAAAAGCGACCTTTGCGAAAGTAGCCGCAAATTATGAGCAAAGCCTGCTGATTAATCCAAATCATGTGGGCACATATTTGCATCTGGCAGAACTGCTGCTTGGACCTTTAAAAGATGCCGGTCGCGCGGTCAGATTGCTGACAGAAGCCCGGCACCGATTCCTGGAGGCGCCGGAGATCGTTTACTATCTGGCCATTGCCCAAAGCGAAGCGAAACAAACTCAGCAGGCTGTGGCGACTTTTGAGGAAGCATTGCACGAGGCGCAACTCGACCAAGGCAACGACATGGTAAACGCCAGGTTCTATTTCAACTATGGTACGACCGCGGAGCAGGCAGGACTGTACGAGAAGGCGGCTGATCTGCTTCGCAAATCAATTGCGCTCGATCCGGCGAACTCGGCAGAAGCCTGCAATTATCTCGGGTACATGTGGGCTGATCACAACATGAACCTCGACGAGGCCGAAACGATGATTAAACGCGCCCTCGAGATAGAACCAAATAACGCTTCTTACCTTGATAGCCTCGGTTGGGTAGAGTTCCGAAAAGGCAAATTTGATCAAGCCTTGAGCAACCTGCTCCGTGCTGCAAAAACTGCTGACCACGATGATCCGGTTGTCTTCGAGCATATTGGCGACACGTATTTGAAATTGAATCGCGTGCCCCAAGCTCTGGAATCCTGGCAAAAAGCGCTGGCGCTCGATCCGAAGAATAAGAACCTGGCGAACAAGATCGAAAGAACAAACGCGCCTATTGGCAACGGTCCACCAACAAAGACGAATCCAACCCGGTGACCCCGGCGTTGTCGCAACGAACATGAGCGATTATCCCACACCGTGGCAGCGCAAGATGATGTGGTCGGCGCTCACAGCTTTCTGTGTCGTTCTTCTCATCGTGATTATCGGCACGGTGATTTGGGCGAGCGCCAATGTAATTAGTTTCCTCCAACCGATCCTGATCCCAGTGGCCATCGCGGTGATTCTGACTTATCTGCTGGACCCGCTGGTAACAAAAATGTCTCGCGGGACGCTCAGTCGCACCAAGGCGGTGGCTCTTCTTTTCGCCATCGCTTTTTTTGCCCTGGGTGGATTGGCCGCGTGGCTCGTCCCGACCATCTCAATACAAAGCGTGAATTTCGCCAGGCAGGTACCTGCGTATACCGAGCGAGCCCGTGACTACATTGTGGATCTAATTTATCGATTCGATCAAACGTTCGGATTCCTTGGCGGTGGCCGTGCGAAATCTGCATCGACAAGTTTTACAAACTGGCTCATCGGACCGGCACCCTCTGCTTCTCCTCATGCGCAACCGACTGTCTCTTCCACCCCAAAAGCCTCTGGCACTGCGCCTGCAACTGAAACGATCGCGCCGAGCGCGCCAAAGCTGACCACTGCCGAACGCCAGCGCATTCAGGCATACGTGGAAAAACAGATGCCTAATTTGCAGCAGGCGCTTCCGACGCTGATGGAAAAGTTCTGGGATATCCTTAAGAAAAGCATCGGCGGCTTCCTTGGCGTCACAGGTTTTTTGCTCAGCCTAATCCTGGTGCCGATCTATCTTTTTTTTCTGCTGAACGAAAAGCCGCGCATTGAAGCGCACTGGAGAGAATATTTGCCTCTGCGCGCGTCGCCTCTCAGAGACGAAGTCGCGGAGCTCTTGTCCGAAATCAACAGCTACGTCACTGCTTATTTTCGGGGACAACTGCTGGTATGCCTGGTTGATGGCATACTCATCGGGACAGCGCTAACGCTTCTCGGTCTCAATTTTGCGCCTGTGATTGGTGCGCTTGTCGTTGTGCTGACGATGATCCCCTACATCGGCATCATCATCTGCTGGGTGCCGGCCGTTCTGATTGCAGCGTTCCAATGGGGCGATTGGGCACACCCAATCTGGGTAACGGTAATTTTCATCGTTATACAAAACTTGGAAGGCATATTTTACGCCCCACGAATTGTTGGGAATTACGTTGGGTTGCATCCAATGACCGTGATCGTATCGATCTTTGTCTGGGGTTTGATCATTGGCGGGATAATCGGTCCCCTTCTTGCCGTTCCGCTTACAGCCACCGTAAAGGTGTTGTTGGGGCGGTATGTTTGGAGCCGGCGTTTGAAGAAAAAGATCGAGGACTCGGTGAAGTCAATTCCTGCAGTTGAAGAGCCAGCGGTAGCCACGCGCCCTTAGCCTCGGTAGTCGGCACGGGTCTAATGGACTGGAACAAGCGGGATCGTTGCGCTCCGAGATACAAGATGAAGATCGCGGAACGAACCGAAGAGGCTGGATATAGAAGAATCCGCCAATCGCTCTTTGGTCTGGAGTCCTTCCTCCAACGACAGATCTGGCCAGTCCGTGTCGCTCTTGTGGCTAGTGGATTGGCAATTGCTATTCTGCTGGGCGCTCTTTTTTTCAGCTACGGCTTGAAACTATACGAAGACTGGCGCCAAACCCGCTTGTTACATGGAGCCGCTTCGATGTTGCAGCAGGGAAGATTCAGCGAAGCAACCCAGACCGCGCGGGAACTCCTGGCACAACGTCCCAATTCTTTGCCGGCCCTCTATATACTAGCGGAAGCAGCGGAGAAAGAGAATCTCGAAAAGGCGATTTCATGGCGTGAACAAATTGCGCGCCTGCGCCCAAAAGATCCGGACAGTCAGCTTAATCTCGTTTCCGCGGCACTGCGCTTCGGAAAGCTTGATCTTGCTCGAAAAGCGCTCGATCAGATTCCCGCCAGTGATCGTGACAGGGCCGCCTTTCACGTTGTTGCAGGCTGGTTGGCTTGTGCCGAAGGAAACTTTGCCGAACAAGAAGAACAATTCGCCGCTGCCGTAAAAAAAGAACCTAAGAATGATCTCTACCAGTTCAATCTGGCAGCGCTGCAAATCCATTCCAGCGATGCACAAAAGAACGCGAAGGCCCGCGAAAATCTCGAGCGGCTCACCAAACTCGCTCCCTATCGGACCGGCGCGCTGCGCGCGTTGCTTAATGACGCCGTAGCACACAATGACCTTTCAGCCGGAGATAACTTCGCGCAACAGCTCCAAATGTCGCAGGAGGTCACCTTCGGCGATTATCTTCTCTGCCTGAATTTTTATCGAAGGCTCGATGAGAAAAAATTCCACCTGCTGCTGGAGCGAGTAAAACCCTTTGCCGCAAAAAATCCATCCGATCTCACCTCGCTCCTGAACTGGATGAACCAAAATCGACTCGATGGAGAGGTTGTTAAGTGGATCGAGAAGCTTCCGGCAGAGAAACTGACTTCGCCGCCCGCTGCTGTTGCGGTGGCGGACGCGTACGCTAATGCGAAGAATTGGATGCGTTTAAAACGATGGACTCGCAAGGGAATGTGGGGCGAATCCGATTACTTGCGCTTTGCATACCAGGCAATTGCCGCGCGTCAATCACGACAAGATAGTCCGGACTCAGAATTCCATGCGCTTTGGCGCGCCGCAGAACAATCGACAAACGATCAGCCCGAGCGCGAACTTGTCCTCGCGCGTCTGGCTTCGAAATGGAATCTGGAGAAAGAATCCGAGCAACTGTGGCTGCGCGTCGCAGAAGACCCGCCCATGCGACGCGAGGCACTCGACGCGCTGCGCCGGCTTTATCGCGAGGACAATGACACCGAAAAACTCCACGCTGTTCTCCAGCGTCTACATGATAGCTCTCCCAACGAGGCGCCGATCACGGCAGATCTCGCGCGACTAGGCCTCAACCTCGAGCGAAATGTAGAACGCTCGCATGAACTAGCCAAAGAGGCGCATGACCGCGCGGCGAACGAAGTCAACTGCTCAGTGACTTATGCATTCTCTCTGTATCGCCTTGGCCGAAACGCGGAGGCCCTTGCAATTATTCAAGGATTGCCAGCAGATCAATTACGCGACCCGCACGCAGCAGTTTACGCGGCGCTATTGCTGGCCGACGCAAGTCAAATCGACGCAGCAAGGGATTACATGACCGTGGCGGACGACGGGATTTATCCAGAAGAAAAAGTAGTGCTCGACGAAGCGATAGCGAAAATCGCCAGAGTATCCGCAGGTCCGTCCCCAGCAGTTTCACCATTTTTTGCCCAACCGACTCCAACGCCAGCGGCTTCGCCACGTTGAATCGTTAAATTCCGATCGCGTCAACGCGGTGTTTCACGGGCACGCCCATTACAGCATTCTCGAAGGAAAGACTTCAACCGATATTCCTGTTTACAACGTCTCCCCGGCCGCGCTTCGCAAAACCGGCAAGCCCTTTCGAATTGTCGAGCTGTAGCAACGCTCTATGAGCGTCGACAAAGGCGAGCTAGGTACGCAAAATTTTCTCGCTCACAACGCGCCATACCTCTACATCAGCGCGGCTTTGTGTCGGTGAAACGCACCGGACAGCTTTCAATGAATCAAAAACCACTTGAGAAAACGGCACTTCAATTGAGCGGGCGAGCTGGCGCCGTGTTTGCGCCGACGTCCTCTTATAAAGCAAGCTTAAGTGTGGCTTGAGATCGTAATCGGACGAATCTTGCGCGGCGCTACGAATGACTTGATTGAGCTGCAGCAATTTCGTGTTCAGCCCGAATTCGACAAAGAGTGTTTTGATAAATTCATCGGAATGGCTGACCTCGATCGCTTGGAGCACGATTGGCGTGCAATCTTGTGCGGCCTTTGAAAGCACTGTTTCAAGTGCATCTGTGCTATTCGCTTCGACGTAAATCGTCACATGCGGTTCGAAAACGGGCGCATCATATCGGCGCGCGAGATCGTTAATCAAATCCTGAAAGAAGCGGTGCGCCGGCTCAGCCGGTATGAGCCAGTGAGCAATAACGATTCGTCTAGACACAGGCAGGGCGCGGAACGATCTGCGGTTCAACTCCACTTCTGCAATTCGACGATATTTCCTTCCGGATCTCGCGCATACACGACTCGAAGAACACCGACGCCACCTACTTCCGTGGTAACGATGTTTCCGACTGTGCTGCCGCCAGCAGCAGTCACTGCCTCCAACGCCTCGTCTACATCGTCCACCGCAAATGCGATATGACCGAACCCGCACTGGTTCGTGGACGGCAGTTTGGGCTCGACCAATTGATTATAGCTGAAAATCTCAAGCGTCGGACCATCATCGCCATAGCCAGGCAATCGCAGATGAACGCCGCTAAAATGCGCGTTCTGAAGCGAAGTCAACTGATCCAGCCAGGCGCCAGACATATCGCGTTGCGGAGGCTTAGGCTCGCATCCGAAGACCTCGGAATAGAATCGAGCCAGTCTTTTCCAATCTCTGGCAATCAGATTTGTGTGAACGTATTCGGCGCGGATTGGCATTATCGTCTCCTTTGCTAAAGTTCTTCAGATACTAACGCCTAATCTTCCTTTATGCCGACGAATGTTCTTGGAACTGAACTAAAATGTTGTTGCCGCGATCCGTTGACTGGATTTTATCGGGACGGATTTTGTCGAACGGGCCCGGAAGACACTGGCCTTCATACGGTCTGCGTGAAAGTCACGCGGGAATTTCTCGATTTCTCGGTGCTCGATGGAAACGACCTTGTCACGCCGCATCCGGAATGGGGTTTCCCTGGACTGAAGCCGGGGGACAAATGGTGCGTGTGCGTGACGCGCTGGAAAAGCGCGCTGGATCACAATCGCGCGGCTCCGGTTGACCTTGAAGCTACGCACGCCTCTGCGCTCGAATTCGTCACGCTGGAAGAACTAAAGGCGCACGCGCTCTCACTGTAGCGTCGCGGTTGAATTAGAGTCCGTTTGCCGCCAGGCTAACGCCGAATTGAAACTGCCGTTTAGTCTTTTTCTGGCGCTGCGCTACCTGAAACCAAAGCGCACGTTTCTCTCGATCATCACACTAATCTCGATTCTCGGCGTGATGCTGGGCGTAACGGTGCTGATTCTTGTGATTTCTGTCATGACCGGGTTCGATCGCGAGCTGCGTCAGAAAGTGATCGATTTCGATGCGCACATTCTCGTGGGCACGGAGGACGTGTTGCGCGACTGGCGAACGCTCAAAGCAAAAATCGACAACACGCCGGGCGTGGTTGCGACGGCTCCCTACATTCAGGGACCGGTGATCGTCGAATTTCAAAACAAGCGAGTCGCCCCGATGATTCGAGGTGTCGATCCCGCGGAGGAAGAGAAGGTCATCCCTCTGAGAAAATTCATCAAATACGGCAACCTCAATCTGGAAGGCGAATCGACCGTACTCGGGATTGAGCTTGCGCGAAAGCTGCAGGCAAACGTCGGTGACAAACTCACCGTCTATTCGCCGGGCAATCTCGGACAGATTCTCGATGGCATCAAAAAACTGGAAAATGCCAAGGGAGACGAAGAAAAAAAAGCGATCGACGAATTGCGCGACGTCATCCTGCCGAAGGAACTGACGGTGACCGGGATTTTTGAGACCGGTCATTACCTGCACGATTCCGAATTTCTGCTAGTGCCGGTCTATGTCGGACAGGAGTTATATGGACTGGGAGACGCGTTGCACGGCATTACCGTCAGAACCGAGAACCCCTACGGCGCTGAACGGGTGAAAGAAGCAATCGAACAATTTCTTGAACCACCGCAATACGCGCAGACCTGGATCGACATGAACAGCCAGTTTTTCGAAGCGGTGCGGCTTGAGCGCACTGTGATGTTTTTCCTTTTGTTCTTCATCGTGGTTGTTGCGGCCTTCGGAATCATGAGCACGCTCATTACGGTAACGGTGCAAAAGCGGCGGGAGATCGGAATCGTGAAAGCGCTCGGGGCAAACATTGCCCAAATCATCTGGGTCTTTCTTGGCCAGGGAACAATCGTTGGGCTCTTTGGAACTCTGACAGGACTAGGACTTGGAATGACGTTAATCCGTTACCGCAACGAGTTCAGTCACTGGCTCGCATCGACATTGCACATCGAGATCTTCCCGCGCGAAGTCTATCAATTCTCGTCGATTCCCGCGGAAGTCATCCCGCGAGATGTCGCCATCATTTGTATTAGCGCATTTTTCATCTGCTCGATTGCCGCGCTCATTCCCGCGTACTTCGCCGCCCGTCTCGATCCGGTTAAAGCGCTGCGCTACGAGTGATTTGTAGCTACGGCTCTGTGAGCCGTCCTATTCTTGACCGCCCACAGGGCGGTGGCTACAGAGCATCAAGGAAACTATCCAGCGTGCGATATGCGCAATCGTATCCTTCCGGCCATTCGCTTGCCCTCGGGCCTGCCACGTTAAGGATGTCGATCTTGTTCTCGCGGACAAAATCGGCGATTAACTGCGCGGCCTTTTCAGTGGAAACGTTGCAGGCATCGATCAGTTCGTGTGGCCGTCGTTGCTCAACGCAGAAATGAACCGTTTGCTCGGTTCCTCCGCCCAGTTTGCCAGGGTAAATGATAACGGTTCCATCGGAATCTTTGACATTCTGCAAAGTTCGCTCGGTGAATCCACCGTTTTCCAACTCCTTAAGTGGATAACAATCCGGAATTCTACCGAATTCATCGAGACGTCCAGTTGGACACCAACCGCCGGACTCGATTCCGTGTCCCAGAGCGATATCGAGTGCTGCACGATCGACACCTGTTTGTCCGCCCGAAATGATTTTCACGTGCCTTCGGTGCAGTTAGTCGCCGGTAGGAACAATGTCCGCACGCTCGACCATCAGGATCACGGTCCGTTCAGGCGTGCGCGTGCGATGGCGCACGCCTTTGGGCACAACGAAGCCCTGCCTCGGCGCAAGATCGACAACGCGATCTTCAAGATCGATGATGAAATGTCCGTCGAGAACGAAAAAGAATTCATCGATGTCTTTATGTTCGTGCCAGTGATATTCGCCCTGGATAACCGCCAGCCTGACGACTGAATCGTTCACTCTGCAAAGCGTCTGGTTGTACCATTTATCGGTGCAGGCCTCGGCCAATTTCTGCACGTCGATCGGTTCAAGCGGTCCGTGCAAAATGTTGAGGTACGTTTTGTACGGGAAATCTTGCGGAGATTTATTGGAATTCATGATTGTAGTTTGGATACAGAGCAGGCCACTGGCAAAAGAATCGCCTTCAGACCTCTTACGGCATCTCCCCGTCTTCTGTCATTCCGCGAAGACGAGGAATCTCTGGATTTCTCTTTGCATGCCGGTGAATCGAGAGATGTCTCGACTTCGCTCGACATGACAATTGATTACTCTTCCCCGTCGAAATAATCCGTTTCTTCGCCCTTCACGACGACGCGATCCACGGCTGACGACTTATTTACCTTCCACTTCCCGCTGTCCGGAAAATAGCTCGATTCGCCGATTGGATTATCCGCGATTACATAATAAATGAGGTCTTCCTGACCTGGATTGCTAAGTTGATGCGCTTCGTCGGGCCCGAAAATAAAGGCGTCGCCGGGCGCGACCTCAGTTATGCCATCCTTGTGACGAACGCTTCCCTTTCCAGAGACGACCAAGTAAAGCTCCCATTGCGCCGAATGTGCGTGGTAAGGAAAATTTGCTTTCCCGGGAGGCACTCGATTCCATTCCAAATCAAATGGATGGCGCTTCCACAAATCGAGCGAGCTCGGTTCACGCCCGAGCGCTTCGGAAATTCCTTTGAACGACACGGCGTATTTCCCGCCTGGTGACTGCCACGGTTCTTCCTTAATCTGGTTTAAGTTTACTTTGCGCATAACTCCTGAACCGGCATCGGTTCATTCTTCACCATCGAAATAATCGGTCTCTGTTCCTTTCACGACGACTTCTTCCTGCCCATCTGTTGTCACCGCCCATTTTCGGCTGTCAGGATAATAACAGGAATCACCCGTCGTGCCGCCGCTACGCGGATTATCCGCGATCACGTAATAAAAAAAGTCCTCGTCACAGGTATTCCAAAGCTGATGCGCTTCACCAGGCTGAAAGAAAAACGCATCGCCCGGTCCGACTTCGGTAATCCCATCCTTGTCGCGCACGTTGCCACGGCCAGAAACGACGAGGTAAAGCTCCGATTCAGCCGCATGCGCGTGATAGGGACAAAGGAATTTGCCTTTAGGAATTCGGACCAGCGCGAGGTCAAAGGGATGCCGTTTCGATAGATCGAGCGACTCCGCCTCGCGTCCGAGCGCAATCGAAATATTCTTGAACGTGCGGCCAAATTTCCCTTTCGGGGATTTGCGTTCCTTTTCCGGAATGTCTTTCAGATTTACTTTACGCATGTGGATAAGTTCTAATCTAACCGGAAGAGAGTCGCCTTCTGGTTGCGATGGAAAAAACAGCTATTCCCATCCAGATCAAGTTCACAAAAGAGGAAGGATACGCTCGATAAAAGATCGTGTTCGCCGCCAGAAGAAGGCTGCCGACGATGTTGAGGAATTGGTAAGCGGTTGAGTTTCCCTCCAATTTCTTGGACGAAACCATTGCATACGCGATAAGGAGAGCTGCTGCTCCCGCCCATCCAATCGAATCAAACCATATGTGATTCTTCATGCTCAATAATTGTTTCCGTGTGAATCCTAAGTATTCCACTTCTTCGGCAGTTTTTGTTTCAGTTTCTCGACAGGCCCGAAGAGGTCACCGCGTTTTTCGACGCGAGCCAAGACTTGGTCGGAACGGAATTTTAGAAGCTCGGCTTTTTTCTTTTTCAGGCAATTTTCCACCTCGTTCCAGGCGACCGGAGTTGAAACGGTCGGCTCTTCTCTGGCACGGAGTGAATAGACGCAAATGGTGGTTTTGTGTTCGTCGTTCTGGCTCCAATCGACGAACACTTTGCCTTTGCGCACTGCCTTGGACATGTTCGAGGTGACCAAATTCGCATGCTCGCGCTCGAGATATTGGGCGAGAGAGCGCGACAAATCCTTGGTTTGATCGTAAGTCACCGAAGTATTCAGCGGCACGTAGACCTGCAGTCCCTTCGATCCGCTCGTTTTTGCGAACGATTTAAGTTTCATTTTGGCTAATAAATCGCGCAGCCACAGCCCGACCTGACAGCATGGGACAATATCGGCGGGCGCGCCGGGATCGAGATCGAACACCATCATGGTCGGGCAGTCGAGGTTGTCTTTGCGTGAGAGCGATGTGTGCAACTCAAGATCTGCGAGGTTTGCGGCCCAAACGAGAGTCGGCAAGTCGTTGCCGAGGCAATAATTCATGGTCCGCTGGTTACCTTCACTCCACACTTTTGCTGTCTGTACCCATTTCGGGCGATGCAACGGACAGTTCTTCTCGTAGAAAAATTCGCCTTCCACACCGTCCGGATACCGTTTCATGGTGAGCGGACGATCCTTTAGATGCGGCAAAAGGACCGGCGCGATGCGGATGTAGTAATCGATCACCTGGCCCTTTGCGAATCCGGCTTTCGGATAGAGCACCTTGTCAAGATTCGATACCTGAATCTTGCGATCTTCGACGATTAGCTCGGCTTTTTGGGGCATTGCCTAAAAGCAAACGTCCAGCGTTCAACGCCCAACGTCCAACGCCGAATTAGAGATGATAGTGTTTTCAGGCAAAGAACCGCTCGGGCGGGAGCAGGGGCTGTGGTTTGCAAATGCGCGCCACACAATGCTCCCAGCTTTCGTGGCCGCTAAGAATTTCAATCTCCACCCGCAAAAAATAAATGGGCACTTTTACTTCGGCCTCGGGTAAACGCGGCATGCGCACCGAATCCTTTTCGGTCGTCACAATCATCTCCAAGTCGCGTCGGATACAACGTTTGATGAAACTGGTTAGCTCCGCTTCAGAATAGTAGTGATGATCGATGTAACGTTTGGCCAGATCGACGTGCGCGCCGAGCTTTTTCAGTGCGGCTTCAAAGCTTTCGGGAGCGGCGATGGCGCTGATCGAGCCGATAAAAGTGTCGCGCAAGCGTTCCAGTGGCACTTTTTCGCCGGTGAAAACATTCTGCAGATAGAGCGGCTTGTGCGCGCATTCGATAATCTCCGCGGTGCGATTGTAACGGCGAATCCGTTTCACAAGAGCGTCGTTGGATTTCCCTGTGTTTTTGGTGATAAAGATGTAGCTGGCACGTCGAAGATTTCGTGGCGCCTCACGCAGCGTGCCACGCGGAAGGAGAAATTCATTACCAAACGGCGCCTGCCGATCCACAAGCACGATGTCTAGCCGATGTTTGAGATGGAGATACTGCAAGCCGTCGTCCAGCAGGAGTGTATCGACTTTCCATTTGTCGATAGCAAGCAGACCACTTTTGACGCGGTCTTTATCCACGAGAACGATGACGTTCTTCAAGTTGTGCGCCAGCATGTACGGCTCATCGCCAGCCGTACGCGAATCCAGCAAGAGCGAAGTGCCGTCGGAGACAATCCGCGGAGGATCGGGATTTCTGTTGTAGAGGCGACTTAGCAAGCTTCGTTTGCGCGGCATGCTTTTGTAGCCGCGACTAAGAATCGCCACCCGACGCCCGCCTGTTTGCAGCGCGCGAGCGATCTTTTCCACGATCGGTGTTTTGCCCGTACCTCCAACAGTCAGATTGCCCACGCTGATCACGAGAACGCCAAGCGCGCGTTCGCGAAAAATTCTTTTGCGATAAAAATAAAGCCGCAGCTGTACGACCCGATCGTAAACGAACGAGAGCGCGTAGAGGATTCCCCGCAAAATCGAGGCTCGAACGCCATGGCGGCGTTCGAGCACAACATCGATTCCAAACTGTTCCAGGTTTTCAAGCCGCCGGCCCATTGGGTAATCTCAAATTTCAGATTTCAAATTCAAAACCTGTGCGCCTCCGTTATCGGCACGCGTGATGATCGTACGCGACAGTGACCATCGGGCAGCACGCTTCATAGCCGCAGCAACCCGATCTGGATGTCGCAACGTGATGGCGCAGATCGTCGAACCACTGCCACTAAGGAAAGCGCCAAGCGCACCTGCTTTTTCGGCACCGGCGATGACCCCTGGAAGAAATGAAATCAGTTTTCCGCGAAACGGCTGATGCAGATAATCAGCAAAAGCGCCGCGCAGTTTTTCGTAATCTTTTGAAGCGAAAGCAGCGGCAATCGCACACGCGTTTGCACAATTCGCAACCGCTGCGGCATGCGAAATTTTCGATGGCAGAAGCTTTCGCGCTATCGAAGTTCGAATTTCAAGGTCTGGAACCAGTAAGACGAAATACAAGCGCGGGGAAACTTCGAAGCGTTGAAAGGCAGGGACGCCGCGCCCCAAAAGTCCGCCAGTCGGACGGACTTGCCCCGTGGCGAGCTTCCGGGAGTCAGCGCAGCGCGCCGAACCTGCGACTACCGTAAATCCACCAAAAGCAGCCGGTGCGGCGTTATCAGGATGACCTTCCAAGTCAGCGCACAATTGGAAAATTGTCAGCCGGTCGAGTGGATCGCCACTGAGCCGGTTGAGCGCATATAAAATGCCGAGGCGAATGGTTGCGCTGCTGCCAAGGCCGCGCGAACGCGGAATTCTTTCTACGATTGAAAAAGAAAACCGAAATGCGCGGCGACGTGCCTGTTTAAAAAACCGGATGGCTGCCCGCGAGACGATTTGCGGATGGGGTTGTTCGCGCAGTCGGCCGCGAGTAACTGTTACGCTGTTATAAATGCGCAGTGCGACACCGAGGCAATCGAAGCCAGGACCGAGATTCGAGGTGCTCGCCGGAACGCGAACGGTAACTTGCTGCATTCGGAGACGCAGTGTAGCGACGCCCAGCTCCGGCGGCAACCGATCCGTTAGGCCGTGCCGAATCGAAAATATGCCCGTAGATACGGCTGACGAAAATGAGTCCTGGCTGGATTGATGCAAGCTTGTTTCGGGACTTCCAAGCCGAGGGAACGGACGCGCATCGGCTCTGCACGATAGAGGACGGCTGGGTCGAACGCTTCGGACCCGACATTCTCATCTCGTTCAAGCGAGTCCTGGTTCGCGAGCGGCTTATTCAGGAATTGAAGGAATGGGCAAACGGTATCCCTTTCAAGTTTGAACGTATTTTCGCTCGATTCGTTCCTCGAAAAAGTGAACAACGTGAACCGCCTCGGCTCATATGTGGGAACCCGGTTGAAAATCTACGGACCATCGCTACCGAGCGACGTTTGAAGTTTGGGATCGATTTCGGCGCGGGCTTCTCTGTGGGCCTATTTCCAGATCAGAGAGAAAATCGCAGTTTTGTCCGTCAAATCGCGCCCAAGCACGTGTTGAATTGTTTTGCCTACACTTGCTCGTTTTCTGTGAGCGCGGCGTACGTCGGGGCAACGACTCTTAACATCGACCTTTCGAAGAAATCTCTGGCACGCGGACGCGAGAATTTTGCGCTGAACAGCCTTTCCACAATGGGCCATCGCTTCATCGCCGACGATGTGATGGCGGTATTACCGCGGTTAGCGGGTAAACGCGAAAAATTTGACGTCATCATTCTCGATCCGCCAACTTTTTCGCGTTCGCTGAAAGGAAAAACCTTTCACGTGGAAGACGATTTCGAAAAATTACTCGTTGATTCCCTCGAACTGACAGGACAAAACAGCCATGTTCTGGTCTCGACTAATTGCTCCACATTGCGTGAGCATGCGCTGGAAGTGATGGCCCGCTATGGACTCAAGACAGCGCGCCGCGTCGGCACACTGCGCCGATCGCCTGTATTGCCTGATTTCCCACCCGGCAGAGGTGCAAGCTCGATTTGGCTGACCTTGCGTTGACAGCTCGATGCGCGCAGAGCAGGATCAGAATCCGAATCATTAAACGAAATGGATCGATCAACTGCTCAAGTTGCCGCTGAATTTCCGGAACGCGGACTGCACTGGGTGAAAGAACAGGTAGAGACAGCTCTTAGCGAAACTGAGGATTACATTCGCGAAAAACCGGCGCAGTCACTTCTGTGCGCGTTTATGGCGGGCTACATTTTGAACCGGCTTCCGCTGGGCCGAATTCTAGGCGGTCTCTTTCGATTGCTCGTTGTGGCACTAAGGCCCGCCATTCTGATTTACGGCGCCGCCAAGCTGTATCAGGCGGCGCAGGAAGAAGAATGATGCTGTAAGAGGTGCCGGCAGCGGCAGGCGCCAATCTCATGATCGGCGTTTGACACAAACGCCGCTACATCAGCCCTCCAGGGTGAAACCAATCTTGAGTGTCACCTGCCAATGACCGACTTTGCCGTTTTCGATGTATCCGCGCGTCTCGGTCACCTCAAACCACCGCATGTTGCGGACGGTTTTCTCAGCGCGTGCCAGCGCATTCGTTATTGCGTCCTCAAATCCGTTCGGCGAAGAGCCAACGACCTCAATCTTCTTGTAAACATGATCAGACATGCGCTCATTATTTCCTGACGGCATGATCCAACACAACAAAAACCCGAATTTCAGCGTGGCGGAGACGCCTTGTCGGTAGGGGTAGGCGGAACTTAGACCTTCCGGCTTATCACCAAATTTGCTTTACAAACACATTGTAATTTCGGCAGCCTCGCGGTGTGGGGAAATTGCTGGCGATCTCAGTATCACTCCTGATTGCTCTTTCCTGCCTCCGCGCTCAGGACCAAGAGCGCAAGCTCGTCGATCGCCTGCTTAGGCCGGACATGACCCTGCAAAGCAGCGAGCAGAAGAAGAAATTCATTGCTGATGGCACATCAATAAACAAAAAGGCGAGGGTCGGTACCTTTTACGTCGAGAAAAAATCTAAGTCGAAAACGTTTTTGGGAACACGTGAACTCTCGACGCAGCAATTCAATTCCCGGCCTTTCCACGGTAGCCACAGCGCATTTGAAAATTCATCGCGGCAAGCAGCGGGCAATTCTCGACTTGCTTATCCAACCCAATCGGCCCCCGCGCCCCGCGATGCCTCTCAATCTGACAAAAAGGTTGCCAGCCGCTCATACGCAGAGAACCGGCCGTTTCTGGATCAGGGTAAAAGCCAAAAGTCGCTGAACCGGCAAAACGCCCCGCTTACAATCGACCAGGTGCGCGAGTTGCTGAACAAAAACAAGTAGCGCGCGGGCCGGCCGCGCTATTGTTGATCATGCAACCGGATGAAGCTTTTGCGTTGTTAAAGCAAGGCGCTGCGCAACTCATCAACGAACAGGAGCTGCGGGAAAAACTCACGCGTGGCCGACCGTTGCGTGTGAAATTAGGTGTCGATCCAACCACCTCCGACATTCACCTTGGGCACACTATTGTGTTGCGAAAACTGCGGCAGTTTCAGGACTTGGGACACCAGGCAATTCTGATCATCGGCGATTTCACGGGAATGATTGGTGACCCGAGTGGTCGCTCTGTGACACGGCCACAATTGACGCACAATGACGTGCAGGCGAATGCGGCGACTTACCGCGAGCAGGCTTTTAAGATTCTCGATCCTGACCGAACAGAAACCGTTTGCAACGGTGACTGGTTTCGAACCATGTCGTTTGAAGATGTTATTCGACTCAACAGCCGGGTGACGTTGCAGCAAATGTTGCAGCGCGAAGACTTCAAGACGCGGATCGATAACCAGCACTCGATTCGCGCTCACGAAATTCAATATCCAATCATGCAGGGCTGGGATTCGGTAATGGTAAAGGCCGATGTGGAACTTGGAGGAACGGACCAGCTCTTCAACATCCTAATCGGGCGCGATTTCCAAAGAGAGGAAGGGTTGCCGCAGCAGGTCGTTTTTCTGCTCCCGATTCTCGAGGGGTTGGATGGCTCCAGGAAAATGAGTAAGAGCCTCGGCAACTTTGTCGGAATTAACGAGCCGGCCTCTGAGATGTTCGGGAAACTGATGAGCATCTCGGACGATTTGATGGCGCGATATTATGACTTACTCCTTGGACGCACTCCGCCGGCTGACGTTCATCCGCTCGAAGCCAAAAAGCAGCTCGCGTTCGAAATTGTTCAGATGTATCACTCGCCTGCTGTTGCCCAAAAAACGCTCGATGAGTGGAACACCCGCTTTAGCAAGCGCGATTTGGAACACGCCGATCTGCCTGCGTTCTCAGCGATTTCAGGGCAGGGTCTAGCAGCCGTGGCGCTCGTTTCGAAGGTTTATCGGGAAGTATTTAACCTCAATAAATCGCATAGCGAAGTTTCGCGACTGGTTAAACAGGGCAGCGTGGAAATCGACGGAGCGAAAGTTCGCGACCCAAAGGCCACAGTTACCCTTAAGCCAGGTCAGACTCTTCGCCTCGATAGAAAACACGCAGTACGGGTGAGCTGATCCATTGGGCGCACATCAGCAGCAGTGCGAACGTCGGCTTCGCAGTTCTTCAGGTGCTCGTTTTGTCAGGCAGGAGCCGTTTGGAACATCGGCAAAACGCGCGCATGATCCAAGTAACTGGCAGCGATGCCTTCAAAGTGCGCACGGATACTGCGCAGTTCGGCAGTCACAAAATTGTCCACGAAATGCAAGCGCCGATCCAGCCAGGCAAACAGCTTATTCTTGATGTCGTAGTGAACCGCGAGCGTGACTTCGGTGCAATTTGGCCGAATCTCAGCGAAATCAACGATCCCCATCAGCGTAATATTTCCGCCGACGGACTCGAACGCATACTGGTCAGGTGAGTCGCTCTCGACCGACAGAAGGACCGTATGGGCTTCAAAGCCCATGGGCCCTCGGAAGCTGAAATCGACTGTCTTGGACGAAGTCACAGTCGCCCGTGTGACCATCAGAAACTGCCGTCGGTACGACTGAATGCTGGCAAGACGTGCTTTGCACTCTGCCACCGGTTGACTCATGTGTAAGGTTTTTTGTAAGAGCATAAAATAAGCGCTTTTTGAAATAAAGAGAGCAACAGGGATGCCAATCTCATTCCTTAGTAAGAGCGCACGCAGAATCACGAGGTAAGTGTTCGTTTTTTTTACAACTCTGTATTGACGCGACACGCTACGGGTCGATGGCCGAATCCAGCATAAATCGCCAGTCAGCGGGCAATTCGGTAAGGTTTTCTCCTAGTCCGTCAAGCACTGGAACATCAAGAACTTTTCGGAGAATATCGGCATTGGTCAGAGCGGCTATGTCGCCGGTATCTGGCTTGTTGTTCAATACAAACCCCACACAACGGAGTCCGCGTCCCACGACGCTTTGGACAGTGAGGGCCGAATGATTGAGACAACCGAGCCGATTGTATGCGACTACCAGGACTGGCAGCCTCATCGCGACAGCCAGATCACTGATGAAATAATCAGGGCGAATCGGCACCATCCAGCCACCTGCTCCTTCTACGATGACGTGTTCAACCCGGTTCTGAAGAGCAATGGAAATGCGGCGAGCATATTTTCGATGTGAATATCCGTTTTCTCAATCAGACTGCCCACGACAGGCGCCGCAGGCGTTTCTCACCAAACCGGATTGATATCTTCGATGGTCAGACCGTCCCTACCAGCGGTAAGTAGAAGCTCTGCATCTCGACGATCCCCGCAGCAGATCGGTTTCATCCCCGCACAGGACGCGCCCTATGCGCGCAATAGCTGCAAAAGCCGGGTGGCAGTATACGTCTTGCCTACACCCGTGTCCGTCCCGGTGATGAAAAGGCTCACGCAACCTGCTTTACGCGCTCCGATCCGCGCTCCGCGCGGCTCGCGCTGATGCTTTGCACCATTGACCGAAAGATCTTCGCACCATCCATGCTGCCAAGTCGCGCATCCGACGCACGATCAGGATGCGGCATGAGTCCGAACACGTTTCGCTCGCCGTTGCAGATACCGGCGATGTTTTCAATCGACCCATTCGGATTGGCTTCTGGCACAATGCGACCCTCGTTATCGGAGTAGCGCAAAATCACTTGTCGATTCGCGTTCAGCTCGCGCAAGGTCGCTGTGTCCGCGAAGAAACAGCCTTCGCCGTGCGCTATCGGCAGTTGGAGGAGTGTCCCCTTTGGACAACCGCGTGTGAATGGTGAGTCATCCACTTCCACGCGAGTATTGACCACATCACACACGAAACGCAGCGAACGATTCCGAACCAGCGCGCCCGGCAACAGACCGGCTTCGCACAAAACTTGGAATCCGTTACACGTCCCGAGGACGAGCTTTCCAGCGTGTGCATCACTAATCACGGCCTTCATGATTGGCGAAAAATGGGCAATGGCGCCGCAACGCAGGTAATCGCCGTATGCAAAGCCACCGGGCAGCACAATTGCATCAAAATCGTCCAGCGAGGTTTCCTTGTGCCAAACGTATTGGGCGCGCAATCCGTCGAGTCCATTAATTGCCGCAACGCAATCCTGATCGCAATTTGAACCGGGAAACTGAACAACCGCGAATCTCATCGTCAATTCAGGTGCGCGGCAGCGCGCTGCTCCGCGTGACAATCATTGACGACCAGGCAAGCGTGAATAACGCCCGGAATCCAGCCCAGCAAAGTCAAAATGAGGCTGAGAAAGAAACTGGCGATGCGACCTGTCAACAGCACGGCAAGCGGTGGTAACACAACGCAGAAAAAATATCGCAGCGCTTTCATTTTCCTTTCCTCGTCTTTGGTTTGCGTAGTTGAGCGTTGGGCGTTTTTTTTTCCTCTCCGTCCTCCGCTTTTTCCAACTCGTAGTCTTCAATGACTGGATTTGAAAGCAAATCGCGACAGAGACCGCGCAATCGCGTTTCAAGATCCCCATTTTGCCCGTCGATATCGATCTCCATGTATTTCCCAATTCTAACGCTGCGGACTTCCGGCATGCCCAGTTGCCGCATGGCATTACGCACTGCATTACCCTGAGGATCAAGCACCGCAGCCTTCGGCATGACGATGACCTTTGCTTTCACCTCTTCACCATATTTGCCTGCGTCGCGCGAACAAGCGCAATCCAGAACGGGACTACTTCACAACAACGACGTCCAACGCTCCTTCGCGGCGAAGCACATTGACTCCAACGTCCCCTTCGTCGTGCCTGGTAAGCAAAAGATCCGCGCGCCCGTCTGCTACCTTCAATCCGCGGATCGTCACCTGCTGGAGGAACCGCGGTAAGATCGGCTTTGAGAATGTCAGCCTTCGTTCCGAAGCCGATATGCTCAGACCCAGGCAAGCTTCGAGCAGAAGAAACACAGCGCCCGAGGCCCAGGACTGAGGAGCACACGCTACAGGATAAAGCGTTGGCGCCTCGCCAGGGCGTCTGGGAAAACCGCAAAAAAGTTCGGGAAGACGGTGCAGATCCAAGAACAGGCTGGCATCGAGCAAACCGGCAAGGACGGTAGCCGTCGATTCCCTGAGGTCATAGCGCCCAAAGCCTGCGGCAATTAACGAGTTGTCGTGTGGCCAAACGGATCCGTTGTGATACGACATCGGATTGTAACGCGCTTCGCTTGTAGCCACCGTCCGAATTCCCCAACCGGAGAAGGAGGTTTCATGTGTCAGCGTCGCAGCCACGCGACGCGCATGCTCCTGCGTCGCGATACCAGCAAAAAGGCAGTGTCCCGCGTTCGACGTTCGCACCCTGCAGGGCTGCTTCTTGCCATCGAGCGCAAGGGCGTATGTGGAAAGTTCATCACACCAGAAACTCTCGTCGAATCGTCGTAAGAGGGTTTTCGCTTGCTTCGACAAACCACGCGCGTGTGCCGGATCGCCGAGGAGTTCAGCCAATTCGGCCGCCGCCAGCTTGGCAGCATAAACGTAGCCTTGGACTTCGCACAGAGCGATTGGCCCTTCGGCGGATGTGCCGTCCGCGTGGAAAATCGCATCGTGAGAGTCCTTCCAACCTTGATGGATGAGACCGAGTTTCGACTTGCGGGTGTATTCCACGAAGCCGTCGCCATCGACGTCACCATAATGATCGATCCATGCGAGCGCGCGCTCGACGTTTGGCCAAATAGACTCAACGAACGCGCGATCACCCGTGCGCTTGTGGTAGGCACCGGCAAGCATGATGAAAAGCGGCGTGGCGTCGATGCTACCGTAATAACGCTTGAACGGAATCTCGCCCAAGACGGCCATCTCACCCGCGCGCGTCTCGTGAAGCACCTTGCCCGGCTGAGCGTCCTGCTCGGGATTCTCCGCGTCGGCTTGGGTAGCAGCCAGATATGCGAGGACGCCGCGCGCGAGACTGGGATCAAACCACAGGCACTGGAGCGCGGTAATAATTCCGTCTCGTCCAAATGGCGTACTGAACCAGGGAACACCAGCGTAAGGATACGGCCCATGCAAAGTTTCTGTTCGCATCATATGGAGATCCGCAATGGAGCGGTTCAGCCAATCATTGAACTGTTCGTTCGAGGCAAAAATCTGTGGCTCTCGTGCGTCCGCCGATTCCAGCGCACTGGCCGCCTTTTGGACAACCGTTTCGTAACAAGGCTTGACCTCCCCCTGGGAATCAGCATCCACTTCGCACGCAATCGCCCAGCGGTAGCTCGCCTCCTCGCCGGGCTCCAGCCGAATTTGATAGGTGGCCGCTGACTCGCTTAACCGGGTGGGTGGCGGGTCGAAGACGATTCGCGTACGGCGGACGCAGGCGTCCAATCCGTCATACGCGAGCGCAAGGCCATCGTGGGAAAGCTGCGCCGGTATTCTCTGGCCGCGGCGTTCCCGCCTAATACCTCGCACCTCGAAGATGTCAGCGAAATCCGCATCGAATTCGACTGAAAAGGAAAATTCCACAACCGCGCGCCCGTAGTTGTGGATTCGAAGTCGCTCGTGACATGTTCTCTCCCAAAGAATCTTTGAACGGAAGACGTGCAGTGTTCCGTGGGGTATCACTATCTCGCCATTGCGCCACACATCGGCGTTCGTTGCGTCCACGGCAAGAACGGCATTGTCTTCTCTAACGGTGGAGCTGAGCAACAAAGGCCGGTCTTTTCCCAGCTTCAACGTCAGGCGGGACAGAAATCGAGTATCTTGGTAGTATATCCCGAGCTCACCAGTACCGAATGGCTCGATATCGCCGAATCGATCGAAGACAGCGAAAGTATCTGCTTGCTTTAGAACTCGGGTGCGCACGTCGATGCGGTGCGACGACGAGCGAATGTAAAACTCGTCCCTGATGCGAATGACTTCCCTAGCCATTATGCACGTGCCCCAATACCTTGTCCTGCCCGTTGTTGATTAGTCGCTTATAAACCCGCACGTAATCTTGGGCCGTATGAGTGGCTGTGAAACGTTTTTCGGAGACTTCGCGACGGTGCCCTCGGCTCGACTCCCGCACACGCCGTACGATTTCCACTTCGTCTCCCGAGAATTGTTCGAAATTTTTAAAATTACAAGCGCACAAGCAAATTGCTGCCGCTTGCCCCTTAGCCCTCGCGAACAACATCGCTCGGCTTTTTGTCTTCACGCAACCCGCGGAAAACCGGCGCTCGCAATTTCTTGTCGCGCGTCCATTCGGCAAACTTGATTTCACAAACGAAAACCGGATTTATCCAATGCATTTTGCGCATCATCGAAGGCGTGATGTCTTGAATCCATTGTCCATTTTGCTTTGATGGTAGATCGACAAAGGGGCAATCGTCGCGCGCTTCCTTCTGAAATTTCTTGTACAACGTCGACAACGATTTCACAGTGAAGCCAGTACCAACCTTGCCGGCAAAAACGAGCTTCTTGTTCTCATAGTAACCAACGAGGATCGCGCCGAAATATTTGCGAGACCCCTGCGGCGGCGTGTATCCGCCGATAACAAATTCCTGTTCGTTGACACATTTGAGCTTGATCCATGCGCCGCTTCTGCGCCCGGGTTCGTAAACAGAGTTGCGTTGTTTGCCGATAATCCCTTCCAAGCCGCGACGCTCTACTTCTTCGAGAAGTCGTTTGGCGTCGCCGCCAATCGCACCGGAGTAGCGAATCGGGGCACGTGCGTCAGCGCAGAGTTTTTCCAGAACGTTTTTGCGCGCTTCCAATGGCAATGACACCAGACTCTTTCCATCGAGCTGGAGCAGATCGAATGCGTAAAAATAAACTGGTGTCTTTCGCCCCTCCATCTCGCGCGCTTGCAGGAGTTGAAACGAAGAACGGCCTTCCTCGTCGAGGGCGACCACTTCGCCATCGATCACGCATTCGCCAGCTGGCAAAGTTTCTATCGCTTTGACGATCTCCGGGAATCGCTCGGCCAATTCGTTTTGATTTCGCGACAGCAGTGAAACCTTTTCACCCCTCTTGACTCCGATCAGACGGATCCCGTCAAATTTGAGTTCGTAAATCCAATCGCCCGTCGCTGGTGGTTTCTCAACCAGCTTCGCTTTCATCGGCTCGATAAAACGAGCTTTTGCCGAGCGCAAATCTGGTAGGGACGACTCGCCGTGCCGTTCGCGTCCGGCCTCGGACGTGATTTTCTGGCGTGCCCGGCGGCCCCGCCCTGCCAATTCGCGCCCTGTCATCGCGGCACGGATGCGCGCTTTGAATTGTGACGCCGGGCTTTCGTCCGCTTGGCGACCGGATTCCCACTCGGCATCGCGAGCTTCTGCGATTTGCTCCATGGTGCGTCCGGTTTTGACCGAATGGTCTTCGATTTTTTTCGGTATCGGCCTTGCGTCATCTCCCGTTTTCAGGATCAGCCACTGATTTTTTTCATCATCACGACCGCGAATTCGCACAAGTGTCCATTCGCCTTTTGCTTTGTCGCCGTCGAGAACGAGATGAAGCTTGCCTTCCTTAAGCGATTTCACCGGTTGTTCGCCGTAAACGCGGTAATTCCCGCGGTCCCACACCATGACCGTGCCGCCGCCATATTGCCCCTCCGGGATAATTCCTTCGAAGTCTTCGTATTCGATCGGATGATCTTCCACTTCCACTGCAAGATGCTTTTCACCTCGCTTCCACGGAAGCCCTTTAGGCAATGCCCATGATTTTAGCACGGCCTCCATCTCCAAGCGGAAGTCGTAGTGCAAGCGGCGTGCGGCGTGTTTTTGAATAACAAAACGCGACGCGCCTTTGACTTTTTGCGGCAACGGTTTGCCCCCGGCCGGCTCAGCTGTCTTCTTGAAGTCGCGTTTCCGTTTGTATTCGGCCAGACCCATTTCGCTGCAAACTTAATCACGGATCACGCGTCTGCACGCGGTGTTGTAGAAGCGCTCTCCGCGGCGCGTATTTTAACGTCCTGCGTTTACCCACAAACGCTGCAACAGTTATCTACGCTTCGCTTGGCAGCGGCTCGCCGACGAGATAGCGCACGAAACGGCGGATGACGATATTCTCGCCCAGCTCGGAAATCTTGGCGTTGAGCAAATCCTTGATGCTCACATCAGGATTTTTGATGAAACCTTGTTCGAGCAAGCAAACCGCGCTGTAGAATTTCTCAAGTTTTCCTTCGACAATCTTGTCGGCAACATTCTCCGGTTTGCCTTTGACCTGGGCCTTGTAAATTTCGCGCTCAGCTTCGATGAGATTGCCTGGCACATCTGCGCGGCTGACGTAAAGCGGGTGGGCCGCCGCAATATGCAGTGTGATGTCCTTCACGAATTCGCGAAAGTTCTCGTTCCTCGCCACGAAGTCGGTCTCACAATTCACCTCCACGAGTACGCCAACCTTCCCTTGCAGGTGAATATAAGAGGCCACGACGCCTTCTTTCGTTGCACGCGAAGTTTTCTTTCCCGCGCTGGCAATTCCTTTGGTCCGCAAAATCGTCTCCGCTTTCTCCAGATCGCCGCCGCTCTCCACAAGAGCGCGCTTGCAATCCATAAAACCAGCGTTGGTTTTTTCGCGGAGTTGCTTAACTAGTTGGGGATCGATCTCAGCTGTTGTCTTCATTAAATGATTAGAGCGTTAAAAGAAAATCCAGCGCAGGTTAACTATCAACCATCGGCTATTGGTATCGGCTGGCTACGCTGAGACGCCGGCCATTTCGACTTGCTCGCGGATGCGCGCTTCGTTGCTTGCCGAAACAATAGCATCCACGAGCTTCTGCAGAATCACGCGAATCGCGCGGATCGCGTCATCGTTGCCAGCAATCGGGTAATCGATGATGTCCGGGTCCGCGTTCGTGTCCACGATGGCAACCACTGGAATCCCAAGGCGCCGCGCTTCGTTCACGGCGTTTTGTTCACGGATCGTATCAATCACGACAAGGACATCGGGCAATTGCGACATGTCGATTATGCCATCGAGATTGCGCCGGAGCTTTGCTGCCTCACGATTAAGAGCAGCCAGTTCCTGCTTGCCCATTTTCTTGTATTCGGGTGATTTCTCGATCTGTTCGATGTATCTCAGTCGCCCGATGCTCTTGCGAATGGTCGCGAGGTTGGTCAACGTGCCGCCCAGCCAACGCTGATTCACGTAAAACTGACCGCAAGCCAGCGCAGCTTCCTTTATCGCTTCCTGCGCCTGTTTCTTGCAACCAACGAATAAAATTCTGCCTCCACGGCGTGTTACTTCCTGGAGAAATTCCGTGGCCCGCCGAAGCTGAAGCACGGTTTCATCCAAATTGATGATGTAAATCTGATTGCGTTGTTCGAAGATGAACGCCTTCATCTTCGGATTCCAGCGCTTCGTCTGATGCCCAAAATGAACACCAGCTTCCAAAAGCTCAGGGTACTAATTCTGTCGTATCTGCCATAGGAGAAAATCCGCGAGAGGGGAACTCCAGAGCGGGACGGTGAAGATGCTACAGCACGCGTCGATGTGCAACCTGAAATTCAGCGCTATTACTGGCCTCATCAAGTGCCCTGTTGGGACTCGTGGTAACGGACTTTGAATGTTGATCCTCGGCACCTTGAGACGCAAGGCACGACCGGGTTCGAGATTGCCCCGAACGTCGTGTCCTCCTTCCCAGAAAGATGTGGATCAGCAACAAGACTGGCAAAGCCAGGCCGATAGCGAGATGAATCCAACTCGTCCATGTACGCAGCCTTTCGCCGCCCGCGTAATAAAGGCCGTAGCCGGTGATGGTTAAAACGGCGAACGCACTCAGAAAAACCGATCCGTTTGCTCGATTGCGGCGCGCCCGCCATGCGAATCTTACGTGCCCACTTAGGAGCATCCCGATGAGCACTAAAACTGCCATCGCCGCAGCACCATGGATTTTCATTGCCCAGGTTTTCGCGCTTGTCTCAAAATCGCCCGGCGACACAGCTACATAATTCCAATACGCCCATGCCACGCCGCTCAAAAAAAGCAGTGCCAACACGGCGTACAGAAAATATCTCTGCAAGCGCTTCAATCGAATCGAGTCCCGTCGGGGGTGTCGCATGGCGAGTGAAACATCCATGATGGCGCACCATCGCGCTCGATCAACAACGCGTCCGCGTGATACTGCGCCAGCAAGCCCGCAGCTTTTTCACGCAGCGCAAAAACGACTTTGGTCAGCGCATCCGCGGACATGCATTCTGCGGCGGCTACGCTTACGCTGACTAGTTCGCATCCAGATTGACCGGTTCGCCCGTCGAGCAATGGGCCCACATACTTGCCGCGATATTTTCGACGCTCGAAATAGATTCCCGAGGTCGCCATGGCACGCTCGCGTAACCGCACCGCTCCAGCAACCCGTATCGGATCTGTGGGATGTCGCAGATGAATAAGCTGCGACGCCAGCCCAAATGTTCGCAGATCCCCGCCAGCATTTACAATTCCGGCCGTCACGCCATTATCCTTTAAAGCCTCAACAGCACGATCGACGGCAAAACCCTTGGCGATTCCTCCAAGATCGATAATCAAGTCGCGGCAGAAAAAGACCTCGTAGTTACGCCGAAGAAAAATGTCACGCCAGCTGGCGGTTGGACTAAACTGATAACCGCGACGAGGAAGATAATTCCATTTGGTGAGCCATGGAGCGACCGTAATATCAAACGTACCGTGGCTTTCTTCGGCAAACCGCTTTGAAGCCTTCATGACCTGCCAGGTCCACGGATGCACGTTCACACCTTTGGGAAAAGCGTCGCGATTCATGCGCGACACGTCACTTAGACGGTCGTGAAAGCTCATTAAGCGATTTACCCGCTCAATTGCATCGAACCCAGCTTCGATTCCGCGGGCGACTAATCTTTCGTCGCGTCCACGCGCCGTGATTTCGACAAATGTGCCAAGCAATGGGCGGCAACGGCGAATTTCAATGCTTGAGCGCGATCTCATAAAATGCGAGCAGGCGTTTCACCCCGTCGGTGATGTGCCGGCAACTCAAAGTCGCTCCACTGATGTTTTTGATGTCGCTGTCGAGTTTGAGAGTCGATTTGCTGGTCTTGCCGACAAATTGGGCGCGCCATTTTTGATCTCGAATCTGGCCACCATAGGTCTCGCGATAATCCATGATTTCGATTTGCTTGACCGAACCATCTGCGTTCAAACCGACGGCATAGGTGATAAACTCGTGTTTGCCGACTACTTCATCGACGATGAACCAGCCGCCGCCGCTAACGCGCCAGACCTGCTGTTCATTACGCAAGACGCGCACCCCACTGGTCTGCTCAATGGCTTTCCGTTGGCTGCCTGTCAGTTGCACCGGCGCCGGAGTAAACGTTTTGCCGGGGAAAATTGCTTTCTGCGCTTGCTCGACGTTCAAATATTGAACGGCGAACGCGGACGGCGCGACCAGAGCCGAGATCGGCAACGCGACAAAAACAAATTCGGATTTCATCGTCTAAAAATTGAATCCTACCTTTAGCCGAAACAATTGACGCGTCTCCTCGGCGAAGGTTTGCCCATCGGCTGGCTCGTCTACGCCCTTGCCGTAAACCTGATAGTTCCAGGTAAGTGTGGCCCACCAGCGTTGCTGTGAGTAATGGATACTCGGACCAGCATAAAAAACGCGGTGTTCGAAGTTATCAAAGTCGAAAAGCGGATATTCCCATCGGGTATGAATTTCCACGCCCGCATACCAGTTTGGAGCAAAGCGATAGGCTACCCCAGTTGCGCCTTCGAAAGAAAGTTCTCTCGGATATTGCTCGGCTGGCTGTTTGCCCCAGGCCCATTCCGCGCCAAGATCGACAGCGCAAATTAGCCGATCTTCCAGAAAATCTTTTTGGAAATCGATTTCCGGTTTGATGTAGCGTTCATGTTGATCTAACCCATCGACTTCATCGTGCAATAAGTAACCGGCCTCTACTCGTAATGCGACGCCAATGGGATCCTTGAACGGGCTCAACACCCGATATTTCGCCGAGCCTTCGAATCCGCCGAAGCGATAAGCGTTGGTGTTATCCAATGCATCGCGGTCGCCATCGACTCCCTTGTTGTAGAAATAATGTTGGATGAGCGAAAGGCTCGCCTGGAATTGATCCGTGAATCCATATTCGGCTTCCGTTTCGAAATGCGTTCCGTAGTACGTCCCTTCGCTCTTTCCTTCGCCTAAAGTAAGAAATTGATAAGCCTCCCAGCGGTGCGCCGGCAGCGTTTCCGCTCCGCGCACGAAACCGAAAAGTTGCTCGTCAGCGCGCAACTCGCCAAGACAGAGCAGGAAAAGGAGCGTCGACAGAAACCGAATCTTCACCGCTTCGATCTCTAACACCGACTTCAGGAATGCGCTGCCGGAGCGTTGCTATTTTTTGATGTCGGATTGCGATAAACTCAAAAATTAAAACCTATTCGAACCCGCACGTAATATTTTTCGTGCTCATCGCCAAAGATGTAACCGTCGTGCGCGGCAAACTCTTTGTTGTCCTGACTAAATGCCTGCCCGATTGGTAACTGACGAAGGAATCCGAGAGTGGCCCACCAGCGTTCGCCGCCATAATGAATCGTCGGTCCGATAAAATAAGCCGAGTGCTCATGGACAGTGGCATCGGCAAATTCGTGATGATTCCAAAATTCTAAACCCCCTGACCAATTGCGCATAAAGCGGTAAGAGAGTCCGGTGAACCATTCGAACATGCCGTCGCGCTCGTACCCGCCTTCGTCTGCTTTTTCGTATTCCAGTTCGTAATTGACGTTTAACGCCCAAACGAGCCGGTCTTCGAGCCAGTTCTTTTGCAGCAGAATTTTCCATTCCAGCTCCGTTTCCTGATCGCCAACTGCCGGCTCGAAATAAAGCGCCAGACCAATCGGATCCTTGTAAGGACTCAGGAGCCGGTAAATGGCTTCGAAAGAAACTGATTCGAAGTGATAGCTGTCGAAAGGTGTGGCTGGATCGTGGCCCGCATGGACATCCTCGCCGCCGGTTTCGTAAACACCGGGCAGGCGTTTTTTCGGGTGCGCCGGATCTGCCACCGGGAAGTCGTCATCCGCGTTGACGTAATGATGATTCAAGTAAAGCGCGACCTGAAAATTATCTGTTAGTCCGTACTCGAGCTCTTCGCGAAAATCGAAGACATTGTAGGTGCCGTGCTCTTTTTCACAGCGCGCGGTCATCCATTGCTCAAATTCCCACCGGCCTTTGGGGAGCAAATCGGTGGTGTAAGTCCAGGCGAAGATTGCTTCGTCGGCGCGGGCAATGGAAAGACAAAATGAAATTCCTGCGATTAATGTGATTCTGATCTTCATCGCCGGCACTTCTACCAACAAGCGATGACTTACGCTGCCGGAGAGTTGCCAATTTTTGACGCTGCATTGCAGCGCAATCCGGGGCGGGTCGCAGCAACGCGCCGCTAACCGGAATTCCGCGAATCTTTCTCGACGTATCTGGCGAGGACCCAGCAGAGATCGGAAAGACGATTTAGGTAACGCAAAATCTCACCATTGAATTCTGCGTCACTGGTAATAAACGCAACGATGTGTCGCTCGGCGCGACGGCATGTTGTGCGAGCAAAATCGAGAGCCGCGGAAACGCGTGTTCCCCCGGGAATCACCCAGTCCTTCGGATAAAGCGATTTGTCTTTCTCAAGTTCGCTAATCACCGCTGTGATGCGGTCGACCATCGCCGACGCGGTGATGTGAAAGCCATCTTTCGCAAAACGCTTCATGTCGCTCGGTGCGGTTGCCAGTTCTCCCATAACGACAATCAAATCTTTTTGTGCGGCTAAGATTTCGTCAGAAATGAATTTGTCGGTTGCAATGGATCGAGCCAAACCAAGCGCAGCAGTCAGCTCATCCACACAGCCGTAAGCATCGACGCGCGCATCGCTCTTCGAGAGGCGATGGCCGTACATCAGAGATGTTTCGCCCTTATCGCCCGTTTTTGTGACAATCGACATCAGGCAAATTGTAGGGCGTTTCGGTGAAACGCCAACAGCAAGTCGGCGTTCAACGCAGAATCCCTACAACGTCCTGGTAAAACTAACTTACCCGATAGCCGGTTGCGGCTCGGCTTCTTCTATCACGGGCGCGCCGATTGGCTCACCTTTTTCGACCAACTTGATCTCGCGATGCTCAGGGAAACCCGTACCTGCGGGGATCAAGTGACCCATGATCACGTTTTCCTTGAAGCCGCGCAGTTTATCCACCTTACCCAGCGTAGCCGCCTCTGTAAGCACGCGAGTCGTATCCTGGAATGACGCAGCAGAGATAAAGCTGTCCGTTTCGAGTGAAGCCTTCGTAATGCCAAGTAAGACAGGAACGGCTTCCGCCGGCTTGCCACCCTTCTCAACAACCTTCTTGTTTTCCTCCTCGAAGTCGAGTTTGTCGACCTGATCGCCCCAGAGCAACGATGTATCGCCGGGATCGGTAATCTTCACTTTTCGCAACATTTGGCGCACGATGATTTCGATGTGCTTGTCGTTGATCTCCACCCCCTGCAACCGATATACCTCTTGCACCTCATTGACCAAGTGCTCTTGCAAATCCTGCGGTCCGCAGACCTCGAGGATTTCATGGGGAACGACGGGTCCTTCAGTTAGTTGCTGACCCTTCTTTACGAAATCGCCCTTGAACACGATGATGTGTTTGGTAAGCGGGATCAGGTGTTCTTCCTCCGCTCCAGTGTCGGGATCCTTCAAAATTAAGCGTCGCTTTCCGCGGACGGTCCCGCCCATCTCGACAACGCCGTCGATCTTGGCAATCTCCGCCGCATCTTTTGGCCGGCGCGCTTCGAATAATTCGGCCACGCGCGGCAAACCTCCAGTAATATCTTTGGTCTTTGCGACCTTCCGAGGCGTCTTGGCCAGTAGCGCGCCACCGCGCACCTTTTGACCTTCTTCCACGATCACGTGGGCGCCAGCCGGGATGGAATAACTGGCAAGCACTTCCTTCTTGTCATCCACGATAACAATTTGTGGATGCAAATCTTCCTTGTGCTCAATGATAACGGTACCCATCAGGCCCGTCGCCTCATCAACGTCGCGCTTAATCGTGACACCGGCGATCATATCGCGGAATTCGATCTTGCCACCTTTGTCGGTGAGAATAGGCACGTTGTAAGGGTCCCACTGAACGAAGGTCTCACCCTTCTTGACCTCGGCTCCGTCGCCTTTAGAGATCATTGAACCGATCACCACGTTGTAGCGCTCGAGTTCACGGCCTTCCGCGTTGTGCACGCTAATCGAGCCGTTCTTGTTCAGCGCGATCCAACTACCGTCGAGCGCCTGCACGGTCCGCAGGTCGTTGAAGCGCACCGTGCCGTCGTTTTTAGCTTTGATGATTGGCTGCTTGAAGGTCTGACTGGCGGTGCCGCCGATGTGGAATGTGCGCATCGTTAATTGCGTTCCCGGCTCGCCAATCGATTGGGCTGCGATAATCCCTACTGCTTCGCCAAGCTTAACGAATTGGCCCGTAGCCAGATTGCGCCCATAACACATTGCGCAGACGCCCCGGCCGCACTCACACGTAAGAACCGAACGAATCTTCAAGCTCTCAACGCCCACTCGCTGAAGGTCCGCGGCGATCTTTTCATCAATCAACTGATTCGCTTTGACGATCTTCTTCTTTTTGTCCACCGGATCAGCGATCGTTTCGCAGCTTACGCGTCCGATAATGCGCTGACCAAGATCGACTACTTCTTCGTCGCCCTCGTAAATTGAGCGTACGACGATGCCGTTTACGGTTCCGCAGTCCTTTTCATTGATGATGACGTCCTGTGCAGCGTCGACCAGTTTGCGCGTTAGATACCCGGAGTCAGCCGTCTTCAGCGCGGTGTCAGCAAGACCCTTGCGAGCACCGTGTGTAGAAATGAAATACTCAAGCACGCTCAGCCCTTCGCGAAAGTTCGACGTGATCGGTCGCTCAATGATTTCGCCTGAAGGCTTGGCCATCAAACCGCGCATACCTGCGAGCTGACGGACCTGCTGGCGGTTGCCACGTGAACCGGAATCGACCATCAAGAAAACAGGATTCAATTCCTTACGGCCGTCATTGTGTTCCAGAGTGCGGAACATGGCACTGGAAATTTCGTCACCGGCATGCGTCCAGATATCGATAATCTTATTGTAGCGCTCGCCATCGGTGATGATGCCCTTGCGATATTGCTGATCAACCTGTCTAATCTGCTTGTAGGCGTTTTCCAGCTCGGTCTCTTTTTCTTTCGGAATGATCATGTCCGAAATCCCAATGGAGATGCCAGCTTTGGTGGCCTCGGCAAAACCAAGCTCTTTTAATTTGTCCAGCGTCGCGACAGTTTCTGCCGGTCCTGCAATTTGATAACAGCGCCAGATGATGTCGCTAAGTTGCTTCTTGCCGGCGGGTCTGTTGAAAAATCCGAGCTGCCTGGGCCAAATCTCATTGAAAACGACGCGGCCCGCAGTGGTTTCAATCGTTTTGGCTTCGCCATTTCCGTAGATCGTTTGCTTGCCGAAATCCGGGTTCTTGATCCGGATACGGTCATGTGCGCGAATGCTTCCTTCTGTCATTGCGAATTCTACCTCGGCCGCATCGGCGAAAAGCGGAAGCCGCTGGCCATCTTTGCCGCCACCGCGAGGGTTTTGGGTAAGGTAGTAACAGCCGAGGGTGATATCCTGGGAAGGCGTCGTGATGGGCTTGCCACTGGATGGGGAAAAAATGTTATTCGGCGCGAGCATAAGCATGCGCGCTTCCATCTGGGCCTCGACGGAGAGCGGCACATGCACTGCCATCTGGTCCCCGTCAAAGTCCGCATTGTAAGCTGTGCAAACCAAGGGGTGAATGCGAATGGCTTCGCCCTCGATCAATTGCGGTTCAAAAGCCTGAATGGACAATCGATGCAAAGTGGGTGCGCGATTAAGCAGCACCGGATGACCTTTGGTCACTTCATCGAGAATGTCCCATACCTCCGGCGTCTGACGCTCGATCATCTTTTTCGCGCTGCGCACCGTGTGCACATAGCCCAGGTCTTTCAGCCGGCGGATAATGAACGGCTCGAAAAGCACAAGCGCCATCTTCTTCGGCAATCCGCACTGATGCAGCTTCAGCTCCGGGCCGATCACAATTACGGAGCGGCCTGAGTAATCGACGCGTTTGCCAAGCAGATTTTGACGGAAACGCCCACCCTTGCCCTTGAGCATGTCGCTCAGGGACTTCAGAGGTCGATTCCCGGCGCCGGTTACGGCGCGACCATGTCTGCCATTGTCGAACAAAGCGTCCACCGCTTCCTGCAACATCCGCTTTTCATTGCGAATGATGACGTCCGGCGTCTTAAGCATGAGCAGGTTTTTCAGCCGGTTATTACGATTAATAACCCGGCGATAAAGATCGTTCAGGTCTGAGGTGGCGAAACGTCCGCCCTCGAGGGGAACCAGAGGGCGCAGATCCGGCGGAATAACCGGCAACACATCCAGAATCATCCATTCCGGACGCGCATGCGAATTTTGGAAGCCCTGGATAAGCTTGAGACGCTTCGCGAGTTTCTTGCGAATTTGTTTGCTCTTGGTGGCGGTCATTGCCTTCTCAAGCTCTTTGTTGAGCTTGTTGAGATCGATCTCGGCCAGAAGTTTCCTGATCGCTTCCGCGCCCATGCCCGCAACGAAATCTTCGCCATACTGCTCCTGCGCCTCGCGGTATTCCACTTCAGTAAGCAGTTGTGTCTTTTGCAACGGCGTCTTGCCTGGATCGATGACGATGTAATCCTCGTAATAGATGACGCGCTCGAGCTGCCGGGCGCTCATATCCAGCATAAGGCCGATACGAGAGGGCATGCATTTGTAAAACCAAATGTGCGAAACAGGCACGGCCAATTCGATGTGCCCCATCCGTTCACGGCGCACGCGAGCCAACGTAACTTCGACGCCGCACCGGTCGCAGATGACGCCCTTATGCTTGATGCGCTTGTATTTTCCGCATGAACATTCCCAATCGCGCGTCGGACCAAAAATGCGTTCGCAGAAAAGGCCTCCCTTCTCCGGTTTGAAGGTCCGGTAATTGATTGTCTCAGGATTTTTGACTTCGCCTTTGCTCCACGAGCGCATCGTGTCACTCGACGCGACGCCAATCGCGACTTGATCAAAACCCACGGGCCGCTCTTCGCCCACTAACTCACGCCAGGAATGTTCGTTCATGTGTTTTCCAAATAGTTACAATTTAAAATTACGCGACGCTCTCCAGAAACGTAGGCGGTTGGCCGCCAACCTTCACGTCGAGGCCCAGGCTCTGCATTTCTTTGATTAGAACGTTGAAAGATTCAGGTGTTCCCGCTTCAAGCGAGTTATCACCCTTGACGATCGACTCATAAATCCGGGTCCGCCCTTGCACGTCATCGGATTTAACGGTGAGCAGTTCCTGCAAAGTATAGGCGGCTCCGTAAGCTTCCAGCGCCCACACCTCCATTTCACCAAAACGCTGGCCGCCGTATTGGGCCTTCCCGCCGAGTGGCTGTTGAGTGACGAGCGAGTACGGTCCCACCGCGCGAGCGTGAATCTTGTCCGCCACCAAGTGGCCGAGCTTCATCATATAGATGTAACCAACCACCACTTCCTGATCGAAAGGATCGCCGGTGCGCCCGTCGAAAAGCTTTGCCTTGCCGCTTTCCTGCACCCAGGTGAATCCCTCCTTCTTCCGGGCGTCATGCAAATATTCGCGAATCTGTTTTTCCTTGATTCCATCGAACACCGGGGTCGCGACTTTGAATCCGAGTGCCTTCGCGGCAACACCCAGGTGAGTTTCGAGAACTTGTCCCACATTCATACGACTGGGCACGCCTAATGGGTTAAGCACAATTTCAACCGGCGTTCCGTCTGCCAGGAAAGGCATGTCTTCTTCGGGCACGATCCGGGCGACAACGCCTTTATTTCCGTGACGCCCGGCCATCTTGTCACCGACGCTCAGTTTGCGCTTGCTTGCGATGTAAACCTTGACCTGCTTGATGATTCCCGGGTCGATATCGTCGCCGCTTTCCACCCGGTCCATGGCGCGATCGCGTTCGAGCTCGAGTTCCGCAAACTTGTGTTCATACGCTCCAATGATTTCCCTGATCTTATTGCGGATCGGGCTCGGATCGATCTCGATATGATCGTGCGCTGTCGCCAGCTTTCGCAACAGGGTCTTGGTGATTTTGCGATTGGCTGGAATAATGATCTCGCCGTTCTTGGCGTTGACGACGTCGAGAGGAACTTTTTCGCCGAGTAGGACATTCGAAAGCGAGTCGGTCAATTGTTCGATGAGCGTCTCTTTCTTGCGCTTATGTTCTTCACTAATGGTTTTGAGTTGCCGTCTGGTTTCCGCCGGCGTGAGTTTTTCGCGCGAAATTTCGCGGCGGGACGAGACCTTTACGTCCATCACAATCCCGTAGGTGCCTGAGGGAACAGTGAGCGACGTGTCCTTCACGTCCGCTGCTTTCTCGCCAAAAATTGCACGCAGCAGGCGTTCTTCCGGCGCCAATTCGGTTTCGCTCTTCGGGGTGATCTTCCCGACAAGAATGTCGCCCGGCTTTACTTCCGCGCCGACCCGCACAACCCCATCAGGTCCCAGGTTGCGCAGAGCTTCTTCGCTGACATTGGGAATATCGCGCGTGATTTCTTCTGGTCCGAGCTTGGTATCTCGCGCGCCGATCTCGAATTCATCGATGTGGATGGAGGTGTAAACATCCTCCTTGACCACTTTTTCTGAAATCATGATGGCATCTTCGAAGTTGTATCCATTCCAAGGCATGAACGCGACGAGCACATTGCGCCCCAGGGCCAGCTCGCCCTGATCGGTGTTTGGACCGTCGGCGATAACTTGACCGCGTTTCACGTGCTGACCTTTGTGCACAATCGGCTTCTGGTTCACGCATGTGCCGGCATTCGAACGCATAAATTTGCGCAGCTCAAACACGTGAATCCCTGCCTCCGGATCAGTCTTGAGCTTCCTCTTGCTCTCGGGGAGATGACCGTCTTTCGTGACGACGATTTGGTCTGCCGTAACCGAAGCGACCTTGCCGCTGTCGGCTGCCAGAACAACCGCATGAGAATCTCGCGCCACTTTGTCCTCCAAGCCCGTGCCCACGAGCGGCGCCTCGGAGACCACGAGAGGCACGCCCTGGCGTTGCATGTTAGAGCCCATCAGCGCCCGGTTTGCGTCGTCGTGTTCGAGGAACGGGATCAGGCCCGCCGCCACCGATACAAGCTGTTTCGGTGAGACGTCCATGTAGTTCACCTTGGAGGGATCGACTTCGAGAAAGTCGCCACGGTAACGCACCGATACTTTTTCACCTGTGAAATGTCCGCGTCCGTCAACAGCCGCATTGGCTTGCGCAACGAGAAAATTCTCTTCGCGATCAGCGGTAAGATATTCGATCTGATCCGTCACGCGGCCCTTTTCCACTTTACGATAGGGCGTTTCGATAAAGCCGAACTCATTGATGCGCGCAAACGTGCTCATCGAGCTAATCAGGCCGATGTTTGGACCTTCCGGCGTTTCAATCGGACAAATGCGCCCGTAATGGGATGGATGAACGTCGCGCACCTCGAATCCGGCACGCTCCCGGCTGAGACCACCCGGCCCAAGAGCCGACAAACGGCGCTTGTGCGTTAACTCTGCGAGCGGATTCGTTTGATCCATGAACTGCGAAAGTTGCGACCGGCCAAAGAAATCGCGGATGACTGCACTGAGTGCTTTCGGATTGATCAGCTTTTGTGGTGTCATCCCATCCACGTTGATGTCGAACAGAGTCATGCGCTCCTTGACCAGACGCTCCGTGCGAGCAAGACCAACACGGCACTGGTTCGCCAATAATTCACCGACGGTGCGCACGCGACGGCTACCCAGGTGATCAATATCATCAAGGGTGCCCTCGCCCCGTCGCAGATTGATCAGGTATTTGATCGCAGCGATAAAATCTTTGTCGGTTAGGATCCGCTCGGTAGAATCAACGTTGATCCCGAGTTTTTGATTGATCTTGTAACGGCCGACCCGCCCGAGGTCGTATTTCTTTGGATCAAAGAAGAGCCTTTTCAGCAAAGCACGCGCATTTGCCACAGTCGGCGGATCGCCGGGCCGAAGACGGCGGTAAATGTCCTTGAGAGCTTCTTCCTGGTCGTGCGCCGGATCTTTTCGAAGTGCCTTCACGATGGTGTCATCGTTAGAGATGTCGATCACTTTCACGTCATGAATTTTAAGCGCCATGATCTGGCGGACGGTAGCCAGGGTGAGCGGTTCAAACGCGCGCGCCACAGTCACATCGCCGTCGCGGATCTCCGCAGTCAGCACTTTGGTGGCGAGCTTCTCTTCGTCGAGTTTTTCGCTCAGCTTCAGGGTCTCGATGTTGTAAAAAAGCTTGATGACATCTTCGTCAGATCCGTAGCCGAGGGCGCGCAGGAACGTGGTGGCAAGAAACTTCCGGCGCCGCTTGCGTCGGTCGAGATAAATGTAAAGGAGGTCAGCCGTATCAAATTGGACCTCAATCCATGACCCCCGATCTGGGATGATCCGGAAACTGTAAAGCACCTTGCCGTTTACGTGGACGGTAGATTCAAAGGCGATCCCAGGAGAGCGATGCAACTGGCTTACCACTACGCGCTCCGCGCCGTTAATAACGAAGGTCCCCTGCGGCGTCATCAGGGGGATTTCGCCCATATAGACTTTCTCTTCCTTCGTGCCTTTTTCCTCGCGTAACTGGAACGTGACATGCAATGGCGCACTGTAGGTCTGTCCCTCGCGCTGGGCCTCGAGCGCACTCAGTTTTGGCTCGCCGATCTCATAATGACTGAAATCGAGCACCGCTTTTTCATCATAGCTTTCGATCGGAAAGACCTCTTTGAAAACAGCCTGCAGTCCTTGATTTTTTCGCTTTGAAAAAGGGACGTCCTTCTGAAGAAAATCAACGTACGAATTGGCCTGAACCTCAATTAGATTCGGCGGTTCGATCCCTTCCCTGATGCTTCCAAAATAAATACGTTCCGACATAATCACCAGCCAAGAGTTAGCCTCGCAACGTCCACGCCCCAATCGTGGACGAAACGGGCAAGATTTTTAGGGGCTCAGCAAAGAGCGAGGGGCACAAAAATGCATCCAGAACAGCGGCTTGTCAAATTCGCCACCGTTCTGCTGCCATTCTTGTGCTTTGCCGTTGAGCGCCTAGTTAAAATAAGTTCTGCCTGCTTCTAACAGAAAAGGACACTAGCCTAAAATTTCTGCTCCGCAAGGAAAATGTGGAACGGGGGGTCTTTACGCATCCTTCTGAATTATGGATGGCGACAAACAACCCGACCTAACGAGTCGTCGCGCTATTTAATTTCGACCTTCGCGCCAGCGGCCTCGATCTTTTTCTTGATCTCGTCCGCCTCCTCCTTTGTCACGCCTTCCTTGATTGTCTTCGGGGCGCCTTCCACAAGCGCCTTTGCTTCCGCCAAGCCAAGTCCCGGCACCGCACTGCGAACCTCCTTGATCACGGCAATCTTGTTCGCGCCCATCTCTTTCAATATCACGTCAAAGGTAGTCTTCTCTTCTGCCGCTGGAGCTGCCGCTCCGCCAGCTGCCCCACCTGCAGCAGGACCAGCCGCCATCGCCACCGGGGCAGCTGCGCTTACACCCCACTTTTCTTCCAATTGCTTGACCAACCCAGCAATCTCCAGCACCGACAGGCTGCTGAGTTGCTCCACCAATTTATCTGTGTCTGCCATTTTTATTTCCTCCAATTGCCGCTTCCGAAAGCTTTCGGAAAATTGAGGCCAATAGCCACTGGCCCGGACAGTTTTCGTTTCACTTCCCATCCCGCCATCGCGAGCGGAAAATTTTTAAATCTTACGCCGTCGCTTGCGCGGCTGCGCCCTCCTTTTCTGCCTTCGCGTTTAATAGCCGCGCCAATGCGGAGCCCGGTTCGTTCAGTAATCGCACGAAGCGCGTTGCGGGAGACAACAACAGTCCCAGCAATTGCGCCTGCAAAATTTCGCGCGCTGGCAGGTCTGCCAGCGTTTCCAATTCTGCAGCGGAAAGAATCGCCCGATCAACAAAGCCAATCTTCAGCGCGGCGACTTTGAACTCGGCCGCAAATGTCTTGAAAATTTTGGCCACCGGAGCCACGTCTTTGTCGCCTGTAACAACCGCTGTTTGACCAGTCAGTGTCTCGCCCGCTTCCGGAAGACCGGAATCGGTCATGGCACGTTTGAGGAAATTGTTCTTCACGACATGCATCTCCGCACCGGCTGGCGCCAGTCGGTTCCGCAACTCGCTAAAATCGCCGACCTTCATTCGCTGATAGTCGGTTACGAGCACGAACGGAGAGCGTTTCAGCTTCTCGGTAAGATCGAAAACAACGCTGGCTTTTTCTGGTCTCATTCTATTTCGATATTGCGTCTCTTAGACTACACACTCAAATACGGCGCTGGATCAACGCGAACTCCCGGGGACATGGTCGCACTGATTGTCACGCCTTCAAGGTACCGCCCTTTCGCGCTGGCGGGACGAGCCCGAACCACTGCGTCGATCACCGCGTTTCCATTTTCCACAAGCGCATTTTCCTCAAATGAAAATTTTCCAACCGGCACCGCCACGTTGCCGTTCTTATCCAACTTAAACTCCACGCGACCGGCCTTCACTTCCCGCACCGCTTTGGCTGTATCGTCTGTGACCGTTCCGGTCCGCGGATTCGGCATCAGTCCGCGCGGCCCAAGCACCTTCCCCAATTTCCGCACTTCTGCCATCGCTGCCGGCGTTGCGATCGCGACATCAAAATCCTGAAAACCTTCCTGACACTTCTGAATTAGATCCTTCATCCCAACAAACTCCGCACCCGCTTCTTTGGCTGCCTGTGCAGCCTCGCCCTCGGCAAACACCAGTACACGAACCTGTTTGCCGCTGCCATGCGGAAGGGGACAGGTTCCGCGAACCATCTGATCGGATTGCTTGGGATCAACACCAAGCCGGAATGAGACCGTCACGGTCTGATCAAACTTAGTCGGCGGAAACTTCTTCAGCGTCGAGACAGCCTCGGCAAGCGTGTAGTCCTTTGCCCGTTCTACCTGTTGCGCGGCTGCGCGATAACGTTTGCTTCGATTTCTTTGCATGTCGGCGTGCAGTTCTATCGCCCCGGCCTCTTGAGAGAAAACACAGGGCTCCTGCCAAAATATTAAGCCGCTCAACCCGGCGGCGGACAAGAATCCTAGCGGCGATCCTCATCTTGTCAAAATCAACTTTAGTGCCGTCGACTCCAACACGGCTAGTCCGCCGGAACCCCAACTTCTGTAGGCTCGGTTGTCTTGGTAGCGTGTTGAACAATCGGCCCGTTCCTGATGATTTTTCCCTCTTTCATGACAAAGAATACCCGCTCGGTTGCGGTGATATCGGTAATCGGATCGCCTGGCATCGCAATAATGTCAGCGAATTTCCCTTTTTCCAGGGTGCCAGTTTTTTGCGCAATGCCAAAAAGCTCGGCATCATTGGCAGTTGCAGATCTTAGCGCTTCGATTGGCGGCATCCCGAGATCGACCATCACCTTAAACTCTCGCGCGTTTTGACCATGTGGAAAAACGGCGGCATCGGTCCCGAAAGAAATTTTCACTCCTAATTTTACTGCGTTGCGAAACATGTCCGAGCGCGCAACTGCTGCGGCTTTCGCTTTGGCCTGCAATGCTGGTGGATAATTCTCCAGTTTGCTCATGATCCATTCGGTAGCCATAAGCGTTGGCGTCAAAAAGACGCCCTTGTTTTTCATCCGGGTGAGCGTTTCCGGTTTCATAAATGAGCCGTGTTCAATGGAATCAACGCCGGCCTCGATCGCTTCCCGGGCAGCCTGGTCGCCATGACAATGCACTGCCACTTTTTTGCGCAAGCGATGGGATTCATCAACAACTGCCGCCATCTCAGCCGGCGTCAATTGCGGGGTGTCCACTTCGTCCACTAAAGAAAGAACGCCGCCCGAGACTGCAGCCTTAATCACATCAGCGCCATTTTTGACTTCGAACCGCACCGCTTTTCGCGCGTCGTCCGGGCTGTCGATAATTCCATCCGTGTAATCCGGCTCACGCCCGAAAAGGAAATCACGAAATCCGCTGGTTGGATCGAAGTGACCGCCGGTTGCGCCGATTCCCTTGGTCGCAACCAACATGCGCGGGCCAACGACTACTCCTTTGTTAATTGAATTGCGCAGGGCAACATCGACAAATTCGCGGCTCCCCACGAATCGGCTTCCGAGATCGCGCACAGTAGTGAAACCTGCTTCGACAGTGGCGCGCGCGTGCGCCGTGGCAATGATCGCCTGCTCGGAGACGTTGAGATCGAGCTCTTTCAGTCGGCGCACATTGTAATCGCCGGAGTAATCCAGCGTCAGATGTGTATGTGCGTCCATGAATCCCGGCGCGAGCGTGGCATCGCCCAGATCGATCACCTGCGCATCGCCTGGAACAGCCAGATTGCTACCAACATCGACAATCTTATCGTCTTGAACGATAACGACGCCATTTGGAACGAGTGATTTGGATTTCCCGTCGAACAAGCGTGCGGCTTTCAGCGCGATGACATTGTCAGCCGCCCGAACTGGAATCGCCCCAATGGCAAAAGCAAGGATTGCCGGAACAAGGCGCAACCATCGATCACAAGCCAGTAGATTCATTCCCGCGCATATAAAAGGTTCGCACGAATAAAGCAAGACGGCGCACGGAAAATGACGAAGCCCGAACGACGAGCGAAGCTTGAATCAGCGAATGATGAGACGAATACTCCGCTAGGGTCTCCGCGCTTTCGACGCACTTTCGGCGAGCCCCTGCCGCGCCAAAGCGAGATCCGGGTTGAGCGCGAGCGCCTGTTCGAAAGCAGTAATGGCGCGCTGATGTTGACCAAATAAAGCCAGATAGCGTCCGCGATTAATCAGCATTTTCGTGTAGGCCGGTATTACTTTAACGTTTACTGGATCGCCTTTGCTAAATCGCACTGTCCCGCCGGCAAGGCCGCGGATTTGCAGATGCACCTCAGGCGAATCATGAAAGCCCTGACCGTCCGCGAGGTTAAACACAAGCCCTTGCGGAACAAGTTGGTATTTTTGATTAAGCCATCTGGTCAGTTCGCCATTGGCTGAGTCGGAGGAAAGCAAATCGTTCGTCATGTAAACCGGTGCAACCCTGCTTTCGTTCATTACCATTGATTGAATCATCTCTAGAAATGCTGCGCTGATTCTTTGAGTGAGTGCCGGGCTCCTGGCAAAAACTCCGGGATCGCGCTCCCATTCTTTGAGGTTTTCAACAAATGCCTCAATCTTGTCGCGCGACCGCTCGACCAAACCGGGATAAGCACGACTTAGGTAATCGAAATACCACGAGCGACGCAGGAGATTGATATCCACAACCTTAACGTCGCGTCGCCGTTGTTCTATCTCCTGCGAATAGAACATTGGGGAGACAACCTGCCAGTCGAGCGTGAGCAATAGGCTGTTGGGCGCGATCGTGCTCAACAGATTTTCCACGTAATCATGCGCGATAAAGTATTGCCTGCGATTACTAAAAGGCCAGTTAGCAGCGAGAGTGATCGCGCAAACAAGTAAAACAACTGTTGCAACCGCTACGGATAGCTTTCCGCCAGGCACGGACTTGGAAACGGCCCGTCGAATCATCCATCGGATGCCAAGACCAGCAGCAATCGCGATCGAAATGAATGTGGGCAGATAGTACGCATCCTTGTCCTCTGCAATTTCGTAGCTGAGGGCATAAGCCAAATCGGCGATGATGATACTCAGGAGAAACCAGAAAGTCGTACGGTCTCGCTTGAAAGCGTCGACGAAGCCCGCGAAAGCCAGAACCAGCGATAGCGGAAGCCACGGAAAGCCAAACTCGCGCAGTGCCATTCTGCAGAATTCAGCAAACTGTTCTCCCATTATCTCCGGTTTGAAGGAGAAATAGACCTGATACTGTCTGCCCGTGATGTGCCACCATATTTCCTGCAACGAACGCGGATGGCCCCAGTTAATGACAGGCGAGCGCGACGCCGCGAGCGGCAGGTAGGAATAAACGGCGACGAGTGCGCCAATCGAAATCAATGCGGCATAACCCAATCGTCTGCTGGTGAAAAACCTCATGCCCTGCGTTCGATAAACAATGACTGCTATGGCAGGAAGAGTTAGCGCCACGGTAACGTGATGAACGCCTAGCGCTAGCCCGAACACCAGGGCAGCCGCATAAAGGTAAGCGTCGTATCTTGTAATCTGCGAAGTAACGTCGCCGGCATTGATCGCCGTGCCAATATGCTGCATCCCGTCTGCGACAATCCATCGCCGCCATCGAAGCATTAGAAAGAAGATAACGAGGATGAGCAGCGTATTCAGAGCATAGACCTCGGTGATCGTCGCATACGACCAAAGCGTGCGGGAGAACGCCATGAGCAAACCCGCACCCAGCGCGGGCACAGTCAACAGCAGGCGCGCAAGCCCCGATTCTTCAGCAGTTTTACTCTGCTGCGCGACTCTCTTTCGTCGCTTCGACTTGACGAGGTATGACGCCGTAATCGTTAGTTCTGCCACTGTAAGCGTGAGCATCGCGCAAGCGAGCGCCGCAAAAAGCGCGGACGAAGAATTAATCCGCACCGCAATGTTTCCAAAAGGCACAAGCGATGCGAGATGGGCGAGAATGACCCACAACGGAACCCCGGGCGGATGTGCGATTCCCAGGCCGCGAGCAACTACAATTAGCTCTCCGCTGTCAGTCAGAGTAACCGTCGGCGCGAGCGTCCAGCTATAAAGAAGGAGTGCGACCAAAAAAATGATGCCGGCACAGAATAGCTCGGCTCGGGAAAAAGAAATTGTTCCAGCATTTATTTGCATATCCGACTTTGACGCCGGCGCGCGCCTCGTAACCTTCTCCCGAGTTTTGGCTTTATGAGGTTGTATGTTCTTCGAAAGCTCGCGGGCCATGGCCTATCGTCTCGCAAACTCGCCTTCCTGCAAACGATGGCTCGTTGCTTTGCACTTCCTCCGATAGCCAGCCAAGCAGAAGTGATCCATAATCAACGTTCTTGCCTTCCTGCTCCTCCTCGCTTGAATCCGACAAGGTGAAACTCCGAACTTCTTCGCTAGCCACGATTATTTCGTGGGCGTCGATCCTGGCTACAACACTGTGCGCGCCTTTTGCCGCAACGGTCGTCGCGCAAACCCCAAGCCCAAGACCATCGCCGTCGCAACCGCCGGCTGACTACGACCTTCGCTGGGGCGTGAAGATTCCCATGCGTGACAACGTCGAACTAAACGCGACGTTGTATCTGCCGAAAACGCCGGACGGATCGTTGTCGAAGACGCCGGTCATCTTCACACTCACGCCTTACATCTCAGATACGTACCACGCGCGCGGCGCCTACTTCGCATCGCATGGATGTGCGTTCGCGCTTGTCGATGTTCGGGGTCGGGGAAATTCCGGCGGTGAGTTCGAACCGTTTGCGAACGACCCGCACGATGGCTACGACGTCGTCGAGTGGCTGGCCAAACAACCGTTTTGCGACGGCAAGGTTGCAATGTGGGGCGGTTCCTACGCAGGATTCGATCAGTGGGCGACAGCAAAGGAATTCCCGCCACATTTGGCAACGATCGTTCCCGCTGCAGCCGCTCATCCGGGTCTCGATTATCCTTCGACCCAAAACGTCGGTCTAACGTACGACGTCCAATGGTACACGCTCACCAGCGGACATGCTGCGCAAAACAATCTTTTTGCTGATCAAAAATTCTGGCGCACAAAATTCCTGGACGCTTACAAGAAACACATCCCGTTTAAATCGCTCGATTCGTTTGTCGGAAATCCCTCGCTCAATTTTCAACGCATCCTCAAACATCCCGTAGTCGATGCGTACTATGACGGGATGGTACCGACGCGCGAGCAGTTTCAGAAAATTACGCTGCCAGTTTTAACAATCACAGGGCAATACGATGGCGATGAATTGGGCGCCCTATCCTATTACCGGGATCATCTGGCAAATGCCTTTCCAGAAGCGCGCGCAAAACATTTTCTGGTCATCGGCCCGTGGGACCATGCAGGCACGCGCACCCCTACGGATGAGGTCGCTGGCATCAAGTTTGGACCGGCGGCCATTGTCGATCTCAATGATCTGCATCGAAAATGGTACGACTGGACAATGAAAGACGGCCCGAGACCTGAATTTCTCAAAAATAAGGTCGCCTACTACTTGCTCGCGCCGGGAAATACCGGCGCAAATGGCGAATGGAAATACGCCGACAATTTCGAAACGCTCGTCGCGAATCCGAAGATTTTTCACTTCGATTCCAAAAACAGCGACGCGAATGGCGTATTTCGTTCAGGCTCGCTTACTGAAAAACGGGCCAACGAGGGTTCAGACACATTCACTTACGATCCGTTGGATACCGCGCGTGGCGAAACGGTTGACGGCGTCGATCAAAACGAAAAAACGGCCGGTATCGATCAAACGTATGCGTTGAGCATCAACAAGGATGGTTTGGTGTATCACACGGAACCGCTTCCCAGCGAAACGCCACTCATCGGCTGCCCGGCAGTAACATTATGGGTCTCGATCGACACGCCTGATGTAGATTTCTCCGCCAGTCTCTACGAAATTCAGCCCGATGGTACCAGCATCGAACTCTGGAGCGATACTCGCCGCTTGCGTTATCGCGAGTCGCTGCGCGAAGCCAAACTAGTGAAGCCAGGCGAAATAGTGCGCTGCGATTTCAATCCTGGATTGTTCGTTGCTCGTCGATTGATGAAAGGCAGCCGGCTTCGCCTGGTCGTGTCATCCCCAAATTCGACTCAGTGGCAAAAGAACTATTGCTCGGGCGGAGTCGTTGCCGAAGAAACGGCAAAAGACGCGCGCACCTGTCATGTACAGGTGTATCATGACGCGACCCATCCCAGCACGATTCAACTTCCGCTGCGATGATGCGCGCGTTCTGGGAATTTTGGTCCTCACGGCCACGTCTTTGCTTCTTGGGACACCGGCGCGAGGCGCTTCGGAAATCGTGATCGCAATCCGTTATCTGCAAGCGGAGGGAACGAGCCACTCCCATCTCTATCTGTTTCGCGAGGACGGAAAACTACTGCGGCAATTAACAAATGATAACTCGGGACAGGACTCAGCTCCGATCTTCGCGCCTGATGGCGCTAACATCGTTACGTGCCGATCCCCGGCAGTAAGAAAACGGCGAACTGCTCTTACATGGAACACTGGGACGAAAAGCTGAACAAGATTCGTTATGCGCGCGAAAAATCGTCGACGCTTTGTTACGGCGCTTCGATGTATCGGCCGAGCAAAAATCCCAGCGTTATCACGTTGCGGCGGAGCGCCGGGTAATCCGTGATGAAGAAAAGTTGGCCGGCTGTTTTTCTCATTGCGTTGTTGTTGGCCAATGCTTCGGTTGCAGCTGACTCGCTGGAGAGACTGGCGAACGATTTTTGGACCTGGCGTGCGAAATACGCGCCATTTACGGCGGACGACGTCAATCGAATAGAGCGGCCGGGCGGGACTCGCGATTGGTCACGAGCCAGCATCGACAAACAACGAAAGGATCTTGCCGAGTTCGAAGCGCGTTGGAAAAAGGTCGACCCAGCGCAATGGCCGATTGCCAGGCAGGTTGACTACAAATTGATCGGTTCGGCTTTGGCGAGGGTGCGCTGGGAACTGGACGTCAATGCACGCTGGCAACGCGATCCCAATTTTTACATCGCGCAGACGCTCACGCCGATAGTTGAAGCGCTCACCGTGCCAGGACCGTACGATGCAGCGCATAGCCGGGAAATTCTCACCCGCATTGAAAATATTCCTTCGATACTGCAGCAAGGCGTCGAGAACCTGGAGCAACCGCCAGCGCCATTTGCCACAGTAGCAATTCAAGCGCTGGAAAATATTAGGCCGCGGCTGCATCAAATGACAAAGGCATTGCTGAAGTCCACAACTCTCAAGGAGCAAGAGTTGAACAGCCCGACTGATCGCGCGGCGGATGCGCTCGACCGTTTTCGCGAAAAACTTCGAGAAATGTTGCCGTCGCTGCCGAACGAGACCGCCCTTGGACGCGACGCCTACGTTTTCTTTCTCAAGAATGTCGCGCTGATCCCCTATTCGCCTGAAGAACTTCTGGCGATGGGGAGGCAGGAATGGAACCGCGCCGTCGCTTTCGAGGCATTCGAGGAAAACCGCAACAAGAATGTGCCGCCGCTTAAGATCACCGACAACATTGCCGATTGGATCAAGGACGCGGCAGCGAAAGAATTTCAAATCCGAAAATTTCTAGAGGCGCGCAGCATCCTGACTGTCCCCAATTGGGTTCAGCATTACACGCTGCGACCGATGCCGGAATTTTTGCGCGCGTTGCAAGGCTTCGGCGAGATGGACGACTTCACGTCGCCATCGCGGTTGAATGAGAATTGCATCCGCTACGTCACCGAGCCTTCAGGGAAGCTAGGTTACTTCTGGCAGGCAACGGCGGAAGACCCGCGTCCGATAACGGTTCATGAGGGAATTCCAGGCCATTATTTTCAGCTTTGTCTTTCCTGGAAACACGAAGACCCGATCAGACGGCTTTACTACGACTCGGGTGCAAACGAAGGCATCGGCTTTTACGCAGAAGAAATGATGTTACAAGCTGGCCTGTTCGACGACAGCCCGCACACGCGCGAGATCATTTACAATTTCATGCGACTCCGAGCACTACGCGTGGAAGTAGACGTGAAACTTGCACTGGGAGAATTCACTCTCGATCAAGCCGCAAAGTATCTGCAAGAGAAGGTGCCGATGGACGAAAATACCGCGCGCCAGGAAGCAATCGCGTTTTCCACTGGACCTGGGCAGGCGATTACTTACCAGATCGGCAAATTGCAAATCCTCAAATTTCTTAGCGACGCGCGCATGCAGGAGGGCGAAAGATTCAACCTGCGCTCTTTCCACGATTTCGTCTGGAAAAACGGCAATGTGCCGATCGCGCTGCAGGAGTGGGAATTTCTCGGCAATGCAATCAGTGTTCCGAAGTAGTGGCTCATCCTAATCGACGATTTCCAGCCCCATTTGTCGGGCGGTGCCAGCGATGATGCGGAAAGCGGCTTCGTCGTTGCGTGCGTTCAGGTCTTTGCGCTTGGTGTTCACGATGTCCATCACTTGTTTACGCGTGACTTTGCCAACCTTCGTTTTGTTAGGTTCCTTTGAGCCAGCAGCGATGTTGGCCGCTTTTTTCAAGAGAACCGCGGCAGGCGGACTTTTCGTGATGAATGTGAACGATTTGTCTTTGTAAACGGTGATGACCACCGGAAGAATGTCGCCGGCTTGTTTTTGAGTAGCGGCGTTAAATTCCTTGCAGAACGCCATGATGTTGACGCCACGCGGACCGAGCGCGGTCCCAACCGGCGGGGCCGGATTAGCCTGGCCCGCGGGAATCTGGAGTTTGATCTCTGCTACTTTCTCTTTTGCCATTTCGAAAAGTTGTTAGTTGAGTTGATTGTTGATAGCTGTGGATCTTAGCCGCGTTCCACTTGCCAGTATTCCAATTCCACCGGAGTTGCGCGACCGAAAATGGTGACGGAGACGCGGAGTTTGCCACGCTCGGGATCGATCTCTTCGACGATTCCGGTCTGGTTTTGAAACGGGCCATCAGCGACTTTCACCGATTCGCCAACCTCAAAGCTGACTTTCGGTTTCACCTTTTCTTCGCGCTCTTTCATCTGCGCGAGCATGCTGTCCACCTCCGATTGCCGCATCGGGATCGGTTTGTCCTTGGTGCCGGCAAACCCAATCACCCCGGGTGTGTCGCGAATGAAATACCACGTGCGTCCGACAAGCTGATTGTTTTCGTCGAGCAAATGCATGTTAACAATCAGATAACCGGGAAAAAATTTCCGGGTGGTCTCGCTCTTCTTCCCTTTCTTGATTTCCGAGACGCGCTCAGTCGGGACGAGCACTTCATAAATCAAGTCGCTCATTTCCTCGGTCTTGACGCGTTTCAAGATATTCTCGCGCACTTTGTTTTCCTGACCGGAAAGTACATGCACGACGAACCATTGATCTTTCCCTGCGAGCGTTTGTGCCATAATCAGTGCAACCGCGTGAAAAAGTGGACTACGTTCACCAAAACGAGGTCGAAAAGCGCGACATATCCACCGAGCAATAACATTGCGATAACAACCACAACAGTCGAGTCACTCAGTTCCTTGTACCGGCGGAATCCTTTCTCTTTCGGGTCCCAGGGCCAGGAGCATTTCTGCAGCTCGACCTTCACTTCGCTGAAGAAGCTTTTAACTTTGGTGATCATCTAAATCAAAACAACATCCAACATCAATCCTGAACGTCCAACACTCAACATGTTCATCTGTTGCCGGTTCGATGTTCAGCGTTTGGAGGTTTGCGGCCAGTTTAACCACGCCAGGAGGGACTCGAACCCCCAACCGACGGTTTTGGAGACCGCTACTCTACCAATTGAGCTACTGGCGTTCTTAATCTTCCTCTTCCGCTTCCTTTTAATCTCCTCTTACTTAGACATCCCTCAAGTGAGCAGAGCCAGAGGAAGAGTGTTAATCCAGAATATCGCTCACGCGACCGGCGCCGACCGTCTTGCCGCCTTCACGAATGGCGAAGCGAATCGTTTTTTCCATCGCGATTGGCGTGATCAACTCGACTTCGATTGAGATGTTGTCGCCGGGCATGACCATTTCCACGCCCTCAGGCAACTTAACGGTGCCAGTCACGTCCGTGGTGCGGAAATAAAACTGTGGCCGGTAATTGGTGAAGAATGGGGTGTGACGTCCGCCTTCCTCTTTACTCAGCACATAGACTTCCGCCTTGAATTTTTTATGGGGCGTAATCGAACCAGGCTTGGCAATCACCTGGCCACGCTCGACTTCTTCCTTCTTCAAGCCACGCAACAGAACGCCGACGTTATCACCCGCACGCGCTTCATCGAGAAGTTTGCGGAACATTTCGATGTCGGTCGCAACCGTCTTTGCGGTAGGCACGAATCCCAACGAGCTCAACTTCCCCCATTTTCTTGAGAATACCGCGCTCCACACGACCCGTCGCGACGGTGCCGCGGCCTTCAATGTTGAACACGTCCTCGATCGGCATCAGGAACGGTTGATCGATCGGCCGCTCGGGCACTGGAATGTAATCGTCAATGGCTTCGACGAGGGCGAGAACTTGTTTTTCCGCGTCGGCGTCGCCATTAAGTGCCTTGAGGGCGCTGCCTTTAACAATCGGGATTTTATCTCCCGGAAATTCGTACTGCGTCAGGAGATCGCGCACTTCCATCTCCACAAGGTCGAGCAGCTCGGGATCATCGACCATATCGACCTTGTTCAGGAACACGACAATCGAGGGCACACCAACTTGGCGCGCCAGCAGGATATGTTCGCGGGTTTGCGGCATGGGTCCATCCGCTGCCGAGACCACCAGGATGGCGCCATCCATTTGCGCCGCGCCTGTAATCATGTTCTTGACGTAATCGGCGTGGCCGGGGCAATCGACGTGAGCGTAGTGACGTTTGTCGCTCGAGTACTCCACGTGTGCCGTGTTAATTGTAATGCCACGCTCCTTTTCTTCCGGAGCGTTGTCGATTGACTCGTAGGCGCGTACCTCGGCCATGCCCTTCTTCGACAACACCATCGTAATCGCTGCCGTCAGGGTTGTTTTGCCGTGGTCCACGTGACCGATCGTGCCGACGTTCACGTGCGGCTTGTCGCGTTTAAATGCTTCCTTAGCCATTTCAATTCTCCTGGTTAACTAAACTGTCTTATTTCCTCTAATTGTCTGCTGCCGGTCCTGAGGCTGCTCTGGAGCCCATGACCGGGATTGAACCGGTGACCTCGTCCTTACCAAGGACGTGCTCTACCAACTGAGCTACATGGGCTGTTCTTCGCCAGCCCAGCGCCTCCGCGGCAACCCGAGCGGCAAACCGGTTTCGCCTTCTGCCAGAGATTCAAAAGTCCCAAAGCCGCATCAAATTTGCAATTTGAACGACCATGGGACCGCCTCGTTCCAGCAAAAAGCGTCCGCAAGCTAACCGCGCTCATTGTCGTGTCAAAGAAATTTCTTGTTAGGAACGGGGCATTCACAGCATCTGAAAACTCACCGGATTCTGCCGCTGGTCTCTTCGGCTTTCCCTCGTGTAAGCAATCGCACGATAATAGCGATGATAATGAGAACTCCGATGGTAATCCCGACATTGAGCGGCGTGATCAAACCAGGGCCAGGCGTGGGAGTAGGAGTAGCCGAAGGAGGCGGTGGTGCATTTTTTGCCGCCAGTATTCCCTGCACATATTGCAGGCGCTGCACCGTGTCATAGTCATCTGGTTTTAGCTTTAGCGCAGCCTGGTAATCGGCGACGGCCTTCTCATACTGCTGCAGCGAAGTGTACGTCGCGCCTCGCTTCACCAGGTGCTCAGCATCGTTCGGGTCCTTCCCGATCAAAAACGTGTAGTCCGCTACGGCCGCATCGTAGTTTTTCAGGTTCCGGTTTGCCCAGGCGCGCCTGTCATAATTTTGTGGGTCATCTGGTTGTTTCTCAATTGCGGTCGTGAAGTCCGCGCCCGCCTTGTCCCATTGGTTGAGGCCGATTTCAGCAAAACCTCGAAACTTATACGCAAATCCGTCGTCAGGTTTGAGCTCGATGGCCTTGTTGAAATCCGCCAGAGCCGCGTCGAACTGATTTTGCATTACCGCGGTCATGCCGCGCTCGCGATAGGCGACCTCATCCTTTGAATCAATTTCGATGGCCTTGGAAAAATCAGCCAAAGCAGCTGAATATCTTGTGGCCGCCGCACCTGCATCTCCGGCTGCCTGAGCTGCCTGTGCCGCTTGGCGATAGGCTGTGCCCCGATTAGCGTAACCGCGTGCATCTTTCGGGTTCGCTTCAATCGCCTTGGTAAATTCGTCAATCGCACCCTGGAAGTTCTTTTGTTCAGCGAGCTCGATCGCTCGCTGCATGTGGCTCGCAGCCCCCGCTGCCGATTTCGCTGGTGGTTTCGCCAGGCAAACGTGACTGCCTGCACAACAGAGAAGTAAAGCGGTTGCGACGGTAATGGATTGCTTGTTCAAGATATGCATTCTCCTTTCAGACTAATTGTTGAGCGATTTATGGTTGTACGCGAGCAAATTAACGGGGCAAACGCTTAAATGAACCAAACAATTCGATGACGGGACTTGTCGATCAACACCGTCGCACAAACTTGTCGGAAGGCTACGCTGCCGTCTTTGCCACGGTCCTTATTTGGTCCACGCCCTCACTATTCATGTATTATTTGAATCGTTATTACGATCCGTGGGCGCAGAATTTTTATCGTTATTTTGTTGCCTGTCTCGCTATTGCACCGCTCGTGTTTTATCGGGTCCACCGAGGCGGGCCGGGGATCGACCTGCGCGCCGTTGGGCTTTGTCTTCTCCCTTGTCTGCCGAACGTCGTCCATCAAGTCACGCAAGTGATGGCTCTCTTCTACATGGGCCCAGGTGTCTATACGATTTTCATTCGTTCTTCGGTCATCTTCACCGCGCTGCTCGCGCTCGCGTTCTTCCCTGAGGAACGCTTCGTCATCCGGCAATGGAAATTCCAAGCCGGCACTCTGCTTGGCTTAATCGGTGCCTTTGGAGTGATCTGGTTCCAGCCCAACGTGCAATCACAGGAGCGACATATCGCGTTGCCTGGATTGCTCATTGCGTTTGCCGCCTCGTTCTGCTGGGCGCTCTACGGCGTTCTGATCAAGCGCCCATCGGCTCGGCTAGGGTCGATCCGCAGTTTTGGTTTGGTCAGCTTCATCACGTCCGCGCTGCTTTTTCCTCTCACCCTCGCGTTTGGCAAAATCGATACACCCCTTCACACGGCCGCGGATGTGAACGTGATTCTGGCGATTTCAGCCGTGACCTGTATCACGCTCGCCCACGTTTTGTATTATGTGGCAATCCACCAAATTGGAGTCGCGCTCGCCCAAACCCTCCAGCTTCTATGCCCCGCCGGCGCCATGGGACTCTCCGCCTGGATTTTCCACGAACGCCTTACCCGCATGCAACTCTGGAGCGCAGCGATTCTGCTCGCCGGCGCATTTCTAGCTATGCGCGTGAAACCGATCACCACTACTGAAACGGCAGAGAACATCTGACCAAAGTTAAGTGTTGCCAGGAAGGATGACGCACAGTGCGACGCTAACAACGATGTCATTTCCCAGCGTTTTAACATTTCGGAATGATTGATACTGGACACTCCGCACGGGATTGCATTATCCAGTAACGAGAATCGAGCATTCAGCAGCCGCTTCCGCCCCGTGAATCTCAAAAAGTATCTTCGGACCCGCCAAAAAGTGATCGACCGCGCGCTTGATCGGTATCTGCCGAAAACGAGTACGAAACCTGTCACGCTCCATAAGGCGATGCGGTACAGTCTTTTTGCCGGAGGCAAACGATTGCGGCCGATCCTTTGCCTCGCCGCGGCTGAAGTCTGTCGCGGCAAAGTCGATACCGCCCTTCCCCTCGCCTGTGCCGTCGAATGCATCCACACCTATTCGCTGGTGCATGATGATCTTCCCAGCATGGATAACGATGATTTCCGCCGTAGCCGCCCCACATGCCACAAGGTTTTCGGCGACGGCATTGCCGTACTGGCGGGAGACGCGCTATTGACGATCGCGTTTGAAATTGTTTCGAAAGCGAAACCGGCGCCACGCTACGATATCTCAATCTTATTGCGCGAAATCGCGGTTGCGGCTGGGAGCCAGAGACTGATAGCTGGTCAAGTGGCCGATCTCGAGGCAGAAGGGAAGATAGTTAAGCGCGACCAGTTGCGATTCATCCACGAGAACAAGACCGCAGCCATGTTGAAGAGCTCGGTTCGGCTCGGCGCAATGAGCGCCAACGCAGACGCCAGGAAACTCTCCGCAATCACACAGTTCGGGAAGCGGCTTGGTCTCGCTTTTCAAGTCATCGACGATATCCTCGATGTAACGCAAACCTCGGAGATACTGGGCAAGAGCGCCGGCAAAGATGTCGCGGCAAAAAAAGCGACTTATCCTGCGGTAATTGGCTTGGAGAAATCACGCGCTGAAGCCAGGCGGCTCACGCGCCAGGCGCACGATGCTCTATCCGTGTTTCGGGAAGCCGACGCTGAAGCGCTTCATGCGCTGGCAAATTATCTTCTCGAACGCGAGTACTGAGTGATAGGGACGGCTCGCCGAGCCGTCCGCGGCGCGGCCGGCGGTCGCGCCCTACCTCGCCAGCGCCAGATTTGGATCGATCTCCTCGGTTACATGAGATTGAAATCCGGCGGCCAATCGCAACAACCCGGCAAACGCGATCATGGCCGCGTTATCCGTGCACAACCACGGCTCGGCATTTTTGAATTCAAATCCGTTGTGCACGCATGCCTCGCCCAATTGCCTTCGCAATTCCTGATTGCAACTGACCCCGCCGCTAACCGTCACAAGATCGACGCGGTATTTCCGCGCCGCTGCAATCGTCTTGCGCACCAGGACGTCGATAATCGCCTGCTGAAAAGAAGAAGCGCAAAGGTCGGCCGAGAAAGTCGCCCTTCAACTTTCGGCAGCAAATAACGGACAGCAGTTTTCAACCCGCTAAAGCTAAAGTTCTCCGAATCGAGCATGCTGCGAGGCAAATCAAAACGATTGGGATCACCACTTCGTGCATGTTTTTCAATCTCCGGCCCGCCCGGATAACCGAGCCCAAGCATCTTGGCCACCTTATCGAACGCTTCGCCCGCAGCATCATCGACGGTTCGGCCGATTAATTGATAATCGCTGAGGCCACACACGAAGATCGACATCGTGTGCCCGCCACTCACGATAAGCGAAACATTCGGCCGCATTTGGCTGTTCCGATCTGTGTCTCCAAAAAAAGGCGAAAGCAAATGTCCTTCGAGATGATTGATAGCAAGATAAGGTTTGCCAAAACCGATCGCCAATCCTTTGGCAATCGATGCACCTATCATAAGCGAGCTCGCCAGACCGGGTCCGCTCGTTGCGGCAAATGCGTCGATCTCTGAAAAACCAATGTTCGCTGAACTCGCAGCGCGATCGAGCAGCCGCGGTGCGTGGATAAGATGATTTCGCGACGCTATCTCGGGCACAATCCCACCATATTTTTCATGCGCAGCGATTTGCGATGCCACTTCGCTGGCAAGCAAGTCCGGCGCCGAATCGCCGTTGCGTCGTCGCAAGATAGCGACACCGGTTTCGTCACAGGAGGTTTCTAATGCCAATAGTGTCATGTCGAGCGAAGTCGAGACATCTCTCGAACGTAAATTCCCCGGCACACAAAAGAAACCGAGATTCCTCGACTTCGCTCGGAATGACAAACAAGCGAAAGCCGCGTTCCTATTTCTTTACCGCTTGTGCTTTTGGCGCGTTCTCTTGCGCGTAAATCATGACGCCCTTGAGCGCGTCGATTGCGCGTAACATCTGCGGATCTCTCGCCTTGATTACGCTTTTCTCGTCCTCGGGTTTCATATTTCCCGCGTTACGCAGCGCAAAGAGAGAACGCTCCTGCTCGGCAGTCATGGCAACACGAATATTCGGCGTCACGCCATTACCCTGAATGACCTGTTTGCTCGGCGTGTAGTATTTTGCTGTGGTAAAACGCACCGCCGAGCCGTCAGGCAATTGCATGACATTCTGCACGGAACCCTTTCCAAAAGTTGTTTCACCGACAAGCACGGCCCGATGCAAATCCTTCAGTGCTCCGGCAACGATCTCGGCTCCGCTTGCGCTGCCTTCGTTGATCAACACCACCATTGGAAAACTCGGGCGTTCCTTTTTCGCGCCGGAAGTTGAATAATCATGCTGTTGCGAAGCAACCCGGCCCTGTGTCGATACGACTTTCGTATTGGGCGGCAGGAACTGCGCGCAGACATCGACCGCGCTATTCAGCAGACCCCCCGGATTATTCCGTAAATCGAGAACGAGCGCCTGCATCCCTTGCTTCTGCAATTCATCGAGCGCTTTCGCTAGTTCGTCCGCAGTCGGCTCGTTGAACTGCACCAACCGGATATAACCGATCTTGTATGGGCCGGTCAGCTCCGGGTCGAGCAAGCTCGCTCCCTTGACACTTTGGATTTTGATCTCGGCGCGTTGCAACGCGTATTCCTTGATTTCTTTGGTCGAAGGCCGAAGCAGCGTAAGGGTGAGTTTTGCTCCGGCAGGCCCGCGCAAAACATTGATCGCATCCTGCAGATCCATTCTTTCGGTTGAAATGCCATTGATTCGCAAGATCTGGTCACCTGAGAGAATTCCAGCCTTGGCCGCGGGTGTGTCTTCCATCGCCGTAATCACTGTAGGAAGACCGTTTTTCATCGAGACCTCAATCCCAAGGCCATTGAAACGACTCCGCGTGTCGTCCTGCATATCGCGAAAGTCGTCCGGATCCATGAACTGGCTGTGCGGGTCCAGCGAGGAAAGCATCCCCTTCATCGCCGCGTTGATGAGATCATGGTAGCTCGTCTTGTTCTCATCCACGTAATCCTGCCGGATCAATTCGAGCGCTTTTGCGAAAATTGAGATTTGCGCGTAGCCGTTATCCTCTTCACTCTTTCCCGGCTGTTCTTCCTGCGCGAACACTGCGGGGAGAAAACCCAGCAGGAGACAAGCCAACAACGGCAAGATCATGAAGCGCCTCATACTTCGACCCGAACTTGAAGAACACGCCCACCATCGCTCACGGCGAATTTTTGGCAACACCCAACGCAAGCCGTTGTCTTAATGTTCCGCCGCCAATGAAACCAGTCTCTAACGTTTAAGGCTTTCTCGTTCATTCTTTTGCTCGCTGCGCTCTGGCTCTTCCCTGAAGGCATTTGCGGTTTCGCTGCGGAAACAGAAGACGGCGAGTATGAGGCCGTCGCCGAGGAATACATTAAAGGTTACCTGGGCGCTCACCCCTTGGAAGGGACCGCTCTTGGGCTTCATGAATATGATGGAAAAATCACTGACTACAGCCGCCTCGCGCTCGATGCCGAGCTTTCGCGGCTGCGGCGCTTCGACGATCGGCTGAGCAAGTTCGACCCGGGCAAACTGAGTCCCCGCCAATCCATCGATCTGCGAATTCTCCAGACTGCAGTTAAGAAGGACATCTTTGAAATGCAGGACATGTCGGTTTTCGAACGGAATCCCATGGTCTATGCGCGCGCTGCCGATGTGAATGTTTATATCAAGAGGAATTTTGCGCCGCTCGAGGATCGCGTTCGCAGCTTGGTCGCGATCGAATCCCAAATCCCAAATATCCTCATTGCCGCGAGGACAAACCTCAATGACGTCGTTCCCAAACCCTATGTGGAGCTCGCCATCCAGATCGCAAGAGGTTCCGCGGATTTCCTGAAGAAGGATCTCGTATCCGCCGTCGGCAACCTCAAGGACGAACAGCTTCGCGTCGCTTTTCATGAGGCCAATCGCAAGGCCGCAAATGCACTCAATGATTACGCAGCATGGCTGGAGCGCGAGAAACTTCCGAAAGCCTCGCTCGATTTCGCCCTGGGCGAAGAAAAATTCAGGCGCTTCCTGACGCAGACCGAACTCGTCGATCTTCCTCCACAAAAAATCCTCGAGATTGGAATGGCGCAATTAAAGGCGGAACAGGAAGCGTTCGCCGAAGCCGCAAAAAAAATCGATCCGAACAAGTCGCCGATCGAAGTTTTCAAGCAAATCCAAAGCGAACATCCCACACCGCAAAATCTCATCCCCGACGTGGCCAAAGATCTGGACAAAATTCGCAAATACGTCTTAACCCGTCGTTTGGTCAGCATCCCATCTGATGTCCGAGCGAAGGTGAAGGAGACGCCGCAATATCTCCGAGCCACCTCTTTTGCTTCGATGGACACGCCTGGTCCATTCGAGAAACGCGCCAACGAGGCGTATTACTACGTCACGCCCACGGAGAACGACTGGCCGGAAAAACAAAAAGAAGAATGGCTCACAGCCTTCAACTATTACACCTCCGATGTCGTCTCGATTCACGAGGCTTACCCTGGTCATTATGTTCAGTTTCTGTGCCTGAACGCATCGCCGGCGAGCAAGGTTGAAAAAATCTTTGGCAGCTACGCGTTCGTCGAAGGCTGGGCGCATTACTGCGAAAAAATGATGCTCGACGAAGGCTACGGCAGTTCCGCGAGCTCTACTCCCAGCGAAGACGACGTGAAACTGCGCGGCCAAATATCGCATGGCTCAGGCCGACGAAGCACTGCTCCGTCTCTGCCGGTTATGTGTGTCGATCAAGATGCACACGCAGAAGATGTCGCTCGACGAGGCAACCAAGTTTTTTCAGGAGAATTGTTATTACGAAGAAAAAACGGCGCGCCAGGAAGCCATGCGCGGCACCTTCGATCCCGGTTATCTCAATTATACCCTGGGCAAATTGCAGATTTTGAAGTTGCGCGACGATTACAAAGCCCAGCAGGGCGACGATTTCTCACTCCAAAAATTCCACAACGAGCTGCTCAATCACGGTATGCCACCCATTCGTCTCCTTCGCGAAATCATGCTCAAAGACCAGAGCAAATGGGACCAAGTCCTCTGATTTTCTTCCTCTTCCGCTTACTCTTGATCGTGATCGCACTCGCAACCGAAATCTCACCACGGAATCTCTTTCCGATCCCGCAAAAATTTTCCAGTCAGCTTCTGGGGCGCATCGGCAGCAAGCCATACAACCGTGTCCGCGCCTTCCTCTACTGAGCGGGTAGCGCCTTGGCCGCCCATGTCCGTGCGTACCCACCCGGGGCAAACTGAATTCACGGCAAATTCCGGCAACGCAGTGGCGAGCTGCGATGTTACGCCGTTGAGTGCGGTTTTTGAAATGCAGTAAGCCGGCGACCAACCGTCAGCGCCGCCGGTCAACTGCCCGCCGCCACTGGAAACGTTGATCACGCGCGGCGCTTTGCTTTTTCTGAGCAAAGGCACGAACGCGCGTGTCACGCGCAGTGCGCCGAGCGTGTTTGTCTCGAGTGTCTTTCGCAATAGCTCGTCGCTTATCTCAAGGATTGCATTGTCTCCGTCAACAATGATCCCCGCGTTATTGACGAGCACGTCCAAGTGATCGGCAGCTTTGGCAAACTCGCGCGCGGCGGCAGTGACGCTCGTATTATCCGCAACATCGATCTCCAGAAAGGTCGCTTTCCCGCCTTTCTTTGCGATCTCATCTGCCGCTTTGCGACCGGCGCCCTGATTGCGCGCGCCGATGAAGACCTGAAATCCCTTTCCCGCGAGCTGACGCGCGACTTCATAGCCAATCCCCTTATTAGCTCCCGTGACTAATACCGTCTTCATGCGCGGCGATGCGATAACCCCTAATCAGCCCGGCCGTCGTCATTCTCGCCTGGCAACAGGTTCCTCAGCATTGGCTGTGGATTGGAGGGCAATTCCTCAACGTCGCGCAATTTTTTGGTGATAACGCGGGAACGAACGTCGACGTCTTCCATCTTCCGCGAAGCTTGATCGATCTTCTCTTTCACTGCCGATAACGCTTCACCGAATTTTCCGAATTCGGTTTTCACCGTAGCCAGCAGATTCCAGACTTCACTTGAGCGCTTTTGAATTGCCAGCGTGCGAAAACCCATCTGCAAACTGTTAAGTAACGCGGCCAGCGTAGTCGGCCCTACGAATGTGACGCGGCAATCGCGCTGAACGTTTTGGACCAAACCCACACGACGAATCGCTTCCGCGTAAAGACCTTCACTCGGCAGAAATAACAGCGCAAAATCGGTCGTCTTTGGCGGATTGATATACTTCTCGCAAATGTCTTTTGCGCACCGCTTCAACTGGGTCTCCAGAGTTTTCATCGCCGTTTCCACTGGTGTCGGATCGCCATTCTCCTGGGCTGTCGTCAATCGCTCGTAATGTTCCATCGGAAATTTAGCGTCGATTGGCAGCCATACGGGCGCGCCGTTCTCGTCGCCGGGCAACTTGATCGCAAACTCAACGCGCTCATCGGTGTCATCGCGCGTCTTCATGTTCTTGGCGAACTGCTCGGGCGTCAGCATTTCTTCCAACAAGACGCCGAGCTGCCACTCGCTCCAACCGCCGCGCGTTTTCACATTCGTGAGCACGCGTTGCAAACCGCCCACGTCGCTCGCCAATTGCTGCATCGCGCCGAGCCCCTGATGCACCTGCTCAAGACGATCGCTCACCAGCTTGAACGATTCGCCGAGCCGTTTTTCGAGCGTACCCTGCAATTTCTCATCGACAGTCGCGCGCATTTTGTCGATCTGAATTGCGTTGTCGTCCTGTAATTGTTTCAAGCGAAGATCGACAATTGATCGCACGCCTTCGAGAGACTTGGTCAGTTCTTCGCGTTGCACTTTTGCGATATTCGCACCCTCCTCGCGACTCCGTACCATCTCTTCGCGAAGCATCCGCTCGCTTCGCTCTTGGGCGCGTTCGAGTAAGTCGATCTTTCCGGCAAGTGCCCCATCATCAGATGCGCCGCGCCGTGCTAGCAGCAAGACGATTGCAACAAGCAGACCCGCTCCAAGCACGCCGATGACCAGGTAAAGAACGTTCATTTATCCGCGGTGAAATCCCCCTGATGTTAACCATCAAGAGATTCCTCGACTTCGCCGGGAATGACAAGAGCGACTAAAACCGCACCTTCACACCGCCATACGCGGCGCGGCCGAGGGCGGGAAAACCGAACACCTCCGAATAATGTTCGTTCGCGAGATTGTCGATCCGGCCAAAAATCGACACATGCGGGTTCACTTCGTATTCGGCTGCGATGTTTGCGAAGGAGTAATCTTCGATGTCGAAGTTTGGGGCACCGAAGTTCAGTTCCTCCCGCGCGTTTACGAACTTTGCTTCGACCACGGTGCGCAGTTTCTTCCACCAAAAATATGAAGCTGAAACGTAAACTTCGTTGCGCGGCCGCCGGGGCAAACGCGAGCCCGTCGGTTGCGATATGTCGGTGTCGTCGGTTTTTTCTGCTTCAAGATAAGTGTAGCTGGCGGTGAAAATAAGATTGGGAATCGGTTGCGCGCGTAATTCGGCTTCCAAGCCCTGGGTCTCGGCTGCGCCGAGGTTGAGCGTCTGAAAAAGTCCGTTGGATCCGATCGCGTTCGAGAGGTCGTTATGAAAGTAGGTCAGGCCGACGGCAACCCGGCTCTCCCAGAGTTCCTGTCTGACGCCGATGTCCCAGCCAAAATCATGCTCCGGCTTTAATCCGAAATTATTCCCGAAAATTTTGTCCTGGCTGCTTGGCGGACTGAACCCGGTCGCCACACTGGAGTGCAGAATTGTGTTCGTCCTGTCGATCTTGTAACTGCCGGCGACGCGATAAGTCCAGACACCGCCGAACTGATTGAAGTGATCGAAGCGGCCGCCGGCGACAAAGATCAAATTCTCAATCGGCGTCAGCGTCGCCTGCAAGAATCCGGCGATTTCTTCGGTGTGATCGCTTACAAACGTTGGTTGTGGTCCGAAAATCTGCAGAACAAATGGCCGCTCCTGTCCCGCGTTAACGCGGCTGTAAAAAAAGCCGGAGGTGAGCGTTAGCCACGAGGTTGGACGCAAATCATTTTGATAATCAATTTGCGTCCGTTCGAAAAGGGCCCGAGTTGGACCGACAAACCCGTCCTGGTTAGGATCGTTCAGTTGCCGCTCGTGATCGTAACTGAAAATAAATTTGTGGTCCCACCATTCAGTCGGTTTCCAATCGATGTGAGGACCGATTAACCAACGCTCCGTAAGAAAGTGATCAATGGGACGTGGGTCGAAGATCGTGTTTGGATTTCCGGTGTCGCTTACCGAGTAAGTGAACAAGCTGCCGATCCGCAGTTGTTCGTCAGGCGACCAGCCAACATCGGTAATTGCAGCAGTGTTGCGGTAATTATTGTTTGGACGTGCGTTGTCGGTGTCGAGGCGGCTTGCGCCGACCGAATAATCGAAGTCGCCGATCTTGCCGTCGCTCTGGCCCCATTCGCGGAAAGTGTCGTACGATCCGCCTTCGGCGGCGACCATCGCTCCTGGCGTTCCTGTGCCTTGTTTGGTAAAAATCTGGATAACGCCTGCGAGGGCACGCGGGCCATACAAGGTGCTCTGCGGCCCGCGCACTACTTCGATCCTGTCGATATCGTCGACGGTCAGATCAGCGAAATTAAACGCGCCCGACAGACCTTGATTGATCGGAATGCCATCGAGCAAGACCTGCGTGTGTTCGCTGCGCAAGCCGCGAGTAAAAACCGAGGTCAACTGGCCGGCTGTTCCGGTTTGAACAACGGACAGACCAGGCACTTCACGAAGCGCATCGCTTATGCGCTGGATTTGTTTTTGCTCGAAATCTTCCGAGTTAATTACGCTCACGCTAGCTGGCGATAGATCGAGCGGTATGTCGAAACGCGTTGCAGTAACGACGATCGGCTCGGCTTCCATTTCGCTCGGTGTAGGAGTTGGCGTTGCTTCCTGTCCAAAGCAAACAAGCGGCGGAAAGATGAGTAGAGCGGCGAGCCGGATTGGGTAGCGCGCGCGTCCCGCGTGCGGACGCAAGTTCGGCTCGGACTTTCGGTGTCGCGCCGAAGCAGTCTCTCCTAAGAAGGTGGACCGAGGACGCTGGCATACTGCAAAAAAAGTTCGCGACAGCGGAACACCATCGCCAACACCCGAGACGGGTTCGCTACCAGGACGAACTCGAACAAACCAAACTGGACGATTTTGCATAACAAGTTTCCTCCAACTCAACTCCGAGAGTCGGACTTGTATGGCCGAGGCCGCATCGCCCAGCTCTCATTCTTCTTTTTGCGAAGAAGTTTTTTCGCTTGTAGCCACGGCGCTGTGTCGCCGTGTTTGAGCGCCCCGACACAGCGGGGCGACTACAGCACGAATGAGGTGGACCGGACAAATATTCTGGCTCCTGGTGTTTGTTCCGACATCTGCCGGAATCACCTTCTTCCCGCCTTCACCCCCGAAAGGTTTCGGGGATTGGCCCAATGGGAAGTCGTATCCAGTTACAGCAGCGCAACTGCTCCCGATTTACACGGGATTTCTTGCGCCGATCCACTTTTCCAAGCTCGCAAAGAACTGGATCCAGAAGTAGCGACTTGCGCTTGCTGCTGCAAGACTTATTTAATCAACCCACTAACCAACCGTTTTTGTGTCATCGACTGGCTCTTCTCTCAATCTTGTTGTGACCGGCGGCGCCGGTTTCATCGGCTCGAATCTCGCCGTGGCGTTGCAGGAAAAATTTCCGGACGCAGGTCTAACAGTGATTGACGATTTTCGCTCCGGTAATTTTAAGAATCTCGCCGGTTACAGCGGGGACCTCGTAGCGCACGACCTGGCAACGTTCGATTGGCGCGAGCAATTTGGCGATCAAAAGTTGGACGCCATTTTTCACCTTGCATCAATCACAGACACAACGAACCACGACCAGTTCGAACAAGTGCACGACAACGTGGAAAGTTTCCGGCGGATCCTAAATTTTGCGCGCTCGACTAAAACGCGAATCATCTACGCTTCTTCTGCAGCAACCTACGGTCCCGCGACCGAGGCCAGTGTCGAATCAAACGGTGCCGCACCCGCAAATGTTTACGCCTTTTCCAAGGTGATCATGGACAATATTGCGAGGCGCGCTGCAGCCGAGTCACCTGATTGGATCATAGTCGGCTTGCGTTATTTCAATGTTTATGGACCGCGCGAAGCGCACAAAGGCGTCCCCGCCAGCATGGTGTATCACTTATCGCGGCAAATGAAGGCCGAGCAGCAACCGCGCATCTTTAAGCACGGCGAGCAGAAACGCGATTTTGTTTACGTGAAGGACGTCGTCGAAGGCAGCATTCGCGCGCTCGATGCGCAAGCCAGCGGAATTTACAATCTCGGCTCGGGCCAGGCGCGTTCGTTCAACGAGCTAGTCGACGTTCTAAACAAATGTCTGGGCACCAATTTTGAGCCCGATTACATCGACAATCCGCACGCGCATTATCAAAACTTCACACAGGCCGATCTCACGAATGCGCGCAGCGCGCTCGGTTACGAGCCACGATTTCCGCTGGAGAAGGGCGTGCACGATTACATGCAGTGGTTGTATTCGCGGTAGGCACGCGTCTTGCGTTAAGCGCAGGTGGATCGGCTTCTCTGAAGACGATGGGCAAATATCGGCGAAAGGCCAACTCGTCCCATGGGTACGCTTTGGCGAGGCCGCAGTCACTTGCCAACGCGTTGAGGACAACGCGTTCCACCTTCATTCACTAGAATGTGCCGCTAGCCAGATGCGGCTATATCGCGAAACGCTTTTTCCGACAATTGGAATTCGTACCAATCCCTGTCGATGCTTGCGCCGAGCCGTTTGTAAAACTCTATTCCACGCTCATTCCACTTGGCAACCCACCACTTGATCATCCCGCAGCCAGTCCGCGCTGCTTCTTTGGCTACAGCTTTCATCAGGAGTCGACCGGCGCCCCGGCTCCGGTGTTGTCCGGCGATATAGAGCTCCTTGATGATCAGGTTCGGCTTCGCCCGATAAGTGAACGGAACAAAATAATAAACCAGAAACCCAACCGACTCACCGCCGTCTTCAGCAATGAGACAATGAAAATCGGGCGGCGAATGTTGGAATCCCTGTTTGCGTAATGCCTCTTCAGTAACAGCGAAGTCTTCCGCGTATTTCTCAAACTCGGCCAGCTCGCGCATCAACGGAAGCAAATTGCGAATATCGGCTTCGACTGCTTTTCGAATTTCCATGTCGATCTCTGCCAGGTGCCTCAACCCCGCGGACTTTTGGAGTGCGGCGACATGTCGCCGCTTTCCAAGCGCGGAAATGCCCGCACACTCCACAATCATCCTTCCCAGAAAAATTTCGTAGGCCGATCGATTTCAGGCGGCAGACTTTTGTGCACCGGACAATTGAGCGCCGTCTGCTCCAGCACCTCGCGATGAGGCGAATCGGGCGGAAGTGGAATGTGAACCTCTGATGGGAGCGCGACGATCCGACGCGGCGCGTCCTTCGACATTTCCTTTTGCACTGACACAGTCATCCCGCGCAGGTCGACGCCAAGTTCCTGCGCCTTAATTCCCACGGTTGTGGTCATGCACGTAGCGAGGGCCGTAGCTACGAGATCAGTCGGCGAAAACGCTTCGCCTTTGCCTTTGTTATCCGTCGGCGCATCAGTGGAAATCTTTGACTGGGACGGACCGTGCGTCGCGTCGCAATGCAAATCGCCGGTGTAATTCACCTCAACCTTGACCATGTTGAACTATGTGCTGCGTCTTCTCTTTTGTCATGTCGAGCGAAGTCGAGACATCTCTAATTGTTGAATATCCAGAGATTCCTCGACTTCGCTCGGAATGACAGCAAAGTCTCAATGAGAAACAACAGGCTTTTCCTGAATTTTGTCTGAGTGCTTTGCAAGCTCATCGCGAAACACGCGCGCGAGATCACGATCGTGCAGAATGATCATATCGGTATCGTGTTTTTTGTGATCATCGTTTTGCCAGCCTTCGTTCCACCAGCAGAAACCGATCACGCCGGGCCATCGGCTGGCGAATAGATCTTCGAGCGCCGCCTTCGCCCAGTCTGCTGCGTTGACACGCCGGTTGTGCAGATCGCAACCGAACTCGGCAATGATGATTGGCTTGCCAGGTGCGATTTTCACAAGACGCGGATAGGCCTCGCGCATTTTGAACGCCAAACTCTCGGTGCCGTCGGTTGTCATAGGCGTGGTTGGTCCATAGGCACTGAGAGCGACCCAGTCGCAATAGGCTTCACCAGGAAAATAATTCTCGAAACGATTCCAATCTTTCTCCGGCTCATCGAGCCAATTCACATGCCAGACCCACTGCAAATTATCCGCCCCCTCGGCGCGCATCAGATCGACAATATGCCGGTACGCCGCGACGTAACGTGCTGGACCCTCTCCGGGGCCACCGTTCCACTTGCCGTTCCAGCTGAACCAGTCTCCGTTCGGCTCAGTCCCCCACTCGACCAAAATCGCCGAGCCAAATTTTTTCCCGTCGCGCGCCCACACGCGAAGATCATTATCGAATTCGCCGGCTACGATTTTCTGGAGGGAAAAAAATTTCTCGGAATGTTTCTGATCAACATCCGAACGAAGCATCAGCCGGACATATGGAATTTTTTTGAGATCACGGATCCAGCTGCACATCGCAGTCGGAAATTTTCGCGATTCAAACCAGTTATTGGCGAAGTAAATCCACGCGACTTGTTTGCCGACCGCCTGCTCGTATCGCGCGACATCATTCGGCGTAACGTCGTGCTCAGTTGGGTCGTGCTCGTCAGTTCCAACGCCGCCCCAATACAAGCCGTGATAGAGTTTGCCAGCTGGCGGGACCGCAACATGAACATCTTGCGCGTTCAATGTTGCGGCACAAGTCACCAGCAGCAGGTGAATTGCTTTCACCGCACAACTGTAAGGCGCACGCTTCGCCTGCCAAATTGGCAACCGGATCGCCTGCCTCATTCGAAACACGTACGATATGAAAAAGAAAACTACCGGAAGAGATCTGACGAAAGAAGCGCCACGCAGTCCGCGGATTCGCGTTGGCGGTTACGCGATCCTTGGTCGCACAATCGATAAATGCCGCGCTTTGGTGGCGGGAAATATTGGCGAGTATCACTTCGATTGTCCGCTCGATAACATGCTCTTTGGTTTCAAGGGTGTGAAAGGCGACGATTTCAAAGCGCAAATCGAGCAGGGCGCGGGCGACCATGAAATCGTGGAATGGCTTACCCAGAACGGCGAAAAGAAAACGGCGGATGAAATCGAACGCTGGGCTGACGAAGTGGAGGCAAGCAGTCTCTACAACCATCCGGAAAAGCGCGACTTCTTCAGCGAGGAGGTCAAGAAACTCGGACTCGATCCGGCGAAGACGACAACGTTCCAGTGGCTGGAAGTGGACGATAGAGTCTCTCACGCGCAGCAAGCCGCATAAGGAGCTCGCAAGGTGGATCGGCTTCTCCTGAATACCATGGGAAGCCAATTCGCCAAGGCGCAAAAATCAAAATCAGGCTGCAGATCCGCGTATTTGCCAACGCGTTGAGGACAACGCGTTCCACCTGTCGATCTACGTCTTGATCAGCGGCGGCGGCTGGTCTTCGGTGATGCCGGTGTCGATGCCGTGACGCAGTTTGCTGTGTCGAACGCTGTAGAGAAAATAAATCAGCAGACCAATTCCGAGCCAGACAAAGAAACGGATCCAGGTGAGCACCGGCAGGCTGAGCATGAGCACGAAACACAGGAGCACGCCGACGATCGGAAACAGCGGCACGAGTGGGACACGAAACGGCCGCGGACGCCCTGCGTCGGTCCGCCGCAAAACGGCCACGCCAACGCAGACGAGAATGAATGCGAACAATGTTCCAATGTTCGTCAAATCTGAGAGTGAACCGATGTCGACCAGCATCGCCACTCCGCCAACGACCACTCCGGTCCAAATTGTTGTTACGTATGGCGTGCGGAAGCGTGGATGAATTCGAGCAAAGTACTGCGGGAGCAAGCCGTCACGCGCCATCGCCATAAAAATGCGCGGCTGCCCGAGTTGGAAAACGAGTAACACCGAAGTCATTCCAGCAAGCGCTCCGGCACTGATCAACGCTTCCGCCCATGGTTTGCTCGCGAAAGCGGTGGCAGCGGCGGCCGGATCGCCCAGGTAAACCGTATATTTTTTAATGCCGGACAGAACCGTGCCCATCAGCACGTAAAGCAACGTGCAAATGATCAAACTGGCAATGATCCCAATCGGCATGTCGCGCCGTGGATTTTTTGTTTCCTCAGCCGTCGTCGAAATGGCGTCGAAACCGATGAAGGCGAAAAAGATGATGGCTGCTCCGCTCATCACCCCGGCAAAACCATTCGGCACATACGGGTGCCAGTTCGTCGGATGCACCAAGAAAGCCCCGAACGAAATGAAGAAGACAACGACGGCGACTTTGATAATGACGATCATTGTGTTCGTTTTTGCGCTCTCGCGAATTCCGTAGATCAAAAGCACCGTCACCGCTGCGACAATCACGAGCGCCGGAACGTTCAGGGCGATCGGATGACCGGCAATGGTGGGCAGCGTTGTCGAAGAAAAATCTTTCAGCGTGTCGCCACCTTTTGCGATCAGATCGCTGGCCGTACGGTAATCGTTCACGGCCCAGATTGGAAATTTGAGTCCGAAAAGACTGCCGCAGAGCTTAACGAAATACCCCGACCAACCGACCGCGACTGCCATATTCCCGACCGCATATTCCAGAATCAAATCCCAACCGATGATCCACGCGATGATCTCACCGAGCGTAGCGTAGGAATATGTGTAGGCCGAGCCCGATACTGGAATCATCGAGGCAAGCTCGGCATAACAGAGCGCTGCGAATCCACAGGCCAACGCGGCCACAAATAGCGAAATCGCCACTGCCGGACCGGCACCGGCGCGGCCTAGCATTACGTCCGCCCCTGAAAGCCATGCTTGGATAAAATTGAGAATGGGCGTCTCGAGTCGTGTCGGAAAAGTCTGACCGGCGATTGCGGTACCGATCAGCGCGAAAATTCCCGTACCGATGATGGCGCCGATGCCGATACACGTGAGATCGAACGCGTTGAGCGTGCGCTTCATTTGCCGCTCGGGCGCGGCGGCTTCGGCCATCAGATGCTCGGGACTCTTGGTTTTGAAAAGTTGCGAGCCCACCGGTCGAGATCGTCTCATAGGGCACTTCGACTGGTCAACCCAAAGCTTTGGACGTCGATCTTAGAAGCGAGTCGAGCGGGGCGAAGTTTATGCTCAGTCGACGCAGAGAAAATCTTTTTGTAACCTCGCCACGATAGGGCCGATGAACCGGCAAAAATTGTCCTCGGTGACACAGCGATTACCGCTATCGAGCGAGCTCCTGGCCGGCGCTAGTTCCGTCGAAACAAAGATCGACATCGACCAGTGACGCAATGCGAGAATTGCGGCGCACACCTCACCGGCCACTACTGCGCGCAATGCGGGCAAGCGGCCGTCGATTACCCGCTCCTTCGGCCACGTTATCGCCGATGTTCTTGATTCGTTCCTGAATTCGGACTCGAAATTTTTCGCAACGATCGGCCTCCTCCTCGTTCGTCCGTGGAAACTAACGAATCAGTTTCCCGCCGGGCGTTTGCTTTCCACCGGGCCTGTTCTTCAACGTACACAAGATTAGGGTCGACTCTGACAATAAGCGGTGAGCGCAATGTACCGAAATGGCTTTAACTCAATCTAGAAAGGTAAATATAATGAATACATTGATAACATGGAATCAGCTTAGAGAGATGGAAGAAGCGACCCAAAATCGCTTCAATCGTTTCTTGGGCGGATTCCCGAACAGAATGGGCACTGTCGAGCCCCACAGCCTGACGGTCGCAGATTGGTCACCGGAGGTTGATATCAGTGAGGATGATCACGGGTATCTCCTCAAAGCTGACCTTCCTGAAATGAAGAAGGATGACGTGAGGGTAACAGTCGAAGATGGCATTCTCTGCGTTTCCGGAGAACGCAAAAGCGAGAAGGAAGATCAGAAAAAGAAATTCCATCGCATCGAGCGATCCTTTGGCAATTTCCGACGCAGCTTCACGCTGCCCGAAGATGCCGATAGCACGAAAGTCACGGCAGAGTTCCGCGACGGCGTGCTGAAAGTGCATCTCCCGACGACACCGGTAGCAAGATCAAAAGCTATCGAAGTTAAAGTGAAATAATGCGCTAACACTGACGGCGAGCGTGCGGAAGGTTCCGTGCGTTCGTCCCGGTGTATCGCAAATCCAGAAGGTGAGCGACAAGAGCACTTGAACCAACGAAAAAGGACCTCATGATCTCGAAAATCATTAGCCGCGCAGCATGTCTGGCGGAACTCACTTCCAATCCCAAATCCTTCTCCAACTGTCCAGACTTGCACGGTGGTGTTCCGGACTTGCCAGGAGGTAGCCGTCCAAGAGGAACGGCTTGCATCGCTCGGTCAGGCTTCGGTCGAATTCGTGCACGCCAACAACCCGATTCCAAAAGTTTCGGGGAACCGAATTTCGCGCTTTAGGGGCGTCAGTTGATGATGGCCCAAATGTCGAATTAAGCGTGACTCCGTCGCTCTGTGAGGACGTTTTCTGGCGCTTACCTCACCTTATTTATCCGTCGCTTTCGGCGCGGGCGAGCTGCCAGTTTCTCGAAGCGCGGATGATTTCGAAGCGGATCGCCAACTGCCATCAGGGGTTCATTTTGCCCCAAATTAAAGAGCAGAATAAGCGCACCGATAATCGACATGATGAAACCGGCGGGGTGATTTAGACCGCTGATAACATCACGATAAAAACGATTTGCTATACGTCGTTTGAAATCAGCTGGCGTTGGTGCCGCTCGACTATGGTGATTAGAGCTTAATTTTTATCTTGATGCTCCGAAGGCTCTCTTGAAGGTTCTGAAGCATTTCATGAGTACGATTTGTAGCCTCATCAATTCCACGTCGAAACTCTGTCGTATCGATGAGCGTCCCGCAAAAGGGACATTTCCGATTGTCAGCCTTGAGCCAGTTGACAGTCTCGTTGAATCTGCTTGCCACATTTAGAGCACGTAATTTCCAGCGGCAAATTGTCGAAAAACATGGTCTTGTTTACACGATAAACAAACCTTCTTGATTTGGCTAGCCTAGTTCGACAAAGGCCGCGTCAAAACGCAGCATCTTCTTTCCGCCTAAGATATTCAGGGATCATTTCTTGTATTTCCAGAATCTATGAAGCTGGAGAAACGAATTGTGCCATTTCGTCAGGCAGAGCACAACCCCGCGCGCCGGCCGCGCATCCATGCCTTATGAGATGAGACCGCTGGACGTTAGTTTTGATCGCGGCCCTCGTCAGTTTCGGCATAGATCTGCAAAAACGTTTTCAGACGCGCCAGTTCAACCCGAAAGTTCAACCCAATGGGGGTAACTTGGACTTTTTAAGATCATCGGCGGCGCGGTTACCCACATGTTTTCGCATCCGACAAACGAACGATTTCATCCCGCCGGCCTCATTTTTTCCACACTTGGCGCGATCCTGGTTCTCTACGTTTGCATCAAGCTGAATATCCATTTTCCCCGCGTTCTCTAATCAGGAAAGAGGAAAACTCTAGCCGCGGTCGTTGACCGCGGCCTCTCGGTGTAGAGGCGGCCGCGTTCGGGCGATCTCAGCGATCAAGATTGTCACTTCGGGCCGCGATCAGAATACTGACTTAATGAACTTCATCTTCACCAAAAACATCGGAATGCTCTTGCTTGCCATTTATCTGATCGTGATCGGCCTCTCGACAATCTCCGCTCTTGCCATCTCGGGAGTTATTACAGGCGTACTGGCGCTGGCGGCAGGCATCTTCATCCTTATCGGAAGGTAAGATGAAGCGAACCGTATTCATGAGCGGGCTTTGGGGTCGCGTAAAGCCCGAAACCCCGATTGCCCGGAGACCATTGGAACCGTGTAGCTGGGTAGTAGGACAGTAATCCTCCTCGACCGCGGCCGCGCGCTTTCCGATCATAGGCAGATGGACACGATCGAAGAGTACAAAATTATTGAAAGCCAAGACCTCGGTTCGCTCGCCGGAAAAGTGAATGCCGCGCTGAAGGAAGGTTGGCAACCACATGGCGCACCTTTTATTTATGTCGGCGCCGCCACCGTGGTATGTTGCCAAGCTATGGTGAACTTTCATCAACCAACGAGCGCTGAGACAATCGCCAAGCTTCGCCGCGCGGCTACAAGCGTTTTCCGCCGATAAAGCTCGAAGAAGGGCTCATTTGGGGACATTTCTGCGGCAATCCTTGCGCGGGCGTACTTCGTAAACGTGCTGTGAGCTGGTCATCGAACCGGCCAGCGGTTGGCTGCATCGCTTGATTAGGCCTTTGCGGGCGCGTTCTGAGATCATCGTTTTTATCTGCCGTGAAAATGAATTACTTGGCTGGTTTCAGAAGCGGGTTCTTCCCGAGCTCTTTGTAGGAAAGATGTTTGTCAGGGAACACGGCTATCAGATTAAACGGTTCGCTCCCGGCATTGCGAAAAGTATGCGGCATGCCGGCCGGGACGCGCGCCACATAGGGTCCTTCCACCGTAAATCGCCGACTGCCGATCAGGTACTCAACCCGTCCGTGTAGAACGACATGCGATTCCTCACTATCGTGCGTATGCAATGGCGATCCGCCCCCGGGGTGGGTTTCAGTCAGGATAAATGAAAGCGCGTCGAAGCCGTAATCTTCGCCGTTGATGAAGTAGCCGGCCTCGCCTGGGACGTCATAAAAACTCGTCATCTGCTTCAACTTGACCACGTAATCTGAGCGGTTGAACGGCTCCTCTGGTGTGCGCTCATAGCTTTTCGTCGGCAACCTATCTGGCCCGATGTGGATGTATTGCCGAGTGCTTTTCTTCCCGCAGCCGGCCAGGAAGAGCGCGGCCATCGTTCCGAATGTGAGAAGAGCCCTTGTGGTCGTCGTGGAGGGAATATTGTACATAAAAAGAGTTATCGCGTATCAGTCATTCAGTTTTGAATGAGGGAGGTCTAACGAGAATTAGACTTCATCTTACAATCTATTTCCTGCCCTTCCGAGGAACAAGCGCGCAAAAGGCTGCATGGCGAGAATTGTGCCGCGATTGCGCTTCTTTGCACTGCGGCAACACAGCCGCCCGTAACTTTCGATTCGCCCTGTTCCTGTCATGACAATCATGGCAAGGCACGAGTATCAATGAAGAATGATCCGTCACCGCCGCCGACAGATGCGAGCGCGATACAAGCCGTTACGCCTTCAGATATGTTCAGTTGGCCCGGGCCGGTGGCACGTCTGACTCCGCAATCAAAGCGCACCGGGCTGGAAGAAAAATGGTTCGCTCTGACAGGTCGGGTCGTCGGTATCAAATCTGAAACGGACGGCGACCTTCACATTGCTCTTGCTGGTGCGACCGGCGATAAGCCGGGGATCGTAGTCTGTGAAGTACCAGCGAAACCTCAATGGTGTGAGATTCGCAATACCGTTTTCAGTTGGACGCGAACGAAATTCCCGTTTCACACTAGCTCTGCAAAGAAACTGAACCTGAGCGATCCTCCGATCATCACCGTTTACCGGCAGAGCGTTCTTCGACATTGGCCACGCTCTCAAAGATCAATCGAACCGAAGAAGCCATCTTCCGGGCTATGCGGCGTGGGAAATTCATCCCGTGATGACGTTGCACGTCGATCAATAGCGGTCCCACTACTCTTTAAAATCGCCCTATTGCTCGTGTGTCTCGGTCACGTTGCCAGATTCATTGAAGACGCGGATGATCGCCCAGCGTGAGCGAGAGCGAGAGCAGTACTTCGCGAACGCGACCGCGTTGCGAACTGCATCGGGTCCTGCATACCAGATTGGGCCGCGTCGGAGGCGATCGCTAATTAGATCAAAGCCGTCCCGCTCCTTACGGGGACGGATCTCATAAACGTCCTGGGCGGGGGTGGAGGACATTTCCATCCGGCTGTTTGCATCGCCCAAAAGCTTATCTGATGATGCCTCGACCAACCCAAGGCTGTTCCGTTCGGTACGCATGGCTTTCATATCGCTCAGAATCCAATCCTTTGAAGGCCAACAAAGGCAACATTTCCGTTACTTTCCGGACGGTGCGTGGGTCCGTCAAATTCATAGGCACCGATTGAAGGCGGCGCCAAGTAAACCGCAACACGCTCCAGAAATGACTGCTCGCCCGCGAAGGTGGCGGGCACTACCAACAGAGCAAGTGCAATAGTCGTGATGAGCGGTTTCATAATCATCTCCAATCTTTCCGCGTGCAGGAAGTCGAAAACCGGAGCCGCTTACCAGAGGTTCTAGGGTCTTCTCCGTCGTTTATCCTGTGCGATCGCTTCAAGATTTGTTGTTCCCACCAGCAATTTTTCGCGCGTTACTACAGGAAGTTCGGCGACCTTTGCGTCGCACATAATTTGCTCAGCCTCCGCAACCGTCTGATCTTCGAAGCAATAGTCAATGTTTGTTTCCACTTGTGCTTCTACCGGTTCTGTCTTTGGGTCGTGCCCCAAACCACCCACCTTTTGGTTCATTTCGTTGCTCGACACAGTACCCTAATAATTCCCCGCGTTGATTGGTTACTAGCGCCGAATCGATTCCCCGAGCCTGCATTTCGTCTAAAGCCGTCTGTACAGAAACCTCGCCCAGAACGGTCTTCGCGGGCTCGATAATGTTCTTGACTGGGCGGGCGTCGAGATTCGCGTCTCCAGCTAGGTTAAGTTTTGTTATTGATGTATTCATATTTTACCTTTCTGGAGTTAGTTAAAGCCATCTCGGTGCATCGCGCTCACCGCTTATTGCCAGAGGCGACCCTAATCTTGTGTACGTGGAGGAACAGGCTTTCGGTGACCGTCAGTGGTTTCGACCGGCTTCTGAGCGGCAACGCTACCAACTACAGGCGAAACAACACTCGCCTCGTCTCATCAAACGACCGTTATCGCGACTGCCCGTTTCACCTATTGATGAAACCTTGCGGGGACAGAGATGTACGCGGGACCAAGCGATGCAGCTAAGGCCGCGTCCGTGAGTAGTATCCTAATTTGGTTCTTTTGAGCAGGAAAAAATCGATCTCCGGCGATTGCGCGACGCCGAGAGGCGATTGCGTCGACCATAGATGCAGTTGTGTCGACTCGAGACCCAATCCGCCGGAGCCTAGCGTCAATCCGGCAAGCGCGAGGCGGATTTCTACGAGGGAAATGGCGATTCTTGGGTCACATTCTAAAATGCGAAACGCGCGCAGCACTCGAATAAGCTCCTGCTACGTGCTAACCAATTAAGCAGATGGCTCCAGCAGACATTCGAACACACGAGGTGACGTTCTGCGGTCGGGTCAAATCTTGGGCTGACAGCTTTTTCAAAGAGCACCCAGATCTTCCATTCAAACGAGTGGATATGGAGGAAACGCTTAAGAAAACACGGGAGCGCTCTGACCTTCGCGTTTACGGCAAAGCGAATAAGCTCGTGCTGGCAGGAGAAGTGAAGTTGCCGGGGACATTTGAAGGACGCGATCCTTATCACAACGCGCTAGTAGAAGACGCCTATCAGAAGGCGGACCAAGCGCAGGCGCAGTTTTTCTTCACGTGGAATGTAAACAAACTCGTTCTGTTTGATCGGAGTCTTTGGGACAGGTCGCTTTACGAGAAACGCATCCAGGAATACGGCCTCCATCTCAATCTACAGACGCCCGATGATGTCGCGCGATCCGGTGTCGAGGCAAGAGTTCAAACATTCATAGCGGAGTTCTTCACCGAATTCGCCGAAATTGTATCCGGCGTAAACGACGGGTGCCTCGGCTCGGCTGGGAATGCTCGTAGCGCGAATACTTCGTCATGAACTCATCAATCAGCTGGCAGTCCTCGGGCTTAATCTTGGCCAGACTCGCGATCTTCTTCTGCGTATGCACTGCGCGCCGAAACCGGCAAACGACTTTATTTAGGAGCGTGTCTTCAACCATTCGTTCAACCAAGATCCGCATGTCGGTTCGGTAACGATTATCGGGTGATCGCTTCGCTTGGAAATCGTCAATCCCGATTTCTTGAGCGGTGTGCAGATTCCAACCCGGCAGGAAAATCGGTCGCCTCCCGACGGCAACCGTCCACAGCATTGAGCTAACTTAATGCTCTGCGATTCCTTTTAGCAACCGCTCGGGGGCAGAGAAAGATACTGGTTATTATTACATATTTACCGAAAGACCCGCTCCAACTCGGTGAGATGCCCGAATTAAATGTATGAACTCGAGTACAAACGATAAAATCAAAGGCCGGATCCACGAAGCTAAAGGAAAAGTCAAAGAGGAGGCAGGGAAAGCGATTGGCAATCCCGATCTACGGGACCGAGGTACAACCGAGAAAGTCGCTGGCAAGGTGCAAAACAAAGTGGGCGACGTGAAGAAAGTGTTTGGGAAATAGCGCTTGGACGACGTGCCTCGTAAGGACCAGAAACGCTGTGTGATCCTAAATCCCAAGGCGGGGTCGGTGAAAGACCTGGACGCTGTAAAAAAGCAACTCCGGAGGCTCGAGGCGTCGTCCTTTCATCTGACAAAACATGAAGGAGCTGCAAAAGCATTCGCGCGCAAAGCGGTACGCGATCACTGCGATGAAATCATTGTCGCTGGCGGCGACGGCACATTGAACGAAGTGATCAACGGGATCGCAAAGCACGTTGGTGATGTTCGCATCGGACTCATTCCGCTCGGTACCGGTAATGATTTTGCGCGATGCCTAAATTTGCCTGCAACCCTGGAAGAAAACATCGACATCGTCCTTTCTGGAGAAACAACCGCGATCGACGTCGTTCGGACCAAGAGTGATCGCATTCGATATTTCGTCAACGTTTCCGCAGGTGGTTTCAGCGGCCTGGCCAACGAAAAATTAACGCCAGAGCTGAAACGAACATGGGGTCCTCTCGCTTACCTGCGCAGCGCTGCGGCGGCATTGCCGCAATTGCGCTCGTATCGCACCGCCGTCAGGTTAGGTACGAAAGAAACGTTCTCGGTCGATCTTTACAACGTCGTCATCGCAAACGGCCGCTTCGCCGCCGGCGGTCTGCCGATCGCACCCAACGCGAACCCGAGTGACGGATTGCTCGACATTATCTTGATTCCTGAGCGACCTGGATCTGAAATAACGCTCCTCGTGGCAAAGATAGTTTTAGGTAATCATCTCGATGCCGATGCCGTTGTGTTTCGGCGCGCGGCAAGAGTCTCAATCAGATCGCGCCCCGGGATGTGGTTCACCGTCGATGGAGAACTGATCGGCAATGACCCAATCGTATTTGAGGTGATGCCGCGCGCGTTGCAGTTTGTGGTGGGAAAAAGATAAGCGCGAACATTATCGCCGTGGACGAACTGGCGACGCGCGCGCGTAACTGCATTCCCAGAGAATCTACACTTTGCACGAATCGCGCAGAATTACGCACTCGAAGTGTCCGAAATCGTCCGAACCCTCCCGCGCGCGTAGTTGTCGGAATAACTCGATTGGCGGCTAAAGATAATATACCCCCATTCAGCGGACGGCTCCCAACCCAGAAGGACCCGGTTGACTTCGCAAAAGAAATTCGTGTGCCCGTCCCCGAGCGCATGAAAAGACGAAGATCGTCGCGCGAAAGGGTCGCCGAATCGGGCCTTTCAGCCCGGTCGCCCGAAAAGTTCGCTATTTTTTAGCCGTTTCTCAAACTTCCGCTTCCGCGTCCCCCGAAAATAATCGCCAGCGCGAGCAGGATGACTGCGATCGGCACAAGCGGCGCGCTGGTGATGTAAGTGATCAGGACGAAGATGATCGCGATAACGGCGAGGATTGTTGCGATGTTGTAGTTCATAGTTTTTCTATCGTGTGTTTGCCGACGCTACGGTGTGAGCCAACGCCGTGCAGATTGTGCGGTGGGGCTCAGGTCGCGTAGAATACCACGA
>CAVWVV010000014.1:0-58920 GCA_963758425.1 uncultured Verrucomicrobiae bacterium
TGAATGAATCGCATCGGAACATATCGGCCGTGATCAAGAAGGGGATCCGCTGCGCTAAACCGTATTGCCATCGAAAAACGCTTTGCCAGTAACGGTGATGACGGGCGTTTGATTGAGCGTCAGCTTCTTGGCAGAGCTACTGTGGAAAGTGAACGGCGTACCAACGTCCAACTTTCAATGCCGCATCGTCCGCTTTATTCACGAGACCATGGCCCTGTCATTCCAAGCGAAGTCGCCTGCCGCGCCTTAGCTTTATGCGAAGGTCGGGAGGAATCTCTTACTTTTTTAACTGCGGATTACGCGGATTTTTGCTTCTGAGTTTCCCGCGACGGATGAGCAGCGTTTACGGGCAACAAGGAGGATAGTCCCATGGATCACAATAATCCCACGCACACGGAAGAATTGGGCCGTACGCGCTGCTGATGAAAACGTTGTTGTTCAGATACCAGATCGCTGTCCGACGCGTACTGAAATTCTCAAGCACATAGTCCGGGTAGCCGTCGCCGTTAAAGTCGGCCGTAGCCACTAAGTCCCACCCACTGCGAACGCTCGGCCCAAAAGCGCTTCCAACAATCGTTCGTCCTGATAAATACCATATCGCTGTCTGACCCGTACCGCCATTGTAAAGCACATAATCCGGATGCCCATCGCGATTAAAATCCGCCACACCCAGCACAAACCAGTTGGTGGTCGGAAGAGTTGGCCCGTAGCCGCCGCTGACGTAAACGTTGTTGTTCAGATACCATATCGCTGTCTGACCCGTACTGAAATTCTCAAGCACATAATCCGGATGCCCATCGCTGTTAAAGTCGGCCGTAGCCCTTAAGTCCCACCCACTGGGAATGGTCGGCCCATAAGCGCCTCTGATGAATGTTGGTCCTGATAGATACCAGATCGCTGTCTGCCGAGTGGAGAAATTATGTAGCAGATAATCTGGATGCCCATCGCTGTTAAAATCCGCCACACCCACCACCCCCCAGCCAGCCGGAAGAGTTGGCCCGTGAATGTCGCTGACGAACACGTTATTGTTGAGATACCAGATCGCCGTTTGATTCGTGTTGCCATTCTCAAGCACATAGTCCGGGTGGCCGTCGCCGTTAAAGTCACTTATTGCAGCCAAGTATGCATCAGCAGACCGCGCGACGAGCGCCAGTGCGATGAGAAGTGGCAAAATCGGTATTTTTTTGAACTGAGTAAGTGGATTCATGGTTGTTCCTTTCTTCTGGTTTCGTAGTTGGCTTTCATTGCGGTAAAACGAAAAGGAGCGACCAAACTGCTCATCTGAATTGAAATTTTTTTGGAGACGGTTTTGCGACACGAATTTGAAACTCGCTCCCTGCCCAGCTCGCTCGGTACGCTGCGGCGACGTTTGCCTTCTATCTCGCTGATCCCATCAGCTCGATTCACGAATTCACGCCAATTGATTTGAGGTTCGCGAGAAGACGCTTCTGCGTGCAGAAAGACCTCTGGCGCACGCGCTGGTCAACGACGTCATTAAGTCCCGCTGTCGCCGAGAAGTTACTGGCGGAAAATTTTCCGAATTTCTTGCATGTAAGCATTGCTTACGTCAGGATGGATTCATGCATGCAACAATCTACGGTCGCGGACAGATGGTGATACCAGCGAAGGCTCGGAAGGAAGCCCGCATTGGTACCGGCGACGTCGTCAACGTTCTCCCGGAGGGCGACGGTCGCCTGGTGCTGGTCCGAATGGAACGGCCAAAGCGAAAACCGCGGAACAAGGTTCGGATCATTCGCCGGAAAGGAAAACACTCGCTGCTTTCCATCGGTCGGCCGATTTCGCGCGAGGAAATCTTCAAAGCGCTTGAGCAATTTCCGCCATGACCTATCTCCTTGATGTCAACATGCTGATTGCCGCAATCTGGCGGGACCATCAAGACCAGCCGAGAGTTGAGGGCTGGTTGCGCCGGAAACAAACGGCCACTTGCCCGATTAGCGAACTTGGCTTTTTGCGAATCAGCAGTGGCGAGACATTCCCGTTTCGGGCCGAACCGCAGATTTGCAGAAATGCTCTTTCGGAATTTCTTCGGAAGCAGCGCTGCCGATTTATCCCGGACGATTTTTCTCCGCAACAAATCGCCGCGCAGTCCAGCAGAGACTTTACCGATCTGTATCTGGCCGAATTGGCCGAACAACATCGCATGAAACTGGCGACGCTCGACACCCGCATTTTCCATCGGGCGGTTGAGATTGTCTCTTGAAACGCAAGCGCCTCTCCTTCGAACAAAAGGCCAGAGACACGAATTTGAAACTCGCTTCCTGCCCTGCCCGCTCGGTCGCCGCGGCGACCTTTGCCTTCTATCTCGCTGATCCCATCAGCTCGGTTCACGAATTCACCCCAATTGAGGCAAGCCGGATGAAGATTCGTGAGAATTCGTGCAATTCGTGTCTGTCTTTCGGAGAGGCTCGCGCGTGCACTCGCGGGAATTAGTGCCGCTTGTCTGAGCGCCAATCAGGTCGCGGCTGGACAAGAGGTTCGTTGGGGATCGATGTCGGCTATGTAAATTTTGCGCCGCGTTGCAAAAAAGATTGCACCGCGGCGCATGATCAAGGCCAGTTATCGCGGCGGCCCGAAGGTGAGGAATTCCGGGCGACCGAAGCCGGAGGCAAAAACGGTCGACGGGCCTCCGCCAGCAGGGAACTTCAAGATATCGCCGCCCGGAATTTCGGGTACGCCGGCCTCGGCTACAAAGAGATTGCCCGAACTGTCAAAGGCCAAGCCCCGAGGTGTAGTTAGGCCGGTCGCGAAGGGGGGCCTTTCGCTGCCATTGGTATCGAACACGAGAATGCTGTCGTTGCCCGGGTCGTTCTCAGTGGAAACAAACAAATTGCCACTCGCGTCAAACGCCAGGCCAACGGGAGCTGCGTTCTCAGTGAAGGCACTTGGCCCAACGAAAACGGTGCGGGTTCCATCGGGAGCAAATTTGTAGACAGTTTGGTCGTAAGCGTCAGCCGCATACAGGTTACCCTCGCGGAAAGCCAGGCCAAAACCTTGACCTGGGACAGAGCCGAAGACGATTCGGTTTCCATCTGGTGTGAACTTGAAGATAGTACTGGCGCCTGTGGGACTATTTATGTCTACCCCCATGGCGTAGGCATTGCCTAAAGCATCTATTGCCAGCCCTTCAAACTGAAACTTAGCGGCGCTGCCAACGGTACTCCTATGGTTACGCGGGTTAAATTTCACGGCTTTCCCAATCACGATGTCGTCGACCTCCTTGCTATACGCCAGGAAAAGATTGCCGATGCTGTCAAAGGCCAGGCCTCGAGGGAAATCTAGCCCCGAAGCGTAGACAGTGTACATCTCAGGCGCCGTGAACTCGAGGATTGCGTGCGATGGGCTGCGTTGAGCTGAGACGTAGAGATTCTGTGCGTGAGCGGCGGTGACTAACGCGAAGATCGCGCCAAGACTGAGGAATATGTTCCGAAGAATCTTTGTTTTTTTAAAGTGAGTTAGTGATTTCATTGTTTTTCCTTTTCTTTTTGGTTTGTGGTTTTCTTTCATTGCCATAAAACGAAAAAGAGCGATCAAATTGATCATCTGAATTGAGATTTTTTCGGAAAGCCTTTTACGCGCGGGGGCGGTTCTGCGCGTGTCCCCTTTTACAACCAGCGGGGACGAAACTTTTTGTAGGCGGCTAACTGCCCGCTCACTGCGCGACCAAGCTCCAGCCAACAGGAAGAGTTGGGCCATAGACGCCGCTGACGTAAACGTTGTTGTTCAGATACCAGATCGCTGTCTGCCGACTGGCCGGATTGTATAGCAGATAATCCGGATGCCCGTCACTGTTAAAGTCGGCCGTAGCCACTAACGCCCACCCACTGGGAATGGTCGGTCCATAAGCTCCTCTAAGAAATGTTCGCCCTGATAGATACCAGATCGCCGTTTGGTGATTACTGGAATTGAACAACACATAATCTTGATGGCCCTCGCGATCAAAATCTGCTACCCCCACCAAGCTCCAGTTGACCGGAAGTGTTGGCCCGTAGCCGCCGCCGACGTAAACGTTGTTGTTCAGATACCAGATCGCTGTCTGATCCGTGCCACTGTTGTAAAGCACGTAATCAGGCTTGCTATCGCCGTTAAAGTCGGTTGTAGCCACCAATTCCCAGCCATTGGGAAGAGTCGGCCCGTAAGCGCTACCAATGAACGTTGGCCCGGACAAATACCAGATCCCGGTTTGCTCCGTGCCGGGACTGAACAAGGCGTAATCAGGATGGCTGTCGCGATTGAAATCCGCCACACCTCTCAGACTCCAGCCTCCCGTAAGAGTTGGGCCATACGCCGAGCCGACATAAACATTGTTGCTCAGATACCAGATCGCTGTTTGATGCGTGCTGGTATTCTGAAGGACGTAGTCCGGGTGACCGTCGCCGTTAACGTCAGTTACCGTACCTCTGACCGTAGCGGTGACCGAGCTTGGCGGCCCAAAGGCGAGAAATCCACTCACTCCGGAGGCAAAGGTGCTTCGCACTCCGGACGGAGTGAATTTATAGATGTTGCCGCCGAAATCTGACACAAACAGATTGCCCGCGCTGTCAAAAGCCAGTGGTGCAAGTGGACTAAGCCCGAGGGCAAAGGTGCTTCGGTTTCCGTTCGGAGTGAATTTATAGATAACGCCGGTGCTCTCGCCTACAATGCCGGCTGCCACGAACAGATTGCTCGCATTGTCAAAGGCCACGGCTTCCGGATTAGTAAGCCCGGAAGCAAAGGCGGTTCGCCCCCCGGCCGGAGTAAACTTATAGATGGTGCCGCTAATGTCGAAGCTAACGTTCGCGACAAATAGATTGCCCGCACTGTCAAAGGCCAAGGCAGTTGGAAGGTCCAATCCGGAGGCAAAGGTAGTTGGTACTCCGTTTGGAGTAAGTTTATGGATCTTGCCAGAGCCGTTGATGGGGAACCCGTCGTCGTCCCGGTCGCCGGTCGTTACAAACAGATTGCCTACGCTGTCGAAAGCCAACGCTTGAGGGTTCAGCCCGGAAGCAAAAGTGCTCTGCAATCCATCCTGGGTGAATTTCAAGATGATGCCGCCATCGACCCCGACAAATAGATTGCCGTTCCTGTCAAAGGCCAGAGCGCCTGGATAACTCAATCCGGAGACAAAAGTGCTTCGCACGCCGTCTGGAGTAAATTCATAGATGTTGCCGCCGGCTGCAAACGAGGACACAAAGAGGTTCTGCCCTGGCGCGCTGGAGCAAATTAGAATAACCGATCCCAAGCACGCTACCCCGCTTAATAAATGACGTGTGAGACCAACACCAGGTCTCAATTTCCCTTCTGTTAGTTTGTTCTTTATAGCTCTGCTTTCTAATTCAGGTTTACTGGTCTCTACGGGAAACGAGAGGCGCGCGCCGTCTCCTCGGCTAATGTCTCGTTCATGTTTTCTCCTGATTCTGTACTTTTCCTTTCATCGCTATAAACGAAAAAGAGCGATCAAAGTGATCATCTGAACTGAGATTTTTTCGGAGACGCTTGCGCGTGCAGAAACTCTTTGGGGTCGTAGGCTGTAAAAGAGATGTTATGGATACGCCATCGGTTTCTCCGCAGGAGTGACCGAGCTTCTGGCGCGATGGAGTCAGGAGGACGATGCCACCCTCGCGGAATTAACGCCGCCAACCGGTGACTATTACGAAATGCCTTTTGAAACGATTTTCCATCGGCCTAACGATACGCAAGCTCAGCTACGGCTACGGGGGTGCAAGAAAATCAACATCGAATGCAAAAAGCCGCAGGATTCATGGAACCCTGCGGCTCTTTTATTGGTGATATCCCAGGCCGCGTAGGCTCACTCTACGACTACGTGATCAACCACACGCGAATCGCCCATGTTTATGTAATAAACACGCACGCGAGTGCCGGGTTTGATCGCGGTTCGGATGACTTCGCCCGCCTTGTTCACAACGCGACCGGGCCCGTTGAGAACATAACTGCCCGGAGCATTGGAACGGTCCTCGCGAACAACGAGAGTTTTGCCCGGCTGGTAATTGGCCGCCGACCCTTCCTCAGTTGTCGTTTTGATGAGCGTTCCCGTCACCGTTATTGGTTCTGTGGTGGTTGTCCCTTGCCTTGCATCCTTCGAACTTGTCTGCGCAAATCCCAGCGGGGCAAGGAGGGCGCAGCAGGCGAGGATAACAATTGTTTTCTTCATTATATGCCTCCGTTTGATGTTGATGATTGCTTTCCTTTCATTGCAATAAACGAAAACGGGCGCTCAAAGTGATCATCCTTTTTTTGCCGGAAGTTTCTGCGTGTAGAAAACTCTTGCAGGCGATATGATACAAAAGAGAGCTATGGATGCGCCGTCGGTTTCTCAGCAGAGAGTGACCGAGCTCCTGGTGCGATGGAGCCATGGCGACGGTGCTGCCCTCGGGGAATTGACCCCGCTGGTTTATGAGGAACTTCGACGCATCGCTCATCGTCACATGGGGGGGCAACGTCCCGACCACACACTGCAAACGACGGCGTTGGTCAACGAGGCTTATCTACGCCTGGCCGATCAAACCAACCCGAGCTGGCAGAACCGCGCCCACTTCTTCGCCGTAGCCGCTCGAGCGATGCGCCAAATCGTTGTTGACTACGCCAGGAATCAGCGGTCCCAAAAGCGCGGCGGCGGCGCGCTCAGGGTAGAATTGGACGAAGCAGCAATTGTCTCACCGGAGCAATCGAAGGAAATCGTTGATCTACACGAGGCACTGGAAAGACTGGCCGCGCTTGACTCAAGAAAGGCGCAAGTAGTGGAGCTAAAATATTTTGGCGGACTCAACTATGACGAGATGGCAGAAGTGCTCAAGATCTCACGTGTAACGGTGAGGCGTGACTGGGAATTTGCCAAGCTATGGCTGTACACGGAATTGCATAACGCCGGTTAACACGAAATGACGAAGCTCGAATGACGAATGACGAAGGAATGACGAAATCGGAAGTCCGGCATGCGCCAGCCGACGATTCGTCTCGGGGTACCGGCACATTACTCTGTCCGCTGATGAACCAGATCTGAAACGCGTTTACGATTTGGAGGAACGAACGGCCGATTTGGCGAAGCAATTATTGATTTTGCGAAGACCGATTCCACTAAATCCGGTCACCAATCGAATCATAAATCAGCTCGTTGGAGCGGGCACTAGTGTTGGCGGTGAACTACGTATGAAGCCGACGACGCAGTTTCCAAAAAGGAATTCGACTGAAACATACAACGGAACTTGTCGGAAGGAAGCGCGCGGGAAACCAAGCATTTTCTTCGGAGAATTTCGGGCGGTGCCGGAATTGAAACCGCAAGCTCGAACGCTCTGGCTTGAGGCAAAGGAACTGCATCTAATCTTCTCCAAAATTTGGAGAAACAAGTAAAAGACTAGCCGCAATGCAAACATCCAAAGCCCGCGAAGTCGGATGTCTTCGTCATTCGGTGCTTCATCATTCTTTCGTCATTCGACATTCGGATTTCGTCATTTTCCCGTCTATGACGCCGGCGCGGTTACAAACGATTGAGGAAATCTTTCGTGCGGCGCTGGATCAAGCGCCGGACCAGGTTGCTCAATTTCTGGAGGTGGCCTGCAAAGGCGATGAACTTCTGCGCCGCAAAGTTGAAGCGCTTCTGACTTCACGCGAACGAGCAGACAGCTTCATTGAAACTTCGGCCGTTGGTCTCGCGACGAGGATTATTCAAAATGGAGAAGCCGATTCGCTCGTCGGCCACACGATCGGTCACTACAAAATTTCTGAAGCGATAGGCGCCGGTGGGATGGGTGAAGTGTATCTGGCTACCGATATTACAGCCGGCCGCAAGGCGGCGCTCAAACTCCTGCCCGCGCGCTTCACTGGTGATGCGGAGCGGTTGAAGCGCTTTCAACAGGAAGCGCACGCGGTAGTCGCGCTCAATCATCCAAATATCCTGACGGTTTACGAGATCGGCGAGGATCACTCAACTTATTACATAGCCAGTGAACTGATCGAAGGCGAGACGCTGCGTCAGCGTCTGACGCGCGGTCGAATCCAGGTCGGTGAAGCTGTTGATGTCGCCATCCAAGTGGCGAGTGCGCTCGCTGCCGCTCATCAAGCGGGAATTGTCCATCGCGACATCAAACCGGAGAACATCATGCTCCGGCCGGACGGATACGCAAAAGTGCTCGACTTTGGGATTGCAAAGCTCGTCGAATCCGCCTTCGCCGGCGACGAGCGGACGGGACGAAGCGATGAATTGGCTGAGACCAACTTGGGGTCGATATTGGGAACTGTTCGTTACATGTCGCCGGAGCAGGCGTGTCCCGCAGTCGGCGGGATTGATAAAAGAACCGATATCTGGAGTCTCGGCGTCGTGCTTTACGAAATGGTAACAGGGAATGCGCCATTCATCGGCGACACGCCACAAGACGTAATGTCTTCGATTCTTGAGAAAGAGCCATCGCCGCTCACGCGTCACGTCGCGCACGTGCCCGCTGAGCTTCAGCAGATTATCAGCAAAACGCTGCGCAAAAATCGCGACGAACGCTATCACAACGCGCGCGAGCCGCTTAAGGCGCTCAAAGATCTACGTCATAAATTGGAAGTCGAAGCGGAGTTGGAACGCTCCACTGCGGCGGCGCAGGCTGAACTACAAATGGCTGCCGAGACGGCGAAACAGATGGCGCTCGAGATCGGGCACGTGTTGTTCGTCGATATCGTCAGCTATTCGCAGCTCTCCATTAACGAGCAACACGCAGCCATCGCTGAGTTGACGCAGATTGTGCGCTCAACGGAGCAATTTCGAAAAGCCGAGGCCGCCGATCGTCTGATCAAGATCGCCACTGGCGACGGCATGGCGCTGGTCTTTTACACCAGTCCCGAAGCGCCGGTGCGCGGCGCCATGGAGATTAGTAGAGCGCTCAAACAGCATCCGCGTTTGCACATCCGCATGGGCATTCACAGCGGCCCGGTCAGCAGCGTGACCGACGTGACCGGCCAAACCAATCTCGCCGGCGCTGGTTTAAATCTGGCACAGCGAGTCATGGAATGCGGTGACGCCGGCCACATTCTTCTCTCGAAACACGTAGCCGAAGATATGAGCGAGTTCGAGCAATGGCGGCCATTACTGCACGATCTCGGCACGTGCGAAGTGAAGCACGGTGTGCGGATAACCGTCGTCAATCTCTGGTCCGACGACGTCGGCAACCGACAGGCTCCACAAAAGTTCCGGGCGCTCCGGAAACGCACGCGGGTGCGCTGGGCCGAAGCGGCGGCTGCACTGCTTTTATTCGCCGCCATCGCAGCCGCGTTCGTTCTCGTTTTGAGAAAGTCCCCGACAGCCCTACTCTCTGTGCCAGACAAGTCCATCGCCGTGCTGCCATTCCTCGATCTTAGCGAGACAAAGGACCAGGAGTATTTCTGCGACGGCATGAGCGAGGAGATCCTCGAAGCCCTGGCTAAAGTCGAGGGGCTGCGTGTCGTTGCCCGCACTTCGTCATTTTCATTCAAAGGGAAGAGCGTGAACGCGAGGGAGGTTGGGGAAAAGCTAAACGTTGCGAATGTGCTTGAAGGAAGTTTGCGACGAGAGGGTAACCGCGTTCGTGTTACCGCCGAATTGATTAACACGCGCAGTGGTTTTCATCTTTGGACAGAAACTTATGACCGCGAGCTCGCGGGCGTGTTTGCGCTGCAGGATGAAATAACTCGCTCCATCGTTGACGCGCTTAAGATCAAGCTCGCCGTTGCGCTTCCCGTCCATCAACAACGTAACACAGAGGTATACGATCTTTACCTCCAAGGCCTTTATTTCTCAAACAAGGGGAGCGAGGATGATTTGCGAAGGGCGCTCAGTTTCTTTCAGCGCGCTGTCGAGAAAGATCCGACATTTGCGCGGGCCTGGACCGGGATAGCCAAGGTTTGGTATTTTCTGGCGGACGTTTACGTAAAACCACTCGACGCTTACCCGGCTTCAAAAGAAGCCGCGTTAAAGGCAATCGCGCTCGATGAAAAGGATGCCGAGGCGCACTGCTATCTTAGCGAAGCGAAACGTGTCCTCGACTGGGACCTGGCCGGCGCGGATGCAGAATTGAAACGGGCGCTCGAACTCGATCCCAACTCGGCGCCCGCTCATCTCTTCTCAGCGCTGCTCCCGCTCTTCCGCGGCGAGCTAAAGGAAGGACTCCGGGTTGTGTTGGAAGCTGAGAAATTAGATCCGGTGTCGCCCATCATCAGCTACGTTGCCACGGCCGCCTACCTCGCTAACGACCAGATCGACGAGGCAATTACTGAGGGTCAGCGGACGTTGCAGCTCGATCCAAATTACTTTTATCTGGATTCGGATCTTGCTGCTGCCTATCGCGAGAAAGGAAACTTCGCCGAAGCGATCGCGCTTTACACCAAAGCCCAGGAGGCGACCCATCTCCCGAGCAGCGGCCTTGCCATCACCTACGCGCGCATGGGCCGCGAGACGGAGGCGCAAAATATTCTCGCTCAGCTCCTGCAAGCGAGGGAAAAGCGATATGTCTCGGCGCCCGTGATCGCCGCGATTTACGTCGCGTTTGGCGACAAAGAAGAAGCTTTCCGCTGGCTCGAACGCGCCTTTGAAGAACACTCCGGAATATTACAGTGGATCGCGTTTCTTCCCGAATTTCGTCCGCTCCATTCCGACGCACGTTTCCCCCACCTACTGCGGCGAACCGGCGTTTCGCAGAACTCAATTTTGGCGATCACCGAAACAACTCTATCAAAGACTGCCGATCCGAACGCCCTGAGTCACCTGACCCTGAAAGTTGGAGTAAAGCCACGACCAGGAACGCAAAATGGGCACGCAAGGATTATCGTCTCCTTCTACGACCGGACGAAAGATAACAAAATGAAGCCGACTGATGCGCGAACAAGTTATAGTTGGCTTAACGCTTCCGAGGACTGGACGGATGCAACTCCGAAATTCCTGGTAGCGAGTTACCTGCGTCCAAAGACCCAATCACGTTCAGCTGACGGACGCAAGTATGGGGGATTCATTGTCCGAGTGTATTTTGACGGCCAGTTACAGGATGCGCGAGCGACGCCGCCGGAATTACTGACCCTCTTCCCTGAGGGTCAACCCGTCCGCCCACCCAATGCGGCCACTAACCCACAGCCATAGCTCCGAGCACCCCAAGTTGCCTGTAGTGGCAGGCGTGTCGCCTGCGAGCCCCACCCGCAACCATAACGGCAAGCACTGCAAGCTTGCTAGAAGCCGTCTCATAAACGGGCCAGCAGATAGTTCGGCGCTCAGAAAGAGAGATCGTTCTGCTACTGAAGGCGATTCATCGCAGTCGTTCAAGCTGAGATCGAGACTGCAACGGTGCCTTCGGCTCCACTCCCACCTACGCAACGCTTCGGAGTGGCAGGCAGGCGTAGACGCCAAGCGCAGTTACAAATGAACCTTGTTGTTTGTCAGGAAGTTTGCTAAGACGACGCAAGTCTAACGAGAGAAGCTTGGCATCACGCGACCATTCATCTGGTGTGCCGAATGGAGCATGGTCGGAATTCCTTTGCTTCTGGCCTCGATCTCATTTGGCCAGGAGACTGTGTCCAGCTCTCGGGAAGCTGACCAGCGTGTCGCCATAGTAGCGGAGGTGATCGTGACGGGCTCGAACATTCCGACCGCGGAAGAAGTCGGCCCGAACCCAGTGGACACGTATCGTCCGGCAGACCTCGAAAAACTGGGCATCCGCAATGCAACGGACCTGACAACTTTTCTGCCGCAAGAGGCTGGAGGAACCACGAACCTGAACATCGCTAATGGCGGTGATGGTAACTGTGCAATTCAACCTGCGCGGCTTGTTGGCCAAAGAAACCCTCGTGCTGGTTGACGGAAAACGTGTCGCCTTTGGTTCATTGAACGGCGTCGGGTTCGGCAGAGGTGTGGACATTAATCTGCTTCCGTTTCCGATGATTGATCACGTCGACATCTTGAAGGATGGCGCGTCGGCTGTGTACGGCTCCGACGCGGTCGCTGGCGTGGTCAACTTCTTTTTGATCCACAAATTCCGTGGGCTGGAGACCGGGGGGACTTACGGGAACACAAACCTCGGAGCATCCAACGACATGGGCGAGTGGGAAGCAATTCGTGTTTTCTTTTGAGACGCTTTCGGCGTGCAGAGATTTTTTGGGCTGATAGCCTGTGAAGACCGGTTATGGATACGCCTTCGGTCTCTCAGCAGAGAGTGACCGAGCTCCTGGTGCGATGGAGTCAGGAGGACGATGCCACCCTCGCGGAATTAACGCCGCCAACCGGTGACTATTGCGAAATGCCTTTTGAAACGATTTTCCATCGGCCTAACAATACACAAGCTCAGCTACGGCTACGGGGGTGCAAGAAAATCAACATCGAATGCAAAAAGCCGCAGGGTTCATGGAACCCTGCGGCTCTTTATTGGTGATATCCCAGGCCGCGTAGGCTCACTCTACGACTACGTGATCAACCACACGCGAATCGCCCATGTTTATGTAATAAACACGCACGCGAGTGCCGGGTTTGATCGCGGTTCGGATGACTTCGCCCGCCTTGTTCACAACGCGACCGGGCCCGTTGAGAACATAACTGCCCGGAGCATTGGAACGGTCCTCGCGAACAACGAGAGTTTTGCCCGGCTGGTAATTGGCCGCCGACCCTTCCTCAGTTGTCGTTTTGATGAGCGTTCCCGTCACCGTTATTGGTTCTGTGGTGGTTGTCCCTTGCCTTGCATCCTTCGAACTTGTCTGCGCAAATCCCAGCGGGGCAAGGAGGGCGCAGCAGGCGAGGATAACAATTGTTTTCTTCATTATATGCCTCCGTTTGATGTTGATGATTGCTTTCCTTTCATTGCAATAAACGAAAACGGGCGCTCAAAGTGATCATCCTTTTTTTGCCGGAAGTTTCTGCGTGTAGAAAACTCTTGCGGGCGATATGATACAAAAGAGAGCTATGGATGCGCCGTCGGTTTCTCAGCAGAGAGTGACCGAGCTCCTGGTGCGATGGAGCCATGGCGACGGTGCTGCCCTCGGGGAATTGACCCCGCTGGTTTATGAGGAACTTCGACGCCTCGCTCATCATCACATGGGCGGGCAACGTCCCGACCACACACTGCAAACGACGGCGTTGGTCAACGAGGCTTATCTGCGCCTGGCCGATCAAACCAACCCGAGCTGGCAGAACCGCGCCCACTTCTTCGCCGTAGCCGCTCGAGCGATGCGCCAAATCGTTGTTGACTACGCCAGGAATCAGCGATCCCAAAAGCGCGGCGGCGGCGCGCTCAGGGTAGAATTGGACGAAGCAGCAATTGTCTCACCGGAGCAATCGAAGGAAATCGTTGATCTGCACGAGGCACTGGAAAGACTGGCCGCGCTTGACTCAAGAAAGGCGCAAGTAGTCGAGCTAAAATATTTTGGCGGACTCAACTATGACGAGATGGCAGAAGTGCTCAAGATCTCACGTGTAACGGTGAGGCGTGACTGGGAATTTGCCAAGGTATGGCTGTACACGGAATTGCACAGCACGGCTTGACACGAATTTGAACTCGCTCGCTACCCTGCTCGCTCGGTCGCCGCGGCGACCTTTGCCTTCTATCTCGCTGACGCCATCTGCTCGGTTCACTAATTCACACCAATTGATGCAGTGGTTTTTCGGAAGCCGTAGGAAATTTCGTGGCAATTCGTGTGATTCGTGTCCCGATTCGTGTAATTCGTCTCCCAGATAAATGAGCTGCTTTACAAGGAAGATGCGTTTCAACTTGTGGGCTTTTGTATGCAAGTTCATCGCGAGTTGGGGAAGGGCCACGACGAAATCATCTACAAGGATGCTTTCGTCGTTGAACTGAGTCGCGCGGGAATTCCGTTTTTGCGCGAGCAATTTCGGTGGCGATTCGCTTGAGTGGAAAAGGGTTATTTTATGAGACACGAATTTCACGAATTCACTAATCGCAATGGATGCTGACTCGAGGTTATCATTTGTGACAATTCGTGCAATTCGTGTCCTCGAAATTCGTGGCAATTCGTGTATATTCGGTGTCTATGACGCCGGCGCGGTTACAAACGATTGAGGAAATCTTTCGTGCGGCGCTGGATCAAGCGCCGGACCAGGTTGCTCAATTTCTGGAGGTGGCCTGCAAAGGCGATGAACTTCTGCGCCGCAAAGTTGAAGCGCTTCTGACTTCACGCGAACGAGCAGACAGCTTCATTGAAACTTCGGCCGTTGGTCTCGCGACGAGGATTATTCAAAATGGAGAAGCCGATTCGCTCGTCGGCCACACGATCGGTCACTACAAAATTTCTGAAGCGATAGGCGCCGGTGGGATGGGTGAAGTGTATCTGGCTACCGATATTACAGCCGGCCGCAAGGCGGCGCTCAAACTCCTGCCCGCGCGCTTCACTGGGGATGCGGAGCGGTTGAAGCGCTTTCAACAGGAAGCGCACGCGGTAGTCGCGCTCAATCATCCAAATATCCTGACGGTTTACGAGATCGGCGAGGATCACTCAACTTATTACATAGCCAGTGAACTGATCGAAGGCGAGACGCTGCGTCAGCGTCTGACGCGCGGTCGAATCCAGGTCGGTGAAGCTGTTGATGTCGCCATCCAAGTGGCGAGTGCGCTCGCTGCCGCTCATCAAGCGGGAATTGTCCATCGCGACATCAAACCGGAGAACATCATGCTCCGGCCGGACGGATACGCAAAAGTGCTCGACTTTGGGATTGCAAAGCTCGCCGAACAGGAACTGCCGGCGACGATGCCGACGAGGCGAAGCGATACACTGGTTGAGACCAATCTTGGGGCCGATACTGGGAACCGTTCGTTACATGTCGCCGGAGCAGGCGTGTCCCGCAGTCGGCGGGATTGATAAAAGAACCGATATCTGGAGTCTCGGCGTCGTGCTTTACGAAATGGTAACAGGGAATGCGCCATTCATCGGCGACACGCCACAAGACGTAATGTCTTCGATTCTTGAGAAAGAGCCATCGCCGCTCACGCGTCACGTCGCGCACGTGCCCGCTGAGCTTCAGCAGATTATCAGCAAAACGCTGCGCAAAAATCGCGACGAACGCTATCACAACGCGCGCGAGCCGCTTAAGGCGCTCAAAGATCTACGTCATAAATTGGAAGTCGAAGCGGAGTTGGAACGCTCCACTGCGGCGGCGCAGGCTGAACTACAAATGGCTGCCGAGACGGCGAAACAGATGGCGCTCGAGATCGGGCACGTGTTGTTCGTCGATATCGTCAGCTATTCGCAGCTCTCCATTAACGAGCAACACGCAGCCATCGCTGAGTTGGCGCAGATTGTGCGCTCAACGGAGCAATTTCGAAAAGCCGAGGCCGCCGATCGTCTGATCAAGATCGCCACTGGCGACGGCATGGCGCTGGTCTTTTACACCAGTCCCGAAGCGCCGGTGCGCTGCGCCATGGAGATTAGTAGAGCGCTCAAACAGCATCCGCGTTTGCACATCCGCATGGGCATTCACAGCGGCCCGGTCAGCAGCGTGACCGACGTGACCGGCCAAACCAATCTCGCCGGCGCTGGTTTAAATCTGGCACAGCGAGTCATGGAATGCGGTGACGCCGGCCACATTCTTCTCTCGAAACACGTAGCCGAAGATATGAGCGAGTTCGAGCAATGGCGGCCATTACTGCACGATCTCGGCACGTGCGAAGTGAAGCACGGTGTGCGGATAACCGTCGTCAATCTCTGGTCCGACGACGTCGGCAACCGACAGGCTCCACAAAAGTTCCGGGCGCTCCGGAAACGCACGCGGGTGCGCTGGGCCGAAGCGGCGGCTGCACTGCTTTTATTCGCCGCCATCGCAGCCGCGTTCGTTCTCGTTTTGAGAAAGTCCCCGACAGCCCTACTCTCTGTGCCAGACAAGTCCATCGCCGTGCTGCCATTCCTCGATCTTAGCGAGACAAAGGACCAGGAGTATTTCTGCGACGGCATGAGCGAGGAGATCCTCGAAGCCCTGGCTAAAGTCGAGGGGCTGCGTGTCGTTGCCCGCACCTCGTCATTTTCATTCAAAGGGAAGAGCGTGAACGCGAGGGAAGTTGGGGAAAAGCTAAACGTTGCGAATGTGCTTGAAGGAAGTTTGCGACGCGAGGGTAACCGCGTTCGTGTTACCGCCGAATTGATTAATGCGCGCAGTGGTTTTCATCTTTGGACGGAAACTTATGACCGCGAGCTCGCGGGCGTGTTTGCGCTGCAGGATGAAATAACTCGCTCCATCGTTGACGCGCTCAAGATCAAGCTCGCCGTTGCGCTTCCCGTCCATCAACAACGTAACACTGAGGTATACGATCTTTACCTCCAGGGCCTTTATTTCTCAAACAAGGGGAGCGAGGATGATTTGCGAAGGGCGCTCAGTTTCTTTCAGCGCGCCGTCGAGAAAGATCCGACATTTGCGCGGGCCTGGACCGGGATAGCCAAGGTTTGGTATTTTCTGGCGGACGTTTACGTAAAACCACTCGACGCTTACCCGGCTTCAAAAGAAGCCGCGTTAAAGGCAATCGCGCTCGACGAAAAGGATGCCGAGGCGCATTGCTATCTTAGCGAAGCGAAACGTGTCCTCGACTGGGACCTGGCCGGCGCGGATGCAGAATTGAATCGCGCCCTCGAGCTCGATCCCAACTCGGCGCCCGCTCACCTCTTCTCAGCGCTGCTCCCGCTCTTCCGCGGCGAGCTAAAGGAAGGACTCCGGCTTGTGTTGGAAGCTGAGAAATTAGATCCGGTGTCGCCCATCATCAGCTACGTTGCCACGGCCGCCTACCTCGCTAACGACCAGATCGACGAGGCAATTAGTGAGGGTCAGCGGACGTTGCAGCTCGATCCAAATTACTTTTATCTGGATTCGGATCTTGCCGCTGCCTATCGCGAGAAAGGGAACTTCGCCGAAGCGATCGCGCTTTACACCAAAGCCCAGGAGGCGACCCATCTCCCGAGCAGCGGCCTTGCCATCACCTACGCGCGCATGGGCCGCGAGACGGAGGCGCAAAATATTCTCGCTCAGCTCCTGCAAGCCAGGGAAAAGCGATATGTCTCGGCGCCCGTGATCGCCGCGGTTTACGTCGCGTTTGGCGACAAAGAAGAAGCTTTCCGCTGGCTCGAACGCGCCTTTGCAGAGCACTCCGGAATATTACAGTGGATCGCGTTTCTTCCCGAATTTCGTCCGCTCCATTCCGACGCACGTTTCCCCCACCTACTGCGGCGAACCGGCGTTTCGCAGAACTCAATTTTGGCGATCACCGAAACAACTCTGTCAGAGACTACCGATCCGAATGCCCTGAGTCACCTGACCCTGAAAGTTGGAGTAAAGCCGCGACCAGGTACGCAAAATGGGCACGCAAGGATTATCGTCTCCTTCTACGACCGGACGAAAGATAACAAAATGAAGCCGACTGACGCGCGGACAAGTTATAGTTGGCTTAACGCTTCCGAGGACTGGACGGATGCAACTCCGAAATTCCTGGTAGCGAGTTACCTGCGTCCAAAGACCCAATCACGTTCAGCTGACGGACGCAAGTATGGGGGATTCATTGTCCGAGTGTATTTTGACGGCCAGTTACAGGATGCGCGAGCGACGCCGCCGGAATTACTAACGCTCTTTCCGGCTCCAGAGTCAGCTCGCTCCTTCACCGAGTGTGGCACTAACCCACAGTAAATTCGCACTCTATGCCTGTAGTGGCGGCGGTCTGCGAACCACCCGCTCTAACGGCAAGCACTGCAAGTTGCGAGAAGCCGTCTCATAAACGGGTCAGTAGCTAGCGCCCCTGAAAGAGAGATCGTTCTGCTACTGGGCGTTTCATCGAGTCGTTCAAGCTGAGATCGAGCGCACGGTGCCTTCGGCTCCACCCCGCCTACGAACGCTTCGGAGTGGCAGGCAGAGACGCCAGGCGCAGTTCCAAATGAATCTTGTTGTTTGTCAGGAAGTTTGCTAAGACGACGCAAGTCTAACGAAAGGAGCTTGTCATCGAGCGACCATTCATCTGCTGTGCCGGATGGAGCATAGTCGGAATTCCTTTGCTTCTGGCCTCGATCTCATTTGGCCAGGAGACTGTGTCCACATCTCGGGAGGCTGACCAGCGTGTCGCCATAGTAGCGGAGGTGATCGTCACGGGCTCGAACATTCCGACCGCGGAAGAAGTCGGCCCGAACCCAGTGGATACGTATCGTCCGGCAGACATCGAAAAACTGGGTATCCGCAATGCAACGGACCTGACAACTTTTCTGCCGCAAGAGGCTGGAGGAACCGCGAACCTGAACATCGCCAATGGCGGTGACGGTACTGTCCAATTCAACCTGCGTGGCTTGTTGGCCAAAGAAACCCTCGTGCTGGTTGACGGAAAACGTGTCGCCTTTGGTTCATTGAACGCTGTCGGGTTCAGCGGAGGTGTGGACATTAATCTGATTCCGTTTCCGATGATTGATCACATCGACATCCTGAAGGATGGCGCCTCGGCTGTGTATGGCTCGGACGCGATTGCCGGCGTGGTCAACTTCTTTTTGGTCCACAAATTCCGTGGGCTGGAGATCGGAGGCAGATACGGGAACACAAACCTGGGAGCATCCAACGACATGGGCGAGTGGGAGGCATGGTTGAAAGCCGGCACGGGAGATGACAAGACCAACATCGTGGTCATTGCTGATTTCTGGGAGCGCACCGGCGGCGTTTTCAGTCGTGACCGGGACATGTCCAGCTAACGCGCTTTCAAGTACCCTGTGGGGGGTTCGATATTCGCAGCGGGACTTTCCCCGGCCACATTGGAGGTTTGACTTCCGCTTAATCCCGAAATTGTTTTTCGGCCCCGGAGGTCTTCCGCAGTTCGGTGTGAACACTCCGACTGCCGCATTCGGCTCCGAACGCGGCGACTTCTCCATTTTATGTGCGGCCGGGTTTCCCCTTCATCCCATCCCGGGGATTAATCCCAATGCCTATCCAGGCGCCCCGGGTATCACAATCCAAGAAGCAACTCACCCAAGTCGGCACTGATTATAAGGGCGGCGGCGACTACTTCCTCTTTAATTTCGCAGCTTTCACGCCAGCGCTTCCTCCGGCTGATCGCCAAGCCTTCTACGGCTCGTTCATGCGCGATGTGTGCGACAAATACCTGACGGTATTTGCCGACTTTAAATATGTCCGCTCATTTTTCGATGCGTCCGTGGCGGCTGTGCCGTTTATGCCCGATCCATTTAAGATCCCAGGCACTAACATAGGCTTTAGTCCGTTCGGCATCAGCGTGCCAATCTCGAATCCGTTTAATCCATTCACAGTCGCGGATGCGACTATTCCAAATTTTTTTCCTGACGGCTCCGGTCTCCCGGTGACTACTGGAGTTCGGTTTCGTGGCATCTAACGATACCGGTCCCAGGCATGAAAAGTTCACCTACTGGGATTACGCTGTTCGACGTTGGACTGCGTGGTGAGATGGGAGAATTTGGCGATTATTTCAAGACTTGGAACTGGGAAGCGGGTTTCCGTTATTCCCGGAACGAAGGGGCAGGATTTGTCCATCGGTGACGTCAGCCAGCCTGGGTTGCGGGACGCGCTGTTGGATACCAACCCGGCTACGGCATTTGATCCTTTCCTGAATTTCAATGCTCGCAACACGAATGCGGCGATAAACCGAGAGTTTATGTCACCCTGCATAACTCAGGCGAATATGAGTTACCCATTGGTTATGCCACTATTAACGGCGACCTGTTCAATCTTCCCGCAGGACCGGTCTCTTTTGCTATTGGCGGTGAGTATGACGCGCCGAGGTGGACGCGCGATCGCGACTCGCTCAATACCACGTTTCAAAGCATTGGCTCGTCGGATGGCGAAAGCGCACGGGTGAACCGGGATGTTTGGTCAATCTACCAGGAAGTGCGGGTGCCCTTCACCAGCCCGACGTGGAACTTCCCCGGCTTCTATAGCTTCGAGGTTGACTTTGCCGAGCGCGAGGAATGGTACAGCCAGAACACCTCTGCAGTTCTACCTTCTGGGGCCTTCCCATTTCAGCCGGCGGCCCACAGCCAGTATAACGCGCAGAAGCCAAAGGTCTCAGTGCGCTGGGAGCCGCTTGATCCCAAGTGGATTGGGGCGCTAATCCTGCGTGGCAGCTACACCGAAGCGTTTCATGCGCCGCATTTGTCGGAGATTTCGCCCGCTTCCTCGCAGAGCGTCCACAGGGTTCTTCTGATCCGTTTTCAAGTCAGGACGGGCAATGCCGAGGAACGCATTATAGGAAATCCCAACCTAAAGCCGGAGGTGGCCTATGAATGGTCTTACGGCGCCGTTTACAGCCCGAAATGGCTCAAGGGCCTGACGCTCAGCGCTGATTGGTGGCATATTGATATGCGATCGATCGCGTCGTTCCTCGGTGCGCAATTCATTGTTGAGAATAATCTCCCCGGTCTGGTTATCCGTGGTCCTCCTGCGATCTCCTGGTGAACTGGGCCCAGTCATTCTGGTCATTGATCCCAACGAAAATCTTACAGGCGCGATTTTTGAAGGTCTCGACTACGAAGCAATCTATATTCTGGACTCTTCGATTTTTGGTCACGGGGATTTTGGCAGACTGACGGCAACGGTCAACGGCACCTGGCTATCCCGGGCTGAGCTTCAGATTTTGCCTGATACAAAACGATTCGGTATCGCGGGCGAGTTTATTCCGCCGGGATTCAGCCTGACCAGCTCGCTGCCATGGAATCGAGCCAATTTCAGTCTGTTCTACGACGGCCCAGCTGATACGTGGATGCAAGGTTTGGATATTGGCGCGGTAGTCCACTACACCGGCCAATACGAAGATGACAATGTCTCTCTGACAGGATCGCCGAAGGTAAATATGCCTAGAACTGGCGGCCGGGCAGCATAACGGTGCCGACTAGCGACTTTCTGCTGCATCCTCGCGTGCGCGGAAAGTGGCCGCATGGACTACGCTCGACTTGATCGCATCGTACACGTTCAACCTTCCGCCACCCGCGTCGGCTCCAGTGCCTGGTTTCGCCAAAGATGGCGGTAAGAACGTGAAGATGAAGGATGGCAAAGAGAAAAACGTCGTGCCCGTCTCCACGGCTGAGTACAACCCCTGTGGATGGCGCGCATGGTTGAATAACACGACGATTACACTTGGGATGCAGAACGTGTTCGATGCAGATCCACCGTTTGTGGCTGGCAACAACGAGAACGGCTACGACGAATCGCTTGCCACGATCAAAGGCCGGTTCTGGTACGTCCAGCTTAAAAAAGAGATTCTAAGAAACCTATTCGAGTAGCGTTCTTCGCGATCGCATCTGGCGTGAATTTCATTCGTCACGTCTGCCTTCAATTCGCGTTGGACCCATTCGACTTGCGCTCCCGCCTACGCAACGCTTCGGCGTGGCAAGCAGGGCAGACGCCAAGCGCAGTTACAAAGTAAACTTGTTATTTGTCAGGCAGTTTGCTAAACCACGGAAAATTTAGCGAAAGGAGCTTGTCATCGAGCGACCATTCATCTGCTGTGCCGGATGGAGCATAGTGGGAATTCCTTTGCTTCTGGCCTCGATCTCATTTGGCCAGGAGACTGTGTCCACATCTCGGGAGGCTGACCAGCGTGTCGCCATAGTGGCGGAGGTCATCGTCACTGGCTCGAACATTCCGACCGCGGAAGAAGTCGGCCCGAACCCAGTCGATACGTATCGTCCGGCAGACATCGAAAAACTGGGCATCCGCAATGCAACGGACCTGACAACTTTTCTGCCGCAGGAGGCAGGCGGAACCGTCAACCTGAACATCGGCAATGGCGGTGATGGTACTGTCCAATTCAACGTGCGCGGCTTGTTGGCCAAAGAAACCCTCGTGCTCGTTGACGGAAAACGTGTCGCCTTTGGTTCGTTGGCTCCCGTGGGGTCCAGCTCAGGTGTGGACATTAACCTCATTCCGTTTCCGATGATCGATCACATCGACATCTTGAAGGATGGCGCTTCGGCTGTGTATGGCTCGGACGCGATTGCCGGCGTGGTCAACTTCTTTTTGGTCCACAAGTTCCGTGGCGTGGAGATCGGGGGCAGCATACGGGAACACAAACATGGGAGCGTCCAACGACATGGGCGAGTGGGAAGCATGGATCAAAGCCGGCACCGGAGATGACAAGACCGACATCGTGGTGATTGCCGATTTCTGGGAGCGTACCGGTGGCCTCTTCAGCAGCGACCGAGACCTGTCGGCTAACGCGTTTTACATCCCGTTTGGGGGATTCGATAATCGTGGAGCGGAGCCCTGGCCACATTGGAGGCTTTCCGTTTAATCCCGAGCATGTTTTTCGGCCCCGGCGGTATGCCGCTACCCGGCGTAAACACGCCGCTACCGCACTCGGCACCAAACGTGGCGACTTCGCCATTTTATGCCAACCCCTTTGCGGTTAATCCAAATGCATATCCGGGCGCACCGGGTATCAACAATCCAAGAACTGGAGTTATCGTGCCACAGACCGGCACCAAGTACAGGGGTGGTGGCGACTACTTCTTCTATAACTTCGCCGCTGTTACCCCAGACCTGCCGCCGGCGGACCGTCAGAGCTTCTACGGTTCGTTCATGCGCGATGTGTGCGACAAATACCTGACGCTATTTGCCGACTTTAAATTTGTCCGCTCATTTTTCGATGCGTCCCTGGCACCGGTGTTCTTGGCTCCCGACCCATTCAAGATCCCAAGCACTAACATAAGCTTTAGTCCATTCGGTATCAGTGTGCCAATCCAGAATCCGTTTAATCCGTTCACAGTCGCGGATGCGACTATTCCGAATTTCTTTCCCAACGGACGCGGTCTCCCCGTAACTACCGAGGTTTCGTTTCGCGCCATTAACGACACCGGTCCCAGACATGAAAAGTTCACTTACTGGGATTCGCTGTTCGACGTCGGGCTACGTGGCAAGATGGGGGAATTTGGTGATTACTTCAAGACTTGGAACTGGGAGCTAGGCTTCCGTTATTCCCGGAACGAAGGGCAGGACTTATCCGTTGGCGAAGCTAGCCAGCCTGGACTGCGCGACGCGCTGCTGGATACGAATCCGGCCACAGCATTTGATCCGTTCCTGAATTTCACTGCCCACAACACGCGCGCGGCCAGATCGAGAGTTTATGTCAACCTGCATAAATACCGGCGAATATGAGTTACCCATTGGTTATGCCACTATTAACGGCGACCTATTCAATCTTCCCGCGGGGCCTGTCTCCTTTGCTCTTGGCAGTGAGTATGACGCGCCGAGGTGGACGCGCGATCGTGACGCGCTTAACACAACGTTTCAAAGCATTGGCTCGGTCAATGGCGAAAGCGCACGAGTGAACCGCGATGTTTGGTCAATTTACCAGGAAGTGCGGGTACCTTTCACCAGCCCGACCTGGAACTTCCCAGGATTCTATAGCTTCGAGGTTGACTTTGCCGAACGCGAGGAATGGTACAGCCAGAACACCTCTGCCGTTCTACCTTCGGGAGCCTTCCCATTTCAGCCGGCGACGCACAGCCAGTATAACGCTCAGAAGCCAAAAGTTTCAGTTCGCTGGCAACCGCTTGATCCAAAATATATTGGCGCCCTTACCTTGCGTGGCAGCTACACCGAAGCGTTTCATGCTCCGGCCCTGTCGGAGATTTCACCCGCTTCCACGGAGGGCTTCGACAACTTCGCTTTCGACCCATTAACAAACCAGTCCTATTTTTTCGAGAATCGCATTATAGGAAATCCCAACCTAAAGCCGGAGGTGGCCTACGAATGGTCTTACGGGCTCGTTTACAGCCCGAAATGGCTCAAGGGCCTGACGCTCACCGCGGATTGGTGGCATATTGATATGCGATCGATCGCGTCCCTCCTCGGCTCGCAATTCATTGTTGACCTTAATAACCCCGATCTGGTTATCCGTGGTCCTTCTATGAGTCCCGGTAAACCGGGACCAATCATTTTGGTCATTGATCCCAACGAAAATCTTACGGGCGCGATATTCGAAGGTCTCGACTACGAAGCAATCTACATTCTGGACTCTTCGATTTTTGGTCACGGCGATTTTGGCAGACTGACGGCAACGATCAACGGCACGTGGCTATCCCGGGCTGAGCTTCAGATTTTGCCTGATACAAAACGGTTCGGTATCGCGGGCGAGTTTATTCCGCCGGGATTCACCCTGACCAGCTCGCTGCCATGGAATCGAGCCAATTTCAGTCTGTTCTACGATGGCCCGGCTGAGACGTGGCTGCTGGTTTCGATATTGGCGCGATAGTCCATTGGACCGGCCAATACGAAGATGACAATGTCTCGCTGACACAATCGCCCAACGCGAAACCTAGCACAAACGCCGAGAAGTGCGGCCTTTGCCTTGGCGCGCGCGGAAAGTGTCCGCGTGGACCACGCTCGACTTGATCGCATCATACACGTTCAACCTTCCGCCGCCTGCGTCGGCCCAGGTGCCTGGTTTCGCCAAGGATGGCGGTAAAAACGTAAACGATGAAGGACGGCAAAGAGAAAAACGTCCTGCCCGTTTCCACTGCCGAGTACAACCCCTGTGGCTGGCGCGCCTGGTTAAATAACACGACGATTACACTTGGGATGCAGAACGTGTTAGATGCAGATCCACCGTTTGTGGCCGGCAACTTCGAGAACGGCTACGACGAATCGCTTGCCACGATCAAAGGCCGGTTCTGGTACGTCCAGCTAAAGAAGAGATTCTAAGAAACCTGTTCGACTAGGGTTCCTCAGCGATCGAGTCTGGCGTTGAATTTCCATCCGTCACGTCTGCCTTCAATTCGCGTTGGACCCATTCGACTTGCGCTCCCGCCTACGCAACGCTTCGGCGTGGCAACCAGGGCAGACGCCAAGCGCAGTTACAAAGTAAACTTGTTATTTGTCTGGCAGTTTGCTAAGACGACGCAAGTCTAACGAGAGGAGCTTGGCATCACGCGACCATTCATCTGCTGTGCCGAATGGGGCATAGTCGGAATTCCTTTGCTTCTGGCCTCGATCTCATTTGGCCAGGAGACTGTGTCCACATCTCGGGACGCTGACCAACGTGTCGCCATAGTAGCGGAGGTAATCGTCACGGGCTCGAACATCCCGACCGCGGAAGAAGTCGGCCCGAACCCAGTCGATACGTATCGTCCGGCAGACATCGAAAAACTGGGTATCCGCAATGCAACAGACCTGACAACTTTCCTGCCACAAGAGGCAGGCGGAACCGCGAATCTGAACATTGGCAATGGCGGGGACGGTACTGTCCAATTCAACGTGCGCGGCTTGTTGGGCAAAGAAACCCTCGTGCTCGTTGACGGAAAACGTGTCGCCTTTGGTTCGTTGAATCCGGTCGGGTTCAGCTCAGGTGTGGACATTAACCTCATTCCGTTTCCGATGATCGATCATATCGACATCTTGAAGGATGGCGCTTCGGCGGTGTATGGCTCGGACGCGATTGCCGGCGTGGTCAACTTCTTTTTGATCCACAAGTTCCGTGGTCTGGAGATCGGGGGCAGTTACGGCAACACAAACCTGGGAGCGTCGAACGACATGGGTGAATGCGAGGCATGGATCAAGGCCGGCACCGGAGATGACAAGACCGACATTGTGGTGATTGCCGATTTCTGGGAGCGTACCGGCGGCCTCTTTAGCAGTGATCGGAATATTTCTGCCAACGGGTTTCAGATACCCTTTGGGGGATTCGAGGGTCGTGGAGTGGGCCCTGGCAACATTGGAGGTTTTGACTTCCGCTTGATCCCGAAATTGTTCTTCGGCCCCGGAGGTCTTCCGCAGTTCGGCGTGAACACCCCGTTACCACATTCAGCTCCGAACGCGCAAACTTCTCCATTTTATAAGGACCCGTTTGCGGTTAATCCCAATGCCTATCCAGGTCCCCCTGGTATCAACAATCCAAGAGTCCAGGAGCCACAGAGCTTGGGCACTTATGGGTATAAGGGGGGCGGCGATTACTTCTTCTTTAACTTCGCGGCTGTAACGCCAGATCTTGCGCCAGCGGATCGCCAAGCATTCTACGGTTCATTCATCCGCGATGTGTGCGACAAATACCTGACGCTGTTTGCCGACTTTAAATTTGTCCGCTCATTTTTCGATGCGTCCCTGGCACCGGTGTTCTTGATTCCCGACCCATTCAAGACCCCAGGCACTAACATAAGCTTTAGTCCATTCGGTATCAGTGTGCCAATCCAGAATCCGTTTAATCCGTTCACAGTCGCGGATGCGACTATTCCGAATTTCTTTCCCAACGGACGCGGTCTCCCCGTAACTACCTCGGTTGTGTTTCGCGGCCTTAACGACACCGGTCCCAGACATGAAAAGTTCACTTACTGGGATTCGCTGTTCGACGTTGGGTTGCGTGGCGAGATGGGAGAATTTGGCGATTATTTCAAGCCTTGGAACTGGGAGCTGGGTTTTCGTTATTCCCGGAACGAGGGGCAGGATTTGTCCCTCAACGAAGCCAGTCAACCCGGGTTACGGGAAGCACTCTTGGATACGAACCCAGCCACGGCATTTGATCCATTCCTGAATTTCAATGCTCACAACACCAAGGCAGCCAGGCGAGGAGTTTATGTCAACCTGCATAACTCGGGCGAATATGAGTTACCCATTGGTTATGTCACCATTAACGGTGACTTGTTCAACCTTCCCGCCGGGCCCGTCTCCTTTGCTGTTGGCGGAGAGTATGACGCTCCGAGGTGGACCCGCGATCGTGATGCGCTTAACACAACGTTTCAAAGCATCGGCTCGCTGGGTGGGGAAAGCGCACGGGTGAACCGGGATGTTTGGGCTCTCTACCAGGAAGTGCGGGTACCTTTCACCAGCCCGACCTGGAACTTCCCAGGATTCTACAGCTTCGAGGTTGACTTTGCCGAACGCGAGGAATGGTACAGCCAGAACACGTCTGCAGTTCTACCTTCTGGGCCCTTCCCATCTCAGCCGGCAAGCCACAGCCAGTATAACGCGCAGAAGCCAAAAGTCTCTGTCCGCTGGCAACCGCTTGATCCAAAATATATCGGCGCTCTTACCTTGCGTGGCAGCTACACCGAAGCGTTTCATGCTCCGGCCCTATCGGAGATTTCACCCGCTTCCTCGGAGGGCGGCGTCGGCGCAGCTTTCGACCCATTAACAAACCAGGGCGTTGTGGCCGAGACACGTACTATAGGAAATCCCAACCTAAAGCCGGAGGTGGCCTATGAATGGTCCTACGGGCTCGTTTACAGCCCGAAATGGCTCAAGGGCCTGACGCTCACCGCCGATTGGTGGCATATTGATATGCGATCGATCGCGTCCCTCCTCGGCGGGCAATTCGTTGTTGATAATAATCATCCCCGGTCTGGTTATCCGTGGTCCTCCTGCGATTCCTGGTGAACCGGGACCAATCATTTTGGTCATTGATCCCAACGAAAACCTTACAGGCGCGATTTTTGAAGGTCTCGACTACGAAGCAATCTATATTCTGGACTCTTCGATCTTTGGCCACGGGGATTTTGGCAGGCTAACGGCAACGGTCAACGGCACCTGGCTATCCCGGGCTGAGCTTCAGATTTTGCCTGATACAAAACGGTTCGGTATCGCGGGCGAGTTTATTCCGCCGGGATTCACCCTGACCAGCTCGCTGCCATGGAATCGAGCCAATTTCAGTCTGTTCTACGACGGCCCGGCTGATACGTGGATGCAAGGTTTGGATATTGGCGCGGTAGTCCACTACACCGGCCAATACGAAGATGACAATGTTAGTCTGACCAGGTGTCCCCCAACGTGACCACTAAGCCACAAACGCGCGGACCGGGGCTAACGCTGGCACCTTTTCCTTACGCGCGCGCGCAAAGTGTCCGCGTGGACTACGCTCGACTTAATCGCATCATACACGTTCAACCTGCCGCCGCCCGCTCCTGCGCAGGTTCCTGGTTTCGCCAAGGACGGCGGTAAAAATGTGAAGATGAAGGACGGCAAGGAGAAAAACGTCGTGCCTGTTTCCACGGCCGGGTACAATCCCTGCGGATGGCGCGGATGGTTGAATAACACGACGATCACGCTTGGTATGCAGAACGTGTTCGACGACAGATCCGCCGTTTGTGGCCGGCAACCTTCGAGAACGGCTACGACGAATCGCTTGCCACGATCAAAGGCCGGTTCTGGTACGTCCAGCTAAAGAAGAGATTCTAAGAAACCTATTCGATTAGGTTTCTTCAGCAATCGAGAGCGGCCGAATCTTACCTGCTTGTCATTCCGAGCGGGTCGAGGAATCTCTCACTGTTCTTGATCACGCGTCTGAAGGAATAATGAGATCCTTCGACGAGCTCAGGATGACAAACTGGCCAGCCGGGGAGTAAATTGAAGCTGAATGACAATTGATAGCACTAACTCGCTTCTCATCGTCGCGCACGGCTCCACAGTGCATCCAGATTTCGCGGTCATAGGCCCCGGAGATATCGCTTCACTTCGTCGTGCGTGCCGAGAAATTCCGCACGCAATTCTTCGGACATTTCGCGAATCACCAGCCGCAGGCGAAGTCCCGCGCGACACTCAAAAATCTTCGGCCGTAGTTTGCGGATACCGATTCCCGCGTGGGAATGCGGCGTTCCAAATGCCTGCGTGAATTCAAATAACGCGAACCAGGTGTCAGCTTGTTCGCTTTTTGGCAGCTCGCGCAGCGCGCTTAGAACTTGCGGTAGGACGATTAAGGGCCTCTTCAATTTTTTCGAGCGTTGGATTTTCGATTCTGATGAAAGCGCCTTCCCGCTTCGCCTTTTGATAATCCGCCTCGCTGCGCTTCTTGAACCGATCCAGCTCTGTCTTGGTCACTCCGTATTCCTGCCGCGCGTACTCGTAATCAATCTCGCGAATCTCCACCGGATGAGCGATACGCACTTTCACGGGCTTCAGCGCAACGATTGCAGCGCCGGAGATGATTCCCACATCTTCGCCATGGACGGCAGCGCTTAGCCATTTGCCGAGATTCTTCTTCGCGTCAGTAATTGTGAGAGTCGTCATACGGTCTATTTAAAGCCTATTAAGGGTTTACTTCAAGCCGCTTTTAGGCTCGGCACCGCCGATTTTGCCCGCCACCTGGAAGTTGAATGTTGAACTTTGAACGCTCAACGTCGAGCGTTGAACCCATTCGACTTGCGCTCAGGGCAGGCTGTTGAACGTTTTCTGAATCCCTATGGATCGGACAAGAAACGCAGCGCTTTTAATCGTTGCTCACGGCTCGACGGTGAACCCAGATTCGAGCGCGCCAACGCTGGCGCATGCTGCGGAGATTCGGCGTCGGAAAGTTTTTGTGGATGTGGGCTGTGCGTTTTGGAAGGAGGAACCGAGTTTGCGCGATGCATTGTTCCTATTCGATCCAGAAGTGATTCGCGAAGTGTGCGTGGTGCCGAATTTCATCAGCGAAGGCTACTTCACGCAAACAGTGGTTCCGCGCGAGCTTGAGCTGAACGGGCGCGTCACAAACCGAGCGACTGGCCAGATCTGGAAGTATTGCGAGCCAGTTGGCAATCACCCGATGATGACCGAGCTGCTGCTGAAACGCGCGGGCGAGATCGCACCCGGTATCGATCCTGCCGAGACCAGCCTGCTGATCGTCGCGCATGGAACCGATTTGAATGAAAACAGCGCCGTTGCAGCAAAACGCGAGGCGGAAAAGATCCGTGTCTCTCGGAAAATATCGCGGACGGTGCTGAACGTTTACATGGAAGAGCCGCCGCTGGTATCGGATTGGCGGAAATTGACGAAAACTCGACAACGTAGTGGTCGTTCCATTTTTCATCTCCGACGGGCTACATAGTTACGAGGACATTCCCGTTCTGCTGGGAATCGCCGCTCGTCATTCCGAGCGAAGCGGAGCGAAGTCGAGGAATCCCGTAGCGTTACCTCAAGCTTCCATCACGGGGTCCCTCGACTTCGCTCGGGATGACGTGAAAACGGCGACGCGCTCGGTGTTTCGACGTAATCCCTACAAAATCGACGGTCGCTCTTTATTCTATGCGCCATCGATCGGCACCGATCCCGGTTTTGCCGATATCATCGTCGAGCAGGCAGGCATCACAAAAAGTTGAAATCGCGCTCGCGCTTCGTTTCTTTTTGCGCAAGATTGCTTTCCCGCGAATGAAGGAAACCACGTGCAAGAAGCTGCAAGAGATCGGGGCATTTGCGTTGGCCGGCGGATGCACGCGAAAACGAATGAAGCAACTGGTGGAGATGATTCGCGCGGCGCGCAATTACCGGTGGCTGGCGGTTTACAAGATCGTTAAAGATGAATTTGTGATTCTCGCTGGAACTGGCAACGAGCCACCGACCTATCCGCAATTTCCCATTACCCAGGGGCTGTGCGGCGCTGCGCTAGACTCGGGAAAACCGATCATTGTCGGCGATGTACACAAGGATCCGCGCCATCTCCCTGCGTTTCATACGACGCGGTCGGAGATCGTTGTCCCGATGAGGAACAACGACCACCGGCGCATCCTCGGAATGATGGATGTGGAGAGCGACAAGTTGAACGCGTTTGATGAAGAAGATCGTCAGTTCCTCGAGCGTGCTGGCGGCCTGATCGCGCACTGTTTGCACTAGCGCCTCGCGCCTCCTTCGACTTTGCTCAGGACAAGCTCAGGTCGCGCCCCACCGATGGAACATTCCGTCGAGCAGGCCTTCGAAGCTGTTCCTTTTTGTTTCGGCCAAATTTTGGTCCGAAAAACCGGCGACGATTTTGTTCTTTGCCATCGCGATGACGAGGCACACGATGATTTGGAAATCTTTCAAAACCCAGAAGACGCGATCGAGATCGCAAGGTATGACGACGCGGGGAATTACCGTGCACTAAAAACTGCGCCCAATCTGCGGCATGGCTGGCGCATGGAGCTTCGGACATCGGACGACTTGAAACGCGCGCTTGATCATTTTTATCCGGGCAGACTGGCCATCTTCATTGCGTGGAAGACTGGCCGGCTGCGCACTACGCCGCTGCGCGAAACGTTGGATCGGCAATCCGGAATGTATCGTGTAGCCGCCAAGGTTTCGGATTCACAGATCGACGATCTGGTCGCAGATTTTTGCCGATCCAATGATGGTTGTTTGCGAACAATCTTGTGGAAGCGCGACCAGCGCGGCGCGATTGCGTCAACAAAGTTGCCAAAGGAAAAGTTTGATCCGACTTGGGATCAGGTCCAGGCGCCGGTTGAGCCGGGCGCATCCGGCTTCGCTAAAGCTCCCGCCTGCGCCGAGGCTCCGGCGGACACGACGGCGGACCAGACGATCCTGGCTAAGATTCCGCTGCTCTGCCAGGAGCCGTGCAATCTTTTGGTGGCCGCATGCCGAAAAGTCGTAAAAGGGGAATGATCGTTCGGGCCCGCGTTGTGGTGACGATGGATGGAGCGCCTGTTAAGAATGGCGCCGTCGCAGTTTCGGAGATCGAATTGATGACTCGCTTTCCGGCTCGTCACCCTCTCGGGCTGCCCGTCTATGTCGCGCGGCTCCCGCCGGCTCATTGTCGATGTTGGAAAATTTCCCGAAGTCTCCGCAAGATATTCGGGCCAAAAGGTTATCGATCTTGGCGAGCAGGTTCTCTTGCCGGGGCTGATCAACGCGCATTGTCATCTCGACTACACATGTTTGCGCGGGAAGATCCCCCGGCAAAAATCGTTCACCGATTGGATCCGTGCGATTAACACGGAGAAATCGAAACTTTCGCCGCAGGATTACGCCGCCTCGATCAACGAAGGGTTCGCGGAGGCAAAACAATTCGGCACAACAACCATCGCAAATCTAACCGCGTTTCCAGAGCTGATCCGGCAGCTCCCGGGGCCGCCAATTCGGACATGGTGGTTCGCGGAATTAATCGATGTGCGCTCACCGAACCTGACAAACGAACTTGTCGATTCTGCAATTGAATCGCTGAAGTCTGCGCAAAACTACGGGTTAGCGCCGCATGCGCTGTTTACGGCATCCAAAAATTTGTATCAGCGATGTGAGGAAGCCGGCAAGGATGTCCTGCTGACAACGCATCTGGCGGAATCGCGAGAGGAAATGGAAATGTTTCGCGATGGGTCAGGTCCCCTTTACAAGTTCATGGAAAATATTGGACGTGACATGGGCGACTGTGGACACGAAACGCCACTTGAACGCTTCTTTAAAGTAAGAGATTCCTCGAATGCGCTGCACTCTGCCCGGAACGACAACGACTGGCTCGTTGCGCACTTAAACGAATTGACCGAAAGCGACTTCGAGTTGCTTGAAAAAGTGAAGACAAATTTTCATGTCGTGCATTCACCGCGCAGCCATGACTATTTTGGTCACAGCCCATTTCAATCCGAACGGTTACGCCGGCTTGGGTTCAACATTTGCCTGGGGACTGATAGCCTCGCAAGCAACGAGAGTTTGAACTTGTTTGCAGAGATGCGTGCGTTTCAGCGCAGTGAATCGGAGATCTCACCCAGGAAGATTTTTGAGATGGTGACAGTGAATCCGGCGTCGGCGCTACGTCAGCAGAACACGCTTGGCCGGATTCGGCCCGGATTTCAAGCCGATCTCACAGCCATTCCGTGCCGTGAAGGCCGAGACCTATTCGGAGAAATCGTGGCGTTCGAAGGGGAAGTTGATTGGATCATGGTAAACGGACGGACGCAGAGCACCCAATCACTTGCGGCTGATTCTGTTTGAATCCGAAATGGTTTTCTCCTGAACTGCTTGCTCGTGGTCTGCGACGCCGTAAACTCGGCGTATGGCCGGACAAGGAATGCAGACCCGACTGCTTCCCGGGCAGAGCCTTGCCTTACAGCAAGTTCTCTCGCCCCAACTCCAGCAGAGCCTGCTCGTCCTCCAGACGCCGCTGCTTGAGCTGCGCAACCTCGTTCAGCAGGAGATGGAAACAAATCCCGTTCTCGAGGAATTGCCGGATGAGCCCGGCCCCGATGCTCAGGACGAAGGCGAGTCTTCCGTTGACGATAATTTCAAGAACGAATTCGAGAAACTCGCGAGCCTGGATGAAGAATGGCGCGATTACATGGCGCAGTCGGCCAGTTCCGGCGCGGACGGCTTTCGGGGTTCACGGGAAGCGAAAGACAAGCGCGAGTTCTTTTTCGATTCCATTGCCGTGCAGGAAACGCTTCACCAAAATCTGCTGGGACAACTGAATCAGACTGCTCTCAACGCCGGCGACCGCAAAGCTGCGGCGCTAATCGTTGGCAACATCGATGACAACGGATTTCTCCAGAGCACACCGAAAGAAATGGCGCTGAACTCGGGAATCGCCGAGGAAGATTTCGAGAAAATGCTGGCGTTGATACAGGGTTTTCATCCGCCAGGAGTTGGGGCGCGCGATTTGCGCGAGTGTTTGCTCATTCAACTAAAGCGAGAAGGAAAAGAAAACAGCCTCGAGTACAAAATCGTGTCCGAACATATGGAGGATTTGGGCAGGCGGCGCTTTCCCGAAATCGCGCGTCGGATGGGGATCAGTGTGGAGGACGTGCAAAAGGCCGCTGACAACATTGGGCGGCTAAATCCGCGTCCCGGCCAGGTCTTTGCGGCTGCGCCGCAAAACTATGTGCTGCCGGATGTGACGGTGGAAAAGGTGGATGGCGAGTACCAAATCACTTTGAACGACGAGCAGATTCCGCATCTGCGGATTAGCAATCTATACAAAGATATCATTGCGTCGGGCAACACCCAGAGCGGCGAAGTCAAAGATTATATCCGCGATAAAATCCGGAGCGGGAAATTCCTGATTCGCTCGATCCATCAGCGCCAGCAAACGATTTCCAACATCGCGAAGCAAATCGTTTCGAGGCAACACGAGTTTCTTGAGCATGGGCGATCGCATCTGAAACCGATGACCATGGCAGAAGTCGCCGACGCGGTCGGCGTGCATGAGACTACGGTCAGTCGCGCCGTTTCGGGCAAGTATATGGCCGCGCCACAAGGCATTTTCGAGATGAAATACTTTTTTACGCCCGGCTACCAGACCGCCACCGGCGAATCGATGAGCAACACCAGCGTGAAAGAAGCTATCCTCGACCTGGTGAAGCGTGAGGATGGCAATCAACCGTTGAGCGACAACGAGATCGTTGAGATTCTGAGTGAGCGCGGTATCCCGATCGCACGACGCACCGTGGCCAAATACCGCAGCGAGCTGAATATTCTGCCAAGTCACATGCGGCGGAAATATTGATGTTCGCCTCGCATACCCATGTCGCCTTCTCTTCGCGCCGCCGTGATCGCCGAATGGCGAGGTCTTCCTGAGAGAAAAATGCGAGCCGACCGCTGGAAATCGCCGGCGGAGTTGGTTCCAAAATTGATGCAACGCCTCGGGTTACGCGAGCGTTTGCATGAGACGGACGTAATGGACGCGTGGGGAAAAATCGTCGGTGAATTTATCGCTACCCACTCGGCGCCGGTAGCATTGCGCGAAGGCGTTCTCTACGTTCGCGTGCTCCAGCCAGCCTTGCACTACGAACTGGAACAGATTTCCAAGTCCGAAATTTTGCGAAAACTTAAACAGCGTTTCGGCGGCAGGACGATTCGCGACCTGCGCTTTCGCGTCGGCTGAATTTAACCGCGAAGCGGCGAAGCACCGAAGGCTGCTCGCCCTGAAATGCCCGTGCGCTGCGCTGCGCTTCGGCCCACCGTAACCTCGGCAGAGACAGGTCGCTCCCTGCTCATTCCGATCCCGAAGGCGGCAAGATTCAAAACGATCATCACAAGTGCGAAAAGGTACAGTCCCATTGCCAGCCCAATCACCGCGTGCATTGCCAGGATGCACACCAACCAAAACAAGCGGGTCTTCCTTATCCAGATGAAAATTGGGTAACCGAGTTCGATTAGACAGATCGAAATTCCGAGGATCGGTAGTGCGTATTTGAATCGAACAAGAATGTCTGGGGAAATAAGGTCGAAAGGCGGACGGGTCAGCGATCGCCAAAGATTGGAACCATCCCACCAACCTTTGCCCAGACATTTCGCCAAGCCGCCGATAAAGTAAACGAAGCACAAATGCACCTGTAAAACGCGCCGCCAGAAACCTAAAAGTTGTGGATCTCTTAGTTCTACTTTCAGCAGCCAGTGATCGAGCGAGTATCGATCTGGCAACGGCGATAACATCAAATAAAAGAGGCCCGTGGTCATGAAGTTATCGACGCCGTATGCGAATAGCCCACCGCTTTCCGCTGCGCAGAGGTGAAGAAACCACGCGATGATTGCGGCCGGGCGAGAGAAAAGGCCGGGTAATAACAACAGTCCCATACAAAGCAAACAGGCCCAGGCAATGGAAAGCACGGCGCCCTCGCCGATATGAGCGTAACCGCCAAGAGCAACGAGCCAGCCAAGCTTGGGAATGAGTGGACTGTCGAAGGACGTAATGGCCTCTCCCAGTTTGCGGCTGACAAGGCCTCTGCCGGGTACTGGCAAACAAATAGTGCCAGTCACTTCTCAAGAACAGCGCATAAACGGCTACTTGCAGTCCCAAACCGATACGCAAAGCGCCAAGCCACTTGTCTGTTTCCGGGGGGAACAGAAAGCCCATGAAATCCCCCGACCATCGTCGTAGCAGAGTCGTTGCCCGGTGTTCTTTCAAAATGTGTGATTTAGACACGGGTCAAACGGATAACAGTAGTGAATTAGGAAACGCAAAGTGTAAATGACGAGTTACGACCGGATGGTTGCGGCTCTTCGAACGGGGATGCCTCGGCCCAATTTGCGCTATCTGGTGTAATCTGTGGTTCCTCTATTGTTTCTCCTCTTCACGCAGGCTGAAATCGTAACTGAACATGGGCTGGAAAGATTCACTCTCTCCATGCTCAAAGCCTCTGATGTCAGGCGGGCTAACCGCCCCGAACGTGGCTCGAATTTTCTTCACGTCAGGACGCTCTCGCCAGACAGAGAGCGCAAGCATCTTAACGACCACCTCTCGTAACGGTTCATAACGCTCGTCTGCCAGCCTGCTTAACAAACTGTCCAAATGAAGGGCCGCTGCTCTGCCAATTACATGCGGCGACTCATATTCTATTCGACCGTCTGCGTAATACAGTTCCAGGATCAATTTGTGATAGTCTGGAATATTCGGCGCAAAGAAACTGTATCCAGCCTGGATACCAGCGGTATGCAAGTACGTGGCGATCCCTTGGCGCACCGGACTGGATGCAGCCGCTTCTTTTCCCAGGACAAGAGCCGCAATCAGTTCGGCCTTGCGCGCATACTTTTGAAACGCTGATGGCAGCATGGTCGTGCCCTCGGCGACCAGCGAGAATATGCCGGCAAAACAAACTGTCGCTATGAGTGAGAAATGTGTGACGAACCAGGCCGCGTAGATGCGCTTGGAAAGCATCGCGTTAACCCTAAAGTCATTTTGCGCCTCAGGCGATTGATTTCCAGTCCCACGGATAACCAAGACGAAAGCGGCGGAGTTTCGCACGCACTTGAGATGCAAGCGCGAAACAGGCGAGTCAGGCGTCTCGAACCTCTTTGCGACTTGGGGCGTACACAACACGGCCAGCCCCGAACTTCCGGGACTGGCCCATTGATTCGTTAGCTAAACCGGCGAGCGATTTAAAGTGTCGCTGCTGCCAATTTCAGGTTCTCAGTCGCGGCCTTACTCTCGCCAGTTCCCGGCAGGACCTGCTCGACAAAATGAGCCCGATCCTGTCTATTGTTGGTGTAAAACGATGTCGCCTTATCGGTCTGAATACTCTTCAGGGAACGCGTCAGCGAGTTTTGGTTCTGAGTCGGCGCATGCGTTGTAATGGCACTAACACTGATAACAGCGGCAGTAACCAGCATTGCTGCGACTAAGCGTATGGTGATTTGGGGTTGGAGCTTTTTCATTGGCGCAGTTACAGGCAATATAAATGACTGTCAACCAGGATTTTTTCCTACGTTAGACGAGGCTTTCGGGCCATTCCCGCAACCGCAAAAAAAGCCTCTCACAGAAGATAACCAAGGAAACGGAAGGAGTCCTTCCGGTAATTCTCTCTTTACGCAAAAACAATCGCCCAGTTATAGGTTTTCCCGGACAGGAAAAAGCGCCGCCGGATTCACGAAGATAATTCGTGAGAAATGCTATTTCGGCGCAAGGGACGAGACGATTGCTTCAAAGCGCGGATCGCCGCGCAGTGGATCCCAGAGGGGATTGAGACGCAAATCGCCGTAAGTCAGAGAACCCCCGGGCAGCTTCGTTGCCTCGGCCAATCGCTCGATTGCATGGTCCTTGTCGCCCGTCCACCCGTAAATGACGGCGAGGTATTCAATCAACATCGCGCCCTCAATGGCGTTTTTGCTGACAGGCATCAGTTCGACAGCGCGCAAACCTTCGCGAATGGCGTGCTGCTTATTTCCCAGAGCGGCGTCAAGAACACCAAGTGCGCAGAGCGCCGCGGCATAATCGGGTTGGTTGCGTACCGTTTGCTCGAGTTCTTTTCGGGCGCCGTTAAAGGCGGCTCGGGCTGCTGGTTCATCGCCGCGGAACCAAGCAGTAAGGCCCTCGCACCAACCGTTAGGAAATGGAATGTTTTCGTCGTAGCAACCACCGCCATCGACCGGAATAGCGGAAAGCGCCCGCTGGGCTGCGATGGAATCGCGTTCGCGCAAGGCTAGAAAGAGCCATTGGTTTACGAGGACAGGTCCCGCGTTCGGATCCTCGGCAAGGATAGTCTCGATTGTGGTATGGAGCGGTTTAGGGTCTGCGCGCGATTGGAGATCAACCGAAGCCCGTCGGACGCGGGTGGAAACATCTTTCGGAGAGATGGTTAGCGCGCGGTCCAGAGTGGCGGCCATCTCTTTGTAGTGACGCAAGGCCTCGTAAGTAAGAGAGATCTGCTGAAGTATGGAAAAATTGCGCGGATCCAGCGCCAATGCCTGTTTCATTTCTTCCAGCGACTTGTCCCAGACACCCTGTCGGCGATAGATGTAGCCGGATAGAAGAGGAATTCGCGACTCGTTAGGCAGCGTATGCCGCGAAATAGCTAGCTCCTCCCTGGCCCGGTCGTAGTCCTGATATGCCCAATAAAGGTGTTGAGCGAGGGCCAAATGGGTTTCCCCAGAGTCGGGGCGCAGACGGCGAATTGATTGAATGGCGGTTTCGGACAATTTAAGGCGCGCATCGGTGTGGTCGAAACCGAGGAAATAAATTCGGTCATGTGCACCCGCAAGTTCGCCATAGGCTAAAAAGAACAAAGGATCGCGCGCGACGGCCTGATCAAGCAGTTGCACCGCCTGCGTCAGATCTTCTTTCGCCCGCGGGCTGAATGAAATCCCCTCGATCAGGTCCTTGGCTCGCAGATAGGAATCATAGGCAACAAGATCAGTTGTTGGTGGCTCCTGAATTGCAACCTTCTCGGCAGCTGAGACTTCAGTCCCGAGCTGGTCCGCGACTTTTTGCGCAATCTCGCTTTGGAGTGCGAATACATCACTTAAATCCCGATCGTATTCTTGCGCCCACACGTGAGCGTCGGTGCGTGTATCAATTAACTGGGCGTTCAAATGGATCCTGCCTGTTTCCCTGCGCACACTTCCCTCGAGCACGTACGCTACGTTCAAGGCATGACCAATTTCCTGTGTGTTCCGCGCGCCGCGATATTTTGCCACGCTGTTGTGGCTAATCACTTTTAGGTGGGCCACCTTCGCCAACTTGGTCGAAACACCGTCGTAAACGCCGCCGGCAAAAAATGCATTTTCTTTATCTGAACTCAAACTTTCGAAAGGCAGCACCGCGATGCCACTTGCCGCTGGTGGGCCCGCCATCTCGCCGTTCCAAATCATCACACCAACTGTCGCTCCCAACGCCAACAGAAGCGCTGCCATTCCTGCAACAACTGGATTCCGCCGCGTCCAGCGCAACGCGCGCGTGGCCGGCGAAACAGGACGAGCGATAATGTGGCGGCCTTCGAGCCAGCGTTCGAGATCTTCGGCAAGATCCCCAGCAGAGCGGTATCGCGCACCTGGTTCCCGCTCCAAACATTTCGCGCAGATCGTTTCCAGGTCCCGATCCAGCCCCGGCACCAATGTGCGCAGCCTCGGCGCAGGCTTCTCGCTCGCTTGTTGGATCACCTTAAGCGCGTGCTCACCCAAAAATGGCGGACGACCCGTCAGCAAATCGAACAGAATCGCACCTAAACTGTAAACATCCGACGCCGGTCCAAGTTTGCCCACCGATCCGTTCACCTGCTCGGGTGCAATATAACCGGGTGTGCCAAAAATAGTAAGCGTGCGCGTCAGGTGACTGCTAGTGTCCAGCCATTTGGCGAGACCGAAATCGCTCACCATCGGTTCGCCCCGTCCGTCCAGCAAAATGTTCCCAGGCTTCAAATCCCGATGCAGGATCCCCTGACCATGCGCGTATTGCACGGCACGCGCCACCTTCGCAAGCGACGCCACCGCTCGCCGCGGCTCACCGCGCAATGCCGGGGCCGCATCCAGCAAACTGCCCCCACCGGCAAACTTCATGCTGAAAAACGGCATCCCATCGTCACACTCGCTCACTTCATAGATAGGCAGAATGTTCGGATGATCGAGGCTCGCCGCAGCTTGCGCTTCACGCCGGAAACGCGCCAGCGTTTCCTGCGAATCGGCGTGATAAGACAAGATTCGTTTCAGTGCCACGATGCGGCGCGAATGCCGCTGCCGCGCCCGATAAATCACGCCCATCCCACCGCGCCCGATTTCCTCAAGGATTTGATAATTCCCAATGCGCCAATCGGCGTCACACACATCGAGTTCACCGAGCACATCATCAAGCGTTTCCGCCTTCGCCGAGACTTCGGTGGACAAGTCGCCGTCATGTCCATTGGCGCCCACGCCTGCTGAGAGCATACAGCTAAGGCAAAGACTTCGTCCGACGCGCGATGCTGATCCGCACTCGGGGCAGGATCCCGGCTCCTTTTGGAGGTCGACCGAATCAGAAATGGGGGGCACGCGCATGAGGGGTTACAAAGCTAGATGAGCTTCAGTGGGTTGCCAACCTAAAAAATGGAAAATGTTTGTCAAGGGTTATTCACACGATTTTAACGTTTTTCGCATGGCAACGCCTGCATTTCTTCGTCATTTATTTACTTCCTCTTTCGGTGCGAGTGACGCGACAAATTTTTCAAAGCGTGGATCGTCCCGGAGTGGATCCCAAAACGGCAAGAATCTTAATTGACCCTAACTGACCGTGCTTGGTGGGCGAATGGCGATGGCCAGCTGTTCGCAGACGAGGTCTTTTTCGCCAACCCACGCGGCAATCATGGCAAAATACGCCCTCATGAGAGGGCCATTGATTGCGTCTTTCCCCGTCGGCAAAAGCTCGACTGCGCGCCGGCCTTCGCGCAGACGATTTTCTCCTGTTGTGCGCGCGCGGCCGCGAATGCCATTCGCGCAGTGTCCGCATTATTGGTCATGCGGGCGATAACTCCTTCGATTATATGCCGGTTTAAGTGGACCCCGTAATCGGTCAGCGGTATGTCGCCAAATATATCCAATGCATTTTGGGCCACAGCGACATCGCGTTCGCCCAACGCACAGCTCAGCCAATCATTGGTAACACTGAGCAGATCCGCCGGGGTTGTTGCCTGAATGGAATCAATTGTTTGATGCAATGGCCGAGTATTGGCTTTCCAATGAAATTCCACAGCCGCCAGCGTCACTCTTGTCTCAGCATTGTTTGAGTCGATCGGCAGGGCACGCTGCAAGACCGAATTTTCTTCAGTGTAGCGCCGAAGAACTCCATAATTGACCAGCTCGTCAATGGCCGCTTGGCAGGTTCGTGAACGTTCCTATTACGATATTCCGAGCTCTGATGTCGAATTTTTCTAACTATTCTGCCGCGCTTAACGCCGCACAGAGATAACGGAGTTCGTCATCGATCTCGTTCGGTCCTTCGACGGTTTGAGCAACTTCTTCGCGCAGCAGCGCGCGATAGCGCTCACGTAACCTGTGCACGAGGCGTTTCACCGCCGCCTCCTGCAGGCCCAGCGTTTTTGCAAACTTCGCGTAGGAAACATCTTCCCGCTCAGCCGCAAGGCAACTGTTCAACACATCAAAAACACGTCGACGACCACGCTTTTCGCATTCATCGCCCAATCGCCGCAACGCGCGCTCAACCACCGTCGCCGCCCAGCGCACATCGAAGATTCTTTCTGGCGACCAATTCTCCGATTCCTGTTCTGGAATCGACAAGTGGGATGGCGCCTCAGCCATCCAATCGTCCCACGAAACGAATTGCACGTCGCCACCACGTTTCCGGGCGTGACGTTTGTCTACGGCGTCGTGTAGGAAATTCTGCAATGCCTTCAGCACCAGGGAACGGAACCTTCCCCGGCTCCGATCCGCCCGTTCCAAAAGCCGGCCTTTCAGTACCATGACGAAAAAATCCTGTGATCAGGTCCTGGGCGTCGGGGACGGAGTGACCCTGGCGGCAGGTGAACGCGAAGACTGGCCGCCAATAGATTTTGCAAAGCTCGGCAAGGGCGGCGTGCGCCTTCTCTTCGTCGCCGTCAGAATCTTTGCACGACAAGACGATGCTCCATCGGGTCGTCACGAAGCGGTCGGGGCGGCGTGTGCCGGCCTGAGGTGCTTCGGATTTCACAGCCGCGGATCATCTCATTTGTAGGATTGTTAAGCAAGCTCGGAATTTTCCGCCCGCTACCGGAATACTCCGCGTTGGGGTGGATCAATCTGCGCTGGAGCCGGTGCCGAGCAGGAGAGAGTTCCCAGAAATGTAGAATTTTCCGACTCCGCCGATTTGCCGGATAGGCAGCGCCCACACTGGCTGAGGTTAGTGATTCTTGCTGTAACTGAGAGTGCCCGGAGATTTATCGAGCACCGTTCGCCAGGAGCACCGACCCCCGGGCTACAGATTCGAGCAATCTCGACTAAGAGCGAATCAGACGTGATCGCCGGAGTGTTTCTGTCGATCTTTGAAGGTAAGCTCGGCGATCCCTGATTTATCGAGCTCACCCAGGCCTTCCGCCACCATCCTGTCGTATTGTTCCTTGGTCGCGTGCGCCAGCGGTAAATCGAGGCCGAGACTGCGGCCGAGCTCGAGAGCAATCCCGCTATCTTTGGCCGCATGCGCAGCGGAGAAAAAGCAGCTGTGCTCGCGATTTTGCATATCTTCGCCATCGGTTTCCAGCACGCGGGAGGCCGCGCCTGTCTGGGAAAAAACCTTCCTCAACATTTCCAAATCGAGGCCGAGCGCCGCGCCGAGCGCAAGTCCCTCCGCCAACCCCGCGGTGTTGATGTTCATCACCATGTTGACGAGCGCTTTCACCTTTGCAGCTTCGCCAGCCTTGCCGATAAAGCGCACGTCTGAACCAAGCTCCTTCAAAATCGGTTCGGCTTTGCGGAACGCATCTTCCGTTCCGCCGCACATCAAATAAAGCCTCCCTTCACGCGCCTGGGGAATACTCGATGCCATGCAGGCTTCAAGTGTTTGTGCCCCTGCCTGGTGCGCCAGTTTTTCAATCTCGACATGCACCTGCGGTGAGATCGTCGCGCAATTAATGAACAGCTTGCCGTGTGCGTTCACTAGCAGATTGTCGCCGCTTCCCGCGAAGATGTTTCGCATCGCGTTGTCATCGGTCACGACAGTGAAGATCACGTCAGATTCTGCCGTTACTTCCGACAAGTCTTGGGCGGCGGCGCATCCAAGCTCGGCGGCAAGCGAGGTAGCGGACGCGCGATTCGCGTCGTAAACAGCCGTGAGATGAAATTGTCGATCCTTCAATCTGCGCGCCATATTCGCGCCCATCCGGCCCACTCCAACAAAACCGATGTTCATGATGTTCAAATGACGAAGGACATAGGACAAAGCACGAAGGAATAATGAAACCGGAATGACGAAAAGAAAGCTTTGCACCACACCTTTGTCATTTGAGCATTCGGGCCAATTTCGTCATTCGTGCTTCGTCATTCTCCTTAATTTGCCATTACCTTTCCCGCGAAGAACGGATTGTGCGCTTTCTCCTCGCCCACCGTTGTCATGGGGCCGTGTCCCGGACAAATGATTGTTTCATCCGGCAATGTCAGAATTTTCTCGAGATTATTTCGTAACGCGTCCCGGTAGGAAACGTTTCCGCCGCCCATCGATCCGGCAAAAAGCGAATCGCCCACGATCGCGATGGGGCGTGCCAGGCCGGTCACGACATATGTGATTCCTCCTTGAGAATGACCCCACGTCAGTCGCGTATTAATTTCCAGATTTCCCAGGTGGAAGTGCTTTCCTTCATCGATCGGGTCCGCGCCCGAGACGGGTTCGCGCGCAGGGGCAAAAACATCCGCGCCCGTCTCCTCACGCAGACGCGGCAGGTCCGCGACATGATCCGGATGCGCGTGGGTAAGGAGAATCAATTGCACATTCAGTTCATGGCGACTGGCAAATCGCAACATGTCGGTGCAATCGGCACCCGTATCGAAGACCGCCGCGGCGCGGCTTGTCGGATCCCATATGAGATAAGCGTTCACGGTCATGTCGTGATAACGCGTGTTGAATTGCGCGAATCCGTCTCGCTCATCGATTCTTTGCGGACGCCACTCGCCCTTCGCCAGCTCGCAAAGCGGGTCCGCTGCAAGACCCAGGACGGGCGCGATGCGCAGCAGTGCCTGCTCATCGACATCGCCTTCACGTAGTTTGCGGATTGTTTGCAAATCGACGCCCGCTTTTTTTGCCAGTTCGGAATCGGAAAGTCCCAAACCGCGTTGCGCTTTTCCGATAATATCGCCAACGTTGTCTTCGAGAGGGATCATATTCTGTTACTAAAGTTTATATTTCTTAAAACGTTAATCGGTTGTGCCTCTGGAATAATGCGCAAATCACCAATCTGATTTAGCGCCAATTTCTTAATCGACGTGGCAACACGGGCAACGGAAAAAGCCGTGCCCGTTTCTTTTTCCATGGAAGTCATTACGACATTATTAATGCCGCACGGAACGATGTGATTAAAAGGCGAAAGATCGCCGGAAACATTCAACGCAAAGCCATGCATGGTGATCCAATGGCGAACGCCTACACCGATGGAAGCGATCTTGCGGTCGCCGACCCAAACTCCGGTAAGCGATTCCCGCCGGCAAGCAGCAATCCCGTATTCAGCGAGAAGATCAATGAGCAATTGTTCGAGCCAGCGCAAATATTTGTGCAAATCCTGACCGCATCCGCGCAAATCGATAATCGGATAACCCATTAGCTGTCCCGGCCCGTGATAAGTGGCCTGGCCGCCGCGATTGGTGGCGAAAAGAGGATGCGGCAAATGCGCGGCGCCCAGTTCGCCACGGCGAATCCGTCCTGCGGCGGACAAACTCGATTGATCTGGCGTCCGCCCAATGGTGTAAACCGGTTCGTGTTCGAGTAAAAGCAATTGGTCTTCCACCGAACAGTCGTCGCGCTTCTTCAACACAATTTCTTTCTGCAACGCGAGTGCGCGCGCGAACTCCATCCGGCCGAGCCAGCGCACGTGAAGATCAACAGTCGCCGCATTCATATCCGCGTTGCTCCCGGGACGCCCAGGCTCGCAACTTCCTGCGAGCGCAGATGGGTCAGTCCGATCGCGAGTGCATCGGCGGCATCAGCGTCTGGCATTTCTGTTAAACCAAGAAGAACGCGCACCATGAACGCTACCTGATCTTTTCCGGCCGCGCCGCGCCCAACAGTGGATTGTTTGATTCGTCTCGGTGAATATTCAAAAATGGGCAATCCGTTTTCGGCGGCCGCCAGGATGGCAGCCCCTCGCGCCGCTCCAAGGAGAATCGCGGTCTTATGGCTTTGCACATAAATGACCGACTCGAGCGCACAACAGTTCGGTTCGTGTTCCCGAATGAGCTCTATCAACCGATCGCGAATCGCGACCAGACAGGATGAAGAACGCAGCGAGCTGGCATTGTGGATCGTCCCGAAATAGACGGAGCGCGGTTTGCCATTGTTTGCGTCGACAATCGCGACACCCGTGTTGCGCAGAGAAGCGTCGATGGCGAGCACGCGCATTATTGATAATCTTAAAATCACCCGGAACAGGTTCAACCCCGAAAGCTGGCGGACACGTGTTTATCGCCTCTCCTCTTTCATAAAGGGGAGAGGATTGAGGTGAGGGGTTTATGGCGCGAGATGGCTGCGAAACGGAACCCTCACCCTACCCTCTCCCTTGAGAAGGGAGATGCGACAGGCGCGCTAAACAATGGTTTCGCGTTTAACATGGAATCGACAAATTCCTCGGCAACCGCTTTACTCGCGGCAAATGTTGAACGCTTTTTGCATAAACGAGCCGGGAACAAAGAGGTTAATCGCTTCATAACGATCATTGCGGTGATGGTCATCATTCTTTCGAGCGCGTCTTCATCATTCGCTACGACGAAAGGTTTGAGTCAAATCGTGACGCCAGATCTGCAAGGGGAAGGGGATCTCTCTCTAAGTCTGCAAATCCAAGACAAACGGATTGCTAATCCATATGAATTGCAAGCTGAGATGGGTCTGACGAAATGGGCTGAGGTAGCGGTATTTCGCGGATTCCAACCGGACGATTGGATCTTCGGGACAGAGATCGGTTTGTTAAGGAAAGAGCCGTGGCTTCTTTCCATTGGATTCGTGAATTGGTCGCCTCATCTAAATGTAGACCCTCAGCCGTATATCGAAGCAGGCTACTACACCGAGCATCACAAAATCATCGCCGGAGCGATTCATGCCGGCTACAAGAACGAAGCAATTCTGGGCTATGCGTACGACTTTCAATGAGAGATGGCGGGTGCAGGTCGATTGGCAGAGCGGTTCTGAAAACTCATCGACCATCGGTTTCACCTGCAACGTCACACCAGACTTCCAGTTCAATCCCGCGCTCTATGTCAATAATGGTTCAAAGCACGATCTGTTTGGCTATATAGTTTTCACTTACACTTTTCATCTCTGGGCTGGCAAAAAAAGACAAGAGCCCGGCTTCTAACAAAAATGCGTTGAGCACGGTCCCGACGTAAGATGATGATGTGCGAGAAGACTCAAAATCTAAACGAAGCCGCACCAGTGCCGGCTTGCTCATGTTCCGGCGCAGGGACAACGAATTAGAAGTTCTGATCGCGCATCCGGGCGGGCCATTCTTCGCTCACAAAGACAACGGCGCATGGACAATCCCAAAGGGTGAAGCGGCTCCGGGAGAAGATCTCCTGACGCGCGCCCAGATCGAATTTGAAGAAGAGGTCGGAATTCGCCCCGAAAACTTTCGGGGTTGGATTGAGCTCGGCTCAATTATACAAAAAGGCGGCAAAACAGTGCATGCCTGGGCGTTCGAAGGCGATTTGCCAGAATCATTCGAGTGCAAATCAAATTTGTTCGAAATGGAATGGCCACCGCGTTCCGGCAAACGCAAACAATTTCCAGAAATTGATCGCGCCGAATTCTTCACCGAAGAGATCGCGCGCTGCAAACTTAAGCCGGCGCAGGTACCTCTCCTTGACCGTCTCCGCGCCACGATAAAAGGCTGATCCGATTCGCTGCCAGCACCGAATCTGCTCCAGTTGCATGCGACGATGTTGTAATGATGAGGCCGTCGTTCTCACAGTGAACAGTCGATCGACTCCCCTTCGTGGACGAAACGTCTCCTCAGCTTTTGGAACGTTGAAAATATCAAGGTTGTTAAACGCGTAATCGTCACAGTGATCGGAGCGACGGTTCTCCTGATCGGCATTGCGCTCCTGATTTTGCCGGGGCCAGCGTTCATCGTCATTCCAGTCGGGCTGGCTATTCTTGCCACCGAGTACGCGTGGGCGCGGCGTTGGCTGAGAAAAATTCGTGGAATCGCGAGCAATGTTGTTCCCGGTCGCGACCGCACAGCGCAGCGCGATTCTCGTATTTAGCTTTGCGCAGGCTCGCTGTCCGCATTTAATCAAAACGCTTGTGAGCGTCCGCCTCTCCCCTCTTGTTGAACGGACGAGGACTGAGGTGAGGATTATGCAACCTAACGATGAATCCCTCGCTAAACCGCACGCCGCCGGGAGTTCTACCTTTATTGCTCCTTCGGAACCTCACGACGAAATTTTCCTGGAAGGGCCACGTTCGCGTTTCGCTGAATTCTTCACCCTGTTGCGAGTGATGCGCGATTTCCTGCGCGGATTTCGCACGCTTCATTTCGTTGGTCCATGCGTGACTGTTTTTGGCTCGGCCCGGATCAAACGCGACGATCCGCATTACGAGCTAACCAGAAAAATGGGTGCTGCCATTGCGCGGCTCGGCTTTACTGTCATCACCGGCGGAGGTCCCGGCATCATGGAAGCTGCAAACCGCGGCGCCAAGGAAGCTGGCGGCCGTTCTGTTGGCTGCACTATCGAACTGCCGTCTGAGCAGCCGACAAATGCCTATCTCGATCGCTGCGTGCGGATGCATTATTTCTTCGCTCGGAAGACGCTGCTGGTAAAGTATTCCTACGCTTTTGTCGTCATGCCCGGCGGCGCAGGCACACTCGACGAGTTATTTGAAGCGGTGACTCTCATTCAAACCGGGAAAATCAAAAATTTCCCGATTGTGATCATGGGAACCGAGTATTGGAAAGAACTGCTCCATTTCATCGAAACAATGGCGCAGCGCGGAATGATCGCTGCTTCCGATCTCAAACTGATCTACGCGACCGACTCAGTCGATGAAGCAATCGCGCACATCCGTAACAAAGCGATAGAACCATTCGGTCTCAAACAGGTGATGCGCCACCGCCGCCCTATCCCGTTGTTGGGCGAGGGGTGACAGCAGGTAGGGTCGATTGACCCGTTCGACTTCGCTCAGGGCAAGCTCTCAATCGACCAGGCGGTTCGGGTGAATGGAGCGGCAGGGATGCGAGCGACATAGATGGGCGAGCCTTTTTGGCCGAGCGAGCGGGAGCGAGAGAGTCAACCGCCCCTACCAACTGACGCCGCCTACTGGCAAGCTCTCAATCGCATAGGATCTGCCGATTCCGCCGGCCTTCTGTCAACAGGTTGGTGGGCGCTCGGACTTTGAATGCCTCTGTTCTTTGCAAGGTTTCCGAGAACTTCGCTCCGCCACTTCCGTAGAAACGTGATAGGACGAATACTTTCGCGAAAGACGCAGGTTTACGATCGCGGTGATCCCGGACCGTTTTGTCACGGCGAGGCGGACGCAATCTGCAACGCACTTGATTGCGCGGGTTAGAAATTAGAGGCGCTCCGAAGAGCCTCGACCATCTGTTGGTGTCACGCGGTCGGTTATTTGATGTGATGAATAAGATTAAGAAGCGTGGCCGACCCCGAATACGCACGGCTGAATACTGGCGTGAGTATTACACGCGGAAACAGCGGGAATGGCGCGCTGCCCACCCGCGGATCAGAACAGGGCGAAAACAAAGAAAACGCGGGGCAAATCACTGACGCGCGAATAAACCGGCCACTGTCCTGGAACGACCGTTTGCGCACGCCTGGTATGTGGGCGGTCTGGCAAACTCAATCCCGTGACGACAATAAGAGTCGGGTGACAAGCCTACCGGCCGGGAAGTTTTACCGATTTCCAGAGTCGGCACAGCGCAACGGCATGGCAGCGCGGAACCGCCTAGGCGATTGAAAGGGTCAATCGCCTCTACCTTGCGATTACGGCGAAATACGGTCCGTGAGCGTGTCGGTATGAAAATCGGTGTGGTCACGCAAACGCGACCAGGGACTGTCCTTCTTGGTGGTCTGCGCCACACTGTTTTTCTCACCGGTGGCAAAGTCGTCCCATGAATTGTAGCGAGCGATTGTTAGGAACGTCCAGGGGCTGCCTTCGAGGTGTTGCATCAACACGTTGCCTGCACTGGTGTCATTTGCTCCGGGCGCTTCACTGAGCGCTTTTTCCAATTGCTCACGATGACCGGCAGCAGGACGATAGTAAGAAACAGAATAAACCGACCCCGAAGTCTTCGATGCTGAGTCGCCGTCGATCCCCATGGCCTTGGTGAACTCCTCCCAGGACGGACCGTTCACGAACGTATCATTGTGCCAGGCGCTCAGGTCACGTTTGTCCGGAGGCACGGCAGTACCAGCAGCTTCCACCGTCGCTTTTGGGCCCAGATGCGTAATGACCACGTAATCCCAGGCGTCGCCATCTTGATGGCGAAGGACAATGAAATGATTAGGCATCGGGTTGTTGGAATCAGGCGTCTTGAGCCAATCGCCTAATTGAGCCGCTTTTCCTAGAGCGGCCTTAGTGAAATGGACGTGATAAACGTCGGTGCGTTTACCAGCGCCGGCGATTTTCTGATCGGGCTTTGGTGTTCCCTGAGCCTGAACGAATGTTACAGGCAACAGGCTGAATAATGTGATAGCGAGAATAGTAGTAGTTGACTTCATAATTATTTTGGGTTCTGATGCTCGGTTAATTCGAAGCTAATGTAAATGATTTAGTGATTGTCGGCGACCGTTTGCGATGCTAGCCGATTCAATTCGACTTGTCGCTCACCTTTGAATGAGTCCCGCCTGCTCTTTCAGCTGTGCCCTTAATTGGTCGATTCGCTGGTCTTGTTCTTCGATTCGTCGATGTGCTTTCAGGAACTCGTTAAGCAACATTGCGTTCACCGCTTCGTAGCGAACGGTATAAATTTTGCCTTTTGCGTCGCGATCACTAAATCTGGATTCACCTTTTCCACGTCCTCAGCTACGAGGCCAAATTGTGGGACGCCAGCAGGATCAATCTCTTTCTTGTAGCGGAAGCTGACTGGTCTCAGCGCGAGGAGCGCCGCCAATACAACCGACTGTTCGAGATTCAGCAGATACAGATCGAGTTGCTGGAAGAAATCGGCCGCAAGCGGAAAAGCTGATTGTCCACCTTCGCGATCCTGAAAGAATCCGGCGGGCTTGATTTTGGCACGACTCTTTAGTTGGATGGTGATGTGGCCGCTGATGAAGAGGTGACTTCGTTGACCGGGGTCGACTCATACACGCGAAACCGGACCGCAACGTTTGCCACTACTCACTGGAGCGTTGTGCTGACCGCGCAAGGTAAATCGTCAGAGGCAAACGAGGCGCTCGAAAAAATTTGCCGCACTTATTGGCGTCCGCTTTACGCCTTCGTGCGACAATACGGCTACAGGCACGAGGAAGCCGAGGATCTTACCCAAGGTTTCTTTGCAGTTCTGCTGGAGCGGCGGGATTTCGACACCCTCCGTGCGGAGAAGGGACGTTTGCGCTCTTATCTATTGGTGGCGCTAAAGCATTTTTTGGCCGATGACAGGCGCCGTGCAATTGCAGTCAAGAGAGGGAAGGGGCAACCACTCATCCCGTTGGACGAGCTACGCACTGGCGCCAGGGCCGATTTCGAACCATCGGATACACTGACGGCCGAGCGGATTTACGAACGTCGCTGGGCTTTGACGCTCCTGGATCATGTATTCCGGCAACTAGCAGCCGAGTATCGCAAGTCGGACAAAACCGCGTTATTTGATTATCTGAAACAATTACTACCGGACGAGCCGGGAGCACCATCGCAGGCAGAAATTGCGGTCGAAATGGGCATGACTGAGAATGCGGTAAATCAGGCGTTCCACCGATTTCGCCAGCGTTATCAAGCCTTATACAGCAGAAGGACTTTGGGGAGTTTCCTTTTCGGATCAGACAATGGAACGGCCGTTGGCACATTTGTTGCAATGGTGTAGAGGACGACGGCCGCTCGACACCGATGCCAACTCCGTCACCGAGACCTACTCCCACACCCAGACCTCGCCCGAGTCCGCCGCCTCGCCCTACGCCACCGATGGCTTCAGCCAATAATTTCCGCTGGTAAGGGGTATCTCACAATCGCTGCCTTACGCCGCCAGGCTCCCCCAAAAGGTGGCTTCACAACTTCGGCCGCCGCTGGTCGTTCTCGCACCATCGTCCACTGGGCAGAATTTCGGCGACCGCCCCGGCGAAGTCATCTCCTAAATGCCCGGCGCCGTAGCCACGGCGTCTAAACGCCTCGACACGCCTTCGCCAAGCTACGCCGTTGCGAGCTCAGTCAGGCGGCTACAACAAACATTTCGCTGACCAATGTCTCACAAATGTCGTTTGCGATTGGATCGAAACCAAATACGCATTTCGCGCTGTGAAAGAACTCCTAACGCGGCTGTTGCCAACCGTAGCGAGACCAAGGTCGCTGTAATCGGCGGTTCCGGTTATGCTGGCGAAGAACTTGTGCGCCTGCTTTTACAACATCCGTATGTGGACCTCGCCGCCGTCACTTCCCGGCAGTTTGCTGGCAAGACTTGGCCGCATTTTCCCGCGCTTTTCGCATCACCCGAAAGCGAGCGCTCCGTTCGCCGCTTCGGATCCAAAACAGCTCGCGCAGATGGCAAAAATTATTTTTCTCGCCTTGCCGCATGGATTGGCGGCGGAGTTCGCCAAGCCGCTTTTCAAGCCGGCGCGCGCGTTGTCGATCTTAGCGCCGATTTCCGAGTCAGGGACCCGACGATTTACAAGGAATTTTACGGTGACGATCATCCCGCGCCGGATTTGTTTGGCCAAGGCGGTTTATGGATTGCCGGAGATTTATCGCGACGAAATTCGAAGCGCGCAGTCTGGTCGCCTGTCCCGGTTGTTATCCCACCAGCATTCTGATTCCGTTCCGGCCGCTGATTCGACGGAAAGCGATCGATCGCGAAAGAATTCTGGTCACGAGCTTGAGCGGCGTGACCGGCGCGGGGCGCAAAGTGGAAGCCGGATTATCTTTTCGCCGAATGCAACGAAAGCATGCGTCCCTACGGCGTGCCGAAACATCGACATCTTTCCGAGATCGAACAGGAATTGTCGATCCTGGCCGGGGAAAAAGTCGTGATTCAGTTCACGCCGCATCTGGTTCCGGTAAATCGCGGAATCATCACCACGATTTATGTTGATGCCGAGTCAAAGAGATTGTGGCTGATCGATCCGACGTTGCATTTTCAACAGGCGCTTACGGCGAGGAACCGTTTGTCCGTTTGCTCGGCGACGAACGTTTGCCCGACACCAAGAATGTCGTCGGCACAAACTTCATCGACATCGCATGGAGGATCGACAATGCGCACCGGGCGCATCGATCGTGATGAGCGCGATCGACAACATCGTCAAAGGCGCAAGCGGCCAGGCGGTGCAATGTTTCAATCTGATGTGCGGTTTTCCCGAGACCGCCGGCCTGCAAATTCCGTGAGTTGAACAGCCTCTGACGGAAATGTCGACACGGCAAAATTTCAAGAAATCCGGCTCGATTTGCGCGCCGCTGGGTTTCAAAGCGGCGGCGGTGTTTTGCGACATCAAAAGGCTCGGCACCGGCAAAGGCTCGGAGAAAGGCCGGAAACGCGATCTGGCATTGATCGTTTCCGATGTTCCCGCGGCGGTGGCGGGAATGTTTACCACCAATCAGGTTTGCGCCGCGCCCGTGAAAGTGAGCCGACGACGCGCAGCCGGCGAAAATTTGCGCGGGCAATCGTCGTGAATTCCGGAAATGCCAATGCCTGCACAGGAAGTCAAGGAATGCGCGACGCGAAGGCGATGACTCGACTGACCGCAGCGCGCTCGTAACTTGACCGCTTTAAGCAGTCAAGTTGAAATGCGCGAATCGCCGAGCGATGTGCTCGTTTGTTCGACCGGCCGGATCGGCGTTCCGATGCCGATGAAAAATGTCGAGCGCGGCATCCGGGCCTGCGCGCCGCTTTTGGCCAGATCGGCATCGAACGCGCGGGAGGCGGCCGAAGCCATCATGACCAGCGACACGCGCCGCAAAGAAATCGCGGTCGAATTTAAAATTGGAAGATCGACGGTGCGGATCGGCGGAATCTGCAAAGGCGCGGGAATGATTCAGCCGGGGATGGCACACGCACGATGCTGGCGTTCATCACCACCGATGCCGCGATTGAATCCGCGGCGTTCAAGCGCGCGCTCGAAAATCGCGGTCGCGCAAAGTTTCAATCGCATCACGGTCGATGGCGACATGAGCACGAACGATTCGGTGATCATGCTGGCCAATGGACTGGCCGAAAATCCGAAATTCGAACTCGACAATCCGAACAAGTTCGAAATTTTTCAAGCCGCGCTCAATTACGTTTGTCTCGAGTTGGCGAAAATGATCGTGCGCGACGGCGAAGGTGTTTCGCGTTTTGTCACGTTGCATGTTCGCGGAGCGCGCAATTCCGCGAAGCGGAAGCGGCGGCGCGCGCGATCGCCAACAGTTCGCTGGTGAAGACCAGCTGGTGCGGCGGCGATCCGAACTGGGGACGAATCCTGTGCGCGCTCGGTTATTCAAAGGCGAAAGTGAACGAATCGATGGTCGATGTCGGTTATGCCGGGCCCGGCAGCCGCGAAATTCTTTTTGCATTTCGGCGCGGACGCCCGACAAATGTCGCTTTGAAAACGCTGGCCAGGATCACGTCTGCGCCCGAATTCGATCTCCATGTCGATCTTCACCTCGGGCCGCGGCGAGTTCATGATGTATGCCAGCGATCTGACCGAAGATTACGTCACGTTCAACAAAGGCGACGTGACCGATCCGACGACACTCGGCGGCTGATAGACCATGAACAAGATCGTTGCTCATCCGCTCAGTGACGGGCGTGTCGCCCGCGAAGTTTCGGGATGAGGCAGACACGGCCGCTCTACAACGCGGCATTGACATGGAAGAAATTATTTCCAAAGCGGCGACGTTGCTCGAAGCGCTGCCTTACATCCAGCGATTTCGCTCGCAGATCTTCGTCGTGAAATACGGCGGCAGCTTCATGGATTCGCCCGAACCGAGGTGCGGCATCGGGTGGCGCGCGACATCGTTTTTCTCGAAGCGGTCGGAATTAATCCGGTGGTGGTGCATGGCGGCGGCAAGGCGATCACCCGTGCGCTGGAAAGCCGGCATGAAAGTCGCAGTTCGTCCAGGGCCATCGGGTGACCGACGCGGCGACCGCGGAAATTGTCGACGAGTTTTGTCGCGCGAAATCAATCCCGAGATCGTGAAAGCGATCGAGGAATTCGGCGGCAAGGCGCGCGGATTTGCCGGCACGGATATTTTTCGTTGCCGAAAATTGTCGCCAAGGATGAGAACGGCAAGATGTCGATCTTGGATTCGTCGGCGAAGTTATCGAAGTGAATGCGGAGCCGTTGCGCGAATGCATTCGCCGCAGCGTGACGCCGGTGATCAGTCCGACGGCGCGCGGCGATGACGGAAAGATCTACAATTGCAATGCCGACATCGCCGCGGCGAAAACCGCGATCGCGCTCAAAGCGCGCCGGCTGGTTTTCATGAGCGATGTGCCCGGATTGCTGCGCGATCCAAAGGACAATTCGAGCTTGATGAGTCATCTGCGCATTGAAGAAGTGCCGGAGCTAAGGCGAGCCGGCGTGATCGGCGAGGGAATGATTCCAAAAGTGGATAGCGCGGTCGCGGCGATCGAGAGCGGCGTGGAAAAAGTGCAGTTCGTCGATGGACGGATTCCGCATTCGGTGTTGCTGGAAATTTTCACGGATGCGGGCGTTGGGACGGAGGTGGTGTTATGAGGATCAAAGAGAACGTTCAACGCCCAACGCCCAACGCTCAACGTGCAACGGAGAACGAGGTTCGGGAGTTGTTCGACAATAACGTTGTGCCGTCCTATGCGCGTTTTGACCTCGTCTTGAGCGCGGGGAGGGAAGTTACGTTTGGGATGTTGACGGGCGGCGTTATCTCGATCTTGGCGGCGGGATCGCGGTTTGCGCGCTGGGCCACGCCAACCCGGAGATCACGCAAGGCGCTGAACGAACAATCGGGAAGCTCGTCCACGTTTCCAATCTCTATTATACCGAGCCGCAGGGCGGCTGGCCAAACGATTGTCGATCTTATGCGCCCGGGCGGGTGCTTTTTCTGCAACAGCGGCGCGGAAGCGAACGAAGGACTTTTCAAGCTCGCGCGAAAATTCGGTCACGACCCCGGCCGCTACGAAATCATCACGGCGCACGATTCATTTCACGGCCGGACCCTGGCCGGAATCGCCGCGACCGGTCAGGAAAAAGTGAAAAAAGGATTCGAGCCGGTGGTCGCGGGATTCAAACAGGTCCCGTTCAACGATCTGGAAGCGATGCGCGCCGCAATCACCGAAATCGACCGCCGCGATTTTGATCGAACCGATCCAGGGCGAGAGCGGGGTCACGATCGCGACGCCGGAGTATTTGCTCGGGCTTCGCGAAAGCTTTGCGATGAGCACAATTTGCTTTTGTTGTTCGACGAAGTGCAGGCCGGACATTTTCGGACCGGAAAATTTCAAAGCTGGCAGCGCATCTTGGAGAAATCGGGACGAAGAGGTCGATCGCCCTTCCTGCCGGACGGAATCTCGATGGCCAAGTCGCTCGGCGGCGGATTTCCGATCGGCGCGTTTTGGGTGCGCGAAAAATTTGCCGATGTGCTTTCGCCGGCACGCACGCCAGCACCTTCGGCGGAACGCCGCTGGCCTGCGCGGTGGCGCTGAGAATTTTCGATGTGATCGAGCGCGATGAATCTGGCGGATAACGCGCGGCGAATCGGCGAATTTCTGATCGATCGAATTGCGGCAGATTCACAGCAAATATCCCGGAAGTGGTGCGCGACGTTCGCGGCTTGGGTTTGATGATCGGAATCGAGTTCGACCAGCTCAGGCTTTGCACGGACAAATCGCTGCGATTCAAATCGTGAAGCGATTGCACGAAAAAGATGCTCTTGACGGTTCCTGCCGCGACTTCGGTGATTCGTTTGCTGCCGGCGTTGAATTTAAGCGAAAGCGAAGCGGAGGAAGGATTGCGCGCGATTGAAGAAGTGATTGAAGAGTTGAATGGTTGAAGCGATCTGAGATCCAGTCTCACTTTCGCTTCAACACTGTAACATGCAACGATTCAGCGACGCGATTCTATGAAGCATTTACTCAGCATCGAACAGCTCTCGCGCGAGATGAGATCGAGCGGATCTTGCGACGAACAGCGGAGTTCAAAACGAATCGCGGCAGGATTTCGGCGCAGACCGCTGGCGGGACAAACGTGGGCGCTGATTTTTTCCAAGCCGTCCACGCGGACGCGAGTTTCGTTTGAAGTGGGGATTCGCGAGCTCGGCGGCGAATCGATTTATATGAATGCGGCGGATGCGCAGCTTGGCCGCGGCGAACTGATCAAGGACACGGCGCGGGTGCTGGCGCGGATGATTCATGGCGCAGTGATCCGGACCTACGCCCAAAGCGACATCGAAGAGTTCGCGGAATTTTCCGGTGTGCCGACGGTGAACGCGCTGACCGATGACGAACATCCGTGCCAGATCCTGGGCGACATTTTCACGATTCAGGAGAAGCGAGGCAAGATCGACGACAACGGTTGTGACATTTGTCGGCGACGGCGTCTTCAAATACCGCCCGATCATGGTTGTTCGCGGCTGGGAAAGCTTGGTTTTGAATTGCGGATCGCGGCGCCAAAAAAATATCAGCCGAAGAAGAAATTGCTGGAGCGCGCGGGCGGCCGCGTGATTTGCACGGAAGATGTGCAGGAAGCGGCGCGCGATGCCGATGTGCTTTACACGGACATCTGGGTTTCGATGGGAAGGGAAGCGGAGGAGGCGCGGCGTGAAGCGGAGCTGGGCCCGTATTGGATCAACGAATCCGTTGGTAAAACTCGCGAAACCGGATGCGCTGGTGATGCATTGCCTGCCGGCGCATCGCGGCCAGGAGATCGACGCGAAAACATTCGAAGCGCACGCGCAAACGATTTTCGATCAGGCGGAAAACAGACTGCACGTGCAGAAAGCGATTCTGGCGGAATTAGTGAAAATGGAGTGATGTGTTAGCGGATTTGTCTTCAGCGGTGGAGCTTTCGACTTTCCAACGATCAAGTTACGAAACCTCGGGGACCGAACAGTGGGCAAGGCTGTACGACGGACCCGCCCAAATCTACGACGGGACTTATGCGATTGCTGTAGATAATGAGCATAACGTCCTCGTTACTGGCTATATACGGGTGTTGGCACCGATTATGACTATACCATAAAGTACTCTGAGTCTACAACGCCCACGCCTACACCAACAGTGACACCCTCAGTAACGCCGACGTCAACGCCTAGTGCAACTTCGACACCAAGGCCTACGCCATCCCCCAGGCCACGCCCAACTCCGCGACCTCGGCCTTAGCCAAAATGATTAAAAGAGCTGTCAAAAAAATCATAGCCCAATTCGTCTGCCTTCGCCTTTACGCAATAGCGCAGCGGGTTGGGTTGCTGCCATTTTTGTTATTTTAGTTTCATTGGCCATCTCGCTGCTTCCTCGTGCGTTTGGTCATACCGGGGCGTCAGCCGCAAGTAAACTACGACAAAGCTTCCGCTGGCGGACAAAACCACCCAAAGCCGTAGTGCACCAAAGAAACCACAGACATCAGGTCCCCAGTGACAAGTTCTTCGCTATGACGCTCGGCCGAAGCCGCCCGGGTCGCAGCGTCCAGAGGATTCTAAGACTTTAAAGCTCAGCCCCTCACTCTGGGCGGGCTCGAGCTTCCAAAATACAATGGTTCAGTACATCAACCTTCAGGGATCTGTCCTCAACGATCACCCAATCAACAAGCCAAGCGATCGTTACGGGTGCACTGGCGTGCAGCGACCCGGGCCTTGGCACTTTGGAGAACCATTACTGGCGCGCATTTAATATGGATGCGTTCACGGGTGGTCAGGCCTACGATGTCACGTCGGTCGAGTTCGGGATCGAGCAAGCTGAATCCCTGTTTGGCACCGACCAGCCGCTGACAGTCAATCTCTACGCCAACCACGGTTCCCCGTTCCCGGACGGCGATTGGCAATCGAACTTGCTGGCTAGCTCAGGCGAAATCCGCGTCCCTAATCAGGAGTTTACCATATTCAACCTGCCTTTAACAACGACCGTGCCTGCGGGGACGCTTGAGTTGGTGATGGAAGTGCTGTCGCCGGATCAAACCGCTGAGCACAATTTCTTCATCATCGGGTCGAACCCAGATCTCGAGACCGGGCTTAGCTACCTCAGCGCGCCAGATTGCGGCAATCCGGACCCAGTGGCTACGCGTTGGATTGGTTTCCCCGATATGCACTACGTGTTTAACGTCAATGGCAGTTGCGCAGGCGGCGGTGCCACGCCGACGCCCACTCCCACACCTTCTTGCACGCCGACGGTGATAACTGGAAACATCGACAATAGTGATTCCACACAAAATGATCGTCTTTTCCGCGGCGAATTTCGGGTTGCTGCGGCACCCCTACCGTGTCAGATCTTTGGCGATGGTAGCTACTCCATTACGATGCCTATACATTCACAAACACGACCGGCTCCACTCAATGCGTGACAGTCGATATCAATACCGATTGCCAGGGTAGCAATTTCATCTTTACAGCTGCGTACCTGGGAACGTTTGATCCAAATAACATCTGCACGAACTGGATAGCAGACGAAGGGCAGAGCCCAGTTCCCGATAACACGACACCGTTCTCGTTTAACATCGAAGACGGCCAAACCTTCGTGCTGGTGGTAAGCGAAGTCACCGCCGGCGCGGGTTGTCCTTCCTATACAATGACGGTGTCTGGGTTGTGCGGCGGCGGAACGCCAACGCCAACTCCAACTGCCAGTCCGACATCGACTCCAACTCCGACCCAGACACCAAGGCCTCATCCAACACCGAGACCCCATCCAACTCCGCCGCCTCGCCCAGGCCTTCCAAAGCCTTAGAAGGCACAGAGGCGCAATTTGGAAGAGCCATAACCATCCCTTAGAACATCCAACCCAATGATTAGCCAAGCAATGGACTTCCCGTGAAACAATCCACTGACTCCGCCAAAACAAGAGCATGGTCTCGCAGATATATTGTGCGCTGCTTATTTACTGATGCGGCTACCCGGACCACGGTTGGCGCAATTGGCCGGTTCACTGTCGTTTGCAACATTGATGGCATCGGGCAAGGGTCAGTATCATGCATTTCAAAGTCTGGCATTTCCGTTCGCTCCATATTGAACGGAGGCCAATTCACTTGAAATCGAACCAACAACGGCAAGTCACATATGTCTAACCTCAAAGCAAATTACCTGGCGATAACGCTATTTTTTCCTTTATCTCACCCATTTTCGGGCAATGGTCTCC
>CAVWVV010000015.1:0-33454 GCA_963758425.1 uncultured Verrucomicrobiae bacterium
CACTGTCCTGGAACGACCGTTTGCGCACGCCTGGTATGTGGGCGGCCTGGCAAAGTCAATCCCGTCACGACAATAAGAGTCGGGTGACAAGCCTACCGGCCGGGCAGCTTTACCGATTCCCAAGTAGCAGCGATTACGGCGAAATACGGTCCGTGAGCGTGTCGGTATGAAAATCGGTGTGGTCACGCAAACGCGACCAGGGACTGTCCTTCTTGGTGGTCTGCGCCACACTGTTTTTCTCACCGGTGGCAAAGTCGTTCCATGAATTGTAGCGAGCGATTGTTAGGAACGTCCAGGGGCTGCCTTCGAGGTGTTGCATCAACACGTTGCCTGCACTGGTGTCATTTGCTCCGGGCGCTTCACTGAGCGCTTTTTCCAATTGGTCACGATGACCGGCAGCAGGACGATAGTAAGAAACAGAATAAACCGACCCCGAAGTCTTCGATGCTGAGTCGCCGTCGATCCCCATGGCCTTGGTGAACTCCTCCCAGGACGGACCGTTCACGAACGTATCATTGTGCCAGGCGCTCAGGTCACGTTTGTCCGGAGGCACGGCAGTACCAGCAGCTTCCACCGTCGCTTTTGGGCCCAGATGCGTAATGACGACGTAATCCCAGGCGTCGCCATCTTGATGGCGAAGGACAATGAAATGATTAGGCATCGGGTTGTTGGAATCAGGCGTCTTGAGCCAATCGCCTAATTGAGCCGCTTTTCCTAGAGCGGCCTTAGTGAAATGGACGTGATAAACGTCGGTGCGTTTACCAGCGCCGGCGATTTTCTGATCGGGCTTTGGTGTTCCCTGAGCCTGAACGAATGTTACAGGCAACAGGCTGAATAATGTGATAGCGAGAATAGTAGTAGTTGGCTTCATAATTATTTTGGGTTCTGATGCTCGGTTAATTCGAAGCTGATGTAAATGATTTAGTGATTGTCGGCGACCGTTTGCGATGCTAGCCGATTCAATTCGACTTTGTCGCTCACCTTTGAATGAGTCCCGCCTGCTCTTTCAGCTGTGCCCTTAATTGGTCGATTCGCTGGTCTTGTTCTTCGATTCGTCGATGTGCTTTCAGGAACTCGTTAAGCAACATGGCGTTCACCTCTTCGTAGCGAACGGTATAAATTTTGCCTTTTGCGTCGCGATCACTAAATCTGGATTCACCTTTTCACGTCCTCAGCTACCAGGCCAAATTGTGGGACGCCAGCAGGATCAATCTCTTTTTTGTAGCGGAAGCTGACTGGTCTCAGCGCGAGGAGCGCCGCCAATACAACCGACTGTTCGAGATTCAGCAGATCCAGATCGAGTTGCTGGAACAACTCGGCCGCAAGCGGAAAAGCTGATTGCCCACGTTCGGGATCCTGAAAGAATCCGGCGGGCTTGATTTTGGCACGACTCTTTAGTTGGATGGTGATGTGGCCGCTGATGAAGAGGTGACTTCGTTGACCGGGGTCGACTCATACACGCGAAACCGGACCGCAACGTTTGCCACTACTCAGCTACGGCTCTATCCCGAAGCAAAATCAGCTTGGAAACGCGCACTGGCCGTTGTCCCGGATGATTTCAACACAAAAGCAGAGCTCGCAGTCGTGGATTTCACCTGGAAAGCGGACGTTCAACCGCTGCGCCGGTTGATGAATTCGATTCGGGGCACCGATCCTGACGCGCTGCGAAGCGTCGCGGATGCCTGGTTCCTTTGTGCTCTCGCTGAACGTAACGATCCTGAGGCGAAGGATGCCTTGTTAGCGTTGGGTGAAACGCCCTTCAGTGATGACGTTGTTCAATTAAGTCGTCCATTCCTGCAAGGTGTGATCGCCCGTATGATGAACGATCATGAACAGGAACGGGCCGCTTTCACTGCTGCCCGCGTTGAGCAAGAGAAGATCGTTAAAGTCCAACCAAATTACGCGCCGGCTCTGTGCGTACTTGGATTGATCGATGCCGGTCTTGGCCGAAAAGAAGAAGCGCTCAGCGAGGGTCGCCGCGCGGTCGAGCTTTTACCAGTAGAAAAAGATGCATTGGTCGGTCCAGCTATGATCAAGTATCTGGCAATGATCGCTGCCTGGGTTGGCAAGAAAGACCTCGCCTGCGAACAGCTTGCCATCGCCAGTCGTCTCCCGGGTGGTGTCACCTATGGTAACTTGAAACTTTTGCCCTATTGGGACCCAATTCGGGGCGATGCAAGTTTCGAGAAGATCGTCAGCTCTCTAGCACCAAAATAACTCCATCACGAATTACACTGATAACAGGGAGGCAGGTGTGCCGAATCGCGTGTTCAATTGCAGGTCGTCTGTGTCAGATGCCAGCCAAGAATACATCCGTTGCATCCGAGTAATCCGTGGGTTCAAGCCGTAAGAACTGTAAACAATTCCGACGAGAATCTTAATTTCCTGCAATCGGAGAATTTTGTTTGTAAGAAAATCTGAGGTTTTCCGCAAACACCAGTAAGGGTCTTAAAACGATTTTATCCAACAAGGAATCAAATACGGCCAAAACTGCAGCCATGAGCAAATCTCTATGAAAAAGAAATCCGATTCTCAATCCGCCTTTTTTAATCTGCGCGCTTTAATTCTTATTGCCCTCTTGACAGGGAGCGTCGTGGTCGCGCTGTTCGCCACCGCGAGGCCTGGCCGGGTGAAAGGATCACCGGGGATACCGGCGGGCACCGCCCAATGGGTCTGGCAAAAGCCGCTGCCACAGGGCAATCCTCTTTCCGGAGTTTCCTTTACGGATGCAAATAATGGGACCGCGACTGGTGAGGCAGGAACAATTATCAGGACCACAGATGGAGGCTCGCATTGGGTCTTTCAAACGAGCGGCTACGAGGGGACGGGGACTAATATAGGGGGAGTTTCGTTTACTGATGCAAATATTGGGACGGCGGTTGGTGTGGATCTTAGTCTGGGTAGCGCAGCCGTTCTAAGGACTACCGATGGGGGAAACACCTGGGTCACCAAGTATAGCAACGCGGCTGCCTGGATTACGGGGGTAGCTTTTGTCGACAACAATACGGGCACAGTTATGGGCGTTGATTTTAATCTTGGCGCCGCGCTGATTTTAAGAACCACCGACGGCGGAGACACCTGGACTTCACAAACCGGACCGCCAGCGCTCTATAGTGGAATCTCTTTCACAGACGCGAACAATGGAACCATTGTGGGAGGCGGAGGCCTAATCATTAGAACAACCGATGGTGGCGCCAATTGGGTCCAACAAACAAGCGGAACAACAGGAGACCTTTTTGGCGTTTCGTTCACGGACGCAAATAACGGAACAGCGGTAGGCGCAGATTTTGATACAGGTACCGGTGTTATTATAAGAACGACTGATGGAGGAGGTAGGTGGGTTAGCCAATACAACGGAACGATCGAGGGATTTCAAGCTGTCTCCTTTACTGACGCAAATACAGGCACGGTTGTGGGTAGTTCTGGTGCCATTCTAAGAACGACCGATGGTGGCAACATGTGGGTCGAACAAACAAGTGGAACGCCTAACTTGCTTCAGGGCGTTTCTTTCACGGACGCAAACAATGGAACGGTGGTTGGACTCGCGGGCGAAATCATTACGACTACGGACGGAGGTGCGAACTGGGTGTTTCAATCAAGTGGCACAACGGCCGATCGGATGGATGCTGCTTCCTTCACCGACTCGTCCACGGGAACCGTGGTGGGCGCAAGCGGCACCATTCTGAGAACAACCGATGCCGGACAGACCTGGATTAACCAGGCCAGCGGAACGACCAGTGAACTCCTGGCGGTTTCGTTTACCGATACAAATCAGGGTCACGCGTCTGGCTATGATGGTGTGATCCTGGGAACTACGGATGGAGGAAGCAATTGGACGGTCGAACATGGTCATGGATCAACAGGGTTTTTCGGAATCTCATTCACTGATGTAAACAATGGAACGGCTGTCGGGCAAGGCCCGGAAGCCTTAGACGGCTCTCTGATTGAACGGACCACAGACGGAGGAAATACCTGGGTGGTTCAGGCTAGTGGGCTAAATGCAGCCAATGTCCTCTTTGGAGTTTCTTTTACGGATGTAAACACCGGGACTGCGGTGGGCCAAAACGGGACAATCATCAGAACGACGGATGGCGGGAGTAACTGGGTAGCCCAAACAAGCGGAACCACAGCTGACCTTAATGGCGTTTCCTTCACCGATGCGAATAACGGTGTCGCAGTGGGCGGGTCGCTTGATACCGGCGAGGGAACAATCCTTCGGACAACAGACGGAGGAAACAACTGGGTTAGTCAGTCCCCGGGAATATTAATCCTTACCGCTGTCTCCTTTGCCGATGCTGATAACGGAACCGCTGTTGGTTTTGGAGACACCGTGCTCCGAACAACAGATGGTGGAAACACCTGGAGCAGAGAACACAGCGGAACAGCAGAAGGACTTTGGGGAGTCTCCTTTCCCGATCCAGATCACGGAACGGCAGTTGGCACACTTGGTGCAATCGTCAGAAGGACGACGGGCACTCCGACACCTACGCCAACTCCGACACCTACGCCAACTCCGTCATCGAGATCCACTCCCACTCCTAGACCTCGTCCGAGTCCGCCGCCTCGCCCTACGCCGCCGCGGACCTCGGTTCCGTACTTTGCTGTGATCAGTAATTGATTGTGTGAGCCGGTCATTTCGGCCGGGTGCGGTCCGGACGTCGGTAACGTTGCGGGATTGCCTGGCATACAGGTTCACTATGTGGGGCTGGGGCCAGCGATACGTGGGCCGGTTTCTGGAAATTTACAAGTGAAGCCGGGCGGCGGTTTGCCTTTTTCCCGGAACGATGATTCTCTTGCCCAACGAATCGCGCGCAGACTGGACACGTTCCAACGGTCCCGGGAACGGCGTCAATAGGGAAGTCCGCGAATTCTGACCGGCAAAGTTGTGGCTAGCACGGTCCGTCACCAAAAATGTAAGTCATGAAAACGAAACAGGTTGCTCGAACCGCCTCTTTTAATCTGCACATCTTAATTGGTTTGGTCGCCATCGGCATCGTTCTGGGAGGCCTCGCCGGGTATGCTGGTGGAGGAACCCGCACTAGCGAGCCACCAAGACAACGGCTCCCTTCAAGTCCTCCTCCGCAGGGAAGCGTCACAGAAGCGTGGGTTCGCCGAATTAACGGTCCCGCCAGCGGAAGCGATCATGGGCACGATGTTGCAACAGATGCGACAGGCAATGTTTATGTTACCGGCTGGGTTGAGACCTCGGCAGGCAATGAAGATTGCCATACGGTAAAGTACTCCCCTGACGGCGACGTGCTTTGGACAGACACCTACGCTGGGTCTGCTATCGGCACCGATTACGGCTATGCGCTCGCAGTCGACCAGAACGGGAATGCCTACGTCGGAGGATTCGGGAACGGAGATAACCCCGCAACGTTCGATATTTTCATCCTCAAATATGACAGCAATGGAAATAGAGTATGGACACAGCGCTGGAGCAGCCCGGTGACCAACTATAGTGCCTATGCGTATTCGATTGCCGTGGACAAGCAGGGCAATGTCTTCACGACAGGTTTCATGAGCGACGGACTTACCGATGGCGAATTCGTAACACTCAAGTTCGACTCCGCAGGCGGCTTCCAATGGTCAGCGCGTTATAACGGCAGTACCAGCACCATTGACTATGCAAACTGCATCGTGGTGGATAGCTCTGGAAATTCCTACATAACCGGGTGGAGTGGCGGAGCAAACAATCTGCACGATTATACCACCGTCAAGTACAGCCCGGATGGGGACGAATTATGGGTGAGAAGATATAACGGCTCCGCAGATGACAACGATTATGCCTATTGGCTTGCACTGGACCCTTCTGGAAATATTTATGTTACTGGCCAAAGCGTCGAAAAAGGTTCTGATAATGACATTACAACAATAAAATACTCGCCGGATGGAGACGTCCTTTGGATGCAAAGCTATAACGGACCGGGAAACGGCTATGATGCAGGTCAGGCTGTGGCAGTTGATGGGGAGGACAACGCTTACATCACCGGAAATCATACTACTGCTACCGGTTTGGAGTGCGTTACGCTTAAGTATTCAACTAACGGAGATTTGTTATGGTCAGCTTCTTTTAACGGTCCAGACCAGAGCGGTGGAGTGCTGATCTCGATTGCGTTGGATGAATTGGCGAACGTATATGTTAGCGGATTTGTCTTCAGCGGTGGAGCTTCCGACTTTGCAACGATAAAGTACGATACCTCGGGGACCGAACAGTGGTCGAGGCTGTACGACGGACCTGCCCACAGCTACGACGGGACTTATGCAATTGCGGTAGATAATGAGCACAACGTCCTCGTTACTGGCTATAGTACGGGTGTTGGCACCGATTATGACTATACAACCATAAAGTACGCTGAATCGACAACGCCCACGCCTACGCCAACAGTGACACCCCCAGTAACGCCGACGCCTACTGCAACTTCGACACCCAGACCTACGCCATCCCCCAGGCCTCGACCGACTCCGCCACCTCGCCCAACCCCCCCTCGGGCGTCGGCCCCGTAATTCCCGGCCGGTACGGGCCTGCTCATTTTCGCTTGTTTGGCGGGTTACCCGGGCGCGGGCAGGGCTTATACCTTTGAAATTAGAAAATTTGATTTGCTCAATGTTGTCGCTACGAATATGGAGACCGCGTGCGTCAGCGGAACGGGGAACTTAACGGAGGTAATTCATGTCTAGTCTTGAACGAATTTGTCTGGCATCTTTCTTAGTCTTCTCTTCAAGCTTAAGCGTTTTCGGGCAATGGTCTCCGGTTGATTCGGGGACGACTAGCAACTTGAACGGCGCTATTCTCCTTGATTCTGGAACAGGTTTCGTCGTGGGAGATACGGGCACGATTCTGAAGAGCACCGACGCCGGAGCGACTTGGACGCCGCTTACATCGGGGACAAGTCTTACGTTGCACGGCATTTATTTTCTTGATCCCAATGAAGGAGTCGTTGTCGGCGATAGCGGCACAATTCTTCGCACGACTGATGGAGGGGCTTCCTGGCAAAGCGTTGCCAGCGGCGTGAAAGATAATCTCAGATCGATCTCGTTTAACGGGACCAACGGAATCTGCGGAGGGGATTCGCAAGATATTCTTTACTCGACTGACTCAGGGGCATCGTGGCAGATCAGTCAGAGTGGATTCTTGGGCGGTGGATTCCCTGGCGCTCAGATGCTGAGCGCGACCACAGGCTTTGTCGCGGGACAGAATTCGATTTTTCAAGCGTTAGTTGGCAAGACGACTGACGACGGAGTGAGTTGGACGTTTCAGCCCTTTTACTTCGACGGCAACGAAGGCGGCGCTAATGATCTGTTTTTCTTTGATCAAAACACTGGTCTTGTCTCAGGAAGCGTTTTTGACGGGAGGGGCGCAATTGCAAGAACCACTGATGCCGGGCTGAATTGGTCAACGTTATTCTTCGATCAGGCGATAGAAGGCCTTGCTTTCCCGGCAGCGACCAGCGGCTTCGCAGTCGGCTCGGGCGGCAGAATCCTGCACACCACGGACACAGGAACGACATGGAGTGATCAAACAAGCGGAAGCTCTGCAAATCTCCATGATGTCTCGTTTGCCAGCGACGCATTGAGCGGCATCGCAGTCGGCGACGGCGGCGTTATTCTACGGACAACAAACGGCGGTCAGCCGTCTGACTGGCTGGAGCAGAAAGTCAGCTCTGATGATGGCGCAACGGATGATCAGTTCGGTTGGTCGGTTGTGTTCGCGGACCCAACAACTGCCTTCGTCAGCGCGCCTAACGCGACAGTAGGCGGTAATGCCGGCCAGGGCGCAGTTTACGTTTTCACTAAACAGAACGGCACCTGGGTCCAAACGCACAAGCTTACCGCGGACGATGGCGCGGCAGGGGATGCGTTCGGCATTTCGATGGCATTTTCTTTTTCTGGTCCCATTCTCATCATTGGCGCACCTAACACAAACACCTTTCAAGGCTCGGCGTACGTTTTTATATTATTCCAAGGTTTCTGGATCCAGGCGCAGAAGCTCACCGCGGACGATGGCACACAGTTCAATCAGTTTGGTTGGTCTATTGCGGCCCAGGGCGACACCGCAATGATAGGGTCGATCTCAGCGACCGTCGGGAAAAATTCATCACAAGGCGCCGTCTACGTATTCTCACAGTCCGGAGGAGGTTGGACGCAAACGCAGAAGTTTTCCTCGGACGACGGCGCTACTGGCGATAGCTTTGGCTGGTCGATCGCCCTCGACGGTAACACCGCTCTTATCGGCACAGGTTTTGTGACTGTAAACGGAAATGAGTTTCAGGGCGCTGCGTATTTGTTCGACGGCACCAGCGGGACGTGGAACCAGACCCAAAAACTAACCGCCAGCGATGGTGAAGGATTTGACTTTTTCGGGCTCGCCGTTGCACTAGTCGGAAACACTGCGCTCATTGGCGCAGATGGCGCTGGTTCCGATCCATTCTCAAATCAAGGCGCCACTTATGCCTTCACTAATTCCGGTGGCACATGGAGCGAGGGTCAGAAACTCCTCGCCGACGATGGGCAGTCGTCCGACAGCTTCGGCGCGTCGGTGGCATTCGATGGGAAGACAGCTCTGATAGGCGCCACGGGAGTCAATAACTCCCAGGGAGCGGCTTATGTTTTTGATTATTCAGGTGGCAGCTTCACCCAGGTAAAGAAGCCTCATGGCAGGTGATGGTGGCGAAGGCGATTTGTTTGGATGGTCAGCCGCCTTTGCCGATAACACAGCGCTAGTCGGTGCCTACCAGGCTACCGTCGGAAAAAATGTGCGCCAAGGCGCAGCGTATTTCTTGGAGCGATCGGCCACACCCACTCCCACGCCGACCCCGACAGCCACCCCAACCGCGAGCCCAACGCCAAGTCCAACAGCTACTCCAACGGCAACTCCAACAGCTACACCAACGCCGAGTGCGACCCCATCGCAACTCCAACACCCTCAGCTACGCCAAGTCCCACACCAAGTGTAACACCGACTCCAAGACCTACGCCAACACCGAGGTCTCGTCCAACCCCGAGACCTCGACCGACTCCCCCTCGGCTAGCCCGCTAATCCATCATCAACAACAAACTAACCATGAAACACGAATCAATTCCCAATGCGCCTTTTCTAACCCACGTCTTTTAATTGGCCTGTTCTTTGTGTTATTGAGCGCTTCTCTTGCACTCGTTGGCTCGGGTGTCTTCTCAAAAGAGTCTGGCAACGGAAAGGGATCAACGGGTTCGCTGCAGGCAGCAGCGGCTACCGCTAAGCCCAGGCCAAGTCAAAGGATGTGATCGCTCAGACGACGACCCGCACCGCTATCTTGACGAAAAGGGAAATCGCGCCAGCGGCGTCAAACCTGGAGTCGCCGTGCGCGCAAAACATCGTGGCGAAAGGCCCGTTGGAGACGGGGCTTGGGTCTCACTTGGTCCGCCGGGTGGCGATGTCTTCGATGCAGCAGCCTCGACTGTGGATACCAACATCGTACTAGCCGGCCTCGCGCCGGGTGGCAGCTTCGGCGGTACGCTTTACCGTTCTACCGACGGAGGTAACACGTGGTCGGAGGTGCAAGCTCTGGACGGCACCAGCGTCTTCGATATTGAGTTCGCACCGGCACCCGACGGCATCGCCTACCTCGGTACCCAGGACAGTATTCGGAAAAGCACGGATGGCGGTCTAAGCTGGGTAACGCTGAATCTTGGCATTGGCGCCAACGACCAGGTATTCGATGTGGCGATCGATCCTTCCGACCCTGCAGTCCTCTGGGCAGGTATCGCCGATGCGTCCGGCTCGCAACCGGTCAACGTTATGCGCTCGACCGACGGCGGCGGGACGTGGACGGATCGCACGCCTCCCCATGCACAACCATTGTCGGGCAGAGCTATCGCGGTTGATCCTAACGATTCGAACACGGTCATTGCCGTTTTCGGCGGCGACTTCGGAGGCGGCGAGGTTTGGGTCAGCACTGATGGCGGGGACTCATGGATGGATCGTTCGGCTGGTCTGCCCGGGAATCCTCTGAACGCGGTGGTTTATGACGGCACACGCCTGCTCGTTGGCGGTGGGTTGCTATTCGGCTCGCAGTTCGTGGGCCTGTATGAGTCGCCTGATTTAGGTGTTACTTGGACTCCGCTGCATGATGGAACCTGGCCGGTCCTGGTAGTCGAAGATATTGCTGTCGATCCCAATGACTCCGCGAGAATTTTTGTGGCAATAGATGGAGGCGGGGTCAATCGAACCACGGACGGCGGTGTTACCTGGCAGATCGGCGTTGGAGGCAGCCAGGCGTTGGCCGGGCGCTCGATTCGGTTTCGGCCCGGGAACTCGCAAGAACTGTTCCTCGGTACCAGTTCGCTCGCTGTGTTTCATTCTGCGAACGGTGGCGACACCTTTGTCCAGTCCTCGGCAGGAATTTCTGAACTGGATCTCTTCTCGATTGACGCTAATCCACTCAACGCGGATGAGATCGCGGTCGCATTCCAGGGTCAAAACAACGGCGGCGTGCTTTCTTCTACCGACGCCGGCACAACCTGGCTGCTCGAATCGGCACCGCCAACACGGTATAGCGCCGTGGGCTTCGCTCCCGATGGTACACTCTATGCCATTTCCAGTGGGCCATCGAGTGTAGCTCAGGAAGGCTTGTACCGCCGCGAGAATAACGGGAGTTGGACTCCGCTCGGTCCCGACCAGGGTCCTTTGTTCGAATCCGATCTCAACACGATGCGTTTCAGCCTTAACAACGCCGACCTGATCCTACTAGGTGGTTCTGATTTCGGAGTAGCAGGTTTCGAGGGGACCATCTGGCGCAGCACCGACGCAGGCCTATCCTGGACGAAGGTCTTCGAAAGCACAACGGGCACAATTGAAAGAGTGACAGATCTTGAAATCATAGAGGATGGCACTGATCAGAACATGGTCGCGGCTTGGAACAGCGAATCTGGTGACAACATCGGTGGTGCGCTGCGTTCAACCGACAACGGCGCATCCTGGTTTGACTCTTCGACCGGCCTGCCTGGGTTTTTCCGCGGTCCTCGATTGTGTGCGTCACCCACTGATCCCCAGACGCTTTTCGTGTCAGCATGGCTTAGCTTCCAGTCCGGCGGCCTCTTCCGGACGACTGATGGAGGTATCAGCTGGGCATCCACCGGTTGGACGGGAAACCAAACTGTGGGAGATGTTGCCTGTCATCCGATCGATGATCAGATGCTCTTTGTTACCCAGTTGAGCGGTGGGGACGCTGTGCTGCGCTCGCTCGATGGTGGAGCTACGTTCGCGCCCTTCGCGAACGGCCTTGAAAATGTCGTCGCTCCCGTTGAACTGGCGTTTGCCGGAAATTCCCGGCTTCTATTGGCTAGCGCCAAGGGGAGCTACACCACGAATCTGGCGACAGGGACACCAACTCCTACACCGACAATAACGCCAAGTCCCACTCCTACGCCGACAGTTACACCCACACCTACCACAACACCTAGGCCTACTCCGACACCAAGGCCTCGTCCAACCCCAAGGCCGCGGCCTACGCCGCGCTAAGGGCGCCAATCGATAAATATCAAAGTCACCAAAATCAGATCAAACTATACAGAGCGTAAGTAAGAATGAATAATAAACGACCGCTTACTATTATCGTAACGCGCCTTTTTCGAGGCGCGTTTTTCATCGCTCTGCTGTTTATCGCGATCGATGCGATACGGCTTGCGCAGGGACAGCCGCAGAGTACCAAGAAATTCCCTACCAATTCCGAGGCGTCACGCAACAGTCTTCCTAGTGCCAAGGGCGCAAAGACTATCGTAAGAGTTCACGATACTGCGGAACGTTCGCAGATTGGGTCGCCACAGCAAGGTTACAGCGTTACCAGTGCCGGTCCCCCATCCGGTGTTATTTGTGGCGTGGAATCCCGTGCTGCGCATGGTCAGATCGCCCCTAACACCAATGGTGGGACGTTAAATCCGGTGGCTTTCATCAATCCTACCACGGTTAATGCATCCGGGCGCGTCGCATTTAACTCGCAAGTTGATGGCTCAGACCGCAACCAGGGTGTGTTCGTTGCGGACTCAGACGGCACCATCAGCGCAATCGCAATTGGCTGTGGCGGGCCAGGTGGTGGCGGAGATACAACTTCAATGTGCGGTGATGTTTCACCAATAGGTGGACATTTCGGCGGGTTCTTTTTCGGCACTTTTTTCACACCCGATATCAATGATGCGGGCGACGTGCTCTTTCTTTGCGATGTAAATGGCGGCGATTCACGGCGCGCACTGTTCCTCTATCGCGGTGCTTCCGGGGAAATTGTCAAGGTGGCTGCTGTTGGTGATCCGTCGCCGATCGGGGGCACGTTTGGGGCGGTTGGCCCGGGCTCGCTCAACAACAGCGGAAAGGTCGTCTTTCTTGCCGCGCCTGTGGGAAGTATCAACAGCGACATATTCATGTGGGATGATGGCGTGGTCACAAAAGTGGCTGCTGTGGGCGATCCCGCCCCTCAAGGCGGAACGTTTTCTTTCCTTGGGACCGAGAGCGCTGGTTTCCAAGACGGAACGAACATCCCCGTCGGTCCTTTGCCCGATATCAATGATTCGGATCAGATTGCCTTCCGCGCCATCGTGAGCGGTGGTATCACTGAACGCGGCATCGTCGTTCGCACCGGTCAGGTCGATGAATGGTACGTCAAGGTTCCTGATCCCACGCCGATCGGTGGAACCTATTTCGATATGCAAGCCGCTTCAATTAACAATGCAGGACAGATCGCCTTTTTCGCTGATTACCGGCCTACTCCCGAGACGTTCAATTCTGGTTGGTTCGCGGGAGCTCCTGGAAATTGGCGAAAAGTCGTTGTGTTCTTCGATTCTATCGACGGCGGCCAATGCCTTGGTCTGGCATTCTCCCGTAATCCGATGCAAACAATCGATGCGGCAGGCAACGTTGTGTTCTGGGCCAATCTTGATAGCAACGGGACAGCCGACCGCCTTGTCCTTGGGTTGGCTGACGGCAATCTGTTGATCGCTGCCCGTCGCGGTGATCCCACACCGATCGGCGGCACGTTTGGGTCAATGGATGCATGGCCTGCGATAAACGGCAACATCGGTACGCTCAACGTCGCGACGCCTGGCGCCCAAAATGGCGCGCTCAGCGCGCATATGGCTTTTAATCACTGCCCAAGCGGAACCCCTACCCCGACGCCGACACCCACACCTACGCCGAGTACGACACCAAGCGTTACACCGAGGCCAACTCCAACTCCTAGACCCATCCCAACACCAAGGCCACGTCCTACTCCTCCGGGCTAAAGTGCGAGCCACTCAGCAATTCTTAACAACAGCCATGAAAATTACGCGCTTCAAACTGCCTTTGTTTATCTTGAGTCTTACCGGTGTCTGCGGCCTGGTACTATCTATCCACAACGGAGACGCTGGAAGCCGCCTGGCAGCCAACCTGTCGAACAAGATCACAGCTGGTTCATCAAGTGGTCAATGGGTCTGGCAAAATCCACTACCACAAGGTAACACGCTACAGGATTTCTCCTTTATAGATACAAATAACGGATTTGCAGTTGGAGCCAGGGGTACAATCCTCAGAACAACGGACGGAGGAAACAATTGGGATATCCTTGCAAGCGATACAAACGACGATCTTTATGGCGTTTCTTTTACTGATTCAAATACCGGAACAGTTGTAGGCAATTTTGGAGCCATTCTAAGAACAACAGACGCAGGAAATCATTGGACGATTCAGAGAGACGGAATGACCGACGTCCTATTTGGCGTTTCTTTTACGGACGCGAATAACGGTACTGCGGTAGGTTCAGATGGCTTGATTCTAAGAACCACAGACGGCGGCGCGAACTGGACTAATCAAGCAAGCGGAACAACCAGCTTTCTTAATGACGTGTCTTTCACTGACACAGATAATGGCACTGCAGTCGGCGACAATGGCACGATTCTAAGAACTACAAATGGGGGGACTAAATGGGTCGGTCAAACAAGCAACACAACAAACAACCTCAATGGAGTTTCTTTCACGGATGCCAATACGGGCACTATCGTTGGATCAAACAGCACCATTCTCAGGACGACGGATGGTGGGAACCATTGGTTCAGTCAAACCAGTCCAATTCCCTCTGACCTTCACGACGTTTCTTTCACAGATTCAAATACCGGGACGGCTATAGGCCCTGTCGGTTTAATACTCAGAACGACAGATGGAGGGGATCATTGGATCAGTCAGACAAGCGGAAGTTTACAAATACTTTACGGGGTCTCTTTTGTGGATGCGAACAATGGTATCATAGTCGGCTTTGCAGGAGAAATCCTGACAACTACTGACGGAGGGTCTAACTGGACCACCCAGACACGTGGTACAACTCAGACACTTTACGGAGTGACATTCACTGATCTAAATATAGGTACTGTTGTCGGGGCCTCTGGAACAATTCTCAGAACGACAGACGGAGGAACTAGCTGGATTAGCCAAACAAGCGGAACAACTAGTCAACTTAACGAGGTTGTTTTTACTGATGCGAACACGGGAACTGCAGTTGGCGAAGGCGGTGCTATTCTTAGAACAACCAATGGAGGAAATGGGTGGAATAGCCAGGTAAGTGGAACTACCAATCTCCTGTTTGGAGTTTCTTTTGCAGATGCAAACACAGGGGCTGCCGTTGGCGCAGAAGGTACTATCCTCAAGACAACAGATGGCGGCAATAATTGGGACACCCAAATAAGCGGCACGGCAAATTTCCTCTTTGGAGTTTCGTTCAGTGATGCTAATACCGGGACCGCCGTTGGCGCGGGCGGAACAATCTTAAGAACAACTAACGGAGGAACCAGCTGGGATACGCAAACCAGTGGAACTACAGTTCCTCTTCACGGAGTCGCCTTTCCAAATGCTAACATCGGGACAGTGGTTGGGAATAGCGGTACTATTCTCAAAACCACCGATGGCGGCAGCCATTGGGCGGTTCAAAATAGCGCAACAACTGACCACCTGTGGGACGTTTCATTTTCTGACGCAAATAATGGAGCCGCCGTTGGTGAAGGAGGCACAATCGTAAGGACAACAGATGGAGGAAGTAACTGGGTTAGAGAGGTCAGCGGTACCTTCAATATTTTGTACGATGTGTCTTTTACCGATGCTAACACGGGTACTGTCGTTGGCGACATCGGCACGATTCTCAGAAGAGCAGCGTCTGGGCCAACTCCAACACCGACGCCAACCGCAACGCCCGCTGCTACGCCTAGAGTGACACCGCGGCCGCGTCCCACCCCACGACCGCGCCCCACTCCGCCGGGCTAACGCGTGGATAGCGGGCTTGTGGTGCCTTTTTGGCACGATTCTCAGAACAGCCGCTCAGGGTTCTACGCCAACTCCGACGCCGACTGCAACGCCCACGGCAACAGTTAGCCCGACACCAACCGGGACTCCGAGAGCTACTCCAACACCTACTGCTACGCCCAGAGTAACACCCAGGCCCCGCCCGACTCCGCATCCTCGCCCGACTCCGCCACGCTAAGGGGGCAGTCGTGACCGGTGAACAGTTGTAGCCGGGGTCGCTGACCCCAGCTGCGTGTGCTCGGTAGAATCACGCAGCAAGGCTGCATTCATTTTGGCAACGCGTTGCACCTGCGCGCACTCTACGAAAGGTGGATCGGCTTCTCCTGAAGACGATGCCGAAGCAAATCGCCGAAGGTGCAGTTAGGTCGGCGCGAAGTGCTTTCCAGGATGTTCATCAACGCGCTGAGGACAACGCATCCCACCTTGGAGCCACTTCCGGTTCCCAAAGCGGTGCAAAGACGCAACCGCACTCCGAAAACACTTCGCGCGAAATTTGCCCGAACTGACGCGCAGCGCTTGAACGCTCTCTGGCGCTCAATTAGAATGGCGGCTTCACGACCCGGAAACTCCATGAAAAAGAAACCCATTTCCCGATCCGTCTTCCCTAATGTCCGCGCTTTAATAGGTTTGTTTATCTTCCTAGCCTTTCTGCTTGGCCTTGGCGTGTTTTTCAACGTGTCCGCGCAAGTGAATGGGGATTCAGAATCCGCGCAATGGAACCCGCTGGTATGGCTGGAGCAGAAGGTCACCGCCAGCGACGGCATGGCAAACGGCTACTTCGGCTCGGCGGCTGCCCTCAACGGCTCCACTGCACTCATTGGCGCCGATGGCGACAACAGTTTCCAAGGTGCCGCCTACCTGTTCACCAACTCCAACGGCAGTTGGAGCGAGGGACAAAAGCTGACCGCGAGCGATGGCTTGCCTGGAGACGAATTCGGATATCGGGTCGCGCTCGCCGATGATACCCTTCTCGTCGGTGCATTCACCGCCACCGTGGGCGGTGTCGTCAGCCAGGGCGCAGCCTACGTGTTCACTCAGTCGAACGGCACTTGGAGTGAAAGTCAGAAGCTGACCGCAAGCGATGGCGGGTTGTTCGACAACTTTGGTGCCGCGGTGGCGCTCGACGGCAGCACGCTCGTGGTCGGCGCAAATGGTGCCACTGTCGGCGGCAACGCCGCCCAGGGTGCGGTCTATGTTTTCACCGAGTCGAACGGCACTTGGACGCAGACGCAGAAACTCACAGCCGATGATGGCGCCGCCTACGATAACTTCGGCCTCTCAGTCGCGCTCAAAGGCTCTACCATACTGGTCGGTTCGCCTCGCGCTGCCGTCGGTGGCAACGCGGGTCAGGGCGCGCTTTATGTGTTCACCGAGTCGAATGGCACCTGGAGCCAGACGCAGAAGCTCACCGCCAGCGACGGTGCGACTAATGACAGCTTCGGTGAGTCGGTCGCCCTCGACGGCAGCACCGCCCTCATCGGCGCGTACAATGCGACTATCAACGGCCATCAATGGCAGGGCGCGGCCTACTTCTTTACTGAATCGAACGGAAGTTGGAGCGAGGGACAAAAGCTGACCGCTAGCGACGGCACGGCGGGCGCCAACTTCGGCAACGCGGTTGCCCTCGAGGGCAGCACCGCCCTCATCGGCGCGGACGCCTCCACGGTCGGTGGCAACACCTATCAGGGCAAGGCCTATCTGTTCACAGAATCAGGCGGCAACTGGAGCCAATCCGACACGTTCATTGCCAGCGACGGAGCGGTGGATGACTACTTCGGAGCCGCATTGGCGTGGGACGGCGCCACTGCGCTCATCAGCACGCCGCACCCCACGATAGGTGGCAACACCTGGCAAGGTGCGGCTTACTTTTACGAGCAATCGCCTACCCCGACTCCAACGCCTACGGCAACAGTTAGCCCGACACCGACCGGGACTCCGACGGCCACTCCCACACCTACTGGCACGCCCAGAGCCACGCCAAGACCCCGCCCCACTCCGCATCCTCGCCCCACGCCGCGATAAAAATGAAAAATAAATCTATTGCCCGATCCGCCTACTTGCGCGTTTCAGTTGGCCTTCTTGTCTTTTTCGGCGGCCTCTTTCTGGCAGTGTTAGGCTTTGGTCCCTTTGGGAATGTGTTGGCACAAGCAAGGGTTTTGGTTCCCGGTTCCGTCAAAGGAAACGAAACAGCCGTCACGGTTCACTACACATACGGCCGTGTCCCGATGCAAGGAGAGGGCTCGACTCACATTTTGGCAGCCGACCGGCCGGCTATAGCAACTGCACCAGCTCTCGTTGGCAGGCGGGACGAGTCAGCTCGTCCGCAGACGAACTCATGGAGACTGCAGGCCACCTTGAGTGGTGTAGTCACAGACCTGGCATTTCCGAGCGCCACCGTCGGTTATGCTGCCGCGGAACTCGGCCGGGTGTGGAAAACCACTGACGGCGGCGACACGTGGACTAGCATCATGGATCTTGGCTTTCCATATTACTGGTATGGGGTCGATGCACTCTCCGAGGACGAAGTTGTCGTGTCTGGATTTGACAACTCCAACTTCCGCGGACTCGTTCGCTGGAGCCATGATGGAGGTCAGACATGGGACCCCGAGATAGTTCTCACGACGGACGGATGGTCCACGCGCGTGCGATTCGCAGACGTTATGAACGGGTTAGTGATGGATCTACTGAGCCTTAGCCAACCTAACGCCGCGCACTACACTACGAACGGGGGACAGATCGCAGACGACTGGACGCAGGTCACGCCGGATCCGAACGGCGGTTGGTTTGGTAACCAGTTTAGCTTCCTACCAAGCCTTAGGGCTCGCGCGTCCGGTATCACCTACTGCGACAGCACCGATGGTGGTGCGTCATGGAGCTGCCGCCCGTCTATCGATGAGATCTTCGATGGTCCCACGTTCTTCCTCGACGATTCCTCAGGCTGGGTGGGTGGTGGATCCATCTCGCCCGAAGTTCGTGGCTGGTTGCATCGCAGCACCGACGGCGGTGTGACTTGGAGCGAACGCGTACTAGATGCACCGTGGCCGATCCGGTCGTTACTTTTTTTGACGCCGCAAATTGGTTGGGCTGCAGGAGGAAATGGCTCGGGGGATGTCGGAGGCATTTACTTTAGCGAGGATGGCGGTCAGACCTGGGCGCTCGATCTGGACACGGGTCACGAAACAAGCGCGTGCGCCAATGTCGGAACCCGAGTTTGGTGCGTTGGCTTCGCCAATGTAGGCGGTAACTGGGAGAGCGTTGTCCATACACTAGACTTTGCGAGCCCAACTCCAACGCCGACTCCGACTGCAACACCCACGGCAACAGTGAGCCCGACACCGACCGGGACTCCGATGGCTACTCCAACACCTACTGCTACACCTAGGGCAACACCAAGGCCTCGCCCAACTCCGCATCCTCGCCCTACGCCGCGGTGAAAACGTGTTATCGGCGATAAGGTAAGTTTTTAACGTTCACAAACCTCAACCTGCGTGAAATAGCAGTTAAAAAGATGACAAAATTACTAACAACACTCTTCGCTATCGCTCTCAGTACGGCTATTCTCGGAGCGGGTAACGACAGTGAGACCAGCACGTTCATTGAAACGTATGATGATGGGACCGATGTCGGTCTATGGCATTGCAGTGTCGGTGTGCCGCGAATTATTGAGGCCAGTGGCGGAAATCCGGGAGCCTATCTTCAGCAGGGCGGTTTCAGCAGCTCCATACCGACATGGGCGAGCATCTCGACGCGTTTTCAACCGGGAGTTCCCGACCCGTACAAGATCGACAGCATCTACACTGGCGACTGGACGAGTCTCGGTGTTACCAGCATAACTGTCCATCTAAACGTTATTCAAGTTGCCACGTGGGCGACTGATCGCGCGGTCACGCTCGAACTGCTACAGATGGATGAGACTGGCTTTAACGTCAATTACGACGCGACATATACGTTACCTGACCTTCCTGACCCACCCGTCGGCTGGCAGACATACTCGTTCCCGGTCGATGCCAATTCACCGACGATCCCGGAGGGTTGGGTCTTCACGCGCGGAGACGGGACGCCTGGCACTGACGCAGAATGGTCTCCGTTTCTTCATCGAATTGATTTGACCAGCATTGGCTTTTACAAGCCCGGATTCGCTTATCCCAGTCTCGGCACTTGGATACTCGGGATCGACAATGTCGAAATCGATTTTCAGACAGGTCCAACGCCAACTCCAACGCGCCACGCCCGACACCTACTTCTACGCCCGGGATCACACCTAGGCCCCGCCCGACTCCACACGTCCGCCCGACTCCGCACTAGGGCCCTGATTTCCGATGATAGGTGATCTGTGATAAGCCTGCCGGGGTCACCGACCCCAGCTACAACGCACTCTGCCGCTTTTCTCGCGCTGGTAACGGTTCTGTTACCTTTTTTTGCACGAGCCAATAGTCTTTACGGCCTCTCGCAGAAAAGATTTTGCTTGCGTTTCTTTGACGCCTCTGCGCAGCATCGCGCCCCAACGCCGAATCGTAGAGCGTCAGCTGCGATTCGGGGTCGGTCCTAAAAAAGAAAATCCACAGATGCTGGCGCACAAAAGAAATAAGACCATGAAACGATTAAACGCAGCAGTACGAATCGACTTTTTTGCCTGGCGACGATATTTGCGATGGTATTTTTGTCGCAAGCTGAATCGGGCGACAAACATCTCAGCCACAGCGCAACAGAAAAAGCCCGCCGCCCACGGGATCCATATTGTGGATCAAAACGGACGGCCAGCCGTGAGCGGCGTGCCATCGGGTGGCGGTCAGATTTTCGATGTAGCAGTTGGGACAGGGGGGCGATCGTATTTGTGCCGGACACGCTCAACATCTCGGCAGGCGACACGGTGCGATGGACCTGGGTCGGCAGCGGTCACAGCGTCACCAGCGGACCTCCTTGCTTTGTCGATTCGCAGTTTTGTTCCCCTGATGATACGAACTGCCCCGCGGGAGTTCTTTCGAACGCGGGCACAGTTTATACGCACACTTTCTCAAACCCCGGCGTCTATTCTTACTTCTGCCACTCGCATTGCACTATCGGCATGACTGGCGTGGTCAATGTTTCCGGTGGTTGCACGCCCTCGGGCTGGTCAGCGGGTCCGGACATGCCTACGGTGCTGGTCAGGGCGGTTGGCGTTTATTTCCAGGCTGACGGCAACTTTTATACTGTGGGTGGCCGTACTTCGGATACCGCAGGCGATGACTTCCAGCACGTGCTCCAATACAATCCCAGCTCCAACAGCTGGACTCAGATGGCTTCGACTTTGCCCGACAATCAGATGAATAACATGGCTTGTGGCGTGCTCACCGTCTCCGGCACTCCTTTGATCTATTGCGTGGGCGGCTCCGCTGCCGGGAACACCACCGCCACGGCTCGCGTGTTTACCTACGATCCGGCCACTGATACCCCGGCCCTCCTTGGCAGCGACGACTGGCCTGGGGATGCCGCAGGCACAATCCTGCCTGGCGGGTTTACGGTAGCCAACAACAAGCTGTACATCCTGGGCGGATTCAACATCAACGTAGCTTCCACAAACGAGATCTGGGAGTTTGATCCCAATGCTGCAGCGGGCTCCAGGTGGACACAGAAAGTGAACACGCCGGAAGGGATCATGTATGCACCCACATGCACCATAAATGGCATCATCTACGTAGGAGGAGCATCGGATTTCCAGGGTGGCACAGTCGTGGACACCACCAACTCGTTCAGCTTCGATCCGGTCGCCAACACCATTGGCACGATAGCAGCAATACCGAGGGCCACAGGCGAGACGAGAGGGCTTAACTTCAACGGGCAGATGTATGTGATGGGCGGCGGCAGAGTCGCGCCCAATCCCGTCCAACGAGGTGGACATCTATGATCCAGGCACTAACGCTTGGACAACCGGCGACCCATTCGCAATGCGCGCCGAAATTTCCCCACGGACACCGACGGCACCAGTCGAATCTGGTTGTCAGGCGGCTACGATATTGATGGCGTCACACCGTTAGCTTCGATGGAGATCTTCTGCGCAGCAGGGGCCAACTCCCACGCCAACTCCATCGGCGACACCGACACCTTCGGGGACGCCTACTGTGACACCTACAGTGACACCGACTCCTTCGGGAACGCCTACTGTAACTCCGACAACAACACCGACGGTTACGCCAACGCCAGGTACACCGACTCCTACGCCAAGAGTGACCCCGCGACCTCGCCCGACACCCTTTCCGCGCCCCACTCCGTAGTGGTACGTTGGAAATCTTTATGCGGGAACCCGCGAAACAAATTCGCGAGTTCCCGCAGTGGCACAGGGCGTGACCGCCGGGCGTCCAAGGAGCCGTGATCGCAGAAATTGATGCCGACGTCCCTGCTGGAAAAACTGGGCTGCGCGAAGGCGACGTGATTCAGGAAGTGAACAAGCAACCAGTTCAGAATGCGAAGGATCTGGTCGCCGCCAGCAAAAAATTGAACCCTAACGAAAAGATTTTCATCCGCGTCTATAGCCAGGGCCGCAGCGGCTACGTCGCGCTGGAACCAAAATAGAGGAAATGACGAAATCCAAATGACGAATGACGAATTAATGACGAAGCACGAATGACAAAGTCTTGTGCTAGACGCGCCGAGCCATTTCGGATTTCGTCATTCGGATTTCCTTCGGCATTCGTCATTGGGATTTCGTCATTTGAGCTTCGACATTTCTGTCAGCGCTTTCGAAAGTGCAGATGGTCGGACTCAAATGTCCAAGAGAACTTTCGCTTTCCAGCCGCTATCCTGTTTCTTGACAGAGAAACCATGGAGGGTGACCGCTTTAACGTCGGCGCGCTGCTGATGACGTGCGTCGTCCAATCGTTCGCCGGCGACTTTTGCTTTCAAAAAATATGCTTCGCCTTTCTGGTCAATCTGCGTTTCGCGGGCTCGCAGTAAAAGACGGTTGGCGTCTTTGAAATAAATAAACTCCTGCAAAAAATCGAAGAGCAACATCTCAACGTTGTCGTTCGAGAGTTCGATTTGCCGCGCCTCACGGGACTCGATTGCGTCGAGATTATCTATCATCACGTTCATCGTGGCGTCAGCCGCCGCCGTGAACAATTGCGGCAGATCGCGTCCGGTCGCTTCAAATGCGATATCAGCGGTTCCTATGTCCTCGAGATAATGAAAAGGCATGAGAGGTTTAAGAGGCCTTCCGTATCTGCGAAGAAGCGGGTAATTTTGTAGGGCGTTTCTGTGAAACGCCAAACCATGCGTTGGCGTCTGACACAGACGCCCTACAAACCGTCATCTTCGCTTTGAGCGTAATTCGGTGCTTTCAGCCGAGTCGTTCCTGACATTTCTCTAAGGATTCAACGATCGCTTCCTTTTCCGACAAAACGTTCTTCCCGATAAAGACTAGCTCTGTGTTCTTGGCTTGAAACGGTTCCAAGTCCCAGCGGCCAGCGACGAAATTGAAAAGCTGCGCGCCATCTTGGAAGCGAACGAAGCCCTTCGACCGAAGAACGCTCGCGGGCAAAGCGTCCGCGAAACGTTCGAAGCAATCGCGGGAGAAAGCTTTGTCCGAGCTGAACGTGAACGACTCGAACTCTGGCTGATGTTCATGTTGGGGCGGCGCGATCTTTTTCTCCCGTCCGATGCCGAATAAAAGTTCTGGATCGATCCGGCAACGCTCGGTGCGAACAATTGCCGCGGTGCCGATTGATTTCGCGCAATTTCCCTTCAAGCGGCTCGATTTGCTTCGCATCGACAAGGTCGATCTTGTTCAAAAGCAAGATATCCGCGCCTTCGATCTGCAGGCGGGTGGTGTGACCCAGTTCGGGGAAGCGAACGAGCATGTCCGCGTCGATTACTGAAACGACGCCGTCTAGCCGGCATTTAGCCAGCGCTTCCTGAATGTTGAACACGAGCGCTTCCGGTTCGGCGAGGCCGGTGGTCTCGACAATGATAATTTCCGGCGCAACTTTCTTGATAATCTCGGTAACTGCTGCCTCAAATTCACCAAGCAACGAGCAGCACACGCAGCCGCCGCCGAGCTCTGCGATCCTGTACGTTCTTGCCTTCGATCACTTTGGTATCGATTGCGATCTCGCCAAATTCATTCATCACGATGGCGATCTTCGTCGGGCGCGTAGCGAGAATATGACGGAGCAGCGTGGTTTTACCGCTTCCGAGCGGGCCGGTGACGAGAGTGATGGGTGTGCGAAGCATGTTAAAAATGACGAAGCTCGAATGACGAATGACGAATTAATGACGAAGCACGAATGACAAAGTCCTGTGCTAGACGCGCCGCGCCATTTCGGATTTCGTCATTCGGATTTCCTTCGGCATTCGTCATTGGGATTTCGTCATTTGATTTAGCCTTTCACATTGCCAATGGGCGTGAATCGCGCGACCGGCTTGCTAATTCCCGCGAGTTCGGTCGCGGCGATTACTTCATCAATATCCTTGTAAGCGGGCCCGGCTTCCTCGGCGAGACCGGCCCATGACGTGCTGCGGACGTAAATTCCGCGCGCTTCCAAGTCACGCTGGAGTTGTTTGCCGTGCCATTGTTTGCGCGCCTTGGTGCGGCTCATCGTGCGACCGCTTCCATGCGCCGTGCTAAAGAATGTTTCTGCGCCCGATGCTGTGCCGACGAGCAGATACGAGCCGGTCTCCATCGAACCGCCAATGATCACCGGCTGGCCAATGTCGCGGTAACGCGCGGCCACTTCATCGTGGCCGGGACCGAACGCGCGGGTCGCGCCTTTGCGGTGAACGAGTAATCTCTTTTCCTTTCCGTCGACAATGTGGCGCTCAAGCTTTGCGGTGTTGTGCGCGACGTCGTAGATCATCTGCATCCCGAGGTCTTCGGCGCTGCGACCGAACGCTTCGGAAAAAACTTCGCGAATTTGATGGAGAATGACCTGCCGGTTTGCAAATGCCATGTTCAACCCGCATTTCATCGCCGAGAAATAATCGCGGCCCTCGGGCGACTCGAATGGCGCGCACGCAAGTTCGCGATCCAAAATTTTTATTTGGTATTTGGACTCCATGACTTTTAAGAACGTCTGAAGATAATCGGTTGCGACCTGGTGGCCGAAACCACGACTACCGCAGTGAAACATCACGACGACCTGGTTCGGGATCGTGATTCCAAATTTTTCAGCGAGCTGTTTGTCGCGCACGTCTTCTGGTCGCGCGACCTGCACTTCGAGATAATGGTTGCCGCTGCCAAGGGTACCGATTTGGTTGTAACCCCGATCAACTGCGCGTTCGCTGATCTTCGAAGCATCGGCGCCCGAGATGCAACCGTTCTCCTCGGTAACTTCAAGGTCGTCCTCCCAGCCGTAATCGCGCTCAACACACCAGCGCGCGCCCTGCTCGACCAGGTCGCGAAAATCCTGACGTGACAATTTGAGAAACCCGTGACTACCTACTCCCGCAGGAACACGCTCATAGAGACGGTCAACGATCTGATGTAGATGTGGTCGTACATCGCTCAGTGTGAGATTGGTGACAACGAGGCGCATGCCGCAGTTGATGTCGAACCCGATGCCGCCCGGTGAAATGACGCCGCCTTCGCGTACGTCCATCGCGGCGACCCCGCCGATGGGAAATCCATAACCGCTGTGGCCATCGGGCATGCAGAGCGCGTAACGTGTAATCCCCGGCAAAGTGGCGACGTTGCTGATCTGTTGGTAAACCGCCTCGTCCATTTCGCGAACCAGTTTTTCCGTCGCAATGATCCGTGCCGGTACGCGCATGCCTTCCTTGTAGGTCGCCGGCAATTCCCAGACGACGTCGGAGATTTTTTTCAGATTATCGATGATCGCCATGTGAATTCCCTATTGTTACTCTTTCTCCTGCTCATACTCTTGCTCAAATAGTAATAGGGTTGCACGTTCCAGTGCTCAGTTAAGAGAGCAGTGCGTTCCACGATTAAAAAGAGAGACAGTTCTCGGTCCGCATTCTTTAGTCTGCGGGTTCAAGTCGCTGTTTTGCCTTGCATGGCTGCATGCTCTGTCGCGGCCGCGTCTCTGCTCGGTTTTTCCCGTGCCGAAACGCTGGCAGGGAATTCTCAAAGACCTTTGACGTTTAAAGAGCGCGTCGCCTACCAGCGAGCCATTGAAGAAGTTTACTGGCAGCATCGGATTTGGCCCCGTCCTGAGCCCAAACCATCACTCGATGCGGTGATGTCTCAGGCCCAGCTCGAAAAGAAGGTCGCAGAGTATGTGCTCAGGTCACAGGCGCTCGAGGATCACTGGCAACGGCCGATTGGCGCTGAGCAGTTACAGGCCGAGATCGATCGCATGGCAAAGCACACGAGACAGCCCGAAGTGTTGCGTGAACTCTTTGAAGCACTCGGGAACGATCCCTTCGTTATTGCCGAGTGTCTAGCCAGCCCAGTGTTAACAGAGCATTTGGTTGTCGACTTCTCAGCGCAAGACAACAGAGGGCGCTGCGAGTCAGCCCATAGCAAAGAGCTGCGTAGCGTGTCAACGGCAACCACGGTGGCAAACGGCACCTACACTCTTCCACGAATTTCCGAAGGGAATCCTCCATGCACCGATGACACATGGACTCCAACGAGCGTTATCAGCACGCCCAACGGCCGACAATTTCACACGGCAGTGTGGACCGGCAGTGAAATGATCGTCTGGGGGGGCAATGCTCCCGGAGGCGATTTCAACACTGGCGGAAGATACAATCCGGCTACAGACAGTTGGACCGCCACCAGCACCATCAACGCACCGACTGGCCGATAAGGGCGATCGAAAGCAGGGTCTGGCTTCTTAACGAAGCTTTGAGCTAACGCGCCTCGGGCGGGACACTCGTTGCGATCGCGCCGCAAGTTTCGCTCCGACTCTCAGGAATGAATCCACCCACCGAAAGACGTTCTCATCGCGCACCACCCGTCTCATGCGCTTCATCCGCGCAGTGCGCTCGGCATCGGTCATGCGGAATGCGTTCAAAACTGTGTCAGCAACTTCCTCGACATCGTAAGGATTAACCAGCAGTGCGCCGGTTTTGAGCTGCTCCGCCGCGCCGGCGAATTGACTGAGAATAAGCGCGCCGTCTTCATCGATGCGGCAGGCACAATATTCCTTGGCCACGAGATTCATTCCATCCTTAAGTGGCGTGACGAAAGCAATGTCGCAGCCGCGATAGTGCGCCAGAAGATTTTCGCGATCGAGGCTGCGAAAATGGTATTGCACCGGCAACCAATTGCTGGTGGAAAAGCGCCCGTTGATGTCGCCAATCAGGCGGTCGATGCGTTGCTTAAACTCGTGATACCTGGGAATCTCCACGCGGCTTGGCACAACGACCTGGACGAGCACTACGCGACCTCGCAACTCGGGATGGCGTTCCAGGGCGTCGCGAAATGCGCGCAATCGTTCAGGGATTCCTTTGCTGTAATCGAGCCGGTCCACGCCCAGGATCAACTGGCAATCAGGGAAATTAGCACGCAACTGCTGCGATCTGCGCGCGACGGCGTCGGACATTGCACCGCTTTCAAACGACTCGAAGTCGATCCCAATAGGGAAATGCCCAAGGCGAATCTGGCGCTTTTCGAAACGGACTAATTGCAGTCCGCGACGAGGAACGACGCGCGCATCCGACATCACGCGCCGTACGCAGCCGAGAAAGTTACGAACGTCGCGCCGTGTCTGGAACCCAAGCAGATCAAATTGAAGGAGCGCGCGTAGCAGCCGCTGTTGTTGCGGAAGCTTCGAAAAGATGTCATACGGCGGGAACGGGATGTGGAGGAAAAACGTCAATCCGGAAAGTTTTTGAGATACACCGCGCTCGCGCAATGCCTGCGCGACGTACATCAGGTGATAGTCGTGTACCCAAATGAAGTCGTTAGGCTGCGCGCAGCGAGCGATAGCATCGGCGAAACGATCGTTGACTGCCTTGTAGGTTTGCCAGTATCCCGGCTCGAAATTGCAAAAGTTTTGCAGATCGTGAAACAGTGGCCAGATCACCTCGTTGGAATAGCCGTAATAAAATTCGTCCCGCTCGGTCTCACTAAGGGCGACCGGCACGACTTTGTAACCTGCGTCGCGCGTGGCTTCGGCGAGTGCTGTCTTTGGAATTTCGCCCGCAGTTCCGGGCCAGCCGATCCAGGTTCCACCGCGTTCGCGCAACACAGGCTCTACTGCAGAAACCAGTCCTCCGACAGCCGGTGTGACAGTCCAAAGATCTTCGCCCGTCGAATCCAGCGCGAATGGTAATCGATTGGAAACGACGATCAGGCGATTCATACTCGTTAGCTTATAGTTGATAGTTTATAGAATTTCGATTCTCGATTCTCGATTCGCCAAATTGTTGAATGGAGTATGATTCCTTCCGCACTGGATCACGTTCAAGACATCGCGGGCGGCAACAGGCAGCTTGCCGTTTTTCTCGACTACGACGGCACCCTTACGCCGATCGCCAGTCATCCAGAGAAAGCGTTGCTCTCTGATTCCATGCGGCAGGCGGTGCAAGCGCTGGCTACGCATGCGTCAGTCGCCATCCTCAGCGGCCGCGACCTCGATGATGTTCGTCAGCGTGTGAACATCGGCGCGATCGTTTACGCTGGCAGCCACGGATTTGATATCGCCGGCCCTCGCGGACTGCGCAAAGAAATGGCCACGGAGTTTCTGCCCAGGCTCGACATGGTAGAAAAGGAGCTTGGCAAACAGCTTGCTGGAATCGCCGGCGCGCACGTGGAGCGAAAACGTTTCTCCATCGCTGTGCATTACCGGAACGTGAATGAAAGCGACGTTGCCAAAGTAGAGCGAGCTGTGAACGAAGTGGCCGAGCGACATCGAGAACTGCGCAAAATGGACGGCAAAAAAGTTTACGAACTGTTGCCTGATATCGATTGGGACAAAGGCAAGGCCGTGCAGTGGTTATTGGAAACCCCAGGCTTGGAGCGCGCGAAGGTCCGCGCGATTTACATCGGCGATGATCGCACTGACGAAGATGCCTTCCGCGCGCTTGGGCAGTGCGGCGTAGGCATTCTCGTGAGTGAGCAGCCCCGCTCGACCGCTGCGCGCTATGCGTTAAAGAACCCCGCGGAGGTCGAACGCTTTTTGCGGGAACTCACATTAATGACGAAGCACGAATGACCAATGACGAATTAAATCCGAATGACGAAGCCGAAAAACCACGAGGCCGTCATACTGCCCGCACTTCGTCATTCGGATTTCGACATTCCTTCGTCATTCGTCATTAGGGTTTCGTCATTTTTTTGCCAACGGAGCGTTAAGTTATTGTTCTTCTCCAGATGCGTATTCGTTGCGAATGGCTTCCCCAGTTGGTTCAGGAGGTGGCAAAGCCACTGGGCGTCGGCTGCCGATGCATGTCCCAATCTGAACTGGCGCATTCGCATAGGAGCCAAACGCGCCGTGATCAATTCGCCGGTGTGCGAATCAATTTCGATCAAATACATCAGCGCCAAATCGCCGCGGAACATTTCGTAACCGCTGATTCCTTCGTAGTCAGTCAGGAAATCTCCGCAGCCGTAGAGAATGAGCCGGCCCTTGGAAACCTCAATTGCTTTCACGTGATGCGAGGAGTGTCCGTGGACGATTGCAATGCCTTCCTCAATCAAGCAATGAGCAAACATGATTTGGTCACGCGGAATTTCGTAACCCCAATTGCTGCCCCAGTGAATGGAAGCGATAATCAAATCGCCCGGTTGCTGAAATGCGCGCATTTGATCGGCCACTCGCGCCGCGGTCGCTTCTGAAATGTCATCCAGCAGATTTACTCCCGGGGAAATGCTGGTGGCCTTCCAATCTTCCGGGATACCGCTGGTCCTCGATCCAAACGAGAATAACAGCAGGCGGCCATTGCCGGCGGTGTCCAAGGCCGCCGGCTGCATCGCTTCTTCGGCATCGTTGCCTGCGCCTGCGTGAGCGATGCCTGCCGCATCCAAGGTTTTCAGCGTTTCCGATAATCCGTCGTATCCCCAGTCCAACACATGATTGTTCGCTAAAGCGCATGCACTGATTTTTGCAGACGTGAGGCAGCCAATGTTCCGCGGGTGCATGCGATAATGAATTGCTTTTTCAGGCCATGGCGTTTGAGCCGAGGTAATGGCGGTCTCCAGATTTGCAATTCGCAAATCAACCTCGTGCGCGTTCCAGTTCGGGCAGCGCATCGCCCCAGATGTAATCGACGCTCAGTGGGCGCGGTATCGGTCCGTTGGCTTTCTCAGCAAGAGCGACATACTCGCGCGCATCGCGCACATACGGCTCGTATAGAATTGGATTTACCGGATGCGCCAGCACCTGATCGATGCCGCGTCCAGTCATCACGTCGCCACAGAGAAAAAGGCGCAACGACATTGTTCAAACTCCGTGCCGGCATCACAGCTTCAGCTTCATTCCATCGTAGGCGATACGCACGTCGACGCCACGTTCGGCGGCCATGCCGCGGAGTTTTGCGAATAGCTTGCGTTCGTCGCCGGTGACAATCTCCGAGCCGCAATGTGTAATGATAGCTTGCGGTACGCCTTCCTTTTCGCACCACGTCAGCTGGGTGCGAACCGGCGAATGGCCAATGAGCGTTTTGCCGCGTGTTCGAATAAACGAGCGCGTTACAGTGGCGCCATCGCCAATGTAAACTTGCACGCCTTTCAGCGCATCCTGGCGATCATGAATAAAGATGAGATCCGGCGCATAGAAAATCCACCGCGCGCAGCGCTTACGCGATATCCGACCGCCGGGGAAAGAATGGAATGTTCGACTGGGAACGCTTCGAATGTGATCCCACAAATCTTTGTGCGCGTCCGCTCGTCGATGACGTGGCGATCTTTGATCGGGTAATGCTGTAATTCCTGCCACGTCTTTTGCGGCGCATACACCGGACAAGGCGCCCCGCGTTTCAATCCCCACGCGTGATCGGGATGCGCGTGCGTGAGCACGATCGCGCTAGGGCGCAGACGCTCGAATTTCCCCAGCCAATCAAGGCCGCAATCGATCATCACGTGCGCGCTGCGGTAGGACACCAGCAACGACTGTATGCATGCGGTGCCGTCGCGTGCGCGCCTCGATCTCGCCGCGTGTGCCGAGGAATATCAGGTTCACTTGGAAAAAGGAGGAGCCATTTTACCAATGGCGCTGTCATGTTGAGCGGAGCGAAACATCTCTGAATGTTTCAGTTTATTAATCGATGTAAATTTTGATCCGAGATTCTTCGCTTCGCTCAGAATGACAACAGCAATCAAGAGCAGCAATCGTTCGCCGCGCATCAATCACGTTTCCTGGGGCCGGCTCGAAGTCGAGGGCGAAGCCGAACCGTATAAAGATGCAAAACTTTTCCCCGGCGGTTCGCGCGAATGGAACTGGCGCGAGACAGAAACAAGTCACAGGCCCGGCATTCAAATTGCCGACGTGCAGGAATTACTGGAGCACGGCTCGAAAGTAGTCGTGCTCTCGCGTGGAATGGCCGAGTGCCTTCACGTGCCGCGCGAGACGCTGGATTTTTTGAAGGAACGGCAAATCGCCGTGCACGTTTTGCCGACGCAGCAAGCTGTGGCGCTTTACAACAAGCTCGCGCAAACTGAGGCGGTCGGCGGCTTATTCCATACGACGTGCTGAGACATCTGCCGCAAATTATTGGTAGGGCGCGTCACAGCTTGCCCTGCGCGAGCGCGCCGATCTTCCTGATTCCAAACGGCGTGCAGAGGACTGCCCGCCCTACCAATTCGGCGGCGGGCGGTCGTTTGGACGATAAACCCATATCCAATCCTCGGTTCGCTGGCACAATCCTTTGCGAACCGGATTCATCAGGATGTAGCTGGTTTTCTCTTCCAGTTCGTGATGATCGCGCAACCGGTGGTCGAAGAAATCGCGTTGCCAATCCACGCCATGTTTTGTGGCGACGAACTTCTTCCAGTTCTTGACGGTCGTTGCCATTCCCGGTTCGCGCGGGAACGCAAGAATCGCGTGCACATGATCCGGCATAAGCAGGCACAGGCTGGCAATGCCAGATGAATCTCTCGTGATTGAATTTCATGGCGGCGAGCACGACATCGCCAGTATCTGCGCGGCACAGTTGGTTTTTGACCCGGCGGCGCGCAGTTGATGGTGATAAAGAACCAGCTGCCCTCGGTTACCCATTGCGGAATTGTGTGAGGCAGCTTTTTGCGGACTGGGAGATCCATACATCCAGCCTATCGAACGCTCGTCCCGGCGACAAAGGTAATAGGTAGGGCGGGCAGTCCTCTGCCCGCCGTTCGTTGGCAATCGCGACGACGGCGCGCACGGAGTGACGCGCCCTACCTATGCGACGTGCGCTCAGCGGAGTGACGCGCCCTACCGCGCGCTTGATTTGATCCAGCGAGGCCGGGTTTTCCAACGCGGATGTGTCGCCGAGTTTTTCGCCGAGATACGCGGCGCGCACGATGCGGCGCATGACTTTTGCATTTCGCGTTTTTGGAATGTCGCCGACGAACAAAACTTCCTTGGGAGCGAGCGCTTTGCCAAGTTGGGCGGCGAACGCGTTTTCTAAATTGTGAGCGTTTCGAACGGCGTTATGATGCGCGCGACGATGGCTTCTTTGCAAGCAGACGCCGGCGAAAGTGCGCGCAGTCGAATCGCGTGGCGGCTTCTGCCGTTTCTGTTTCTGCTTTACGTCGCGAATTACCTCGATCGCACAAACATCGCGTATGCGACGCTTGGAATGAAAGGCGACCTGGGTTTAAGCGATTCAGTGTTTGGCACGGCCAGCGGAATTTTTTTTATTGGATATTTTGCGCTGCAAATTCCCGGGGCGCTGCTGGTGGAACGCTGGAGCGCTAGACTTCTCCTCGCGACAACGCTGATAATCTGGGGCGCACTCACAACACTCACTGGTTTTGTCCGCACGCCGCTGGAGCTTTACGGCGCGCGTTTCCTGCTCGGCGCAGCCGAGGCAGGCTTTTTCCCCGGTGTGATTGTTTATCTTTCGCACTGGTTCGTTTATCAGGATCGGGCCAAGGCGGTGGCGCGGTTTATGTCGGCTATTCCCATTGCTTACATTCTCGGCGGGCCTCTTGCCGGCATGATCCTGCGTGTTCATTGGCTCGACACTGCCGGATGGCGATGGCTCTTCCTGCTGGAAGGCGTGCCCGCGATCTTACTTGGAATCGCGACACTGTTCGTGCTGCCGGATCGGCCTAACGAAGTGCGATGGTTGCAGCCTAACGAGCGCGATTGGTTAAGTGCTCGTCTTGCTGAAGAGCGGCGCGCCAAAGCACATGTAGAACACGTTACGATTTGGCAAGCGCTTCGGCATCCGGCGGTGTTGATGCTCACTGCCGGGTTGTTCTTCTGTTATACCGGCGGCTACGCCTTTTGGTTTTGGATGCCGACCATGCTTCAGCGGCTCACCGGTTGGACTGATGTTCAGCGCATTGGCTGGATCGGCGCGATTCCGTTTGTTGCGGGTCTCATCGGAATGCTGCTGCTTGGCTGGAACTCCGATCGCACGCGCGAGCGCCGCTGGCATTTTGCCGTCCCACAATTAACCGCTGCGCTAGCGTTGGGCGCGTGGTTCCTTGCTCCGCATTCGATCGCACTGCTAATCGTGGTGTTCACGCTGATCGGCTTCGGAACGGTGGCATATCTGCCATCGTTCTGGGCGCTCCCGTCTTCATTTCTCACCAGCTCGGCGGCTGCAGCAGCGGTCGGCTTCATCAATTGCACGGCCAGCATTGGCGGATTCTTTGGTCCTAAGATCATTGGCGATCTGAGCCAGCGCACCGGCTCATTCCGCGGCGGATTTATTTTTATGGTCGCGTGCTGGATAATCGCATCACTGCTGGTGCTGCTATGCCCGCGCGAGCGGACGGCGTAAATCGTAATTTACACTTCCGGGCTGCAGCGACGGGAAGGGAGGGAGAATCGTTTACGCAGAGGGAACCCGCAATATCCCGTCGTAGAGAACCTTCGGGAACCGTCGAGAACGTAACCACAGGCCAGTGAAAAGGCTGGTGAACGTTTTTCAGGTTTTCGTTCCGCTATCACCGACTCAGGCCGACAAGTAAACTGTGGAAATTTGGGCGTTCCAGCCACGCGACGCACCGTTTAAAGCGCGCCTCAAGTCAGAGTGCCGCTGAACATTCGCGAAGTCAGCCCTGACCTAGATTCACGGAGCCGAACTCCGTTGGGACGAGATACGCACTCATGCGTGCTCGGCCCGTGA
>CAVWVV010000016.1:0-25749 GCA_963758425.1 uncultured Verrucomicrobiae bacterium
CAAGGCAAAGGGAGTTTAATGTTGAGTTGGGACCGCTACTGGTTCTTGCGCGCCAGCCATTCTTCCTAGCCGTGGTAAGGCCGCTTCTCCATTAGCGGAAGCCACAATCGAAGGTGCATTGAAGTTTTTCAGGTAGCTGCGCGGCTTTGCTCCAACTCTCCGTTCAAATGCGCGCCGGAATGTTTGCGAATCCGAAAAGCCAACAGAGGCAGCGATGGTCTCGAGAGTTCGCTTAGGAACGGACAGGCGACGCTTTGCTTCGTTGATGCGCAGGGTCTCCACAAACTCGCCCGGCGCACTGCCGAACACACTTTTGAAAGCCCGATTAAAATGGCTCGGAGACATGCACGCTCTGCGCGCCAGCGTATTGATTGAAAGGTCTTCGTGCAAATTTCGCATGATCCACGGGATGAGTTCCGCAAAGCGATCAGCCGGTTGACTGTCAAACACCAGCGGTCTGGTCAGTTTGTGTTGGCCGTTGCCGTTCATCGGCGCGCTCACAAACTCCTGCGCAACCCCCGATGCTACATGGCGGCCATAGTCCTCTTCGATCAGAGCAAGCGAAAGATCGATAGCCGCGTTGGGACCGGAAGACGTGTAAAAGGCGCCATCTTTAACGAGATGCCTTCTGGGATCAACACGCAGGTTCGGGAAACTCCGTGCAACATCGCTGGCGTAACGCCAATGAGTGGTGACTTCGCGGCCATCGAGTAACCCAGTTGGCGCAACACCATAAATTCCACCGCCGACCGCAACAACGCGACGCGTCTCGTTTACGCGCGCCAGGAGCCAGTCGGCAATCGTTTCACTAACTAAAGATCGCCGGAGTCCATCGCCGCCTGGAATGACAATCGTGTCTAATTCGGACGCCGTTTCGAGCGTGCTGTCTGGCCAGAATGCGATTCCCGATTCAGCGCGAAAACATTCGGAAGTGAAGCCAATCATGGTGATCTGGTAACATGAAATCCGATTTCCATAACCGCCATCGAGGGTCGCAGCCGCAAGAACATCGGCAGCGCGCGTCAGCTCCGATGCAGCGACGCCCTCAAAACCGAGAAAGCCAATCCGCTTTGGATTCATTGCTCGTCTGGGGCCACGAATACTCATCCTTCAAAGTCCCTGGTAGGACATAGAACCGACATTACGAGCCACTACTGTGTTACTTGTCATTCTGAGCGAAGCGAAGAATCTCAGATTTGTTACGTTTGGTGATCGCCGACGAAAGTAGACCGAGATGTTTCGCTTCGCTCAACATGACACCGCCGTGGATGGAAAGGGGCTGAAGCAGGTTTACTAGCCGCCGGATCCAGCCTCAACTTCGAATAAGGAAGAAACGAAAGGAGAAAATCATGGCTACTTATGTCGGTTTGATTCAGTTTGCTGATCAGGGCATCCGCAATATCAAGGATACGGTCAAAAGGGGCGATGCCGCGATGGCGGAGGCCGAGAAACTGGGGATGAAGGTCGTAGACGAATTCTGGACAATGGGTGCGTACGACGCTGTTGTCGTCTTCGATGCACCTGATGACGAGACCATGAGCGCGTTCATGCTTAAGATCGGCTCACTTGGTAACGTCAAAAGCCATACCATGCGCGCCTTCCGCCGGAGCGAGATGGAAAAGATTCTTGCGAAGATCAAATAGCTTTCTGGTAAAACGTTTCGGAGTTTCAAGCGCCCGTTAAAGGCGCTTTTGCCGAGTCCGTGACTTGTGCGGCGCCAAAAAATTGGCGTCGCTCAATGCCGATCGTTGACGTGACGACGATCGATTCTAATTTGTCCCTGCGGCCTCGGCGCATATGACAATCAAAATCCATCTCAGCCGCTGGTTGGTTGCCTTCTTTCTCCTGCATGCTGGCTTTGTTTTTGCGGGCGGATTCAGGAGCAAGGTCATTACAACTTCGCCGCTCACAATCACAGTCCCTGAAGATCGCTTCCTTAAGATCACAAATTTTACTCAGGAAGGAGGTACCGACCGCGGCGTCGTCGGTGTCACCCTGAGCGGTGATGCCGGTGGGACCGCGAATGTTCTTACCGCGACTCGAATCGATTTTAGCACGGGCATTAATTCGCAAAATTTCCCGGAAATCGGTAACCAAGTGATCATTGCAGGTCCGGCCGAAGTAAGGGTCGCCCCGGTGCCGGGCGCGACGCTTGTTATCACGTATAAAAAAGAGCCGAACGAAGGAGGAGGCGAGCAAACAACCCCCATACCCATTATTAGTCCTACTCCATCCGGTACCGCTACTCCCAGTCCTACACCAACTGTGTTTCCCTAACGCGCGACGTTTCGTGCCGTGACACTGCCGCCAGCGCAGCTCGCAAGGATCAAGTATCGCTCAAATCAGCACGGTTATCCCGGAGGAAGCGCCGAAGGGATGAGGACAACGCGATTCGATCCATCCCATGATCCCGTGAATACGTACGTATGCCCGGGTCGGACATTCAGCAGAGTCGATGTCGGTTCAGAATAGTATGAGTTGGGCACGGCCGAGACCGTCAACGAATGACGGCCCGTCGGCACAAAGTGATCGTAGCGGCGCCGCTGCACAACATTGGCGACGGTTCTGCCATCAATCTTAACGACGTTCATCCGAAGTTCGGGACCCTGATAACGATCAAACGCCCACCCGATTGAGCGGCGGTGCTCCCGTTCGAGATTACGCAAACGAAAACAAGAATCAGACAGAGTGTATTGGCGGAGGTGTATCTTAACTTCACCGCCTGATGCTCGCTCCGGACTCGCTTTTGGCGAGCGCGGCGTTCATCGATCTGTGAATTTCTCGGAGGTTGTCCCGACGCAGAAAGGCCTTCCCGGCCAGCCCATTTGCCACAGCACTCCAGGGGTCAAGCACACTCCGGATGGGCGCAGATAAACGAAATCCGAATCCCAGTTCGCAGTATATACATAGGTCCCCCCCGGCTGGACGTTCACTGTTGTCGAAGTGGGCCCGGTTAACCCTGTGCGTGGTAACTTGCGTACGGTTAAGACATGCTCCCCGGCTGGCAACCATGTGTGATAGTCGCGACCCTGTACAACGGTCGCGACGGACCTGCCGTCGATCTCAAGATTGAAAGCCACATTCCATCCGAAGTTCGGCGTTCTGAGAACGACCAAATGCCCACCCGGTCGAGCGCCCCAATTCCCAGCCGCTCCAGCGACAGCGGTTCCAATCGAAACCGCGCAGATGAAACTAAAAATCAGGAAGAACCTGCCAGCAGAGATGTATTTTGATTTCATGGCTTATGTTAACTCGGGATTTGGCTTTGGCTAGCCCGGGCCTCGTCGAAGCGAAATATCCCTGGCCATTGCTTGAGGACCGGATTTCGCAAGTAATCAGAGATTCTTCGCGAAGCCTGTCCTGAGCGAAGCCGAAGGGCTCAGAATGACATTCGAGGTGTGTGATCTCAAGTGACCAATATGCGCCGGTGGTTGTTTCACTTGCGCTCCGTTATTCGACAGCAATTCAAGCTGGGTCAGAGTGCGATTGAGCTCCTGCACTAACGGTTGAATACGTTTACCGCTAAAAGCGTTTACGAGCGCACGATAGTACCAAAGAGCGCCTTGTTTACCGCCGTTGAATCGAGACCAGAGTCTTTCTCCTTCCCTGCGATAATCCATCAGGATCGCCCGGACATTGTGCAATTTGTCTGAAGCTGACACGAGTTTCGTCGGCATCGGCGCGTGCCGAACGTGAGCCACATAGGCCTTCTTTCGTTCCAGCCACGGAGGTTTTGGCGTTTGATCTGTGTCAGTGCAGCCCTCCACGATTCTCGCGACCTTTTTGCCAAACTTTCGCTCGATATCGCGCAATCGTTTCGCGCCGCCACAATCCTCCACGGCATCATGCAACAGCGCGGCGATCGCTTCGGTTTCGTTCGCGCCGTATTCCATCGCGATCGCAGAGACGCCGAGGATATGAGCGACGTAGGGAACCCTTGTTTTTTTCCGGAGTTGTCCGCCGTGAATCCGCGTGGCGTAAATCAACGCTTTTTCGAACTGACGCGAGAGCCGCATATTTGTCTTTCGATTGGTAGACCAGTTACGACGGCATCAATTGTAGGCACTCTTGCTCTCTTGAGCCGAGGCCGCGGCAAAGGCAGATGCGTGCGATCTTAATTATACTTCGGCTTTAACTAGCCAGGGCGTCAATCGCTTTCCACTCTTCGGGGGTCAGCTTGAGCTTCTCGGCAGCAACATTTTCTTCGAGGTGCGCCACCGATGACGTGCCCGGAATCGGCAGCATGTTAGGCGAGCGGTGCAGAAGCCATGCCAGCGCAAGTTGCACGACCGTTACGCCATGATTTTTAGCGGCCGCTTCCAATGCATCGCCAGCTTTCAAGCCTCTGCTTCCCCCAATCGGAGACCACGGCATAAAGCCAAGACCCTCCTTTTCGCAATAGGTCAGCGTGTTCTCCCATTTCCGGTTACCAATGTTGTACTGGTTCTGGACACTCACGATCGGAAGAATTTTGCGCGCCCGATTGACTTCGTCCGGCGACACTTCCGATAACCCCACATGGCGGATCTTGCCCGCATCCTGCATTTCCTTAAGCGCGCCGAGTGAATCTTCCATCGGCACCTTCGGATCGATGCGGTGCAATTGGTACAAATCGATGCGTTCGAGCCGTAGCCGTTTCAGACTCTTGTCGACACATTGCTTGAGATATTCAGGTCTGCCATCCGGCACCCACTGGCCGGGACCGGGCCGGGTGTTACCGCCTTTGGTCGCAATGACGAGATCTTTGGGATACGGATAAAGTGCCTCAGCAATGAGCAGTTCGTCGACTTCAGGTCCATAAGCGTCGGCCGTATCAATTAAATTCACGCCAAGTTCCACCGCGCGCTTCAGAACTTTCAGCGCGTTAGCGCGATCAGGCGGCCAACCCCAAATGCCTTCACCGGTGAGCCGCATCGCGCCAAAGCCGAGTCGGTTCACGGGAAGATCCCCGCCGATGCGAAACACCGAATTACTATCAACACTCGCGGGTGATGTAGCTCCGAAGATTGCTTCCGATCCTCCCGCAAAAAATGCCGCGCCAGTTAATAGCGTTGTGCCGAGGAATGTTCGGCGAGTAACACCTGGCTTCTCATTCAGGTCTGAAGATTTTTCATGCATGTCTCTTCAGCGTACGTGCATCGAAATTGCTGTCAACGGAACGGCATCGTTGATTGGTAGGGCGCGACCGCCGGGCCGAGAATGGAGCCGGCGCGCCCCCGCGCCGAAGGGCAAGCCCTGTGCGGCCCGAGGGCGGGCCGTCTCCACTGCTGTGATTCAGGAGTAATGTCTTTCTTTCTCGTGCATGAGGACGGCGAACGCCTCCTCAAGATCTTTGCCGAAAGTTAGAATGCCTGCTTCGTGACCAGCCATGACAACAATCTTTCTGCTTTGCACGTCGGTGCGCTTGAAGAGTTGCGTTATCTCATTCGCCATCTCGGATGTTCCATACGCAGCTGCCTTCGAAGTTGTCGGCGCTTCATTCAAAACTGCTGCCCACAGCCTGGAGTCGTGACAATGAATAATCGCTCCGGTGGTTGCATCCGACTTGTAAATTGCAGCGTGCGTCAGCGATTCCGATGAGGGCAGCGTAGAGCCTTCGTATCGGATGCAGTTCGTCTCAAAATCGCACGCCACTACTTTTGCGCAGTCTGCCAGGGTCAGTTCGTGTATGCCTCCAGTCGCAGAACCGGTGATGTAAAAATTGTTGGTGGCGCCGTCTCTTACGCTCAGGTTGCCAACCCCAATACCATTTGGATCCACACCGATCAGATGGAGATCGAGAAGTTTCCTCCTGTATGTATTTAATTCAGCAAGCCCGCCAAACGAAGTAATCTCGGCTGCCACGCGTTCGCACGAAAACTTTATGTATTCGCTCACAGCGCCTGCTCCGGGAAAAGCGCGCGGATGCTTTTCTCGTTCGCTTCGCACACACCCCGCTCGGTAATCAATCCGGTCACCAGATGTGCCGGGTGTAACATCGAATCCATAATTTGCGGCCGGACTTCTCTCTGGGGCGACACGGACCTCGACCTGTTGTCCCTCGAACCAGCCATCGGCTTGCTTCACTTCCTCCGCGCTACGTTCTTCAATCGGGATTTCTTTCAGTCCATCGCGCAACTTCCAGTCGAACGAAGACGAGGGCAGCGCCACATAAAAGGGAACGTCATTGTCTTTCGCCGCCAGCGCCTTCAGATATGTCCCGATCTTGTTCGCAACATCGCCCGTAAAAGTAGTGCGATCGGTTCCCACAATCACCAAATCTACTGCGCCACGTTGCATCAAGTGTCCCGCGGCACTGTCTGCGATGATCGTATGCGGCACACGGTGTTCGCCCAACTCCCAGGCTGTAAGTTTGGAACCCTGATTTCTTGGTCGCGTCTCAGCGACCCACACGTGAACTGGCAATCCGCTGTCGTGAGCGGCATAAATCGGCGCAGTAGCGGAACCATAGTCAACAAACGCGAGCCACCCCGCGTTGCAATGCGTGAGCACATTGATTGGCTTTCCTGCTTTCTTTCTTGCGATCTGCCGGATGAGTTCCAATCCGTGTTGCCCGATCATCCGACAATGCTCAGCGTCTTCGTCCGCAATCGATCTGGCTGTGCGCAAAGCGAGCGCGACCTTTTCGGTCGCGTTTTTCCCTCCCGCAATATTCTTCAGCTGGCGCTCAACGGCCCAGGAAAGATTGACCGCAGTCGGCCTAGTCGCTCTGAGTTGTGCAGCGGCGTCGGACAGTTGCTTATCGACTCCCGCTGCTGCCGGACGCGCCGCGGCCTCAATCGCCGCAAGATACATTCCGTATCCCGCGCTCGCGCCGATCAATCCCGCCCCGCGAACATGCATGTCGCGAATCGCCGTCGCCATCTGCTCGACGGTGCGGACTTCTTCGATCACAAAACGATGCGGTAAAAAACGCTGATCGATAAGCTGCACGACGGCTTCATCGTCCGGCTTAAGCCAGATTGTTCGAAAATGTTGGCCGTTTACTTTCACACAACGTGGTTATGATCCAGGAGCTATTGTCGAAACAGCCTGAGGGCAGGCTGTCTCCAAGGTTTCTCGTCTATGCGCGTCGATGGAGCGGGGCCGCGCCCGGCCCGCAAAGTCTCGCTTTGCGAAAATCCATTGCAGCCGTTCACGGCAGGCCGGGGGCAGGCTGACCAAATAGCGCAATCAGAATATTCTGCAGTGAAAAGTTGTCGTCCGTGTCGATCCACTGGCTTCCTGCGCGCGGGCGATCGGTTGCGGTCAAAATTGCCGTCACACGCCCGCTCTCTTTATGCAGATAGATTTTCGCGCCCGGCGCGAGATCAATCCAACCGCGGAACGGATCACCGCGAAATCGCGCCACAGGGATCGTCTGACCCCCGCGGCCATTCACGAAAAACGTCCGTCGTGTTGGGTCAAATTTGGTACCGGGGAAACGAAAATCGAAGGATTCGTCCCTACGCGGTTCGTCGTCACTGACATAAGGCAAATTGCTGAACGTGATCCTTGCGGCCAGTCCACCGGACGCACGTTCGAGATAAAGCTGGCGCCATATCACCTCGCCATAGGCGAATGTCTGAGGATGATCAGGACTAACGACGCCCGTTCCACTCGCGATCGCCGAAACGGTTGCCGCAAACAGGGTCGCCAGAAAAATCGCGACTCGCATGCTACGAATCTAGAACGACGCGCACGATCGTCCAGTATGCGGAGGCGTCTCACCGGTGGCCGCCACCACCCTGGTCCTCGAATGGATTATAAACCGGCAGGGCATAATACCACATAAAACCATCCGGGCGATCTGCGCGACTGTGGGCGTTGCCAAAAAGAGCTTCCACGTCATGCGTAGTCGCGCGGCCCCAAGTTAGCGAGCCGATTCGGCGCGTATAGAAATCGTATGGCAGTCCCTGTACGATGTAGGCCGGAGGCGTAATCAATACGCCGTTCCGATTGAACCGAAACGCGAGCGCATCCGCGCCGTAGCCGTGTCGCATCGGGTCAGCCGTATCGATCACGGGGGCTTCGTAAAGACCGAGTTGACGAATCAAATGCGAATCGGGTTGCACGATGTAGTAGCCGTTGCGCGGGCCCAACGGCACGTAATGCGAATCGTCGTCCCAGGAGAAAGCAGAAGCTGAGAGTGTGATTGTTAAGAAAACAAGAGCAGTAATGGCGCGAACCATGATCACGCAATACTATCGTCGATCCTGTTCCGTGTGCGAGCCTGACGTTCGACAGACTTCTACATATCCCTTATCGGGGAGCGAGCTCTGGCGCTTTCGGATGATTAAAGGTCAATTCCCATGATGACAGGACCAGGGACTTCCTCCCAGCCGTTGCGGCGCCAGAATTTTCGGCCGGGCGGATTGTCGTGTGCTACCAGGATAAGCGCTCGCTTGAGGCCAGCCCGTCGCAAACCCTCGAGGCATTCATTCATCAAACGCTTGCCGAGGCCGCGCGCCTGGTAACCAGGATCAACGGCCAGATGATAAATATATCCGCGGCGCCCGTCGTGACCGCACAATGCGATGCCAACAATCGCGGCGCCGTCGGTCGCAACTCTGCTCAGCCCCGGGTTACGCGCGAGAAAGTAGGCAACACTTTCGCTGTCATCACCCTCGGCAATCTCGAGACCCTCGACTCGTTGCCAGAGCTCAAGCGCCGCGTCGTAATCGCTGATGGAAAATTCGCGCGTTTTGATCTTGTCGCTCATTCTGGATTAGGGGGCATGTGCCTAACAAGTGGAAGATTCCTTGTGGCCCAGTTTCTTTCGCTGCGGAACGGGGATTATGAAATGAAACCTTCGCAACGACCTTTTGTCGATCTTGGTGCGATGGCTGGTGGCGAAGATTGTGAGGTCAGCATATTTCTCGCTTCGCCGCAGGAGATAATCGAGTTCAATATTTGCATAACGCCCGTCGCTATCTTTCACGTCAGTGCGTTTGCCAAAGAGAGCATCAGCCTCATCAAAAAACAGGACCGCATGACTATCCTTCGCCGCTTTGAAAACACGGCCGAGATTCTTCTCGGTCTCGCCAATATATTCCGAGACGACGGCATTCAAATCGATCCGGTATAGGTCCTTCCCGAGGTTGTAGGCCAAAGTTTGAGCCGCCACAAGACGCCTCGACCGATCTTTGCCGGGAAATAAAATGCGAACGCCTTTCGTGCCGCATCGCGGGCGAATAAATAGCGCCAATTCGCTCAGTGGGACGCGAAACCGGGCCGGCAAGCGCAGCTCTGGTTCGATCCAATTTTCTGGATAAAGAAAGATTCTGCGGTTGGCGTCCCATACGCGGTAATTTTTGCGCCACTTCCATCCCGCTTCAGTCTTACGGCGCGGCGTTCCGGGATTTTGGATTTTTCGCATCTGGATTGGATAGTCTATGTCGCCGCTTTCCACCGAGCACCACCTTCTTTTGCGATTGGGTGAGCTCGCATCTTCGACTTGGAATTCCTGTCTTGCAGCAACGGACAAAAGCAATCACATCTGGGCATTATTCGCATGCGATCTCGTGAACTTTTTCTCGTCACCGTCGCCGGTCTCGTTTCTGCGGCATTCGCATATCTGGGCACTGGGCTTCATCCAATTTGGTGGGCGCTTTGGTTGGCGCCGATTCCAGTACTTGCCATAGCGCCGCGACTTCACGGCAGCGCTGCTTTCTTTCTTGGCGCGATCGTGTGGTTGATCGGCGAAATGAACCAATGGAAGTACGTCACGCATGAGATCGAACTGCCACCGCACATCACTATTCTCTATTTTGTAGTTCCTGCTGTGGTTTTCGGCTTCGGCGTTCTGTTTGTTCGCGGTTTCATTCGGCGCGGATCGCTCTTCCTCGCCTCGCTTGCTTTTCCCGTTTACTGGGTGGCGTACGAATATCTTACCGCGATGGCGTCGCCTCACAGCACATGGGGCAATCTCGCGTACACACAAATGAATTGTCTCCCCGTGATCCAGATCGCTGCGATTACCGGTCTTTGGGGAATCAGCTTCATCGTATTTCTGTTTGCGGGCGCCGCGGCAACCTTGTTGAGCGGTGCGGGAGGACCATGGCAACGTCGCGCGCTTGCGATCGTCGTCGGGTTAGTGGTTTGCGCAGCGCTTGTCTTTGGCAAGTGGCGATTGCAATCGAATCCTTCTGCCCAATCGGTTGCGGTGACACTCATCGCCAGGGACGTGCCGATGAGCGTCTACCTCGGCTCTGAAGAGCAGGCATTGGAGTTGTTGCGCGAGTATGCTGCCGAAATCCGCCGCGTTACTCCAGCCGGAACGCAGGCTGTTGTTTTACCGGAAAAAATCGGACGTATCAGCGAGACTGCATTGGCAGAAGTCGATTCTCTCTATTCTTCGACTGCCGCTGAGACACGCGCGGCGATTGTCCTTGGCCTTGTTCGAAAAATGCCGTCCGGTGCCTTTAATTCTTCCCGCTTGTATTCGGCCGACGGAAAATTAGAGGCGAACTACGACAAGCATCATCTCGTCCCTGGTGTGGAACCCGAAAAACCCGGCGACAAACGAGTCAGTTCTCGATGAGCCGTCGGGACGTTGGGGACTGCAGATTTGCAAGGACATGGATTTTCCCAAGCTCAGCCGCGAATACGCAGCCGAAGGCGCGAACCTGCTACTGGTACCCGCGTGGGACTTCAATCTGGATCGTTGGCTGCACGCGCGCATGGCCGTTCTGCGCGCGGTCGAAAACGGTTTCGCCCTGGCTCGTTCGGCGCGCAACGGATTATTAACCCTGAGCGACAACCGCGGTCGCATTCTGGCGGAAGCGGCGACAGTGCCCGACCGTTTCGTTTCAATCACCGGAAAAGTAAACGTTTCGCGCGAGCAAACATTTTACACCCGCGCCGGCGATTGGTTCGCCTGGCTTTGCGTCGCCGTGTTTGTCAGCCTGCTAGCGTTTCAACTTCTCACGCCATCACAGGGGAAAAACGCATGCGTAATTCAATCGCGCGAACTCTAGGTAGTTAGTCTAGCGCCGAAGGCGCGACATTCATCGGGAGCTGGGCACGCCGGATTTGTGGGGATCAGATCAGCGCTGAAAAGCGCGATTCACTTGTTGAGAACACGCGCTGAACTGAGTCGCGCTTTCAGCGCTTGGCCGCAGCGCGATGAGATTCCTGGGGCGATGCCCTCAGGCTGAAATGACACAGCGCTTTGGCGCTCGCACAAACGCGAACTACGACGCGGTCGCGCTCGCCGGAATAAAATTCTCCGGCTCGTCGAATCTAAGTCGCTTTCGCAGCTCGTGCCGGAGCAGCACGAGATTGACGCACATCTGAAAAATGATCGACCCGACTGATAGATACCACAGCTCCCTCATCTCAAACCCGGGCATCCGCGAGATCAGCATCGCGGGCACGGCGAACAAGATCAGCCGCGTCATCGAGCTAAACAGCGGCGGCAGCGTGTTGCCAATTCCCTGGAAAATGCTGGAAGTGACAAAAACAATTCCCACTGAAATGAAATTCAAAGAAACGATTCGAAGGTATTCGCTGCCGAAGGCAATGACTCGCGGATCGCGCGAGAAAAAGCGAATCAACGTCCCAGGCACGAGGAACGCGATCAACGTGAGCACCACCATCATCGACGATGCAATGCCAATTGCAGAATAGACGGAATGCCGGACCCGGTCCGCTTGGCGGCCACCGAAGTTTTGACCGACCACGGGCGAAACGGCGAAGCTGAGCGCAACCACCGGCAGAAAGAACGCCTGCATCACGCGTGCGCCAATTCCGAAACCCGCCTGTGCCGCTGGTCCAAAGCCTCGGATGATCGCGTAAACGATCATGATATACACGAAGAGCAGCAAAAACTCCGCGCCGGCAGGCACACCAATCCGCAACAATCCTCCCCAAATTTTTGTTTGCGGGCGAAACAGCGGAAAACGAAAACGGAGATAATGATATTTCCTTTCGAAATAAATCACGATTAGCAAATCGGCGACGAGAATGGAAATGAACGTGGCAAGCGCTGCGCCTGTCACGCCGAGTTTTGGCCACGGGCCGATTCCGAAAATCAATAATGGGGCGAGCACGATGTTGAGAAACACACTGAGCACCTGGAATCCCACGGCCGGCTTGATGATGCCGGTCGCGCGCAGCGCCGAGCCCAGCGCTACCAGGGGAAACTGCAACAAAAGTCCGGGAAGGAACCAAAGCAGATACGCCTTTGCCAACGTCGCTGTCTCTGCATCTGCGCTTAGCCAATCGCAATAGGCAGGACGCAGAATGAATCCGACAACGCCCAATGCCAGCGCGATCACAATCGACATGACGAACGATTGATTGAAAGCCAGCTCTGCGTGTGGCTGATCTTTTCTGCCGGCGGCTTGCGAGATTAACGTGGTCGTTCCCACACCCAGCATCTGGGTGAGCGCCAGTACAATCATCGTGATGTTGCCCGCGACGCCGACCGCAGCGATCGCTTCCTTTCCGAGGTGTCCGACCCAGTAAAGATCGGCCAGCAAATAAAGGGTCTGCACCACCATGCTCATGGCCAAAAACGCCGACATATGCAGCAAATGCCTGGTTACTGAACCAGTCGTCATATCCTTCATAGATTAGTTGCGTCTACAATGCTCCCCGTGTTCAAACTCCTCGTCCCGCCATGCGGTAGCCTTGACGAAGGGAGGTCACGGAGCCCTGGGTAAGGTCTTTCACCGCCCGAAGTTTCGCTCAACGTTTCGATTGCTCAAACTCAGAACACGACAGGTTCCAGTGTCACATCGTAAGCCGTTTACGATGCATGAAGGTAAACCTGTAGTGGCGGGCGATGTCGCCTGCGATCTAACTGTAGCGGCGGTCTGCAGCAGCCGATTAGCCTGCCTGCTCGCGAATGGAGCGGCGGGGACGCGAGCGACATAGATGGGCAAACCGACAGATCGAAATGAGCGAGAGCGCATAAGTCAAGAATTTCGGAGCGGGCGTTGCTGCCGCCCCGGCCATCCTACCCAACCTTGCTCAGATTTTATTTTTGCGTGGTCGGCTCGCGCGTAGCCGTGAGCGCAGGAGCGGTGATCGGGCCAGGGGTCTCGCTGTCTGTCGTCGCTGAGGTCACGCTATTTCCGCTCGCGCGGATCGATTCTTCGATTTTTTTCTCGGTGGTTTGCAGGGGATCGTAGGTGACATGGATAGCTCCATTCTCGATGCTCACTTCTTGAACCCCATCGATCCCGTTCAACGCGTCCGTGATGACCTTTTCGTGGCTAGGCGATCCCACGCCCTCGCTCTCGATCCGCGCCACCATGGTTGCGACCAACGCTGCCCAATCTTTATTCGTTTCTTCGCTCACAGATCAATAATCCTCCAAGCCTAGTTCGGAACTGACTACGCCAATGCGCGCACTTTAGAGAAACGCCAGATCGAAGCTTAGTGTTTAGCGAGCATCATAAGCGACTTATGACGCGAGCGTGCGAGGCTTTGCAAACGGCCAGCGCGGAATACAAAGGCGGTCCATCTTCGTATTTTTCATTTCCCCGCTGGACATGCTTAAGTGAGTCATGACTGAATCAATGGACGAAAGTTTGAAACAAACGCGACTCTGCTGTCCTGTCGTTGAGTTAAGGCAATACACGCTGCATCCTGGGAAACGTGATGTCTTGATAGAATTATTCGACCGGGAATTTATCGAACCGCAGGAAGCGCTCGGAATAACGGTGATCGGTCAATTTAGAGATCTCGATCATCCGGATCGGTTCGTTTGGCTCAGAGGTTTCCGTGATATGAACTCACGCGCAAAAGCGCTCAGTGATTTTTACGGCGGCCCAGTTTGGAAAACGCACCGGCAAGCCGCGAATGCAACGATGATTGACTCTGATAACGTTCTGTTACTGCGTCCAGCGCAACCGACGGCCGGATTTTCGCTCCAAAATATGAAGCGGCCTCCTGTGGGATCCGATGAAGTTCCGACGAGCCTCATCGTTGCGACCATTTATTATTTTGAGCGTTCGGTTCCTTACGACTTTATCAATTTCTTCGAGCAGACGCTCAAGCCCCTGGCGACTAGCTTGGGCGCGACGACTTCTGCGTATTTCATGACGGAGAACAGCGAGAACACTTTCCCAGCTCTGCCGGTGCGTGAGGACGAGAATGTCTTAGTCTGGTTCTCGACCTTTCAGGATTCGGCGGCGTACGAAAATTACGAAGCAGCTCTCTCACAATCGGAACGATGGCGCGACGAAGTCTCAGTGGGACTGACGCGTTATGTTGATAAAGCGCCCGAAATATTGAAGCTGTCACCTACATCCCGGTCGCAATTGCGCGGCTGACTTAGCAACGCGTGAAACAGACGAAGCAGCCTATGACTAACGAGTCTCGTGAACGCGACGGGCGAACGGATTTCGATTTCCTCTTCGGCAGCTGGAAAATCCACCACCGGCGACTGAAAGAGCGGCTTAAAGGGTGCACAGAATGGGAAGAGTTCGAAGGTACGAGCGAGGTGCGGCCCATCCTGAGCGGTCTTGGCAACATCGACGAACTCACCATGGTTCGTGCGTCAGGCCGTGTTGAAGCAGTAACCGTGCGTCTTTACAATCCGGTGACGCGTGAGTGGAGCATCTATTGGGTGGCGGGCAGCAGTCCCGGAAGGCTGGATGTGCCAATGGTAGGCAAGTTCAATGGTCCGCGAGGTGAGTTTTTCTCGCAGGAGCTCTTCGAAGGGGTGCATATTTTTAATCGATTCATCTGGACCGTAAACGGGCCAAATGCCTGCCGCTGGGAACAGGCATTTTCCGCCGACGGCGGGAAGACGTGGGAAACCAACTGGACCATGAACTTCACCCGGCAGGGGTAAACGCCCAAGTGTTTGTCGATGATTTCTTGCTCGAGAACGAAGTTGACCATTCAGAAGCTGAAGTCGCAGCGCGTTATTTCGCTGCCTTCGCTTTCTTAGCGAGCGCGAGGCGCTCCGCCTTTTTCCGCCGTCTTGCGCGTTTCTTTACGTTGTCTCTGCCTTGGCTGTGTCCCATAAGGCTCAACCTTCGCTCGTCTGTCGCGATGTAGCAACGGGACGAAACCGAGGCCGGCGTGTGCGCTGTTGCTGCTGCGTTCGATGCGATACCTGCGCTGGCTCATCCTGAACTTGTTTGATCTCGAACGTCCGAAAGAGCGGGGCCAGATCGATCACGTCGTTCGCGGCTGATCTTAATATGTTCCCGAGATTTGCCGCGACTGACGCGACTTCTACGCGGATCCCGTGTCGGCGCAGCTTGATGGCGAGATAAGCGAAATCGGCGTCGCCAGTCACGAGAATCACAACATCGGGCCGCATCTCAATGGAAAGCTCGAGCGCATCGATCGCCATCATCACGTCCACGTTCGCCTTGTAATGGCCTTCTTCGGCGGGCGCACCATCTTTGGTGACGACCATGAATCCGTTGGAGCGCAGCCAATGGACGAACTTGTTTTTCCTGTCCCGCTCCTCCTGCCACGCGGGGATGGCCGGTGGCAATCCGGCATAGACCACCATCTCAATCAGATCGCGTCCTGTGTTTGGCCCGGCCAGAAAATCCCGGAGCTTCAACCAATCGAGCCCTCGTCCCGCAGTCCGCACGGAACTGCCGACGTTCGATTCATCCACCAGCACCAACAGGCGCGCACGAGCGCGAATATCTGAGTCTTTCTTTCGCATATCACTGTCGACTTATCCGCGATACAGATCATGCGAACCTACGTCGACCGTCACCACAATGTCGCCTTCAATGTAAAAGACAACGCGTAAATCCGCTTCAATTTCGGCCGCATAGATCGTACGGGGCGTAACCAGCCGAAAGTCTGTGGATCTTGTGGGAGCGAAGGCGCGGATCAAATGGGTCTTGCTTGAAAATTAGAAACGCCTTGCGCGCACGACACTTTTACTGGGCGGGTAGCTTGTCGAAACTGCGCCAAAACGCGCGAGTCGCGCGGAAAAGATATTTCATTGATCACCGGGATACGGCTCATTGAGTGCGGTATCCAGGTCGACAAACCGGCCGGCTTCCATATCGGCCATGCCTTGCTTGAAAGATTCGGGGATCCAAGAATCATCATTTTCCACAACAAACTTCGCGACTTGAGCCCGTTCGCTAGCGGGAAGCGCTTTGAACTGCTCGATAACTTCGGTGGCACTCATTGCGAAAAGAATATTGCACCAAATTACTCGTCGCAAAATCGATCTTCTCCTGTACTCAACATTTTAATTAACGCCCTCTATTCGTTTATCGTAAGCCGCTTACGATGCATCAGCCTGACAATCTTTGAGCGGCCGCTCACCGTTATGTAAGCCGCCGCGATACGACCTAACGAGTTCAAATGTTAGATGCTCTGCTCGCGAATGGAGCCGACGGGAGTCGAGCGACATAGATAGGCAAACCGACAGGTCAAATGGAGCTTTTGGGAAAAGGGACATAGAAGGCAAAGCCGCGATGGGTAGTGGCGAGCGAGCTGGGAAGCGAACGAGTTTCAAATGAGCGGAAGCGAATAAGTCAATGCTTTCGGAGCTGTCGATGACTGCGGTCTTCTACTAAATCCGGCGAAATCCGCTTCCCCCGAAAATAATCGCCAGACCGAGGAGGATGACTGCGACCGGCACGAGCGGCGCGCCGGTGATGTAAGTAAGCAGGACGAAGAGGATCGCTATAGCAGCAAGGATTGTTGTGAGGTTGTAGTTCATAGTTTTGCTATCGTGTACTGGGTGAGTCTTATCTGGAGCAAGGGTTTTGAAGAGAATCGATGTCGAGTTCTGGAGGAGCCGCGGTTGAGACGCGCCTCCACCACCAACGCATTGGACTAAAGTCCTATTTGCGACTTTCTGCACTGCTGGTAAAATCATCGTTGATTACGTCATCCGACGTCCCAACGCACTTTCAACTGAACTGAAAAGCCGGTTGAAAGGCTTAACCTTCGCTGAGACACCGCTTAGCGCGATCTCCAGATTCACCTGGAGTCCGGGGCATCTGATGCGAGGCCGCCGCTCAAGGCGCCTCGTGAAGATGATTCCTCGTTCCGCGCGGATCTGGAAGAGTCAACCCCTAATGAAAGGCCGTTTATGAAATTCGTTAGTCTTAGAACACAGCGGACTCACCGGCGCGGTAAATTAAACAAACCGTCGCGTGCCATGCCTGAATCTTTGGACAAGGCAACGGCCGCGCGTTCATCAAATCCATACCTACGCCGAGCTCCGGCAAAAGATTCACGACGATCTTCGGGTCCAACATCCCGAATGGGTCCAGCCAGATGGCAAATCACCCATGTGTGATTCTTACGAGGCGCGCCTCGTGAAAGTGCTCGATAGTCTGAGGCGAAGAGAATCCACCCAGTCTATTGTTGATCCTCATCGTCTTCTCGAACAGGGAGCAAACTGACTCGCTCGGTTGAAGCGAGCGGTCTGTAGCGGCAGGCGTATCGCCTGCGATGACGCCGCGTTTCCCCCATGTTCTGTCACCGCCAGCGCTCACTGGCCATTGAAACTCGCTCGTTGCCCACACTCGCTCGCTGCTACCCTTGCAGCTTTACCTTGATCACTCGCACTGCCCAGTGCTCGCGCCAGCTACCCTAGCTGCGTTTCCGTCTACCCGCGCGATTCCCAATCGCGACGTGTTCTATGTCGCTGATCCCATCAGCTCCATTCTTGGATTGTAAACGCCGGTAGGTGGCGCCACGATAAAAGGCAGATGCTCTGGCAAGGAAGAAGAGAAAGCGAGAATGTTGAAGATGTTCGCGGATCCGGCGGCCGACGCCTTGTCGTGGGTGGCGGAATTGGCACCGTGGTTCTCGTAATCATTTATCTCCTGCTCGGCGGCGATCCTCAGGCGCTGTTTAATTCGCAGCAGGGCGCGCAATTATCGCAACCTGCGCAGATCGACAGCCAGGGGCCGCACGATGAGGCATCGAAGTTCGTCGCTGTCGTTCTCGCCGATACCGAAGACGCCTGGCATGCGATCTTCCGGCAAATGGGCCGACAGGACCAGGAGCCAAAGCTCGTGCTCTTCACGGACCAGACCCGGTCCGGTTGCGGGTTCGCCAGTGGCGCGAGCGGGCCGTTTTATTGTCCGGAAGATCGACGCGTTTACATCGACCTCGGTTTTTACCGTTTACTCCAGGAACGTTTGGGTGCAGGAGGCGATTTCGCACAGGCCTATGTGATAGCCCACGAAGTTGGACATCACGTGCAGAATCTGCTCGGTATAACCGATCGTGTGCAGGCGATGCGCGGTCGGGTCAGTGAATCTGAATATAATCAACTCTCTGTCCGCCTCGAGTTGCAGGCAGATTTTCTGGCCGGCGTTTGGGCCCGTTATGCCGACCGTGTCAAAGGTGTTGTCGAAGCCGGCGATATCGAAGAAGCGATGCGCGCGGCCAGCGCGGTTGGCGATGACAGACTCCAACGCAGCTCGCGCGGTTACGTCGTGCCCGATTCATTTACGCACGGGACTTCCGAGCAACGCGTCCGCTGGTTCCGACGCGGCTACGAGACCGGCGATGTTCGCCAGGGCGACACGTTTAACGCGCCTTACTTATAAAAGAGAACGTGGAGCGTCAGGCTGTGTCAAAGTGAGGACTGACCCTCTTTCCTTTCGCTGTAGTGGCGGTCGCCGCGGCGACCGCAGTTGTAGCCGCTGTCGCTGGCTGCGGCCTCCCACTCAGGCGTCAACGGGCTTCGGTAGGAGGAGGTTCAGGCTCAGGTGTGGGTGACGGTGTTTCTTTTCGTTGCGCCATTCCCAATTCCTGAGCGAAGAATCAAAGATAGTCGAGCAAATAATCTCCAGAGGTCGAAATAGACCGGGCCAGCGCAATCGAACCTGCCGTTTGGACAACCAATCTGGAGGCAACGAGCGGAATTTTGAACCCCATCCCCCGGCGGTCTTTCTAATAGTCGATGTTGACCCGGCGCGAGCTGCTTAAACTTGGGGTTTATACCGCCGCTGCTTCTTATTTTCCGCGAAATACCTTTAGCGCCGGCTCATCGTCACCGAAGAAAATTCTCATTCTCGGCGGCACTGGTTTCCTCGGCCCACCCATCGTCGAACGCGCTATTGCTCGCGGCCACACTGTGACCTTGTTCAATCGCGGCAAAACCGGCGCCGATCTTTTCCCGGGCGTGGAAAAAATTCATGGCGACCGGGAAAAAGGAGATCTCTCCGGCCTCACGAACGACCGTCGTTGGGACGCCGTGGTCGATGTCTGGGCGAACGATCCTGCGATTGTCGGTCCGATTGCGAATCTGCTGGCGAAACGGACAAGCTATTATCATTTCGTTTCAAGCATTGCGGTCTACGCCGATTATTCCAAAGTCGGTATCGATGAAACCGGGCCTACCCGCCGGGAAAGGCCAGGCTACGGCGGAAACAAAGCCAAATCAGAGAAAGCGCTTACCGACTTGTTAGGCGACCGCGTTGGGATATGCCGGCCCTGCGCGATCATGGGACCCGGCGACACGAGCCTTTCTTATCACTACTGGCTTTCTCACTTGCTTAAGGACCAGGAGATCGTCGCACCCGGCACTGGCGACGATTGCTTCGCGCAATACATCGATGTCCGCGACGTCGCCAACTGGATTGTCGATTGCGTCGAACAATCCCGCGGCGGCATCTACAACACCGTCAGCGAACCGCTTCCGTTCCGCGCATTTCTGGGCGAAAGCTCCAGCGCCATCGGCGGGAAAGCAAAACTTGTGTGGATCGATTCTGATTTTCTCCGAAACGATCAGCACGTGAAAACTTTCGACAACCTGCCGTATTGGAATCCGGATCGTCCGGGGTTCGAACAAATCTCATCAACCAAAGCGCGCGCGGCTGGATTTGGTACGCGTTCGTTAGGCGAAACCGCAAAGGACGCCTGGGCCTCGTATCAAAAAATTGTGCCGGCAGATTTGGTTTATCCGCAGAAGCAATACGGTTTCGAATGGGGCATCTCACCCGAACGCGAGCGTCAAATCCTGGCTGCCTGGAAGCAAAAAACGGCCGGCCATTCCTGATCACGCGGCGCCAGTGCAAGGCAGTTACTCGTCTCGCTATCAGCGTATCAGTTTTCGTTCCGCAATGGAGCGACCACGGCTCCATGGAAGCTGACAGCATTCGCAGTTTTTTCCGGGGCACAACGCTAATCACAACGTGCGTGGTGACGTCACTCTGCTACCGTGCACCAATATGCGAAAACTGGTTTTCGGGTTGGTTCTTGGGTTGGCGTGCTCTGCTTTTGGGCAAGTGGTAGCGGATCGGGTAGCAAAGCAGAACGCGCTTTTTGAGGAGTATTATGAAGCCGGGCTTAAGAATTTTCCGGAGCGGGCAACATGCGTACGGCGATTACCGTTACAACTCGCAGCTTGCACAGGTTTCGCTTGCGGAAATCGCCCGGCAACACGCGGAAGCCGATGACTTTCTAGCTCGATTAAAGGCGATCCCGAGCGATGGCATGAGCGACAAGGATCTTTTAAGTCATCGGATACTCGAGAAGCAGCTGGAGCGCGCAGACGTGAACTACGCACTAAAGAATTACGAGATGCCTGTGAACCAGCAGAACGGTGTGCACACTCAGCTGGCCGATTTGCCGAACGGGGTGCCGTTTGATTCCGTGCCGCATTACCAGGATTACATCTCCCGATTACATCAAATCCCACGTGTGCTGGAACAGACGACTGAGGTGATGCGACAGGGCGAGAAGGATCACCTGATGCCGCCCAAGCTCGTTCTCGAAAAGTTGCCCGGCCAATGCGACGGCATCATCGCCGCAAACCCGTTCCTCGAACCGACCAAAAAATTTCCGGCGGAATTTTCCGGGCAAGATAAGAAACGCCTGACTGACGAGATCACCAAGGCCGTTAACGACGATGTGTTTCCCGCTTATCGAAAGTTCGCCGAGTTCCTGCGTACCGAGTACGATCCGAAAGGACGAACCGAGCTTACGATCGAAAGCCTCGCTGACGGGAAACGGCGTTACGCCGAAGCGGTGAAAACGATGACCACCGTCGACGTCCCGCCTGCCGAGGTCCATGACATCGGGCTCAAGGAAGTAGCGCGTATCACGGCTGAGATGACCAAGCTGGCCCAGGGTCAGGGATACAAGGACCTGGCCAGCTTCCGGGAGGCGGTGAACAAGGATCCCAAGTGGAAGCCAACAAAAGAGCAACAGATTCTGGATGACTACAAAAAATACATCCATCAGATGGAGCCGAAGCTGCCGGAACTATTTGGATTGCTGCCGAAGTCGCCAGTCACAGTGGAACCGATCCCTGACTTCGCCAAAGCCGCGGCGACCCATTACGTCCAGGGCACGCCGGATGGGAAACGTCCGGGTCGCGTCGTTGTTGCCGTCTCTAACCCCACCAAGCGTACCCTGGTCGACGACGAAGCCGTTGCCTATCACGAGGGCGTTCCCGGTCATCATCTGCAAATCAGTATCGCCCAGACGCTGGAAGGCTTGCCGAAGTTTCGGCTGCACGGCTTTTTTTCCGCGTATGCCGAAGGTTGGGCGCTTTACTCCGAGGTGTTAGGCAAAGAGATTGGTTTTTACCAGGACCCTGTGTCTGACTACGGCCGGTTGAATTCAGAAATGCTTCGCGCCGTCAGGCTGGTGGTCGAAACGGGGATTCACGACCAAAACTGGACCCGCCAGCAGGTGATCGATTACATGCGTGCCAACGACACCAATGACGCGCTGGCGCAGACTGAAGCGGACCGGTACATCGCCTGGCCCGGGCAAGCGCTGGCTTACAAGATGGGTCAGTTAACCATTCTCAAGCTGCGCGATGAAGCGAAGGCGCAACTCGGAGAAAAATTCGATCTCAAAGCATTCCACGACGAAATATTGAACGGCGGCGCGATGCCGTTAGACCTGCTGCAAGAAAGAGTGGAAGCGTGGATCAAAAATCAAGCCGCGCAAAACCAACAAGCGAAAACCTGAGAGTGAACGTCGAATAGCTTGCTAGTTTGGCCTTTGACCTCCGGCTCGACGTATTCGACTCTCACCACCTCTGCAACGCAAGCGCTATCTCTTTGTCTGCATCAATCGTCGGGCCGAGGAGAACCCGAAAGGATGCTGCGCGGCCAAGGATTCGGAAGAAGTGTATAGAGTGTTGAAAGGGGAGGTTGCCGCGCGCGGACTTGCAAAGCTAGAGGCGCGCGTGTGCACATCGAGCTGTCTCGATCAATGCGCGACCGGCGTGACGGTTTTAGTCGAACCCGATCACTTTTTTTACGGGCGCGTCACGAGCGCCGACGTCCCGGAGATTGTGGATGGACTCGTTAAGGGTCAACCGGTTAAACGGCTCGTGGTCACCGCGGATCAGCTGTAGCGGCGGCTGTGTCAGTCGCAAAAAAACACAATGGAGCTAGATGGGATGAGCGACATAGAAGGTAAAACTGCGAGGGAAGCAGCGAGCGAGTGCGGGCAGCGAGCGAGTTTCAAAGCATAGATAAATCGTGGGTTACCCATCTGTCATAAGCCGCTTATGATGGATGATAGAAGCGAGTGTAGAGGCAGCTGTGTCAGCTGCGAAAACTGGCAGTGGCAGGCGGGTCGCCTGCGAAACCCTGTAGCCACGGCTCTGCCAGCCGTCATCGCTATCGGCGTTGAGCTGTGGACTTGGGGTTAGGCGTGTCGCCGACTGCAATTTCAGAAAATTGATCACGCTCCAACGAACCGGACGGACGTCAGCTACACAATGAGTCGCGGTTGCAGTTTCCATGTATCTGCTGAATGATTTGTTTATGAGCAAGGTCGAACGAGTCGAAAGCGAGTTGCGCAAGCTTTCGCAGGTAGAGCTTCGACAAGTTCGCGAATGGCTGGACGACATCATCGAAGACGAACTGGAATTCACGCCTGAGTTTGAACACTCCATCCAACAGGCCGAGCGCGACATGGCCAATGGAAAGAGCGCGCGGGTGCGAGAGCCTGAAGGCTCGTGACCGCAGCGACTCAGATTTATTACGCAAGTTTCGACGCCGTCTTCGTCACCCTGCCACCGATCCTGCGCGCGCGTATCGAACACAAGATCGGATGAAATCGGCTTAAGACTACAGACCTATCCGCACCATCGACTCAAAGGGTCGAATCGCTACCGCGCTCGCGTCGGCGACTATCGAATTATTTACACTTTCGATTTAGAGCAGAACAATATTCATCTGCTTGCCATTGGGCATCGCCGGGAAATCTATCGCGACATCTGAGGAGTACAAAAACTTCTCGGGACGTGGTCGAAGCACCTACGGTTTCAATTGGCAGGCCTTGAAAATCAACCGCTTCTATCATAAGCCGTTTACGATGCGTGATCGATTCGCTGTAGTGGCAGCTGTGTCAGCTGCAAAGACCTGAACGGAGATGATGGGATGAGCGACATCGAAGTTTCCCATAATCCGACTTCAGCGTCTCAGCTTTTTCGCGTTTCAGTTTTTTTGAATGCGGCGATGGACCTGACAAAATCTAACGATTCACGAATCAACGTTTCACCGCGCCGGATGGCCTGCGATACGATAAATGCTGACGGCGGCGAGGAGGATACCGAGAGCTTTGCGCAAGGTGAGCGGTTCGTGCAGGAAAACCAGTCCGAGCACGGCGCCGCCAACGATAAACATGCCATAGATCGGGACGACGACGCTGGTCGGCCCTTCGGACAACGCGAGGAAATAAAAGACAACCGCAATCACCAGGGCCACGCCCGCCCCGAGCACAAGCATGCCATCGGCACTGAAAAGATTGTCCCGGGAGAATGTTTTCATGTCTCCGCGGAGGACGGTGATGGTGGTTGAGGTCGCCACCACCATTGCGGAGGAAATCATAAGAACGAAATAGCTGGAGAATCGGCCGCTCTGGGTAGCGAGCTTGACCAGCGTTGCGGTCACGGAGTAGCCGATCATCCCAATGACGGCCCAAAGCAGATACGATTTGCTCATTAACGAGAGCGAAGCTGTCGGCTTCGACTATTGCAAGCTGCGCGCGTCGGAGCTTGCCGAGTTTAGTTTTATGATTTCCGTCCGTTTGCAGGTTAGCAGTTCAAATCGGCGGAGTTGATGTCGGGATCTGCCTTGCTCGGTTGAGCAAATGCCAAGAGTTAGATTTGACCCAAATTTCCCATTCTCTCCGCCCGAAACAATCGCCATGGAAGTTGCTCGCTCAATTTTCACTGTCCCGGGAACGCGATGTCGCTAACATCATAGCCTGATGAGTGTGCAAGATTCTGACGCCACGATGGCTGTGTTCCTCGACCTGGAAAACATCGCGCTGGGCGCGCATGACGCGGACTATCCCGCGTTCGACATCCGCAAGGTGCTCGAGCGTCTGCTGCTCAAGGGCCAAATCGTGGTTAAGAAAGCCTACTGCGATTTTGAGCGCTACAAGACATTTAAGCGGGGGCTGCACGAAGCGGCGTTCGAGCTCATCGAGATCCCGCATGTGCGCCAGTCCGGCAAAAACTCCGCCGACATCCGCATGGTCGTCGATGCGCTCGATCTCTGTTACACCAAGAGTCACGTCGACACCTTCGTCATTCTTAGCGGCGATTCGGACTTTTCGCCGCTCGTCAGCAAATTGCGCGAGAACGACAAGACTGTCATCGGCGTCGGCGTTAAAAAGTCCACGTCCGATCTTTTCATCAGCAACTGCGACGAATTTATCTATTACGACGATCTCGTGCGTGCGGAGCCAGCAAAGAAACGTCCAAGCGTTGCCACGACCGCGCCAGCAGCGAAAACTGGTAAGGATCATCGACCTTCAATCGACGGAGCGCTCGATCTTCTGAGGAAAACCTTGGAAGCGTTGCGCGCCGAGCGAGGCGAGGATTATCCGATCCGCGGTTCACTAATGAAACAGGCGATGAAACGTCAGAACCCAGGTTTCAACGAGCGAGCGCATGGGTTCCGTGCCTTCAACGAACTGCTCCTCGAAGCGCAAAAGCGTGGGCTGCTAAAGCTGGAGCGCGACAAACAAGTCGGTAGCTACATCGTCCACGCTAGCGAGTAACCGGGCGATTACCGAAATCGACGGAGGACATATCGGTATTACTGACAGATAACCCTCATGATGTGTGTATATACATCTACGGCTCGAACAACATCGAGCGTTGGCTCGCCGTCGCTAAGGGGTGGCGGTCGGCGATGGAAAAGCCGTCAGTGGTGATACCACGTAGATCTGATCCCATATTTTTAGCACCAGGGCCATAGAAGTCCACTTGCCTTCGACTGATATGGGCAGGTTGGTCCACGTCACAAACGTCACCCGGCTGTTGGGGTCGTAGCCCATGTGCGAATTGTAGCCGGGAGTCTCGCCGCCGTGAAAATATACCGCGTTCGGCCCCCAGCGCAGTCGTTCTATGCCGTACCCGTACTGCTGGCCGTTGGGCATGCTCGGGTCCTTGGCCTGCAGGCTGTCGAGCCAGCGGCGCTGATATGCGGCATCGAAGACGCGCCCGGTAACCAGTGCCTCGATCCAGATGGCGAGATCGCTGGCGGTGGAGATGACGCCCCCGGGAAAATAAGCAAAAGAGGGGTTCAGGTTCGTGTAGTCAGTGGGCAAGAGCGTGCCGGCGCGTGCCGCGGCTTGGATTTCGGGCGGGTACGGCGTGTCCGTCAGGACAAATAAGGAACTGCCGTACAAGTAGCCGTGGGAGTAGGGATCGGGGATGGTGTTCGAAGTGCGAGGAGGGAGAAGAGTGTCGTGCATCCCCAGCGGCCCGAACAACCGGTCCCGCATCGCCCGATCCAGTGGTTGGCCATCGACCTTCTCGGCGATGAGGCCGAGAAGCATGTAGTTGGTGTTGTTGTATTCGTAGGCGGTACCAGGCGG
>CAVWVV010000017.1:0-29984 GCA_963758425.1 uncultured Verrucomicrobiae bacterium
CTTTTCGGATCGATGAACCACCCAAAAATCCGAAGGAATAACCATGGGCCAACAATGAATGTGATCGAACGCATGCTCTGGAGCGCGCCTTGCAATTCCCCTTGCTCGCGCTCGCTGACGCGATGAGTCATCATGCTCTGCGCGGCTGGCATGGAAATGTTCCAAAGTGAAATGATCGGAATCGAAGCGAGTAACCATGCGCCTGTTTTGGCCAACCCGGCGAAAAGCATTCCGCTCCCTCCAAAAAACTGGCCGATGTAAAGCGTCCGTTTTTCGCCGAAACGTTTCACCATTCTGCCAGTCAACCCGCCGGAAATCACGGCGGTGACGATTCCGACAATCATGAGCGATATTCCGATCATTCCCTGGCTCCAGCCGTAGCGATAAATTGCGTAAAGAGCCCAGACGCTAAACACATTGTGCGCGAGATAGGCCAGGAATTGGATCGTGGTCAGCCGCCAAAGTTCGTGATGGGAACGCAATAGCTTAAGTGAGCCGACCGGGTTTGCCCGCCGCAAGTTGAATTCTTTTCGCTGATTTTTTGCCAAAGATTCGGGAACGAAAAAGTAACCCCAGAGCCAATTCGCCAGACTAAGGGCGGCTGCAATCCAAAACGCGAGACGCGGATTGACATCGCCAGCCAATCCACCAATTGCTGGTCCGAATGTGAATCCGACGCCGAATGCCACGCCGATCAGCCCGAACGCTCCAGCTCGTTTTTCTTTCGGCGTAACGTCGGCGATGTAAGCCATCGCAGTGGGAATGCTTGAAGTCGTGATTCCTGAAATAATTCGACCGAGGAAAAGCCAGCTCAACGTGGGCGCCATCGCCATCACGATGTAATCCAATCCGAGGCCGAGATTTGAGAGCAGGATGATCGGCCGTCTTCCAAATCGATCTGACAAAACTCCGAGCAAGGGTGAAAAGAAAAACTGCATCAGCGCAAAGACCACCGCGAACCGCGCGCTCCATTTCGCTGCATCCGTCATCTCGCCGCCGAGAAAATCTAGAATCAACTTCGGCAGAACGGGGATGATCAAACCCATCGCCAGGATGTCGAGAGTCACCGTGACGAGAATGAAAATAACCGCAGCTTTGCGAGATTTCATGCTGAGTGGAGCATGAACGCAACGTTGTAGCGGCGGTTGTGTCAACCGCCTCGGATCGATGAACCATCCGAAAATCCGAAGAAACAACCATGGGCCGATAATGAACGTGATCGAACGCATGCTCTGGAGCGCGCCTTGCAATTCGCCTTGTTCGCGTTCGCTGACGCGATGAGTCATCATGCTTTGCGCGGCTGGCATGGAAATGTTCCAAAGCGAAATGATCGGAATCGAAGCCAGCAACCACGCGCCTGTTTTGGCCAAGCCGGCGATAAGCATTCCGCTCGCTCCAAAAAACTGGCCGATGTAAAGAGTCCGTCTTTCGCCGAAACGTTTCACCATTCCGCCGGTCAGCCCGCCGGAAATCGCGGCGGTGACGATTCCGACCACCATGAGCGACATTCCGATCATTCCCTGGCTCCAGCTGTAGCGATAAATCGCGTAAAGCGCCCAGACGCTAAACACATTGTGCGCGAGATAGGCCAGGAATTGGATCGTGGTGAGCCGCCAAAGTTCGTGATGAGAACGCAAGAGCTTAAGTGAGCCGACCGGGTTAGCACGCCGCAGTTCGAATTGCTTTTCGCTGATTTTGCGGCAAGGATTCCGGAACGAAGAAGTAACCCCAGAGCCAATTCGCTAGGCTAAGAGCGGCTGCAATCCAAAACGCGAGACGCGGATTGAAATCGCCAGCCAATCCACCAATTGCTGGTCCGAACGTGAATCCGATGCCGAATGCCACGCCGATCAGGCCGAACGCTCCAGCTCGTTTTTCTTTCGGCGTAACGTCGGCGATGTAAGCCATCGCAGTGGGAATGCTTGAAGTCGTGATGCCGGAAATAATTCGGCCGAGGAAAAGCCAGCTCAACGTGGGCGCCATCGCCATCACGATGTAATCCAATCCGAGACCGAGATTTGAGAGCAGGATGATCGGCCGTCTTCCAAATCGATCTGACAAAACTCCGAGAAAGGGTGAAAAGAAAAACTGCATCAGCGCGAAGACCACCGCGAAGCGCGCGCTCCATTTCGCCGCATCGGTCATCTCGCCGCCGAGAAAATCGAGAATCAGCTTCGGCAAAACGGGGATGATCAAACCCATCGCCAGAATGTCGAGCGTCACTGTGACGAGAATGAAAATGATCGCGGCTGGACGTGCTTTCATTATAAGATCGACAACTGTAGAGGCGGCTGTGTCAGCCGCAAAATTCAAATGATGCAGGCGGCATGCATACCGCTACAATTGAAGGCGCTCGCCGCGGCGAGCGCCTCAACAACTAATCTGTTGCGAATGGGTTAGCCTCTCCTACTCTCGCCGGAAACGGAGGGCGCAAGAGGATAAAGGTGGATCGGCTTCTCCGAAGACGATGTTGGCCGTCGCCGAAGGCCGCCGAAATGTCCGAGGGCGGGCCGTCTCCATTGTCAACGCGTTGAGGACAACGCGTTCCACCTTGGCTAACTTGCCTGATGCTTCCGCTCTCTTATCTCTCGCCGAAAACGGAAGTGCGCGAGAGTAAAATCCATGGACGCGGCCTGTTTGCGATTGCCGATATTGCGAAGGACGAAATCGTGGCGGTGAAGGGCGGGCGCATTGTTGATGGAAAAACCTTGCGCGAAAAAATCACGCCACGGCTTGGGCCGGTGGAAATTCAGATCGACGACGATTTGTTCATCGCGCCGGTGACCGACGAAGAGCGCGAGCTATCGATGTTGTATTCGAATCACTCGTGCGATGCGAATCTCGGGATGCGAGGCGAGATCACGTTCGTTGCGATGCGCGACATCTGCGCCGGTGAAGAACTCACGCACGATTGGGCGATGACGGATAATGACAATTACTCCGTTCAATGCAAATGCGGCGCGCCTAATTGCCGCAAAACTTTAACAGGCAAAGATTGGCAACGCCCGGATTTGCAGGAGCGTTACGCCGGCTATTTTTCGGCTGTATTTGGTCCGCAAAACTTGCCGCCGGTTGTCATTCCGAGCGAAGCGAGGAACCTCACAATCGAGGTGGTGATCACACTGACCAATGTAGCTAAGAACATAAGGGCAATGCATGAGTAAAATTGTTCGAGGAAGTTGCCTTTGCGGTGGAGTCCGTTTCGAGGTCGAGCCGCCGTTCATCCGAGCGGGTCATTGCCATTGCGAACGCTGCCGCAAGGATTCCGGCACGGCGGTCTGCACGCAGGCGCGCGTGAAACGGCGCAATCCGTTGTTGCAGATCGAACGAGTTGATTCGCTCCGGAAAAGGCGAGGGCGCAGTGAAAGCGTTCTGTGTTAATTGCGGCTCAAGCTTGTTTGGCGGCGATTGGCCTGAGGGCGATGAGGTGTCGATTCGAATGGGAGCTTTCGATGACGATCCCAGGATTCGGCCGCAATTTCACACTTTCGTGGATGACCGCGCGCCGTGGGATGAGATTACGGACCACATGCCCTAGTATCGCGGCGCTTGGAGCGAGAGAATGCGGAACTGAGCCTAGAATGAAACGGACTTCAGTATGAAAGACCTATTATTGACGTTTTTGGCTGCAGGAACTGCTCTGGCTGGGATGCAAGGTTGCGCCCAGATAAAGAAGCCGGCGGCGCAGGTCAAGGCTGCTGCGGTCGCGTTCGCGTTTCGATCAAGTCGGGCGGGTTTCGCTGTATGCCGGCGAGCCGTGCACGCCCCAAATTATGTTCGATTTTCACGCCACCCAATCAACGGTTTCGCTCGCGGCGCCGATGCGGGAAACGAAAATCCTCACCGACGCGGCAAACAAAAACCAGCGCGTTCACATTTCGGGAAGATGGCGACGCGGCGGAGAATCGAACTGCAGCTACGTTGAAGTCACGAGCGCGGAGTTAACGAGATGAACTCCAACCGAATTGGGAAAGCCCGCGGAGTTTCGGGGGCAAGTCGTAATTCGCGCAGTGCCTCCACCTCGCACAAATGACGAGAGGTCATAGTATCGGTAATGCTCTGATTTGAACGGCCCCTCGACTGGAACGCCGAGGTAGTCCGCCTGTTTTTCGGAAAGCTTAGTCAGCTTCACGCCGATTTTTTCCAGGTGCAAACGTGCGACTTCTTCGTCGAGTTTTTTCGGCAGAACGTAAACGCCGACTTTGTAAGTGTCGCGATTTTTCCAGAGATCGAGCTGGGCCAGAACCTGGTTGGAAAATGAATTCGACATGACGAAGCTTGGGTGACCGGTCGCGCATCCGAGGTTTACCAATCGACCTTCGGCGAGAAGAAAAATCTCGTGACCGTCCGGGAATGTGTACTTATCCACCTGAGGCTTGATATTGGTTTTCTTCACGCCTTTGGCCGCGTTGAGCGCATCGACCTGAATCTCGTTGTCGAAGTGGCCGATGTTGGCGACGATCGCCTGATCTTTCATTCGTTGCATGTGATCGAACGTGATCACATCGATGTTGCCGCTCGCGCAGATGTAAATGTCGCCGCGACCGAGCGTCTCTTCGACGGTCGTCACTTCATAGCCTTCCATTGCCGCTTGCAACGCATTGATCGGATCAATCTCTGCGATGACGACGCGCGCGCCCTGGCCGCGCAATGATTGCGCGCAGCCCTTGCCGACATCGCCGTAACCGCAAACAACGGCGATCTTTCCAGAAAGCATCACATCCAGCGCGCGATTTAATCCATCGACCAGCGAATGCCGGCAGCCGTAGAGATTATCGAACTTCGATTTTGTTACGGAATCGTTTACGTTGATCGCAGGAACCAAAAGCCCGTTTTCCTGGTGCATTTTGTAGAGTCGATGCACGCCCGTTGTGGTCTCTTCCGAGACACCGCGCCAATCCTTTACGATTTCGTGCCAGCGATAAGGATTCTCATGATGAATCTCGAGGAGTAAATCTTTGATTACCTGTTCTTCCTTGTTCGGCGATTTCGTCTTGGCCCAATCGCTGCCTTCTTCGAGCTCATAGCCCTTGTGAATCAGCAAAGTGGCGTCGCCGCCATCGTCGACCAGCAGTTGTGGACCTTTACCTTCAGGATGTGAAATCGCGCGATAGGTGCATCGCCAGTAATCTTCCAGCGATTCACCTTTCCAGGCGAAAACCGAGATGCCGCGTTTGGCGATCGCTGCTGCGGCATGATCTTGCGTCGAGAAAATATTGCAGCTCGCCCAGCGCACGCTTGCGCCAAGATCCGTCAGTGTTTCAATCAATACCGCTGTCTGGATCGTCATGTGCAGCGAGCCCGTGATGCGCACACCTGCAAGCGGCTTCTGTGGCGCGTATTTTTCGCGGATTGCCATCAGACCCGGCATTTCCTTCTCGGCGATGGAAATTTCTTTTCTTCCAAAGTCAGCCAATGAAATGTCGGCGACTTTGTAATCATTCATTTTCTTTGGTGCTTCGACAAGTTTGGACATAAGAGTTTTAAGTTTTAAGAGTTAAGTTTTAAGCGCTTCCGGCGCGCCCGCTTTTGTTTGGCTGCAGATTTTCTGAGTACCGAGGTGCGCAACCCTTGCAGCATTGCTGAGATCTCGCGGGACTCCCGAATCAGGGAGTCAAAACTACCCTTCTCTAGTTCATTGAGTTTGCGGGCGATATACAGTTGAGTACGGAGTTCGCCGCACGAGCCCTTGGAGAAGTTCAAGAAGTGAGCGAAGTCTTTGTTGCTGCCCCGCTCGGCACCTTCCGCAATATTCGACGGAATCGAAAGCCCAGCGCGTTCGATTTGATCCCGCAGGGTGAATCGCTTGCAGTTTTCAAATGCTTCGAAGATCGCAAGCGATAGCCGGCATCCGCGCTGCCAAACTTCCAAATCTGCAAACGATTGATAAGCCATACTTAAACTTAACACTTAAATCTTAAAACTGAGTGCTACCGCGCTGCGGCACGCAGCGCTTCCGCCTTGTCTGTTTTTTCCCAGGTGATCGCATCCAGATCGTCAATGCGTCCGAAATGACCGTAGTTGGTAGTCTTGCGATAGATCGGGCGAAGCAGATTGAGTTGTTTGATGATCTCGGCGGGCTTGAAACTGAAAACTTCCCAGATCGCGCGCTCCAGTTTTTCCTCGTCCACCTTGCCGGTGCAGAAAGTATCAACGCTGACGCTTACCGGTTCGGGGTGACCGATGGCATAGGCGAACTGAACTTCACATCGGTCCGCCAGGCCGGATGCGACGACATTCTTCGCCACCCAGCGCCCCATGTAAGCGGCGCTGCGATCCACTTTCGTTGGATCTTTTCCGGAAAACGCGCCACCACCGTGACGTCCCATCCCGCCGTAGGTATCACAGATGATTTTGCGGCCGGTTATGCCTGCGTCGCCCTCCGGGCCCCCGATTACGAACCGGCCTGTTGGATTGATTAAATAGGTCGTCTTGGCATCCAACCATTCCGCCGGGATCACTTTCTTGATAAGAAGTTCGATTAAAGTCTCGCGGACTTCTTTTTGTTTCACATCGGCGGCATGCTGCGAAGAAACGACCACCGTTGTGGCCCGTATGGGTTTATAGCCGTCATATTCGATCGAGACTTGCGTCTTTGCGTCCGGTCGCAGCCAGGGAATTTCGCCGGCTTTGCGGAGTCGCGTGAGCTCGCGCCCGAGTTTGTGGGCGAAAGAGATAGGCGCAGGCATCAGCTCAGGGGTTTCATTGCAGGCAAAGCCGAACATCAAACCTTGGTCACCAGCGCCCTGCTCCGCAGTGGCTTTCCCATCGGCTGCTGCTTCATCGACACCTTGCTTGATGTCTCGCGATTGCTCGCTCATTTCGCAGATCACCCGGCAGGTGTCGGCATGAAAAATGCAATCGCCGTTCACGTACCCGATGTCGCGTATGCCAGCGCGGACCTGCTCCTCAAAATGAAACTTTGCGTTGCTTGTGATTTCGCCTGCGAGCACGACGAGGTTGCCTTTTGCAAGAGTTTCGCAAGCGACGCGACTTAACGGATCTTGCTCGAGGCATGCGTCAAGAACGTAATCGCTAATGGTATCGCAGACTTTATCGGGATGACCTTCGGTGACGGATTCGGATGAAAAGATGTAACGGCGAGACATGGCTGCGCGAAGTGATCGGTTACAAAGTTACAACGTTAAATCGGATGGGTAGAGCGTGTGATCACGTGGCCGTTGTAACAATGTAACTCTTTTAAGAATTTGACTGTTGCCCATACGACATATTGACCAATCATGATGCGTCGATATATCGTAGCCTACTCTCATGTCAACTATTAATTTGTTGCGGCTGCTGGCGGATCCGACCCGCGTGCGTCTGTTGCTTCTTTTGGAGCAGGAAGAACTCTCCGTAGCAGAGTTGCAGCAGATTCTGGGAATGGGCCAATCACGCATTTCCAGTCATCTCGCCCAGTTAAAGCGGGCGGGTGTCGTTTCCGATCGCCGGGCAGGTAAAAATGTGTATTACGGCGCCAACCATCACGGACGGAATTCACAGCGAGAGCGCGTTGAAGAAATTACCCGGCTGCTCGCCCGCGAACTGCCGGAAACATCACGCGATCGAACCAATCTGAAACTTGTTCTGCATAAACGTCAGGACAAGGTGCGCAAATACTTTGACGAGCTGGCAGGCAAGTTTGGCCGCAGTTATGTCCCGGGCCGCTCGTGGGAGGCGCTGGCGCATACACTCATTACTTTGCTTCCGCCGCTGACGGTCGCCGATCTGGGTGCGGGCGAGGGGACGCTTTCGCAGTTGCTGGCTAAAAACGCACGCAAAGTCATCGCCATCGATAATTCACCGAAGATGGTTGAGTTCGGCGGGCAGCTGGCCAAGAAACACGGAATCAAGAACCTCGAATACCGGCTTGGCGACATTGAAGATCCGCCGATTGCCAAAAACAGCGTCGATCTGGCGATTTTGAGCCAGGCATTGCATCATGCGATTCATCCCCAACAAGCGGTCGCTGCCGCCCACGGGATTCTGAAACGCGGCGGGCGGTTGGCAATTCTCGATCTCTTGAGCCACCGATTCGAACGAGCCCGGGACTTATATGCAGACCATTGGCTTGGCTTCAGCGAAGTGCAGTTGCACCAGTTCCTTGAAAAAAGCGGCTTCCGACAAATTGAAGTGAGCGTTGTATCGCGGGAAAAGCAGGGCCCGCACTTTCAAACCGTCCTGGCCACCGGCATTAAGTGAACGCCAGGGCCATTTCGCGTGTCAATCTAATGGCCGTTGGGCCGTTGGTTTATGGTCTCTACCGACAAAGCTATAGCCCTGACCGGCTTCTTCGAGGAAGCGAAACGCCGCAAGGTGTACCGCGTGGCAGCAGCCTACATCATCGCTGCCGGCGGGATTATACAACTGGCCTCTGCCGCGTTTCCGGCATGGGAATTGCCAAACTGGGCGCTGCGCCTGGTGATCGTAATGCTGCTGATGGGCTTTCCAATCGCACTGATCCTTGCCTGGGTGTACGACATCACCGCGCAGGGCGTTCGGGCAACACCAACGCCGGCGGTGCCCGGATCGCATCGGCGCCGGAACATAGTCATGCTGGTAATGACCGGCGTGGTCATTTCCGCCGCTGCCGGGTTCTTCCTCCTGCCGCGCGTCTCAGCCCACAAGTGCGACAAGTCAATCGCAGTGTTGCCGTTTGAAAATCTGAGCGACGAAAAAGAGAACGCCTATTTCGCCGACGGCATTCAGGACGATGTGCTCACCAATTTGTCGAAGATCGGCGATTTAAAAGTGATTTCACGCACATCGGTCATGCCCTATCGAGGGAAGACATCCAACGTTCGTGAGATCGGAAAGGCGCTGGGTGTTGGTGCTATTCTGGAAGGCAGCGTTCGCCGCATCGGCAATCGAGTGCGCGTAAACGTGCAATTGATTAATGCGGAGAACGACGAGCACATGTGGGCGGAGGACTACGATCGCGACTTGACCGATGTGTTTGCCATTCAAACTGACCTGGCCCAACAAATCGTGCGCGAATTGCAGGCGAAACTTTCGCCAATGGAGAAGGCGCAAATCGAGCGCAGGCCGACTCAAAACGGCGAAGCCTATCTGGCATTTGTGCAAGCGCACGATTTGTCGACTCGGCCGGACAAATTTCGCGGCGATACAGAAAAGGCTGAACAGCTTTTTGAAAAAGCGACGAAACTCGATCCAAACTTCGCAGAAGCGTTTGCTGGATTGGCCTCAGTCGAAGATTGGATATATCATACCTTCGATCCGACGCCTGCGCGGAAGGAAAAGGCGCGTGTGGCAGCGGACGAGGCAATTCGTTTGCAGCCGGACCTACCTGAAGCGCATCTCGCGCTTGGTTTTTATTATTACTATTGCGAGCGCGATTATCAGAATGCCCTGAAGGAGTTTGCGATTGCGAAACTAAGTTTGCCAAACTCGGCGGAAGTTTACATGGCGATTGGAGCCATCGAGCGCCGCCAGGGTAAATGGGCGCAGTCCACCGCCAATATGGAGAAAGCGGCATCACTCAGTCCGAAGGATTCATTTATCCTCGTAAATCTCGCCGACAATTACCTCGCCAACAAAAACTTCGAAACAGCGGACAAGATTTTCGATCGTGCCATCGAAGCCGCGCCCAACGCGCTTAACGCCCGCGCGGAAAAGGCAATGCTTGCTGTCGATTGGAAAGGCGACTTGAGCATGATGGAGAAAATGTTCGCGCAAGTGCCGCCAGGGGTCGATCCGGAGGGTTACGTCACGTTTGGTCGGGTGCAACTCCTTATGTTGCAACGAAAATTTCCGGAGGCTCTCGCTGTTCTAAAGCAATTGCCGCGAGATGTCCCTCATGAGGGTAAGCCAAGAGAATTTCTCGAGGGCGCGATTCATACTTTTTTGAATGATAAAGAAAAGGCGCGCTCTGCCTTTGAACAAGCGCGGCCGATTGTGGAACAGTCTGTACGCGAAGCTCCGAACGACGCCATGCGGCATACGCAACTGGGTCAGATTCTCGCCGGGCTTGGTGAGAAGGAAGCGGCCATCGTCGAAGGCAAGCGCGCGCTCGACTTAGTGCCCGAATCTCAGGATGCTCTCGAAGGACCAAAAGCTACGCTTGAGCTCGCCAAAATTTACACGTGGACGAGTGAACCCGATCAAGCGCTTCAACTCCTCGAGCATTCACTTAGTACGCCCGCTGGAATCACAGTTCCGCTTCTGCAACTCGATCCTGTCTGGGATCCGCTTCGAAGCGATCCACGCTTTCAGGCTTTGATCGACAGGCACGACGCGAAAGCTTAGCGCTGGATTTTCTATTCCACTGTCAACAGCGTCATTACGCATGGCACAAGAAAAGTTCGCAAAGCGAACCACCACCATGTGGAATGAACAACGCCTTTCATTTTCGTGTCCATTCTTTGCCGTTGAACTATAGTCCCGGTCAATCCAAATCTCTTGTTATGGGCGGCTTTTTTGAGGAAGTGAAACGGCGCAAGGTTTACCGCGTGGCGGCGGCTTACGTCATCGCTGCCGGCGGGATTATACAACTGGCCTCTGCCGCGTTTCCGGCATGGGAATTGCCAAACTGGGCGCTGCGCCTGGTGATCGTAGTGCTGCTGATGGGCTTTCCAATCGCACTGATCCTTGCCTGGGCGTACGACATCACCGCGCAAGGCGTTCGCGCAACACCAACGCCGGCGGTGCCCGGATCGCATCGGCGCCGGAACATAATCATGCTGGTAACGACTGGCGTGATCATTTCTGCTGCCGCGGGGTTCTTTCTCCTGCCGCGCGTCTCAGCCCACAAGGTCGACAAATCGATTGCGGTGCTGCCGTTCGAAAATCTAAGCGACGAAAAAGAGAACGCCTATTTTGCAGATGGCATTCAGGACGACCTGCTCACGAATTTGTCGAAGATTGGCGATTTGAAAGTGATTTCACGCACGTCGGTCATGCCCTACCGAGGGAAAGCATCCAACCTTCGTGAAATTGGAAAGGCGCTGGGTGTTGGTACCATTCTGGAAGGCAGTGTCCGCCGTGTCGGCAATCGCGTCCGGGTAAACGTGCAATTAATTAATGCGGAGAACGACGAGCACGTGTGGGCGGAGGACTACGACCGCGAGCTGACGGATGTGTTCGCGATCCAAACTGATCTGGCTCAAAAGATCGCGACTGAACTGCGGGCAAAATTGTCGCCAAGCGAAAAAGCGCAGATGGAACAAAAGCCTACGGAAAACGGCGAGGCCTATATGGCTTTTGTCCAGGCGCACAATCTTTCCTGCGCGGTCGAGGACTTGGAAAAACTGAAACAGAGCGAGCAGCTTTACCAGCGCGCCATTGAGCTGGATCCAAACTTTGCCCTGGCCATCGCTCGCTACTCGCAGTTGGAAAGCTGGATCCTGCACTTGTTTGAACGGACGCCAGAACGTCGCGAAAAAGCTCAGACCCTGGCCGAGAGGGCTCTGCAATTGCAGCCCGATCTGCCCGAAGCGCACCTGGCTCGCGGACTCTTGTATTATTACGGCGACAACAATTACGATGCAGCGCTGAAAGAATTCGAAATCGCGCGGCGCGGCTTGCCTAACGAATCGGAAGTTTATCTCGCCATTGGTGCCATCCAGCGCCGCCAGGGGAAATGGGACGAATCGACCGCCAATCTCGAAAAAGCAGCGAGTCTAAATCCGAAGGACGTCTGGGCGCTGCAAAATCTCAGCTTCAACTACCAGATGCTACGGAATTGGGATGCGGCTAACAAAACCATTGATCGCGCCATTGCATTGGATCCTACCGCCTTGGACCCTTTGGAGGTCAAGTGCCAGCTGGCTGTCGCGGAGAACGGCGATTTCAGCGTCACAGAGAAAGCATTTGATGCCGTGAAATCTGTGCCAATGAGCGCTGACCAGAGGCTCAAGACCGCCAGTTCCCGGGCGGATGTGTTTCTCCTCGAACGCAAGTATAAGGACGGATTGCAGGCCGCTGAAAGTCTGCCGGACAATCAGCTCGCAGTTTTTCCCGGAGCTCTGTTCGGCAAATATTATTCCATCGGTTTTGCACGAAAAGCTTTGCATGACGAGGCGGGTGCGCGAGAGGCTTTCCTAAAAGCAAAGAACGCAGTCGAAGAGCAGCTGAAACGAAGTCCCGACATCGAAAAGACCCATATCCAGCTGGCAAAAGTGCTGGCGCAACTTGGCGAAAAGGACGCCGCAGTGGCCGAGGCGCAGCGTGCCACTGAATTACTCCCGGAGAGCAAGGACGCGTTTGGCGGACCGGAAATTGCGGCTGGGGTAGCTGAAGTTTACACTATTCTTGGCGACAACGATCGCGCGATCGAAATTCTGGACGGACTGTTGAACCGCCCCAGCGCTATGACGGTCCAGGTTCTGAAAGTAAGTCCGATTTGGGATCCGTTGCGGAGCGATCCGCGTTTTCAGGCGCTGCTGCAGAAATACGGTGGTAAGGCCTAGCCGGGGACGGGATTCGCAATTCTGCAAAGAGCGTCTGATACGTTTGGCTCATATGATTCATGCGTTTTAAATGTGCCTTTCTCTTTCTCGCCCTTGCCGCAACCGCACAAGCGGACTGGACGATTCTCTCGACCGCGTCGGAACCGGGCCGCAACGGCCTGGTACACAGACATGTTGTGCTGGAAAACTCCGTTGGCAGCGAACGCGTCACCGTTGATCTCGCAATCTTTTCTACAAAGTCCTGCACACTGCGTGTCCTTCAAAATGAAGGTGGTGGAGACGGTCTTGGCGAGATGATGAGACATGAAAAATGTCTGGCCGGTGTAAATGGCGGGTACTTCGATGAAAACTTCGCGCCGATCGGTTTGCGAATCGCGAACGGGCAAATAATCGCACCACTGCAGCGCGCACGCTTGATTACGGGCGTGCTTGTTGCCTCACCCCGAGGAGTGCAAATCGTGCGCGCTCGTGAATTTTCGCGGCGCCTGGGGGTGACTGCAGCAATTCAGTGCGGACCGTTTCTTGTTGATCGAGGCCAGCCCATCAGCGGTTTGAACGACTCCCATCGGGCCCGACGGACTTTTGCGGCCACGACAAGCAGCAGTCGCGCATTCGTCGGCGTTTGCTCGGGGGTTTCGCTGGCAGAATTGGCGAAGATCCTTGCGACAACGTCGCTCGCCGAGGATTTGAAAGTTGAACGCGCACTAAATCTCGATGGTGGATCATCGAGCGCATTTTGGTTCGGGCGAGAGAATGGCAGCGCATTTTCAATCTCAGAGCAGAAACCCGTGCGCGATTTTGTCGGGATTGTTCCAAAATAGCTGTAGCGCCGTTTTCCGAAAGCCGATCGACAATGGATTTGCGACTGTCACAGACCGCCGCTACAGAAATGCGGCACATGCGCACGTTCGGTGGCTTTAGATCTGAGGACAGATTTTTCTACGGCGAAATTCGTGGCGACGAAGTTCACGTCCTAAAGAATCCCTTTTGGATCGACATCGAGCCGACGGGCGAGAATGTCCGCCTAACGAATGTCGTTGTCGATCTTCCGGTCGCGCCGTCCAAGTTGATTGCAGTCGGCCTCAATTACTCCGACCACATCGCGGAGATGAAGCGGACACCGCTGGGCACGCCATTAATCTGGTTCAAATCTCCAGGCTCGCTTTTGCCGCACGACGGCACAATCGAAATTGCGTTTCCAGAACATCAAACCGATTTCGAAGTGGAGCTGGCAGTCATCATTGGCAAGTCCGCGAAAAATGTCCTTCCAGAGCGAGCGCTGGATTTTGTTTTCGGTTACACAATTGGTCTCGATATCAGCGATCGAGATCTACAAAAGACCGAGAAGCAATTTGCTCGCTGCAAATCATTCGACACATATACACCGATCGGGCCGTTTATTTATACCAACGTCGATGTGAGCGATGTTTCGCTCGAGTTACGACAGAATGGGAAGCTGCGCCAGAGCACGTGTACCGAGCCGGATGATTTACTCGGTCGCGCAAATTGTTTCTTTTGCGAGTCAATCGCTCACACTCTTACCAGGCGATGTAATTTTAACTGGAACGCCATCCGGCGTGGGTCCAATTCATGCCGGGGATGAACTCGAAGCAACAATCGATGGTTGGCCACGTCTGCGGAATCGCGTGGTAATCGCTTCACAACTACGTTCCACGCGCGAGAAATGACGGAATTTTGGCGGTGACAAACTCCACGCACTTGCCTTACATTCTCTCTGTAGCGATATTGCGAAGTAAAGGGTACATCCCTCGGGAGCAAAAAAGTGAAAAGTTTTGCTGGACTCACCAGTAATGATTTTGCGATAAAGGCACTCCTGTTACCGCAACCGTTCGATCAAATTCCTGATTTAACAAAACTATGAAAACATCATTCATCGCTTCAGCTTGCTTACTAGCGCTTGTACTAACATCGGTCGCGCAGTCTCCGCCGCCCGCGCAGAATCCGCCCGGAGCTCCCGCTACGAGTCCCGGAGCGCAAGCGCCGACAAATCCCGCCGCGGTAAATCCTGCTGCGCCCATGCAGTCGCCGGCTACCAACGTGCCGCCGGGACAGCAGCCTGCCTTGCCGCAAGGGCAGCAACCTGCCGTGCCCGGCGCGTCCATTCCTGTCACGCTGAGCCCGGCACCAGGAGCGGTAACTAGCCCGGCTGCGGCCACCGCGATCAGTCCCTCGCCAGCCGCCTCGCCGACAGCTGAAGCGCAGCCCACGAGTGCCGGCAACTGGTTGATCGATCAGTTTCGCAAAGGTGGCCCAATCATGTGGCCGATTTTGATTGTATCGATCATCGGGCTCACTGTGGTGATCGAGCGAATCCTTTGGTGGACCGGCCGCTGGTTTCGACGTGATCCCAAACGCATCGAGAAAGTGTTTACCGCGATTGAAAACCACGATGTCGCGGAAGCCTCGAGGCTTTCCCGCGGATCGCGCGATCCGGTTTTGCGCATGATGTGGAATGGGCTCAATCACCAACACGCCTCGTTGCAAGGCGCTTTGCAGGTCGCTGCCGGCATCGAGATCAAACGCGCCGGTCGATTCCTCGTCGTCATGGACACACTTGTAACTCTGGCGCCGTTGCTCGGTCTGTTGGGCACCATTACCGGTCTTATTAGGTCGTTCAGTTTTCTCGGCAACGAAGAGTTGGCCGTGCAAGCCGTCACCGGCGGCATCGCCGAAGCGCTCATTGCCACGGCTTGCGGTCTCGGTATTGCCATTTTCGCTTTGATTCCGTTTAACTTTTTTACTTCCCGCGTGTCTAACTTGGAGTTCGAATTGCAAACGGCAGCCACAAACCTGGAAGTGATGTTAGGGGCACAAACCGCGGCGCGCGAAATGGAGTTCGCGGGGCAAGCCCCAGCCTCTGGGAAGGGCTCGTCGATTTAAAGGTATCCAATGTACGTAAGCTCGCCAATTCCGCACAAAAAAGCTCGGATCGAGATCATCCCGTTGATCGACATCATGTTCTTTCTGCTCGCCAGCTTCATGATGGTGAGCTTGAGCCAGGTGCATATGAAAGGGATGAAGGTGAACCTCCCCACAGGCAGTTCGGGCGAGACACAATCAAAACGGGATTACATCAGCGTCTCGGTCGATAAGGATGGCCATTACTTTTTCGACAAAAATGAAATGACCGAGGCTGATCTGCAGACGCGCCTGATCCAGGTGCACCAATCAGATCCGGAAGCGAAAGTGTTTGTGCGCGGCGATCGCGATACGGTTCATGGAAACATTGTTCATTTGCTCGATATGCTTCGCTCGGCAGGATTCTATAAGATCTCGTTCGAAATCAAGAGCGAAGCGCTAAAGGCGGTGCCGGGAACCGGCACGTGATCTGATTATGGCCGAGGAAACACCAAAACCGCTGCTTTATCGGCCACCTGCGGCGTGGTATTTCTGGGCTGCTTTTGGCGCCGCGTTGGCGATTCATCTCACCGCGGTTGCGCTTGCTCAAAAACACGAGGTCCCGGTTGAAGTTCCTCCTGACATACCGACGGCTGTTATAGAGGCAACACTGCAGGCCAGTGAGGAACCCACGCCTCCGCCGGAAGACATTCCGCTACCTGAGCCTCCTCCTCCGCCGGAGATCCAGCCGGAGTTTGTAGAAGAAACGACTCCTCCGCCAAAGAAACCGCAGGCGCAAAAATTCGCCCCCATTAAGGCGCCGCAAGCTGCCGGTCGTCCCGGTACCCTGTCAATCTCCTCAGCGAAAGCGCTGGCCACTTATGCGCCGCGCCCGCAGTACCCGTATGAGGCGCGTTCACGGCATGTCACTGGCAGCGGAGTGTGTGTCGTCGAAGTCGGTCCAAGCGGCAGCGTAACCGGCGCTTCAATGGCGCAAAGCATCGGAAATCCTATTTTGGATAACGCAGCAACGAGCGCTTTCCGTCAATGGCGATTCAAGCCGGGATCGGTTTCGAAAGTCAAGATCCCAATCACGTTTACGATGACAGGCGCACAGGTACTGAAATTCTTTGAGTTTAACTTATGAGACTTGCTTCACCGGTTCCGAAGAAAAGAGCGCGCATTGAGATCATCCCTTTGATCGATATCATGTTCTTTCTGCTCGCCAGCTTCATGATGGTGAGTCTGAGCCAGACCCACATGAAGGGGATTCGGGTCAATTTACCGGCTGCGGTCGCTCCACCCCCAAGCCAGGTAAAGGATTATGTCTCGATCAAGATACAGGAGGGAAACGCGGTTTACTTCGACAACCAATATGTCTCGGACGATCAAGTCCTGCCGCGCCTTTTTGAAATGTACCGCGCCAATCCGGACATAAAAGTCTCCATCAGCGCGAGCTTGATGGCAATGCACGGCGACGTGATTGCTGTGCTCGATAAAATTCGCTCCGCTGGAATCAAAAAAGTTGGGTATCAAATCAGAGCCGCAGGCGCGCCGGCTGCACAACCGGGAGCTCCGGCTGCGCAACCGGGGGCCCCTCCACCACCGCCTCCGCCGGCACCGAAGCCTTAGACGTCGGCACAGAGCGTCGGCAGTTTGGCTTGCAATTTGCGAATCGCCTTTGCCCGGTGACTGATATTGTTTTTCACTTCTTCGGGCAGTTCGGCAAAAGTTTCTTGGAATCCATCTGGGATAAAGATCGGATCGTAGCCGAATCCGTGTGAGCCGCACGGCCGTCCGGCGATTTTTCCTTCTACCACTCCTTCGAACGTTGTGAGGACCTGGCCATCGCGCGCAACCGCCAGGACGCAACAAAACCGTGCGCGGCGTTGATCGCCTTTCGCTTCAACTTTCGCAAGTTGCCTCAGTAACTTGACGATTTTTTCTTTGTCGCTCGCACTAACGCCTGCGTAACGTGCCGATTGAATTCCCGGGGCGCCCCCCAAAGCATCGACTTCCAGTCCTGAATCGTCCGCGATTACCAAGCCGGGCAATTTTTTTGATACCGCGATCGCTTTGAGTTTCGCATTTTCTTCGAAGGACGCCCCGCTCTCCGTTATTTCGGAAATCTCGGGATGCGTAGTGAGATCCATTACAGCAAAATCTGATCCGAAAATTTGCTCAATCTCCCGCGTTTTATGCGCGTTGCGCGTTGCCACAATCAATTGCATGCGCGTTTGACAGGATTCAAGGTTAACGACTAATCCACATTGATGACCGCGAATACTGGGAAATTATGAGCGTGAAGAGATTTTTTGTGAATTCGTATTCGTTCGTGTCCATTCGTGGTTAAACCATGGACGAGCGCCGCAAACCGTATCCATTCGACGAGTTCGAACCAAAATGGCAGGCCGTCTGGGAAGAGCGACAGCCCTTTCACGCGCTCAATCCCGGTGAGAAAGGCTTCGATTCCTCGAAGTCGAAATTTTACGTCCTCGACATGTTTCCCTATCCGAGTGGCGCAGGCCTGCATGTTGGCCATCCCGAAGGTTATACTGCCACGGACATCATCGCGCGTTACAAGCGCATGCGTGGATTCAATGTCTTGCATCCGATGGGCTGGGACGCATTTGGTCTACCTGCTGAGCAATACGCGATCAAAAGCGGCCAGCATCCGGCAATCACCACGCGCGAAAATGTGGCTAAATTCAAGAACCAGCTCAAGCGAATTGGTTTTTCCTACGACTGGCAGCGTGAAATCAACACGACCGATCCACGTTATTACAAATGGACGCAGTGGATTTTTCTGCAGATTTATAATTCCTGGTTCAATCCGGCCACAAACAAAGCCGAGCCCATTTCGACGTATTCGGGCAAAAACCCGGATGAAGTTCGCCTCGCTTATGTCGCTGACGTGCCGGTGAACTGGTGCCAGGAACTCGGTACTGTTTTGGCCAATGAGGAAGTCGTCGACGGAAAAAGTGAGATTGGCGGTTTTCCGGTCGTCCGTCGACCAATGCGCCAATGGATGTTGCGAATTACCGCGTATGCAGAGCGGTTGCTAAATGAACTCGACAAACTCGACTGGCCCGAAGGAATCAAGTTGCTCCAGCGAAACTGGATCGGCAAAAGCGAAGGTGCTGAGATCGATTTCAAGATCGACAAAAGCGACCAAAAAATCCGCGTTTTTACGACACGTCCCGACACGCTTTACGGCGGAACGTTCCTGGTGCTCGCGCCAGAACATTCGCTGGTCGATCTGATTGTCACTGAGGAGCAATGGCCCGCGGTACGCGAGTATCGCGAACGCACCGCGCGCAAGAGCGATCTCGAACGCGCCGATCTGTCGAAAGAAAAAACCGGCGTTTTTACCGGGGCGTATGCAATCAACCCGGCGAATGACGAGAGGATTCCGATCTGGATCGCTGACTACGTGCTGGTTGGTTACGGCACTGGAGCAATCGGCGGCGTGCCCGCACATGACGATCGCGACCTGGAATTCGCGCACAAATTTGATTTACCGATTCGCGAAGTCGTTAGGCCACCTGGGGATGAGAATCCGCTCGGATTTACGGGCGAAGGTTTCGCAATCAATTCGCCAATCATCAACGGCCTGGCGAGTGCGGAAGCGAAGAAAAAAATCACCGCATGGCTGGAGGAACGCGGCCAGGGCAAACGCGCGATCAACTACAAATTGCGCGACTGGCTTTTTTCGCGGCAGCGTTATTGGGGTGAACCGTTCCCGATTATCTGGGAGGGCGGCAATCACCATTCGTTAGGCGAAAGCGAACTGCCGCTGGTGCCGCCGCCGCTGGAAGACTATAAGCCGACCGGGACCGGCGAGCCGCCGCTGTCAAAGGCCAAAGACTGGATTCGTTATACCGAAAAAGCGACTCGCGAGACGAATGTCATGCCGCAATGGGCCGGCTCGTGCTGGTACTACCTGCGATTCTGTGATCCAAACAACGATCAGCGTTTCGTCGGGGAACAGGCCGACCGCTACTGGATGGGCGGCGAGAAGCCGGGTGGTGTCGATTTGTATGTCGGCGGCACCGAGCACGCTGTGTTGCACCTGCTTTACGCGCGCTTCTGGCACAAGGTTTTGTTCGATCTCGGTTATCTCTCGAAGCCGGAGCCATTCCAGCGCCTGGTCAATCAAGGAATCATCCTGGGTGAAGATAATCAGAAAATGTCGAAATCGCGCGGCAACATCGTGAACCCCGACGACGTGATCGACCAGTACGGCGCTGACGCGTTTCGTTGTTACGAGATGTTTATGGGACCCCTGGAGCAAATGAAACCCTGGAGCATGCGCGGCGTGGAGGGCGTGTCGCGTTTTCTTGCGCGCGTCTGGCGTTTGTTCATGACGGAGAACCAGGGCGGTGACTGGGAATTGTCTGCGAAAATCAAAGAGATCGATGCAAACAAGCCACAGCAGAAGATGACCCATGCAACCATCAAGAAAGTCACTGAGGACATTGAGTCATTCTCGTTTAACACGGCAATTTCGCAGATGATGATTTTCGTAAACACATTCACCGGGGCCGAAACGATTCCGTTATCATCGATGCGCAGCTTTTTGGTTTTGCTCAGTCCGTTCGCGCCGCACATTGCCTCCGAGTTGTGGGAGAAATTGAGCGCGAAGTTTACGGATGCGCGCGGCGATATCACCGAACAGCCGTGGCCGACCTACGATGAGCGGCTACTTGTCGAAGACGAGGTGGAAATCGTCCTTCAGATTAATGGGAAAGTGCGTGATCGAATGAAGATGTCGATCCTTGCAACCGAGGAACAAATGAAAACGGCCGCGTTGTCGAACCCGAAAATTCAAGACCGCATCGCTGGCAAGACTGTGCGCAAGGTGATTGTGGTCCCGAAAAAGCTTGTAAATATCGTCGTCGATTAGTTGGATGAGACGGTATGTTGAAAGAATTTAAGGAGTTTGCGGTTAAAGGAAATGCCGTTGATCTCGCGGTGGGCGTGATTATTGGCGCCGCCTTCGGGGGAATAGTAAATTCACTTGTCAAAGACATTCTCATGCCGCCGGTAGGATTACTCACCGGTGGCCTCGATTTCTCCAATAAATTTCTCATCCTCAAGGCCGCACCTGGCAGCGGCTCCTTTAATACTCCGGCCGAGGCCGCCAAGGCAGGCGCGGTGACTTGGAATTACGGAAATTTTATCACTCTTATAATCAATTTCGTCATCGTCGCCTTCTGCATTTTCCTCGTAGTCAAAGCGATGAACAGATTAAAAAGGCCATCGCCAACTGCCGCGCCAGTTTCGAAGGAGTGCCCGGCGTGCGCAATGACGATCCCGATCAAGGCGACACGTTGTCCGCATTGCACGAGTGAACTAACGCAAGCGACTACGCAGTGATGTTCTGGCCGGCGTTGTTGATGCCGGCCTGGAGAGATAATTCTCGAAATTCCACGGGGATCAGTCGTCTCGGCCCTAGGGAATTTTTGTAAATTCTTGCTTGCCCTCGGCTGCTTCGGCTGGTAGTGAAGACTGCCAATGCCGAAGTGCCTTAACCTTACGGTGGCTGCAGCCGGCGCTTGTCTAATTGTCGGTTGTGCCACGCAATCGAAATCAAATCTTGTAGCGCGCGCCACATACCAAACGTGCGCACTACTGCCTATACGCATAGTGAAGGAAGCGGATGCCACAACGCAGTCGGCTGCCATCTTTCCGGCGGCCACGTGATGAGTGCCGCGTCCGATTGGTCGCGGTATCCGCTTGGCACACGATTTCGCATCGCCTCGACGAACGAGGAATATGTTATCGACGATTATGGGTGGGCACTCGTCGGGACTGATACAATCGATTTGTACAAGCCGAGCCGCCTGGAAATGAGACGCTGGGGCGTCCGCAACGTGGACATCGACATCTTACAATGGGGATCGGAGGAACAAAGTTTGAAAGTGCTTGCACCGCGCTGCAAACATCGTCGGGTGCAGCAGATGGTGACAGCTCTTGAGAAAAAAAAGGCGAAAACGAACGTCGCACAAACTTCTCCTCCTCGTAGTTCGCTTTGATTTAAGGCCGATCGCGCCGCATTTTCCCGGCGCATGAGAATTTTCGTTGTTGGCGGCGCCGGTTACATCGGAAGCATTTGTGCTGAGCTATTGTTGGATGAGGGCCACGAAGTAGCCATCTTCGATAATCTGACCGAGGGCCACCGGCGCGCAGTCGATTCACGCGCTAACTTCATTCAAGGCGAGCTGGCCGATCGCGAGCAAATCCAGGCTGCGCTGTCCAATGCGCGCCCGGACGCCGTGATGCATTTTGCAGCAAACGCGCTCGTTGCGGAATCAATGCGCGATCCGTCGAAGTATTTTCGCAACAACATTTGTAACGGGTTGAACCTGCTCGATGCCATGATCGCGACGCGCGCTCGGCGAATCGTTTTTTCCTCGACTTGCGCGATTTTTGGACTGCCCGAGCGGTTGCCAATCGAGGAAACGACGCTCGCGCGTCCGATCAATCCATACGGCGAATCGAAACTGGCTTTCGAAAAGATCCTGCAATGGTACGATCGGATCCATGGATTAAAGTTCGTGTCATTGCGTTACTTCAACGCAGCCGGCGCCACTGAGAATTTCGGTGAAGATCATCGGCAGGAGACACATTTGATCCCCAACGTGCTTAAGGTCGCGCTGGGTCAAAAACCGAATGTCGAAATTTACGGCACCGATTACGCGACACCAGACGGAACATGTGTTCGCGACTACATCCATATCGTCGACCTTGCGCGAGCACACATCCTGGCGCTTGGCGCGCCTAGCAGCGCATTTTACAACCTCGGTACGGGAGGCGGCTCCAGCGTTCGCGAAGTAATCGAGGCTTGCGTTAAAATCAGCGGACGAAAGATCGCCACAATCGAAAAGCCGCGGCGGCCGGGCGATCCGCCCCGGCTTATCGCATCTTCGGAAAAGATCAAAAAAGAACTCGGTTGGCGACCGAAGTTCCAGTCGGTGATGGCAATTATCGAGAGCGCGTGGAAATGGCACGAGAAATTTCCAAATGGCTACGAAGATTAAGGCCTGAGAAACTCCGAGTCCTTTTGCGAACCTGGCCAAAGGCTGGGAGAGCTACTCTTGTGTTACATATGCAACAGGAAACTGTCAGTACGCTCTTGAAAGCGCCGGACGCAAGGCTGTCGTCACTGCTGCTCGAACTTTTGCGATGTCCAGATCGTGTAGTCTGCCGCTTTGCGCTCGAAGCACGTGCACATTTTCGTTCCTGGGCGCCCAAACATTGGGATCGGTCGGACCAAAGAGCAAAATGCAGTTTGCACCTGCAGCAGCGGCAAGGTGCGAAATTCCGCTATCGTGCCCCACAAAGATGGTGTGTTCGAGGACGGCGGCCAGTTGAGGTAGTGGCAAATCTTTTGCGAAACGAACATCGCGATCCTTCCAGTCATGCTCCAATTGCGCGGTCTGAGCTTTGTCTGCCTCGCCCGAGACAACGACAAAGGAGGGCTGCTTTCCAATGTGATCAGGCATACCGTTTGCCCTTGATAAACCACCTTTGCTTTGGACTAACTCAATCCAATTTTCTGGCGGCCAGTTCTTTTCCTTGCTGCCGCTTCCAGGATGAATCGCCACAATCGGTCGCGATAAGGTCTGGAGGAACTCCCGTGCGAACTGACGATCTTCGTCAGAGAGGAAAATCTTTTCAGCAAGATTGCTGACTCTGATTCCCAACTCTTGGATCGGTCGTGCTAGCTGCCTCGCGGCATGGCCGCTTTTTTCGACGACCTTGGCAGGCCCACAAAGCAGATTTTCAACGCCGCATCGGCGGACGTTGTCTTCAAAGATCTGATCTGGGTCATACAGATAGCTGATGATCAAATCGAAAGTCGCGAAATAACCTGCCAATTCCGCCGGCAGCTCCGGATTCTTGGCGAAGAAGCTGGCGAGAGGTCCGTATTCGATTGAGCGAACTGCTTGCGCGTAGAACCGGTTTTCCGCGAGCACTGCGATATGCTTGTAACCAAGGATCTCAATGTGCGCACCAGGATACGCGTCACGGAGCGCATTGAGCGCTGGAAGGGTAAGAATAAAATCGCCGATTGCGCCGCCGCGGATTACGAGAATGCGGTTCATAAGCGTCTATTGCAGCCACGGCCCTGTGGGCCGTTTCATTGTTAAATCAAAGGCGATCTGTGTTGACCGGCCACAGGCGGTGGCTACAGGAAAGCGCATGCTGCATTGATTCGACAGGGCGGTCGCAGCCCGCCGCCACGGTTCTTAATACTTCGTAAACGCGAACGTGAGAATCACGCAGCCGTAAATCAACGCGATAGCATGCAAACAGCGCCAGCGAAACGTGCTCCGCGCGGTCCAATTGATTTGATCACGCAGCACGTACGGGATGGCGACCCAAAAGAGGCCGGCAAGAATCAACAAATAAGCAAGTACAGTTAGGAGCAAACGGCTTGTCTCGTAGCGCAGGAAGGCCGCATCGAGCAGTGGCTCCGCGGCCAGCAAACAAAGAATTCCAAGAGCGCGCACTGCGAGGAATTCTCCGACGAAACGCAAGGTCAGCCCGTAACCAATCGGCAGCGCAATGAGCAGGGGACGCCGAAATGCGGAGAATTCACCCATCTGGATGGTCGAGAGCAGCCAGAACGTCCAGACAAGACAAATGGTTAGCAAAAATACTCCTGCCACATGAGATCGTGGAAACTTTTGTGCAACGCTGGCGAGGTTCGGTTTTAGTAAACCGGGTAGACTGATCAAAACGAGAAATGCGCCTGCGATGATTCCGGCGGCTTGTAGAGAGAGATTGTAAATCACTGGTGGCGCAAGATTTCAACTTATGGTTTGGCGGATGCAACCTAAAAAGTGCAGCGACCTTTCAGAAGCGGCGAGCCATACAAGCTGAATCCGTTGGTGCGTTGCACCTGTACATCAACAATTTCGCCAATCAGCTTTTCCCCGCCTTCAAAGACGACAATCTTGTTTGTGCGTGTCCGGCCCGCCAACCGTGTTGGATTGGTCTTGCTCAGACCTTCGCAAAGAACTTCAACAGCGCGGCCCACCAAACGTTCGCCAGATTGGCGCGTCGATTCGTTGACAACCCGGAGCAGATCCTGATTGCGCTGTTCTTTGATGCGCTCATCGATTTGATCTGGCATCTCCATAGCCGGCGTATCGCGCCGTGGCGAATAGCGAAAAACAAACGCGTTATCAAACTGGATTTCTTCAACCAAATCTCGCGTCTTTTTATAATCCTCTTCGGTCTCACCTGGGAATCCGACGATGATGTCGGTGGTAATTGCAACGCCCTGGCGTGCGTGTCGGATGCGGTGAACAAGATCGATATATTTCTCCGCCGTGTAGGCTCGATGCATCGTTTTGAGAATTCTGTTGGAGCCGGATTGCAACGGTAGGTGAACGTGCTCTGCCAGTTTCGGCAGACGCGAGATCGCGTCGACCAAATCATCGCGGAAACCAATGGGATGCGGGGAGGTAAACCGGAGCCGTTCGAGCCCCGCAATTTCATTCACTGCTTCCAGCAACTGCACAAAGGGACTTTTGCCGTCGCGCTTCGGAAATTCGTGACGGCCGTAGAGATTTACAATTTGCCCAAGTAACGTAACTTCTTTCACCCCGCACGCCACCAGCTCGCGCACCTCTTGCACGATCTCGTCAATAGAACGGCTGCGCTCCACGCCGCGCGTCTGCGGGACGATGCAAAAAGTGCAATGCATGTTGCATCCCTGCATGACGGAGACGAACGCAGTGGCCTGCTTGGGCGCCAGCTGTTGATCGCGAATCGTCGATTGTGACCCTGGTTCCTCCGCAGAATCGACGATCGAAAAACGCAGATCGTCCATTGCACGATTCTGGTCGGGCGCGATCGCCAAGCGCGCCGCTTTCTTCGCCACCAATTCTTCCACGTAATCTGCAACGCGGTGAAATTTTTGCGTGCCAACCACCAGATCGACATGCGGCAAGTTTTTTAGTAACGACTCGCCCCGCGCCTGAGCCATACAGCCCAGGAAACCGAAAAGCACGTGCGGTCGCTCTTTCGCTAATCGGCCGAGCATTCCCATTTTGCCGAGCGCTTTTTGGTCGGCCATGTCGCGCACGCTGCATGTGTTCAGCAGCACGACATCAGCTTCCGTTTCGTGCGCGACGCGCTCATAGCCTCGGGCGATGAGTGAGTGAGCGACCTGTTCCGAGTCGCGCTCGTTCATCTGGCAGCCATAGGTCTTGATGAAAAATTTCGGCATGGACGAGCGAAAACAATACACGCCGACGCTGCCTCCGTCCAAAGCAGGACACGAATTTGAAACTCGCTCGCTTCCCCGCTCGCTCGCCGCTACCTGTCGCGGCTTTACCTTCTATGTCGCTAATCCCCTCAGGTCCATTCACGAACTGACGCGAACTGAAGCCGGCGCTACGAGATTCGTGACAATTCGTGTAAGTCGTGTCTTAAATCGCGGCATGCCGACAATTAAAGATGAAGCTCCAGCGATTGGCATCATCGGTGGCAGCGGTCTCTATCAAATAGAAGAATTGCGTGATGCCAGCGAACTCACCATCGATACGCCATTCGGGTCGCCCTCGGACATGCTCGTTGGCGGAAAGCTTAGCGGACGCCAGGTTTACTTCCTGCCGCGACATGGCCGCGGTCATCGGATTTTGCCGCACGAAATCAATCACCGGGCCAACATCTACGCGCTCCGCTCGCTAAACGTTCGCTGGATTATCTCTGTGGCAGCGGTGGGCAGTCTGCAGGAAAAATATGCGCCGCGAGATGTGTTGCTGCCTTCGCAGTTTTATGACCGCACGAGTGGGCGTGCAGTGCACACATTTTTTGGAGAAGGCATTGCCGCGCACATCGCGTTTGCCGAGCCAATTAGTACGAACCTCCGCAGTCTTCTGGCGGAATCAGCGAGATCTGTCGGCGTTCCGGTGCATAACGGGGGCACCTACGTGAACATGGATGGTCCCGCGTTTTCCACGCGCGCGGAATCGGAATTGAATCGCCGCAACGGTTTCGACGTGATCGCGATGACAAATTTACCCGAGGCGAAACTTGCCCGTGAGGCGGAGATCGCATTCGCCACAATGGCAATGATCACCGATTACGATTGCTGGAAAGTCGAAGAGGAACCGGTCTCGGCGCAGACTGTTCTCGGTCATCTGATGGCAAATGCAGAGACAGCCCGCAGAGTCATCGCAGACGTCATTCCGCAAATTCCCAATGAGCCGAACTGGCCGGAACATTCCGCGTTGGATACGGCGCTGGTGACCGACCAGAAGCTGTGGCCGGAAGCCACTATACAAAAGCTGAAACCGATTTTGGGGCGCTTCGTCGCTGGATAGATTTCCGGTCTGTTTTCGTCTGGCTTGCGTCCATGGTAGGTCGCGTCGCTCCGTGCGCGCCCTATCTTCGCGATCACGAGCGATTGAATTGCGCCTCGAACCAATTGAAAATCATAAAATGAAAACGCGTTGCTTTGATCACATTGATTTACGAGTGAGGGATATGCAGGTCGCAAGAAAGTTCTACGGAAAATTTCTGCCGCAGCTTGGATTTGTTCACGAAAGCCCGGGCGAAGATTTCCATACTTTTTATTCTGCCGGCGGTGACAAGCCGTCGGAATTTTTCGTTTTCGACGAGGACAAGAACCATCAGCCAAACGGCACGCGGATCGCGTTCTGGGCCGAAACCCGCGAAGAAGTGGATCGGGTTGCGAAGTTGGTGCGCGAAGCTGGCGGCAAGGCGCTCGAAGGTCCGGAAATCTGCGTCGATTACAGTCCCGGCTATTATGCGTTTTTCTTCGAGGACCCGGACGGCAACAAGCTGGAAATTTGCTGTCGGGAGACTCCGGTCATTGCTGAGTAGAGCGGCCGCTTTTGTGTCATTCTGAGCGAAGCGAAGAATCTCTAGTCCTCTGATCTGGCAGCGTGCCAACGCAACCAGAGATGTTTCGCTTCGCTCAACATGACAGATAGGATGCGAAATCTCGTGGGATCCAAAACCAACGAGTCCTGCGGCGAAAATCCAGAAATTGTGCAATCAACGAAATTGGGCGAAAAGTAGATGAATGACTAAGCCCGCGCATGAACCTGCCATTCTGCAGGGCGCGCGTCGCGTTCGCTATCTCAAGCTGATCGCGCTTTTCAAAATCGCCAAAGGCGCGCTGCTCCTGGTCCTTGGTGTTTCGCTCGTTTTTCTGAACGCGCGGACTCGCTGGATGGATGTCTTGTCCAACTGGATTGCGGACGAAATCCTGCTGGAGCACAGCAGGCCCATCGCTTATTTGCTCAACAAACTGCAAGCGGTCCTTGCGGACGGCGCGTTGCGGCCGGCGGGCCTTCTGGCGCTTTTTTATGCGGCGGTTCTTTTCACCGAAGGAATCGGCGTTTACATGCAGCAACGCTGGGCGGAGTTACTCATGATTTTCGCGACTGCGTCGCTGATTCCACTTGAGGTTCGTCATCTTTGGCATCGGCCGGGGTTGGTGGGCGTGCTCATTCTGCTGGCGAACTGTTTCATTGTTTGGTTTTTGTATCGCGTGCTTAAGCGCGACAAAGCCGAAGTGCAAGTCGCGCATCCGCCCGAACTGGTCGAAACACGTTAGTGATTCGTTTGTGGGCGCCGACACGCTCGCAGGAAGCGCGAGCGCCGATTCAGTTTTACGTCACATATCGGACTTGCCTGGTAATGAAAAAGCCGAAAATAGACGATAAACTGAGGTTGCAGGCGGATTTCGGAGAAACCGACGCAATCTGCGTCGAGGTACTCAAAAATCCGGCTACCGAGGAAGGCATTTTACTCAAGGTAATGGCGCGCGGCCCATTCGAACAAGGCCAGCAAGTCTGGATACTCGATCGCGATGGCTCGAAAGTCGGCGCGACGGTTGAAAACGTTCTTACACAAACCATCGACAGCGAAGTGACGCTTTCGACGGTGTTGCCGGCGTAATTCAAGGAGGGGCGGTTTCCAATCCGCCCCTTTTGGGACGGCGGACTAGAGACCGCCGCTCCTTGTGTTTGATGCTTGCTTTGGGCGCGACTTTTTACTTGATTCGAGGCGCGCGACCTAGCGATAACGGGGCTTCCCTGAGCACGATTGGCGGAGATTCCGAAAACGGAGTGGTTGCCTTTACCACCACCCACTGGAGCGTGGTGCTTGGAAGCGAAGGGCGAATCGCCAGCGGCAGAGGAGGCCTTGAAGAATCTTTGCCGCACTTACTGGCGACCTATTTATGGCTTCGTTAGGCGAGAAGGTGCTAGACCAGAGGAGGCGAAAGATATCACCCAGGGGTTTTTCGCGCTGATTTTGGAACGAAAGGATTTCCAGTCCGTGCGACAGGAAAAGGGCCGCTTGCGTTCCTTTCTTCTGGCTTCGCTTAAGCATTTCATGGCGAACGAGCGCCGTGATGCCGCGGCGATCAAACGTGGTGGTGGCCGAACACTGATTCCGCTCAACGGGTTCGTGTCGGACGATTCTAGCGAGTTCGATCGCAGCGACATGCTGAGCGCCGATCTGCTTTATGATCGCAAATGGGCGTTCACCGTACTCGACCGCGTATTCGCGCGTTTGCACGAGGAATCTCAGGGATCAGCTAACGCGCCGCTGCTGGAGCGGTTGAACACATTGCTGTCTGACGAACCGGATCGACCGTCGCAAGCGGAAATTGCGCGCGAGTTTGGCATGACCGAGAACGCGGTCAAACAAGCCTTCCATCGACTGCGACAGCGTTACCGGCAACTGTTGCGTGAGGAAGTCGCGCACACGGTGGCAACACCAGCCGAGATTGAAGATGAACTTCGCCACCTCATCGCCGCGTTGCGCTCGTAAAGACACGAATTGCACGGATCATCACGAAATTTCATGAAGCTTAAACAAATTTGGATCATCGGGAAGAGTTAACGGGTCGAACCTTCGTGTAAATTAGTGAAATTAGTGTCTCGTGGTTAGATTGACGAAATTGGCGTCTAGATTCTGTCGCAAATGCGGCGCGGCCATTCCACCCGATTCTCCGCAACACTCCTGCGGCGCCTGTCTGCTCGAGACGGGTCTCGGCGCTGACGAAGCTGAGCGTGAAGAAGGTGGACCGGCTTCTCCGAAGACGATCAACGCGATCGCGAACGCGTACCACCATCGGCCCTGTTGATGGACTTCGGCGATTACGAATTGCTCGAGCAAATTGGCCGCGGCGGACAAGGCGTAGTATTTCGAGCACGCCAAAAGAGTCTCAATCGCATCGTCGCGCTCAAAGTCATTGGATTAGGCCATTGGGCTACCAAAGCACACCTCAAACGTTTCCGTCTTGAGGCCAAGCGGCAGCCAGGTAACATCCCGGTATCGTCCCAATCCACGACGTCGGCGAGCGCGATGGTTCGTGCTATTTCAGCATGAAATTCGTCGAAGGCGGGCAGCTTGACGAAGTAGTCAGGCGCACGTCGATGTCGATCCGGCAGGCGGCGGACTCATCGCGAAGTCGCGCGCACCGTTCACTACGCTCATGAGCACGGTATTCTGCATCGAGACATCAAGCCGGGAAACATTCTCCTTGATCCAAAGGGTGAGCCACATCTGACCGATTTTGGTCTTGCCCGATTGGTCGAGTCCAGAGCATGTTACCCGGACCATGGAAGTCCTTGGCACGCCGAGTTACATGGCGCCAGAACAAGCGGTGGGAAATAACACGTATGTCAGCGGCGT